>NZ_MUYU01000050.1 GCF_002014825.1 Moraxella pluranimalium | reverse complement strand
ATTGTACCGGTACACACCACCAATAACGCTCCATCAGGCATCCTTTATGTCACGACAGGTACTGCTGGTAGTGCTCATAGCCTAACTGCCAATCATACCACTGTCACAGGTGGTATCATTGCTGCCATCAGTCAGGATGAACAAGGCAATCAAACCAACAGCCCAGTCAACTTCACCACAAACATCCTGACTACCCAAGACCTACTAGCCACCGAGTACAGTCAAAACACAGGCTTTGGCATCAATGTGGGCCTGACACGCAAACAAGGTGATACCAAAGCATCTAGCATTGGTTTATCTGCCAATAACAGCGGACACGACAAACAAACCTTGACGCTTGCCACCATTGGCCAAGGCACTACTGTCACAGATAGTATCATTCACAACAACCAAACCCAATCCACCACCGACATTAGCCAAACAGATATCAACACTGATGCCCTAAACGCCCAAAAAGTTATCAAAGACCAAAAAACAGGCGGTCTAGATGTCAATACCACTATCGATACCAGAGTATTCACCACCACTGGCAGACAGGAGATTAAAAAGGAGCAAGAGGAGCTTGATGAGAACACCAAAGCCAACTTTGGTATATTTGGCGTTGCTATGGGTGCGACAGCGGCAGGATTATTGGATGATAATGAAAACAGCGACCGCTCTCGCTTCCAAAAAATCAAAGATAACCTTACTCAGGCTAGAAACAATGTTGTCACAGGAGCAGACAAATCTCAAGCTAGCCTAAACGCTCATGTAGACGCCATCACCGATGGTGACTTAACCGATGCCCTCCAAAACCAAGATATCCTAAATGAGCTCAACGCACAGCTTACTCAAGGCACTCATGCCGATGGTAGCAGTGTTTATCTCACCCAAGGCACGGTCAATGACCAAGGTCAAGAAGTCAAAGGTCAAGCCAATGTTGATAAGGGACACACCTATCTCAACATTGACTACATAGACACCACTGTAGAAACCCTAAACCACGAAATCGCTCACCACAATGGCTTGGGTGAAGCTTCTGCCACAGCTATGGGCAAAATCAGTGATTTCGCTTATAATATCGGTACCAGTCTTAATAAAGAGGATATCAACACCCATAGACAAACCATCACGCCAACGGCTCAAACCCTGCAAAGCTTAAGTATCGAGGAACAACTTGCCATCACACAAGACAATCAAGCACTACTCAATGCCAATGAAATGCAAAGAGCTTGGGAGGTGGAAAGTGGGGATGAGATGTGGAGTGATACCACTTATCGTTGTACAGGACCGAACTTTACCAATTGTGGTGATGCAACAGACAGGTCGTTGCAAAATAAAGCAAAGACTCTTTATCCCAACAATAAACAAGCCCAACAAGAATACGTAGCTGGAAGAATGGTGGGGTTTGGTAATTCCATCGTCACAGTAGCAACCGACACAGCAAATATGGTTGTCCATCCTGTAGATACAGCAACAGATGCGTTCAAAGGTTTGGTAAATGTCATCTCTTCACCTGTTGCAACCGCACAACAGCAAATACAAGCTGTTCAAAAATGGCAACGGGATTACAGGAATGCCCTAAAATCCAACCCAAAACTTGCAGGTCGGATGTATGGCGAGTTAGAGGGTGCAGTTGGGGCAAGTGTTGCCACTGCTGTAGTTGGCGGAACAGCAGCGAATGCAGCTAAAGCTTTGCGTCAAACTAATAGATTTAATACCAGTGGTTCAGCTCAGAGATCAATGGTCATAGCTGGCAGGTCGTCGGCTGAAATTCAACAACATCCTTTACTGGGCACATCTTTACCAAGGTACGGAGATAGGTTGGTAGTAAATCAGGGGCGTACCCCGACCTGTGGGCATCATTCTTGTGCAATGATGTTAGACACCATGGGGAAAACTGTTGATCCTGCAACTTTAGTGGCATATATTCCTCCATCAGCACAAGGAATTACAGGTAATGACATAGCAAGTCTTCTTAAAAGCCAAGGGCTAACAAATGCCACCTATCTACCAAACCGCACCATAGCTAGTTTAGGGGCTTTAACCCAGCAAGGAAGTCCCGCAATTGTTAGAATTAGCAATGGTAGAGGATTTTCTCATTTTGTGGTGGTGGATGGAATAACTACGAGAATGGGTAGAAAGGTTGTTGCGATTAGAGACCCATGGAACAAACAGTATTTTAGTCCTATAGAAATTTTTGAAAAAAGTTTTACAGGCGATGTTGTTTATTTAAGGAAATGATTATAATGAAATTAATTGCAGAATTTCCAGATTATTTAGATGTCCAAGAAATGCTTAAAAAGGATAATATCCCTTGTTTTTGCAAAGTAGGACGTAAAGCAGAAATTATTTTGGACTATGGTAGGAAAAATTTGTATGGAGAATTATTTGGCTGGAATGAGACAGATGTATGTTCTTTATGTCCAGCTGGCGCAGGTGGCGAATATGTTTATTACAATCAAGCAATGATTACCATCAATAAAATAAGCAATAATGAATATGATGTTATTAGCTTAAAGATGTTTGATGGATACACTGGCTGGTGTGATATTATTATAAATGGTGAATATGCAACTATTCCAGAATATAAGGAGTAAATCATATTGAAATGAACATAAATTTTTTGTGTAGTTAGTTCGTAGATACAATCTCCCCTCCCTCTGTCAGGTCAAACTATTAACTGAGTCTCACTTGGCTTTGGTGGGGGTTGGTGCTTAATCACACCAAAACAGATTTGTACCATTTACGCATACAGACATATAGTTAGTACGGCAGGATGTGTATCACACACCATTAATTTAAGCCGTTTCAGTGGTGCGTTGCACGCACCTATCCACTTCAGACTCTCATCACCCCTTATGGATATCCGTATTCTAGTTAATGCAATAGCCGATGACAGACATTAATCATATGTACCTGCACAATATGTGTCAGCATAAAAGTACATGTCACACCATGCACTGTAGTGGTACACTAAT
>NZ_MUYU01000049.1 GCF_002014825.1 Moraxella pluranimalium | reverse complement strand
AATTAGTTGACCACTACAATGGGAACGGCTTACAACTTTGGGTAAGGCACACGGGTGTAAAATCATGGGTGATTGCCTACCGATGGCACGGCAAACAGCAAAGCATGACCATTGGCACATATCCAAGTATCAGCCTACAGCAAGCACGCATTCACGCCCTATCCATCAAAGAGAAAATCAAACAAGGCATTGACCCAAAGCACGCCAAGCCAACAGCGGTGCTATTTGGTGATGTGGCAAACGATTACCACGCCAAAAGAAACCCCAACAACCCCGACAATGCAGGCAAACACACCGTAACCATTGGCACATACAACAGGGATTACAGAGCCTATATTAACGACATAGCCCCAAAGCTTGCCCATATCGATATACAAGCCATCACGCCTGCAATGGTGCTAGATGTGGCAAAGACGATAGAGAAACGGGGGGCGGGTGATATGGCAAGCCGTTCAATACGCCAAATAGGGGCGATATACCAACACGCCATACATAAAGACCAATTCAACGGCGTATCACCGCATACAGGGCTAGAAAAGCAACTAGGCAAACGCCAAAAGCGTAACTATGCACGCATTGAATTTCACGAACTCAACGCCCTATTTGCTGATATTGAAAATTCCAACTGCCAACCATTAACCAAGCTTGCTTTTCGGTTTCTTTGTTATACCTTTGTGCGTACCAAAGAAATGCGGTTTATGACATGGGGCGAAATAGACTTGCAGGCGTGTTTGTGGCGTATTCCTGCCAAACGTATGAAAATGCGTAAAGACCACATTGTCCCACTATCAAGCCAAGCCATACAGATATTACAGACCATCAAGGCTATGGGGCTAAGTGATGAATTTGTTTTTTTCAATCCATCATCACGCAATGTTATCAGTGAAGCCATTTTGACCGCATCACTCAAACGGCTAGGATGGCAGGACAAAATGACGGGGCACGGCTTTAGGGGATTGGCAAGCACCACACTACACGAACGCCAATACAATCACGATGCCATAGAACTGCAGTTAGCACACACAACAGGCAACGCCACAACACAAGCCCATGACCACGCCAAACATATCCCATACCGCCAACAGATGATGCAAGAATGGGCGGATATGGTGGATGGTGAAATAGGTACAATCAGCGATTTTGTAGAAAATCATTGTTAAGGCGGTAAATTTAAAAATGGTATTCCCAAAAATCCCCTATTTAACCCGCTACACCGCTACACAACCGCTACAACCCTTGCACTGTAAGGCTTTGAGCGTGTAGCGACTTGAAAAACCAATCCGCTACAAAAAAAGGGTAATCCGCTACACCGCTACATAACCAAAACACCGCCAAGCCTTGTAAATAAAGGGATTGGGCGTTTTATGGCTAAAATGGCACATGATGGATTTGGCTTGATGATGGCACTTGGTAATTTATGATAGTTAAGCAAGATTAATTAATAATGGATTGTAGGTTATTGTAGATTGGCACAATCTAAGGCGATTATGAATGGGTGAGCTTAGACGAACCTAGACGAATTTAGACGAATAAAACACTTTTGCAGGGCTAGGAGTAGCTACCGAACGGCGGTTATTATTGCACCTTAAACCGCCACGCCCTGCATCCTATTTGGTTAAGGTGCTAAAGGTGCAGATGATGGGATTATATCAATCCAAATTATTTCTAACCCTTGATGATGTGGCAGATTATTTGGCTGATAAGGGTATTTGTGATTTTGATGTACAAAACAAACATGAGAAAAAACGGTTCAAAGATTTTATCCAAGAATTGGAATTGATGCACGATTTAAAGCGGTTAAAATTAATTGATGGTGAATTTGATGTAGATTTCAGCATTGTTGAAGAAGACAAGACGGAAGACAAATTTAGCTATCATTTGGCTTTGCAGTTAAAAAATTATAACTTGGCAGGCTTTTTTTATCCAAATGGGGTAAATAGTCAAGATGAACCCTGCTATTCAGCATTACAAATCATGAAATCGGGAGATGATTATCATGATGGGTATTTGAGCGATTTACTTAAACACTACCGCCAAGTACCGCCTGAACTTGAGCATTTAATAAGAAAAAACACGCTAACTTTAAGTAATGGCAAAACTGTAACAACAACTAGAACCAAAGTATTTGTTACAGATGAAGGCAATGTGTACAAAGAAAATGGCTATTCAAGCACTTACAAAATTGGGGTGATTGATAGCTACTATCGATATGTGGATATTGATATAAATTTTATTCTTAAATCAAAATATAACAAATCAAAGGATTATTTCTTTATTAATGACTTGGAAAAAGCCATTGCAAGTTATCAGAATTTAGCCAATAAAATTACAGCACCTGCACAACCAACCAATAAAGATAATACCGAAAATGCAAAAAAGAAAACCTTTGAACTCAAGATAGATGATAAAAAAGAGAACAAATTGGATAAAGTGGAATTGGAAAAGTCACTAAGAGATGCGATTGATTTAGCTTTTACTCCTTTCCAATCTGATGATTATTTTTTAGAAAACCCAGAACCTCCAGAGCTAAAAGTTATCGATTTTGCAGATGATGGTGAACAATCGGCATTCAATGACAGCCAACAGCAAATAGCAGACTTACAGGCAGAAAATGAGCTATCAGACCGCACGGAACAAAGCTATCTTACCACAATAGGGCTTTTGCTTGAACTTTGCCAAAACAAACGCTTTTCAAGTCAAAACCAAATTATTGAAGTTATCATAGACCAATCAATATATGGACAAGGGGAAAGAACATTAAACGAAAGATTTTCCAAAGCCAATCAAGCACTGGAACAAGCCCGCAAAAATAAGGAAAAATAACACCGCAATTGCAATACCAAAGCACCGCAAATGCGGTGTTTTGTTTTTTGTGAACTCTTATCATACGCCAATAGCAACGGTATGCACCGCTTGGCTATTACAGTAACCGCTATGGAGTAATATTCATGACTGACAAAACAACCGATGACAACAAAACCAAAGACCCCAAAAAACTACACCCACAAGGGATGTGCAGAGCCAAAGACATTTTGGCACTAATTCCAATCAATCGAACGACACTTTGGCGTATGGTGAATAAAGACCTATTCCCAAAACCAATCAAGCTATCTAGTAATATGGTGGTATGGAAAAATAGTGAAGTCCTAGCATGGATTGAACAACAAGGGGGTAACGCATGAATTATGACCCAAAAGGACACAAGGCAGAAATCTTAAAAATCTTGATGGCTGGTCAAACACTGACACGCAAAGATGCCGTTCAATTGTTTGACTGCTACAACCTATCTCAACGAGTGGGCGAACTTATCCGTATGGGCTACCCTATCAAAATGTAGTGGTACACTAA
>NZ_MUYU01000048.1 GCF_002014825.1 Moraxella pluranimalium | reverse complement strand
GATTAGTGTACCACTACAAGCAGCTATTAAACTATTGAAAGATAACAAAGCAGATTGGGAAAAGAGTATGCCCAATGTGCCTTTTACTGCTGGTGTTGCTTACCTAATGCATCAACAAGGTCCATCAGGGGCTAAGGCTCTACTTAAAAATCCAAATAAAAATGTCGTAGAAGTACTATCAAGATTTAAAAGTGATAAATATAACCCTGTAAAGGTTGTAACGAACAATGGTGGACGTACTGATATGACTGCTGGGGAATTTGCTAACTCTATTATGAGTAAAGCACAATCCCTTGTTGAAGCCTATAATGGGCAAACTAGTGGAGGTGCAACGTTTACTTCATCAGACACATCTTCTGCACCTGTACAACAAACAGGTGGTGATACACAATCAGCCTTAGACAAGCTGCTTAGCGATATTGAGACTGATGAGTTCCGTGCTAAGACTGAAGAAGAGCAAGCTGCTATGCGTGCTGAGATTGACTCTCTCAAAGCACAGCTTGCTGAACAAAACCAAAACCAAGAACAACAACCAACGGGTGAAACCAGTGAACCTACTACTGTAGAACAACAAGTCACCAAAGAAGTACAAGATGATACATTCAAACAAGTACTTCGTTTTGCACAGGTACTGGATGATAACCATCTCACACGATTGGTGGAAGCAGGAGCTATCTCAGAAGAGCACCTAGCACAACTGCGTGAACTATCAGCAACCAAACGAATGCTGACTGAGATGCGTGATACAGATGCAGTAAGCAAAACAGTATTTGAAGGTAATACAGCTAAGACACTAGAAGAGTCTGATCGTGGTTTGAATACTTATATGCTGGCTTTGGAAACTGCGATGAGTTCAGGCAGAACTGGCTTGGCAGAGAAAATACTACCTGACCTAGATCGTTGGCATCAATCACATGGTACAAAAGCACTAGCAGCTGCTAGTGTACCGGTACAATATTC
>NZ_MUYU01000047.1 GCF_002014825.1 Moraxella pluranimalium | reverse complement strand
GTTATACTACCCCAAACTAGGAGTAATCTCTCATGACAAAACAGCGTAAGCAGTACAGCACTGAGTTTAAACTAGAAATGGTCAAACTCATTGAAGAGCAAAATCAGCGTGTTGTTGATGTTGCTAGGCAATATGATATCGGTAAATCTACTTTAGAAAACTGGCTTAAGCGTTATCGTCTTGAACTTCAAGGCAAGCCATTGCCCACAGGTCATGCCCTAACACCAGAACAACAAGAGCTTGAGCGACTTCGTAAAGAAAATGCCCAGCTAAGACTTGAGCGAGATATTTTAAAAAAGGCATCCGCTCTATTAGCTCAAGACAGCTTACTATCCCGCTAATAGAGCAATTGATGGGGCAATACAGCATCAGTAAAGCAAAGCTGTGTCAGTTATTTGGTATTTGCCGAAGTACTTATTATGTCAAGCAAAGAGTCAGACTACCAACACGCAAAGAGATTGAGCTACGCTTATGGGTAAAACAAGCCTTTGATTGCTCCAAAGGATCGGCAGGCTCTAGAAGTATTGCTGCTATGGTCAGTCGTGCTCATCAGATTAAACTAACACGCTATAAAGCGCGTCAATTAATGAGAGCACAAGGGCTCATCAGTCGCCAAAGCATCAAGCATCGCTATCGCTTAGCTGATCAAGCACATACAGCGCATGACAACTTGCTAAAACGGCAGTTTGCACCAGCTGCACCCAATCAAGTGTGGGTATCGGATGTGACGTATATTCACACCAAAGCAGGATTTTGTTATTTGGCAGTGGTGATGGATTTATATGCCAGACACATCATTGGCTTTGCCATGAGTGATCATCCAAACAGTGAGCTGACCACCAAAGCTTTAGCTATGGCTTATACCATACGCTTTCAGCCAACCGGTGTGTTATTTCATTCAGATCAAGGATCTCATTACACCAGTCGCGCCTTTGCTGATGCTGTTGCTAGATGTAAGATGACACACAGTATGAGTAGAAAAGGCAACTGCTGGGATAATGCACCAACAGAGCGTTTCTTTCGAAGTTTTAAAACCGAATGGATGCCAAAACATGGCTATGAGAACATTCATGAAGCAAAAGTAGACGTGGCAAATTATATCCTTGGCTATTACAGTCAGATCAGACCCCACAGCTTTAATAACTACCTAAGCCCTGTCGAAAAAGAACGACAGTTTTTTAACAAAACCCTCTTAGGGGTTGTTTGAAAATAGTTGACCGGTACA
>NZ_MUYU01000046.1 GCF_002014825.1 Moraxella pluranimalium | reverse complement strand
ATTAGTTGACCACTACAGAGAGCAAAGTCACCAATTGCACACCGCCATCTTCGAGCACATAGCTATTTTTCTCACCGACAATCACCACCGATGAGCCTGAGACACCTGCGGTGGCAGCAGGGCGACCAAACGCCACGACCTTATCTTCGAGCAACGTGGTCTTGGCGGTGGTGGTGCGGGTCGTCTGCTTGGCGCTTGGTGAATCAAGCAGGCTTGATGTGGCACAGCCTGTCATGGCAAGTGCCGTGATGGCAGCAAGGGTAAATTTGGTTAGTTTCATCAAACTCTCCTTAGGGATGAAAAGGGTTGATTTGATTATAAACAACTGATTGTTTATTGGCAATAAAAAAAGCAATCGTATTGAATGATTGCTTGCATACAATGATATGAATTAGTATCTTGATAATTTGGCAATACAAGCATCGCTATCAGAATCCACCAATCCCCAACCACCGCATGATCCACCATATTTCAGATTCTTGTTAGCATCCAGCCGTTGGATAGTATTGCCCTTGATTTGGTAATAACCGCCATCACCGTCGGGAAGATAGGTACGATACTTGCCACGATACGTCACACCTGTTGATGCAGTTCCGTGAAACTTAATAGTTGTCATACCATTTTTATTAATAGTAATTGACTGCTCCGTTCCACTGCCTCCTGCAAAATTAAACGAACGTTTGCCCACAAATGGTAGCTTTTGACTAGATGCCAAAGCAGGGCTTGTTGCAGTGATTAGTGCAAGTGCCAAAATAACAGGTTTTAACATTTTTTCAATCTCCTTATATCAGTGGGTTAAGTTTATTATATATCAATCACCCCCCCCCCCTGCGCAATAAAAAAACCGCTTTTTACAGCGGTTGACGGTCATTTCAAAGGCTTGGTCTTGGATGCTACTTACGCATCCTGCAAAATCTTTGCCATCTTAGATGGATGATAGCCAACCACGCCATGATATTGCTTGATAATCCCTGCCAAATCCGCCTGATAATCCCCCGTCGGATAGCACACATCCAAAAAACGCACCGTCTTGGTCGGATAATCCAGCGCCACAGGGATAATCGGCACACCCGCCCCCATTGCTAGATAATAAAAACCCGTGCGAAAACTCTCAGTATATTGACGAGTGCCTTCGGGCGCTAGTGCTAGCAGCAGCGGCTCACCTGTGGCAAAGCGGTCGATATTGGCTTGTAGCACCGAGCCCTTTTTATCACGGTCGATGGCAATCACCCCCACCCATGTCAAAAACTGCGATAATATCGGCACAGAGAACAACTGCTTTTTACCCATGACTTTGATGTCTAGCCCCAAAGCAAGCATGGTCAAAATCGCAGGCACGCCATCGACATTGGAAGTATGTGGCGCACCGATAATCACCGCTTGGGGCACATCAGGTAGTCTGCCAAGCAGTCGCCAGCCCAGCATAGCAAGTAGCCTACGAGCCATCTTGGTAGCAAGCGGACGATGACGACGGGGCAGCTGACTACCCAGCGCATCATAGCTAAACTTTGGCAATAACTGCGCCACTCTTGAGACATCCTGCGACATCGTTATACCGCCAATTCAGCCAAATCACCCTTAGTCTCTAGCCAGTGTTTGCGGTCGGCAGAGCGTTTTTTGGCAAGTAGCATATCCATCACTCCGTTGGTGGCACTGATGTCGTCTAAATCGAGTCGCACGAGCTTGCGAGTATCAGGATTCATCGTCGTTTCTTTGAGCTGACTTGGGTTCATCTCGCCAAGCCCCTTAAAGCGGGTGATTTGCGGTTTTTTGTTGCCAAGCTTGGCAAGCACTTGTTCAAGCTCATCATTATCGAGCGCATAATACACTTCTTTGCCGGCATCGATGCGATACAGCGGCGGCACGGCGACATACAGATGCCCTGCTTCAATCAGTGCAGGAAAATGCTTCACAAACAACGCACAAATCAAGGTCGCAATGTGCAAACCATCGCTATCGGCATCAGCTAGGATGCAAATCTTATCATAGCGTAGCTCGGACAAATCATCACTGGCAGGATCGACACCGATGGCGATGGCGATGTCGTGAATCTCTTGGCTAGATAGCACCGTATCCGATGACACTTCCCAAGCGTTCAAAATCTTACCCCGTAGTGGCAAAATCGCCTGAAACGCATTATCCCGTGCTTGCTTGGCAGAGCCGCCTGCTGATTGACCTTCGACCAAAAACAGCTCCGAGCCATCTTTTAGGCGGCCACGACAATCCCACAGCTTACCCGGCAAGGCAGGGCCTTGGGTGATTTTTTTGCGAGCGACTTTTTGGGCGGTCGCCAGACGGCGTGATGCCTTAGAAATGGCAAGCTCAGCGATGGCTTTGGCACTGTCGGGATGCTGGTTTAGCCACAGGCTAAAGGCATCTTTGGCAAGCGCTTGCACAAGTGGTGCAGCTTCACGGCTTGATAAGCGTTCTTTGGTTTGCCCGCTAAATTGCGGCTCGACGAATTTGAGCGACAAGATATAATTCACCTCATCCCACACATCTTCGCCGGATAGCTTGACCGAGCGTGGCAAGAGATTATGAATTTCACAAAATTCTCGCAAGGCTTCCAAAATCCCCGTGCGCAGACCATTGACATGCGTGCCGCCTTGGGCTGTGGGGATGAGATTGACATAACTTTCGGTGATGGGCGTGCCACCATCGGCCAGCCACGAGATGGCAAAAGTCGCTCCGCCACGCTCGCCTTTGGCAGGCTCTTGGCTAAAATAAAACGGCTCATCAGGCACGCACGGCATCTCGCCAAGTTGCTCGGTCAAATAGCCTACCACGCCATCCACGAAATGCCAGCTTTCGCTATCGGTTGGGTCAATTTCATTAATAAAATCAATCTGCAAACCCGCTGACAGCACCGCCTTTGCCTTGAGCGTATGCTTGAGTGCTTTGATGGCGAATTTTGGGCTGTCAAAATACTGACCATCGACCCAAAACTGCACCTTTGTGCCACGCTTTTTCTTATTCGATGCTTTATTGGCAATCAGTGGCGTCACCGCATCTCCATGCTCGAACGCCATCGTATGCTCTAGCCCATCACGCCACACGGTGACTTCGACACGGGTCGAGAGTGCATTGACCACGCTGATACCGACACCATGCAGACCACCTGAGACTTGATAGTTTTCGGTGCTGAATTTACCACCTGCGTGTAGGCGTGTCAAAATCAGCTCAACGCCTGATTGATTGAACTCAGGGTGAATATCCGTCGGCATCCCGCGCCCATCATCTTCGACCGACAGCGAGCCATCAGCGTGCAGGCAGACGATGATATGGCGTGCATAGCCTGCCAACGCTTCATCGACGGAGTTATCGATGACTTCTTGAGCAAGATGGTTGGGGCGTGTGGTGTCCGTATACATCCCGGGGCGACGGCGGACAGGCTCAAGCCCTTCTAGGACTTCGAGTTTTTGGGCGGTATAATTGCTCATAATATAAAAAAATCAATAAAAATCACGGCTATTTTACACCAATTGCCGTGATTTGGGAAATGTGATGGCTGATATCTTAGCGTTGAATTTGGTTCAAATCGATTGTAAAATCCACGACAGTTTTGACATGATGTTCAAAATCACTGATGCGATGATCACCGCCTGCCATCGCCAACACTTCACTACCTGCTTGACCAAAGAACGCTTGGCTTGCTTTGGCGTCCAATAGCTCATCACCCATCTGCAAAAATACCTTAATTCGCTCGCCAAAAACAGCTTGCAAGCGATGATTTTCAAGCCATGCCAAATCCCCATAGACAATCTGCCAACCGCCCGTTGTGGTATAAATCACCGTATTGGCTTGCAGTGCTTGCGACTTATTATCAGTAAAATTATCCTGTAAAAAGCGGCGAAAACTGATGTCAGGGCGAATGCTTGGGTTAAGCAATACCGCAGGCACGCCAGTGCGATCGCTCATCAAAGTCGCAAAATACCCGCCCAAACTCGAGCCCATCAGTACTGTATCAGCGCCATCACCGATCAGCTCGGTCAGTAATGCCACCACTTCATCAGGCGTGCGGTTCAAATCAGGGCGAATGACTGTGATATCAGGATGGTGTGTTTGGCAATAGGCATCGACAATTTGTGCTTTGATGGCATTGCTATCGCTATCAAGTCCATGTAAATAAATCAATCGCATGGGCATTATCCTTATTTTGGCTAAATACTTGGTTAATCTATTGCCAAATGGTAATTTTGGCGGTATAGTGAGAAATTGGCGTACGCCATTATAGTACCCAATCTTGATTTTAAAAGCTATATCCAATTTGGCATAACCTAACGCACCATGTCGCAATTTGAGATGTTTGTCATCGACAGCCCCTGTATCGGGGTGTGTACGATGAATAAAAAAGGCTATTGCATTGGCTGTCTGCGTAATCGAGCAGAACGGCAAAACTGGCATCGCCTATCAGATGATGATAAGCGAAAAGTGCTCACGCTCATCACACGCCGCGCCAAACGCATCCAAGAACATCGAGCAAGCAAACGAAACGGGGAATCTGTGGTGATTGAGCAGTTGGGGATGTTTGAATAAGCTTCTTTTTTCACCCCCCCATCACAAAACAAAAAACCCCCACCAATCTCTTGGCGGGGGCTTCAAATAAGGTG
>NZ_MUYU01000045.1 GCF_002014825.1 Moraxella pluranimalium | reverse complement strand
AAATAGTTGACCGGTACAAGGTAATTTGTTATACTTGAATTAACTTTTATGAATGGAGGCTTCCTAATGATTGATATTCTAACTTTGAACCGTTAATTTAATACGTTCAAAGGCTCTGCTTATGCTCAGAGTAATAGGATTAATCTGTCTTTTAATAGGAAACCTTTATTATACGGTTATGAAAAAAGAGGGAGATATATCTTCCTCTTTTTTTTAATAAGTGGAAGTCCCCTCTAATATCATAGAAACAGGTTCAAATATGATATTGATATCATATTTGTAATTTTAAAAAGTAATGATGAATCCAATTGGAATTTCTATATTTCAATATTTTAGAGCATAGGCAGTTGCCTATGTTTTTTATTTTGTTTGTTTTATATTTGGCTTACTTCAAATATTAGGTATAAAATGCTACCTAAATATTACATGATTAATGGAGGAAATTATTTATGACATTTAGTAACGTACAAAATACACGAGTATGGTTTATTACTGGGGCGAGCAGTGGGCTAGGATACGAATTCACTAAAAAAGCATTAGAATCAGGTGATAAGGTTGTTGGTGTTGCTAGAAATATTGAAAAACTGAATGAGTTAAAATACCAGTTTGAAGGAATGTTACTTCCTTTAAGTCTTGATGTTACTGATAGAAGTGCTGTTTCGGCTACAGTGGAAACTGCCATTAAACATTTTGGAAGGCTCGATATTGTCATTAACAATGCAGGAAACATGGTAATGGGAATGATTGAAGAATTTAGTGAAGATGAAGTTAGAAGTCAAATGGAACCTAATTTCTTCGGTGCAGTATGGGTTAGTCAAGCAGTTATGCCGTACTTGCGGACGCAAGGATCAGGTCATATTATACAGATATCTAGTATTGGAGGACTGATTACTGGTCCAATGTCTGGAATCTATAGTGCTAGTAAATTTGCTTTAGAAGGATTTAGCGAGGCTTTAGCACAAGAGGCCGCACATTTTGGTGTAAAGGTATCTATTGTAGAACCCGGAGGTTACTGGACGAATTTATACTTAAAAATGAGTTTTACCCTACAGAAAAAAGAGTATGATTCATTACGTGAGAAGTTGGCTCAACAAAATTCAACCGAATCGGTTGATAGTGATCCTAAGTTGGCTGCCGAAGCTATAATGAAACTGGTTAATAGTGAGAATCCGCCTCTCCGATTGATTCTGGGAAGCCTTGTTTATGATTTAGCTGTTGAAAATACAGAAAAACGTATATTTACATGGAAAGAGTGGGAATCAGTTAGTCGTTCTGCGGAACATGGGATTCCTGCACCAGAAGGATATGGAATAATCGAGGAATAGAAGAACAAAAAAGTATTGAGATTATTTTTAAGTATTCCGCAAATGGGCGCGATTGTTGAAGATCAGAAAATTTTTAAGAGGTGGCAAATTTGCCACCTCTTTTTATTTTCTTCGGCTAAAAGTGAAACTTTCTGCAGAAGAAAATACGTGGCAATTGTCAACGGTAAATGTCTGACTGAAGCGACAGCGAAAGGAATTTAAGGAGTTGACAATTTTGCTACACCCGAACCCTCTTGGCTCGTCAAAAGGCAACACCTTTTGACCTGCCAACCGGCGAGGGAGCCCCCTCAAAAAGTGAGGGGGTTGGGGGAGCTTTTTGGAGGGGGTCGAGGGGAAACTTTTCCCTCGTGGGTTTGGGCAAAGCCCATGATCTTTTCTTTTGCTTTTGAATTTGGGGGAGCGGTTTTTGCTCCCTTGCTTTTCGCCTCGCAGAGCACGTCCAGAAGAATTCTGGTATACCGTGTTATACCAAATGGTTTTGGCTCCTCTCGCCTGATGTGTTATTCTCTTCTCAAATGGAGGTGTACGAGATGGCGCACGTTCAGAAATTCACTAAAGGAAATATGCAAGGCTTGTCAATTCACTTAGACCGAAAAACAGAAAACCATTCCAACAAAAATATTGATACAGAGCGTACACATCTGAACTTTGTCGTTGTTAAGTAACTCGGTATAGGTAGATTATGGTATATATATCGTATATATATAATATACATAAGGTATATATATAAATGATTACTTTTAGTGGACGATTAGTGTATAAATGGTATATACTCAATATACATTAATTATAGAGGTTCTATTATGAGTACAAGCGAAGAAACAAAGCTATTCACTGCAAAAGTAGATGAGCATTTACTAGATGCTTTCAAGCGGTCATGTGAGGGTCAAGACACTACAGCCAGTCAAGCAGTACGTGCTTTTATGCGTGAGTATGTTCGCAAGCATGGCCAAGGTGACTTGTTCAAAGTTAAGCGATAAATCAGAAATAGCCTAAGCAGACAACGCTAGTCTTGAGAGGTGGAATGGGGGATTGCGACTCTGTTCAACCTCTTTTTTTGCGTATAACCTTTTATCTACAAGGGGTGGCAGGGAATTAACAGCAACAAGCACAGGGGCAGGCACAGACACCAAACCGCCCCTTACAGGGGGGGGTAACTGATATGGCTACTTTCACACCCCCTATTTTTTAAGCCAGTTTATAACTGTACGCCTTGATACGCCTAGCTTTGAGGCAATTTGGTTATTGTTTAAGCCCTGCTCGTGTAGTTTTTTCGCCTGTTCTCTCTTGTCTTGATACTTAGCTGACCTTGCCTTACCGCCCTTAGCACCTCTACTGGCTTGTAGTTCGCTAAATTCACGCCTAAAGCTGTCACCAACGTAATACTGTACCGGTCAACTATTTT
>NZ_MUYU01000044.1 GCF_002014825.1 Moraxella pluranimalium | reverse complement strand
ATTAGTTGACCACTACAGATTGACATTGTGATAGTCAAGCGGCTCTCCTGTGTGCGAACAAAAGACAAATTTGGATTTACCATAGCTCACCTGATACTGTGCTTTGAGTGCTTCAAAAACAAATGGCGACATCATAATCTCACGATTGGATTCTAATGTTTTAGGCTCACCCATCACGCCATTGACCAATGCTTGTCTGATACGGATTTCTTTTCTTTCAAAATCCACATGCTCCCATGTCAATCCATCAATTTCACTGGTGCGCATACCGGTAAAGAATCGGACGATATAGTAGTTTTTATAATCAGCGCGCACACCGTGGATGAATCGCCACACTTCATCAATACTAAACGGCTCAATCTGTGATTTTGGCGTCTTTAACTTCTTAATATCTTCACAAGGATTGTTAAAGTTGTAGCGTTTTGACGCTTCTTTTAGTATCATAGTCAATGTGGTCATAATTGCATTGATTCTGGCTGCAGACAGGGTGTTCTTGGTATTATTGTAGGTCACTTTGGCGAGGGAACTACGAAATGCCAAGACATCCGACTTTTCAATCATAAATAAAGCCCGATTTGCAAAATTAGGCAATAAATACTTGTTTAGAATAATCATAATTTTCTCCTGATAGGTTTTACGCCATTCAATCTGCTTTTCTTCAAACCACAGTTCTGCAAACTCTTTAAATAACGGCGTATCGCTTTGTAGGCTTAATCGTCGGTTATTGAGCTCATCAAAATAGGCAGCCTTATCACTCTTTGGGAAATACTGCTCATAACGAAAGCTACCCAATAAAATCTCCGCTTCCATCTTCTCAAGCACCTTAGCAAGCTTTTTACGATTTGCCGGTGTGTCAGTCAGATTGGTTGTTTCTCGGCAGCGTTTGCCCATATAGTGAAAATCAACAAAAAGCAAACTACTGCCTTTTCTGGTTCTGATTGTTGCCATATTACTCTCCTATTGTAGTGCCATACCATTAATACTACCCATAATGCCAGTACGCATATCTTTTTCAATTTGCTCCCAGATATACAAGATCTTGCGACCGCCAAATGGTCTAAAGTAATGAATGCCTTCAATCAATACAGAATCCTTTAGCTGATTGCGAATGGTACGCTCATCATATTTAATCATCTGCGAAAGCTCTTGAGTGGTGAGGTAGGTTTGTGTCATAATGATTACCTTTATCATGTGATTTAGTTCAACTATCATTAGCTATTTGTACTATAACAAAATAGCATCTCTGTATAAGGTTGTATTTTTTACCATTTAGATGGTAATTTTTACCTTATGTGCGTAATATACATGATAATTATCACAAAGTAAAGCTTTTTTACCATAAAAAAGGTAATTTTATGATTATTAATCGTTTTCCAGTAATTTTGGCAGAAAAAAGACTTCGAGTGGCTGATGTTGTCAGGGCGACAGGGATGAGCAAGACGACGTTGCATAAGTTATATAACGACGACTCATCACGTATCGATTTTGAGACGCTTGATAAACTATGTCGATTCTTGGAAGTGCAGGTTGGGGATTTGCTTGAGTATAAGCCTGATGATTTGTCGCAATCAAAATAGGTTTAGGTCAAAGCCTAGCTTATAATCAATCGATGTATATTTTGGCTTAATAATGTAGCTTACTGCTTAAAATTGAGTTGGGGTAATTTTTCCAATATTTTGACTTATTGAAAAAGAGCCAATGGGCACATTTTAGGCACAATTTGGGCACACAAAAATTTGCATGTGCCCAACTTATCAAAAGTGGTCACACAATAATACAAATAAACAACCACCCAAACCCTTGATTTTAAACAACAAAAAAGCCCAAACCGTTCGATTTGGACTTTTTAAAATTTGGAGCGGGAAACGAGATTCGAACTCGCGACCCCAACCTTGGCAAGGTTGTGCTCTACCAACTGAGCTATTCCCGCATATCAGCATTTTGCTTATTTGCTTAGCATCTGTCGCTGTATGGGTGCGTATTATACAGGATAATAATCTGCCGTCAAGCGTTTTTTGTAAAAAAATGAGCCGCACCCCAAAA
>NZ_MUYU01000043.1 GCF_002014825.1 Moraxella pluranimalium | reverse complement strand
CTTTTGGGGTGCGGTTCACTAAGGGGCAATTTTGTTAGATTTGCATATCACTGAAATCCAAATCACTCAAGTCAGAGTCAATCTGACCAACCAAGTAACTGGTAATCTCAGTCTCTTGTGGTGCTACTTGCACATTGTCTGATGATAACCAACTACTAATCCATGGGATTGGGTTACTGGTAGTAAAGAAGGGCTTTAATCCAACAGCACTCATACGCATACTGGTAATATACTCAAGATACTGTTCTAGGATGCCTTTGTTTAAGCCAATCATAGAGCCATCTTTGAATAGATAATCAATCCAAGCTTTCTCTTGCTCATAAGCATCCCAAAAGATGTCATAGATCTGGCTTTGACATTCTTGGATAATCTGCTCATAGTCAGGATCATCTTTGGGTAACAGCTTAAGTATATGCTGTGTACCATTCAAATGCAACGCTTCATCACGAGCAATCAGTTTAATAATCTTCGCATTACCTTCCATCAGCTTACGCTCAGCAAAGGCAAATGAACAAGCAAATGACACATAAAAGCGAATGGCTTCAAGTACATTGATACTCATCAAGCATAGATACAATCGCTTCTTGAGTTCATACATATCTACTGGCTTATCTTGTTGATACTCCAGTGATAGTTGATGCAGACTGTCATAGTACTGACTAATCGCCGTAGCTCGTTCTAAGATCGCTGGATTAACCATAATATCATCCAGTACTTCGCTTGGATTGGTAAAGATATTACGGATAATGTGCGTATAGCTACGAGCATGAATGGTCTCAAAGAATGACCATGTCTCAATCCAAGTCTCAAGCTCTGGTAGTGAAACCAGTGGTAATAGCACAACATTGGGACTACGACCTTGTACACTATCCAGTAGTGTTTGATACTTTAGATTGGATACAAAGATATGCTTCTCATGATCTGGTAAATCAGCAAACTGTAGTCTGTCTTGGGAAATATCAATTTCTTCTGGTCTCCAAAAGAATGATACTTGCTTATCAATCAGCTCTTCAAAGTAGCTATACTTCTGCTCATCAAAGCGTGAGACATTCACAGGGTTACCAAGAAACATGGGTTCAGTCAATGCATCATTATTGGTTTGATTGAATACTGAATACATTTATTACTCCAATAAAAAGATACCCAATCAAGGGTATCTCTTGGGTTGTTGGTATTATTCTTGGCTTTCAGCAGTAGCAGGCTCTTTAGGAATGTAATCTTCAACAGAGATGGTTAGGGTTACTTTTTTCAAAGTACCTACTTTATCTGCTGCTTGTACAGGGTATTCTGAACCAAATACAGTAAAAGTACTCTCTGATAGCTTATTGATTGAGATGTCACTTTCAATCTGGTTATTCTCATTCAACGTATGATAACGCACACTTTCATACACTTTGGTTTTAGCCATAATAGCTCCTAATTAATGGGTACAATAGTAACTTTGATCTTGCCTTTGGACAGCGGTGAGATTTTGGCAAAAGCTGCTTTGGATAAATCCAAGCTTACGCCATACTTTCCAAATCCACCACGATCATTGACTTTACAGGTGACTGATTTCCCATTATGTAAGTTGGTCACAATTAGTTGTGTACCAAACTTATACTGATTGGATGCACAAGTTAGTGCGTTTTGATTAAATCGTTCACCTGATGCAGTAGTTCTACCATGAAACTTCCCACCATACCAAGTTGCATAGTGGGCAGTTGCTGATAGACTAACTGTTAAACCAAGAAGTAGGGTAACTAGTTTCATTGAATTATGTAGTGGTCAACTAA
>NZ_MUYU01000042.1 GCF_002014825.1 Moraxella pluranimalium | reverse complement strand
GAATATTGTACCGGTACATTTTAACTGTAATTTTTTAATTAATTCACAACGAGTTAGCTTCATATTTGCAGTATATCATATGTGCTAATCTACGTCAGCCCCATTATTTAACTTCATCCTATTGCATTTTCCATTCCTTAAGCGAACACTCATACCACTTTGTATCTGATTATCAAAAAAAATTCATTTGATTTACTGATAATAAACCGATTAGGCCTTGTAATCTCTACCAAAGTGTTAATATCAAGTGTGGAGTTTTATTACCCATTCTGGAATTGTACCGGTACAAATAGCTCAACCACTCAACCACTAAAACACTTTTTGTTTATTTAATATGATAATATGCGGTCACTAGTCTAACTTTGTGGTAGAATAACATCACCGCATTATACTGAAAAAATACTATGCAAATCTCTTGCTGTTTTGTATATGTTTCCATTACAAGGAATTGGTGATTGCATTGAGGTTTCAGCCCAACTTACTACGGTTACCTTTTGTATTTCTACTACAGCATCGCTTAGTTAACCTATATCGGCTCAAATTATTAGAGATATGAACTTATGATATCAGAACCAATGAAATTAGTTATTAATCAATATCGAGCAATTGATACAGCTGAAATTCAATTAAATGGATTAACTGTTGTTTCTGGTATTAATGGGTGTGGTAAGAGTACAATTTCAAAAATGTTACATAGTGTTTTTGAAATTAGTAATGATTTTTACCCTATAGTTAGACTTAATAATCTTGAACGATTAGAAGAATATTATAAATTGCTTTCCTATATCGTGCAGGGTATTCGTATGCATTATTATTTTGAGGACTTAACAGAAAATAAGAATAAATCTTACCTTGCTCAATTTGATAAACTTGAGGAAGATTTAACTATTATTAAATTAAATAATAAGTTTGCTAAGGAAGATATTAATGAAATAATTGAGAAAATTAAAAAATTAATTGATGAAGTAGTGGAATTGCATTTAGATAATAAAGAAATTTCGATAAGCTCTTTTTCTATTATGCATATTATTTCACATCAAAAAGAAGAATTTGGTTTTACGAATAAGAATGCTAACGAAATTAGCGAAATTCAAGAATTTTTTGAATTTGTGAAAAATGATATTGAAAAAATCATAAATAAAATTTATGAAGAAGCTTTTGTGACTCGACCAAAAAAATATTTATTGGATAGATTACCTTTGCTATTTCATACCAATGAACAACCTACTCTGCTTGAGCTGTATGAAAAAGGTACTACAATTATTGATAAAGAAAGAGGCAGTATTTCCAATCCATATTTTATTAAAAATGTTGTTTATTTGGATACACCTATGGCTTTCCAAAGTAGCAGTACCGTGCGTGAACATTGGAATAAATTAAATCAATTATTAGTTAAAAAGATGTCTAGTGAACAATTATTGCCAGAAGGTAATAAAAAAATTTGTGATATGATTTTAAAAATTCTTGGTGGCGATATTGATATCAATGGCAACAATCGAATTATTTTTTCTAAGAAAAATGATAGTTTGAAACTAGATTTAATTGATTGTGCTACAGGTGTTCAATCTTTGAGTATTCTTTATGCTTTATTAAACAATAATAGTATTAATGATAATACATTGTTAATTTTGGATGAACCAGAGGTGCATCTACATCCTCAATGGATCACTGAATTAGCAAGAGTACTGATTCTCATTAGAAAATACGTAAAATGTCATATTTTTATTTCCACCCATAGTCCTGATATGATTAGGGGGTTGAGATATTTAGCAGAAAAAGAAGATTTGCTAGATGACTTGAACTTTTTTCTTGCAAAAGAATCTGAAAATCACGTTGGTAAATTTAATTATATCAATTTAGAAAATAAAATTGGGGATATTTTTGAGTGTTTTAATCGGTCATTTGAAAAGTTGGATTCAATGATAGAGGAAGATAAAGCATGAAATTCTCACAAGAAAACACTTTAAAGCTCATTCAGCATTCTGACTTATTTCCCTCAGAAGTTCATTCCAAGGAAGGGTTAACTTTCACATTACAACATATACATTGCTGTTTAAAAATTTCTATTATGAGGGATTATAAAGATTTTACTCAAAGTTCTGATGCAAATGTATTGGATCAAAAATATTATCCTTTAATAATAGATGGCGATAAACTAAAAGTTAATTATAGCTCGATAACAGGGGATTCGAAAAACTCTGTAGATGTGGTATTTGTTACGGAGGGCAATGATTTAATATTTACAGAATATAAGTTTAATAAAATATCCTTTAATAAAATTTTTAAAACATTGTCAAATAAAATTAATGATTTTAAGGAAATATTATCTCCTTTACAGGAAAAATATAGTTTTCACTCCATATGTTATGTATTATATAAAGCAGAGGATATTGAACAGATTAAAAGCATTTATCGTCAAAAATGTGATGAGATTGATGATCCAGAAAATATTTATAAAAAATGTCAGCCTATGTCTCTTGAGGAGTGGTATGGTAAATTTTTTGTATAAAAAAACATAGTTGTATATATATTCCACCCTTATTTAACCACCCCATAAAAAAACCACCAGCCAAGCCAATTTGCTTAACCGATGGTTTTCTGATTGATTGGTTTGATGTCAACTTGCTTTTAAAAACTCATTCCTAAACTCACACCACTCACCCAATCTTTGTTTGAAAAGCCGTTGGGCTCGCTGATTGCTTTTGAGGTGAAAATGTCATAGTTAAAACTTAGGTAGGGGTTATTTGTATTTGGTGTGTATTGTCCTTTGATGCCTATAGCAGCACCCGCTAAGTGCTGTCCAAGCAATAGCTCATTTTGGCTTTTGTCGTGGTTGGTGACGTAGCCTGCGTCCAATCCTAGGTAGATGGCATGGTTTGATTGGCTGTTTTGTGAGTTGTTTTGGTTGTTTGCTTTTTGCTGATTTAAAAAGCTTGGATAAAAGCTGATGTCTTGTCTTACCAAGATGCCATTATCCGCAGATAATGAACGCTCCCCATCAAAGCCTCTGACGGTGTATCTGCCACCAATGGCCATCTTTAAATCTGGTGTTAGACTGTCTGTGGCGTATTGGGCTTTGAGTGTGGTGCTGTGGATGATGGGTAGTGGTATGTTGTTAATGCTTGGGTTGTATTTGCTTGTTAGATTGGCGTTTAATTGATAAATGCCAACACGGGCTGAACCTTCATCAAATAGCTCTTCTGGTGAAGGTAAGGCATTAAAAGCAGCTGTACCACGTTTATAAGAAATATCAGTACTTAGGCTATGATTGGCTTGTTTGCCAAATGTGGTCTCATGGCTGATGCCAAATAAATAACCTGCGGTTTTACGGGTTTGTACATCAATGATTGTGCCATCAATATCACTTTCTTGGGATTTGACATAACCGCCAGCATATACATGGCTTTTGCTATGAGCATCTCTGTGTATTAGATGAGACAGCTTAGCGTTGTACCCACTGGATTTACCGCCATAGATATAATCTTGGGTGCTACCTGCTACGGTTTGATGATAGGTGTAACGATTGGCAGTTAGTTGTAATAAACTATTTTTAATTGGAAGAACGTAGCCAATGCCATAATTCTTAGAGCCTTTGCTCTTATCAGACGGATAGTCTTTATAATCATTGATTTGATTACCCAAATCTCGCCCAAAGCTAAGATAGAATAAATCATTATAGTTTGCCAAATTATCTACGCTTAAGGTGGCTACGCCTTGATATCTCCCTGTGGATTTAGAGCCTGAATCATCGACGCTTAGACTGCCACGAAGACGGCGATGCTGAGTATAATCAATTAAAATATCGCTAAAGCCAATGCCGTTACCACGACCACTGCCGCTACCCGTATGGTTATCATTGCCAATCGCTTGTAACTCATCAGACGGTGCAATCTTAAAATTGGTGTCGCTACTTGGCACGCGCTTAAAATTCTCAAGCGTGGTTTCTAAATCACGGATGTTTAATAGCTTGCCTGGTTGTGTGGTGAGTGCTGTGCCTAAGATAGCAGGCTGAGTGATGGCAGGATATGATTGGTTGGCTGTGTCTTTGACTGTGTTTTTAACATAGACAGGCACTTTACTATCCGCTGTATTCACCACTACCTGAGCAATCTTACCAGGGATTAGAGTTAATCTTAGCTCACCCTCTGCCAAATTCTGATCGCCCACCATAATACGACTGGTGACATAACCTTGTTCAATCAAGCGGTTTTGCACACGAGTGGCGACAGCATTGATGTCAGTGACTGTCATGCACTTACCTAATACACTGCTGCCGCCCATGATTTCAGGCACAAGTGCAAAGCCAAGCTTGTCTGCAAAGACAATATCATCTTGGGATAACACCGAATAACCGATCTTATGAATATCAAAGCAAATGGCGTTATCTGCTACGGGTTGTTCTTGGATTTGGGTGCTGGTATCAGCAGTAGCTGTATCAGCAGCGACATCAACGCCGCTACCAATGCCATCCACCACCACGCTTGGATTTGGCACCAATTGCTCTAGTAATGCCTGATTACGAGCATCTTGGGTTTGGATTAGGGTTTGGTTGGTGGTGTTGGCAGAGACGGTGTTATGAACCAAAATTGCAGTAATTGTGGCGGCAAGGATTGTTGGTCTAATCATAGGTGCATTCCAGCATCGTATTCAAGAATATTACATATTGTAACTATATAAATACAATCTTGCAAGCTCATCTAAATTACCATTGCTACATTTATACATATTTGTTACAATATTATTGCTATTTATTTTAAAAGGAAATTTTTATGAACCATGTGTACAAAACCGTCTTTAACAAATCCACACAGACTTGGATGGCGGTTTGTGAATATGCTCGTAGTGTTGGTTGTGGCAGTGCAAGTGGTGGCAGCAAATCTGTGACACGAAGCGTAGTTGGTTCTATTACTTTTTTATCCTTTGCAGTGCTTATGGCTTTGCAATCAGCCCATGCCAACACTCCCACCACCATCATTGCAGATAAATCCGCCGATAAAGCCTTACAGCCGATTGTATTAAATACCGCAAGTGGTGTTGTGTCTGTTAATATCGCCACGCCCAATGCTCGTGGCTTATCCAATAACCATTACAGCCAGTTTGATGTCGGCAGTACAGGCGCTGTATTAAATAACAACCGAAAAGCTGTTAATACCCAAATCGCAGGCTTTGTGGCAGCTAACCCCTATATGGCTCGTGGGGAAGCTTCTACCATCTTAAACCAAGTCAATTCCAATAATCCAAGCCATTTGGGTGGCTTTATTGAAGTGGCAGGTAAAAAAGCGGATGTGATCATTGCCAATCCATCAGGCTTGGTGGTCAATGGTGCTGGGTTTATCAATGCTGGCAATGTGCATCTGGCAGCAGCAAACAGCCAGGTCAATCAAGGACAAGTGACCGGTTATGAAGTTGGCGCAGGTCATATTGCCGCTCATGGCAAATTAAACCTACAAGGCACGGATTATGCCGCACTCATTGCCAAGACCGCCCAAATCAATGATGAGATTTATGCAGGCAAACAACTCGATGTTATCCTAGGTGAAAACAGTGTTAGTCTTCAAGATGGCGATTTAACACAACTAACCGCCACCCATAAGAACAATGGTTCAAGCAGCACCAACCAAACAGGCACCGCCCCAACACTGGCATTAGACATCTCATCTTTGGGCGGTATGTATGCTGGTAAAATCCATCTGATTGGTACAGATAAAGGCTTTGGGGTCAATAACCAAGGGGTCATCACAGCCACAGGTAGCGGGCAGCAACTTGGCGCAGGTACACTCACCTTGGATAGTCAAGGCAATCTTATTAATACCGGTAAAATCCTAGCCAAAGATGCTATCACCATCAACACCCATGATAACACCACTCAAAACGACGGCACGCTATTAAGTGAACAAGCTGATGTTGCCATCAATACCGCAAGTCTTAATAACACAGGCATTATTCACAGCACTCAAACTGCCAAGATTGCAGCCAAACAAGCGATTGAAAACCTTGGCAGTGTCTATGGCGGTGTTTTGCAAGTGAATACGGATAAGCTGAATAACACCGGTCAGCTGATCCAAACTGGTACAGGCAAGCTTGATATCACCACCGATACACTAATCAACACTGATAAAGCGGTTATCGGTCAAAGTCTGTATGGGCAAACCACTGTACCTACACCTTCTACCCCAAGCAGTGATCAAAGTGCTGGCAGTATCAGCAGTGAGCTGGCAGATAATACAGCAGGCAGTACAGGTAATGTGGGGACAGGCCTACAGCCACCTGCTTTAAGTGACTCTGGTGCAAACACTCAAACCAAACCCGTCCCAACTGCTCGTGGCCATATCACTGCCACGAGCAGTATTCACAACACGGGTAGTCAAGCACTCATCACCGCCACCGGTGATATTGGTATCAGTGCCAATCAAACCAGTAATACCAAGCAAGCATCGATTGATGTACAAAGCCTAAATACCAACACCCTTGCCAATACTGACAGTAAAATCGCCTTAGATGATATCAACTGTCAATTAACTCGCTTTGATAACAGTCAAGGTAGTATCACTGCCAGAGATGGCATGGTGATTGACAGTGGTTCTGATATGATTAATACAGGCGGTCAATTATCTGCTACCGATGCTGTGGCGTTATCTGCTGTTGGCGTACTTGATAATACCCAAGGGGTGATTGTAAGTGGTGGTGATACCGCCATCAGTGCTGATGGTGTGAATAATCAGGCTGGTGCCATCATGAGTACTGGCAATGTATCTATTGCCAGCAAAGATAAGTTAACTAATGATAAAGGCGTCATCTCTGCACAAGCTAATACCACAGTGAGCGTTGGGACGGCATTGAGCAATCATGATGGCAATATCTTTGGTAATCAACACCTAACCATCCATAGCCAAGATTTGACAAACAGCGGTCAGGTTTATGGGGGTAAAAGCACTACCCTGACTGCCTTACGCACCTTGGATAATACTCAAACAGGACTGATTGCCAGCGGTGGTGATACCACCATCCGTGCCCATACCATCACTCATGCCGGCAGCATCATTGCTGGCATGGACCGTGAAGGCAAATTAGGACAGCCTGCCAATCTTAGCATCCAAAGCACAGGCAATCTAGTCAGCACAGGCACACACATTGCCACCCAAGCGATGGTGATGACAGGTAACATGCTTGACTTAAGCGACAGCCATAGTGAAGCGGTCAATATCAACCTAAATAGCCAAACGGATGTCAATACCACCAATGCTACCGCCATTGCTGCTGATACACTACACATCAGCACACCTGGTCAGCTCAATAACACCCAAGGCCAATTGTCCGCCAAACAACTAATGATCGATGGCAGCAAACTCATCAACCATCAAGGCAATATCAGCCATAGCGGTACACAGGCACTGACATTGAGCTTCAATCAAGGTCTGGACAACAGCCAAGGTAATATCAGCAGTAACAGCCAAGTACTTGACATCAATACAGGTACAGCCGCTTTAAACAACCAGCAAGGCAGTATTGCACATACAGGCAGTACGCTTACTGTGAGTACGCAGCATCTAGGCAACCATCAAGGCAAGCTACTTAGCACTGGCAATCAAAGTCTTACGGTGGCTACAGATATTAATAACAGCCAAGGCATCATTCAAGCAGATGCTTTAGCAATCGCTGCTCAAAGCATCAATAACCACCAAGGCAAACTACTTAGCACCGCCAATCAGTCTTTAAGCACTCAAGAGGACATCAATAACCACCAAGGCATCATTCAAGCAAGTGGCTTTACTATTGATGCCAAAGCACTTAACAACCATCAAGGCAGCGTATTTGCCACCGATGAAACAGCACAAAGCCGTATTACATTAACTGGCAATTTAAGTAATACCAATGCCGATACACAAGCTGCCACCATTACCACACTGGGTGCTTTGGCCATCAGTGCTAACACGTTGGATAATACAGGACAAATCAGCACCAAAACCTTAACTGTAGATGCTAATACCATCAACAATAGCGGTAGCATCAGCAGTCAAGAAGCAACCAGTATTCATGCTAAGGATGCACTGAACAACCGTGCGACAGGCAGTCTGTATGCAGGTACGGATTTGACACTAAACAGCCAAGGACGCCTTAGCCATCATGGTAAAGCCTTGGCAGCTAATCAATTAAGCGCCACCGCTGCCACGCTTGATTTGACTGACTCACACAATGAAGCAGACAGCATCAGCTATGACTCTCAAGGCGATATCACTCATCATAATGCCACAAGCTTGGCTGCACAAAACATCCGCATCAACAATACCCAAGGCGTTTTGAGCAATCAAGCAGGTAATCTAACAGCTAAAACCGTAGATATCCATACTGAATCTTTACAAAATGGTGGGGTGATCACCGCCAAAGAAATGACCATCAGCCAAACTAAGGATTATACACACACCAGTGATGATACCTTAACTGCTGATACGCTGACATTCACCACTCAAGGCAACTTTAGCAATCAGCACAGCTTTGGGGCAACAGATAGCCTCACACTCACAGCAGCCAGCATCCACAACCACCAAGATGCCACCATTACAAGTAGCAACACCACGCTACATAGCCAAACAAACATCACAAACCAAGGCTTAATTAATGGTGATACAACCATTGTTAAAGCCGCAAACACCATCAACAACTTGGCTGGTGGTCGTATCTATGGCACACAGCTTGCGATACAGGCTGATACGCTGAATAATACCCCAGCAAAAGCTGCCAATCAGCAAACCAATCAAGAAAATGACCATCATACCGCCCCTGTGATTGCCGCAAGAGAGCGTCTGGACATTGGTGTTAACACCCTAAACAACAACCCCAACCCTGACAGAGCAGGCAAATTCAACGAAGATTTCGACAATCAAGCGTTAATCACAAGTCTTGGCAGTCTGCACATTGGCGGTAGTCTAGACGACAATCATCAGTCCACAGGCAAAGCACAGACAGTGGTCAATAAAGGTGCGACGATTGAATCAGCAGGACAGATGCAGGTTGACACCAAAACCTTGCTAAACACCAATGCTGACTTTAAAAAGCATACGGTTGAAGTGGTGGCAGAATCTGCCCGCAACCAAACGCTTTATCGTAACCGTGAGCAGTCAGGGGCAGCACCCGCTATCCAAAAAAGCACCAATACCGCTGATTTGGGTAACAAGCCAATGGCGGGTTTATTTGACTGCCCTGAAGGTAGTGAGTGCATTGTCAATTATGATTATGACTCTACAATTTGGTCATACTTTAAGATTGATGCACCCAAACAGCCTGTTCCAGACATCAAAGCCAAAGATTTATTGGATGAGCCTGAGCTACCAAAGAATGAAACCGCTGAAAGCTGTGCGTTGGCAGAGGCAAGCAACCAAGCTTGTACACAGTACAACAAAGAGCTGGCGAATTACACCAAAGTCATGGGTCCTTTATTAAAATGGGAAGAGGATAATGCCGCTGCCATTGAATCATTAGAACTGGCTATCAGGGAATATAATCGCCAATTTACCACAAATAAAAGCGATGTTGATTTAGCCCTAAATATCTACACCACCGATGAAGCGTATTTAGGCCCAACCAGCCGTAAAGGCGCACCGACTGGCGCTTTATACGTTAAGCAAGCAAACGGGAGCTACCAGCGTGTTGGTGAAGAGATTGACGAAATCACCGTGGACTTTGTCGTCTATGAAGATAAAACCCTAGCTTCTGACCCTGCTCGTATGGTAGCAGGACAAAATCTTGTCATACATGGCGATACCTTAATTAACGATAAAAGCCAAATGAATGCAGGCGCAGGCTTTGCAGTGATTGGTGATACTGTCATTCAAACACCTGACAATGGCTTGTATGGTGAAAAAACCAAAGTCACTGAAAATGGTCGATATGTCAGTCGTACGGTTGAACCATCAGGTTTGGGAGGTCGCAGACACAAGCGTGTGGATATTGGTAGTGGCGCATTTACACAATCCTTTGCACCACTAGCGACGTATGAGCTCCCCATCTTAAACGCCACCATAAACAAAACCCCATCGGTCATGACAATTGACCAATCAGCCCTAGCCGGTGGTGATGTAGAGACGGTGCTTGCTGCTTTAAAAGCCAATCAAGCTGCCTTATCCCTTGATGCCAAGCAGCAGCTATCAAAGCTACTTGCTGCCAAAGAGCAAGGGCAAGCTGTTGATGAAGCAATCTTATCAGAGTTGACCAAAGCATTGTCTCAAAGCGTTGATGCCAAACAAGCCTCTGTGATCAGTGCTGACTTATCACAGCTAACTATCCCTAGTTCAGCTTTGTACATTATCAACGCTGACGACCCCAATCTGCCACTGGTTCAAACTGACCCTGCATTCACTGATTACAAACAGTGGCTATCGTCTGATTATATGCTAAAAGCCCTACAATCAGACCCAAATCACATCCACAAGCGCCTATCTGACGGCTATGGTGAACAAGAGCGTATTAAAGATCAGTATTATCTACTGACAGGCAGACACATCAATACCGATTACAGCAGTAACGAAGAAGCCTATAAAACCTTGATGGATAATGGCATCACGGCAGCCAAACAGTTCGGCTACACGCTTGGCACCGCACTCACTGCCGAGCAAATGGCAAACTTAACCACCGACATCGTTTGGCTGGTTAAACAGTCCATTACCTATACCACCAAAGACAAAGATGGCAATAGCATCACCAAAACCCAAGATGCCTTAGTGCCTAAGCTATATCTGCGTTCTGCCAACATCGCTACAGGCACACTCACCCCTGATGGTAGATATGCTGCCATTTCTGCTAAAAACATGGATTTACAGCTGACTGGCAATTTGGATAACAATGGCAATCTTGTCGCCCATAACGCTGCCAATATTGCTGCCAACACCATCACCAATACCAATCGTATCCAAGGTGAATTTGTTGCCATCACCGCTGCCAAAGATATTAATAATTTAGGCGGGACGCTTGCTGCCAATACTGCCATGACACTAAGTGCTGGCAATAACATCATCAACCAAAGCCAAACTACTACCCATCACAACAAACAAGGGCAAAGTTCTTCATCCAACACCGCCATCACACGCATCGCCACCATCCGTGTGGGAGATGGATTAAAAGACCAAACAGATGACAATGGCAATCCATTAACCACGCTTAGCGTCCAAGCGGGTAACTATGTTCTAAACCAAGGTAGCAATATCCATAGCGGCGGTAATACCCAAATCACCGCCCAAAACGGCATCAACATCACAGCCCTTACCACAAGCAATCACATCAGTGCTGTCGCTGATCCCAATAACTACTTTAACTACAGCCAAAGCACCGATGTGGGTTCAACTATCACAAGTGCTGGCAACTTAACGATAGCCACAACAGGCAAAGGGGCTGGTATCAACATCCAAGGCTCGCATCTAAATGCCACTGGCGCCACAGCACTGATTGCCACAGGCGATATCAGCATCACCGAAGGCCGTGCTACCCAAAGCCTGGATACCGCAAGTAAATTCACCGACAAAGGACTTGTTAGCAAAAAGACCACCCAAACTGCCTATCAGATGGATAGCAATGCCAGCATTCAAAGTATGGTGGGTGGTGAAAATATTCTCATCAAATCAGGCGGCAATACACAGCTAACTGGTGTAGAGGCTAAGGCTACTGAAACAATCCGTATTGAGACAGGTGGTCATCTAATCATGGATGCCGCCAAAGATACTCTATCCACCAAAACCAGTAGCAGTGAAAACAGCAAATGGCTTGGGGCAACCGTTGATAAAGGTGACTATACTCACGCTCATGAGCGGGTAGATGCCATCACCACTACCTTGCAAGCCAAAAATATTGCAACTCAATCAACGGGTTCAACGCTACTAGAGGGTACACAGTTTCATTATTCTGACAATGCGACTGTGGCTAGTGGTGGTAAGCTATACCTACAAGCCGCCATCTCAGGCACATCTGAGCATATCACTAGTAATGATAACTATGTCGTATGGCAAAAGGCTGAGGATAGTGGTAGCATTAAGCAAACTGCCACACTACCAAGCTTTGTAGGCAATAACAAACCTACCATCATCGCCTTAGATGGCGTAGAGATACAAATCCCCATCTCTCAACAAGAGCAAAAGGCAGGTATCACCCTACAAGAACAAATTGACACACTCATACAACAGCCTGAGTACAGCTACTTAAACCAGTTTATTGATAAACAAGACGCTACTTGGCAAGAGATTATCTTAGCAGAAGACAGCTGGGATTATGAACAAGAGGGATTGACGCCTGCAGCAGCGGCTTTAATTTCTATTGCAGTTGGTATTGCCACGAGTGGTGTTGGTGCAGGTTTGCTAGGCACAACAGGCGCTGCCACCACAGCAATGGCAAACGCTGCGTTTAGCTCTCTTGCGTCTCAAGCTAGCGTTACTTTGATTAATAACAAAGGGAATGTTGCACAAACTCTAAAAGATCTGGGCAAATCTGATACGGTTAAAAGCATGGCTCAAGCCGCCATTACCGCAGGTGTAACAGCGAGCCTAGACCAAATCATCGTCAATACAACCAATATTGACATTTCAGCCAGTGCAGGGTTTGATGACAAGCTGGCACGAGGGGTGATTCAGGGTACAGGTCATGCTCTAACAGAAAGCCTAATGCATGGCACAAGCCTTGAGGATAGCCTAAAAAACCATCTGACAAACCAATTGGTAGATGCTGCAGCCGCAAGCGTATATCAAAACGGTGTCAAGCCACTCAATAACAATGATACACAACACATCTCCAACGCAGTTCATAAGCTTGCCGCAGGTCTAACAGGTTGTGTCGCCGCCAAGGCAAAAGACGAGTCTTGCGAGTCTGCCGCCGTTGGTGCTATTATCGGTGAAATGGTGGGTGACTGGATGGCTAATAAATATGAAGTCACCATGGATGATGGTGAAAAAATCCTTATCCTAAGTGACGAAGAGACACAAAAAATCCTAAACACCGCCAAACTTACTGCAGGCTCTGTAGCTCTACTGTATGGGTTTGATGTAGATACGGCAGTAGGCAGTGCCGGGGAGGCGGTGGAGAATAATGCTTTATTAAAACCTGTTGACATAGAAAGCTTTCACCTACAATACACTAAATTTTGCTCCCCTGAACCTTCTGCGGCTTGTAATTCAATCATACATCAATGGAAATATATCAGCTATGAACATGCTGGCATGACTTCTCAAGAAATAGCCGAGTGGGAAAAAGGCGTTACAAAAATTATTGAGCATTATAATCGCCAGTGTAAAGATAATGCCTGTCGTAATCATTTGAGATCTCAAAAATATCGGTATATGATTGAATATGCGGGTACTCCTGAGTATTTATATCAATTGGAAAGCTCGCTTATTACTTATACTCATGGAGCAATGGCTGCTGTAACTGTTGCAGGTCATCAAATTGCAGGTTCTGTTGTAGAAGCTTATAATGCGGTTTCGAGACAGTCGGTTAGGGGTGGTAATCACGCAAGTGTTAAAACCACTGGGCACGCTACAACTGCGAAATCAAATAATGCAAGCTCTCCAAAATTATCATCACCAAACCCGATTCATATAAAAGGTTTAAGGTCTGCATATGAGGATGTGATATCTGGTAAAGAAACTCCTAATCTTGATAGAAATGGCATACAAAAAATTTATCAAGGAAGGGAGAATCCAAATTGGAAAGGTGCAACTGAATGGTTGGTTCCAAACTCTGAGGGTAGGCATCATAGAATATTAAAAATGCCCAATGGAAGGATGGGATATGTTATTGATCATAACTACAATAATATACGACCTTTCCCTGCTCCTTGGTATCCTGATGGTGGAGTGTTGACCAAACCAGTGAGATAGATATGTACTTAAAATTACTTAGTAATAAATCTGAATTTAAAACTCCTATCAGAAACATACAAATTAATGGCAACACACTATTAATAGAAATTGAAAAAACTACAGTTAATATTGATTACTTAAACAGTGATTTTTATAAACTTGAAATCGTTGGTAGTGTTAGTTATTTCTCACTATTTATTTATGATTATTATTTTAATAATAATTGCTTTTATATTACCGATTATAGTTTCCAAGATGAGTTCACTTGGCTTGAGATACTCTGGATAAAAAACATTATTAATAGTAATATTAACAAACTCCATTGGGTATACATGTCTAATGCATATAAGCAAAAATGGCTCAGATTTTCCTATCTTTATTCCTTGAATAAAGATATTCCACTCCAAAAGAGTATTGTTGTAGATTGTCAATATATAAATAATCAATGGGATTTTTTATGTTCATTAAGTGAGGCCTTTTTGGGGGTTGGTGGTTATCTGGGTTCTGATTTAGATGGGTTTTTTGATATTATTTCAGGGGGTTATTATAAGCATATAGATTTTTCCAAAATAGAATTACAATGGTTAAATTTTAACAAGATCAACATTGATAGAGATTTGATTATTGATATAATATTGCATATGGAGAACTATGGCGTGAAAAATATATTTAGTCCAATCGACCAGGCTAGTGATAGTGGTGCAAGTCATTGAATATATTATTTTCCAATCGCAACCTGAGAAGCCCGTAGGCTGGGTTAGCGACAGCGTAACCCAGCATTTATGGCATAACCCATTGAATTGTTTGATTTTGATTTGCTAAACCCTTAAAGGCTAACCCTACCTCCAAACCCAAAAAAGAGATACGCCATGACTCACACCAACCACGCATCTTACAGCATTGCATCCTTACCAACACGATTGGCACTAGCCGTCTCTTTGACTTTATGCTGTTCAGCTTATGCCAATACCCCTGAACAGATCGCCCATCAGTACAGTAGGGTGCGCACAGCGCACCACCAATCTAAACCATTTCACTGGCGTATTGCACCCCTACCCACTTCAAACTCTCATCACCCCTGATGGATATCCGCATTCTAGTTAATGCAATAGCCAATGACAGACATTAATCATATGTGTCAGCATAAAGCATATTCCGCACCCATGCACCAGCAAAGCAAAGGTCTGTAGTTTGTGCTAAGACATAAAGCCAACCCACCCCAACCCCACCACCATCTTTTCGATGGTGGTTTTTGTTCTTGATCAAGCGGTTTAGGGATACATGTCTCTTAGCTTGGGATCTTTATTGATATATGCCTGCACTCTAAAGCAGACATCCCGATAGCCGTGCCAGTAGTAATCCGCACCTTGTTTATCAAATGTATGTCGATCCCAGATGTCATCCATCCACGGAGTAAAGGTTGCTCGTGCAGTCAGCTTGAGTGGATGCTCTATACCTTGTTTTAGCTGTTCACAGACGGCTGCGTCAAATAAGTAGCTTATGGCTTGGTGTTTATACTCACCATGTTTACAAATATCTTTGAGTGCCAACACAAACAAAGCTTGTATTCTAGCACCTGTAGCACCAACCACATTGCTAAGATGGATATTGGTAGTGTACACCTGGGCATGCTTGTGACTAAACTGCTTGATGATCAATACATCACCAGTAGTACTGTCATTTCGAATAAAAAATACCTTTTGAACTGCATCAAACCCTGCTTCCGGCTCAAAACAAAACTCCACAATAGACTGGACGGTATCAAAACGGCTCATGTCTTGGTTTTTGATTGGATAAGGCTGTTTTTCATCAAACATTAGCCATTGGGCATCGCATCCTAGATAGTCCGCCAGTTGTTTAAGCTGCATAAAAGTTGGTTCAAGATCACCATCAAACCAACGAATCACTTCATCAGCTCTTTCATAACCCAAATCATAAGCGATACGCGCAGGTGATAGCTGTCGCACCATTGGCACCTTGCTCAATTCAAATAAGGCTGTGTTTAATCGTTCTTGAACTGCACCCAATCGCTTGGTTTTATGATGGCGAGCAACAATCTCATCTAGCTTTTGCATGATGTCTGCATAGCTGTCATTGGGTGTGGAGAATGAGTTGACCAAGCGATAGTTCATTTCAAGATTTAAAGAACGGCCATGAAACTGTGCTTGCTCCTGCAGTTTTTGTTTAAGGTCAGGCGGGATGCGCAAATTAACTTGGATATCTCCAGCCATAATGAGTAACTCCGTGGGTAATGCGATTTGGTTGTTATTCGGTATTATATAGAAAAATCATGGGTTTTTTAATTGGCAAGGGATACATTGTGTACTTTTTGGTCGATTATTTGGTATAATGTGGTATATTTAAAAGTTCTAATGGTATAGAATGGTACAAAAGTATTTGACTTTCAATTTATTTGTGATTATTATAACGCTAAACTTAATTTTTATTTTATAAGGATGGTGTGAAATGCCTGCTCAACACAGAAATCATATTTCTCAAACCAATGTGAAACTACCCAGCGATCTCAAAGAATGGGCTAGACAGCAAGCGTCACAGGATTTTCAGTCGCTCTCAGGCTTTATCTCCAAACTTATCAATGAAGAGAAAAAACGTCGCGAGACCACAAAAACAGTTTGTGACACCCAGCTGGGTGCATCAATACAACACTTGTCTTTATAAACCAAGACACGCTTTTTGCGTGTCTTTTTTACTGATTTTACCAACCAAAACGATATTAAGGAGTGGATAATGCACTGGCCTTAGCTAATACAGATGCCAATAATAATGCGATTGCAATGAAAAAGCACTATCAACGCCAATTGATAGTGCTTCAATAAAGATGTCGTTAACCAAACCCGACATCTTATTATCCCTGCTGGTACTTGATTTGTCAAGTGCTATAGGGCTTTGCAATCCTCAAAAAGAATTTTAATTATAAAATATATTGAGGATTTCTCATGAACATAGATAATAAAACCATCCGTGCTGCACTAAAGCAAATCGATCAGGGCTTAAGCAACCGAGCCATCGCTCGCCATCTAAGCATCTCACCAACCACAGTCGCCAAAATACGCAAGCTCAATCAAAACTGCATGCTTGGCATTGATGAAATACTGGCAACAAATGATGTTGAAATGCGAAGGCTTTTGGGCTTGGTCAAGGTATACAACCCACACAAAATCAAATCCATCAAAACACATCCTGATTGGGCATACATTGATAAAGAGATGTCACGCCCTGACATGACACTTGAGTTATTATGGCAAGAATTTAAAACACTACATCCTGATGGCATTGGCTATTCACAGTTTTGTGAACAATATCGTAAATACAAGAAAACCTCCCGCCCGAGTAAGCGACAGATCTATAAGGCTGGCGAAATGGTGCAAGTGGACTTCTGTGGTCGCAAAGTGCCTATTTATAATGAGCGCACAGGCACAGTGATTGTTGAAGCTGAGATTTTTGTTGCCATACTGCCTGCATCTGGGTATATCTATTGTACTGCCGTCTCATCTCAAAAGGCAGAAGACTGGCAGCTATGCCATATCCGTATGTTTGAGTATTTTGGCGGTGTGCCACTCAAGCTGGTCACAGACAACTTAAAATCTGCGGTGATTAGCCATAATTCAACAGGTATTCAAATCAATCCCTCATATAGCGAACTTGCAGATCACTATGACATTATTATTACACCCTCACGACCTCGCAAGCCAAAAGACAAATCAATGGCAGAACTGGCGGTGCGAATTGTTCAGATGGGCATTTTGGCTAAATTAAGAAATCATCGGTTTTTTAGTTTGGATGAACTAAACCATACACTCTCACAAGAGCTTTTCAAATTAAATACCAAAACAACAAAACGCTACCCAGAGAGTCGATATGTTTGTTTTAGCAAGACTGATGAGCAGTTTTTAAATCCGTTGCCTGCCAAGGCGTATGAAATATGCCAATGGTTCTATAATCTTAAAGTTACCGAGTTTTATATGATTACTTTGGAACATGCCAGTTATTCTGTCCCATATCAGTTTATAGGTCAGCGTGTAGATGTCAAACTCACAGATAACAAAGTATTGGTGTATCTACACCGAGAACTCATCGCTGAACATCAACACATTACCACAGGTAGTAGCATTTTACATGAGCATATGCCAAGAAATCATCAGCTGCAAGATGAAATGCAGCCAGATAAATTACTGGCTTGGGCACAAAATATTGGCAAACAAACCGCTCATATGGTTCAAAAGATTATGCAAAACAAATCCGGCTATGCCAATAATCTTAAAAAGCTCAATCAGTTAAAGCGATATTTGCTTGAGCATAAAGTGCCGAATATGCAGATAGAGCAAGGCTTTGACTATGCGCAAAGGCTCAATATCTGTGCAGTTGACCGCATCATTTCGGTATTTAAAAATAAAGTTTACCAAAAGACAGAGCATCTAATCATGCCAAGCATGGAAGATTTGGATGTTGTATTCACCTCAAACCAACTGCATGAAAACATTCGTGGCTCAAATTATTACGCCAATGAAATCAACCAAAATGCAAGCTAGGAGATTAAACATGACAATCAATACCATTATCCTAAAACTCAAACAACTAAAACTTAGCCATGCTGCCAACTATTATGAGGCGCATTATCTGGCACCAAGCAATCCACAGACAAGCACGACAAAGCTGATTGAAGGTATGCTTGAACATGAAATCAATGGTCGGCACAATAATCACATCAATAAATTGATTAAAAATGCCAAGTTTCGCTATAGCAAAGCTAGAGTTGAAGACATAGACTATAATAGCAGGCGCCTCAGTCCAGACAGTCTCTCGCCAGTTTTAGAATGCGAATGGATAGATAGGCATCGAAGTGTCATTATTACGGGTGCGACAGGAACTGGTAAGACTTGGTTGGCTTGTGCGCTCGGCAATTACGCTTGTCGCAACTTAAGAAAAGTGATGTTTGTTCAAGCTGCTGATTTATACGAAGATATTATCTTATCAATAGCTGATGGCAGTATTGCTAAGGTTAAGCAAAAATACTGCAAGGTGGATTTGTTAATCATTGATGACTTTGGCATTGGTGAATTACTACCGCAGATCTGTCCTGTGTTGCTTGATATTATTGATAAGCAATCCAGTGTTGGTGGTTTGCTAATTACTAGCCAATACCCTGTCGCAGCTTGGCATGGATTATTTCCTGAAGCAACCATTGCTGACGCTGTGCTTGATCGCATCATTCACCGAGCATACCCGCTTGCACTGGCAGGCGAATCTATGCGGAAGAAATTAGCGCACACAATAAATTAACACTACAATAATCATCAAGACTTAGCTAAAATGACCAGCATTCACCGGAATGACTGGTCATTTTAAATTGGAATTGGTGTCCATTTTAGACTGGAATAGGTGGTCAGGAGGGTGTGGATTTTGCAAGCAGGTTGTGGTACTTTTTCTGTCACACTATCCCAAGCTCTTTGCTCTTTGTTTCTGAACATCACTGTCTCAGAACCCATATCAATATCTTCAACAATCGTACTCATCAAACCACGTTGCATATATTCATGCATACCATTGGCTTCCATAGATCGTTGTAAGCTGTGGATCTTAGCAGTTAATTGTTTTACTTTGGCTTTGTCATTTGGATTAGCACGAATATCCATTTGAGCCGCAATCAACTCAGCTTGCATAGTACGGTAAGCTTTACCTTCTTTCCATGCATAGATAGTATGACCAACAATCTCTCGTGGTGTTAATCCTTCAGCCAACAGTAAGAACAAGTTAGCTACGATATTACCAAGCAGTACTTTACCTGAACGAATAACGATATAGTCTTTCATATCCGTTACGATGGCTTCAATGATACGCTGATGCATTGCTGCTGTATTGACTGCTTCATCTTCATCTTTAAGTAAACTACGATACAAGCCAGTTAGCATCTTCTCAAGTACGTTCTTATCATCAGCTTCTTTATCAAAAGCTTCAGCGATACTGTACTTTCTAAAGCCAAAGACAGCATTGAATACAGAAGTTCTGACATACATTGGCTTACCCTTACCAAAGGCTAATTCCATCTCATGACGGAACTCATAAGGCATCATACGCAGCATCTCTTGTACTCGTGGATCTTGGCTTTCAGGATGTAGCTTAGTGTACTGTGATGGTTGCTTCTTATAACCTGATACTGGGTTATTCGCATCTTCAATCAACACTTTAGCCAAGTTTCGTTGAGTCTCTTTCAACTCTGGCTTAGCATATAAGTTAGCATCCATTGTAGCCAAGACATCATCAAATGCCAGATTACGTACCAGTAATTCATCACGCAGTTTACCTGTCATCTCATACTGATAGTGGGTAATCAAGTTATCTGTACCTACAACCATGATCAAGTTACTACCTGCATAATCTGCTGGATTGTAATCTTTAGCATTGATTGTCTTAGCTGTTTCATGGATACGAGCCATACGCTTGATACCAACTTCTGTCAACTCTCTACCATGGGTCTTGTAGTTAAGTACTGCAAAGCCTTTATGATGCGTATCTTTCATCTCAAGGGCACCAGTAACATAGCGAGAGACATGATGGTTTGGATTATAAACCAAGAGTCTAGGCTCAGTTGTATCCAGTTCATCTTGCTCAATAGGAGCTTCTGCATACATCTTATAGCCTTTAGCACGATATTCTTCCCATTGATCCAAGGTGATAGACTGTACATCCACATTGGTGTCATGCAGTGCAGGTAGATAGCCTTTGTTATAGTTCAATGGGTTATCTTTGAAGTCCTCTTTGGATTGTTCAACCAATGATTTATGTGTATTCAAGATACCTTCAATCAATTGTCGTTCATTCTCAATCATCTTAGGCATACTGCGTGAGTACTTAGCATCTACACTGCTTAGTGCATATAACGTTACCATTTCATCTACGATCTGATAGACTTCTTGGTTCATCTGATCATATGGTACACTCCAGCGAGTACTGGTACTTGTTGCAATCATCTCAGATGATTTCACCATATCTTCCACTGTGGTTTCATGTACCATGTAATAACCCAGCTTTTTGATTTGGATTAGCATATGGTTTAGCTCTTCTGGATTTTTCACAAGCTTAGACAGCTGCTTTTCAAGGTTAGCATAGCGAGCTTGTCGTTTACTATGGCTTGTGATTAAAGCCAAGGTATCATCCATTGAATGATGATTAAGCAGTGCTGAAGCATCTGACATCAAGATACTACGAGTGATGGTAGTCTTCACTTCATTGGTAAATGACTCAGGATTTTTCATGAGCCCTTCAAACATCTGAAGTGTTTGTTTCTTACGATCAGCTCGTTGTTGTGAAATAGCATTAGCAAGCATGCCTACTTTTTGTACCACAAGACCTACGCCTCGTGCACCCAGCATCTCATTAGCTAGCTCTTTCAGGATACCCCGAGTCAGACTCTTAAGCTTCTGATTACCGCCATAAGTTAGTTGTCTATCACCCCCTGTTACAGCAAGCATCCCTTCAACAGCACTGTTTAATCCAAATTTAGCAGCATCTGCATGGGTAAGCTCAAGACTCTTATCCGTAATACCATGCTCCTTAGCAAACTGTGTAAATTCAGTATCGTGTAAAGGTTCATGGTTATTTAGCTTACCAAGGTACTGATGTACATTCTTAGCGGCTTCTAGTGTCTTGGATAGCTTGGTATCTTTCCCATCACTTACCACACGATCAGCTGTTTTGATGAGTGCTTTAGAACCCAATTTCCATGCTGCATCATTGGCTTTATTAGCCAGATCCATTGCCTTACCGTAAGTCATATTCCAGATCTGATCTGCTTTATTGACTTCCTGTAAGCGTACAGCAGCATCTACTTGTACAAGCTTAGTCACAAGCTTCTTGGTTGCATCTGATGTATTATCAGCATTGACGAACTTAGTACGGGTAAAGTTCATCAGTCTATGCCAGTGTACCGGTCAACTATTTT
>NZ_MUYU01000041.1 GCF_002014825.1 Moraxella pluranimalium | reverse complement strand
GGAATATTGTACCGGTACAATACTGATAAGCTTCTCGTACTTCTTTTGGTAAGTAGAGTGCATCTTGTACATCTTCATCATGGATACCCAGTAAACCAAAGATCTCTTTATCTGTATTACGCTGATGATTACCTTTAGTCATCATATAGTCATAAGCAGCATAAGCCAAAGCAGAAGCTACATTGGATTCAATACTGACATTACCATTCTCATCTTCTTCAATGAAATAGTTCGCTTTACTTTGATATAGGTAATCTTTATTCTTCTTCACCTTGATAGCTTGCTCAAGATATGAAGTGAATAGTTGAGTGAATGCAACAAAGTCCATGACTTGCTTCTCTTGGGCTTCAGTCGCATTTCTTTCAAAACCAAGTGCACTGGTTGCAGCATTCACATCTTGGCTTAAGTTCATCACAAAGTCAGGAATACTAGACAAAGGACGCTTTAATGATGGCTCTTGTTTGAAGTGTGCTTGTAATGCATGACGTACTTCAGTAGTGTTACCTTTGACAGGGAATAACAACTTCTTCACTTCAGTCATTGGCGTATCTTTATCAGTGTCTCTAAATGCTCTGATTTTCGCTGTATTTGATTGTTTAAACGCAGCAGTATAATCCCCTGCATTGATTGCAGAAGCATCACCAAGAGCGTCTATGAGCCTGCTATACGCTGTATGTTGCTTAGGCTCTTTACCAAAGAAACGAGAGATTACATCTACCAAGTTTTCATAAGCTGTAGTCCATGTATTCTTACGCTTCATCTTGATCTGTTTCAAGATAGCTTTGGTATCTTCATCAAAGATACCCATATTGATCAGATTAGCATGACTGCTTGTAGCCAAAGCCAATCGTGCAATCACATCAGGGTATTGCTCTTTGATCTTTGGTTTATCACGAAGCATTTGACCTACTGACATATTGACTGTCTTTGCGATCTCACTTAAGTCTTGACGCAGTGACATGACTTTACGTTTACGCTCATGATCATGAGCATCTTTAGTACCTTTCTCATGTACCAATTCACCTGAAGTCAGTTTGTCTTCTGTCTCTTTAAATGAAGCCATATCTTCAGCTGTAAGTTGATCAATCTCATCAGCAATATGAGCCACTGATTTACTGACCAGTTGTTTTGCTGTTTCTTGTAGTACTTCTGGATTGCTTTCATCCACATAGATGGTATTGCTATCCGTCTTAGTACTCTCATCAGCATAGCTGTCTTTATCTTGGATTTGTACTTTGAGATGTGGATTAAACTGAGCAACAGCTTCAATTACACCACGAGCTTCTTCACGCTTGACTTGAAGTTCTGCTGGTATCTTGGTTGGTTGTTCTGTCTGTGGTTTATAGTTACCCATCTCAGAAACCAATTCTTGTACACTGACTACCTGATTGACACGAGCTTTAGGGATAGGTGTATCTTTGCTATATTCAGTAGGTACTGTATCTACTTCTTGCTCTGTTTCAATCACTTGTTTAGGTGCTTTAGCAGTTTGTACTGCTTCTTTGTTTAAGCCAGTAGCAACAGCTTGCTTAGTGTTATTCTTAGTCTTAGTAGCGACTTTAGAATTACGAGTAACAGGTTTTGCTGTGACTTCTGTATTATCTTGGATTGCTTCAGGTACTTGGGTTGGTACTTCTGTAGGTACACTGGCTTCTTGCTCTACAGGTGTAGGTGCAGTAGCAGGTGTTACTTCAGGTGCAGCAGGTGTAACTACAGGCGGTGTATTATCACCAGTCAGTAGCTCAGGTGCTGTCTGTACTTCTACTTCTTGTTCTTGGTTTGAAGCCAATGAAGTAGGTTGCCATTGTTGTAATGACTCACTGCTTTGTACCACTGTAGGATATTTTGTAACCTTACCCACATAGTCTTTGACACCATTAGGGACTTCACGACTAATCTCACTGTGGAATTGTCCATCAGCCATCATTGTACCCATACCAGTCAAAGCATGACCTACTGCATCTTGTAGCCATTTACCTTTGGCTTCATCAGGGTTTTTATCACCCAGTGTATTACGGATAGCAGGTAGTACTTGCTCTAAGATTTTACTCTCTGTGAAGTCATGGCTCATGTTCATAGGGTCACTATAGAACTCTGTATCAGGGTTCATAGCCATAGTAGCTAGTGCTTTAGCCATATTGGAGTTATTCGCTACAGAGACTCGTAGCATATCCATATAGCGGTTTGCTGACTCTACATGAGCTGATAGCTTACCTTCTGCTGTACCATCGTGTACGACTAGGTATCTGTCTTGCTGTGGTAGCTTAGGGACTTTGTTTACATCTTGGATGTTGATAGGACTACCCAATACCCCTGCTTTGATACGAGTAACTGGTTCACCATTAATCTCAATGGTTTCCATTAAGTTATTGACATCAGTTCTGATATTCTCACTATCAGTATCTTTTTTGGTGTTGCCTGATTGTAGGAAGTTACTTAGGCTAATCTGTTGTTTACCAGTTGCACCACGACCTACCCATACTGCATTTGGATTAATCTGTCCTTGTTCTCTGGCTGTATTAAAGTCAGTCACAGAATTAAAATGACCACGCACTAAGCCAGTAGAAGTAGTGGTATCAGTATTGACTGAAACACTAGGCGTAGGTGGTGTAACAGGTTCAAAATCCATAGGATCAGGTAGATTGCGGTTCTTACGCATAGCATCTGTAGCCATTGCGTTGACCATATTAATATCTACAGGAGCTGAACGCTCTACATTCACAGGTGCAGGTGTACCACGAGTAGGGTTCATACCTGCATCCATGTTATTCAGTGATGGTTGTACAGGTTGCTCAAAGTCTTGTAAGCCAGATAAATCAATCTGAGTAGTTACATCAGGTAAACCAAGAGCAGTAGTATATGCTCTATGTACTTGTGCAATTGCCTTGGCTTCATTTTGGATACTATTGACCAGTTGAATTGAACTAGGTGCGTCATTGATATTCAATGCACCTGTACGCTTCTGAGTAGGTTTATCTACATTACCTGCATAGACATCCCATTCTTGACTGTCTTTCTTACGAGCAATATGTACAGGTTCACCTGTCTCTTGGTACATCTGCATGGCTCTATGTACCGGTCAACTATT
>NZ_MUYU01000040.1 GCF_002014825.1 Moraxella pluranimalium | reverse complement strand
AATGCAGACGGTACCACAGCAGGTGTAGCAACTGTTGGTGATGTAATCACAGCAGTTAATTCAGGCTTCTTCACTGTTAATGCTAATGGCTCAAAAGCAGCTGACATTAAGTTTGGTGATACGCTTAACTTTGCCAACGGCACAGGCACAACCGCTGTAGTTAAAGACGGTGGTGTGGCTTATAACACCAATGTTGACGGCTCTACCATTGTTGTTGATGATGCCACCAATAGCCTAAAAGTCAATACCAGTGCACTACCAAAAACTGTAGTTCAAGCAGGTACAGGTCCAGTTGAAGTCTCAGGTACTGGCGCAGCAGATAATCCATATACAGTATCTGTCACCACCACAACTGTGACTGATGCCGCAGACAAAGCAACCACAGGTGCGGTAGGTACAGCTGCTGATGCAGATGCTGTATTGACCGCTGAAAATGTGGTGAATTTGGTCAAAGATGCTGGCTTTAAGCTAACTGCATCAGAAAATGGCGGTGCTGAAAAGGATTCAACGGTTGAATCAGAAGTCATCAAACCAGGTAGCACTGTTGATATGGCAGCAGGCAAAAACTTGGTTGTTAAGCAAGAAGCTAACGGCAAGATTACCTATGCAACCGCTGATGATGTGACCTTCAACAATGTCACCACATCAAACCTAACAGCAACAGGTAACACCACAGTAAACAACTTTACTGTAAACAGTGGTGCAACCATTGATATGGGTAATAATGTCATCACCAACGTTGCTAACGGCACAAACGATAATGATGCGGTGAACCTATCACAGTTAAATGCAACTCGTACTGTTGTTGCCGCAGGGGATAATACCCATGTTAAAACATCAGATTTAGCAGGTGGTGGCACAACCTATACCGTCCATGCAGATAAAGCAGTGGTCTCACAAGGTGATGGTGTCACAATCACACCAGAAGAGCAAACTGACCAAACCACAGGCACAGTAACCACAACTTATAATGTTGCCCTCAGTCAAGATACCAAAAACAAACTTGATCGAGTCGAAACCGTTGTTGCTGGTGATTCAGGTCTAGTGACTGTTGATGATAGTGCAGTTAACACCTCAGGTGGCAAAGAGTTTAAAGTTGACATCACCAAAGGTGCATTCAATGGTGTAACAACAGCAGGTAAGCTAAATGCAGACGGTACCACAGCAGGTGTAGCAACTGTTGGTGATGTAATCACAGCAGTTAATTCAGGCTTCTTCACTGTTAATGCTAATGGCTCAAAAGCAGCTGACATTAAGTTTGGTGATACGCTTAACTTTGCCAACGGCACAGGCACAACCGCTGTAGTTAAAGACGGTGGTGTGGCTTATAACACCAATGTTGACGGCTCTACCATTGTTGTTGATGATGCCACCAATAGCCTAAAAGTCAATACCAGTGCACTACCAAAAACTGTGGTAGCACAGGGTAACAACACAGTGGTTTCAAGCGAGACTGTTGGCACAACCACGACTTACAAAGTAGATGCAGAAAAAACCACGGTATCAAAAGCAGCAACTTCACCGATCACCGTCACAGAAGGTATTAAATCAGCAACAGGTGTGACTAACTATGAAGTCGGTCTAAGCATTGATG
>NZ_MUYU01000039.1 GCF_002014825.1 Moraxella pluranimalium | reverse complement strand
AATATTGTACCGGTACACAGATATTCATCAGCTTATCAAACCAAGTGTCATGCTTTAATTCACGAAGTTTAAGCTTAGCTTTGGTTTTATTTGAGAACTGCTGATTAGTCAGGATCAAAGCTAGTACTTTAGGGATAGCATCAGAGCTGGTATCTCTAAAGATTTCATTGAACTGGTTTTCAATATAAGACATATACTGTTTATCGTTCATGTCTTGTGCAGCAGTGTAGTCTTCAGGTGAGTAATCTTCAACTGTAGCAAATTGATTGACTACCTGCTCATATACTTTATTCAGCTCTGAGATTAAATGTCTGTTTGTACCTTCTTCATAGATATGCTTGAGTACAGCAAACACAGCAGCATAAGCAGCTGACTCTTTATCAGTCATACTGATTGGGTTGTTGCTAAACACAGTATCAAAGCTTTCATCCAGTACAGACTTCATATCAGCTGTTAGCGACTCATAGTGTGTATCGTAAATGGTTGATACCATTAAATCCAAGTGATTAGACCATTCAGTAGTGATGCCTTCATCTTTTATGCGTTTATAGACTTCAGTTGCTGATTGCTTATGGATTTCATCAAACACTTGAGAGAAACGAGTGGTATCGTTGCTCTCTGTTTCGTTTTGTGATACATTAGTTTTATCAGATGCTCCCACATCACCACGATGACGTGTAGGGGTGTTGTGCGTAGATAAGGACAAATCGTTACTCTTTGCCTTATCACCATCTGACTTTTCATCAAATATTTCAAAAGCGTTCATAAGCCAGCTATTACTACCTTCTCTCTTAATGAGTGTCACACGGTATCCGCTGTACTCAATAAAGATACTTCTTGCAGTCCCTCGTTCATATACTTGACTTGTACTACCTGAAGCGATTGCCTGTACCACCTTATTTTCAAGCATTTCAACCACTTCATCATAGCTCATATCATCTTTACGCATACGAGCTTCAATGATATGGCTGATACCCATAGCACCTTTGGTTTTACCATTGGCTTTGATAGTACCTGTACTACCCCAAACAAAATCAACCCAGCCAATATCATTGCGATACATCGCACGCTTAACATCAGCTTTAGTTACGATTGCTTTATTCATAGCGTCCTTACCACGCTTGATATTCTCCTGTACTGATTTCATTGCTGATTTACTATAGACAGGTTGTACTGGTGTCACAGGTAAATCTGTCACTGTATCCATCAAATCATGAACAGTTTCAGCAAAGGCTTTATACCCTGTCTTGCCTAAGCCAAGAGCAGAATACACAGCAGCGATAAAGTAATCAAAGGCATGACTAACTCGTTTAGACAGTGTTAAGCCTTTGATATTCTCTAGCTTAAGGGTATTATCAATAAACTTAGCCATCGCAGGTTCAGTCATACCATAAGCCACAAACTCACTCAGTGCCTGCTCTCTTGGTAGATCTTTGATGATATTTAAAATATCATTAAGCTCAGGACTGGTTGTACCACTATGCCATGCTTGTAGCACTTGATCCATCATTTGATATAGATGATTGATAGGCTTAGCATACTTTGGATTGTTACTTTGAATACTGGCTTCAGTCAGTGCATGAAGTAGCTCATGGTTAATCAGCTTAAGCTTAGCCCCATCCGCTGCTGTTGGGTCATGGATAACAGGATCAAGCGTAATGGTGTTATTGCTTAGATCATACTTAGCATAACCCCCAGTGACTTCACTAACATCAATTTTCACTTTTGGATTGAAGTCTTTTACAGCACTCATCAGATACTTATTCAAGCTCTTGCTAAAAGCATGAGCATTGGTTAATCCAGAGATATAAGATTGAAGCTGAGCAACTGTTTTGATAGTAGGCTGTACTTCTGTTGCCACGCTTTCTGTAGCAGTATTAACAGTGATATCAGCAACAGGACTCTCTGTGATTACCCCATCGCCCATTAGAGCCATAATAGCATCAGCATTCATCCCACCACCTTCAAAGACAGCAGGTTGACTGGTTAAGCCAACATGAGTAGGTACAAACTCTTTTTGTACACGATCATAGCCCAACCAAGTCTTTTCATACTGGTTATAAAGATATACTGGCTTATCCAGTTTATTGGCATAGCTGATGATCTCTTTGGCTTTAAATCCAGTATAGATGCGACCATCTTTACCCTCATACATCGCATCACTGACATATACAGCATCTGCTTCATTGATAGATAAATAAGTGACTTTCATGCTATTGTTTTGGTAGAGAGCATTATCACCTTTGCGTGGGTAATCTTTGATATTATGCTTCAGCCATTGATGAGCAGCATCACTTGATCCTTGGTTATCCTCACGCTTCATATCATCTGGTACAGCCAAGTCATACTGTAAGCCAGCATTAGCCATCATAGCTTTGAACTCACGAGTCTTAGCTGTACCACCACCCATGATATATCTAGGTGTTACTGCTCTTGGGTTAGCCACGAACTCCACAGGTTTAACAAACTTGATGTTGTACTTCTCTGCCAAGCTTAGTACTTGCTTTGGAATAGTCTCACCTACTTTACCCAGTACAGACTCTACCTGTTCACGAGATTTATCAATGAGTTTTTTATCGTCATCTGTGATAGTGTACTCACCCAACTCACCTGCATACTGGCTAACGGTTTCAATCTCCATCAGCATATCAAGCTTGTTTCGCTCATTCTGCCATACACTTCCTGATTGCTTATACAAAGCAGATAATGCACCCATCGTTGCACCAGACTGTGATAAATCCAGTTCAATTTCTTTGGTTTCATGTAGCTCTAGCATTGCTTCAGTGGTTTGCTTCAGTGCTTTTAAACTCTCAAGTTGACCATTATATGAAGCCAATGCAATAAACGCTGCTTTGTTCTGATGGTTAATCATATCAATCTGATTATCCAGTGCACCAATATTCGCATCATGGACGTTGATATTGATACGCTTACCCAAAGCCATGGCGTAAGATGAGATATAGCTATCCATTGACTGTGTCTGAGCTGAGTTAGCCAGTAGTGCTTTGCCTGTCAGTTCACGAGTACGAATACCTGTATTACCACTAAATGTTTGCAGTAACCCATCTTCGTTCATCACATAGAACTCATTCTCTGAGATGCCATCAGTATCCCCCTTGAGTACACTGTCATTCTCAGTCAGTTGGATCATTGAGCCAGTTTCATTTCTTTCAGCACTATATGCTGTATGGATCTTGGCTTGTAATCCATCCATAATCTTATGCACATATTCTTGTCTGTCTTGATCAGTCAGACCTACAATCTGCATTTCTTTTTCAGCAATCTTTTTAGCTTCTTCTTCAGAATAGCCTTGCTTGATCCAATGCAATGTATCTCGCTCAATGACTTTTTGAATAGCCTTGGCTTCTACCTTTTTATACACTTCAGTAAATAAAGCGATATTGGCTTGTAGTAGCTCCATATTCACTTGCTTAGCATTGATGTAGTCTTCTTCATACTGACGCAATGTAGCAATGACAGCTTCACCTACGCTGTTGTCATAGACTTCTTGTAGTTTGGTTTCTGTCTTTTGATCAAACCAAGCATGAAGCAGTACTCTTGGATTGATAGATGTATCAAAGTTTACTTCACCCTTTTTACCATCTGTTGTAGGATCGTTTTCCACAACCAGAGATACCGTCTTTTGTCCAGTAAGATCTTGGATAACTTCCATCAGTTCAGCCAGACTTGGATCTTTACCTTCTTTACCTTTGTCGTAGATGACCTTTTCACGAATGACATCGTACTCTTCTTTGCTAATCTCACCATCCAAATAGCGTTGATAAGCTTCTTTATCTTTATTAGCCGCTTTTACCATGATGGCTTGAGTATCTTTCATGAACTCACCAAACACAGAGCGTCCTAGTGCTTTCATACCTGCACCATAGTTAAATGGTACAAGGATAGCCTTAGCCACACTACGCTTTGAAAGTGCAGTATGTACTTTTTGGATACTCTCAATGTGCTTTAAACTGGTTTGTAATTGCTGGATTTGCTCTTGCTTAGCTGGATCTTTTGTTTTGGCTTTAGCCAGTTCATCTTCCAAGCGAGTGATCTTATCATTAATCTTTTGAATATAGCTGTCAGAGAGATTAGGATCTAACGCAGCTTTCAAGAAATCCACAAAGCCAGTATAATAATCCCCCACGGTATTATCATGACGAGCTTGGAAGTAGTTTCTATACTGACTCTGAGATACATAAAAGCCAGTACGATCAAGTAGCTTCTTATCAATTGCACCATTCCAGATATGAGCCAATGCTGCACCGTTGTTTAGACCATCAGAGCCTAAGCCAAGTGAAGTAGTCAATGATACAGTAGCTTCTTGGTTTTCAGTAGCATTATGGAATTTAGTCATCTCCATCAATGCACGCAATGAGCTTGCACCCATATCCATGTCAGCTACTGCTGTTGTAATCTTATCCATTTCTGATGCGGTTAGCTTCTCACCGTTCATTTGCTTGGTGACAGCTTTCATAGCATCTTGGATATAGTCTTGACCCATATAATCCAAGAAAGCAGGAATGAATACATAGCTTGGTAGCTTATCTACAGTAAAGCCTGTTTTAAACGTTTCAGCATATTCACTGTTTTTAATCCAAGTCTCAATGAAGTCTTCACTACCTTCAGCATTCTCACCCATGGCACGGATATAGAACATCAGCTTAAGCTCTTCATTAGTTAAGTCTTTGGCTTTGATCTTTGAGCCTTTATCCTTAAGCTTAGCTACCATGCTCTCAAGCGTACTCTTACCCTTTTGCTTAATCTTGATAGATACTTTGAAGTTCTTTAGATCAGCCATTGCACGATGTAGCTTAGAGCCTTGGATATTCATCACGGTTGCATTGAGATGCATACGAGAGTTCACCGCCATGAACATAGTATCCCAGTATTCTCGTACACCATTGACTGCTGGAATAGCAGTAATCCAACTGACTGCATTTTCCCAATCTCGCTTAGTTGCTTCAGCTTTACCTAGCATACCTGCATGATCTCTGTCATGCTTTGAGTCTAGCTGTTCTTGGGTTACTTGTGAACCAATCATCTGATGGAATGCATCTGAATGCTCTGCTTCCAATCCAGTAGCTAAAGCAAAGAAATCTTCTTCAATTACCATAGACTCTTGCTGTGCTTTACTGACTCGTTCAGCTTGCACTTTACTGACTTTAGCAATGGTACGCTTAATCTTTTCTTTAACACTCTCTGGCTTAGGTGCTCTGAGTAATGGGTAACGAGCCATACTCACACCACCCATAATATCAGCCAAGAAACTACCTGTACCTTTATTTAGTTCAGCGATCTCATCTAATAGATCATTACGACCTTCCCCTGTTTCATCAGTGAATGATACAAAACGAGCCACACTAAATGCACTGTTTGCTTTCGTTGTTTGTTGGCTTTCTTCAAGCAGGGCTTTTTGATCATCTGGGTTCATATCCAGTTTAGCAATATTGGCTTCATGATCAGCCATAGACATCTCTTGGATGTGGATAAGATCAGCACCTTGCATGGCTGTAATTACCCAGTTACCCAAAGCACTATGTAAATCTGATTCCATCTTGTCAGAACCAAAGCTACTACGCTTGATATTAAGTGTTTGTGTAACACGACTACCTAAGCTGTTTGCCAGTGTCAATGCAGAGACACCACGATATGTACCGGTCAACTATT
>NZ_MUYU01000038.1 GCF_002014825.1 Moraxella pluranimalium | reverse complement strand
ATTAGTTGACCACTACATACCACTACAATCTTTACTTCAAAAGCAATCAGTGAGCCCAAAGGCTTTTCAAACAAAGATTGGGTGAGTGGTGTGAGTTTAGGGATGAGTTTTTAACTAAATGGTTTATTAAAATAAACAGACAGATAAAAAACGACATCAAACCATCAGTTGGGCATTGGCTTGGCTGGTGGTTTTTTATTGGGTGGTCAAATAAGAGTGGAATGAGTGGTCACGTGAAAAGTGGAATGGGTGATCATTTGGAGTGGAATATGCATTTTATTGACTTTTTTACCTAAGTAGTATATATTATTAACTGTTATGATAAGTTAATAATAATGGGGTAGCTGATGGTTGCAGTTAATACAATTACACAAAAATCCAGAGTATCACTTGTGATGGATTTTGAGAAAAAGCAAGCACTAGAGCAACTTGCCAAGCGTCAAAACCGCACACTGAATTATCTGATGGGTGAACTGGTGGATAAAGCCCTGCAGGAAGCCAAAGAGCAGGAAGAATACGAAGCTTATGTCGAAAAGCGCGTCATGCAGGCATATCAAAATGTGCTGGATGGCAAAAAAGGCACTTCGGTTGATGATTGCTTTGCTGCTGTTCGTGAACATGGCAAACAATATGCGCAAGCCAAGGGTAAGTTATAATGCGTCAAGCTTATAACATTGCCATCTCTGATGATGCCAAGCAAGCACTGATGTCGCTTTATGAATACTATGTGGATGTTGCCAGCTATATTGTGGCTGAAGCCAACATTACAGCCATTCAAGAAGCAATCGGTTCACTTGAATATTTTCCTGAACGCTGTCCTATGGCTGATTTTTCGCCCAATATAAGAAAAATGGTTGTGCCAAAACTGCCATTTTTGGTGTACTACACCATCATTGAAGATACGGTACATATCTTAGAAGTTTTGGATGGGCGAAGAGATTTGGCATTTTTGAAGCAAAAACTTGGTTCTTGAACAAGTGATGAACATTTTATGCTAAAATATCAGAGCGAGCTTGGGGATTGTTCGTGATTGTATCACGACCCTCAAGACACACCACTGAAAGAGTCTGCCATTATAAGATAATGGTGGGCTTTTTCTTTTGAAAACAAAAAACCCCACCAGAAATGAACCGACCCCCAATTCTTAGACACTAAGATTAACGGTTAAGGTTTGATCAAGGACTGAGTTCTGTATTGTACAGGACTCAGTCCTTTTAATTTTACTTTTATTCTATCATGATTGTAGTAGTGAATGTATTCATCAATCACTTTGGCGTACCGGTGCATCATCCACCCAAAATCTCTCTTAAAAATACCCTCAAACTCAAACACTGAACTCCATCAAAAGTATTACCGTCAAATTCGTCCATTGTCACCACATATTTCGGGTAGTTGTCTTGGATTTTCAGCAGGTTACCGAATTCTCGTTCAAGCGTTTTTTCTTCGTTAATCATGAGTGTGGCTTGCACATAAATGCGTTCGCCATTTTTCTCTGCTACGAAGTCAATTTCTTGGCTATTTAAATCGCCGATTTTGACATCATAACCTGCGATTTGAAGGTGATTGAATATGCAGTTTTCAAGCAATTTGCCACGGTCTTGTACCCGATAGCCAATCAGGGCGTTTCGTAAGCCTAAATCTTCAAAATAGTATTTTTCGCCAATCTCAAAAATGCGTTTTCCTCCAATGTCATAACGTGGCACTTTATGGATTAAAAAAGCGTTGGCAAGGTATTCCGCATAATTTTGCACCTGTGTGCTTGATGTGGTAATTTTCTGCGATTTTAAAAAATCAGAGATTTTTTTGGCGGAAAACAGATTGCCGATATTACTCGCTAAAAATTGCGTAAGTTGCTCTAAAAATTGCACATTTCGCAATGAATAACGGTTCACAATATCCCGAATGGCAATGGTGGAATAGATATTTCTCAGATATTCAAACACAATATTGTCTTGCAAAGGCAAGTCTTTCAAATAAGGCAAACCGCCATATTTTAAAAACAGCGACATCGATTTATCGCTATCGTCCAGTTTCATAAATTCAAGAAATTCAAAATAGGACAGGGAATGGACATTAATTTCAATCGCTCGCCCACTCAAGCTGCCTGCAATATCCCGTGAAAGCAAATGAGCATTGCTACCCGTGCAATACAAATCCAATTCGTCATCTAATAAAAGCGAACGCAACGCCTGTTCAAAATCTGTAATTTCTTGAATTTCATCGATAAAAATGTAATTTTTTTGACCGCTCTTTTTCTGTTCTTGCACAAAATCATTCAGGTGCTCTGCGGTTGTAATGTGACTAAATGCCAAGTCTTCTTTGTTGATATAAATAATGTGGGCATTTTCATCCACTGTTTGAATCTCTTGCATAATCTGAAACAGCAAATAGCTTTTGCCTACACGGCGTTGCCCAGTAAACACTTTAATCAAACGTTTTCCGATAAACGGGCGTACCGTTTCAAGGTATTTTTGGCGATAAACTAAATCTTTTTTCATGGTAAAATCCTAAAACTATAATTGCTATTTTACCTTAATATAGAAAAAGTTTCAATTATACTTGAAACTTTTTCTATATATACAAAAGTTTCAATCATAAAAATAATTACCCAACAGTCAATTAGCGACAAACTAAGATAAAATACGATAATTTACGACAAATTACGATAAAATAAGGTAAAATACGATAAGTTGCGACATTTTATGGAAAATAACGATGAAATTACCCAAGCCACCTACTTTATCAGAACTAGAAGCAAGTGATATTTCGTCTGTACTTTTGGGATATTTGGCAGAGCATCCATCGACAGATGTCAAGGGGCGCTATTTGTCATGGGAGCAGTTTCGCTATCGTCACCCAGCTGACAGCAAACGGCGCTGGCTTGCCCAAAAACTCAACCGTCACGCCATCATGCAGTCGATATATATTGGCGGTTATCAATTCTTGTATTGCTTACCACAAAGCCTACAAGCCAAGCTATATCACATTGAGCATCACTATCAGCAATGGCAATGGTCCATTGATACCGAAGAGCTACTCTTTGAAGAGCCGATTACCAGTGCTCAGCTTGAAGGTGCATCTACCACACGTAAGGTTGCCAAAGAGCTTCTCGGTAGTCGCCGTGCACCTATAAACAAAAGCGAGGTGATGATTGTCAATAATTATCACTTGATGCAAGCGGTGAAACAACGATTAACTCAACCACTTGATATCACTATGATTTTGCAATTACATCGCATCGCCACAGAGGGTGCGATTGACAATGATGCGATTTCGGGTGAATTTCGCCAAGATGATGAGATTGTCATTGCTGATTATGATGGGCAAATTGTTCACCAACCCCCTGCATGGCAGACACTACCCGTATTGATGCAGGCGTATTGTGATTTTGCCAATGCCGATCATCAAGGGGATGACTTTATCCATCCGATTGTCAAAGCGATTATTCTGCATTTTTTACTCGGCTTTATTCATCCTTTTGGTGATGGCAATGGTAGAACTGCCCGAGCTTTGTTTTATTGGTCGCTACAAAAATCAGGCTATACGCATTTTGATTACATCTCCATCAGTCGCTTGTTGCATAAAGCACCCAAGCAGTATGCGCAAAGCTATATTGATGTAGAAACTGATGAATTGGATATGACCTATTTTATTGCTTATCAGCTTACTATCATTAATCGTGCCATTAACGATTTGCAAGCACTGCTATCGATTGACCAAGCGCCGCAATCTATGCCAAAGTCCGCACCTGCAAATCTGGCTGTTGATTATAGTAATCTTAGTATCCATCAGTATCAGCTGCTCACAAATACGCCATCCAATCAGGTTTTGACCGCCAAACAAGTGTCTAATGAGCTTGGCATCTCAGACAGTACCGCTCGTAAGCTACTCAATGAACTTGAGAGCATGGAATTGGCAACCACTGTGCGTAATGGTCGTGGTAAGGGGTATTTGTTAGTGAAGCGGGATTGATGTTGCCTTTAAGTGTAGTGGTACACTAA
>NZ_MUYU01000037.1 GCF_002014825.1 Moraxella pluranimalium | reverse complement strand
ATGCGTATTACTTACGAATCACTGGTGCAGTTTCACCTGGGTTTAGGATACCTGAACCATCTACATCGACAGTCACACGGCGGTTAGGCTGTAGACATTCGATCAGTTGTGGGCGTGGTAGTTTCATATCACAGGCTTTGATTTGTTCAGTTTCACCAGCACCGTATGAACGGATTAGGTTGGCTGGGATGCCTTGGCTGACTAGGTAGTTAACCACAGTCTTAGCACGGTTTTGTGATAGACGTTGGTTATAAGCATCAGTACCTAGTAGGTCAGTATGACCGGTGACGATCACTGCATTTAGTTGATCGAACGTTTTTAGGCGAGCTGCTAGCTCATCTAGGTCACGACGACCACCTGGTAGCATATCAGTTAGGGTATGCTTGTCAAAGGCAAATAGTGCATCAGCGTTTAGGGTGTAGCGTTGTAGCTGTGGTGCAGCTGGTGCAGGTTGTACTGGTGCTACAGGTGCTGGTACTTCACGGATGATTTCTTTAACAACGACTGGTGCATCTGGTTGTGCTGGTGGGCAAGCGCCATCCACAGGATCTACTGGGTTCCAGTAGAAGGTACGAGTGAACTTGTCTTTGTCAAATAGGACTTTGAATTGGCAAGTAGTCACATCATCAGTACCAACACCTGGGGTGTGGAAGTGGAATAGATAGTTCCACTCACGTGGACGCCATACTTCATCATAGTGTGGACGGCCAAGTAGTTGGTATAGTTGGTCTTTGGTCATACCAGCTTTGACTTCTTTTAGGCTGGCAAGATTTGGGAAAGTACCACGGTTTTTGTCAAAAGTGACAGAATCCCAACGAGGCCATACTGGGTTATCAGTCGTACCTTCAGCGGTGACTTTAGATGGAGTGGTGGCACAAGCAGTCATGGCAGCGGCTAGGGCTGATACTGCTAGGGCTTTGTAAAGGGTTTTCATAG
>NZ_MUYU01000036.1 GCF_002014825.1 Moraxella pluranimalium | reverse complement strand
ATTAGTGTACCACTACAGTACAATATGAGTGGGATAATCGAACTATTGGGTACGCAGTGCTAAATTGAATTAAATCAGTCTTGAGCTATTTCAAAAGAAGAATTCGTAAAGATGCTTTTTTCTTGTTATAACCCTAATAATACACAAATAATTAAAGTTTTTATGGTTATATCCATAAATAAATGATAAAATTATCTTGATATTAAGGATACAACCAAAAAAGTGATTCAAGATGATTAACCGCCCAAACTATCTCAAGCAACTAAAACCCTTTATCAATATGCCTTTAATCAAAGTGATTACAGGCATTCGCCGTTCAGGAAAATCAACGGTTATCAGGCTGTTGCAAGCACAATTATTGGCACAAGGCATTGTTGAACAACAAATCATTCATATCAACTTTGAAAGTTTTGCCTATGCTGATTTTAAAACTGCAGACAAGCTTTATACCCTTGTGAAAGAGAAAATTCAGACCGCTGAAAAATACTACCTTTTGCTTGATGAAATTCAGGAAGTGGCTGATTGGGAAAAAGCTGTTAATGCCTTTATGGTGGATTTCAATCTTGACCTTTATATCACAGGCTCAAACTCGCATTTATTGTCGTCTGAATTGGCAACTTATCTTGCTGGGCGTTATGTAGAAATACCAATTTTTACCTTATCGTATCAAGAATTTTTGGATTTTAAGGCAGGCTACTCACAGCAAACTATACAAAATCCCACTGCGCTTTTCACAGAATATTTACGCAAAGGCGGTTTTCCGATGGTGCATACGGCAGATTATGAGCAGGAAACTGTCTATAAAATCGTGCAAGATATTTATGCATCTGTGATTTTGCGAGATACGGTGCAACGTCACAAAATTCGCGATGTGGAGCTATTGGAACGCATTGTAAAATACGCTTTTGACAATATTGGCAACACGTTTTCAGGCAAGAATGTAGCGGATTATTTCAAAAGCCAACAGCGAAAAGTGGATTTAAACACCGTTTATAACTACTTAAAAGCCTTAGAAAGTGCCTTTATTTTACACCGTGTTGAGCGGTTTGATATTAAAGGTAAAGAGATTTTGAAAACCCAAGAAAAGTTCTATTTAGGCGATGTGTCCTTACTTTACGCCACAATGGGTTTTCGCACAAGCCTAATTTCAGGTATTTTGGAAAATTTGGTTTATTTAGAACTCAAACGCCGTGGCTATCAAGTGTATATTGGTAAATTGGGTACACAAGAAATTGATTTTATCGCCCAAAAGCAGAACGAAAAAATTTATATCCAAGTGGCGTATAAATTAGAAAGCGAACAAACCGTTCAGCGAGAATTTTCGCCTTTGCAGGCCATTGCGGATAATTATCCAAAATATGTGATTACAATGGATGATTTTTGGCAGGAAAATATTGATGGGGTCGTGCATCAGCATATTGGTGAGTTTTTGTTGGGTAATTCATAATAAAGCGGTCAAAGCGTGTGTAGCGGTACACTAACCCCGCATTTCCAGCTCCAATAAAGTGGGAGGCTAGATAACTTCATCGTAATATGCCGTAAATTATCGTATTTTATCTCAGTTTGTCGCTAATTGACTTTTGGGCTATTATTTTATACTTGAAACTTTTGTATATATAGAAAAGGTTTCAAGTATGATTGAAACTTTTTCTATATTAAGATAATTTTTCAATGATCATTTTAGGAAAGTTTAGCCTTGAATTGTCAAACCAACAAACCCTTGTTTTGTTGATATATCTCATCTAAATGCTTAGCAATCATTGTAATGGTATCAGCACGAACGCCTAGCTGCTTGGCATGATGTCTAAAATCTGAAACGCTGCCAACAACCTGCTCGATGGCAGCTTTGGCTTCTTGCCAAGTCCCAAAGCCTGCAAGATCTGCAAGCGATTGAATCACATCCAAACTGGGTGCTTTACCATAGCGACCAAATGCCATTGAGTGCTCCTTGTGATGCATTGGACTATAGGTAATATCATAGGCAGGAGATGGCATCCATTGCCCTTGTTCATCTTGCAAAAACGCCCAATTCTTGGTGTGATCATCTTGATTGATGGCAAATAAGTTGAATATTGCTCTGCGAAATTGCAACTGTGTTGCCTGCCGGTCTTTGCATAAGAGTTTGGTTGCTTTAATCAGCTCGAAATAATCCATTGATGGCATACGGTGGCTAGCATCCAATAATCCACAAAGGCTGTGCGTATGAATTCTACCCATGGTTTGCGGTTGATAATCAAACCGTTGTACACCAAGCCAGCGACGGGTATTGGTCTCAAATAATCGCCATTGAACAGGTTGCAAATCTGATTGTTCTGCCATCATCAAATATACCGCTTCACAGACGCCTTCATCATGTGATAGGCTTAAGTTTTGCGATGTAAATTTAACAATCCATGCTTCATCACCCAGCTGCGGTATGGTACGACATGATTTGGCATCTTGACTAAGATAGACCTGGGATTTGGGTCTTGCACCGCCTGAACTACCAGCTTGTACGAGCGCCATCAAAATCTCTTCAGTCAAGCCATCAAACAAGCGTTCGGCATGATTACCAAGCTCTGCCATTGTGGTATGGGCAATCTCTGCACCAAACCCATGATCAAAACTTGGTTCAAAAGACAGTGCACCAATACCACGATTACCTACAAAAGCCAAGCGATCGAGCATGCTCACCATACGATAATTGATGCCTTGGCTGGCAAAATATCTATCTTGAAGTAGCATGCCCCAACCATCAGGTAGGGCATCAGCAAACACGCCATGCAGGTTAAAATGCGGCATCGCAGGCGCTTGCTGTGGCTCAGTGCTTGTGCTGAGTTTAAAGGGTGAGATGTTGGGATATTGCTCTAAATAAGCAGGATGATAAGCAAAAAAACACCCCTGAGATGACTGTGCCAACTCTCCCAGGAGAACCTTCTCACCCGTCAGTAAGGTTCTATAAACACTCAAATACCGAGTCGGCTGATAGTTACTGATCATAAGCAAGCACCTCAGCGATGGTTTTGGGTTTGATTGCTACAGGTTTGGTTAACTCCATAAACCGAGCAATATCATCCAAAATCATCCACAATAATAAAAAGTTCTTCAAAGAAATATGACCTGTATCCTCAAACCGACGAATGGTTGGCTCTGGAATCAAGGATTTTTCAGCCAGCGCTCGGCGTGATAGCTTGGCATCTTTGCGTTTTTGTTTTAGATGCGCTGCCAAAGCTAAGCGTGCATCAATATCGTCATACAGATGAAGCATAACCATCTCAACTCAGTTTAATTTTGATATTATTTTATCAAAATTATTGAATTTTTGGTAGTTTTTGATAATATTTTATCAAATTCATGCATGAATAGTTTTTTTTGTAGCTACTCTACAAGACAGCCCAGCTCATAACTCTGACTGCGTCCAGAAGCTAGTGACTTCACCAAAATTCCTTTTTCGACCAAATCATTGATGTCTCTTAGGGCAGTATCTGTGGATACTTTTGTGATACTCGCCCATTTTTTGGTGGTAAGCTTGCCATAAAAATCATCCCAAAGCTTATTAATCATCACTACCTGCCGTGGATTGAGTGATGTGTGGCGATATGTATGCCAAAACTGTGACTTAGCGACAACCTTTTGTGACTGAGCGAGTGCTTGTATCAAAGCTGCTTCTAGATTGGTTAAAAACCAAATTAGCCATTCGGTGGCTGACGCTAAACCCCTTTGAGTCTGTTCAAGTATGTGATAATACTCACGACGATTGGCAAGAATTTGTGCGGACATACTATAAAATCGCTGCGGACTGCCATCGCTTTTGGCGAGCATCCGCTCAGTGAGTGCACGAGTTAGGCGACCGTTACCATCATCAAACGGGTGTAGCGTGACAAACCACAGGTGTGCAAGCCCTGCCTTAATTGTCAAATCAAGTCCCGTTTCATTATTGTTATACCACTGAAAAAATCGCTCAAGCTCATCGGGCAATCTATCAGCCTTTGGTGCTTCAAAGTGCACTTTGGCTTTGCCATAAGCACCTGAGACCACCTGCATCGGGCCATTGGCATCATCTCGTAATACACCCACATTAATGTCATACATACTACTTAGCCCTTGTGGAAATAGTGCATGATGCCAACGACAGACTTCATCCAAGGTTAGTGGCAAATCAAATCCTGAAGTCGCCTTAAGCATCATTTCAACAATCGCTTCCACTTCATAGCTTGGTGTAACAAGTTGATGCTGATACAGCGCTTCAATACCCAAGTGCCGAGCAACCGAAGAGCGTACCTGTTCAGTGTTAAGATATTCACCCTCAATCTCCGATGTCTTAATCACCTCCAATGTCAATGCCTCAAGACTAACTTCAAGTGGTAAATCAAACCCAAGGCTGCTCATCTGCCCCAACAAGCGTCCCTGAAGCAAACGAATGCGAGCAACAAGGGGAAGTAGTTGCCCCTCATCAAGCTGCCAATCTGTCCAATTTGGATATTCATGAATAAACGTATCAACCATCACTATTCTCAATTTCGCCTCATCTGCGGTAATTATACCACATATTCTCCGCAAAATATGCGGTGAATAACACCATCAATCACCGCAAAATTGGCATACCAAATCCCAAACCAAACTGACAAATTATAAGAATTTAATAAAAAATTAATATTATTAAATAGGAAATATAAAATTAAAATAATTCAAATCCATCAATACCTGCAACTTTCATCAGCAAGCGCAAGGGCAAAAAATTCAAAATTATGATAAAATACGAAAAATGATGGGGTAAATTTACCCTATTGTTTTTCGTGCCAAAAAATAAAAAGTCATCAAAGCGTGCAATCAGCATCCACACTGATAATAACCATAAGATATTGATATATAAAGATATTATTTAAGGTAACATAAGGTTATTCGTCGAAAAATAGTCGCCCAAGATTGCCAAGGTTGGTTTTTGTATTGTTGTGTGACCACTTTTGGTAAGTTGGGTACATGCAAATTTTTTGTGTGCCTAAATTGTACCTATTGGTTCTTTTCAATAGGTTAAGATGTGGGAAAATTATCACAACTAGTTTTGGATGACAAAAAATCAGTAATTTCCACACGCTGGGATGAGCTGTTGAGCGTGGATTAGGCGGGTTTTTTTATAGCATTTGGTAGTGGCATTATTTGACCAAGAAAATCTGCCCAAGAATATGCTAAAATAAGCGCAAATTTCAACCTGTCTAATCTTATGCTGCATTCCACCACACTCCCAACCAAGCCCAATTTCAAACATACTCTGCCATCGCTGGGTGGTGCGGATTTGGCGTATTGGCTTGCGATGACCGCCAAAAACCAAGATCGGCTGATTGTGATGATTGCCAATAATCAAAATGAACTCAATCAGTTAGATACAGAGCTTGCATTTTTTGGGGTGGATGCGCAGGTGTTCGCCGATTGGGAAATCTTGGCATACGATCAGCTTTCGGTGCACCAAGACATCACTTCAGAGCGGATTGCGCTACTGACACATATGCCAAAATCGGGTGTGCTACTGGTATCGGCGCAGACCTTGATGCAGCGTATCGCACCGCCAAGCTGGCTGATTGGGCGGCATTTTGACCTGCAGGTCGGCGATCGTTTTGATATTGACGAGCAAAGACAGCGTCTAGCGACCGCAGGCTACATTGCCACCGACAATGTCTTTGAACCGGGGGAATATGCGGTGCGTGGTAGCATCGTTGATATTTTTGCGGTGGGGCAGGCATTGCCGTTTCGCTTGGATTTATTTGATGATGAAATCGAAAGCATTCGGTTTTTTGATCCAGAATCACAGCGGACACTCAGTAATGATACTTTAGAAAAACTGCGTAAAGATGCACAAGCAGGGCTGAATAATTTAGTATTTCATAAACTGCCATCGACCGCCAAAGTCAGCCAATTTAGCCTATTGCCCGCACGAGAATTCCCCCTAGAAGAAGGGCGAGAGCAATTTCGACAAAACTTCGCTAGCCTATTTCCCAATGCCAGTGCGCGCAAGCTTGACCTGCATACTGATGTCATGGCAGGCATTGCACCATCGGGCATTGAGTATTATGCACCGCTGTTTTTTGAGATTGAATCATGGATGACGACAGGGACGTTGTTTAGCTATTTGCCAAGCGATGCACTGCTTGTCAGCCATCACGACATCGGTACGCACTATGAGCAGTATTGGCAACAAATCCAAACTCGCTATCAGTCACGAGCGCATGATAAAGATTTGCCAATCTTGCCACCTGATTATTTATTTTTACCAAATAATGAATTTCATCAAGCGCTCAAAGCGTATCCTAGAGTCATCATTGATACCCAAGATAGTGTAGTGCAGATGGATGGCGTCAGTGTACGCACACCGCCTGTGCTACCGATTAATCATCAGTCAGCTGAGCCATTGTCAGCACTCCTTGAATTTATCGAGCAGACGCCACAGCCGATGCTCCTACTGGCTGAGAGTGCAGGTCGCCGTGAGATTATCCTTGAGTTATTAAAAGGGAAAATCGCCACCAAAGTCGTTGCTGATTTTGATGAATTTTTGAGCAATCAAGCAAGCTTTGTCAAGGATAGTATCGCCATCAGCGTTGCGCCGATTGAGCGTGGGCTGTGGGTGGATGGTGAAGGCGGTTTTTGTGTCATCAGCGAGACGCAGATTTTTGGGCGGCAGGTATTGCAGACTCGCCGTCGTCGGCAGTCGAGCGTGTCGCAGGCGTTTTTGGTCAAGTCGGTGACTGAGCTGACCGAAGGGGCGCTTGTCGTGCATCTTGAGCATGGGATTGGGCGTTATCATGGGCTCGTCGTGCTTGATATGGGTGAAGGCGAGCAAGAGTTTATTCACCTAAAATACGCCGATGATGCCAGTATCTATGTGCCGATTACCAATCTTGCCTTGATTGGTCGCTATAGTGGTACGGACTCTGAAGCGGTGGCACTGTCCAAGATTGGCTCGGGTAAGTGGGAAAAAGCCAAGCTCAAAGCACTTGAGCAAATCCACGATGTCGCCGCCGAATTGCTCAATGTACAGGCACGGCGTAACGCCAAAGCAGGTATCAGCTTTGGGGTAGATATGGCGCAGTATGAGCTGTTCGCCAGTCAGTTCGCCTTTGAAGAGACCATTGACCAAGCTGCCGCTATTAACGCCATCATTCATGATATGAAACAGTCTAAGCCGATGGACCGCTTGATTTGTGGTGATGTAGGCTTTGGCAAGACCGAAGTGGCAATGCGTGCGGCATTCATCGCTGTGCAAGCAGGCTATCAAGTGGCGGTGCTCGTGCCGACGACGCTGTTAGCAGGTCAGCATGAAGACAGTTTTTTAAACCGCTTTGCCGATTGGCCAATCCGTATCGAGAGCCTATCTCGTTTTGGCAACAAAAAGCACCATGAACAAGTGCTTGCTGATTTGGCAGCAGGCAAAGTTGATATCGTCATCGGCACACACAAGATGCTCCAAGACGATGTGACATTTGCCAAGCTTGGACTGATGATTATTGATGAAGAGCACCGCTTTGGCGTCCGTCACAAAGAGCGTATCAAAGCGATGCAAAGCGAGATTGACAGTCTGTCGATGACCGCCACGCCGATTCCTCGCACGCTAAATATGGCATTGTCAGGGATGCAGGATATTTCTATCATTGCCACACCGCCTGCCAGACGCTTGGCGATTAAGACTTTTTTGATGCCCAAGTCAGATGAAGTGATTGTTGATGCAATCTTGCGTGAGATTTTGCGTGGTGGGCAGGTGTATTATCTGCATAATGATGTGGCAAGTATCGAAGCGGCGGCGGAGAGCCTAAGAAATCTTGTCGGCGAAGCTCGTGTGGCGGTGGCGCATGGGCAGATGCATGAGCGAGAGCTAGCGGCGGTGATGAGTGATTTTTATCACAAAAAATTCAATATCCTAGTGGCAAGCACCATCATCGAAACCGGTATCGATGTGCCTAATGCCAATACCATCATCATCAACCGTGCTGATAAATTTGGCATCGCACAGCTACACCAACTGCGTGGGCGAGTGGGGCGCAGTCACCATCAAGCGTATTGCTATCTGCTTGTGCCATCGCTTAAGGGTCTTAGTAGCGACACTAAAAAACGCCTAAACGCCATTACCCGAGCCAATACGCTGGGCGCAGGCTTTATGCTGGCGTCCGAAGACCTTGAGATTCGTGGGGCAGGCGAGATTTTGGGCAAGGAGCAATCGGGTAATATGCAGACCATCGGCTTTGGGCTGTATATGGATATGCTTGAGCGTGCGACCCGTGCCATCAAGCAGGGCAAGACACCAAGCCTTGCGACACCGCTTGATTTGATTAGCGAGATTGACATTCATGCATCGGCGCTGATTCCTGATGACTATCTGGGCGATGTGCATGAGCGACTGCTATTTTATAAGCGTATCAGTAGTCTTGAGGCGGTGGGTGAGCTGATTGAGATTCGCACCGAGATGATTGACCGCTTTGGGGCATTGCCTGTGCCGACGCAGAATTTATTTGCCGTGCATCGCTGCCGTATCCGTGCCAAAGCACTTGGCATCACCAAGATGGACGCCACCGAACGCCATATCACCATTGAATTTCGCCCTGATACGCCTGTCGATGGACTGGCGATTATCAAGCTGATTCAGTCGGGTGATGGCTATCGGATGCAAGGGGCGACAGCGATTCGCTATACTGCCAAAGCGGCGATGGATACGCAGATGCGTATTGACAAGCTTGGCGAGTTGCTACTGTATTTTGAAGGGCAATTAAACACACATATGACGGGCTAATTTGCCAAAATTTCAAGCGTATGCATAACAAAGTTATGAAATTTTATGCTACAATAGCAGTGTTTTTGGGCGTATTGCCAAGATTTTGATAATAATTTGAGAATAACTATGTTTCAACTACATCCGACCCTTGCCAAGGATACTTTTTTGGTGGGTGATTTTCCGTTATCGACGGTACGACTGATGAATGATTGCCAGTTTCCGTGGCTGATTTTGGTGCCACGAGTATCGGGTATCAAAGAGATTTATGAGCTAAGCCAAGCTGACCAAGTGCAGTTTTTGCGTGAGTCAAGCTGGGTGTCTAGTCAGATGGCGAAGATTTTTGGCGCTGACAAGATGAATGTCGCTGCCCTAGGCAACCAAGTGCCACAGCTACATTTTCATCATATCGTGCGTTACCAAAATGATGTCGCTTGGCCAAATCCTGTGTGGGGGCGTCCTGCCATCCCATATACCGCCGAAGTGCTAAGCCATATGCAGCAGACGCTGATGATGGCACTGCGTGGTCATCATGAGATGCCATTTGATTGGAAGATGTCGGTATAAGGATTAAGTTATTGATTATAATCATCTTTTTGATTGATAATCGCATTTCTACTACCTTAAATACTACCAAAGCCCTGCATATTACTACGCAGGGCTTTGTTTATTTTGGCTAAAGAACTTGGCTAAGTTTATTAAGATTAGCCAAGTTCTTTGATGGCTTCATCAAAGGATAGGGCGGTTGCGTCTTTTTCGTTAATCAACAGCTCCAAGCCTTCAGTTTGCCAATCAATGCCAATCGTTTCATCATTCCACACGATACTTCGCTCACTATCTTTATGATAAAAGTTTGTGGTTTTGTACAAAAATTGGGTATTATCTTCCAAAGCAACAAAGCCATGAGCAAAGCCTGCTGGTATCCAAAATTGGCGATGGTTTGTTGCATTTAGTTCCACACCGACCCATTGCCCAAAGGTTGGCGAGTTTTTACGAATATCCACCGCAACATCAAAGGCACGACCTTGCACTACACGCACCAATTTTCCTTGGGCATAAGGTTCAATTTGATAATGCAATCCACGTAACACACCTTTTGATGACATGGAATGGTTATCTTGTACAAAGGTTGGCACCTCAAAACCACGTTCTTTCAGTGCTTTTTCAAATACATTTTGGTTAAAACTTTCCATAAACCAACCACGCTCATCAGCAAAAACGCGTGGTTCAAAAATCAATAGTTCGGGGATTTTAGTTTCTATGACGTTCATGTTCGCACCTTAACCATTGTGTTCTTTATGTAATTTTAATAAATATTGTCCGTAGCCTGTTTTCTTAAAAAACTCTGCTCGTGCCAATAGTTGTTCATCATTTATCCAACCATTAGCATAGGCAATTTCTTCTAAACACGCGACTTTTAAGCCTTGTCTGTGTTCAATGGTTTGTACAAATCGGCTTGCATCAAGCAATGAGTCGTGCGTTCCTGTATCTAGCCAAGCAAAACCACGTCCAAGCAATTCAACATTAAGCGTATCTTTTTGTAAATACACATTATTAACATCAGTGATTTCTAATTCACCGCGATGCGAAGGTTTGATATTTTTGGCGATTTCTACTACATCATTGTCATAAAAATACAGTCCAGTTACGGCATAATGTGATTTTGGCTCGACAGGTTTTTCTTCAATGCTTAAGGCTTTGCCATTTTTATCAAATTCTACCACGCCAAAACGCTCTGGGTCATTCACATAGTAGCCAAATACGGTCGCTCCAGTTTCTTGTGCTGATGCACGGCGTAATTGTTCGCTAAAATGCTGACCGTAGAAAATATTATCACCCAAAATTAAGCAAACATTATCATCACCAATAAATTCTTCACCTAAAATAAAGGCCTCTGCTAAGCCATCTGGGCTTGGTTGGACTTTGTAGGATAATTTTAAGCCAATCTCTTCACCTGTTCCCAGCAGTTTTTCAAAATTTGGTAAATCTTCAGGCGTTGAAATAATCAAAATTTCTTGAATACCTGCCAACATCAGCACCGATAATGGATAATAAATCATCGGTTTATCATAAATTGGCAATAATTGTTTTGATGTTCCCATGGTGATTGGGTATAGGCGAGTACCTGACCCGCCTGCCAAGATAATGCCTTTACGGTTTTTAGTTGTCATGAATCAGTTCTCCAAGCACTTGGCGAACGCCTTGTTGCCAATGTGGTAAATGTAATGAGAAATTGCGTTGTAATTTGCTGGTATTAAGTCGTGAATTGTGTGGACGCTTCGCAGGCGTTGGATAATCTGCTGTGCCAATGGCATTAACTTGTTTCACCATTAAGTCCGCCCCCATTTCACGAGCCACGTCAAAAATAAACTTAGCATAGTCATACCATGAACATTCACCTTGTGGTGCAAGATGGTAATGCCCTATCTCAATACTTGCAGAGTTCAGCTGATATTGGCGAATAATTTGGGCGGTAATGTCTGCAATCAAACTTGCTCCTGTTGGACTGCCAATTTGGTCAGCAATAATTCCGAGCGTTTCACGGCTTGCTCCCAGTTTTAACATGGTTTTGATAAAATTATTGCCATGTGTGCCATAGACCCAACTGGTGCGAAGGTTAATAAAATTTGCTCCGCTTTGTTCAAGTGCAAGTTCGCCTTGACGCTTAGTTTGCCCATACACATTGATAGGGCCCGTGCTATCTTCTTCTGTCCAAGCAGTTTCGCCTGTACCATCAAACACATAATCGGTTGAATAATGTATCAATAGGGCTTGATGTTGTTTTGCTAATTCTGCCAAATGTTTTACAGCCAAATGGTTAATTAACTCTGCTTGCACAGTATCAGTTTCGGCCTTATCAACCGCAGTATAGGCAGTCGCATTAACTACAATATCAGGGCGAATTTGGTCAAATGCGTGTGTCATCGCATCAAAATTCGCCACATCGCCACATAAACCATCAGCATTGCTATGGCGGTCTAGGGCATAGACTTGTCCTAAAGGTTGTAAACTTCTGTCTAATTCAAAGCCGACTTGACCATTTTTACCTAAAAGTAAAATTTTCATCGTTTAACCTTGTTATGGCTTATTGATATTGCTTGTTAATCCAGTTTTGGTATTCACCACTTTGAACGTGCTGTACCCATTCTTGATTATCCAAATACCATTGCACGGTTTTACGCAAGCCTGTAGCAAAGGTTTCTTGTGGTGTCCAGCCTAAATCTGTCCCAATTTTACTAGCATCAATGGCGTAGCGTAAATCATGTCCAGGGCGGTCTTTGACATAAGTAATTAAATCTGCATATTGAGCAACACCTGTCGGTTTATTTGGTGCAAGCTCTTCTAATAATTCACAAATGGCTTTGACCACATCAATATTTTTCTGCTCATTATGTCCGCCAATATTGTAAGTTTCACCGACTTTTGCCGTGGTTGCCACTAAAAATAAGGCACGAGCATGGTCTTCTACATAGAGCCAATCACGGATTTGTAATCCATTGCCATATACAGGTAAAGGCTTGCCATTTAACGCATTTAAAATCATTAATGGAATTAATTTTTCAGGGAAATGATAAGGTCCGTAATTATTTGAACAATTGGTAATCACCACAGGCAAGCCATACGTACGGTGCCATGCTCGCACTAAATGGTCAGAACTGGCTTTACTGGCTGAATATGGTGAGCTTGGGGCATAAGGTGTGGTTTCAGTAAACAAATCGTCAGTGCCTTCCAAATCGCCATACACTTCATCGGTTGAGATATGATGAAAACGGAATGTAGCCTTTTTATCATCACTTAAACCATGATAATAATGGCGAGAGACTTCTAATAAGGTATAAGTACCAATAATATTGGTTTGAATAAATTCGCTTGAACCCGTAATAGAGCGGTCTACATGACTTTCTGCCGCTAAGTGCATAATGATATCTGGAGCAAACTCATTAAACAATCGCTCAATTTCCGTACGATTACAAATATCCGTTTGGCTAAATTGATAGCGTGGATTGTCAGATACAGGCAATAAGGATTCTAAATTGCCTGCATAAGTCAATTTGTCCACATTTAACACATGATGTTCGGTTGTTTGCAAAATATGGCGAACAACAGCTGAACCGATAAAGCCTGCACCGCCTGTAATTAGGATGTTCATAAAAATAGGTACCAAAAGTTTTTTGGTACCTATTATACATAATAATGACTGACAATCACTTAAGGAAAAATGTAGTATAATTGTTGTCCAGAAGCATGGTTAGGTCGATACCTTCTCGTGGAGGCTGAGATTTTGAAGTTTGGCATAATACCCACCTTTTGCCATCAGCTCATCATGCGATCCTGTTTCGATAATCTTCCCCTCATCCATGACAATGATGCGATCGGCCTGCTCGATGGTGGTCAAGCGATGCGCAACGATAATACTGGTACGACCCTGCATTAGGCGTTCTAGCGCTTGCTGGACCAAACGTTCTGATTCATTATCCAGAGCGCTGGTTGCTTCATCAAGCAGTAGAATTGGTGCATCTTTTAAGATTGCACGAGCGATAGACACGCGCTGGCGCTGACCACCAGACAGCTGACTGCCATTAGCACCGATTGGTTGGTGTAGCCCTAGTGGGTGTTTATTGACCAATTCGGTCAGATTTGCCGCCTCTAGTGCAGCCATCACTTCACTTTCGCTGGCATTGGGTCGAGAATAGCGAACATTCTCAAACAGGGTATCATCGAATAAAAATACTTCTTGAGAAACTAGGGCAAACTGCGAACGCAGATTCATCAAAGTTAATTCATTAATGTTTGTGCCATCAAGTGTGATTTCACCACTGCTTGGCGTAACAAAGCGGGGTAGTAGGTTGATGGCAGTGGTTTTGCCTGAGCCTGAACGCCCAACCAAAGCGACTTTTTCGCCTGCTTGGATATCAAGATTAAAATTATCCAAAGCTTTTTTGGCATCTTTGCCATATTGAACATTGATATTTTTAAAGCAAATGCTGCCTGAGACTTTGTCTAAGCTGAGTTTGCCTTCATCTGCTTCAGGCTTGGTGTCCAAAAATTCACAGACTGAATCAGCAGCTAGGAACATGGTCTGCATCGGAATACTAATGTTTGCCAAGTTTTTGATGGGGCCAAACATCTGCATCATCGCCACGATAAACGCCATAAACTCACCAATGGTAGTGACACCTGCTTGGCTTTGCCATAGGGCAATAAAAATCACCACAGCAAGTGCAACTGAACCAATGACTTCACTGAGTGGTGAGCGGGCGGCGGTGGCTTGATTGATTTTTTTACCAAGTCGGACAATAAGCTCATTGATGTTGGCAAAGCGCTTGGTGGCCTGTGCTTGACCGCCGAATAATTTCACTACACGATGTCCTTGATGTACTTCGGTGACGGTATTATTTAGCGTGCCGACCGACTTTTGGGCATCGTCAATGACGTGCTTGAGTCTGTTGCGATAATAGCGAGATAGGCCTGATAAAATTGGAAACATCACCAAAATGCTAAGCGTCAGTTGCCAGTTGAGATACAATAACACACAAACCAAACCAATCACAATCAGCGTATCACGAGTAAGTACAATAAAGACATTGCTGGCATTATTAATCGCACCATCCGCCATTTGTACGATATTCATAAGCACATGGCCAGATGAATTTTCGTGATGATATTGTGATGACAAAGTCAACATTTTGTCAAACATATCACGGCGCACATGGCTGATGGCGACCAGTGCAACCCAGCTCATCATGTACTGGCTGACAAATCGACAAATACCACGAATGAGCACCAGAGAAATGAAAAACAAAGGCACAATCCATACTTTGTTTTCGGTACCCCAAATTGCGTACATAAAGCTATCTTTGAGGTATATGATGCTGTCGATTAATCCATCGCCATGTTGGATTGGTGCTTGACCATCAGGAATGGCAAATCCTTGATTGACCAAGGGGGCGATAAAGGCTGCCAGATAACTTTCGGTAATAGCGACACCGATGATTGCAAGTAGGGCGACAATGATGCGGAATTTATACGGCTTGACATACGCCATCAGACGCATAAAGCTTTTGGCGTCTTGCTCTGTAAATAGTCCGAAAGTAAGTTTGTTAATCATGTTTAAATCTTATTTTATTTATAAATATTTAATAGATATTCATAATATGAACCTGGCTGCACATTGGTGATATAGGTCATTTTGTGAATGTTGATATTTTCAGTGATCTGCCTGTATTTATCTGCATCAAAGGGATCGTTAATGATACTGATCAGCTGATGTGGTAGTGTGTCATCAATGGAAAGCTGCTGATTTTGCATAAATTCTTTGGTTAATACATCATACATGATTTGAAAGAAAAAGTAGTGTGGAATGTGATTTTGGGTATGCCAAAAATTTAGCATGATTTGCAAACAATGACTCAATCTCTCATTATCTTTTTTGGCAACTATAAAACTATTTAGAACATTTACATAATGTTTTTCATGCCAACCAAAATAGTCAGCATTAAAATTTTGCCAAAATTCCTTATTGTCAGCTTCAAGATTGCGCCCATACATAAAAAAGTCCTGTTCCGCTATCTTGTGATCAATTGGCGCTGTTAATAAGATTGTGGCATCTGCCCAAATTCCACCATAGGCCTTTAGCAGAGCTAAACGTAGCAAATCGGCAAAAAATGCGTGCTTAAATTCGGGGTTTTGTCTTTTTTCCCACACAAATTTTGGCAGATCCAAATAATCTGCAATGGTTTGGTCGCACAGGCGGATGACCTGATAATCGCCTTTGTGTTGGTCGATGCTTGCAAAACAAAGCTGTACCATGAGTGGTAGCTCGCCATCAAAACCTTGCCCCCAGTACTGCCAAATGATTTTATCCGTTCCCAAGTTTTTTTTGGCGCGGATGTCAAAGCAATCCAACTGCTGATTGAAATAAGCAGTCAAAAAACGTCTCCAGTCTTGAGCAACCTGCGTTTTTTGGGCGATATCCACTTCATAATTACGCTGTTTTCGCTTAGGTCTTGGTGTAAAACCATAATAAAACAGCCTGTATGGATGTCTGCATAGCTTATCTAATTTTTGCTTTTCTGGGCAGATAGAAAAATTAAGTTCCGACATATATTTCCCTAAACCAAATAATCCTTTATTTTTTCAATGATAGAGACTTTTGCAGTTTTATCATATTTTCTAAATAATGCAAACCATTGCTTTTTGCCAAGATAATTTAGCTTGAACATATGTTTATTTTGGAATAAGCACATCAAATACAGACCCTGATCATCATCAATAATCTGATTTTGAAGTAAAGACTTTTGATTTTTGGTAAGTAATTTTAAAAACTCTTGCCATTTATTTTGAGATGCGACAATGCTACCGCCAATGATATAAACTTCATTATTAAAAATAAACTTCATGACATCGTCATGGCTTTGAATCTTTTTATTTTTACGGATGGTAAACATATGAACAAACTTTGGATCAAAATCATATTCCCAGCTTTTAATACCATTTAATGTTTCTGTTGACCGGCAATAACCAAAATCAACCCACGCGACCATATCCGTGTTGACAACCCCTTGTTTTATCGCTTTGTTGACAAAATAGGCTTTGAGATTGTTAACCAAAACATAATCGGCTGACCAATATTCAATATTTTTGATTTGTTCTGGATTGATCTTTGAGATAAATTGCGCATCAGTTTGCACGTTATGAATTAGTTTTTTGACATAGTTGAGCTTGTTGGCAAAGTCAAATTCAATAATTTGTGTCGGTCTGCCATTTCTTAGGGCTAGGACTTTCTCAACGTGAGGTTTGGCAACAAATACCACCATGTCATTTTCCAATTTGGCAAGATTGGCAAAATAGTCAAAGTATGTGTCTGTTGTTCGTATTAGATAATCTGGCAGCCCATCTTGTGTGGAAATCTCTCCACGCCCAATATCAAAAAAGGCTGTAACGATTGTTATTTTGCTCATAAATCACCAAAAGCGCAATTTTTGCCAAAATGTTTTTGGCGGGTTTGAGACGCTATCATGCCCAATATGGTGGCACGCACCTTGTTTCAAAAAAGCCATAAAATATCCTTGCTTTCTTAGATGACGTGAGATGTGTCGTTCTTTTTTGAACTGTGAAAAGGGCGAAAACTTTGCCCACAGCTCTTTTCGGGCAATATGTGGATTAAAAGAATAGCCATACCATTGTTCGTGCAGATGATCAACTCGAATATACTCCCCCAATTCGGTATCTAGCGGTAGAATTTTGGCTTGATCTTCTGCATTGTATAAAAAATCTTCATACTTTCTAAAAGATACACAGCTAATTTTGGGGTTTTCGTGCAACAGGGCAATGGCATTTGGTACATCAGGCAGATGGTCAAATAGCCAATCATCTTCGCAGTGAAAAATATAATCCGTGCTAACTTGATTATACATATAGTCAACCGCTCTGTGATGCCCTAGATTGGTCTTAAGATCAATGAGCTTGCCATCTGGACAACAGCGTAAAAAAGCTTCACTGGTTGGATCATCACCAAAATCATTAATGGCAATAACTTCTTGGAATTGCACAAAGGAAAATAAGCTGTGCAAAGTTTGTTCCAGCTCTTTGGGGCGCTTGCCAATTGTCAGGCAAAGGGTAACATTGGATAGCTTCATTATTTATTTACCTAAAAGTAATTTTGGTGCGAGATAATTTGCCAATCGTTTTGCGCATCGCGTTTGAGAGTTCGCCTTTTAATTTTTCCGAAAAGCTACGCTTTGGCTTGCTTTTCTTCTTGGCTTGTCGATCGGATTCGATATGACTTGGCATATTATTTTGGTTTGGAAATAGGATAAATTCTTGGGCACATAATGCTGGATTGAGCTGATAAACAGGTAGATTATGAGCTTGGGATAGGTACTGATCGAACATTAATTGATCGATTGGTAGCAATTGATCTGCACTCAAGCTTTGAATAAAATCCAGCAGTGATTGAGCGGCGTTTTTGCTAATAATATATCCTGCCGTTCCAAGATGATGTTCATTAAGTTTTGCCACTTCGCGATTGTCAGGCAATGCGATTTTGGGTGCTAGTAATTTACGCTCTTGTAAAAAAGTTTCTGTTTTTACAAAGTCAAGATTGTGATTACAAAGCCATTGATCGCTATTCAAAAATAGATCAGCGTTTTCGCCCAAGTAGATATCATCTTCAAATATTGACAAATATTGCTCATTTGATAGTAATAGGGAGTGCCACATCACGACATGGCTCATAAAGCAAGCTTGTTCTCCGGCGCTTAGACGCGCATCTTTTATGGGAATATGGTATTGGTCGGCAAGTGCATTCACTTGTTCGGGAGTAATGGCATCAAAAAATTCAAACTCAATACTTTGTTTGGCAAATTCAGCCTTAATGTGGTTGCGCCGCTCGGTCGCGGTTGTCAGGCTAAGGACATAGTTTTTCATGATATCTTCCTTGTTATTTGATAAATTTATCAGCATTGACTCGAATATCGCGTTTAATGCCTTGTGTAAGCGCATACAATGTGCGTATGCCAAGATGTATCTGGCTGGCGATTCGATTGATTCTTAGTTTGATTTTTTGCCATTGAGTTGGTTGAATGGCAAGCGTATTACCAATCGTGCCAATCATGGATTGCAAACGATACTCTTGAAAATCTATGCCATACCATGAGCAACGATCACTCTGCACGGCTGCAGCGGGCTCAATCTGCAAGCAGGACAAGTTTGGACAGCTGTGAATAAAGGCATCTGCCAAATCCAAGTGATTAGCTATCCTGCCAAGTAGTTTTTGCGCACCGCTTGGATAAAGAATATAAGCAGCTGCACCACTTTTGTCCATATGCAGTCTATATAACGAAAAATCTTTATCCAATATCACCGCTGGATTGCGACTGACGATCTTTTTGCGCCCATGAACTTCAAGATTGATGAAGTCAATATCAAGATTGGCATTTTCAATTTCTTGAAGAATTTTCGCTAAATCGGTCGTCAAAATCGCATCGTCTTCCAAAATCAGGATGGGCTCTTGATGCGCCAGCGTATATTGCCATGCTTTTTTGTGACTAAGCAAGCAGGCGTGCTCTGTTTGCTTGAGTATTCTTTGTCCTTGAGTGAGTTTATTTCGATAATAAGTCTCATCAATATCATTGACCGTGACAGATTCCAATCGCTCAAATTCTAAGCCAAGTTTGGCAAATTGTTGCTGTTGTTGGGTTAGACGGTCAACAGATTGTTTTAGATTGATGATTAATATTTTCATATCATTACATTAAGATTTTTCATTCAATTGTTTGAGCAAAAGATATTTATTAAATGTATATTGGCTAAAAATAATTGAATAGATTAAACCATATTTACCCTGCAAAAATCGCCCATCAAAAACATATTGGCGGATAAATTGCCAAATAGGATTGGCAATAATCTTAAAAAAACTTGACCGTTTGCCTTTGCCTGCGTTTTCTGTAGCCCAAATTTTGGCATAACTGAGTCGTTTTTCTAATAAAAATAAAGGATCTGGTGCAGTGTGATGATGCAAAAAGCCAGACAGTTTGACTGTTTTTGCCCCTGCGATGTCCAAAGATTCATGCACGGTCAGATTATTAAAATTATAGCTTTTTGGATAAAGTCGCCAGTATGCTTTGACACCCCAATAGGCATTATCAATTTGATGACCAAAAATAAAATCCAACCGTTTTAAGCCATACACCGTATTATCAGGCTTATTTTGAATCACTGCCAAGATGCTTTGCTTGAGCTCATCAGTGATTTCTTCGTCAGCATCAAGCGCCAAAATCCAATCACCTGTGGCATAGCTTTGAGCGATTTGGCGTTGACGTCCAAAGCCCTGCCAATCGGTATTGACAAACCATTTTGCCCCGTGTTGCAAGGCAATCTCTTGGCTATTATCCGTGCTACCGCTATCCAAGATGATAATCTCATCTGCCAAGCCTGCAAGCGGCGGCAGTGAAATCGCCAAATTTTTGGCTTCATTTTTGACCATCATGACAACGGATAGGCGATAAGGGCGATTGGTGTTTGACATAGCTAAAGATACTTAACAAGAAAGGTTTTATTTTACTTGAACTGATGCATTTTTCCTAGTCATAGTTCAAAATCTTGGTAGAATTTACTAAATTTCTAGCCAAATGCATCATCAGCAAGTACAATAGCGCAATAATTGATTATTTTGTCATTGAGTTGATATGATGAGTGTTGTTATGCGTCTTATTCCAAGCGTTCTATTGATGGCGGGTATGGCATTGACTGCCTGTAGCGAGCCTGCGACTTCCACCACCAAAACTGCCGAAACTACCAAAACAGAGACGGCAGATACGGCGACAGTATCCAATTTTGAAGGCTGTTATGCCATTGAGCAAGGCTCACCTGCATTGATAAAAATCAGCAAAGATGGTGCAGGCTATGCGATGCAAATGAAAGAAAATGCCGATAAGGCACAAGCATGGGATGAGCCTGAAATGCTTGACGGCCTAAGCACTGATGATGCTTGGCAATATTTTGCAAGCAATAGCCTAAATCTGAACAAATCAGACCTAATCGGTGATGCCATCGTGCGCAAAGATAAGGTAATGGCAATGGCACAGGTGCAGTCCGCCGCCGCCAATACCAATCCATTTCTTGACAGTGCTTATGTGGTGATGCTAATTAATAAAGTTGCCACCATTTATCAAGTGCCGTGTGATGACACTCGTGTGGATATGATTAAGGATTTTCACCATGCGTCACCAAGCACGACACCAAGTGCACCGCAAGATGACACCCAATCAAAATAATACACTAATCACTGGGGGAGAATATGGGATTTTTGGGTTATTTATTGATGGGTAGTATCGTCTATGTGATAGGCTTTATGGTAAATCTAAAGCTACTTCGCCCCAAGCGTCAAGCAGGCGTGATTGATTCTGCGACGCATCCGATTATCTTATCATGGGTGGGTGCGTGCTTTGTGATTATGCTTGGCGTATCGGCACTGCTTGGGCGATTTGTGCTGGGTCATGATGGCTTTGATTGGGCATTTATTGTGGTCAATAGCCTTGTGGCGACGGCGGTGTTTTATTTTGGGCTTAATCCTGATACATCACAGATGAATCTGCCGGATTGATATTGATCATTGATTACTGTCAAATTTTTCTTGGGTCAAGCCATCATTTATCAGTCATTATAATTTGTTGTTCATTTTTTGTGATGAATATTGCCACTGATTTCAAGGTTGATTTTAGCAGATTAACCATGAAATCGGTGGTTTTTTTATGCTTTATTAATCAATATTTATGATGTATAAATTTGAATATCTTATATATTTAACTATACGAATTTATATAAATTAATTATATGAAATAAAATACGCGATAGCTTGTTATGCATAAATTTATAAAAACAATAAAATCAATGATTTAATGAGAAATATTAAGAAATATTCGCCAATTATATGACATTATCTATAAGTTATTGCCTATTTATCGTATTTTCTGATAATAGCATAAATTATGCTAATTGATACTTTACCGACCAAAAAAATTAGCGTATGATAGCTACCAAGTTAGCAAGCAAAGCTTGAACAACCTGAACAGGCAGTTGCTTGGCTGACGACTGATAAATAATGTCCCTAACAAATAGGAGTAAGTTATGTCAAACAAACTATTTGACTTGATCGAATCATCTGGTGCTAAGTGGGTAGATTTTCGTTTCACCGACACACACGGCAAGGAGCTGCACCTGACTTTCCCAGCATCGACTGTGGATGAAGACACACTAGAAGATGGTAAAATGTTCGACGGCTCGTCAGTCGCTGGCTGGAAAGGCATCGAAGCATCTGACATGATCTTGCTACCTGATCCAGAGACTGCTTATATTGATCCATTCTTTGAAGCACCAACTGTCGTGGTTACCTGTGATGTCATCGAGCCTGCAACCCTACAAGGCTATGAAAAAGACCCACGCTCTATCGCTCGTCGTGCCGAAACTTATCTAAAATCAACTGGCATCGGTGATACTGCATTCTTTGGCCCAGAGCCAGAATTCTTTGTATTTGACGAAGTCAAATGGGATATCGACCAATCAGGTGCTCGCAACACCATCGTATCAGAAGCTGCTGCATGGTCAACCAACAATGACTATCCATGGGGTAACAATGGTCAGCGTCCACACGTCAAAGGCGGCTATGCAGTGACTGCACCTGTGGATCATTACCATGATATGCGTGCGGTGATGTGTGATCGCATCGAAGACATCATGGGCGAGGGTCGTGTGGAAGTGCATCACCATGAAGTCGCATCAAGCCAGCTTGAGATTGGCGTATCGTTCAATACTTTGGTCAAAAAAGCGGACGAAGTACAGCAGTTCAAATATGTGGTGCAAAATGTTGCCAACCAATTTGGCAAAACTGCCACCTTTATGCCAAAACCAATCGTCGGTGATAACGGCTCAGGTATGCACGTACATATGTCAATCTCAAAAGATGGCGTCAATACTTTCTCAGGTGATGAATACGCAGGTCTATCAACTACTGCACTACACTTCATCGGCGGTATCATCAAGCACGCTCGTGCATTGAATGCCATCACCAACCCAACGGTGAACAGCTATAAGCGTCTAGTACCACACTTTGAAGCACCGATTAAGCTTGCTTATTCAGCATCAAACCGCTCAGCATCGATCCGTATTCCACACGTATCAAGCCCTAAAGCGGTGCGTATCGAAGTACGCTTCCCAGATCCAGCAGCGAACCCATACCTTTGCTTTGCTGCACTATTGATGGCGGGTATCGATGGTATCGAGAATAAGATTGATCCAGGTGAGGCTGCAGATAAGAACCTATACGACTTGCCGCCAGAAGAAGAAGCATTGATCCCAACTGTGGCAGAAAACCTAGAAGCTGCCCTAAAAGCACTCAAAGAAGATCATGCATTCCTACTTAAAGGCGATGTCTTTAGTAAAGAGATGATTGATGCCTACATCGATCTAAAAATGCAAGAAGTGCATAAGCTAAACGAAGCAGTGCATCCACTAGAGTTTGATCTATACTATCGCTGCTAATCAACTATTGCTAATGCATTCAATGAGTTAGCAATATCATTATAAACAAAACCCCAAGAGTGAACCGACCCCCAATTCTTAGACACTAAGATTAACGGTTAAGGTTTGATCAAGGACTGAGTTCTGTATTGTACAGGACTCAGTCCTTTTAATTTGCTCTTTATTCTATCATGATTGTAGTAATGTAGTGGTCAACTAA
>NZ_MUYU01000035.1 GCF_002014825.1 Moraxella pluranimalium | reverse complement strand
TTTGGGGTGCGGTTCAAATAGCTTGATGGGTTTTTTGTGTTGGTGATGCCGGTATATCTGCAACAAAGCGGTATCACGCCGCCAAACTCCACAAATCCGCCAATTCTTCAGCCTGTTGAATGACAAAATCCACCGCCTCATCCTGCTTGTCAGGCGGATATTTATACCGCTGCAATGCTCGGCGCACCAGCACACGCATCTTGGCACGCACCGAATCCTTGTACTGCCAATCCACCGTAACCGACTTGCGCAGTTTGTCCGTAATCTCAATCGCCATCTGCTTGAGCGTCTCATCACCCAGCTGACTGATTGCGCTGGCATTTTTTGCCAAAGCATCATAAAATGCGATCTCGGACGGGTCAAGTCCCAGCGCCTCACCTCGTGCCAGTCGCTCATAGAACTCTTGGCTCATCTGCACAAGCATCTCAAGCACCTGCACCACTGTCAGCTGATGGCTGTGATATTGATTCATCGCCTCGCTGACTCGGGTCTCAAAGTCTTTTTGTAGGCTAAGATTGGTACTGCCTTTGGTTTTGATATCGCTTTTTAGGTATTTTTCGATTGCCAATGCCCACAAATCAGGTGTGTCACTTTGTTTCACCCAACCCAAAAACTCTTCTGATAAGATGCTGATATTTGGCTTATCTTGATGTAATAAGTCAAATAAATCCACCACACCGCCAGTTGACACGGCTTGATTGAGCATCGCCATCAGATCAATTTGGGCTTCAGGCTTGGTGGCGGATTTTTGGACAGAGTTTTTGACAATGGTGGCACGCACCGCATCATAAAACGCCAATTCTTTTTGGTACGCCTTGACCTCACTCATCGCACCGCATAGGCTGTAGCCTTTTTTGGCGTGGCGTACTGCTTGTAAAAATGTGTTTTTTCTTAGGGTTTTATCCACTGCCTTGGGGTCTGGCGGTGTCTGTTGGTCAAGTGCGACAATATGGTTTGCCGCTTTGAGCACCGCCATCAGAACGGCGCTTGGGTCTGTGCTCGCCAAAGCGGATGCTACATCAAATCGCTGATCTGCCACACGGCTTGCAAACTGACCACGGATAATCTCAATATACTCTTGCATCTTGGTAAATATCGCCTCGATATCCACCTTGACTTGCCCTTTGCCCTTGGCGTTGGTATAAGTGGCAGTCGCCTCCTTGAGTGCATCCGTCAATCCCACATAATCCACCACCAAGCCGCCGTTATCTCGGCTTTTGTTGGCAAAAACTCGATTCACTCGAGCAATCGCCTGCATCAGATTATGCCCCTGCATCGGCTTATCAATGTACATGGTATGACAGCACGGCGCATCAAAGCCCGTCAGCCACATATCTCGCACGATGACGATTTTTAGGGGATCGTCAGGGTTTTTGAAACGAGATTCTAGCGTCTTTTTATCCTCCTTGGAATGCAGATGCTTTTGTAGGTGCTCGCCATCAGATGCGCTACCTGTCATGATAATCTTGATTGCGCCTTGGTGAATATCGTCACTATGCCATTCTGGTCGAATAGCAACCAGTGCATCATACAGCTTGACGCAGATCTCACGGCTCATCGCCACAATCATCGCCTTGCCATCGGTCAGTGTGATTCGCTGTTCAAAGTGCATCACAATATCCTCTGCCAATGCCGACAGCCTGCCACTAGTGCCAAATAGCTTCTCACGCAGACGCAATGCCCTATCCTGCGATACCGCCTGCTCATCCGTCTCTAGCCGCTTAACCTCGGCCATCACTTGGTCAAATTCATCGCTTTTTTCTAGCTTGATTTGGCGTGCCTCATAAATAATCGGCACTGTTGCCCCATCTTCAACCGCATCATGAATATCATAAATCGATACATAATCCCCGAACACGCCTCGAGTATCCTTATCCTCTAAGCTGATCGGCGTCCCTGTAAATCCGATAAAGGACGCATTGGGCAGCGCATCCCTAAGATGCTGAGCATAGCCTGTGCGATATTGCCCTGTGTGGCTGAGCTTTTGGTTAAAGCCATACTGACTGCGGTGTGCTTCATCAGTGATGACGATGATATTTTTGCGGTCATTGAGCACAGGATGGCGTAGCTCGCCCTCAATGAGCCCAAATTTTTGAATCGTGGTAAAAAACACCCCACCCGTCTCACGCTGTGCCAATGCCTGCCTGAGCATCTCTCGATCATCTGCCTGAATCGGCGTCTGACGAATCAGCTCCTGACCCGATGAGAATGTCGAAAATAATTGCCCATCCAAATCATTACGGTCAGTCACAATCACCAAAGTTGGGTTATTCAGCCCAGCGCTTGCCATCACCTTGCCAGCATAAAAGAGCATCGACAAGGATTTGCCCGAGCCTTGGGTATGCCACACCACCCCAATCTTGCCATCGCCGCCCTCGCCTGCCGCCTGTAGCGTACACACCAATGCCTGATTGACGCCATAGTACTGATGGTAGCCTGCGATTTTTTTGATGGTTGCGCCCTTGTGATTGCGCTCATAGACGATGAAGTTTTGGATATAATCAAGTAGCTGTCTAGGCGTGCACAATCCCTCAAGCACACCATCAAGCTCATGCTCAAACACCGCTCGCACATGACGACGCTCATCCACCACACGCCACGGACTAAAGCGATCAAAATCCGCTGTCAACGACCCCACACGAGCCGTCATCCCATCTGAAATCACCAAAAACTGATTAAATACAAACGCCTCAGCAATCTCGTCTTTGTACGTCTGTAGTTGCTGATAGGCGTCGCGAATGTCCTTGTGCTCGTCAAAGGGATTCTTCAGCTCCATCATCACCACAGGCAGACCGTTCAGATATAGGATCACATCAGGCCTACGATTGATCCTGCGCCCTCGGATTGCTAATTGATTGACCACATCAAAGCTATTGTACTCAGGATGATAAAAATCCACCAAGCGTGCATACTCCGTCCGCTCCACACCATCCACGGTATATCTGACCGGCACGCCCTCCTTGAGATAGCGATAGGCATGATGATTGCGCTCGGCAATATCGATGATATCAGGCTTCACTACCACCGCCACAACCTCATCCACTACAGCTGATGGTAGCTGTGGATTGAGCCTCGCCACCGCCTCACGCAGGCGATGCGTCAGCACCACCTCGCTCGTATCCGCTCGCCACGGATACTCACGCTCAGCCAAAATCATGCTTCCGTGCACGTGTCGCCACCCCGCCTGCTCTAGGACGGCGATGGCATGTAGCTCTAGGGTGTTTTCGTTGAATCTCATCTAATCCGCCTTTTCTAAAAGATACTGCAAGTACTGCTCTCTTTCATAATCTCTGTTTGAATCCATCTCAAACCCACAATCCAAACATACACAACCATCTATAAAAATCGAATAACCACCGCACTCCATACACTCCCGCCTAAAATCTTCGCCATCCTTGACAGTCTGATGGGTCAATCCAAGAACCTCTTCTTTGCTCAAATGATGATTGCAATAAATACAACTAAGAACAATATCAGGATACTCACCCGATTGATATTTAATCAAGCTAGACAAGCAATAAGGACATTGCATCTTATCGGTCAAAAAATTCCTAAGATACTCTTCAGGAAATTCTACACATTCAAGAGATTTTGAACATTCTTCCCGCTTTTCAGTATAGATTTGTTCATTTTCAAGAAGTACTTGGTATATCTCCTGACCAAGAAAGTTATTCAAATCAAGATTATTGATTGGATAAATATATCCTTCATAAAATTTTTTAATCAAATAAAAGCTATCCACAATCAGTTTAAGAATATCAACCTGTTCAGTATGGTAAAAATGCTCAAGATTATTTCTGGTTCTATTTAAACACATCAAGAGATCGGTGTTTATATTGATTTTTAGAAACCGAAATACATCTTTGATACCTGTTACATCAACTGTCTTCTTCGGTCTTTCAACGCCAAAAGTTTCTGTATAAAAGATGTTGTGGTTGATTTGATAGATGTATAAATAAGGTTGGTTCACTGGACTATCCATCAACAGCTTGTACTTGTACAACAACAAAAGCCCCGCAAAAATATTGCGAACCGCTGAAGTTTTTCGCTTGGGATTGTCTTGGGATAATATACAATCTTCCACTCCCAGCTGTATTGAGTGCTTAGCATTTTCCAATACACCTTCTCTATCTCGCTCATAGTAGCTTTGTTCACTCACACCACCACCTCCCCACTCAACAACTTCGGCAATAATTCATCTCTAATTTTTACTAAATATTTATTTTCATCAGAATTAGCTCTAACCTTAGCGTACAAATCCTTTATTAAGTCAAAAAATAACTCATTAACCCTGTCCATTGCTTTAACAAACGGAATGCTATTCATATTTGATTGATTTAATTTCATTTGAACTGCTCCCGTTACATAAGCCGTAATATTTGTTGATGCCATAAATAACATTAACTGTTCTGTACTAACACTTCCTTTTCCTTGTAAAACGTGAGTGTGATTGTTTACCCAAGCTTTACCCCATATATATTGAATAAATGGCGTGCCATCTTCTTTTAAAACTGAACCATCTTCACCAATGAGTAAATAAATATCATCAAAAATAGCTTCATCAACATAATCCATAACAGATGTGGCTCCATAATATGGAATAGAACCCGCTCTTTGTTCTCTTTGTCTTTTTGATAAAGGTATTCTTTTTTTATCAAAACATTGTGATACATTGCCAAAAGTAGTCATTTCCCACCCCCTCGGCACGCCCTCTTCATCAACCCCACTCGGAAACGCCTCTGCGATTTCCCATAGTTGTTGGTATTGTTCAGGGTTTACCGTCTGCAAGCGGTGTAATTCTTGCGTGTTTTTACCACTGATCACTGCCATTGCCGCTTGGGTGGCTTGTTCAGCGGTTTGTCCGCTTGCCAGTGCGTTGGCTTTGGCGTGAACGGGGTCAAAATCAATAAACCAGCTTTTAAAAATCGTTTGGGCGATTTGTTCTAGGGTTTGGTTGATTTGGGTGTTGAGTTGGATTTTGTCATCTAAGGACTTTAATATATTTCCAATTTTATTTGCACATCGACTATCTATATTAGGAAATTCTAAGTCTTCTATTGTTTTTCCACTAATATTTGGTTGTGCAGCTCCATCAGCAACTCTTGAAAAGTATTGATATGCTTGCTTCGAACTAACGACATAATAAATAAAATCTGAAGTATATGGACAATCTTCTTTTAATAAAAACCTTCCAACCCTTTGATTAATTAAATAAGCATCTGAATTAACGGGTACTCTAGATGTTTTCCCAACATTAGCACCTGTCATCGCAATTAAAATATCATTATCTTTTGTTGCAAAAGATTTTGTTTTTTCAAATAATTGAAAACTTACAGACTGATAATTACTTAGATCAACAAAACTTCCTCCTGTAATATTGCCTATTTTGATCACGGGAACACCTGTCTTATCATCAGATAACTCTCTACTTTTAAATGCATAACCGCCCTGAACTTTAACAAAATCCCCTAATTTACTCATACCCCAACCCTCCCAAATTCGCTTTAATTTTGGCTTCTAATTCTGCACTTTGCTTAAATTGCTGTTGTAAAAGCGCGGTCAGTTCTTGCATTTTTTCTGCAAATGGCACGCCGTCCTCGATTTGTTCGGCAGCACCGACATAACGCCCTGGGGTAAGGACGAAGTCGTTTTGGGCAATTTCGTCAAGGCTTGCGGTGTAGCAGAATGCAGGGATATTTTGGTAGTCGGCGGATTGTTGCCAGTTGTGGTAGGTGTCGGCAACCTTGGCGATGTCGTCTCTTGTGAAGTCGCGTAAGACACGGTCTTTCATATAGCCGAGTTGGCGTGCATCAATAAATAGCACTTCGCCTTTGCGTGCTTTGTTTTTGTTCAAAATCCAGATACAGGCTGGGATTTGGGTGTTGGTAAAGAGTTGGCTTGGCAGGGCGATCATCGCTTCCACAAGGTCGGCTTTGAGAATATTTTTGCGGATTTCGCCTTCGTTGTTGGTGTTCGATGACATTGAGCCGTTGGCAAGCAACAACGCCATTCGTCCGTTTGGCGAAAGGTGGTAAATCATATGTTGTAGCCACGCAAAGTTGGCGTTGCCTTCGGGCGGTATGCCGTATTGCCAGCGTGGATCACCTGTGAGCGACTCACTCCACCACTGTTTGGCATTGAACGGTGGGTTTGCCATCACAAAGTCTGCCTTGAGATCAGGATGCTGCGGATTGGTAAAGGTATCAGCACTGGATTTGCCGAAGTTGAACGACAGCCCACGAATGACCATATTCATCGCAGCCAGCTTCCAAGTCGTCGGGTTGGACTCTTGGCCGTAGATGGAGATATCTTCGCGATTACCCTGATGCTCACGGATGAATCGCTCAGCCTGAACAAAGAAACCTCCAGAGCCCATCGCAGGGTCATAGATCCGCCCCGAGTACGGCTCAAGCATCTCAACGATGAGGCTCACGATGGATTTGGGTGTGAAATACTGACCGCCTTTTTTGCCCTCAGCAAGTGCGAACTGCCCGAGAAAATATTCATACACATGGCCTAGGATATCCTTGGCATGCAGATGCACAGGCTTGCCATCATACATCGGACGACTAAAGCTCGTATCTGAGAATAGATTAATCAGACCGATCAGCTTGCTATCTTCTAGCTGGAAGCCTGAAATGCGATGAATGACGCCTTTGAGCTTATCATTATCCCGCTCAATCGCATCAAAGGCGGCATCAATCAGCGATGAGACACCATTAAAGGTCGCGCCCCAAGGCAGTTGATCGCCTTTGTGCAGGCTGGCGACTTGCTTGATAGTATCCCAACGCGCCTGCTCTGGTACCCAAAAAACATTATCCTGCGTGTAATAGTCTCTTTGTTCTAGCTCATCGGCGAGTACTGACTGATATTCGTCATCACTCATGCCATCGGCAGGATAGTATAGCTCGTGGTCGGGATTGGTGAAATTGGCTTGTAGGGTAGTTTGGTGCGCCTTGAACGCGTCAGAGATGTATTTAAGAAAAATCAGCCCAAGAACGATGTGTTTATAGTTGGCAGCATCTAGCTGATTGTGAAGTGTGTTGGCAGCTGTCCATAGGCGTGTATCAAGTTCATTCAAAAACGCCTGTACATGGGTCGCTGATAGGTTATCTGTGCTGTGCTGTGCTGTGCTGTGCTGTCGCCATGTTTATTATACCATAAAAATTGATAGATATGTTAGTTTTTTGATAAATTTTCAAAAAATATATCGTCTCTATCTTAGCAATTTGGCAAGGCAATGGCAAGGGTTTGTTAAGACAAAAGCAAAAACCCATCGCTTGATGGGTTTTTGTTTAGGCGAATGAATCAGTGGATTTGCACATAGTCTGAATCAATTTTTACCGTGCCGTTTTTCTTTTTGTCCAGCTCGCCGGTGATGGTGATGTTTTTGCCGACGATGCTTGCGCCACGCAGATCTTCATCGTCAATCTCTACTTGGATTTTGCCAGTGGCGTCTTGTAGCTCGTACTTTTCACGGCTAAGCTTGCGGGTGATTTGACCTTTGATGCTGACTTTGGTGTCATCGTATAGGTTTTTGGCGGTGGCTGCGGTGGTCACTTGTGGCTGATAGTTACGGTTGTAGTCATCGCTAGCTTGGGCGGCGCCTGATGCCAATACGGTAGTTGCTAGTAGCGCGGTTGATAGTTTTGCAAATAGTTTCATGGATAAGCTCCTAAAGTTTAATGAATGATTGTGTATCTTTCGATGTGTGTATTAAACCATAGTAAGCTTAAACTAAGCTTAAGGCACTCAATTTGGATGCTAAATTTTTAAAATAATTGCTAAGCAGTTGATTTATCAATTATTTTTTGTTAAATACACTTGATAATTGCTCACAAACCAAAGCAATTTTGCCAAATAGCTTATCCAAGCTGAATAAATCTTAGCAAAAGCTTAAGAAAACCGCCTATTTTTTGCCCAAATGATTTATCTTTTTTTCAAACACACCCACAAAACACCCACAAAAAAAGACCTGCCACATTGAGCAGGTCTTGTGATGCCGAATGAATTAGCCTTTGTGGGCGAATTTTGGATCGGCAGCTGCGGTAAATAGCACATCGGTTGATGAGTTCAGTGCTGTTTCGGCAGAATCTTGTACCACACCGATGATAAAGCCGATGGCAACGACTTGCATGGCGATGTCATTTGGGATGTTAAATAGGCTACACGCCAATGGAATCAATAGCAATGAGCCACCTGCCACGCCTGATGCACCACACGCCGATAGCGAGCCGACGACAGCAAGTAGCAGTGCCGCACCGAAGCTGACTTCGATACCAAGCGTATGCGCCGCAGCCAAAGTCAGGACATTGATGGTGATGGCAGCACCTGCCATATTGATGGTCGCACCCAGCGGAATCGACATTGAGTAAGTGTCTTCGCTCAAGCCAAGCTTACGAGCTAGGTTCATATTCACAGGAATATTCGCCGCTGATGAACGGGTAAAGAACGCTGTCACGCCCGATTCACGCAAGCAAGTGAACACGAGTGGATATGGGTTTTTGCGAGTGACTGCAAAGACAATGATTGGGTTAACCACTAGAGCAATGAACAGCATCGCACCGACCAATACCAACAATAGACGGGCATAGCCAATCAGTGCATCCACACCAGTTTCGGCAACGGTGCTTGCCACCAAGCCTAGAATACCAAATGGCGCTAGCGCAATAATCCACTTAACCACGCTCGTCACCGCCGTGCCAAGGTCAGCAACCACTTGGCGAGTCGTATCCGCCACATGACGCAGCGCTAGGCCAATCAGCACCGCCCAAGTCAAGATACCCATATAGTTGGCTTCTGCCAAAGATTTGACAGGGTTTGCCACAAGATTCATCAAAAGATTGGTCAGAACTTCACGCAGGCTCTGTGGCGCTGCTTGCTCGGCTGCTTGCATATTGGCAAGTACAAGCTCGGTTGGGAACAAGAAGCTTGCGCCCACTGCCACCAATGCCGCCGAAAATGTACCAATCAAATACAGCCCCAAAATCGGCTTGATACGCACATCGCCACCGACTTTGTGGCTTGATACCGCCGCCAACACCAGTACAAACACCAGCACAGGGGCAACCGCTTTTAGTGCACCCACAAAAATTGAGCCCAAAATCCCAAAGCCCAAACCCACACTCGGTGCAAACACACCAAGTAGCGTACCAACAACCAGTGCCACGATAATCATCGGCACCAAGCCTGCACGCAAATAAGCATCCACAATCGAACGCATAATAACTCCTAACACGCCACCGGCGTACCACTAAAAAATGTGCTTACTATAGCATTTTTTGACAATAAAATCAGGATTTGTTGCACAATTATTACAAAAAGATGGGAATTATTCTTGTTTGATGGGTGGTTTTGCAACTTTGCTTATTGCACATCTAATAAAAAACCAGCGCATCAGCACTGGTCTTGTCATTCATTGGTAAAGTATCACACCAAAGGCTCGCCTGCTACAATGATGCCATTATTATCCGCATAGACATAGTCGCCATCACGGATGGTCACACCGCCAAACTGCACGGTCACGCCCACTTCACCCACGCCCTTGCGAGTGGATTTTTGGGGAATGCTTGCCAATGCCTGCACGCCCAACGCCATCTGCGCCATCGCATCGACATCACGCACACAGCCATAGATGATGACGCCTGCCCAGCCATGCTTAACCGCAGACTCGGCAATCATATCGCCAAGCAAGGCACAACGCATCGAGCCGCCGCCATCGACGACAAGCACTCGGCCATTGCCATCGGTAGCAAGCAGTTCTTTGACACGAGAATTATCTTCAAAGCACTTGACCGTCACCGCCTGACCGCCAAAACTCGTATGACCGCCATAATTACGAAAGCTTTTGCCATCGATATAAGGCGACACCACGCCTGTGACCTTATCACTATAATCATCGAGCAAATCACAGGTGACAAATACTTCTGCCATCACACCCCTCCTTAGCTTGTTTTGGGTTAAAAATGCGATACTTTGCTAGATATCACTATAAGTCGCCATCTACCCCTTGTCAATTTATAGGCATAATTTTGTGAAAAAATGGCTAAAATTTATCTGGGATTGAATCTAGGATTTAGCCAAACTCGGTGGCAATGTGCGCCAAATCCAGCTCAAAGCGTGACTCAAACGCCATCATCTCACCCGTCAAAGGGTCGATAAATTCAAGCCATTTGGCAAGTAATTGTAAAGGATGTCTAAAATCATCATCCGCTGCGTGTGCCACTACGGGATAAAAGCTATCATGGACAATCGCAATGCCCAAATGATTCATATGCACTCGTAGCTGATGCAGTTTGCCCGTGCTTGGCTTAAGCTCATATTTGGCAAAGCGCTTATCATCACTCACTGCTATGATATCGATATCCGTCTGCGTATTGGGCGCACCTTGCCCCACTTGCATGGTATAAAACGGCTCGCCCCGCTCAAGGTTGAGCGCAAGCGACAACGGAAACTGCAAGCTTGAACGATATGGCGCAATCGCATGATAGGTCTTTGTCATCGCTCGTGTGGCAAATAGTGCTTGATAAGCGCTGCGTGCTGATGGGGTTTTGGCAAATAAAATCAGCCCTGCCGTCTCACGGTCTAGCCTATGAATGGGCGAGATATCCGCATTGTCAAATTGGCGCTTAAGCCGAGTCAATAGCGTCTGCACCACATAGCGGCCCGATGGTGTCACCGTCAAAAAATGCGGTTTATCCACCACCAGTAGCGCATCATTTTCATAAATAATATGATGCTCAAACGGTACAGGCACTTCATAAGCCAATGATTTATAATAATAAATCGTCATGCCCTGCTGATATGACGTATCAATAGTCAATCGTTTGCCATCGCCATCAACCACCAAGCCATCGCCAAAGCGGACTTGCCATTCATCCATGCTGATATGGGCAAATTTATCACACAGATAAGCAAAAATACTCACAGGTGTCGGCGTGATTTTTGGCAAATACAGCTTACTTGGGCTGATACCATCTCGGGCTGGTGGTGCGGTGTGGGTCATGGTCGATTGGGCACTATTCACAAAATTGGCAATCTTTGCGGTCAAGCTTTGTGTTTGACATCAGCACAAATTATGCTATGATACTATTAATTGTAAGGGGTGAGCAGTGTTTCCCATCCGCTCTGCCGTATCAAATTCTTGTGGATTTGACTTAGGCACTTAGTTTATAAAGCTGGTAAGCTCCATAATACTAAGACTGCAATGATTACAAGTTGTGTGAGAACTTTCATCATTTACTCCTTACATCGGTGAGCCACTTTGTCATATAGGGGAAGTGGTTTGACCTACAAGGCAAGGCTCCTACCCCTTGCCTTGATGTTTTTATGATAATCGATAATAATTATAATGTCAATATTCACTTAATTATCGTTAAATTTATATTAATAAATATCCTTGACACTCTCCCACTTTTTATAAATCCAAAAAATTTACACTTGTAAACTGTAAATCCATCAAAAATCATGCTAAGATAAGGCAATTTTTACAATAATTTGAGATGGATTCGCCATGACACAACCTGTCAAGCCAAACAAACGAGCCTATTTTGAGAAATCTGATTTTGAGCGTGTGGTCATCACCGGCATGGGTGCTTTGACCCCTGTGGGTAATAGCCTAGATGAAATTTGGCAAAATCTCACCCAAGGCGTCAGCGGTATCACGCGCCTAGATGGCTTTGATGATAAAGCGGTGGCGATTGATGAGTTTCGTGCGCAGATTGCAGGGCTTGTCAAGAATTTTGATGCCAAAGATTATCTCAACCCAAAAGAAGCTCGCCGTTTTGACACCTTTATGCACTATGCACAAGTGGCGGCAGCGATGGCATTGCACCACGCTGGCTTGATTGATGATGTCAAAGGCGACAGCTTGCCTGTCAATGTCGATGGCACACGCTTTGGGGTAGTGATGGGTTCGGGCATCGGTGGCATTCAGACCATCGAAACCAGCCGAGATACACTCAAAGAACACGGCGCCAAAAAAGTCTCGCCGTTTATCATCCCTGGTACGATTGTCAATATGCCAGCAGGTCTGATCGCCATGCGTCATGGGCTAAAGGGCGCAAATCTTGCCACTGCCACTGCCTGTACGACATCGACGCACGCCATCGGACTTGGGGCACGCTTGATTGCTTATGGCGACTGTGATGCGGTGCTGGTCGGCGGTAGCGAAAAAGCATCGACACCGCTTGGACTGTCAGGCTTTGGGGCGATGCACGCACTATCCACCCGTAATGATGAGCCGATGCGTGCCAGCCGTCCTTTTGATAAGGACCGTGATGGCTTTGTGCTTGGTGATGGCGCAGGGGCGTTGGTGCTCGAAAGTCTTGCTCATGCCAAAGCTCGTGGGGCGACTATCCTAGCAGAGCTCGTCGGCTTTGGGATGAGTGATGATGCCAATCATATCACCAGCCCATCGGCAGGCGGTGAAGGTGCTGAGCGTGCGATGGCAGCAGCACTTCATGATGCCGGTGTCACCGCTTCCCAAGTCGGCTATATCAACGCACACGGCACAAGCACACCACAGGGCGATGTCGCTGAGAGTCAAGCGATTGAGCGACTATTTGGCAAGGACATTTTGGTCAGCTCAACCAAATCAATGACAGGTCATCTGCTCGGCGCAGCAGGGGCGATTGAAGCGATTTTTACCGTGCTTGCCCTACAAAATCAGCTACTACCACCGACCATCAATCTGGACAATCCAGATGAAGCGTGCACACTTGACTACATCCCCCATACTGCACGCCGTGTTGATGGTGTGAATTTTGCCTTATCCAACAGCTTTGGCTTTGGCGGCACCAATGGCTCGCTGTTGTTCCGCAAGTGGGATGAATAATGTCGCCACAACCTAAGATTAAGAAGTTAAAAATTGGCGATCATATCCGCGTTCTAAGTCCATCAAGCTCTATTGCTCGAGTGGGTGGATTTGATGCAAATCTATCTGCCAAAACCACTTTGGAAAATCTGGGTTTTCGCATCTCATTTTCACAACATTATCTAGAGCATGACCAACTAGGTTCAGCCAGTATCGCTTCTCGTGTAGCAGACTTGCATGACGCATTTAGCGACCCCGATGTGGATATGATTTTGGCAACCATAGGTGGATTTAATAGTAACGAGCTATTGCCCTATTTGGACTATGAGCTGATTGCCAAGAACCCCAAAATCATTTGCGGCTATTCAGATACCACAGCAATCTTGACTGCCATTTTTGCCAAAACCGGTATGATGACCTACATGGGTGCTAATTACACCGGCTTTAAAATGCGTGAACTGCAAGACTATCAAAGCCGTATGTGGCTACAAGCACTAACCCAGCACCAATATCGCCTAACACCTAGTGCACAATGGTCATCTGATGCGTGGTATTTACCCTATGCCACTCGGCAACTGTTTGATACTAAATGGCAGGTATATCATCATGGTCAAGCGAGCGGCGTAGCAATTGGTGGTAATTTGTCAACCTTTGCTCTGCTTAATGGCACGCCTTATGCTCCTAATATACATCAAATCAAGGATTACGTGTTGTTTTTGGAATCATCAGAAAGCCATGACCATGCCAATATTCTGCGTCAACTAACCTCTGTTTTGCAAGTCTATTCAACACCAAAAGCCCTACTCTTGGGGCGGTTCCCCAAAGAGTGTCAAATGAGCGATGAATTACTGACCTTTATTTTAGACAAATTCCCTTTGCTAAAAACCATCCCTGTCATGACGCATTTGGATTTTGCACATACACAACCACTATTCACCTTTGCCATTGGCGGACAAGTAAAGATAGATACGCACACGATGACCATTGAGTTCGTGCAAGGGTAGTTTTGTTCGGATTTTTGCCACCAAAAGCATTATTTGGTCAACTGATCACATTTGGCATTCTATCACACGTTCCACATGGAACATCATTGATTGAGTGCATTTATTCACCCTGCCCGCTCAACCAATCGCTCGCCCAAGCCATCATCCCATCAATCGCTGACGAGCCACTTCATACAGCGCCATACCGGTAGCTACGCTGACATTGAGACTCTGCGGGCGATCGGGCGTATTTGCCATCGGGATATAGACCAAAGTATCACACAGCTCTTGGGTGAGTCTGCGCATCCCGTCGCCTTCTGAGCCCATGATGATGGCAACTTTACCACCAAAATCACACTCATGCAGAGGCTTGGCAGTGTCATCGAGCGCCGTGCCAAACACGAACACGCCTGCTTTTTTGAGCTTATCAAGCGTGCGAGCCAGATTGGTCACGGCAATCACATCAATCACTTCGGACGCACCCACCGACACTTTGGCGACCGTCGGGGTGATCGGTGCTGATTGATGGCGTGGGATAATCACCGCATCCACGCCCATCGCACATGCTGAGCGCAGACACGCACCCAGATTGTGCGCATCAGTAATCTGATCCAGCACCAAAAACAGCGCATCATCCTTAGCCATCAGCTGATCAAGCAATCCTTCATCCGCCACCGGCGTCACACGAGCCTGCGCCACCACACCTTGATGCTGATGACTATCGGCAAGCTCCGCCAATCGCTCCTTGTGCGCCATCTGCACACTGATGCCAAACTCCTGCGCCATCTGCATCATCTTGGTGTGCTCATCGCTGATTTGTCCATCATCACGACTTTGGATAAAGACATTCAGCACATCTTCGGGGCGACGCTTAAGTAGCATCGTCACCGCATGGATGCCATAAAAATATGGGTTTTTTGGCTTGGCATCTTTTTTGTCTTTGAAGGATTTTGAGCCTGTGTGCTCGGATTTGCCAAAGGCCTTGTGATGGGATTTTTTGGCGTTAGACGGCTTGGCTTTGTCTTTAAAAGATGATTTGGCAGGCTTATGGCTACTCATGGCGTTCTACTTAACTAACAATAATCAAGCTATTGTGGCAAAATCACAAGATGATGTAAAGCGTTTTTGTCGCTTTACCACCACGAAAAATCACCCTTGTAACATTTTCGCCATTGCCAAATCAAGCGGCTTTGATTATGATAAAGGGTTGTTCCATTGATTGGATAAATTCATGCTCATCTCTCTTACACTCCAAAATCTTGCGCTCATCGACGAAAAAGAAATCAGCTTTGATGAGCGGTTCAATGTCATCACAGGCGAAACAGGTGCAGGTAAGTCATTGATATTAGACGCATTATCCCTATGCGCTGGCGAGCGAGCCGACAGTGGCATGGTGCGTCATGGCTGTGATGAAGCCACTGTTTTTGGTGAGTTTGACATCACAGGCAATGCCCAAGTGTCAGCGTGGTTTGATGAGCATGACCGAGCACTCGACGAAGACACCTTATTAATCCGCAGAAAAATCAGCGCACAAGGCCGCTCAAAATCATGGATTAATGGCGTGCCAGCAAGTATCAGCGAGCTCAAAAGTCTTGGGGCGATTTTGGTCAATATCCACTCACAGCACGCAGGACTTGAGCTGTTAAAACCCCAATTTGTCATTGATTGGCTAGATACCATTGGCGAATTGGACGCACTCAAACAAGACACCAAGCGCAGTTTTCAGGCTTATCAAACGCTCAAAAAACAAGCCGATGACGCACGCAGTCAATCAGCTCAGCGTGCTGACCGCATGGCGTTATTATCCGCCAAGCTTGCCGATATTGAGCCGTTATTGTCGGTGAATTTTGCCGACATCGAAGCAGAATACGATGAGCTGTCCAATCTTGAAAATCTGATGCGTGATGCGCTAGAAAGTGCGGTGCTACTTGATAATGACGACGATGCGCCATCAGTGGCAAGTCTGCTTGGGCGTGCGATGCGTATCTGTGATAATAATGCCAATGCCAGCAAGACCTTTGGTGAGTGCAGTCAGCTACTAGCACTCGCCCAAGAGCACATCAATGATGCCGCAGCCAAGCTTGCCGACTATGCCGAACAACAGCTACCTGATGAAGCTCGCCTAGATGAGCTCAACACCTTATTATCCCTAGCGCATCGCTTATCAAGCAAATACCACACGCCCATCGATGAGCTTATCAATGATGCCGCCGATTGGCAACAAGAGCTCGATATGCTAGATGCCTTGCCTGATAATGACACCATGGATGCCAAGGTCAAACAAGCGTATGAGGCTTATCTGGCATCAGCAGATGCACTCGATAACGCACGCATCCGCATTGCCCCTGACATCTGCGAGCGACTCGAAGCACGGCTATTGCCACTAGCACTGCCCAATGCCCGCTGTGAATTTGCCTTTAATCAAAAAGCCGAAGAGCAGTACAATCAGCATGGCAAATATGACATCGCCCTGCTATTTAGCGCCAATGTCGGTATGCCACTACAGCCCTTGCACAAAGTCGCATCAGGCGGCGAGCTATCTCGTATGGCGCTCGTCATGCAGGTGATGGCAGCCGGTGACGGTCTGCACGCTCGTCCGACTTTGGTCTTTGATGAAGTGGATGTCGGCATCAGTGGCGGTACAGCGCAGGTGGTCGGCGAGCTACTACGGACACTAGGCAAGCACCAACAGCTCCTTGCCATCACCCACCAAGCCCAAGTCGCTGCTGCTGCCCATCGCCATATTCTCGTGCACAAAGAGCACGGTGAGCAGACGGTGAGCGATATGCAAATCATCACAGGCGATGCCCAAATCGATGAGCTTGCCCGTATGAGCGGTGGCGTCAATATCACTGATGCGACTCGTGCTCATGTCAAAAGCCTGCTGGATGACATCCGCCATGCCGATGAGCTGACCGCCAATCTGCCGATGAGCGATGTCAATCTTGACCCATCAGCCCAAGGACAATCATGAGCCAAGCAAAAAAACTGACGCATCATTTTTTGATTCCTAGTCAAAAAATGCGTGATGAGCGATTTTTGGATGCGGTCATCTACATCTGTCGGCACACCGATGAAGCCGCTTGGGGATTTATCATCAATCAGCCACTGCCAAACAGCGTCGGCAGTCTGCTTAGCGAGCTTGACTTACCTGTCAGCCAACAAGCGATGAACACGCCTGCCATCAATGGCGGCCCTGTGCGTCCCGAAGCAGGCTTTGTGCTACATACAGGCTTACCAGATTACAAATCATCTTTTGCCATCAGCGAAAATGTCTGCTTGACGACCAGTAAAGACATCCTTGAGCATCTGTCTGCCGATACGCTACGCCATTATCTATTGTGCATGGGGTATTGTAATTGGGGCAAAGGACAGCTTGATGATGAGATTGCCGATGGTGATTGGCTCGTCTGCCCTGCTGATTTGCCGACTTTATTTGGCATACCATTCGAAGACAGGCTCACCGCTTGCCGCCAAAAACTTGGCATCGATACCGACACGCTTAGCACCATCATAGGATACGCCTGATGACCGATACGACCACACCGACACTGATTTTGGCGCTGGATTATGGCGTCAAAAAAATGGGCATGGCACTGGGCAATAGCCTAACTCGTGATGCTCGGGCATTTGATATTTTGGCAATGAATAATGGTCAGCCTGATTGGGATAATTTGCTTGGTATCATTGAGCATTGGGGGATTCATGAAGTGCTGGTTGGGCTACCGCTTAACATGGATGGCACAGAATCCATGCTCTCAAAGCGTGCGCACAAATTCGCCCGTCGCCTATCGCACCGACTTGCCGAACGCCGTCAAGCGGTGTCTGTCTTTATTTATGATGAACGCCTAAGCTCAAAAGAAGCCCGACAAATCGCCCTAGATAACGGCTGGATTAGCTCGCCACTTGAGCCGATTGATGACATCTCCGCTTGCCTGCTCATTGATGGCTATTATCATGCGCCTGAGTATGCGATTTTTATCAATAACCACAAAGACAGCCCAAAAGACGATTGATTGCCAACTTCATCATCCGACCAACACAGGACGCCCCATGAACCCACAGACACAGCTCATCAGCCATATCCGCACCGCCATCCGCCAAGCCACACTCTGCGTTTGGCTTGGGCTACTTGCGATTGCGTGCTTTTGTGTGTTTGGCACATTGGCAAGTATGGCGGCGTTCAAGGACAGTAGCCTTGTGTATTATGCCTTTCATTATCTGCCCTATGCGCTGATTGGGGTGAGTATACCACTTAGCCTGTATCATGTGTTTTTGTTGATGCGCTATCGCATTGTGGATTTTTCAATCCTAGTGATGATTCTTGCTACAGGGCTTGGTTTGCTTGGCTTTACACTGATTCGCCTGCTGGTCAGTGGTGCGGATATGGTGTTTTTTATGGGGCTGTTTTTGGCGATGATTGCTTGGTTTGGGATGCCGTTTTTGTTTCGGGTGAATTTTCGTAAGTTTTTAAACTTCTTAGAAGATGAGCAAGCAAACGCACAAACGCCACCCAACCCAACTCACACAGCCCAATAAATACAGCATAATTAAATATAGTATAATCAAGGAAATACCATGACAACCATCACTCACACCCTAGATACCACAGGGCTCATCTGCCCTGAGCCTGTGATGCTACTACACAAGACCGTCCGAGCCGCCCAAGGCGGTGAAGCCATTGAAGTGCTTGCCACCGACCCTGCAACCACCCGTGACATTCCCAATTTTTGTCGCCATCTGGGGCATACGCTCATCAGCCAAGACACGCTTGATGATGGCAGCTATCGCTATGTCATCCAAAAACGCCAAGCCTAGATCAGTCCGCTTATTATGGCAAAATCCACCACGCCACGCCAAGACAGCGCTGTCATCTATGATGATGACCCCGATTATCTCAGCGAGTTTCGCTCATCGATGCTCTCTCGTGGCTTATCGCTTGCCACACGCAATGCCTATAGCCAAGATTTGCGCCTATGCATTCGCCTATCAGACACGCCTGTATCACAGTGGCAAAGCACTGATGTCATCGCCCATCTTGAGCGCTTGACCCAGCTTGACAAATCGCCCCGCTCAATCGCCCGCAATCTAGCAAGCCTACGCCAATTTTTCTTATGGCAAATCGAGACAGGCGCACGAGACGACAACCCTTGCGCCCAAATCAAAACGCCCAAGCTTGGCAAACCCCTGCCCAAAACCCTATCCGAGCGAGATGTGGGTGCACTGCTGTCCGCCCCCGATGTCAGCAGTCTGCTTGGCACTCGTGATAAGGCGATGCTCGAAGTGCTCTACGCCTGCGGTCTGCGGGTCAGTGAGCTGGTCAATCTATCACTTGATGCGCTCAATCTCAATTCAGGGTGGCTTATCATCACCGGTAAGGGCAACAAGACACGGCTTGTACCACTTGGCGAATATGCCCTGACAGCACTCGAAGCGTATTTGGCGGTGCGTAGTACGATGCTTGTGGGTCAAAAAGACTGCCAAGCGGTGTTTTTGAGCGAACAAGGGGGCTATATGACACGGCATAACTTTTGGCATATCATCAAAAAATACGCCCTAATCGCCGGTATCAAAAGCACCATTTCACCGCACACACTACGCCATGCTTTTGCCACGCATTTGGTCAATCACGGGGCAGATTTACGCAGTGTCCAGCTACTGCTTGGGCACAGCGATTTGTCCACGACACAGATTTATACCCATGTCGCCACCACACGCCTGCAAGCCTTGCACAGTAAGCACCATCCTAGGGGCTAGACGGCTTGGCGATTGATAAATTGGCAAAAAAGCCATGCCAAATGGCAATACAATCCAAGATAATCCACATAAACGAATTTTTAAAATTTTAAGGTTTTTCGATGAAACTGCCCACGCTCGATGTCATCATCCCCTGCTACAATGCCGCCGACACGCTCCATCGTGCCGTATCTAGCGTGCTCAATCAAAGCACTTATCATAAGCTCATCCTTGTCGATGATGGCTCAAGTGATGACACGCCTACTATTATCAATAAACTTTGCCAAGAATTTCCCAATAAAATCATCGGCTTATCCATGCCAACCAACAGCGGTGTCGCCAAAGCTCGCAACTATGGGGCATTATCCAGCGATGCTGATTTGGTGGCGTTTTTGGACGCCGATGATGCCTATGAGCCGACTGCGCTTGATGTCGTGCCAAGTGTGTTTTATTTTATGCCAAATTTAAGCCTGCTACGCCTTGCCCTGCGTCCTGTGGGTTTGGCAGCTCGTTATGCCAAGCATCCTGAGTTAGCAAAAGTGTGGGATATTTTGCAGATGACCGTCGGCGGTAATATGATTTTTCGTCGTAGTGTGTTTTTGGCGTGTGGCGGCTTTCCCCAAGATGAGCTGTTTCGCAGACTTGGCGGTGAAGATGGGGCGCTTGGCATTGCCTTAGCTGAGATGACGTCGGTCGGTACGCTGTTTGATGATACACACAAAGGCGTCCTGCATTATTGCCGTGATGGGATGCACGCCGAGCGACTGCTTGATGCGTATTTATTTGGTAAACACGACCCACGCATCACGCCAGACGCCGCCGCCTATGCACGCGCCACCACCGAGCGCATCAAAGCACAATTAGCCGCCATCCGCACCGTCGTCAATGAAGATGCTATCGGTCGTCGTCCGCTGATTTTGGAATATGGCAAATGATGGATAGGCGACATGATTTGTCAGTTGATTTCTTGTATTCGCCTTGTATTTGCACTACAATGTCATACAAATGAATACAAACAAAGGTGGTCTTATGCCGATCGCAACCGCTGAAAAATCCGCCATTTCACTGAGAATTGACAGCAAAACCAAACAAGCGCTACAACAACTTGCCGACAGACAAAACCGCAGTGTGCACTACATGGCGGTGCAGATACTCGACCAAGCTGTACAAGAACAGCTTGCCTACCAACAACTGCTTGAGACACAAGTCATGCAAGCCAGTGACAGGCTACATACACACCTACAAAAAGGCGAGAGCGCAGGACTTGGTCGTATTGATGCACATAACAAGGCGCTAGCGCGTGCCAAATCATTTTTGACAAATCAAGGCTGATATGAGCACACATAGCGTTTATGGCGTGATTTATACGCAAACAGCACAAGATGATTTGGAGCAGATTGCCCTATTTTATGCACAGACCGCCGATTTGACGGTGGTGGAGCTGATTTTGGGGCGGATTGACAGCGCTGTGATGACGCTAGAGCAGATGCCAAGACGCTGTCAAGCAGTTCAATTTGACACCAAAGGGCGTGATATTCGCAAATTATCCATCCCAAAAACACCCATCATTGCCTATTTTGAAATCATCCAACAGACGGTCTATATCCTAAAAATCGAGCACGGCAAAGCAGATCAAAGACACCTATTTGAGTACTTATAACACGCCGATTTTGGGTGATTTTTTGTAGTTTGACGACAAATCCATCCACCCTGGACCGATTCATATCAATGATAGATTTGCGCCACTGCGTTTGTGTGTTACAATTTGATGCAGCGCCTATTGGCTAATTTTCCCATCAAAAAAAGAGTTTATCATGCACCAAATCGACCCTGAACTACTTGCCAAATCCAAACACTGGCGCAATAACATCCACTTTCGCCAAGAAGTGCTTGGCAAGCCGTTTGAATTTACCAGCACTTGGGGGATTTTTAGCCCCGAAAAGCTCGACGAAGGCAGTCTGATGCTGCTTGATTATATTGATTTTAAGAATGATGATAATTCCATCGATTTGGGCTGCGGCTATGGCGTGCTTGGCATGACCGCCGCTCGTGAATGCCCAAACGGTCAGCACCTGCTCATCGACAAGGACTTTGTCGCTGTCGAATATGCCAAATTAAACTGCCAAAAAAACGGTCTGACCAACGCTGAAGTCATGCTCTCAAACGGCTTTTATCATGTCGATAAAACTCGTCAATTTAGCCTTGTGATGAGTAACCTACCTGCCAAAGCCAGCAAAGAACAGCACTATTTGTATCTACTTGATGCGTACAATGCGATGTCAAGCGGGGCAAGATTTTATGTCGTGACCATCAATGGGCTACGAGATTTTATGAAACGCTCATTCACCGAAGTATTTGGCAATAGCGATAAAATCAAACAAGGCAAAACCTACACCATCACGATGGCAATCAAGGAATAATCAGCGCAAAAAAAGGAGCTGTGATGACACAGTTTGACACCGCCACCGCCAAAGCCCTGTGGCAAAAGCGTCTGTCCACGACACGATTTAGTGTCATCCAAGGGGAAGTTATCCCAAAGACAGTCGCCACAGGCAATATCCGCAGTAACTTTCATATCGACTATGATCGGGTGGTGTTTAGCCGTGCTTTTCGCAAGCTTGGGCGCAAAACCCAAGTGCATCCGTTTGCCATATCAGATCACACGCACAACCGCCTAACGCACAGTGTCGAAGTCGCCAGTGTCGGGCGTAGTATCGGCAATCAAGTCGGTGCTTGCCTAGAAAATATCGGCGTACTGCCCGATGAGTTTAGCGCCAATAGCATCGGTGCGGTGGTGCAAGTGGCGTGCCTTGCGCATGATCTTGGCAATCCGCCATTTGGACATACTGGTGAAGCGGCAATTCGTGAATGGTTTGGCAATCCCAAGCACGCACTGTACCTTGACAGCCTAACGGACGACCAGCGGGCAGATATCTGCACCTACGAAGGCAACGCCCACAGCCTACGCACCGTGCTTAGCCTTGAGATGTACAAAAATCAAGGCGGTATGCGCCTAACTGCCGCCAGTGTCGGTGCGCTGATCAAATACCCTTGGGGTAGCCGTCATCCAAGCGGTAAAGGGCAGAAGTTTAATATCTACCAAAGCGAACTACCCCTGTTTGACCACATCGCTGATGCCCTTGAGTTGCCAACACTCGATGATAATCGCTGGGCAAGACATCCACTGTCGTATCTGATGGAAGCCGCTGACGACATCTGCTATGCCCTGCTTGATCTGGAGGATGCTGTCGAACTTGGCTTGATTAGCTTAGATGAATTTAGCCAGATTCTAAAGCCACTGATTAACATCGATAAACTTGCCACCATCAAACACCCCGACCAACGCTGTGGTGCGATGCGTGGCTCTGCCATCGGTCGTGCGGTCGAAGGCGTGGCGACTGCCTTTATGACGCATCATGATGAGCTACTGACAGGGACATTTATGCACAAAGATTTGCTCGCTGTCTGTGATGATGCCATCCTAACGACACTGACAAAGGCCAAAGATCTTGCCGCCAACAAGGTCTTTCGCCATGATAGCAAGCTTGCCACCGAGATTGCTGCCTTTGGCTGTCTTGGGGCGATATTGGACTTGCTGATTCCTGCCGTGTATGCCAAGCATCAAGGCGCACGGCTTAGCACCAAGCATGAGCTGGCACTTGATTTGCTCGGCTTTGATAAATCAGCCACCCACACGCTGTACGATGACTATATGGGCGTGCTGGATTTTATCTGTGGCTTGACGGATAATACCGCCGCTAGACTAGCTCGTGATATTTCAGGCGTCGGCATGATTTAGGGATGGAGTATTAAAAAGTAAAAAGCTGTTTTGCGACCAAAACAGCTTTTTTTGTTCATCATGGCACATCAAAACTGTGCTTGTACACCAATCACGCCTGCCACATCTTGCTCATTGCTATTGGCATGATTTGCCGATACGGTGGCATTGATGGCAAATTGATCATTCAGCTTGGTCATCACACCCAGATGCGCATGAACGCCACTGCCATCGGTCGCCGCTACAGGCAAGCTAAAGCCACGCGTGTACTGCGGGATGGATGTCAAAGATGCACTGACTTGGCGGGCGTCGTCCTTGAACTCATGCGTATAGCCGACACCACCATATAAGCGGTGCTTATCCGCCAATTGATAAGCGGCATTCACACCGATTTCGCCTTGTAGCGATGTCTGTTTTTGGTTATGAAAACGCATGGCGGTCGCAAGCTCGCTATTATTCTCGACCAAATCTTTGATGGTGACTTCTTGGGCATTGACCCCCAAATACGGACGGTAGCTGACAGCACCCGTGCCAAGCGTCACACCCACCTGCGCCCCTGCGTGTAGGCGTGTGCCTTTGGCGGTGGCGTTGTGCGTACGAGCCGCCCCTTCCCAAGCGATTTGACGGTCGGTATCGACACTGAGACGGTCAACGCCTGCTTGTAGATTGATACCCACTTTATCCAGCTCGTGACGATGATACAGACCCACGCCACGACTTTGGACATCGGCGCTGATGACATCAGACAGCTGATAATTCTCCCAGCCAAACTTAGCATACGCACCTGTATGCGAACGCTCACCACCAAAGCCTGCACCGATGGTCACCGATGGATTGACGGTATCGGTTGTCGCATCATTGCTATCGATGTTGCTGACACCGCCATCAATCCAGACACTGTTTTTGTTCGTCGGTAGTGTCTCTAGGCGACGATTGAGCGCTTGATAATCGCTCGTGCCTTGGCGAGTGATGGCAGATGGTAGCTGACCGATGGCAGATGGGGCGCTTAGCAGTGATTGATAATACTGCGCCAAAATGCGATGCGTACGCCCTGATGGATGGATATCATCGGCAAATAGATAGTCTTCGTTGGCAGTTGGCGTAACCAGATTGGCAGGCGTACACGCAAGCGATGTCGAAGCTGGGTCATTTGCACCCGTAGTGCGAGCAGGCATATTACACGCCACACCTGTGGTATTGCTAAAGCCAAAGGCACTTGGGTCGGCGGCGACTTCTTGGAGTAGCCCAAAGGTATTGGCAGGGATGACATTGGCATCTAGCGTATTGAGCGCTGCATACAGATTGCTATTATACAAGCTGGCAGCCAGTCGTGCCTGAGCGGTCGCACCTGTCACACCAAGCACTTTTTCGGCATAGATGGCTCGTGGAGTTAGGCTCAAATCAGGGACATTTGGCACAAGAATATAGCCAGCACCTGCTGCATCTAGGGTCGCCACATCGGTCGCTGTCGCCTTGACCGCACCACTGATGGCGGCGAGCGCTTCGGCGGTGGTCTTGGTCGGGTCAGCAGCAGCAATCAAATCATTAGAGCCAATCCACACCGTATATAGCGCATCAGGGTCAGCCTTGCCTTGATTGGCAGCTAGGTGGCTGATGATTTGCGTGTTGGTCGTTGGGATTTCAAACAAATTATTCCAAGTCACCGCACTGCCTGAGCGTGCACCGCCCACCGCATAGTTCGTGCCTGCGGTATTATCGGTGGTATTGGCATCGGCACGGCTGCCTAGTGCATTTGCCAAATGCGTCGCCCACACTGCATCAGGATTGGTGGTGAATGAATTTTGTAGCTGAGCGCCCACCGTGCTATCAATGCCTGTCACGATAGCTTTTAGGCGGCCTGTATCGGTCAGACTATCGCCAAAGAACACCGTTTGGCTAAAATCCTGCGCCATCGCCACTTGGGCACACATCGCTAGCGATACTGCTAGGGCAGATTGGGTAAATTTCATGATATGCTCCTTGCTGTTTAAAAGGTTTGAAACTTTTAGTTACATTTGAAAAACTTTTATTCTAGGCAAATTTTTATCAAAACACAAGCGATTTATTGTTGATACTCACCAAATGCATTTCATCACAGTTGATATCAGCATCCCATCAGCCGACACACACATCATCAGTCATCCTGATAATAACAAGTAAATAATCAGCGTATCATATTGATTTTTATACCATTATTCAGATAACGCTAGTTATGCTTATTCTCAATTAATAACCACTCCCATCGTGGGAATATTTATCACTGCTAGAATCATTATCATTTAGATAAAAATAAATTTATTTTTAAAAATATTTCATTTTCTTAAGGTTCGTTTAAGGTTTGGCGATTATACTGTGCACATCCACCGAGCACGGTGGGTTTTTCAAACAACTTAATATTTTTAAGGAAACTTTTTATGAAAGCTATCAGAACCATCGCTCTAGCATTGACTGCCATCGTCGCCAGCACTTCTGTCTTTGCTGGTGCAACTTGCCAAAGCTACCCAGAAAATGAGCGTATCTCACAACAAGCTTTTGAACAAGCGTTGACCAAAAAAGGCTTTATGGTCAAAAATTTCAAAGTCAGTGGCAACTGCTATGAGCTATACGGCAAAAGCCCAAAAGGCAAAAAGGTCGAAATATACTTTGACATGAAAACCGGCAAAATCGTCAAAAGCGAAATCGAATAATTCGTAAATCTAGGGGAAACATCATGAGCACCACCACCGTCAAAGTCTGGGATTTATGGGTCAGACTGACCCACTGGACAGTCGCGATTGGCGTCTTTATCAACTTATTTGAGCTGACCGAAGAAGGCAGCACTTGGCATGAATATGTCGGCTATGCGGTGGCAGGTATCGTGGTGTCTCGTTTGATTTGGGGCTTTATTGGGACAAAATACGCGCGCTTTAGCGACTTTTTCCCAACGCCAAATCGCATCAAACACCACCTACAATCCATCGGCAGCAAAGGCGAAAAACACTTAGGGCACAATCCCTTTGGCGCATTGATGATGTTCGCACTATGGGGCGTCATCATCGGGCTTGGCGTGACGGGCTATATGATGGGGATGGATGCGTATTGGGGCGAAGAATGGCTACAAGAGGGTCATGAGCTACTTGCCAATAGCCTATATGTACTGATTCCATTGCATATACTATCTGCCATCGGCATGGGGTTTGTTGAAAAACAAAACCTTGTCAAGGCAATGATTACTGGCAACAAGACAGTGCGTCGTGATTACTGATGACTCAAGCCCTATCCGTCTGCTGATTATCCACCACAAACGGCACACACGCCTGCCACGCTGTGCAGTCTTGATGTGTCTCACGGCGGATATAATACTCTTCGACCATGCGCGCCTGCTGTTCGATACCATAAGCAAAAAAGCTTTTGCCATCACGCAATGTATAGCGATATCGACGGTTAAAGAGCGCGCGCCAAAACACCGCCTTGCCCTGCTGTACCTGCCACACATGGGTCAGCTCATGGATGAACCACGCACGCTTGGCTAGGGTTTCACGTGAAACATCCACCATCCAATCATCAGGATGAAAATAAATATTACCATCAGGCGACACCGCATAGCCTGACAGCACCCACCATGCGGTCTTGAGCCGAACATGCTCAAGGTCGATGGCGTCGCCAAACACACTTTTGGCAAGCTGTTTTTCGCCATCACTCAAAGGACGGCTCAGCGCGCGAAAGCAGATAGGATTACTAATCATGATAAGGGTCAAAGCTTGGATGCCTATTTATCAAAGCGGTCTAAATTGTGCTAAAATACCACAATCACCAGCCAAAGCCAACCATTTATGAAACCCTTAGCCGAACGCATGCGCCCCGCCACCCTTGCCGATGTCATCGGACAGACGCACCTGCTTGGCGATAATGCGCCCATTCGCAACATCGTCAATCAAGGTTTTTTGCCATCCATCATCTTGCATGGCTCAGCAGGCATCGGTAAAACAACGATGGCGATGCTACTGGCAAGTGCAGTGAATCGTCCGTTTCGCCCTTTATCGGCGGTCAGTAGCGGTATCAAAGAGCTGCGAGAAGTGCTTAGCCATGACGATGGGCTGTTTCACGAACCGCCTGTGGTATTCGTCGATGAGATTCACCGCTTTAATAAAGCCCAACAGGACGCCCTACTACAAGCGGTCGAAACCGGCGAGATTACCTTTATTGGTGCAACCACCGAAAATCCGTCGTTCAGCGTCAATAATGCGCTACTGTCTCGCTGTCAGGTGTACAAGCTGCATCCGCTTGAGCCGCATGAAATCACTGCACTCATCAAGCGTGCCATCCAAAAAGATACCATACTTAAACAAAAACAGATTATTATCAATGATTTAACCGCACTCATTGACCTATCTCAAGGCGATGGACGGCGTGCGCTAAACCTACTTGAGCTCGTCGCTGCTGGCAGTGAGCCTGTGATTATCGATAACCACAGCGTCACCGCAGTGGCAGGACAGTCTCTGGTGCGCTATGACAAATCAGGCGATAATCATTATGATTTGGTATCAGCGATGATTAAGTCCATCCGTGGCAGTGATGCCGATGCTGCCTTGTACTGGATGGCTCGGATGCTAAGTGCTGGCGAAGATGCTGCTTTTGTCGCGCGTCGTCTGGTCATTGCAGCCAGCGAAGACATCGGACTTGCCAATCCCAATGCGCTACTGATTGCCGACACTGCCCTACGCTCGGTGCAGTCGATTGGGATGCCTGAAGCTCGGATTATTCTTGGGCAAGCGGTGGTGTATCTTGCCAATAGCCCCAAATCCAACTCCAGCTACAACGCCATCAATGCCGCCATGAAGCTTGCCGAAACCGACCAATCGCCTGTGCCACTACACCTGAGAAATGGTGTCACCAAGCTCATGCAAGCAGACGGCTATGGCGCAGGCTACATCTATCCGCACGATTATCCCAATCACTATCACCCACAGCAATATCTGCCCGATAGCCTTGTCGGTGCTCGTTTTTATCAATTTGCCGATAATCAAAAAGAGCAAGCCAGCTATGCGTTTATCAATTGGCTCAAACAAGGCAGTTCATGAAAATTTCCCAAAACTTACCGACAATCCTTTATAATAACCTTTATAATAACCCAATCCGCCCATATATACGCACGACCATACGCATAACAGACAGCTAGGTAAATTATTATGACAATGAACAGCATTACCGAAATCATCGAAGATATCAAAAATGGCAAAATGGTCATTCTCATGGATGACGAAGACCGTGAAAATGAAGGCGATTTGATTATGGCAGCAAGCCACATCACGCCTGAAGCGATTAATTTTATGATTACTCATGCGCGTGGGCTTGTGTGCTTGACACTGACCGAAGAGCGCTGTCAGCAGCTGGATTTGCCATTGATGAGTGATAAAAATGGCGCCAAATTCAGCACCAATTTCACCTTATCCATCGAAGCTGCCGAAGGGGTCACCACAGGCATCTCAGCATCAGACCGTGCCACCACCGTGCGTGCGGCAGTTGCGCCCAATGCCAAGCCGAGCGACATCGTACAACCGGGACACATCTTCCCCATCATGGCACGCAAAGGCGGCGTACTGCACCGTGCAGGACACACCGAAGCAGGCTGTGATTTGGCACGCTTAGCAGGGCTTGAGCCAGCATCGGTGATTGTTGAGATTATCAAGCCAGATGGCGAGATGGCACGCCGTGATGACCTAGAAATCTTCGCTAAAGAACATGGACTAAAAATCGGCACAATCGCCGATTTGATTCAATATCGCATGGCGACCGAGCAGACGGTGAGCGAAGTGGAGCATTTCCCCATCACCACCGAACACGGCGAATTTACTGCGTATCGCTTTAGTGAGTTTGGCTCAGATGATGTGCATTTGGCATTTGTCAAAGGTGCGCCGACCGCTGATGGTGTCAGTACCGTGCGTGTGCACAGCTTTAATCCGATGAAAGATTTGTTTGGCATTCATACCACAGGTAGCCACTGGACCATCCAAAATGCCCTTGCCGAGATTGCCGACAGTGAGCATGGTGTGCTGGTGTGGATTGGTCAAGGTGATGAGATGGGCATGGCAGATGCGTTCGATGCGCTCAAAAATCCTGCCAAACCCACGAGCCAAAACCGCCGTGCGCCGTATCAGACCATCGGCGTCGGTGCGCAAATTCTCAAGCATCTAGGCGTGACCAATATGCGCCTGCTATCTAGCCCGATTAAGTTTAATGCATTGTCTGGCTTTGATTTGAACATCGTTGAGACGGTGGATAAGACTGCATAATTTGCGCCATTGGCACAGTTTGACAGACCGCACTCAAGTTGGCAGTGCGGTTTTTGTTCGCTTTTTCACCCATTTTTATCATTGTCGGCATGGCCTATCTCAATCTCTTCTTATCCGCATTTTTGGCGGCCACCCTGTTGCCTGCACAGTCTGAAGCCATGCTTTTGTATTTGCTCGGTAGCCACCCTGCGTGGGCATTGATTGGCGTGGCAAGTGTGGGTAATATCTTGGGTTCTTGTGTGAATTTTTGGCTTGGGTTACATATCCATCGTTTTTCCCAACATCGCTATTTCCCATTTAAACCTGAGCAAATCACCAATGCTGAACGCCACTATCATCGCTATGGCGTGTACTCGCTATTACTTAGTTGGCTGCCTATCATCGGCGACCCATTGACGTTGATTGCAGGGATGATGCGTGAGCGGTTTTGGCGATTTTTACTGCTCGTGAGTATTGCCAAAACCACTCGTTATGCCCTACTTTATCTGATTTGGCTTGGTGTCATGTAGCCTTAGGCTTCATGATACAGCTTACTGCCTTCATTGTGATATTTTTCTTTCATCTCATTCATACCCTTTTCAATGTCTAAGCCCTTCGCAGAGCCTTCAGCGCTTTTAGCATAATCACGGACATTTTGCGTAATTTTCATCGAACAGAATTTAGGGCCACACATTGAGCAAAAATGTGCAGATTTATGGGCTTCTTTTGGCATGGTTTCATCATGCATATCACGCGCCGTATCAGGGTCAAGGCTTAAATTAAATTGGTCTTCCCAACGGAACTCAAACCGAGCTTTAGATAAGGCATTATCACGCACTGCCGCACCTGGGTGTCCTTTGGCTAGGTCAGCCGCATGAGCCGCAATTTTATAGGTAATAATCCCATCTTTCACATCTTTTTTATTTGGTAAACCTAAATGCTCTTTTGGTGTTACATAACATAGCATCGCCGTGCCATACCAACCAATCATAGCCGCTCCAATCGCAGATGTGATGTGGTCATAACCGGGGGCAATATCAGTGGTTAAAGGCCCAAGCGTATAGAAAGGTGCTTCGCTACATACTTCAAGCTGTAAGTCCATATTTTCTTTAATCATGTGCATTGGCACATGCCCCGGGCCTTCAATCATCACTTGTACATCATGTTGCCATGCACGGTGCGTGAGTTCTCCTAAAGTTTTTAATTCGCTAAATTGGGCTTCATCATTGGCATCTTGGATACAGCCGGGTCGCAGTCCATCGCCTAAACTAAATGAAACATCATAGGCTTTCATGATTTCGCAAATTTCATCAAAATGGGTGTAAAGGAAATTTTCTTGATGATGAGCCAAACACCATTGTGCCATAATTGAACCGCCACGGCTGACAATGCCAGTTAAACGATTTGCCGTCATCGGTACATAACGCAGTAATACGCCTGCATGAATGGTAAAATAATCAACACCTTGCTCGGCTTGTTCAATCAAGGTATCTTTAAAAATTTCCCATGTTAAATCCTCGCTAATTCCACCTACTTTTTCAAGGGCTTGATAAATCGGTACGGTGCCAATCGGTACAGGAGAGTTGCGAATAATCCATTCCCTTGTTTCATGAATATTTTTCCCTGTGGATAAATCCATGATGGTATCGGCTCCCCAACGGGTCGCCCACGTCATTTTGGCGACTTCTTCGTCAATGCTTGAGCCTAGTGCAGAATTTCCAATGTTGGCATTGATTTTGACCAAGAAATTACGTCCAATAATCATTGGTTCGCATTCTGGGTGATTGATATTGGCAGGAATAATCGCCCGTCCACTCGCCACTTCTTGACGGACAAATTCAGGGGTAATTTCGGTTAAATTTTTTGCACCAAAATTTTGTCCTGGATGCTGTCTAGTATCCACGCCTGCTTGCTGCCGCTGATTTTCACGAATGGCGATATATTCCATTTCAGGGGTGATGATGCCGGCTCGAGCGTAGTGCATTTGCGTAACATTGCGACCTGCTTTGGCTCGTCTTGGGTTGGTGATGTGGGCAAAACGGATATTTTCGGTGCGAATATCTTTTAAGCGTTCACGTCCAAATTGAGAGCTTAATCCGCTTAATTGTTCGGTGTCATTTCGTTCAGCAATCCATGCACCACGCACACTTGGTAAGCCTTTGTTTAGGTCAATGCTTACCTTTGGGTCAGTATAAACGCCTGACGTATCATACACTAAAATTGATGGATTTGGTTCACCGCCCAGACTCGTTGGCGTATCGGTTAGGCTGATTTCACGAAATGGGACTTGAATATCTGCACGAGAGCCTTGGACATAGACTTTTTTCGATGCAGGCAAAATGCGTGTTAAATCTTTGGCATCTTGCTCATGCTTTGTGATTTGGTCGGTCAGTGATTGGGATAGATTTGTTTGGCTCATCATAATATCCTTAAAAATGGCAAAAAACAAATCAAGCCATCAAAAATCTTATGATGAATAAAGACAACCATCGGCAGATGATTAAGATTTTGAAAACTTGATTCCTACGACAGTACGAACTGTATCAGGTTCAACGGATTGCTTACGCTCTCAGCCATGTCGATGGCACTCCGTCAAGTTGGATTTAGTATAACATAAAATGGCGATGCGAACAGGGCTTTGGATAAATTTTCATCACTGCGGTTTTTTGCTTGCTGTTGTCATTTTTCCTTGTTATCATATCATTGTTTTTTCGTCCTTTAAGGATATCCCCATGAAAGTATTTGTGCTGGGCGGTGGTGTGATTGGTGTCACTTCCGCCTATTATCTTGCCAAGCAAGGCGTGGATGTGACCGTCATCGAACGCCAAAGCAATGTCGCCGAAGAAACCAGCTTTGGCAACGCAGGTCAAATCTCCCCTGGCTACTCCACCCCTTGGGCTGCCCCCGGCATCCCGACCAAAGCCATCAAATGGCTATTCCAAAAGCACGCACCTTTTGCCATTCGTCCTGATGGCTCGTCATTTCAAGCGCAGTGGATGTGCCAAATGCTCGCCAACTGCAATGACAAATCCTACGCCACCAACAAAGCTCGCATGGTACGAGTCGCCGAATACAGCCGAGATTGCCTACAGCAGCTGCGAGCCGACACAGGCATCAGCTATGAGCATCGCACTGGTGGCACGCTACAGCTATTTCGCAAGCAAGCACAGCTAGACGCTGTCAGCAATGACATCGAAGTACTCAAGGACTATGGCGTGGCGTATGAGTTACTCGACAAAGACGGCTTGGCAAAAGTCGAACCTGCTCTAGCTCGTGCCAAATCCGAACTCTTAGGCGGTCTGCGCCTGCCCAATGACGAAACAGGCGACTGCAATCTATTCACTAAAAACCTTGCCAAACTCACCGAAAACTTAGGCGTCAAATACCTATTTAACGCCACCATCGATAGCATCAGCACCGATGGCAGCCACATCACAGGTGTCGTGGTCAATGGCGAGCCGATGACGGCGGATGCTTATGTGCTAGCGCTTGGTAGCTATTCTCGTGCGATGGCAAAGACACTCGGGCTATCACTACCCGTCTATCCTGTCAAAGGCTATTCACTCACCGTGCCTATCATCGATGCCGATAATGCACCTGTTTCAACCGTACTGGATGAGACTTATAAAATCGCCATCACCCGCTTTGATAATCGCATCCGTGTCGGCGGTATGGCTGAGCTGTCAGGCTTTAACTTGGGGCTAAACCAGTCACGCCGTGAGACGCTTGAGATGGTCTGCGATGATTTGTTTGGCGGTGGTGATTTGCCCAATGCCACATTCTGGACAGGGCTTCGCCCAATGACCCCCGATGGCACGCCAATCATCGGCAAAACTGACCTTAATAACCTATATCTGAACACAGGTCATGGCACGCTCGGCTGGACGATGTCATGTGGTTCAGGCAAGCTGATTAGCGATATCATCACCGAGCAGACGCCCGAGATTAGCCTAGAAGGGCTATCATTGGCACGCTATCAGTGATTGCTTAATTTATTAATAACTTCTCAACACACAAGGATATTTTTATGACAAGCATCCAAAAATTTGACAGCAATGAAGTACTCAGCGAAGTCGCCGTGCACAATGGCGTGGTGTATCTGGCAGGTCAAGTGCCTGATGATGACAGCCTAGATATCCAAGGTCAGACCCGTCAAGTACTTGCCAATATCGATAAGGCACTGGCACAAGCAGGCACTGACAAACATCATCTATTATCTGCTCAAGTATTTATCAAAAACCTAGCTGATTTTGACGGCTTTAACAGCGAATGGAAAGCTTGGGTTGCTAGTACGACGCCACCTGTACGTGCCACCATCCAAGCCGATTTGGTTAATCCAAATTGGCTCGTTGAAGTGATGGTCATCGCTGCGGTGAAATAACCACCATCCCCGTACAAAATATCCGTGCATCAGATGATACACGGATATTTTTTGGTCATTAGGTTTGGTTATTAGACACTTAGTTATTAGGCTTAGTTTTTAGATTTGGTCATTACACACCATCATACAGTCTGCGTACCACTTCACCAATGGTAGCAATGCCCTTGATGATGGTCTCATCATGTTGGGCGATGGATAAGCGGATACATTCTTTGGCGTGCGGATAATTAGTGGTATCCACCCCGACAAAGAAATGCTCAGACGGGATAATCAGCGTACCTTGCTCTTTTAAAATCTGATACAGCACAGTCGTTGAAATCGGTAAATTCTCAAACCACACCCACAAGAAAATCGCCCCTTCTGGCTTATGAATCTTGACAGGATAACCATCAAACTCCACCTGTAGTCGTGATACCGCAAGGCTTGCCTGCGTCTGATAAAATGGCGCAATCACCGTATCGGACAATGTTTTGATGCGGTCATCAGCAAATAACGGCGTCGCCACCGTCGCCCCAAAGCGTACCGGCGAGAGATTGACAATGGCATTCATATTGCTGATAGTCTTGATAATCGGTGCATCAGCGACGATGATGCCCGTACGAGTACCTGGCAGGCCCACCTTGGATAGGCTAAAGCACAGCACCGTATCACAATCCCACGACAGCGTGGTATCAGTGTAGATGATATTGGGAAATGGCATTCCATAGGCATTATCGACAATCAGCGGTACGCCGTATTTTTTGGCGATGGCGGTGAGCCTTGCCATTTCATCATCGGTCAAGACATTGCCCGTTGGATTGGTTGGACGAGAACAGCAAATCGCACCAATCTTGCCATTTTTTAATTTTTCTAAATTTTCTAAAGCATCAAAATCTACGCGATACTTAAAAAATCCTTCACGATCTTCATGTGTCACCAGCTCAATATTTGGTGGTACAGCGACAAAATGCACACCATCAATATGCACATCAGCATAGCCGACATATTCAGGCGCTAAGGGCAACAAAATTGCCTTGTCCGTCCCGTCATCAAACTGCCCTGCAAACAGGTTAAACAGATAAAAGAACGCATTTTGTGAGCCATTGGTCAAGGCGATATTGTCACTGGTCAACCCCCAGCCATAATGACGATTAAAAAACTCAACCAAAGTATTGATAAACTTGGTATCGCCTTGTGGATTGGAATAATTACCCACGCTATCAAGCGCAAACGCATCTGCCACCACGCTCTCAAGCGTCTGTTGATACACCGCATTGAGCTCAGGAATACTTGCAGGATTACCACCGCCCAGCATATTGACTGGCTTATCACTATTGAGCGCATTACCAAGATCATCCATCAACTGCAAGATGGCGCTGTCTTTGGTGAATTTTTGACCAAATTTTGAAAATTTCATAATTGACTCATTATTTAGAACTGATATTAGACTGCTTGGCAGATAAGTGCTCAAGTGATGCACGCACTTTGGCAACCGACTCTTCATCAAGCAGGCGATCGATATTTTTCCAGATACTATGATAACCAAAATTACCCTGCTGCATCTCTGCCTTAGCATCAGCGATTGACCAACCTTGATAAATCACCCGATACATCGCCACCACTATGCCGGTGCGATCTGCACCATGATAACAATGCACGAGCACCGCACCATCATCTTGAGCTTGACGAATGGTATATAGCACCTGCGCCAACTCATCAGGCTGGATTGACCACGTCAAAAGCGGCGTATTCACCAAGCGTATCGCCGTGCCGTCAAAGGCGCGCTTATCATCATCTCGATCAAAGAAACGCAGATTGACAATGGTGCGTATGCCTGTACGCTCAAGTAGTGCCAAATCCTCTACTGTCAGTTGTTCGCTGCGATATAGCCTGTCATCCACACGATAAAAATTCGCCGATGCATCGATCAATGTCGCCCAATGTGGTGGGTGTGTCATAGGTGTACTATGTGTCGTTGCACACGCAGTCAGCACACTTGTCATAGCCATCATCAGTATCAGCTTTGACGCAGTGTGTTTGGCAGTATATTTAGCTGGGCAACCGTGCTTATGACAAGTAGTATGTTTCACATGGAACAGTTTCATGTGAAACATCACTCAATGTATTTTACTTTGAGCGGGGGAAAGCCATTGAACTCCACCGATGAATACGAGTTGGTATAAGCGCCTGTGGTGAGCCAGTATAGCTTATCGCCGATTTCAAGGTTTTGTGGCAGTTTATAGGCGGCGTGTTCGTACATGATATCAGTGCTATCACAGGTTGGGCCTGCTAGGATGACTGTGCCTTTTTCGGTGGCGGTTTCCATTTTTGGGGTATAGACAGGGTATTTGATGGCTTCGCCCAAAGTCTCAATCAAACCTTGAAATAAGCCGACATCGGTATATACCCAGCGTGTCAAATCGGTGCGTGATTTGCGACTAATCAGCACCACTTCCGAGACCAACACCCCACTATCACCCACCATCGAGCGACCTGGCTCAAGAATAATCTCAGGCATCTCATCTTCGTCATAATCTTCAGATAAGTAGCGATGAATCTCTTCGGCATAGACCTTGACAGGGTTCACTTCGCTGATGTAGTTGGTTGGGAAACCACCACCTAGATTGATCATTTTTAGCTGAATATTTTCTTCGTATTTCATCCAGTCAAACATATATTTGACCTTGGCAAGTGCATCATCCCACGCAGCGACATCTTTTTGTTGGCTACCGACATGGAACGAAATACCATAAGGAATCAGACCTAAATTTTTGGCTTGTACCAACAGATCCACCGCCATATCAGGGTGGCAGCCAAACTTACGAGACAATGGCCATTCGGCGGTATCCGCACCATGCACCAAGATACGCACAAAGACTTTTGAGCCTGGGGCATTGTTAGCGATATTGATTAGATCTGCTTTAGAATCTGTCGCATACAGCGTGATGCCTTTTTTGAAGGCATACTTAACATGATCGGCTTTTTTGATGGTGTTACCATACGAGATACGATCAGGCGATACACCGCAGTCGAGCACACGATCAAGCTCATAGATAGATGCACAGTCGAAGTTTGAGCCTAGATCCGCCAGATATTTGACCACTTCTACCGCAGGGCTGGCTTTCATCGCATAGTGGATCTTCGCCTTGGGAAATAGACTGACCATCTCTTCATACTTGGTCTTGATACGGCTCAAATCCACGACCAGTAGCGGCGTTTCTTGCCCTTCGGCAGCTTGGGTGAATTTTTGCCATTGGGCTTGGTCAAAATATTGATCAATCTTAATCACGAAAGCTTACTCCTGTGGATATGGCTTTAGTTTTGTATGCCAAAATCTAAAAGAAAAAGCACCTTTAATATCGATATTTCGATGTTAAAAATGCCATTAAAACGTTAAAAAGCTTGCTATCAATATTATAGCAAGCTTTTGGGGTTGGGGCTATAGTTTTCGTGGTGCTGATGCACATTCATACATCATCACCCACATAAGCAAAGCGGGGAATATACCCATCACCCTGCTCAAGCATCTGTACAAACATCGCAAAGGGACGCACCCACAAGGTGGATTGCTGCACTTGATCACCATACAGCGGATGATACAGCACTAGCCATTCAAGCGTTTCGCTGTGGCGCACGACATCGATGACTTGGTATAGATTGCCTTTATAATGTCGATAGACGCCTTTTTGGATGCTGGGCTTTATATCAGTCATCACGAGTGCGCACTTCTAAGAGCTCAATCTCAAAATGTAGTGTCGAGTTTGGTGGGATTTTGCCCACAGCTCGCTCACCATAAGCTAGGTGTGCAGGGACAATCAGCTGTCTTTTGCCGCCCACTTGCATCGGTGCAACAACCGCATCATCTGTGCTAAAGCCAAGCACGCCCAAATCCCAGCCCTTAATCACACGCCCTGTGCCGATGACACACTCAAAGGCGCGCCCACGACTGATGGATGAGTCAAAGACCGTGCCATCATCAAGCTTGCCAGTGTATTCGGTGACAATCAGCGCACCTTTGACAGCAGTTTTGCCTGTGCCGATGGTGATGTCAGTGACTTCAATTATAGACATTATTCGGTTACCATTGTATTGCTAGCCAAAGTAATTGTGGTCGTATGGCTAATCGTTAATGGTGTAATAGCTGCAAGCGCTTGGCTAACTTTTTCACTATCAGCTTGATTTTGCGCAAGCATCGTTTGTGCATAACCCACATCAGCGCTATCCACAGGCGCAATGGTTACTCGAGCACGCCCTTGCCCCAGAGGTGCAATCTGTGCAAATGCGCCTTTTGACAAATCTAGCGCAATGCCGTATTTACTAAACCCACCACGATCATTCACTCGACAAACCACCGACTTGCCATTTGCAGTATTGGTTACTTGGAGCAAAGTGCCAAACTTATGGGTATTGCTAGCACAAGTCATTGCATTCTCATCAAAACGCTCGCCACTGGCTGTCTTGCGACCATGAAATTTGCCACCATAATAAGTTACCACACTTGCTTCAGCTGCAGTGAACGCCAATAAGGTAATTGCAATTAGTGCGAATTTTTTCATAAAAATCTCATTATTTGGTTAAGTTTTATAGGTAATTGCACAAATATCATAACCAAACTTTGCACAAAAAACAAGCAAACTTCTATCCATGGCTAAATTTTTGACAGTTTTATAACAATCTCTATTAAATGTTACTCAATTATTACAAACAAAAAGACCATCGCAAGGATGGTCTTTTAATGCGCAAGCTAGCAATTAATATACTTCAACATGTGAATTATGGATGACTACAGTAACATAAGGGTTGCCACGCACAATGTTACGGATGGTTGCAGAAGAAATATTGCTTTTGCGCACCTTAGCTTCAAATTTTGCACGGTTGCTTGTATTATGCAGGCCACACTCTGTTGAGCCAGAGTAAACACGGTTTTGACGCAAAATTGCCGCCGCTGATGCTTTGCTCACTGAGCCAGCTAGGTAGCTACCACTGCTGTTATATTTATCATCATCGCTGATATAAGTTGAGTAGCTGCAATATGCAAAGGCTGATGAACTTGCCATGGTTAGTAGGCTTGCAAGTAGAAGTTTTTTCATAATCCATCCTTAACTAGTGAAACCAGGTTTGGTAAACTCTATTATAATAAACTGGGAAAAAAATACAATAAGATTTCGAAAATAATTTAGCATCACCGAAAACCGTATCACAATCATGCTCGACAACTAGAAATCAACAATTCAGGGCGATATTCAAAGTGTGGCGAATCATAGCTTGCCCATTTACCACCCCAAATAAATCCATGTTTTTCAAAGATTCTTACCACTTGCTTAAGATTGTCATCGCTAATCAGCTGCTTAGGATAAGGACAAACCTTGTCTTCGGTAGTACAGCCATCCCAACGCCAATATTTATGCTGTCCTTGCGGCAATTGAAAATCCACTGCCACACCAAAGCTATGAACACTTAAGCGATTGGTACCTGCGATATTGCGCCAGTTGAACGTACCGAGCGACTTGGCAACATATTTTTTCAGCGCAGGATTTTGAGCAATTTCATTACCCACCTTCTCAAGCTGTTTGGCTGCACCATTTTTATGATTAAATTTCAGCTTGATATTACTCGGTTTCCAAGTGATGGTGGTAAGATTTTGTTGCACTTGAGCAGCAGTTTTACCATACATCTGCTTAAAAAATTCATCATTACGAATCCTGCCAGCGTCAGCATATTGCGCGGGCGTTACAAAATTTAATGGATAAGTCTGTGAAAGCTGGTCGGCGACACTGGCATTTTTTAGGCGGGTGGTGAATGGCTGTGACGATATCTTGCCCAAAGCCATGCTTGAGCCATTTTTAAAATAAATCGTGCCACCTGTAACCGAAGTCACTTCTTCATAAGCGGCATTCAAGCAATTACCAAGATTGGTCGGAGCAGCCATGGCAGTACAACTCATAAAGAGCAGTGTCAGTATTAAACTTTGTGTAACTTTCATACCTACCCCAAACAGTGTAATAAACTCTTAATTTATAGTAACACAATTTCAACCGATTGCAAAGCAAAATAAATGTAGCAACAATAAATAAAGACACCTTTTTAACCAAGGTGCCTTTACGGGTTAATCAACCAGGTTGTTCAATCATTCCCACTCAATCGTTGCAGGCGGTTTGCTACTCACATCATACACCACACGAGAAACATCTTTAATTTCATTCATAATGCGAGTTGAGATTTTATCCACCAATTCATATGGTAAATGAGCAAAACGAGCAGTCATAAAATCTACCGTTTCAACAGCACGAAGGGCAATCACCCATGCATAACGGCGACCATCGCCCACCACACCAACAGATTTTACAGGTTGGAACACGGCAAAGGCTTGGGCGGTTTTATCATACCAACCACTTGCACGCAACTCCTGCATAAAAATATCATCGGCTAAACGTAAAATATCAGCATATTCTTTTTTCACTTCACCCAAAATACGCACCCCTAAGCCTGGGCCTGGGAATGGATGACGATAAATCATATGATGTGGAATACCAAGCGCCACGCCAAGCTTACGCACTTCATCTTTAAATAAATCACGCAATGGCTCAACGAGTTCAAATGCCAAATCATCAGGTAATCCGCCCACATTATGATGGGATTTAATCACATGAGCTTTACCTTGTTTGCTGGCTGCTGACTCAATCACATCTGGGTAAATCGTTCCTTGTGCTAAGAATTTTACGCCATCTAATTTTCGGGCTTCTTCGGCAAATACTTCAATAAATTCACGTCCAATAATTTTGCGTTTAGCTTCAGGGTCAGTAACACCTGCCAATGCTGTTAAGAAACGTTGTTCTGCATCGGCACGAATGACACGGATGCCCATATTTTCGGCAAACATCTGCATGACTTGGTCGCCTTCATTGAGACGCAATAAGCCATTATCCACAAAAACACAGGTTAATTGGTCGCCAATGGCACGATGTAACAAGGCTGCTACTACCGATGAATCTACACCGCCTGATAAACCTAGCAATACTTTTTGGTCACCAATTTGCTCTTGGAGTTGTTTAATGCGTAATTCAATAATATTTTCTGAATTCCACGCATTACCGCAACCACAAATAATATGTACAAAGTTTGAAATCAATTCTGTACCTTTAGCAGTATGCGTGACTTCTGGGTGAAATTGTACGCCATAAAATTTACGGGTTTCATCACTAGCAGACGCATAAGGACAGCTTGGCGTGCTTGATGTTACGCTAAACCCTTCAGGTAAACGCACCACTTTATCGCCATGACTCATCCACACTTGAGATTGATTTTTTTCATCACCGACTTTGCTTAATAAAGCATCTTGATGGGTGATATTAATTTCTGCATAGCCAAATTCATGTACATCACCTGCTTCAACTTTTCCGCCTAATTGTTCAGACATGGTTTGGAAACCATAGCAAATGCCAAGCACAGGTACACCTAAATTAAACACAATCTCTGGTGCTCGTGGGCTACCTTCTTCATGGACACTTTCAGGCCCCCCTGATAAGATAATGCCTTTTGGATTAAAGGCTTTGATGTCCTCGATTGACATATCATAAGCATACATTTCAGAATATACGCCTGCTTCACGCACTCGGCGGGCAATCAGTTGGCTATATTGTGAGCCAAAGTCTAAAATTAAAATACGGTCTTGGGTGATGTTGGTCATGAGTCTTTCCTGCGATAGTAAAAGAATGATGGCAAATTATTTAAGGATAAATTATAAATGTAAAGCAATGCCCAACATCTCGTTGGGCAACACTGGGTAAATCAAGCATCAATATCCGCATTTAGGGCGTTTTCTTCGATAAAGATACGGCGTGGCTCAACATCATCGCCCATCAGACAGCTGAACAGATGGTCGGCTTTGATGGCGTCTTCGATGGTGATTTTGAGCATACGGCGATTTTCGGGGTCCATAGTGGTTTCCCACAGTTGTTCCTTGTTCATCTCACCCAAGCCCTTGTAACGCTGAACATCGACGCCACGACGAGCCGCTTGCATCAGCTGCTCCCACAGGTGATGAAAATCTTTGATGGCGCTGTCTTTGTCGCCACGGCGCAAAAATGCCTCTTCAGTCAGCACAGTATTCCACTCACCACTTAGACGCAGTAGGCGCGCATAGTCGGACGAACCCAAAAAGCCCAAATCCAACAGATAATGCTGTGGCAAGCGATGCATATAAATCGTCACTCTAGGTAGCCACTGACCTGCTTCAGACTCCGTACCTGTCATCTCGGCAAGCTCGACTGATGGCTCAAGTTTTGGTGCAAGTTCACGCAATTTGGCTTGTAGTGCATCTGCCCAAGCTTGCATCACATCACGATTGCCTGTGGCTGTGGCGTCAAACTTCGGCACAAAGGTTAGTGCATCAAGTAGCTCTGATGGATATTTACCCTGCAGGCGGTTTTTGACCACTTGGCTTTGGCTGTAGTCTTTGAGCAATTTTTCGAGCGCCATGCCGGTGATGGCAGGGGTATCTTTGCTCAAAAATAACTGATGGTCATCAATAGTCGATGACAATAGATAAGAATCGAGCGCCTCGCCGTCTTTGAGATACACCTCCTGCTTGCCACGCTTGACCTTATACAGTGGTGGCTGAGCAATGTAGATATAACCACGCTCAATCAGCTCAGGCATTTGACGGAAAAAGAATGTCAATAATAGGGTACGAATGTGCGAACCATCGACATCGGCGTCGGTCATGATGACGATTTTGTGATAGCGAATCTTATCAGGATTATATTCATCAGGGCCGATGCCTGTGCCCAGTGCAGTAATCAGCGTACCCACTTCGGCACTTGAGAGCATCTTATCAAAGCGAGCACGCTCGACATTCAAAATCTTACCCTTAAGTGGCAAAATCGCCTGCATCTTACGGTTACGCCCTTGCTTGGCGCTACCACCTGCCGAGTCACCCTCGACAATGAACAGTTCGGATAATGCAGGGTCTTTTTCTTGGCAGTCCGCCAATTTACCTGGTAAGCCTGCGATGTCTAGCGAGCTTTTGCGACGAGTCATCTCACGCGCCTTACGAGCGGCATCACGAGCACGAGCGGCATCGATAATCTTGGCAGCGATGGCTTTGGCAGCGGTTGGATTCTCAAGCAGGTATTCAGATAGACGCTCATGCATGGTGGTCTCAACCACGGATTTGACTTCGCTTGAGACAAGCTTGTCTTTGGTCTGTGAGCTGAATTTTGGGTCAGGGACTTTGACCGAGATAATCGCTGTCAGACCTTCACGAGCATCATCGCCAGTGACTTGCACTTTTTCTTTTTTGGCGATATTTTCTGAATCCATATAGGCATTTAGGCAACGAGTCAGCGCCGAGCGAAAGCCTGATAAGTGCGTGCCACCGTCTTTTTGGGGAATGTTGTTGGTAAAGCACAGCACTTTTTCGTTGTAGCTGTCCGACCATTGTAGCGCCACTTCCACACCAATGCCATCAGCGCCATCGGCGGTGAAATGAAAGATGTCGTTTAGCGTTTGTTTGCCACCATTGATATAATTGACAAACTCCGACAGACCGCCTTTGTGCTCAAATACTTCGCTCGTGCCTGTACGCTCATCGGTCAGCACGATACGCACGCCTGAATTAAGAAAAGACAGTTCACGCAGACGCTTGGCAAGAATGTCATAATCAAAGGTGGTCACACCCTTAAAAATCTCAAAACTTGGATAAAAACGCACCTGAGTGCCTGTCTGCGTCGATGGCTCAAGCTTGGCAAGCGGTGCATCTGCCACGCCATCAGTATAGCTTTGGCTGTGTGCATGACCGTCACGCCAGATGTTGAGCACCAGTTTTTTGGACAAGGCATTGACCACAGACACGCCCACACCATGCAGACCGCCCGAGACCTTATAGGAATTATCATCAAACTTACCACCTGCGTGTAGCACGGTCATGATGACTTCAGCAGCCGACACACCTTCTTCGGGGTGGATATCGACAGGGATACCACGACCATTATCCATCACCGATACCGATTCATCGTCATGCACGATGATATTGATTTCATCACAATGACCTGCCAATGCTTCGTCGATGGCATTATCCACCACCTCAAAGACCATGTGGTGCAAGCCTGTGCCATCATCAGTATCACCGATGTACATACCAGGGCGTACTCGTACCGCCTCAAGTCCACGCAGAACTCGGACATTTTTGGCGGTATATTCTGTATTTTGTGCTTCGACCTGTTGGTTTTGATCGATCGTTTCGCTCATGGCAAATCCTTCACAAGGTGCTTAGACTGGGCGGTATTTTTGCCCAAAATCATTAATAAAAAATTATCAGCCATTATAGCATTTTTTTTATTAAAAGTCACCGCAACTGCGATGGTTTCGGTAGGAATTTTTGTGCGATAACAAGTGTGGTTTGATGCACCAACCCCAACTTAACCACAGGCTTATTGTGCATAAATTTCTGCAAACTCACCTTGTTTCACATGAAACATTTTATAACTGGTGGCAGTTTGAGAATTAGGCAGGTCACTTGACTGCTCAAGCGTCTGTAGATGCATCAGGATTTGACTATGGATATCAGCGTTGAGCGTACTGATGATACTTTGGCAAGGCAAAGATAGCACAGTATCAAGCAAGATATTGGTGGCGGCATCATCAAGCTCGGCATCGATATCATCAATCAGCACCACAGGTGGGTGGGTGATGGCGGATTTGCCTTGACTAAGTAGGGTGCAAATCAAGCTTAATTGTGATAGGCGCAAGGCGGTGATGAGAAGTTTTTTTTCGCCACGAGATAGGATGTGTGTGGCTTGTTCACGCAGTTTTTGCCCGTCATCATTGGTGGTTTTGAGTATCACGCCGACATCAGCACGATGCGCACCGATGCGAGTATAGCCAAGCTCAATATCCTGCATCACCCGAGCGGACAGGGTTTGTGATAGTGGCTGAGTGGTATCAAATCCTGCCAAGTATTGCAGGCTGATTTTGTCCGCATAATTTGGTAATAGCTTTGTTACCATCTGAGCGAACACCACTTGCCATTCATCAAACATCGACACACGATGCTCGTGCAGCGCCTGCGCATAGTGCGATAACTGCACATCCCACGCTGTCAGCTCATTGATGCGATGCTGGATATTAGGGTACTTAAGTAGGCTGTTGCGCTGCTTAAGCAGTCGCTGATACTGTAGCCACTGATGATAAAATTCAGGTTTCACGTGAAACGCAAGCCAATCGAGCAGTTGCCGACGGCTGCCGCTACCTTCATCAAGTAGGCTCATGCTACTTGGGTCAATCAGCACCGTCGGCAGATGAAAGCTGAGCACACTTTGGCTTTGGGCGGTTTGTTCATTAAATTTTAATAAAGTATCAGATTTACCTGTGCCATCCAGCTGTTTTTGGATGGCAAGGGTACACTGCTCTTGAAAATTGGTGCTTGCCCAGATGGTGCACGCTTGCTGGTGATGACTGATATAGCGCTTGGGCTCATGATGGCGAAAGCTTTTGCCCCGAGACAGCAAAAACACCGCTTCTAACAGCGATGTCTTGCCACTGCCATTATCCCCAAAAATCAAATTGCACTTAGCAAATGATAGTGAAGCTTGGCTTAAATTTCTCAAATGATGAATGTGGATGCGGTCAATCACAACTACACACGCATTGGCATCACGACATATTGATGCAGCTCATCACCGATTTGATAAATCAGCACCGGCGAGCTTGGCTGATTCATCTCAAGGCGGATTTGCCCATCGAGCACATTAAGCACCGCTCGTAGGTAGGATTCGTTAAATGATAGCTCGATTGGCTCACCGCTAAAATTCACCGCAAGCACTTCTTCGGCGTCACCGTGATTTTTGTTGTGCACACCCACTTGGCAGACATCTTGAGCAGCAAATCCTAGCATCACACCGGGCACTTCTTTGCTATTGAGCACCGAAATACGACGCAGTACATCCACCGCTTCTTCTTTATCAAAGCTTGCAATCTTATCATTATTGGTCGGTAGCACTCGGCGATAGTCAGGGAATTTGCCTTCAATCAAGCGAGCTGATAGGCTGACATCCAGCTGCGCTTGACTCTCTTCGTCGGTCAAGGTCAGCGCCACTTGCAAAAATTCTTCATCAAAGCCCAATCCGACCAAATTGGCATCATCTGTGGTCTTGGCAAGCTCAAGCAATAGACGCTCAAGCTCGGCTACTGCCTTACCCGGGATAATCACTTGGCTTGTGGCGTAGCTGTCAGACAATAAGCGGTGCGCAACCGCCAAGCGATGACCATCGGTGGCAACTGCGGTGAGCTTGCTTTCGTTGATTTCAAACAGCATACCGGTGAGATAATGACGCACATCTTGGGTCGCCATTGCAAAGCGGGTATGATGGATGAGACTGGTTAAATCGCCTTGGCTGATTTTGACGACGCTGGACGGCACAGCTGTGCCGATACTTGGAAAATCCTGCGCAGGTAGGGTGCTTAGCGTATATTTACCCTTGCCACTGGTAATCAGACAGCGGTTAGTGCCTTCTGGCGCATCGACCACCACCATATCTTCGGACAGTGATTTACAGATGTTAAAGAACATCTCAGCAGGCAATGTCGTCGCCCCTGCTTGCACACACGCCCCCGCCGGAATAGCAAAACGGGTGGTGAGCTCCAGCTCCAAATCCGATGCCGTCAAGGTCAAAAACCCTTCTTCGAGCACCAATTTGATATTGCCCAAAATCACAAAACGATGGCGCTTATCCGCTGCCTTGACCACCAAATTAATCGCCTTGATGAGCAGCTCTCGGTTAATGGATAATTTCATAAAAACTCACTGTTCTTTATTATGATTTGCCAATACAGGCATTACACATATTCTAACATCATCTTGAGCGAGTGGTAATCTTTTTCGACACTCGGATCGGTTAATTTTAACTCTTCGATTTTTTCGCAAGCGTGCATCACGGTCGTATGATCACGACCACCAAAGACCTGACCAATCTCAGGAAAGCTATCACGGGTCAGCTCTCGGATGAGTGCCATCGCCATTTGTCGTGGGCGAGCGATGTTGCGAGCACGTTTTTTACCCATCATGTCTTTGGGTGAAATTTGATAAAATTCCGCCACCAAATCACGAATACCTTCGGCATTGATTGCTCGAGCACGTGCCTGCACCTGATCTTTGATGGCATCTCGAACCAGCGCCATCGTCACCGGCTCATTGCGTAGCACATCAGCAGACAGCTGAACTCGCTTCAATGCCCCTTCTAGCCCACGCACATCGGGCGGCAAATTTTGCGCCATAAAAATCGCACAATCACGTGGCAACTCAAGATTTAGGATGCTTGCTTTTTTCTCAAGGATCTGCACACGCATCTCCATATCAGGCGGCTCAATCGCAAGTAGCAATCCCCCTGATAGGCGAGAAATATTGCGATCGCCAAAGCTTAGCATCTGCGACGGCGGTCGATCTGATGCTAGCACCACCTGCTTGGCATTACCCTTAGAAAATTCATCAAACAAATTCATCAAAATTTGCGTGACTTTGGGGCTTTGTTTGCCATCAAACATATGCACATCATCAAGTATCAAAAAATCCGCCTTGCAGACATTTTTGACAAATTGATCAATCTTGCTATCTCGAAACGCTTCAAGCACCGTCTTATAAAAATGCTCTTTGGTAAAATAACAATAGCGCTTATTATATTTTTGATAACGATGCGCCATAGCGTGCATCAGATGCGTCTTGCCAAGCCCTGATGAACCATAAATAAAAATCGGGCCGTAGTGATGTTTATTGTCTTTTTTGGATAATTCATTGCACGCATTGTACGCCAACGCATTTGATTTACCCTTGACAAATCCATCAAAAGTAAAAGCCGCTTCAACCGGCAAACCTTCGCCAACCGCACCTGCGGTTTTGATCTTTTGTGCCGTACTTTTTTGCGCCACTGCCTTTGGGCTTGGTGTGGTGCTCACCACCATCTCAACACGCACATCCTGCACCAATGCCGGATCATAAGCAATCGCCAATGCCTTGATTTGTGCCAAATACTGCTCTTTGACGTGCTTTACCCAAACCATATTAGGCGTCAGCAGGGTCAACACGCCATCATTGAGCTCGGCGGTCAATGGCGTAATCCATTGGCGATAATCCTTTTCTTGCAACAAAAACTGCAATTCAGACAAGCAGTGTTGCCACACCCGATCAGCGTCGGGATGTGCTGGCTCATGGTGCCCCAACTCATCTTCAAACAAATTCATGACATTTCCTGCTCAAATCACGGCATAACAAACTTGCAATTTTCCCAATTTTTAAACTAATTAGAAAATAACAAATCATATATTATTTATTTTAAAAATCAAAAACTAGGGGCAATAACCCCAATTTCCAACTTGGACAAATACTACCACATTTCGACCAAATTTCAAGCATTATTTTTTGTGGATAACTTTATGGAAAAAGCTGTGGATAACTCAAAATACTAAGTTTTCCACATTTTACAAACAGTTTATAAACATATTTTTCCACAGAATAACTTACTGTTTTTTCTATAAAAATTTTAGTTATCAACAGAAAATATGTTTGCTTATTATCATTATATTTATCTTTTTATATAATAAACAGGGAAACTCAAAATCTGTGGATAACTTTTCAAAAAGTCTTGATTTGCAATCTTTTCGCATTATAACAAGTGGTCGAATTGCTGTGCAAGAGATGATTTTACAGCACCCAAATTTAGCCAAAAATTCAGCATATCTACTATCGACTAAAATTTATTTATCTCCATGATTGATTTTTGGATTAAAATTTGCTACAATCAAAAAGATTTTCGTCATTTTTGTGCGAAAACCATTAACTAGTTAATTGAAAATTGGTCGTTTGGTGGCTTTGGCTACTGACGACAACCCAAGTCATTACAGTCTTGTAATGCCGACATCTTAAGGTGAATTATGAAACGTACATTTCAACCAAGCGTTCTAAAACGCAAGCGTACTCACGGCTTCCGTGCTCGTATGGCTACCAAAAAAGGCCGCCAAGTTTTGGCTCGTCGCCGCGCTAAAGGTCGTCATCGTTTGACTGTGTAATTACACATCGGATGCAAATAAGCACCTGACACATTGTCGGTGCTTTTTTTTGCCCATTTTTCACCCAAAAGTGCCATCATCTCATCAAAGCCGTGCTACAATGAGCCATTTACCCAGTACTTATGGATGCCAAATGACAGTTAGTGATGTTTGTTTCCAAAAAAAAGACCGTTTATTAACACCTGCGCAGTTCCAAGCGGTGTTTGATGCACCAATCAAAAAAATTCACGGCGAGCATTTGTTATTATTCATCGCTCAAGGTGAAACTCTGCCAAGGCTTGGGCTTGCTATCACCAAAAAAAAGCTGAAAAACGCCACCGACCGCAATCGACTCAAGCGTCTGACGCGCGAACAGTTTCGATTGAATAAATCTGGGCTTGCTGATGTGGATTTGGTATTGATTGTCAAAAAACGCTATGACAAAACATATGACATCGGTGCCGAGCTCGCTGTTATGTTTAGTAAACTTAAAAAGATGTATCCAAGCAAACCAAGTTGATTGTTGGTGAATTGATTAGATATGATAAAAAATTTCCTGCTAGCTGTCATTCGGCTATATCAGCGATATCTGAGCCCTATGATAGCGCCCAGATGTCGCTATTATCCGACTTGTTCAAGCTATGGTCGGCAGGCGATTTTGTGGCATGGCGCTTATCGGGGACTGCTACTGACCATACGCCGTGTGGCCAGCTGTCATCCATGGGGTGGCTCTGGGGTAGATTTTGTGCCGTTGCCGTTGTATCGCTGGCGGTATCAACCTGCTAATATCAGGTGGATGGCGCAGGTGCGTGGGGTGTATGTGGACCGTCTATTTTATGGTTCACGGCTGAATATCTATCTACAAAAGCATGCTTAGCGGATGAAATTACCCAAAAAATCAAGGTCTTGGCAATAAAATCTAGGATTTTGACTGCTTTTTTAGTACAATAAAGGGTTTGTTTAAGGAATTCATGGTTTTGACCTATAAACCGCTGGGTTTGTGGTGTCTTTGGCATATTTAGGATTTATCTCTATGCAAAAAATTCTTCGGATTTTGATCATCGTGGCGATGCTAATCACCTCGTATTTGTTGGTGCTTGCTTGGCGTGATGATTATGCAGGACAGCCTGCGACACAGCCTGTGGCAACGCAGACCAGTGGTAGTGATGTGGTTGCTGCGCAAACTGGCGATGTGCCAGCAGTGGCAGGTGCGACCCCAACCGCCCAAAGTGCTGATGGCAAGCTAATCAGCGTCTCAACGGATCGCTATGATATCAAGATTGATACCAATGGCGGTGATATCGTCTATGCAGCGCTCAAGCAATACCCCGCAACCAAAGGTAGCGATCAGCCATTTGTCCTACTCGAAAGCGACAGCGCTCGCACCTATGTCGCCCAAACGATGGTGGTGGGTGATGGTGTGGATACGCCAAATGGTCGTGCCAAATATAGCGCTGCCCAAGACAGCTATCAGATGACGGGTGATACGCTGGTTGTCCCGCTGACTTACGAAAATAACGGCATCAGTGTCACCAAGACTTATACCTTTACCAAAGATCAATACCCGATTGCGGTTAAGCATACCATCGCCAATACTTCATCTAATAATTGGGCAGGTGAGCTACACACTCAGCTTAAGCGTGACAACAGCGCTGACCCAGGCTTGTCTGACAAAGGCATGATGGGCATGGCGACCTATTTGGGTGGTGCTTGGGGTACGCCTGATGAGCCGTATAATAAGCTAAAATTTAGCAACTTTAATGATGGTGAGCTCAATGTCACAAGCGACAAAGGCTGGGTGGGCGTTGTGCAGCATTACTTTGTTTCTGCTTGGACGCCAAAAAATTACAGCGCCACTTTCTTTAGTCGCAGTACGGCAAACGAAAACTACATCGGCTATAAGACGCCAGTCACTGTTGCAAGCGGTAAGCAAATCGAGCTAGACAGCACCTTGTACGCTGGCCCAAAAGTCCAAAAAGAGCTTGCGCCTGTGGCTGAAGGCTTGAATAAGACGGTGGATTATGGTCTGCTTTGGCCAATCTCAAAAGTGCTATTTACCATCTTGGACAATATCCATAAATTCATCGGTAACTGGGGATGGTCAATCGTGGTCTTGACCTTGATTATCAAAATCGCCCTGTTTTGGCTATCAAACAAAAGCTATGTATCAATGGCGAAAATGCGTGCCATCGCACCAAAACTACAAGCACTCAAGGATAAGCACGGCGATGACCGTATGGCGATGAGCCAAGAGATGATGCAGCTGTATCGTGACGAAAAAGTCAATCCGATGGCGGGCTGTTTGCCGATTTTGATTCAGATGCCGATTTTCCTAGGTTTGTACTGGATGCTTGTTGAGTCGGTGGAACTTCGTCATGCACCGTGGATTGGCTGGATTACCGACCTATCTGCGATGGACCCATGGTTTATTTTGCCGATTTTTATGGGTGTGACTATGTTTGTGCAGCAGCTGCTAAACCCACAACCAACCGACCCAATGCAGGCAAAAATGATGAAAATTTTGCCAGTGGTATTTGCGGTGTTTATGCTGTGGTTCCCGGCAGGCCTTGTGCTGTACTGGACGGTGAATAACCTGTTTAGCATGACGCATCAGCACATTGTGAATAAGCGTGTCGAAAAACAAATGCAAGCGCGTGGCTGATATTTAGTAGCCATCCATCCCGCAAAGTGATGCTTTGCGGGATTTTTTTTATGGGAATTTAGTTGTAAAATTTCCCCTTATAATCATAAAAGTGATAAAATAAAAGGTTAACTTTGGCATCGGTATTTGATATGACAAGCAAACAATTAGAACAACAGCCGACCATCGCCGCCATCGCTACGCCCATTGGACAAGGGGGTGTGGGGGTGATTCGCCTATCGGGCAAGAGTGCTTACAAGATTGGTTGTGCCATCACTCGCCGTGAGCATCTGACGCCCAGATATGCACATTTTGGCGGTTTTTTTGGTGCTGACGGCATCATTGATGAAGGGGTGGTGATTTATTTTCAAGCGCCGCACTCATTCACTGGCGAAGATGTGGTCGAGCTACAGGGGCATGGTGGTATGGTGCTCCAAAACCTATTGCTCGACCGCTTGTTTGAGCTTGGCGCAAGGCAGGCTACCGCAGGTGAGTTTTCACTGCGTGCTTTTGAAAATGATAAGATTGACTTGGTGCAAGCCGAAGCCATCAGTGATGCCATCGCTGCTACTTCAGTTGCCCAAGCAAGCAGCGCCATCCGTTCATTGACTGGTGAATTTTCTAACAAAATCAATGGCTTGGTAGATGATTTGACACATCTAAGATTGTATGTAGAAGCGGCAATCGACTTCCCCGACGAAGAAGATGTGGATTTTTTGAGCGATGGCGTGATTGAAACTCGACTCAATCAGGTGCTATCAGGTATTGATGAGATTTTGGCGACCGCCAAGCAAGGTCAGCTACTCAGAGATGGCGTTCATGTTGTGCTTGCTGGCAAGCCCAATGCCGGCAAATCAAGCCTGCTCAACCGCCTAGCAGGTACAGATCGTGCCATCGTGACAGATATTGCAGGTACGACCCGAGATACGCTCGAAGAAACCCTTGTGCTTGGTGGCTTGACCGTGCATCTGACCGACACGGCAGGACTGCGTGATACCACAGATAAAGTGGAACAAATCGGTATCGCTCGTGCTCGTGATGCGATTAATAAAGCCGATGTGCTGTTGATGGTCTATGATGTTAGCCGTGAGACAGACCCGATTGCACTTGCCAAAGAGCTGTTTTCGGTGGGTGTGGATGGTGATATTCAAGCGATTTTGGACCAAAAATTGATTATGGTTGCCAATAAATGCGACCTACTAGCAGATAATCAAACTGTTTCACATGGAACAAGCAATCAACAATGCCAACAGCCGAGCCATGCCTATGTTTCATGTGAAACAAAACAAGGCATCGATGAGCTGATACAGGTGCTTGGCGATAAAGTTGGTTTTCATCCACCAGAAAATAGCCTAATCGCACGCACCAGACACATCGATGCGCTCAAGCGTGCTCGCCAATACGCCCAAGAAGCGCATGAGCAACTGGTGTATTATCGTGCAGGCGAATTGGTTGCCGAAAGCCTAAGACTGTCTCAGCAAGCATTGGGTGAGATTACAGGACAAGTCAGTGCTGATGAGCTTTTGGGTAAGATTTTCTCCAGTTTTTGTATTGGTAAATAGTCATTTTGTGAAGAATATTGTATCAATTAAAATGATAGAAAATTTTTCCAAATTTGATTTTGATTAATAAATTTTAAATTATCAACCATAAGGATGGATCATGCATTGCCCATTTTGCAATGATGAAGATACCAAAGTTGTCGATTCACGCTTAGCTGCTCAAGGGGCGCAGGTTCGCCGTCGCCGTCAGTGCACTTCTTGCGGTGAGCGATTTGTAACTTTTGAGATTTATGAAGTGGTGATGCCACGCATCATCAAATCCAGCGGGCGTATTGAGCCGTATGACCAAGCCAAGCTTCGCCGTTCAATCGCCCTACCGCTACAAAAACGCCCAATCAGCGCCGATGCTGTTGAAGCGAGCATTAGCCGTATTGAGCAGGCACTGCGTAAGACGGGCGAGCGAGAAGTGAGCAGTAAGCAGCTTGGCGAGATTGTCATGGGTGAGCTCAAGGCGCTTGATGATGTGGCGTATGTACGCTTTGCAAGTGTCTATCGTGATTTTCAGGATATTGGGCAATTTCAGGCGGAGCTTGATAAGATTAATCTGCCAAAAACCACTAACACATCGGAAGGTGCATGATGTCAAATACCACTTTCACGCACGAAGATGTGTACTACATGAGCCTTGCGATTGCTGAGGCAAAAAAAGGCGAGTTCACCACCCGCCCCAATCCTGCGGTGGGATGCGTGATTGTCAAAGATGGCAAAATAATCGGTACAGGCTTTCACCCGAAGGCAGGTCAGCCGCACGCTGAAGTGTTTGCACTCAGAGCGGCGAGTGCCCATGGTACACAGGGAGCGACAGCTTATGTGACGCTTGAGCCATGTAGCCACACGGGTCGCACACCGCCGTGTGCCGATGCGCTGATTGGCTCAGGCGTGTCAAGGGTGGTTGTGGCAGGGCTTGACCCCAATCCAAAAGTTGCAGGCAATGGCATCAAAAAACTGCAAGAAGTAGGAATTGATGTGGCGGTCGGCGTGTGTGCCGATGAGGCAAGACAGCTGAATTTGGGCTTTTTAAAAGCGATGCAAACAGGTAAGCCCTATGTCAGACTCAAGGTCGCCGCAAGCCTTGATGGACGCACGGCGATGGCAAATGGCGAATCCAAGTGGATTACAGGTGCGCCCGCTCGAGAAGATGTGCAAAGACTGCGAGCCAAAAGCGCTGCAATCATCACAGGCTCAGGTACGATCATGGCTGATAATCCAGCGCTGAATGTGCGTAGTGCGCAGCTTGGCGTGCCATCGGAGATGATACCGCAGCCAAAGATCGTCGTCATTGATCGTCGTGGTAGAATCGATGTCAATGATGAATATCAAGTACTCAGGTATCCTGATACCTTGCTGTGGCAAGGGGGATTGGAGCAGCTACTTGATGAGCTTGTGCAAGTGCATCAGTGCTATGATGTGCTTGTTGAGGCAGGTGCGACGCTCTCGGGTGCGTTTATCCAAGCTGATCTTGTTGATGAGCTGATTGTCTATCAAGCGCCGTGTATTTTGGGTACAAGTACCAAGCCGATGTTTGATATCACTATCGATCAACTATCGTTACAGCACCGCTATCGGCTAAATGAAGTTTGTCAAATCGGCAATGACATCCGCCAAGTTTATACAAGAATTGTTTGATAATTGAATAAATCATTGCTTATCAATAAAAACTTATCCACAGGCTTTAAAATGGCGAAATATCGTCCAATTGACAGAAAAAATGTTTCATGTGAAACTGTGGATAACTTCAATATTTTGATGATATAATCCTTGTATTTATTATATAAGATATTGATTTTTAATGATAAATTTGAAAATCAATCTAAGATTGAATAACAAAAAATACCTTGTGGATAACTCAATCCATTGACTTTACCTTGTAAAGACAAGCTTTGCCACCATAAAAGTTATCCACAGAATAATATAGAGATTATTATGTTTACAGGAATTATAGAAACAACCGGTACACTCAAAGCCATCAACCCTGTCGGCGGTGATGTTGAGTTAGTCATCCATGCACCCGACTTAGACTTTGGTGATGTCAAGCTTGGTGACTCAATTGCATCTAATGGCATCTGCCTGACGGTGGTGTCAATTGGTGATAAGAGCTATTCGGTGGATGTATCACGGGAAACGCTGAGCAAAACTGCGCTCAAAAATTGGCGTGCAGGCGATACGCTTAATCTTGAAAAAGCCATGCTGCCAACCACTCGATTTGGCGGACATATTGTCGCAGGTCATGTCGATGGCGTGGGTGTGGTACGACATCTGAGCAAAGACGCCCGCTCGATTTATATCGAAATCGAAATTCCAAGTGAGCTGATGCGTTACACGGCGGATAAGGGCTCTATCACGGTTGATGGTATCAGTTTGACAACCAACGCCATCAAGCCTGAGCGAAATTTGGTGTGCCTAAACATCATCCCACATACCGCTGAGAGAACCAATATTGCTCGTCACTGGTCGGTGGGTGCTTTGGTAAATATCGAAGTGGATTTGGTGGCACGCTATTTGGAGCGATTGCTATTATCACGCACACAAGACAAGACTGAGCCTGTGAGCAATATTACCGAAGAGCTACTAATCAAAAGCGGATTTGCTTTATGATTTTTAATCAGATATTGATAATTTTACAATCATGAAATTTGAATTTTTAATAATGATTTGTTATTAATACTGATTAAATGTTGATACTTATATAAAATTTAACTATTAAGTTATATCTAACAAAAATTGGTGATTGATGAATACATTGAATAAATCAGCAAATAAACTGCGTGTGATTTTTGCAGGTACGCCTGAGTTTGCTGCGGTTAGTCTAAGACATCTTATCAAGCAGCAAGATGTGCTAAATATTGAGATTGTCGCTGTCTATACACAGCCAGATCGCAAATCGGGTCGTGGTCAAAAAGTCACAGCGTCAGCGGTCAAACAAGTGGCGATTGAGCATGGCATCGCTGTTGAGCAGCCTGTCAGTTTTAGCTTGAAGCATGAAGATGGTCAGGTTTCACGTGAAACTTTGGCATCTTATCAGCCTGATGTGATGGTGGTGGTAGCTTATGGGTTGATTTTGCCATTAGGTGTGCTCAATACCCCACAGTTTGGCTGTCTGAACATTCATGGTTCGCTATTACCAAGATGGCGTGGTGCAGCACCGATTCACCGTGCGATTTTGGCGGGTGATAGCACCACAGGCATCACCATCATGCAGATGGCACAAGGGCTGGATACGGGCGATATGCTGTACAAGCTAGAATGTCCGATAACTGATACGGACACCACCCAAAGTCTGCATGATAAGCTTGCCGTGCTTGGTGGCGAAGCTGTTGCAACCGTACTTGCAGATTTGCCCATATATCAAGCAAATGCGGTGGCTCAGGATGAATCGCTTGCCAATTATGCCGAAAAAGTCCATAGCAAAGATGGGCAAATTGATTGGCAAAACGATGCCGTCAGTATCCAAAGACAAATCCGTGCACTACCTGCTTATACACATCTGCATGGCGAACGAATTAAGGTGACCAGCGCCCTACCTATCAAGCTTGATCAAGTGACTAGCGAGCCTGTGGGTCAAGTCATCAGTGTGGGCAAAAATGCTATTTTGGTTTCATGTGGAACAGATAGTGCAGGCGTACAGCATTTGATTAACATCACTTCGGTGCAGTGGCCGGGTGGTAAGCCATTGACTGCTGAGCAGATTGCTAATTCAAATAAGCTAAATGATGGCGATATTTTTGAGATGATTTTTGATGAGTGAAATTTTTAAAAAACTGCACAATAAAAAGCTGTCATCTCGTGCAAAAGTTATTTTTGTTATTGAAGAAATTCTACAAGGTCAGTCGCTTTCTTCTCTGATGGATGTGTTGCTTGAGTCGGTAGATGATGCGGATCGGGGTTTTGCACATCAGCTTTTGCTAGGCACATTGCGCCAATGGTGGGCTTTGACCCGCATTAACGAAAGCTTGATTGAAAAAATGCCTACTGATCAGGGGCTCTTTGTGGCGCTAAATGTTGGCTTATATCAGCTTTTATATATGAATACGCCTGATTATGCGGTGATTAATGATACGGTACAGGCGGTCAAATCGTTGGAAAAGGAGTATGGTGCAGGACTTGTGAATGCGATTTTGCGTAAAGTTGCCAAAGCGAATGCAAAATACGCCAAAAAAGTCAGCAAAAATCACAGCTTACCCAATTGGCTTGCCAAACAGCTCAAGCAAGATTGGGCGGATGTTTATGATGTGCTTGGTTTGGCACTGCGAGAGCCTGCGAGTATTTTTATCCGTATCAATTCGCAAAAATGCTCGGTAGCCGACTATTCGGCATTGCTTACAAAACAAGGCATTGCGCATTCTGTGGTTGAGCTGGGTGCAAGTGGTGCACAGTCGATTCGCCTAGATGCACCGATTAAAGTGGCAGAGCTCCCCCATTTTGCCGATGGCTATATCACCGTGCAGGATTTGCACGCACAGTTGTCTGCTTGGTTGTTGATGGATGATGTGCCTGCGGATGCGGCAGTGCTTGATATGTGCTGCGCCCCTGGTGGCAAGACGACGCATTTGCTTGAGATGTTTCACATGAAACAACTGGTGGCGATTGACAATGATGCCAAGCGCTTACAAAGAGTGCAACAAAATCTTGAGCGATTGGGTTTGGTGGATAAATCTGTACAGGTCATCACGGCGGACGGCACAGCTTGGCAATCGAGCGATGTCGGCATAGATGGCTTTGATGTGATTGTGCTTGATGCACCCTGTACAGCGACGGGCGTGATTCGCAGACATCCTGATATTGCGCTACTTCGCCAAGAAGCGGATGTCGCAAGTACGGTGGCGCTACAAGCCAAGATTTTGGACAATGCTTGGACAAACCTAAAAGCAGGTGGCGTGCTGCTGTATGTCACTTGCTCGCTACTCAAAGCAGAAAACGAAACGCAAATGCTCAACTTCGTGAATCGTCATCCAGATGCCAAAGTATTGCCATTGACCTTGTCGCTTGACAATCAATTTACCCAGCAAATCGGCCATCAGTGCCTACCGCTAAATGCAGGTGGTGGCGATGGCTTTTATTATGCCAAATTACAAAAGGCTGTGATGCCATCTTGATGTTGTATTTTGATAAGGCATCAGCTGATGCGATTTGCCATCAAGATTGAAAATAGATGCTAATTGAGCGATTCATTTTGTCAAAATTGTGTTAAAATTAACAAAACTTATTTAAAAAAATTCGGAGATATTATGCAGTATATCAGCACTCGTGGTCAGACCGCACCGATGCAATTTAGTGATGTGCTTTTGATGGGACTTGCGCCTGATGGTGGTTTGATGTTACCACAAACTTTGCCACAGATTGATGCCGCGACCTTAGATAAATGGCGTACGCTGAGCTATACCGAGCTTGCCTATGAGATTATGTCGCTGTTTGCAACTGATATCCCAAGTGATGATTTGCGTAAGATTATTAATAATACCTACACAGTTGAAGCGTTTGGCACGACTGATATCATCCCTGTGACTAAGCTGACTGATACGCTATCACTACTTGAGCTGTCAAATGGCCCGACGCTTGCTTTTAAAGATGTGGCGATGCGGTTTTTGGGCAATGCGTTTGAGTATGTGCTCAAGCGAAAAGGCGAGCGTTTGACCATCATTGGCGCAACTTCTGGTGATACAGGCAGTGCTGCTGAATACGCCCTGCGTGGCAAAGAAAACATCGAAGTGTTTATGATGTCGCCACATGGCAAGATGAGTGCGTTCCAGCGTGCGCAGATGTACAGCCTAGATGATGCCAATATCCATAACATCGCTGTCGAAGGGATGTTTGATGATTGCCAAGATATCGTCAAAGCTCTGCAAGAAGATGCTGATTTTAAAGCAAAATATAGTCTAGGCACGGTCAATTCAATCAACTGGGGTCGTATCCTTGCGCAGATTGTGTACTACTTTAAAGGGTATTTTGCAGCGACCGAAAACAACGAACAAAAGGTGAGTTTCTGCGTCCCATCGGGTAATTTTGGCAACATTTGTGCAGGTCATATCGCCCGCGAAATGGGCTTACCAATTGACCGCTTGATTGTGGCGACTAACGAAAACGATGTATTAAACGAGTTTTTTAACACGGGCAAATACACCCCACGCACATCAAGCGAGACTTATGTGACATCAAGCCCGTCGATGGATATTTCAAAAGCATCGAACTTTGAGCGTTTTGTCTATCATTTGTTGGGTAATGATGGCGAAAAAGTCGCCCAATTATTCAATGATGTACGCAGTGGCAAAGGATTTGATTTGTCAGATAAACTTAATGATGTACAACAAAAATTTGGCTTTGTTGCAGGCAAATCAACGCACCAAGACCGCCTAACCACCATCAAAGCCATCTATGAGCAGACCAATCGTCTGATTGACCCACATACCGCCGATGGTGTCAAAGTTGCCTTAGAAGTCGCCAAAGCAGGCGAAAAAATCATCGTCGCCGAAACTGCACTACCTGCGAAGTTTGAAGAGACCATGCATGAAGCGGTGGGTGCGATTGAGCTACCACGCCCTGCGCACACGGTGGGATTGGAAGATAAACCGCAGTTTGTGACTGTCGTCGCCAATGATGCACAGGCGGTGGCAAAACTGATTGAAACGCACGTTAGCCCACGCTAATTGACCATGTCCTATCAAGCGCTGACGGATACACAGGCGGTATTGGCACTGTGGTATGTGACCAATACTTCTTTGGTGTCGTATTATAAGCTTGTGGCGCAGTTTGGTGATGCCAAAAGTGCACTGCTGGCAGATATAGCCAGTTGGCAACAGCTTGCCATTCATGCGGCACACCAAAAGCGATGGCAGGATAGTGCTGATGTGATTGCTTTTGTACAAAAGGTGTTTCACGAAGTGGCGCTTGGTAGCTATGCGATGAGCTTTGTGGGTGATGCCAATTACCCAAAGGCATTGGCTGAATTATACGACCCGCCGCCTGTGCTATTTTATCGGGGTAATATTGATAGGCTCAATGATAAGCAAATCGCCATCGTCGGCAGTCGTAATCCAACCGAGCACGCCCAAAAAATCACCTTTGATATGGCACAGTACTTGGTACAGGCAGGGTTTAGTATTACCAGTGGTCTGGCGCAGGGTATTGACCGTCAGGCGCATATGGGGGCGCTCGCACAGATGGTAAATCTCGCCGGTCGCACAGTTGGGGTGATGGGCACGGGCATTGATGTCATTTATCCACGCAATCACAATGCACTATTTGCACAAATCATCCAAGACGGTGGCTGTCTCATCAGTGAGCTGTTGCCATCGACACCGGCAAGCAAGCACACCTTCCCAAGACGCAATCGCTTGGTGGCAGGTCTATCAATGGCGACCATCGTCACCGAGGCGGCGCTACAAAGTGGTTCGCTCATCACTGCACGCTTGGCAGCCGAGCAGGGTAAGCAAGTCTTTGCCGTGCCAAGTCGCATCGACAATGCCAATGCCGAAGGTTGCCATCATCTGATTCGTGAAGGGGCGACGCTTGTGTATCATCCCGACCAGATTATCGAAGATTTGAGCAATCAAAGTGGCGAATTTTTTAATGCCTTGCCAAAAAGTTTTAGCCAAGGTGTATCGGTTTATACTGATATAGAAACTGTACAAAACTTAACCACTAATCAAACCATTTCCAAAAATACCCAGCACAGCCCTGCTCAAACAGCCACGATGAATACTCACATTCCCGAGCATTTGCAAGCCATCTATCAGCTGATGACTGCACCGATGGATATCGATGCATTGGTGATGGCAAGTGGTCAGGGTGTGGGCGAGCTGCTCGCGGCATTGATGGAGCTTGAGATTTTGGGCTTGGTACAGCAAGCGGGCGGTCGTTATGCCAGAGTATAATGTCTATCAAGCGCACGAGCTTGCACAAGTATCGCAATCACTCAAAGCGCACGGCGTACTTGCCTATCCAAGCGAGAGTGTCTGGGGCTTGGGCTGTGATGCCTTTGATAAAGTGGCGCTAGAGCGAATTATCAGCCTAAAATCACGAGATATTGGCAAAGGCTTGATTGTCCTGACTGACACGCACGAAAAACTGCGTCCATTATTTGGTACACTGCCAACTGATGTCAGCCAGCGATATTTACATAAGCTTGCTGTACTTGATGATACAGCGATGATTACAGCAAAGCAGGCGACGACTTGGCTGATTCCTGTACCCAAGCAAGTAAACCTACCTAAGATTTTGACCGGTGAATTTGACACGCTGGCAGTGCGTATCACCCCACATCCTGTGCTCAAGGCACTGTGTCAGCAGCTGACTACGGATGATAATCCTTATGGATTTTTGGTATCGACCAGCTGCAACCCATCGGGTCAATCACCCGCCCAAAGCTTAGCTCAGGCACAGGCTTATTTTGGTCATCAAGTCGCTTATTTAGATACGCAGAGTCTGAATTTTAGCAAACCAAGCCAAATCATCGATTTGCAAACCCATCAAATCATCCGCTGATGTTTCATGTGAAACATGGTGATTTAATGAGTTTGACCAACTTATTTCTTCTTACCAAGCAATAATTCGTAGATGAACAAAATAATCATCGCACCAATGACAGAGAACACCAAATAGCTAAAGCCTTGCTCGGCATTAATGCCAAAGAAATTAGAAATATACGAGCCGACATAAGCGCCAGCAATGCCGAGAATGATGGTCAAAATCCAGCCCATGCTATCAGCACCGGGCTTAATCATACGAGCCAAAAGACCGACAAATGCACCAACAATCAATGTCCAAATCATAATCTATCTCCAAAGTGAATAAAATCAATAAGTTAATTATAAGTGCTAATACTTACTTAAATAGGGTAACTTGGTGGTATAACTGTAATAACAGTACAAGAAACATCACACAAGGCTTACAGAGCATAAATATTTGTAATATCACATCAATTATTAATAAAACAAAAACCCCAACAAAATCAACCCCTTA
>NZ_MUYU01000034.1 GCF_002014825.1 Moraxella pluranimalium | reverse complement strand
AAACCAACCAAGACTTAATCACGGTTGGGGGTGACGATACCGAGCAAGAAACCAAGACTGAACCCACCGAAATTTACTTTACCTTTGACCGCCTTTTGTGGCGTTATAAGCACTAACCGAGTGATTAAAATGCACTGACAAAAACCGCTCATTTGGGCGGTTTTTTTTGGGGTTGTAGGGGCTTGCCCCTGCCGTGCTTATGACTTGATTTCCAAATGAGCGTAGCGAATTTTGGATACAAGTCGTAAGTGCGCCCTTACAGGGTGATTTGCACTGGCTTTTTTTAAATTCCCGATAGGGCAAGCATACGCAAAGACGGCTCAGTTACTCCGTAAACTGTCCATCTTTTCGGCTTGCTTAGGGGGATAAACCCCCCAAGACCCCCCTGCACCTGTCACTAGTTTTAGGTAGTGACAGGTGCAAAAAACCGCAGCCCACCAAGTGACAAAATGGGCTTTTTGGGTTTGGCGTGAGTGACGGCAGATTTCACCCGCTCGCCACAGCCAACCAAGAGCCAATTCTCGGGGGCAGGGTCAAGGGGCGAACGAGCGTAGCGAAGTGAGTATATTTACCCCTTGACGCTGTCCGCGGAATTGGGTCAGATAATGGCTTGGTGAGTGGGTGGAATGAGTGGTTTTTTTGGGGCAAAATGGGGGTTATTTTGGGGTGGATTTCCTTGTATTTATACTTTAGAAACAAGTGAACCACTTAAAATCACGCTCTAGCCCTTATGTGGTAAGGCTTTGGGGGGGTATTGACAGGGCAATAAAAAAGCCCTAGAATTGGAGCTGTTCACACTTCAAAAACTTAGGGCTTTTTTATGGTAACAAACACAGACGAATCCGTCAATTTTTTTCTTAGTGATATATCCCCCACCGATAAGCCGTGGGACAAGCACAAAGCCCAAAGCGTGCAAATTTCCAACGCTTTTGCATTGCACAAAGATTTTGCCAAGCGTGGTTATAATATTAACCAATGTGCCGAAAAACTAGTCTATCACGCCACCAACAACCCAGATAAACCCCTGCACCTAGCTAACGCAGATTTTTGCAGGGATAGGGGTTGCCCTACTTGCCAATGGCGTAGGTCATTAAGATGGGTTGCCACCATGCACCAGCAGTTACCAGCCGTCAATGAGAAATACCCTACCCACCGTTGGTTATTCCTAACGCTCACCGTTAGAAATTGCCACATCACCGAACTTAGGGACACTATCCAAGACATGAACAAGGGCTTTAAATCCCTTGTCCGCACGCTCAAAAAGAAATTCCCCACCTTTGGTTATGTGCGAACCACCGAAGTAACAAGGGGTGCTGATGACACCGCCCACCCCCATTTCCATGTGATGTTATTTGTGCCTGCTGAATACTTTAGGGGGCGTGGATACATCAAGCAAGCCGATTGGGTGACCATGTGGCAAGATGCCATGAAGTTAGACTATGCCCCCAATGTGGACATACGAGCGGTAAAGACAAAGAAAAACACCACACAGGACGCACAGAATACCGCTGTATCGCACGCAATCGCTGAAACGATGAAATATAGCGTCAAAGCGTCAGACCTGCTTAAAACGGCTAAAAATGGCGATAACGAATGGTTATACGAGTACTTTAGACAGGTTAAGGGCTTACGCTTTTTGGTGGTTGGTGGGTCACTCAAGGGGCTAATCAAAGCCCAATGGCAAAAAGACGATG
>NZ_MUYU01000033.1 GCF_002014825.1 Moraxella pluranimalium | reverse complement strand
ACAGAACTCAGTCCTTGATGAAACCTTGACCGTTAATCTTAGTGTCTAAGAATTGGGGGTCGGTTCAGAAATTGATTTTTCTTGGGTTTTGTTTTGGGTGATTTTTTATGCCTTTGCTCAAACCTTCTCAAATCGAGCAATGCTCTCGACATGACCGGTATGGCTAAACATATCCATCACACCCGCATGGGTCAAGCGATAGCCAGCATCGATGAGTGCTTTGGTATCACGGGCAAGCGTAGCAGGGTTGCACGAGACATAGACGATGCGTTTGGCGTTGAATTTTGGCAAATATGCCATCACTTCCCACGCACCAGAGCGTGGCGGGTCGATGAGTAGTGCATCAAACTGATGTTCGCCAGTCGCCCACGGCTTATCCGAAAAATCCTGTGTCAAATCTTGGGCATAAAATTCGGTGTGATGGATACCATTGGCAGTTGCATTCATCTTGGCACGCTCGGTCATCTCAGCCGAGCCTTCGACACCGACGACAAAGCCTGTCTCGCCGACTTTGCGAGCAAGCGCTAAGCTAAAATTCCCCAAGCCGCAGAATAGATCCAGCACTCGTTCACCTGCTTGTAAGTCTAGTAGCTCGCACGCCAAATCCATCATCTTGCGGTTCACCGATAGGTTCACCTGCGTGAAATCCAGTGGCGAGAATTCATAAGTTAACTCAAAATTTGGCAAATGATAAAACAGTCCGCCCGTCGGTGGCACGGTCAATGAGCTAGCTCGAGCGCCATCGATATCGATGCGATGCACGGTGTCTGAGCCTTTGGGCTGTAAGAACAGTTGCCAGTTACGCTCAGCAAAAAATGCTTGTAGCTTGGCGATATCATCATCGCTTAGAGCGACCATGTGGCGTACGATGATGGCGACCGATTTGGCACTGTCAGGGACATGGTCAAGCGTCTCACCCATCGCTACTTCTAGCTGTGGAATATGATCACGAGCATCAAGCGTGGTGATGAGTGCTTTTAGGTTGTCAATCTCAAAGCCGATGCGTGGATCTAGGATGTAGCATTCGTGCAGTTCGGACAAGAAATTACTGCCACGCTCACGAAAGCCGACCAGTGCAGAGTCTTTTTTGGCGACATAGCGTACGCCCATACGAGCCTTAGTGCGATAGCCCAAGCGATCGCCAACCAGTGGCGGTAGCCAGTTATCAGGCTGTACACCTGCTTGATGCTCAAGTAGCTCTGAGAGCACCGATTGCTTGAAGGCGATTTGACCATCGGCATCCCAATGCTGAAGGCTACAGCCACCACAGACGGTAAAATGCGGACACGGCGGCGTCTGACGCTGTGGGTGGGGATTGCTCACGACAGCTTTGGCATCACCTTCTTCAAAGGTTTTTTTGCTACTGGTGACCTTGACCGAGACGGTTTCGTTTGGCAAAGCAAAGCTGACAAAGATTTTTTTGCCAGTTTTATCAGGATTGTGCGCACCATTATCGGCTTCATAGACCGCCACACCACGCCCATCGTGGGAGAGATTGGTGATGGTAAAATCAATCGGTGGCGCATCCGCCAAGCGTTTGCGAGCTCTTGCGGTGGGCTTGCCTTTTTTGCTTGGGCTTTTGATTAAAGAATGTTGTGCGGTCATGAGTTGCCTGTCTTATCAATGCTAATAAATGCTAAAAATAGATAGATGGGTAAACGGATTATTATAGCACAGTTTACAATCCGCTTTTTGATGATTTTATGCCCAATCCATCCGCAGTTTTGGCAGATTTTGGGTATAATGTCATCATCAGATGCGTGCATTGGGTGTGGTTATGATTGCGATAAATGAGCTCTTATTGGCACTGGTCAATCTGCTGACGTCGATTATCTCGGGGATTGCCGGTATGGGTGGCGGGGTGATTTTGGTGGGATTGTTGCCACTGTTCTTGCCTGCGACCGCCATCGTGCCTGTACACGCCACAGCACAGCTAGCGAGTAATGCCAGTCGAGCGTGGTTTGGGCGTGCGCAGATGGATTGGCGCTATATCCTGCCTTATGTGATTGGGGCGGTGGGCGGTACGGCGGTGTTTTGGCTGCTTGTACGGGTGATTAGCCTTGAGTGGGTGCCGCTACTGATTGCGGTGTATATCTTGCTGACTCAATGGGTTGCACCTGTCAATCGCTGGCTGAAAAACCGTGAAAATTTCTATCTCATCGGCTTTATCCAAGTCGGTATCGGTATGTTTGTCGGCAGTCCAGGGCCGCTACATATGCCACTATTGACCAAAAAATACGACGATACGCACACGGTGGTGACGGTCGCATCGGCGATGATGACCTTTTTTCATACGCTAAAGCTGGCGGCATATTTGGTGCTTGGCTTTGTGTTTATGGAATATTGGCAACTGATTATCTTGATGAGTATCTCGGCAGTTGTCGGCTCATGGCTTGGGGTGCGACTGCGTCATCGTATGCCGATGGCATGGCTCAAAGGGGCGATGCCGTGGATTTTGACGGTGATTGCTTTGCAGGTGATGGTGAAATTTGTGCTTGAGCGGGTTTGAGTGGGCTTATTCGTCAATAGGATTGATGAGTGTGATTGGTAGATGCTCAAAGTCTTTGTGATTTCTGCTGGCAAGTTTCAATTGGTGACACACTGCTGTTGCACCGATGATGGCATTAGGCAATTTGATTTTCTTTTCACGGCGCAGTTCTGCACTTTTTAAGATAATTTCACGGCTAATTTCAATCCATGTAAATTGCTCGTGCAACATTTTTTCAGTCATTGCCAAAGCTTGTGCATTTGGTGCAAAAGAAAGCACTTCAGCAACAGTAATCATGCAGATACACATATGACCACGATGCTCGTGCAAAAACCGAGTGGCTTGTGCGACACCATTTAAATGATAGATGATGATGTTGCTATCAACTAAGATCATTTTTCCCACTCTCTATCCCATTCATCGCGAATCTTACGCTCATATGCTAAGCCATCAATTTGATTATTTTTCCATAGCCCAAATGTTGCCATCAGACTATCACTATCATCAGCGGCTTGGTTTTGCACCAATTCACCGATGATCTGACCATGATTGGTGAATTGCACTGTTTCGCCGTGTTGGATTTGTAAAATCTGCTCTTGGATAATGGGTGGCAAGGTGCTGATTTCGATTAACATGGTATTTTCCTTATTTGCTATTATTATTGATTTTATTCTACTGGTATTTTTATTAAATTGCAAAATATGCTTTGGTGTCAAAAAAGACATGGGCAGGTTTTGGCCAAGCAGTATGCAATATATCAGTGACGAGGTATAAAAAAAGTTGGGTTTATTTACCCAACTTTCAAGTCTCTACCGCACCCACGCATCCAAGAATCCTTGATGACGCAATGAGCCATCGGCATTATGCAGCGATTCCACAAAGCCATAAGTCGCATCGATCAGTCCATCAGCGGCAGGCGTGTCCATTTTGCCAGTCAAAATCAGCCATCTAAGATAAATCAGCCAAGTGTTTAGCACATCTGATTCACAGTAGGTGGTCAGCTTTTGCCAGTCGCCTGTTTGCACCATCGGTACGACTTGTGAGCCATCGATATCACCTTTGCCAGCGAACCCGCATAAGCTTGCGATGGTGTCGAGCTTTTGGCGTTGATAGCCGTTGTACAAGGACATCTTATCCATCAAATCAATGTGCATCTCACCATAGCGATACAGATAGTCAGGCTTGTGAGCAGAATTAAACAGTGCAGGGGCGGACAGCTTGTGATGCATGGCTCGGTACATGATGACAGGAATGTCAAAGCCTGCACCGTTCCAGCTGACTAAGGTGGGTTTTTTGTCAAAGGCACGCAAAAAAGTCGCCAAAATCTCTTGTTCGCTCATCGTCTCAAGCGATAGCGATTTGAGACGAAAACTCACCCCATCAAACCACAAAAACGACAGGCACGCCACCTTGTGCAAGGGCAGGCGCATAAAATCCGTGCCTGCTTCAGCCTGACGCAGTGCGGTCAAGGCAGACAGTGCATCGGCATCATCCAAGTCCTTGAGTGTCGGATACAGACGACGACCCGTCTCAACATCAGGTATGGTCTCAATGTCAAAGACCAGTATCGGTGATTGGCTATTCATATCGGCTTACTCTGACTCTGATGGTGCATCGACGACACCAAATAGCCCTGTCGATAGATAGCGATCACCACGATCACACACGATAAAGGCAATCACGGCATCAGGATTGTCTTTGGCGATTTGATGCGCTGCCCACGCTGCACCGCCTGATGACACACCACAAAAGATACCTTCTTCACGAGCCAGCTTACGCATATAACGCTCGGCATCGGCTTGGCTGACATCCATGATGGTATCGACCAATGATGCATCAAAAATCCCCGGTAGATACTCAGCAGGCCAGCGACGAATCCCTGCGATGCTCGATGTCTCATCAGGCTGTAGTCCGATGATTTGGATAGCAGGGTTTTGTTCTTTGAGATATTGGCTCACGCCCATGATCGTGCCTGTCGTGCCCATGCTGCTGACAAAGTGCGTAATCTTACCCTCAGTCTGCGCCCACAGCTCAGGGCCTGTGGTCAGATAGTGTGCTTGTTTATTATCAGCGTTGTTAAACTGATCAAGCACGATACCCTTGCCATCAGCCTGCATCTGTAGTGCCAGATCTCGAGCGGCTTCCATACCATCAGCGACTTCGATGAGTGTTGCGCCATAGGCGGTCATCGCATCTTTGCGCTCTTGGGTGGAGTTGGCAGGCATCAGCAGAGTCATCTGATAGCCACGCATGGCAGCGACCATCGCTAGGGCAATGCCTGTATTACCACTGGTTGCTTCGATGAGCGTATCGCCCGGCTTGATGTCGCCACGCTGCTCGGCTTGATAGATCATATTAAAGGCAGGGCGATCCTTGACCGAGCCTGCGGGGTTGTTGCCTTCTAGCTTGGCAAGCAGTGTCGCACCGGTGTTCTTGCCAAGTGTGGATAGCTTGACCAGTGGTGTATTGCCCACGCAGTCTGATAGCGTGGTGGTGTGATGGATAAAGTCTGTCATAAGCTTTGCTCTGTCGATATAATGGCAGATTATAGCATATTCATGATAAAAAAAGGCAGTCTGTCACCCATCTCATCAGCTAGGAATCGCCCATGTTTGATAGAGCCATCAATTTTTAGCCAAATTATTTAGGATATATAAAACAACATTTCTAATAACAACCGATAAATCCCAATAATGATAGCATCCTAGGCATGAGTTTATAAAATACACATAAAAATCCATACCAACGCAATGAAATCATAACATCACTCTTTCCAAAAACCGCATAATCATTATGCCAAAATCAAATACAGTAATTAAGTTACGCAAATATTACTATAGAATCTAGCTACATATTGTATATTTTATTAATTTTTTATACTAAATATTATTAATACAAATCTGACGCTTAGCGATAGAATTTTATGTAAAATTATGTAAATGAATTACACCTCTAATTTGATTAAAATTTAATCAAAAAAATAATATCTATATGAAACATAACATATTTTTATGAATGATTTTTCAATGATTTGTTTTATCAAATTCTAAATTTCGGCAGGGGGGGGGTATAGTATTTTTGATGAGCTGTGATATAATCTATACATATTTCTACGAGCCCAGTCGCCATGTTCTGCTACTGCGTTCGTATCGAAATCCGGAGCTTGATTGTGATATGGCGGTAAAGTGACTTTTACTGCTTATTGCCATGTCTGTCAGGCAAATACTCAACCTACTATATATAGTAAGTGAAATTATGAATAAAGCTTTTAAAGTCATCTGGAACCACGCTACCCAAAGTTGGACAGCGGTTTCAGAAATCGCCCGCGCCAAGGGCAAAACCAAGTCAGTGAAGACTGCCAAAACCGCACTAGCAGTCGCAGTAGCGACCGCAGGGATTGCGTCAGCCTCTCAAGCGATGGCAGCAACCACAGTGGAGGCAGCTGTAGCAGGCGGTACAACAGTCACATCTACAGGTGAATCTTTGTACGCTGCAACACCTATTGGCACCAACAAAGCGTTTGGTGATAGTGTTTTAATTGGTAAAAATTCCCAGTTAACTACAACCGCAGGTGGTTCTGTTGTTCTTGGTACTGAGGCATCTGGCGGTGCGATTTCTGCCGTAATTGGTTCAAAAGCGGTATCGTTAGGTGAACAAGACGTTGTTATCGGTGCAGGTGCTCAGCAGCTTAATGCTGCTCCGACCTCTTATAGTACTGTAATTGGTCGTGGTGCGTTAAATACCGCTGCTGGTGAGGTCGCAACCGCAATTGGTTATCACGCAGAAACATCTGCTGCTTATGCAACAGCAATCGGTGGTACCTCAACTGCTAGCGCTGGTGGAGCAACAGCGATTGGTTATAATGCTACGGCATCAGGTGGTACGTCGCTTGCTATGGGTATTCACTCAAATGCTTCAGCATCGCTGTCAATGGCACTTGGTGGGAACAGTAGTGCAAGTGCAATGAGCGCCTCTGCAATCGGTTCATTTGCTAATGCATCACAAGCCTATTCGGTTGCTTTTGGTCCGTCTGCTAATGCAAGTGCGACTAATGCTGTAGCAGTAGGTAATTCGGCAGGTGTAACAGGAGAGTCGGGTACTGCTGTCGGTCCAGCTGCTAAATCATTTGGCGAACGTGCAGTTGCTATCGGTCGTTCTACTTGGGCTACAGGTCTTCGTTCTACTGCAATGGGACAAGCTGCAAATACAGAAGCAGGCTATTCTATTGCCATCGGTAACAATGCGAACGTTAGTGCTAGCACAGCGACTAACTCAATTGCAGTTGGTAATGTAACAAAAGTTTCAGGTGCAAATTCGGTAGCCGTAGGTCCAAATAACACAGTTTCTGCTGATGGTACATCTGTTCTAGGTAGCAACATTACTGCAACTGCTGCAAACAACGTGATTTTGGGTCAAAACAGCTCAGAGAGCTCGACATTGACCACTGCAGGTGCGCCACGCCAAGTTGATAATGCAACTGTAGGTAATTTACATTATAGCGGTTTCGAAGGTACTGCGACCGGTATCGTCTCTGTCGGTGCTACAGGCGCTGAGCGTCAAATCATCAACGTCGCACCGGGTAATATCTCTGCAACTTCTACCGATGCGATTAACGGTTCACAGCTATATGCAACTAATGTGGTGCTTGACAACTTCTACAAGTCAACTGTAGATGCACTAGGTGGTAAAGTATCACCAGATACACCAAACACTGCTAACTTCACGCTAAGCTACAACCTAACCAGCAACGACCCAAGCAACAGTACGCCTGATCAGGTTGAATACACCTCAATCGGTGATGCACTAACTGCACTAAGCCAAGCGGTCAACCAACCATTGACATTCACTGCAAATACCAATGCAGATACAGGTGCGAACGGTACTCAGCAAGAGCTAGGCTCTAGCATTGCAATCATTGGTTCAAAAACCAATAAAGCACTAGCTGAAAATACCGATAAAGCTGTAGATAGCACGTATTCAGCCAAGAACATCCAAACTGTGGTAACGGACAACCAAGTCCAAATCCAAATGGCTGAAAACCCAGAGTTCAAGAGCGTCATCGTTAAAAATGGCGACACAGATACCAACCCTGTGACAATCACCAGCGGTGACGCAGCTACTGGCGGTACGATTTCTAATCTAACTACTGTTATCCAACCACCAGTAGGTGCAACCGAAACTACAGCGAAACCAACCACTGGTCTAACCAACGCTGCTACTCTAGGTGACGTACTAAATGCTGGCTGGAACCTAAAAGAAAACGGTACAGCTAAAGACGTAGTAACACCATACGACACTGTGAACTTCATTAACGGCAATGGTACTACTGTTACTGTAACGCCAAGCAATAACGGCGCTTCAAATGAAATCAAAGTTGACATTAACCTTGCTGATCCAAATCTAACCACGACTGTTGGTGATACTACACTAACTGATGGTTCGACTGGTACTGATGGTAAAATCGATACTCCAGCAGCAACAGACGGCGACAAGCTAGTCAACGCAACGACTGTGGTTAATGCTATCAACGCTTCTGGTTGGAATGTTTATCAAACCGACACAACCGCTGCAAACAAAAAAGACACAGTTAACCCAGGTAACAATGTGGTGTTTAAAGCTGGCACCAATACAACGGTTTCTGTAGATTCTGACGGCACAACAACAAATGTGACCTATGATATTGATTTGTCAAAAATCAATGATGCATTGCCAAAGACAGATCTAAACGTATCAACTGCACCGACAGCTACTAACAACCAAACACCGACAGGTAAAGTTGAAACACCAGCGGTAGGTGATGCAACCAAGTTGGTGAATGCAGGTGATATCGTTGAAGCGATCAATAATTCAGGCTTTACACTAAAATCTTCTGCAACAACTGACGGCACCAAAGTATCTGGTACTGACGAAATCATCAACCCAGGTGATGTCGTTGAAATGATTGCTGGTAAGAATATGACTGTTAAGCAAGCGGCTAACGGTACAATCACTTACTCAACTAAAGATAGCGTTGTATTTGATAATGTTAACGTCACTTCAAAACTACCAGTTACTTCAATCAATGTCGGTGAAAAAGCCGCAAAAACTGCAACCGATCTACTTGATCTGACCACTGCAGCGAAAAACACACCTAATGCTGTTGTTACCGCTAAAGATCTAGCGAACTACGGCTGGGTAGTTGCAACACCTGACAATGGCTATGATGCAGCTGTGAAGAGTGCAAACACTGTAAACTTCATCGGCGACAACCATATCTCTGTAACTGGTGCAAACAATGCAACCACTGGTACCTATGATGTGAAAATTGAGCTTGCTAATGCAGGTGCGATTAGCTTTACAAAAGATACCACAGGTACAACACCAACCAACACTGGTGCAGTACAAGCGGGTGATACAAATGGCAACAACCCAACTGGCTTTGTTAGCGCCAAGACTGTTGCTGATGCAATCAACGGCTCAGGTTGGAGAACCAACTCTACCACAGCAACTGGTCAAGCAACTGAAACCTTGGTTAACCCAGGTGAGCAAGTCAACTTCGAAGCTGGCAAGAATATGGTTGTCACTCAAAAAGTTGAAAAAGATGCAAACGGTGCAGATGTGATCTCTTACACCTACGCAACAGCTGATGACGTAACCTTCAACAGCACCACTGTAGGCGGTAACGAAATTACCTACACTAATGCTGCGGGTGATACCTTAAAAGCAACAACAAATCCTGATGGCTCAGTCACCTATACTGATGCAGCGGGCAATGTAGTTGATCCAGCAGACGTTATCACCAAAGTGGAGAACCCAATCACTATTGGTACTGTTGATGGTAAGAATGTGATTTCTAACCTAACTTCTACCTTGCCAAATACAACAAGTGTCGGTGATGCACCAACAACAACAGCACCAAACAAAGCGGATGGTACACCATTTACCGCAAAAGACGCTCAAGACCTTGTGAACACTGCAGGCAATAACGCAGCAACACTAGGCGACGTACTAAACGCTGGCTGGAACCTAAAAGTCAATGATGAAGCTGTGGACTTTGTTAAGCCATACGACACTGTTGCCTTTGTAAATGGTACTGGTACAACTGCACGTGTTGAGTCTAAAGATGGTGTTCAAAGCAATATCACATTTGATGTGAATGTTGACAACAAGACTACTAAGATTACTTATGTGAGCGACACTGGTGCACCTATCACTAAGAACGCAGACGGTACTTACAGCAATGCTGATGGTTCACCATATACTGGTCCTGTAACTAGCCAAATCACTGCTGTACAACCTCAAGTAAACGGCGAGAACGTAACTGGTCCTGTGAATCTAGTTAACGGTGATACTACTACTGTAACTAACACACCAGACGGCATCAAAGTTGAAGTGAACACAGGCGAAATCACTCCTGAAGCCGACGGCTCTGTTACAGGTCCTGTAACTCCAGCATTGACTGATGCGCTAAAAGCAGCTGAAGATGCACTAGCAGCGCTACCTGATACTGCAACTGAAGCTGAGAAGAAAGCAGCTCAAGAAGCCGTAGAAGCAGCACAAACTGCAATCAACAATGCAGGTAATCAAGTTGCAACTGCTCAAAACGTTGCTGACGCTATCAACGGCTCAGGCTGGAGAACCAACTCAACCACAGCAACTGGTCAAGCAACTGAAACCTTGGTTAACCCAGGTGAGCAAGTCAACTTCGAAGCTGGCAAAAACATGGTTGTCACTCAAAAAGTTGAAAAAGATGCAAACGGTGCAGATGTGATCTCTTACACCTACGCAACAGCTGATGACGTAACCTTCAACAGCACCACTGTTGGTGGCAACGAAATCACTTATACAGATAAAGATGGTAATCCAGTTACTAAAAATAAAGCTGGTGATTTTGTTGATGCTCAAGGCAATGTTGTAGATCCAGCAGAGGTTATCACCAATGTAGCTAACCCAATCACTATTGGTACTGTTGATGGTAGGAATGTTATCTCTAACCTAACTTCTACACTGCTAAGCACTTCAAGCTTCCCAGTGACTGATGAAAAAGGTACGGTAACAGCACAACCGACAGCAAAAGCTCCAATCACAGCACAAGAAGCAGCTAAGATTGCAGAAGCGTCAGGCAACAACGCAGCAACCCTAGGCGACGTCCTAAACGCTGGTTGGAACCTAAAAGTTAACAATGAAGATGTGGACTTTGTTAAGCCATATGACACTGTTGCCTTTGTAAACGGTACTGGTACGACTGCACGTGTTGAGTCTAAAGATGGTGTTCAAAGCAATATCACATTTGATGTGAATGTTGACGACAAGACTACTAAGATTACTTATGCGGATGCATCTGGCAACCCACTAACTCAAGTAGTTGACCCTGCAACTGGTGATATCACTTACACTGATGCAGCAGGTAATGTTGTTGATGCAGCTGATGTAGTTAGCCAAGTCTCTGCAGTCTTGCCAACGTTTAACAACGGTACTGTAGCGGGCAATATCAACTTTGCTAACAGCACAACCACTAACATTGACTACAACAGCACCACTGGTGATGTCACTGTTAATGTGGCCACTGGTACTTCGGCGGTGACCGACGCTGGTAAAGCAACTGTTACTTACACCGATAAAGACGGCAACCCTGTTACTGCAAAAACCAATCCTGATGATGGTTCAGTGACTTACACTGATGCAGCAGGAAATACAGTTGCTGCTGATAAAGTAGTGAGCTCAGGTGATAAAGTTGCCACTGTAGGCGATATCGTGAATACCATTAACAACGTTTCTTGGAATGCGATTGCAGGTAAAGTTGCAGGCTCTAAGGGTGAAGTGACTGGCAATGCGTCAACCCCTGTTAAAGCGGGTGACACAGTAACATTCAATGCGGGTAACAATATTAAGATTGAGCAAAATGGCGCAACCTTTAATATCTCAACCACAGAGAATGTTTCATTTACCAATGTCGATGTAGCTGGTAATCTAACTGTTAAAGGTGATACAACGGTAAATGACTTCACAGTAAATCCAAATTCAACCATTAACATGGGTGGTAATGTAATCACCAATGTTGCTGCGGGTACGAATGCAACGGATGCGGTGAATTATGGTCAGGTACAAAATATCACGAACAACATTGCTTCGTCGTTAAATTGGTCAATGACCGGCAACAACAATGCCTCTAATGCAACAGTTGTTGGCAACCAAACAGTAAGTTTCAACAATGGCACTGGCACAACAGCAGTTGTTGATGGTACCAATGTGACTTACAACGTCAACGTTGACAACAAGACTACCGAAATCACCTATATCAACGCTGCAGGCGATACCGTTTACCTACAACCAGATGGTACTTACAACACTGCTAAAGATGGCTCAGGTACTCCAGTGGATAAAGCTGACGTTACTAGCCAAATCTCTGCAATCTTGCCAACGTTTAACAACGGTACTGTAGCGGGCAATATCAACTTTGCTAACAGCACAACCACTAACATTGACTACAACAGCACCACTGGTGATGTCACTGTTAATGTGGCCACTGGTACTTCAGGCGTCACTGATGGTACGACCAAAGATGCTAACGGCAACACCATCCCAGCAGGTAAAGCTACTGTGACCGATGCTGATAAAGGCAAAGTTGCAACCGTTGGCGACATCGTGAACACTATCAATGCTGCAGGCTTCACAGCGGCTGTTGATAAGACTGGCACAGGTGTATCTAAAGATAAAGGTGGTGATTCACTGGTGAATGCTGGCGATACAGTTACCTTGACTGCTGGCGATAATGTTTCGATCACCAAAGATGGTCTAAACTACACAATCGCAACCAGTGCAAATGCAACTTACACGAATGTGAATGCATCAACTGTTAATGCTGGTGATGTAAATATCAACAACGCAACGACTGGTGCAGGTACTACACTAACCACTGTAGCGGGCACTGTACTTGAGTCTGATGGTAAGACCGCAGCAACTGCCAATACCGATCCAACTACTGGTGCAGGTACTGGTAATGCGCTAAGCGTTGGTGGTAACCAAATCACTCACGTGGCGAACGGTGCGATCAACGCCAACTCAACTGATGCGATCAACGGTAGCCAGCTGTATGCGGTTGCTAACAATATCAACAACCAGCTTGGTGATATCAACAATCGTATCGATGACTTGGATGACAACTATCGTGCAGGCCTAGCAGGTGCTGCTGCAATGGTGAACATCCCGCAAGTTACCCGTCCAGGTGCGAACTTGGTTGGTGTTGGTCTAGGTCATCACAAAGGTGAAAGCGCAATCGCTGTCGGCTTCTCAAGTGCAAGCGACAACGAGCGTCTAATCTTCAAGATGTCTGGTACTGCCAATACCCAAGGTGATTACACCATCGGTACTGGTATGGGCTGGCAGTGGTAATCCACCGCTGATTAACCTCAGAAACTACCTTGCCAGTGGCAGGGTAGTTTCCCAATTTAATTTTGAGTTTAAGGACTTACTATGAAAACCCTTTACAA
>NZ_MUYU01000032.1 GCF_002014825.1 Moraxella pluranimalium | reverse complement strand
TGGGGCATCGCTATCGCTCGCCCCACCCTTGACAATCATGTCATGCATTAAATTTTGGTTAGCTGTCATCGGTGGCGGTGCTATGTCTATGCAGCAACATCCAGCGGTGATATTTGCAACAGGTTATTAATATCTCGCATGACATAAGGGCAAGGCGTTAAATCATTAACTTTGCACTGCTCGATGTGGTCTATCAAAACATCAATACAGTAATCATAAAGCCTTGAGCCGTTGTCTTGGTAGTCTTGTTCCGCCAATTCGAGCGGTTTTGTGCGTTCATTTCTCTGACAAATCAAACGCCATACGGTGTAAGTGATTTCAAATACCTGTTCTGCTTTTTCGTCTGTGGCGTTCACAATGTCATCATCAGATTGTTCACCAATGCCATAGCGTTCCTTGAGTTTTGCCGACCAGTCCAGCTGTCTTTTACCCTTGAAAGCATTTGCAAATTCAATCCACAAACGAGAGTAAGGGCAGTTTGGGTTATCGGTGTCCGCCATGCTAAGGATTTCAAAGGGTGTTAATCCTGTGAGCGGTTCGCCAGCGGTGCGGACTTTGGTTTTACTGTGCCATTTTGTCAATTCGTTATTGATACGCCCCATGCCGTCCCCATCAGTGGGGGCAGGCATACATCCGTACTTTGTCATGTAGTCAGCGATTTTTGCCATTGCCTTAGCATCGGTGATGGCTTGTAAGTCTAAGCCGTGTTTGACCGTTGGCAGGTTATCCATGCCAGCATCATGGCAAGCATTAATCCATTGATGCGCCAGTTCATCCCGTGCCAGCGCCACGAAATCAACGAAAAAAATTTGATTGGGTATTTCATCAAATCGCCACGCTGGTTCACCAAAACAATGACGGTTTTTACATGGTGCTGGTGTCCATATTTTGTGGGGCATGAACGGTATTACATGGTCATAAGATACAGGGCGGTCAAGGAATAACAGGGCATGATAATGCGGATGCCAGCCGTTTACTTCCCCGTAGGTGCATTCAGTGGCGGTAATACGCCCATGCACGCCCAACAGGGCGAGCATTCTGCGCACACGGTGAGAACGGTAAAATATTTCCTTTGCCTGCGCCTGCATCGCCAAAAGATATGCAAGGGGCATCGCTTTGTGATGGGGGGTTGTGAGTGTCAGAAATCCGAACGCTGGCGCACCTTTGATGGCTTGTAGCACTTCAGCGGAACGGGCGGTAGTGATGCGGTTTGCACACTTGGGGCAAGTCCAAACCGAACCGCATAGCATTAGATTACCGTACTGCGCTTTGGCGGTTTCGGTGTTCACATACACGAAAACGCCATTCTCGGCAGAAATACGCCGATGCGTGCAGTGTACGACACGATGCGTTTGTTTTTGTATGCCGTTTTTTTCGTAAAAAATCGGGGCTAAAATCTTGGCAGATTTGCCTTGCAACGCATAAATTTTCTGTCTGTGCTGTGTAATTACAAAATCTTTACGCAAATCCCCGCAAGCCCAGTATTTGGCGTATCGCTCGTTATTTCGTATAGTTACCAAGTGCCCGTTTTCGACACCTGTTTTTTGGGGGGGAACGGGGGTGAATTTTTGCCCGTTTTTTGTGGTGTTTATTTTGTTATATGACATAAAAAAATCGCCTAATTCTTGCATTGGGCGATTTATCTAAGTATAATGAACACATCTTATTATAGATAACCGCCCAAATCAGCCGTAGGAAGTTAATTTGGATTGGTTTCAAAAGCCCCGTTGTTGCGCCAACGGGGTTTTTAATTTTTAGCACTTTTGCGCCAGTGCATCAAATTATGACAATCATACACCCTAATTTTTTTTTCGTCAAACACCCCCAAGCCCACAAAATTGTAATTTTGACGATTTTGCATCATCTGCAAAATGGAGATTTCCCACGTTACATCCCCATTTTTCGCTATGGTTGGCTTAAGAATATTTGTTAGAAAAAAAATTTAAAAAATATTGTGTTTGATGTTTTCGTCTTCAAAATGCAATTCATCAGAAAGAAGTTTTTTTTCTTCTTTGACTTCGTCTTTCATGTCATAAATTCGCAATCGTACTTGTTCAAGTTTTTTTCTGTCTTTTTCTGATGCATTGTAAATCAAATTCAAAGCAATATCACAAATATTTTTATCGCTTTTACACGCATCAAGCAACAATGCCCCAAGAATGATTTTTTCTTGATTTTCTTTTTTGCGCTGTTTCTCTTTCAATGAGTTCAATTCATCTAACTTAGCTTGAATTTGCTGTTCTAAAGTTGCCATTTTTGACCCCTTTTTGTGTTGTTAATAGATGCTTAAATTATAAACCATCGTATTTGCCATTTTCAAGCGTTTTTTGCCACTTCTAATCCCCCAAGCTACCCAAGCACCACCAAGCACCAAAACCCCCCAAAACCCCCTAAAATCATCAATAACACCCCCATTTTAATCATATCTACCTTATTCGCCCCCTGCGTAAGGGCGAACTTAGGAGTTGCAAACATCAACACTAGCGTTTATGATATTGCTAACTCCAGTTCGGCAGGGGCAAGCCCCCACACCCCCAAACCATCACAAGGAAAAAACCAAAATGGCGTTTTATCATTGTTCGGTTAAAGCAGTCCAACGCTCAAAAGGTCAGACTGCTACCCGCTCGGCATCCTACCGAGCAGGGGAGTTAATCAAGTGCGAACGCACAGGATTAACGCACGACTACCGCCGTAAAACAGGGGTGATGCATACAGAGATTATCACCCCAAATGGCATCAATGCCCCAAGCCGTTCCGAGTTATGGAACATGGCGGAAAAGTCAGAAAAGCGGAAAGATAGTTGCGTGGCGAGAGAATACGAAGTAGCGTTACCGCACGAATTAACCGAGCAACAGCGAACCGCCCTAGCCCAAGATTTTTGCAAATACTTGGCTAAAAATTACGGTGTGGCAGTTGATTTGTGCATCCACCGCCCTACTGACAAGGAAGTCAAAAAGGGAGCAGACCCACGCAACCACCACGCCCACATTTTAACCACTACACGAGTAATCACCAATGACGGATTGGGGGCAAAAGCGGACAACGAAAAGGCAGGACGCAACCGCAAAAAAGACCTTGAGCAGGTACGCATAGCATGGCAAGACTTTGCAAATCATCATTTGAAAAAGGCAGGGTTAGACATCCAATTAGACCATCGTTCACATAAAGAAAGGGGGTTAGAGATTGCACCGACCATCAAATTAGGGGTAGCCGTCACAGCAATGGAACGCAAGGGAATACAGACAGACAAGGGCAATTTTAACAGGGCAATCCAGCAGGCAAACCATGAATTGCGACAGCTGAATGATGAACGCATTTATCAGAACAGTATAGATTATGATGCGGTGATGGAAAAATTGGAGCAGGAACAAGAATGGGATAATCACCCATACGCCATATCACCCGAACCACCAGCACCAGCACCCAAGCCAGCACCCGAGCCAGCACCCGAACCGCCAGCATTGACGGCATTGGAATTGGAAAATATCCGCAACGGCTGGAAAAAATATGATGTTGAATATGCGATGGATGAAGCGTTTTCACCAATCTTTGATAAATCCCCAGCAGTCCATATCGCCCAGAAAATAGAGATTGATAGGGTAATAGGGGAGCGGTTAGGGGTTGATAGCGATTACGAAAATCAGCGAAAAATGATAGATGATGCGTTTGAAAGAATTGCGAATATTGCCACAACGCCAGCACCCAAGCCCGAACCCGAGCAATCAAGGGATGATGATTATGACTTCACCATGTAGTAAACCGCACCCCACCAATGCCAGCGATTTTATATTTAATGCATGACATGAT
>NZ_MUYU01000031.1 GCF_002014825.1 Moraxella pluranimalium | reverse complement strand
AATTGGGGGTCGGTTCAAATCACAGCTGATTTTGGGATTTTTAATTAACCAACTGACTTATTCATGCACTTTGGTTGCACGCTGTAGTACAGCTTCAGGTAGCTCAAGCCCTTGTTCGGCGGCGTGTTTTTTGCTCACGACCAAATCAAGCTTTTGCGGGATAAACACAGGAATATCCGCAGGTTTTTCGCCCTTAAAGATACGGGCGATGATTTTGCCTGATTCTTTGCCAAGGTCGGTATAATTGACGCCAAGCGCCGCCACCGCACCACGCTCGACCGCTTCGGTATTTGATGCAATCAGTGGGATTTTAGCATCTTTGGCGACTTGATAAATCGCTTCATAAGCATTGACCACCATATTATCGGTCGAAGTGTAGAAGACATCGACTTTACCCACTAGGCTCTTGGCGGCTTGGGTGATGTCGGTTGATTTGGATGCTGGCGCTTCGACGACATTAATGCCAAGTGGTGCTAATTTTTCTTTTAATGATTTTAGCACGACGGTTGAATTGACTTCACCCGGATTATAAACAAAGCCGACATTTTTGACATTAGGGACTAGCTCACGAATTAGCTCAATCTGTGGCTCATATGGTAGTACATCTGATGCGCCTGTGATGTTGTTGTCTGATTTTTCAAGGCTAGCCACAAGCTTGGCCTCAACTGGGTCAGTCACCGCCGAAAAGACAATCGGCAAATCCGAAGTCGCTGCCGCCAATGCCTGCGCTGATGGCGTGGCGATGGCATAAATCACATCAGGATTGTCAGAGACAAACTGCTTGGCAATCTGACCTGCCGTTGCCATATTGCCTTGAGCCGATTGGAAAGTGACAGTTAGGTTCTCACCTTCTTTATAACCTTCGGCAGCCAGCTGTTCAATCGCACCGGTGCGAGCTGCATCAAGTGCAGGATGCTCGACGATGGCAGTGATGGCAAGGGTTTTGGCTTCTTTGGCATCAGCAGGGGCAGCAGCTTGCTCAGGGGCTTTGTCGCCACCACACGCACTCAAGGCAATGGCTGTGATGCTTGCCCATAGGGTCTTTTTAAAAAAATTCGTGTTCATAAACATACTCACCATAAAAACACACAAATAACTCAATTCACTTGGCAGATTTTTGGCAAAGCTTAGGCAAAGCTTAGGCAAAGTTTAAGTCATTCGCCAAGTTGTCATTTTATAAAAGTATAGACATTTTAATTTTAACAAAAAAATTCATCAGTAAGATGGGCGATATCGACGATACACCCATCATAGGCTGATGTTAAATCAATTATTTTTGTTGGCGTGGCGCTGTGGTATCGACATTGATACTCTCACCCAGCGTGGTCAAATCCACCGTCACGCCCTGCTCGGCGGCGTGTTTTGGGCTGATAAATAGCGTCAAGGTATTCATTACCTGCGGGGTGATTTCGCTTGGCTTTTTGCCATCTAGCACATCTGCGACCATCTTGGCAGTGGTCAAACCAAAGTCATAATCATTCACGCCAAGTGCAGCTGTCGCACCACGACGCACCGAAAATTCATCAGAAGTAATCACAGGGACTTTGAGTTCATTGGCGACTTGTACCATCGCTTCCATCGCAGATGCGACGCCATTATCCAGCGATGTGTAGAACAAATCCACCTTGCCTGCTAGCGAACGGGTCGCATCCGCCACATCGCTTGAGCGGTTGGCAGGGACTTCAACCAAAGTCATGCCGTATTTTGGTAGTAGCTTGGCAAGTTCTTCTTTGACTGCCACAGAGTTGGCTTCACCTGGGCTATACACAAAGCCGATACGCTTGGCATCAGGTTTGATTTTGGTGAATAGTTCGACTTGTGGCTCAAGTGGTAACTGGCTTGATAGACCGGTGATATTCTCTTGTAAGCCTTTGTTATTGCTATCAATCAGCTTGGCGGCGACAGGGTCAGAGACAGCGGTATAAATCAGTGGAATGGTGGTGGTCGCTGCTGCTAGGCTTTGGGCGGTCGGGGTGGTGATGGCAACGATGGCATCAGGATTATCAGCCACGAACTGCTTGGCAATCTGTCCTGCGGTCGCCATTGAGCCTTGTGCTGATTGGAAATTCACGGTCAAATTTTGACCATCTTTGTAGCCCAAACTTGCCAATCCATCAATCACGCCTAAGCGGATGTCATCAAGTGATGGGTGCTCAACAATCGCTGTAATCGCTACCGTCTTGGCGGCTTTTTCGGCGACCTTGTCAGCTGATTCGGTGCTTGGCGCAGGCTGTTCGGCTGCTGGCTTATCTTGGGCTGATTGATTACAACCGACCATCGTCGCTACACCAAGCAGCATCGCTGGCATTACTAGGGCAAATTTATTGCGTGCTAAAGTCATACAATTCTCCAAATTCAAAATAAATAAAACGCCAACATTGGCTAAAAAAACTATCGGCAAAAAAGCTGATTAGCCAGTAGATTTTAACACAAGTTTAACAAGATGGATATGCTTTTGAAACATGGTTTGGTATATTCAAAAAAAATCACGCCATCATACAAAATGGTGGCGTGATTTTGACAAGCTTAAAAGCGATTGTTCAGACTGCTTGGTAAATCTAAGTAAGCAGTCTTAGGCAGTCTTAGTAAGTGTCATTACCTTCGACAATCACAATCTCACCCACAGGCACGGCAGGTTTTTGCTCTTGCTTGGCTTGTGGTTTGGCTTGTTGCTTGCTTTCTTGTTTTGGTTCTGCCTTTTTCTCGGTATTGGTCACTGTACGAGTGATGGTTTGGCGAGTTTCACCGTCTTGTTTTGATGGGGTGATGGTACGAGTAACGCCGTCATTATCCGATGATTTGGCAGTTTCAGCTTTTGCCACAGGCTTGGCAGTGGCTTTTTGTGGTTCAGCCTTTGGCTTGGCTTGGGCTTTTTGTTCGGCTCGTGGCTTAGACTGCGTTTGGGCTTTTTGTTCAGTCTTTGGTTTTGGCTTTGACTGGGTTTGGGCTTTTGGCTGTGTTGTGGTCGTAGGACGGCTAACCGGCGTGGTATCTGCAGTCGCATCTGATGCCACCACTTCGCTTGTGCTACGATCAATCACCTGCGGACGCATTGCTACCACAGGTGCTGCAACCGCTGCAGCGACGGCAGCGGCATCCATCGCACCTGTATCAGTCGCAGCTGCCGCATCCATCTGACTGGCAGCCATCACCAGTGCATCCGCCGCCGCACCAAAAATCGGATGCTGTGGATTGTCCAGTACCGCCTTATTATCCACAATCTTATAAGTCATGCCTTGTGCCACGATACGCCCTGCGATCAGCTCACCACCTGCAGCTTTGATGTGATCAGCAAGGTTGATGTTGCGCTGTGCTAATAGATTCTCAGCTGCCATCATATCTTGTGCTGATGGTGTGATATAGACATCTGCACTACAGCCTGTATCGGTGTTGCTGACATTTTGTAAATCAAAACTCACCGTGCCAAGCTGACTACGCACCTTAGTTTCCATATCTTGCATCTGTAGCTCTGACATACCTGTCAAGCGAGACAATGATGCATCGAGCAGTGCTGATTGTAGCGCATCATTTAGGCGATTTTTTAGGCTATGATCATCACACACGGCAGTGATTTGGGTGACCACAGGCTCAGCCACAGGCAGATTCTCAGCCGATTCGTCAGATTTGCTACAACCTGCCAATGCCAACAATGCTACAGTACTCGCACTGATAAATTTGATGGTGGAATTTTTCATAACCTTGCTCTTTGTGATGATCAATCAATAAAAGCCACTTGCCTGTGTTATAATAATGACAAGTTGGCAAAATCACTGCATTATAGCAATAGTTGGATAAAATCGCACCCCTTTGCCAAGTTTTGATACACTTATCCGTTTAATTTTTACAAAACATTAACATGACGACATCTGCCACTGACCGAAATTTTGACCCCATTGCTGACCACTTCGCCAAAAAAGTCTATGGCGGACTCAAAGGTCGTATCCGCTTGGCGGTACTCACGCAGGATATCACAGATGCCATCGGTGAGCTTAGCCAAACGCTTGGCAGGCCACTGCGGGTGCTGGATGTCGGTGCAGGACTTGCGCAGATTAGCCTTGAGCTTGCCAAAAATCATCATGTCACCATCAATGACATCTCGGTCAATATGCTTGATAAAGCCAAAGACAGTGCGATGCAGATGGCTATCAACCCTGATCATCTGCGTTTTATTGCTTGTCCTTATCAAGAGCTGCCCGAGCATCTTGGCGATGAAAAATTTGATGTGATTTTATGCCATGCGGTGCTTGAGTGGCTGGGCGAGCCTGAAGCGATTATGGCGTTTTTTGATCGGTATTTGGTGGATCATGGCGTGCTGTCATTGTGCTTTTATAATCCAGCTAGCCTGATTTATCGCAATCTTGTGATGGGGAATTTTTATCAGCTGGGCACGCCCCGCCCTGCCGATGATAAGAGTCTGACGCCCAATCACCCTGTTGCCCCCGAAGTGGTCGAATCTTGGCTGACACATCATGGCTATACCATCACCATCCGTTCTGGGATTCGGGTGTTTTCAGATTATGCACCGCTAAAGCGTGGCGGGCTAAACAACCCCGATGACATCGTCGCAATGGAGCTACGCTACGCAAGGCAGATGCCGTTTCGTCTGATGGGTCGCTATTTGCATATCATTAGCCAAAAACAAACTCAACAGTAGCCAAAAAAATCACCCATTCTTTGCCCATCCATCGCCCAATCAGCATCCATGATTGGGTGATTTTTTATACAAAAAAACAAATGTATAAGACATTTTTAAATATTAAATATTAACAAAAATATAACCTTATGATACAATTTAGGTATTTAAGTGTTTAAATTAGTCATTCATCGAGCATCTGCGTATGTTTTCTTTTTTATCCATTGAATTTGCCTTATTATTCATCGCATTTTTGGCGGTGTATTGGGCGTTTCGCCAAAAACCACACTGGCAAAACATCCTACTGATTATCATCAGCTATTTGGTGATTTATTTGATGGCGGGCATTGTCGCCATCAGCGTGCTGTTTGGTTATACCGTGTTGGTGTATTTTATCAGTCAAGCCATCACACGCAGTACGGATAAAAAGAAAACTTGGCTCATCACAGGCATTGTCATCACGCTACTTCAGCTTAGCCTATTTAAGTACTATGATTTTTTCCGTGAGTCGGTCAAATTTGCCATGCAAGCGATGCAACTGGACACTTCAGGTCTGATGGCGAATGTGATTTTTCCACTGGGTATCTCGTATTACTCGTTTCAGGCAATCAGCTACATGGTCAGCCGATATTATGACGAAGATGCCGTGCCCGAATTTAGCTTTGCACAGCTTGTGGCGCATTTTTCATTCTTTGCGACCATCAGCGCAGGCCCGATTACCCGTGCCAAAAGCGCATCAGGTCTGACCGACATCGAAGGCAAACCATGCGGTATGAGCGCCCAAATCCGCACGCAGTCGCCACGACGCATCCTATTTCCCACCATCGCTTTGTGCTTGATTTTATTGGCATTAATCAAAAAATGGTGGCTGGCAGGTTGGCTTGCGGATAATTGGGTGAATCCAATTTTTACCAATCCGATGCAGTACCACAGCCTAGAAGTACTGGTGGCGATTTATGCTTATACCTTACAGCTGTTTTTAGATTTCTCGGGCTATAGTGAGATGATGGTGGCGTTTGGTCTGCTACTTGGTTTTCGCCTGCCGGTGAACTTCAAAGCACCGCTGATTGCTCATAATATCCGTGCCTTTTGGGACAGATGGCATATTAGCTTATCGACTTGGATTCGTGATTATATCTACATTCCACTAGGCGGTAGTCGCAATGGCTTTGCCAAAACACAGCTGAACTTACTCATTGCGATGGGTTTATCAGGCATTTGGCATGGCTCAAGCTTGAACTTTTTGCTTTGGGGGATTTTGCACGGACTTGCCATTATTTGGCTTAACTGCACCGATAAGCTGTGCCAAAATTATCTCGGCATGGATGCCAAATCATCTCGCAATGCCCTGTATAATCACAGCTGGCTTGGCAAAGTGATTGGTATTTTTGTGACTGTCACCTTTGTTAGCCTTTGCTTTGTCTTTTTTCGGGCGACCACTTGGGCAGAAGCGATGGGGATTTTTAGTGCATTAGCGCACAATCACACCAATGTCGGCTGGAATGACAATCCGATTTATATGCTATCTATCTTTTTGGTGGCGTGGCTACTGTACCCGCTTTATACCAAAGCCACACCAAGCATCGTCAAGATTGGCGCTCGTATCCCAAAAATCGTGCTCATTCCTGTGATTTTTGTGCTACTTATGACCGTGATTATTTTTGCACCATCAGGCATTCCAGGATTTATTTATGCAAACTTCTAAGCCATCTACCCAAAAACCCGTGAGCGACCGCCAATATCCTGAGCCAAAACACATCAAGCTTGGCGAGATTGAACCGCCTTATGACCATAGCTCAACCATCAGTTATTTGCTGTTTGTGCTGTGCTTATTTGCCGTGCTGAGCATTTGGATTATGCAAAATTCGGTGAATGCGTATTTTTTGCAAACTTATCACCGCGAAAGCCCAATTGCACCCCTAAGCCAATATAGCCTATGGGCAAAAGGTGGCGATATTGGCAATGCGTTGTACGCGGCACACGGACAATTTACCGACCAAATCGTCGCCTATAATCAGCAAATTGCCACCAATTTTAATGAGCAACATGCCTACACGCCTGAATACAAGGTGCAAATGGCAATCAAAGCTGAACTAGAAGCTGCCAAACAAGCACAGCTTGCCGAAGAAAATCGCCAAAAAGAGCTAGCGAACCAATACGTACTTCGAGCTGGCGATGAGATTTTCTTTGCTGGCGACTCAATGATGCAAGGGGTTGCGCCACACGTTCAGCAATATCTACAAAAAAATTACAATATCAAATCAGTAAACCTAAGCAAACAAAGCACGGGGCTGGCTTATCCAAGTTTCTTTGACTGGCCAAAAACCATCGAAGAGACGCTAGTAAGCAATGCCAATATCAAAATCTTGGCGGTATTTTTGGGCCCAAATGACCCGTGGGATATGCCTGATTTACAAACCAAAGCCCGACTCAAATTCCAGACACCTGAGTGGGAAGCGTCGTATCGTGCTCGCATGGCAAGTATCATCCAAAGTGCACACAGTCGTGGCGTCAAAGTGATTTGGATTACACCGCCAAACATGAAAAAACAACAGCTCAATGAGCAGATGATTTATCTAAATAAAGTCATGCAAGAAGAGCTCAAACAACACAATGTACTCGTCATGGATTCTAGGGAATTATTTGGCACTAGTGATAACGTATATAATGACTATCTTGTCAAAGATGGCGAAACCATTAAAATGCGTAGCTCCGATGGCATTCATTTTAGCGTCAAAGGACAAAAATTGATTGCCGAAGCCCTTCAACAACAACTCACCATCTCGCCATAAGAGCTCATGTTAATGGTAACTGTCATGAAAAAACAACTTGCCTTATCCACGCTCGTGTCCGCTCTATGCCTTGACGCTCAAGCGACTTATCTGACCAATTATGGCGAGCCAAATACAGACAAATTGGTACAAGCACTGAACAATCAACAGGTGCATATCGTACAGCTTGGCGATTCGCACACCGCTGGCGACAGCATGACCGACGCCCTACGCTCAAGCCTACAATCGCACTATGGCAACGGCGGTATGGGCTGGGCGATGCCAATGTATTTTAGCGGTCAACGCATGGCACGATTTGGCTATGACAATTATCAATGGACGCCTGTGTCTAGCCGTCGCACCACGAGCGAAGATTATACACTAGGCGGTCTGATTGCCAAGCCAAATGGCGCAGGTAGCACACTCACCATCAAATCCAAACGCAATGAACCTACCCAAAACATCATCGTCAGCATCAAACAAGGTGCGTATGATGGTGCGCTTAGCGGCGTTGATGCCGATGGCAATCGCTTCACACTCGAAGCACCCATCAAAAACGGCACTTGGCAAACTGCCAAAATCCATGCCAAGCTACCATTCACCATCACCGCCAATGGCACTATGAATGATACAGCCATCGGTGGCTGGTGGGCGTTTAATGCTAATGGCACAGGTGTAACCGTATCATCGCTCGGGATTAATGGTGCTGAGCTATCACACTGGAGTCGCTGGAATACAGCAGCATGGCAAAATGAGCTCGCCACCGTCGCACCCAATCTCATCATCCTAGCCTACGGCACGAACGAAGCCTACAACAGCGTCGAGCCTGAGCGTGTACGCCAAGTACTGACAGAACGTATCGCCCAAATTCGCAAAGCATCGCCAAGTAGCGCCATCATGATTGTCTCATCCCCTGAAGCGCTCAAAAACACAGCTGGCTCATGTGGCACACGCCCAAGTAAGCTCAGTGACATCCAAGAAGTACAACGCCAAACCGCCCAAAGCCTACAAACCCTGTTTTGGGATTGGCAAGGCGCAATGGGTGGTAGCTGCTCGATGAAAGGCTGGATTAATAGTGGTAAAGCATCAAAAGACGGTGTACATTTCACCCATTCAGGCTATACACAGCTGGGCAATCTGATGGCAGATGATATCATCTCACTATCGTCAGGCGCAGGCTATCAGCCAAGTAGTTTTTATCAGCCAAGCAGTCATTACCCAACTGTCAATGGCACGCTTAACGACCAGTCAAGCATTCGTATTATCCGCTGATGCGTGATTGATAAAGACTTGGTAATATCGGGAAGTTATGCTATGCTAACTTCCCTTTTTTGATGAATAATTAACCAAGTCATGCATACAACCACCACCCCAAACCGCACGCTACTCATCGGCTCGCTACAAGTCATCATGGCAGGGATTTGTTGGGGAACTTTGGGGATTTTTTCGACACAGCTTGGCAGGCTTGGGCTGGACAGCTTTGCCATCACCACCTTGCGTATCGTCACCGCTGGTATGATGGTACTTGTGCTATTGCCAAGCTTGTATCGCACTTTTTTGACCATGCGTGCCAAAGAATGGCTAAGCCTAATCGTGCAGTCGCTCATCGGTGTGCTTGGTATGACTTTGTGTTATTTTTACGCGGTCAGTCAGGTAGGTGTCAGCATGGCAGTGGCGCTACTTTATACTGCGCCTGTGTTCAGCCTTGTGCTTGCCAAGCTTATCCTAGGCGAGCAAATCTCACTCAAATCCGCCTTACTTGCCATCGTTGCCGTCATCGGTGTGGCGTGCTTGATGGCAGGTGATACATTTAGCCTAAATATGGGCGTGGCGGTCGGTCTGTTATCAGGGCTATGCTATTCGCTGTACGGCATTTTGGGCAAAAAAGCGATGTCGTTTAATCACTCGACACAGATGGTGTTTTTTAGCTCGGTGGCATTTAGTGCGATTGCCCTGCTATTTTTACCCCAGACCTTTGCCACTTATCAGACGGTATCTACTCTGCCGATGCAGGCATGGGCTTATGTAATTGGGCTTAGTCTGGTTGGTACGATTGCGCCGTTTTTTCTGTATATGACTGCGCTAAACAAACTGCCTGCCACGACCGCATCGGTCTTTACCATCATTGAGCCATTGACGGCGATTATCTTGGCGATTGCGCTACTTGGTCAGCCACTACTACCCTTACAGATGATTGGTGTGGCACTAATTATTGGGGCGACTTTGGCAAATGCCCTGATTCGCCGCTGATGAAGTGATACCCCAAGATTAATACGCCGTTGATAGCTTTACAGCTTTCTCAAGCTGACAATTTGCCATCTTATCAGCCAAATCAATTTAGCCATCGACCCAGTAGCGCATTGACCGCTGATTCAGTGCGTAAAATGCGACTGCCCAAACTCACCGCCTGCACCCCGACACTGCCCAATAGCTCAATCTCATAAGGGATAAACCCCCCTTCAGCACCGACGATAAGCACGCTTGGCAAGCCATCTTGCACCGCCCTGCCAAAGCTGATATCCGCATACGGATGCGCCACGAGTGCCTTACCATCGCCGATGATGGCAGGTAGCTCATCTTGGACAAAGGGCTTGAACCGCTTTGCCATCACAATCTGCGGTGGCACGGTATCAATACCCTGCTGTAGCCCTTCGGTGATGTATTCATCGATTTTATTTAATAATGGCGAGCCCCAATAAGATTTGTCCGTGCGATAGCTGTTGATAAGTACAATGCGATTTACCCCCATTGCTGTCATATCCATCACAAGGCGGCGTAGCACCTTTGGACGGGGCAGTGCCAATATGACAGTGAGATTCAGCTTCGGCGGTGGTGATTTATCAAGGCTAAGCATACCTAGACGAATACCATCATCACCCATCTGCGTGATGATAGCTGTACCGATAAGCCCATGACGACAGCCGACCTTTAGGGTATCGCCCACACCTGCACCGAGCACTGTGCGGATATGCGTGATGGTCGCCTTGTCATCGATGCGTGCCGTCTCTCCTGTGATGTCGCTTGGGTTTAATAAGATAATATTCATAATCCATGCCCATCCTCTGTATGATGTAGCACACTCATAATCTCATCAAACTGATGCGTCAGTGCTGATTGCTTGGCTTTGACAAGTCGTTCGCCCTGCTCACCACTCCAGTGATAGACATAGGTCTGCACCAACGCTTCGATAAGCTTATCTGCTACTTGTGCATCTGTGGCGTCCAATTGCGCCAGCGCACCCGCTTTGCGCAGCTCTTTGGTCAATAGATGACAATTATCATCATAGCTACCCATGATAATCGGCTTGCCAAGACTTGCCGGCTCAATCGGATTATGCCCACCTACAGGCACAAATGAGCCGCCCACCACCGCCACATCACACAGCTGATACCATGCCATCAGCTCGCCCATCGTGTCCGCCAGATACACCTGCGTCTCGGCTGTAATAACATCATTTGCCGAGCGTCTAGCAGTCACAAGCCCCATTTCACAGCACAGCTGATACACCGCATCAAAGCGTTCGGGATGGCGTGGCACTAGGATTAATAACGGGTTAGCCTGTTGATTGGACAGGCTTTGTAGTTTATCAATCAGCTGACGATGTGCACTGAGTGCCAGCAACTCTTCGCCATCGTGGGTGCTTGCCATCGTCCACACCGCTCGCCTGCCCGCAGTATGAATCACATCCGCCATTGTCTTGGCAAGCTGTTGATTGGCAGGGGTTAGACCGCTTTGGCTGACCCATTTGAGCGAATCAACCACCACAACCTGCGCATTATTCGCCCCAAGTGCCAAAAACCGCTTGGCAGAGTCGCTATCTTGGGCAATGATTTTATCCAAATTTGCCATCATACTACGGCTGACCTTAGTGATTTTGGCATAGCCTTGATAAGATTTGTCCGTTAGTCGAGCATTGACCATCAGTGCAGGGATGTGTTGTTTTTTTAGTTCATATAAAGTATTCGCCCACAGTTCGGTCTCGATAAACAGCGTCATCACAGGCTGTACATGAGCCAAGAATCGCTGTATCGCCACAGGGCTATCCACAGGTACAAAGCTATGCGACACCCGTGATTGCTCAATCTCATCAACGAATAATCGACTCGCTCGCTCAAAGCCCGTCTGCGTGGTACTGCTAATCCATAAGCCAAAACCAGCATCGAGCAGTTTTTTTAATAATGGATAAGCGGTATTTAGCTCACCTAATGAAACAGCATGACACCAAATCACCCCCTTATCCGCCTTTGGTGCAGGCAGATACTGCTCACCAAACCGCTCACCCAGCTCACGAGTCAAGGTCGGTCTGTGGCGGGATTTTTTCTTGACCATCATTCGATAGATGGGCGCAAGTAAGCTGATGGCGACTTTATAATACAATGGCGGGGCAACAGGCATCATAATTTAAAAATACTAGCAAATAATTAGTGTAAATAATTGGCGTATTGTAGCATTTTCGCCCCATGATGGCGATAATACTTGCCAATAAAAAAGACAGGCGCAAACCTGTCTTGTGATAATCGACACGCCATTATCACTCAAGCATCTTTGGGTCAGCGCCAAATTGATTCTCACCGCGAGTGCCTTCGGTGCATAGCAAAATTAATAGCCAAATCCCACCAATGAGTGGTACAAGCGAAATAAAATACCACCAGCCTGATTTATCCACATCATGCAGGCGACGCACGGTCAGCGCAATGATTGGCACAATCATCGCCAAATAAAAAATCGACGCCACAAGCACAAAAAAGTACGACAAATATTCTGATATCCAAAAGGTGATATTCATCAACATAGACAGGATAACAGCGACAATCATATACACAAGCATCGTGCCCCAATACTCTTTGCGACGAACTCGCCCATTAAAATTAGCATAATTTTTGGTGACGGTTTGCACCGCATAATCCACAAAAGTCGCAGGCGTTTCTTTGCTGTTGATTTTGACCAAGCTGTTATTAATATCAGTGGCAAATTTATTAAACGAATCGCCAACCTTATTACCAATCTCATCAAGCTTAGCCACCGTCTGACTCTGCGCAGGCATCGCATAGACATCAGGATAAATATCAATCGCCTTGTGCGTATCATCGATATTAAAATCCACATCCTGCCCTGCTTTTGGCAAGCTTTGACCATGCCACTGGTCAGCATTGAACAAATAGCGTGTGCCATCACTACTTAGAATCAGCCCACCGCCTTGCGCCACCGAAAAATCTAAAATCTTACCTTTCATCAGATACTCATCATTGTGTTAATCAATTTTTTAATAAACAAATCATTATAACACTTTTTATAATTAGCAACAATCATTTACAGGACAAAATTAAAAAAGACAGGCGAAAACCTGTCTTTATAATCATCTCAAACCCAGCATCAGCCATTTAGCATATTGCCCAAGAACTCAAGCACATTTTTTGAGCTGGCTTTGGTTTGTAGGTGTTCAAGTTTGGCTTTGACCACTGTTTTTGGCTCACTAGATAATGTCTGCCAACGAGCCAATGCCGTCAATAGACGAGCCGCCAAAAGCGGATTACTGCCGTCAAGTCGCTCCACCGCTGACAAATACAGTGCCACGCCTGCTTCGCTCCACAGCTGAACTGGCTTGGCAGCGAGCGCACCGAGCACCGCACGCACACGATTTGGCGTATTCCAATCAAAATCATCACGAGCCATTAGGCGAGCAATCTCATCGACACTGGTATGACTTGATGAAGTTTGGGCGCTAAACCAAGTATCAATCACCAAATCTTCATCGCTAAATCTCTCATAGAAATTATCGATAAATACTTGTTTTTGTTCAAGATTATGATGAATAATCGCTGTCAGTGCACCCAGTCGCTCACTCATGCATGATGCCTTATCATACTGCGCATACGCCCACGCATCCGCACCATCGATACCTGCGGTCAATGATAGGTCAAGTAGGACATTTTTTAGCAATCGGCGACCACGAGCATCAGGCGTATCAGCATACGCTTCATTGCCAAGCGATGCATACCACTCGCCTGCCACATCAGACAGCGACTGTGCAATCAGTGATTTGAGCGCATCACGGCGTGCCTTGACCGCTACAGGGTCATAGTCGGTATCATACGCCATCGCAAGTTCTTTTTCGCTTGGTAAATCAAACAAACGAGCAGCAAGCATCGGGTCGGTGTCTTTAAGCTTATTAACAGCTGTTTTTAGCGCATCAGTCAGGATACCGGTATCGTCGGTGTTGCCAAATAGCCAGCGATTAACTAAGCTTTGCAAAGCTTGCCACTGGTTAAAGCCTTCGGTCTCAAACGCCACTAGTCGTGCCAAATCTTCATCGGTATAATCAAAGTCCAGCTTCACAGGCGCAGAGAAATTACGCAATACCGACACCACAGGGTGCGCACCGACGCTAAGCTTGATACCATCAAAGACAAACTCATCACTGTCTTTGGTCAATAGCAGCATATCGCTTGCCAGCATCTCACCTGTCACGCTGTCAAAAATCGCTGTATCCACAGGAATCGGCAGTGCAATCGGCGCATCATAATTTGGCACATGGCGAGTTTTTTGAGCAAGGCTTATCACCACTTTATCACCATCAACACGAGACGAGCCTGATAGCACAGGCGTGCCCGGCTGACGATACCACGGCATAAATAGCGACACGCGCTCATCAGCGACCGACAAGGCAGACAAGAAATCTTCAACCGTCACCGCCATGCCGTCATAACGGCGAAAATATTCGTCCGTGCCTTGACGGAATTTATCTTTGCCAAGTAAATTAGCAAGCATACGCACAATTTCTGCACCTTTTTCATAGATGGTCATGGTGTAAAAATTGTTAATCTCAACAAAGCTCTCTGGTCTGACAGGATGTGCTAGCGTCCCTGCATCTTCGGCAAACTGCGCCGAGCGTAGCATCGCCACATCTTCGATACGCTGCACCGCTTTTGAGCGAAAATCCCCCGAAAAGCTTTGGTCACGAAATACCGTAAAGCCTTCTTTTAGGCACAGCTGAAACCAATCACGGCAAGTGATGCGGTTGCCCGTCCAGTTATGAAAATATTCATGCGCAATCACCGATTTGACATTAAAACTACGCTCATCGGTCGTGGTCTCTGGGCTTGACAGCACACAGCTGGTATTAAAAATATTCAGACCCTTATTTTCCATCGCCCCCATATTGAACTGACTGGTCGCCACAATCATATAGCGGTCAAGGTCATAGGCACGCCCATAGTTATCTTCATCCCATTTCATCGCATCTTTGAGCGCTTGCATACCGACATGGCACTTATCAATATCATGCGCTGTGGCATATACTTCAAGCAGTACATCACGCCCTTCGATGGTGGTGTAGCTATCGCTTAAGACTTCAAGATTGGCGATGACAGCGGCGAATAGATAGCTGGGTTTTTTGGTTGGGTCATGCCAAATGGTAAAGTGACGCTCATCACCGACATCGCCTGACTCAATCAAATTGCCATTGGCAAGCAAGGTCTTAAAGCGTTTTGGTGCTTCAAGGCGTGTGGTGTATTCGGTCAGGACATCAGGACGGTCTGGAAAATAGGTAATCTTGCGAAAGCCTTCGGGCTCACACTGCGTCACAAACATCAGCTCATCACCTTGACCTGACTGATACAGGCCTTCAAGCGTGGTGTTGGTCTGCGGGGTGATGCGCACACGAGTTTGTACCACAGCGTCATTTGGTGCATCTAGGATGGTCAGCGATTCATCGTCTTTTTTGTAGTCATTCTCGCTAAGCGCTTGACCATTTAGGCGAATATCTTGTAGCTCAAGACTACGCCCGAATAGCACGAGCTCACCTGCATGACGGCGGGTCATCTCAAGGGTGGCATCGACGGTGGCATGGTCGTCAAATAGCTGAATATCCAAATCCACTTTTTTTACTTCAAAGCTTGGCGGTGTATAGTCTTTTAGATAAATTTTGGTCGGTGTTTGTGCTTGATTTGTCATGATGTCCTCTATCGCTATAATGGTTGATGATTGGGGCAAATTTGCCCACGATTAAAAATGCTACATACTACCAAAATTTGCATTTTGAATAAAGTAGTTGCACCAATTTTATCCAGTTTGTTCAGCAAATAGCCAGATTGATGCTTATTAATGCTAATTATGCAAAAACTTCTTGTAAAATTGTTGTAAATTTGTCATTATAGACACAATATATTCATCACTGACAAGCTATGGATACATTCGATACAAACATTGATGAATAAAACAGATTTTTATAGCAATTTTTAATATTCAAATTAAGCCAAGTAATACTTGGCATGATAATAATAGGTGTCTTATGAAACACTTTTCTATGAAATTAAGCGCAATCGCCTTGGCAAGTGTGATGACAATCACCACAGGCTGTGCAAGCAAACAAGCCCAAACCAATGATGTAGTTGTCGCACCAAACCAAATTGCAGGCTACACAGGCAAAGCCTATACTGGTGGTGCTTTGGTGAATAATTCAGACACCATCAAACAAGCTGCCGCAAATCTGCCTAGCCTTGTGCATTTTGACTATAATTCTGATGCCATCAAGCCACAAGCCGCTGCCATCTTGGATGAACAAGTTAAATTCTTAACCGCTAATGAAACCGCTCGTGTGCTGGTTGCAGGTCATACCGATGAGCGTGGTAGCCGTGAGTACAATATGTCACTGGGCGAGCGTCGTGCTGCTGCGGTGCGTGGTTATCTACTGAATAAAGGTGTCAAAGAAGCCAATGTTGAGATTGTCAGCTTTGGCGAAGAACGCCCTGTCGCCACAGGCTCAGACGAAGCATCATGGTCACAAAATCGCCGTGCCGAATTGTCGTATTAATTCACCCTATCCAAAAAAAGCTCAATTTATTTGGGCTTTTTTATTGTCTAAATTTTATTCAATAGCCACCATCCATGTCGCTCATTCACCCCCCTTGGATATACCAATCTCAATCCACCATCATCGCATATGCACAGATGACAACGGCGGATAAATCTCTACAGTCGCCTGCCGTGCGTGAGCTACTGTATTTGGTATTATCAAGATTGGGCAAACAAAGCGTGCTATCTGATGACAACTTTCCTTATCGGCTGATGGCAGATGCTCAGACGCAGGAATTTGTCAGCTTTAGCCACTCACGAGACTGCGTGGCGCTGATTATCAGCCCTTATCCGTGTGGTGTCGATGTGGAGATACGACCAATTTCGCAGGCGGTAGCAAAGCGATTTTTTAGTTATCATGAAAATTTATATTTGCAAAATTATCCAACAGACACTCAAGCCATCTATCGGCAAATCCTGTGGCAATTAAAAGAATCATGGATTAAGCTAAACGGTGGTACGCTGACACAAGGTATGGGTGTGGATTTTGGACAATATTTAGTCCATATCCATCCACAAAACGACAGCACCATCCCACTACACGATGGCTATATGGCTTATATCAATCCAAGCTTGTATCTATCGGCGATTTATCAATCTTAAGCCAAATTAATCCGCTTAATTTCATAACGCACGACAAATCACGTTAAGCTCAAACCCGGTGGCAAATACCCACAAAAAACGATGCCACAGTACTGTAGCATCGTTTTGTTCACTATCGGATAAGATTGGACGGATAGTGATTAGAAGCGGTAAGTTACGCCTAGTTTAGCAATCGGCGCCCACTTCAGTGCAGTCTCAGATTCAATCTCTTGACGTGCTTTTGCGGCAGCTTCATCACCTTTAGTACCAGTACCTTGCAAATCTACATCCACTTTACCAGTGTATGCAGCACCGACTTCACCAAACACACCCCAGTTGTTATTGATGGTTGGGCGGAAGCCTACAGTTAGGTATGGCGCAACATTGTTACGGCTTTTTACTGTACCAGTCAATGACTCAACTTCAGTATTGGTATAAGTTGTGCCAGCGATTTTGATTTCTGAGTCTGGTTTTGCAGTAACAGTAACGGTATTGTCAGGGATGATAATACCAGTGTTGACTGTTAGCCAGTTTTTCATTGGGCGAACTTGTACGCCTAGGTATGGGTTGCTTAGGTCAGTTTCTACGTCATATTTGACATCATTCACTGACAATTTGTCTGAAATGCTGATATCACCACCAGTCCAACCAGCAACCACAGCAGTGCTGTCGTTCGCATCCCAAGTGATGTTCGCACCATAGCCTAGTGTACCAACTTCGGCACTCACTGCAGCTGGCTTAGTTGCAGTTTGTAGGAAAGTGCGGCCGCCATCAACGATTGCTGAGCTGGTAGCTTTAACAGCATTTACTGTGCCAGTTGCAACAGTGCTTGCAGTGTCAGTTACAACATTTGCCATTGCAGAAGTTGATAGTAGTACTGCACCTGCGATTGCGGTCAATTTAATTGCTTTCATTGTTTTTCTCCAAATTAAGCCAATTGGCTTGTGAATGTTTTATACTCAGATGATTAACCGTGTTTTTGGCGTTTGTCATCATTGGTTACATTTTAGGACAAAAACTTGGCCGCTGTCACCCTTTTTGAATGAGTTTTTATAGGGCTTTATGTAAATAATGCATGAGTTGTGTATAACATCTTACCCGTTTGCTGTACTTAGTTACAATGCTTACATAATGTTACATTGGGATAAATTTTATTCACAAAGACGTAGCTGGGTATTCTAGGCTACAGGTGTAAACTAATTTATAATCAATCACTTAGCAAATAGCCTATCAACAGCTTATCCTGCCGTGATAATTTTACTCATTCACGGATGATGTCAACATCATGCACGCCAAGCTTGATGATGGTTGCCTTGGGCTTTGCTTGGGCTGCTTGTGCATTTAGATGATTTACATCAGTATCGGCGGTATCTGCACTGATTTGCTGTTCGATGACAATCAGCCAATTTGCCCCGACTGCCTGCACTGGTACGCCCATGTCGCCATAGCATTTGATGGCTTGTCGCTCATACATGGATGCTGTTTGGCATTTGGCGTGGCTTTGGCTTGTGGCAACGGCGTACAGTTGCAGTAGATGATAGTGATAAGTCGATGACGCATCCGATGGTGGTGCGTCAGTAGGTGTAGCTTGGGTACTGGTGCTAAGCTTTGGATGAAATGCTTTGTACAAATAATGCGATGCATTAAGCGTTGTGAGATAGGCGTGATATTTTGGTAAGTTTGTAGGGCAAGTCATACTGCTTTGGTCGCTTTGACCGTCGCTCATGTCAAGCACACCTGCACTCACCTGTCCGCAGGCATACCACCCGACAATCGGCTGTGTTGACGCACCGAGCATTTGTCCAAGCCAACTGCCCGAATGCGCCAAGTCGTGTAGCTGTGTATGGTTGAGCTGCCATAGCGGTGTGATGGCTTGCCAAGCTTGGGTGGTCAGCTGTGTTTTTTGGTATCCGACCACAGATGCTTTGGTGTCTGTGCTTGCTTGATTGAGCATCAGCATCGCCATCGCACTGATAATCAGCACTGCCACCAGTACAATAATCAGCACAAATCCTGACTGCTTTGCCCGTATTGTCTTTATCATTGCGCTTGCCCCAATGCTAAAGGCGACACAGGCAGACCATCAGCGGTGGCATTTGGCAGTAGTATCGTCGTCTGATACAGTCGTCGTGGCTGATTGTCGGTGATACGCACCGTCTCGCCGAATAGTTTGAATGACTGCATCGCTGTCTGCATAGCTGATTGTGTGGCAATTGGTGCTTTTGCCAAAATTGCAAGCTCAAAGCCTGCCACCTGTGGATACGCAGGTAATGCCTGATAATCACGGATGGATAATTGGCGGATGTTGTCGTCATGATTTATCAAAAATCGCACCCAAAAACCATCAATATTAGCAATCAAAATCTCACCATTACCACCAAATCCCTGCACCGTATTGGCAGATGACACGCCCGATTTGCCCACTTGCGCATCAATGATAGCATTCATCAAAGCCGAGCCTATCCCCCGACGGTCTCGTGTGCTATCTCTTTGGATATCATCCGTCACAAAACGTGCTGAATCACAGCGTAGTGATAGACTGCCATCATCTTCGCTATTCACAAAATAACGCTCAATCACCACCTGCCCTGCAACCGTCGCCATAGTACCATCTTGCAAGCGAGCACGGCGCGCGCCCAAAACTGCATTGCCTTCACAATCCCACATATCCATCGGTGCAACATACCAAATGACCAACTGGTCAGATGCCATAGCAACACCCCGCCCTGATGCACCGACAGCCTGCTTACTGAGTAATTTATCAGAAATCACACCTGCCTGATGTCGCAACTGCGCTACCTGCTGTGGATGCATCACCACCGCACTTGGCATCGCATCATGCATACCATGCCCTGCCATGCGTAGCTGTGCACTAAGTGCCTGCACGCCATGCAAATCGGTATCAATCCATGTGGCACTATTATGTGCATTGCCAAGCTGTTTGATGCCCGTACCGTACATCGTCACGGCAAGCATCACCACAAGCGAGCCTATCAGTAATGCCACCACCAGCTCAAGTAAGCCAAAGCCAAGCTGAGCCTGCTTATTTGCCCATCGCCCCATCGTCATTCTAACCCTTCGATAAGCAAACAACCACCCACCCCGTGACTGTCAGATGCTTGGCAAGTACTTAACTGTGCTAAGGCTTGATTGCCCCAACTTGCCACCCAGCATACCCCTGATTGGCAGGGCTTGACGCTGATGATGATACCTTGCTGACTTGCCAATGTTGCGGTGTTGATTGCAAGCTTTTGGGCGAACTGCGTCTGCGTGCAGTCATCTTGGCAATTTATCGATACTGCCGCCGCAGCCCTGTGATAGCTTTGGATGGTATCATTCGATGTCGCTTGACTGGCTATTTGGACAAGCTGAGCACGGTAGGCAGTTTTGGCAGATGACTCTAAACCCATCAATGCCATACTATCATTGGCAATCAGCCCTTGGGCATAGATATGAGCATCACTGCCACGACTTTGCACCAATGAGCGACCCATCAAGCCCAAAAACCCAAGCACGACAATCGATAATATCACCAAAGCCACCAACACTTCGATAAGACCAAATCCTTGCTGCGCCATGCTCTGCCGTACCGCTCGTTGATATTTCATGCTACAGGTAGTCCCATCATTGGCGAGCCATGCGCCATACAAATTGCCATGAGTTTTAGCGTTGGTTGCTTGGCTAGCACCGCTTTGGCGATGGCTTGCAAGGTTGTGCCTGTGGTTGCCACATCATCAAAGATAATGGCATAAGTTGCCTGCACCTTGCCAATCATTTCAAAATCCCCTTGAATATTCGCCATACGTGCCTGCTTATCCAATCCCCGCTGATGCACCTTGCCACCATGTCGGATAAGCCCTTGCCAAATCGGTAACTGCCACTGATGTGCCAGATGTTTGGCGAGCAATAACACAGGGTCAAATCCCCGCTGTCTGATACGGCTGGTGGTCGTCGGCACAGGGATAATGACGGTATTATCCGCATGGCAGACCGATGGTTTTGGCATCGTACGCAATAATTCGCCTAACGCCATCAATGCCACCACATCTTCATGGTCTTTTAGCCGAGTAATCAAGCGGTTCACAGGATATTGATAATAGCTGACAGGGTACAGTCGCACAGTGCGTGTCGTCGTCATGGCGGTATCAAGGGTCAATTGCCGTGCTGGCACTCGTTGTGGTATCACAGACCGACACGTCTGACAAATCACCCCTTGATGACGTGCCAAGCCACACACCGCACATCGCCCATGCAAGCGGTGCAGCCATCGAGCTGTTTGATATGGCACAAAATAAATCCGCTTTGGCACGGGTGCTTTGGCGGATTTGGATTGACCAACGTTGGTCATGTTTGGCAATGTTGGCATCATCGACTGCGTAATATCAGTACAAGCCCATCCAATCATTGAGCATCACACCGACACCCACCCCTGTGGTTTCGGCATTATAATCAATGATTGACTGACCATAGCCATGAAACAGTTGCACATAGCCACTGATACCTTTATCAATCGGATGGACATAGTCAAGCTGTAGCGCACCTTTGCCAGTGGCAGGATTTAGGCGAGCTGTGCCCGATAGATTGCCACCATTATCGAGCGGATATAAGAATTTGACATCACCATAGCCATAATAATCAATGATATCAGGGTTGTCATCAGGCTTACCACTTGATTCACCCGTTGCCACTCGTGCCCACAGGCGTGGCATCACGGTCAATTTACCCCATTCCATACCTGCCATCACATAGGCACGATTCCATGAGCGTGATAACGGGTCATCTTCACCATTAGAATGATGTACCGCACCAGCACCTAGCATACGCAAGCGACCGCCCCACGGCAAATCCGCCTTGACAGGCTGAGTGACAAAAATCTCTGGCTGATAATCATGCGCACGGAACGGGCGTGAATTATCTTCATTATACACCTGCCAATGCGACTGCTGAGTATAGCCAAGCCACAAATCAGCGTCCGTACCTAGCAAGTTCTCAGCCGCTTTTGCCTTGACTGACAACTGAAACTTCAGCTCAGGGATACGCATATCATTTTGGCTATAATCCACCTGCGCTTGCGTTGGCGTGCTTGGGTGGCGGTTTGGATTGGCATTAAAATAAATTGGCAAAATATACATCGGGTTGTGCGGGCGTGCCGTCCACAGACCGGTGTTGTTTTTGTCCAAATCAAAGGCAATGCTCAGTGGCGTGTAGCGTTCAGAGGCTGTTTTTAGGTTTTGGATGTCTTCAGGGAGCATTTCACCATCTTTTTTGGTGATGGCGGTTTTGGCACCTTCTTCGGCATAGACGACCTGCGGCTCGCCTTTGATGGTGCTTTTGACTGTATTTGACAAAGCAATCTGACGCTTTTGGACGGTCATGCTTGGTACTTCACCTTGGGCAATAGCATCAAAGCACGCCAAACGCATCGCATCATTAATCAGTGTTGCACATTCATAAAACAGCTCTTCGCCCTGCTGTCGGGTAGTGATGGCAGGTGCTGATGATTGTGCCACTTCAGGCAATGCTTGATTGGCGGTTGGCTGTGGTGTCGGGATAGCCATTGAGCTTGGCTCATTTGCCCAAGCGGTAGGCATCATCGCAATGCTCAAGCCCAAACCCAAAGCAGTCGGTACAAATTTTAACTTCATAAACTACTCATTACTACTTGTTATACTTGATAACTATTTAATATAAAAAAACAATTTATTTATTCAAATCGTTCGCCTTGATGCTCAATATAGCCACCTTGATGGCGACCAGCTGGGTCATGATGCGTCCAGTGCACCACACCGCCTTTATCGCTGTATTCATATTCGCCATAAAAATCCACCCAATCACCCTTAGCAAGCGCATCCACTCGTGGGGCAAGGTCGATATTATGCGCAATCAAGATGGTTTGTTTTTGGCCATCGAGACTGACGATGAATTTTTGGTGGCGACTGCCTTTGTTGTCATCTGCCAAGAGTGCTTTGACTTTGCCACAGCCACGCACTTGGACATCAGATTTTTTGGCTTGATAGCTTTTGACAATCAGCTCATTATTACAAAGCGATGATTTTGCTTGGTTTTGCTTATTGGCTTGGGCGTTATTCTCTTGCGTCTGCTTGCCACCATCTTGGGTGGTGCTGGTTGCTGTTTGCTTGCTTTGTGCCGTTGCTGTCGTTGCAGTTTCGCCATCGCCATTACACGCACTCAATGCCAACATCGACATGAGCGCCACACTGCCAATTTGCCAAAATTTCATCATAGTTCAATCACTCAAAAAAAACACCGATAATCAATCGGCAAACAGTCTATTATAGCAAAGTTTTTGGATTTGCCCTAGTATTTTTGTAATTACAAGGCATCGACAATATTTTGGCGAATGGCAAGTTCAGCCAGCACTCGCCCTTTTGGGGTGCGGTCGATGTATTTTTGTTGGATCAGATACGGCTCAATGACATCTTCGAGTGTGCCACGATCTTCGGCAAGTGCCGCTGCCAGCGCTTCAACACCCACAGGCCCGCCATTGAACCGCTCTTTTAATGCAATCAAATAACGACGGTCAAGCTGATCCAGCCCCTGCTTATCCACCGCAAGCATATCCAGTGCTGCCGATGCCAATTGCTCGGTGACAATGCCATTACCCTTGACTTCGGCATAATCACGCACACGGCGCAATAGACGATTGGCGATGCGGGGCGTGCCACGGCTACGGCGAGCCACTTCGGTTGCACCGTCATGTTCCATCTGCACACCCATCAAGCGAGCCGAACGCTTGACAATCGTCGTCAAATCCGCCACATTATAAAATTCAAGTCGCTGTACAATCCCAAAGCGGTCACGCAGCGGCGATGTCAAAAGCCCCGCTCGTGTTGTCGCCGCCACCAGTGTAAATGGTGGTAAATCAAGCTTAATCGAGCGAGCCGCCGGCCCTTCACCAATCATGATATCTAGCTGATAATCTTCCATCGCGGGGTACAAAATCTCTTCGATAGCAGGGCTCAATCGATGAATTTCATCAATAAATAGCACATCACCTGCTTCAAGATTGGTCAACATCGCCGCCAAATCCCCTGCACGCTCAAGCACAGGGCCAGATGTCGAACGCAGATTACCCCCCATCTCACGAGCGATGATATTAGCAAGTGTCGTCTTACCAAGCCCTGGTGGGCCAAAAATCAGCGTATGGTCAAGCGCTTCATCACGGTTGCGTGCCGCTTGGATAAATACCCCCATCTGCTCTTTGACATCAGGCTGTCCGATATAATCAGCCAAAGAAGTTGGGCGAATGGCACGGTCGGTGGCATCTTCTTTTTTGGTATTTGGGTCAATTAGGCGATTGTCTAGCATGGTTTTGCATCACACAACAAAAATTTTCGCTATTTTAGCACAGTTTTTCGGACAGCTTGCAAATATTACCATTTGCCTACTTTTGCCAAAAACTGCTTACAATTGGGCTAAATTTTTCCCAAGTGTTGCTAAAACTGGATAAAATCTACAATACACATACACTTAACAAGCGGATTTTTTTTGTTCAACACAGTATCATAAGCAAGTTCCAAACACTTTCGTGATTCTTATGATGAAAAACCAAGCTTTTGAACGCACACTTGCCACTTATCGGATACCGTCATTTGCACAGCCTATGGGTTTGTCGCCCAAAGCACTGTCATTGCCTGCGTTATTGTTGGTGCTGATGCTTGGGATGGCATTTTGCACTACTGCTGATGCGTCGAATAATGGTCGCTATCAGCGAGTAACGAGCGTGCAGCCTGCCAGTCAAGACATCTACATCACCGTCAGTCAGTATGAATTGGCATTGATTCAGGTGCTGTCAGAAATCTGCCCGCCTGTCCTGAACGAAAAACAGCGAGTGCGATTTGACAAGGCTTATAATCGCCAACTGCGTCAGTTTATGCCACGCTCAAGCAATCCCCAACAAAGCCTGCGTCAGCTATCGATGCAGCGAGATTATCGTGCCGTCCTGCACAATGTCCGTGCATGGACAGCCAGCTACCCTGCCGCCGAAAACCGTGCTTTATGCCGTGAATTTGCCGAAATGTCGTTTTGAGTGAGTAAGTTTTATTCATTGAATCGCCCACTTGTTTTTACACTTGGCATGATTTTATCTATTTTGTTTATAATATTATAATATTTTTTTCATAAAAATATCCAACAAAAGCACCATTTTTACGCCAAATTTTGTTATAATACCCCAAGTTGCTTACACTAAGTTGCGCACCATGTTTCTTACAAGGGGTATGTTATGTACACATTCAATCGCCAATTTCCCAATACTCGCCTGCGTCGCCTGCGTGTCAGCGACGGCATTCGTGAGATGGTGCGTGAGACGCATCTAGCCCCCTGCCATCTGATTGCCCCTGTATTTGTCATCGAAGGCACAGGCGAAAAACAAGCCATCGCCAGTATGCCTAATGTCTATCGCTACACGATTGACCTGCTTATCAACTATGTCAAGGTACTGCATACCGAAGGCGTGCGGATGATTGATATTTTTCCTGTGATTAATCCTAGTCTTAAGACCGCTGATGGTCAAGATGCTTATCATCCTGATACGCTTGCCGTGCGTGCGGTGCGTGCCATCAAAGATGCCGTGCCTGATATGATTGTGATGACCGATGTGGCGCTCGACCCTTATACCACGCATGGTCAAGATGGCATCATCGACGAGACAGGCTATGTGATGAACGACATCACCACCGAAGCGCTCGTCAAGCAAACCTTAGCCCACGCCCAAGCAGGCGCCGATGTCATCAGCCCAAGCGATATGATGGATGGTCGCATTGGTGCGATGCGTGATGCGCTTGAATCAGCTGGCTTTGTTAATACAGCTATCATGGCATATTCTGCCAAATATGCATCGGCATACTATGGGCCATTTCGTGATGCAGTCGGCAGTAGCGGCAACCTAAAAGGCCATAAAAAACAATACCAAATGGACCCTGCCAACCGAGCCGAAGCCCTACACGAAGTCGCCCTAGACATCAAAGAAGGCGCTGATATGGTGATGGTCAAACCGGGTCAGCCTTATCTTGACATCGTGCGAGAAGTCAAAGATAACTTTGGTGTGCCAACTTATGCCTATCAAGTCTCGGGCGAGTACGCCATGCACATGGCCGCCATCCAAAACGGCTGGCTTAGTGAAGCGGTCATCCTAGAGAGCTTGACAGGATTTCGCCGAGCAGGCTGTGATGGGATTTTGACCTATTTTGCACTCGATGCTGCACGCCTACTCAACGAAAAAGTATGAACGCACAAGTTAAAAGTTACCCTACTATTTTTTATTAATTTATCAGCGTTATTTTGTTAAAATCATGCTAAAATGCTGATAAATTTTATACTAATTCTACATGAAGCACCTGTTTGCACCTGCAAACGATTTTTAAAAGACGGAATTGATTATGACAATCGAAAACGATACCGCCATCACCGATGCGCAACTACAAAAACAGCAGTTTGAACAAGCTGCACTGCATTATCATGAGCACCCACGCCCAGGTAAGATTGCAGTCACCCCAACCAAACAAATCGCCAACCAGCGTGACCTTGCTTTGGCATATTCACCGGGTGTAGCTGTCCCATGTCTGGAAATCGAAAAAGACCCAAAACTTGCCGCCAAATACACCGCTCGTAGCAACCTAGTCGGTGTCATCACCAACGGTACGGCGGTACTTGGCCTGGGCAATATCGGTGCATTGGCATCTAAGCCTGTGATGGAAGGTAAAGGCGTTTTGTTCAAAAAATTCGCCGGTATTGATGTCTTTGACATCGAAATTAACCAAAACGACCCTGATAAGTTCATCGAAGCGGTGGCAAGCCTTGAGCCGACTTTTGGTGGTATCAACCTAGAAGACATCAAAGCGCCAGAATGTTTCAAAATCGAGCGTGAACTGCGTGAACGCATGAATATCCCCGTATTCCATGACGACCAACATGGTACAGCCATCATCGCCGCCGCTGCGCTATTGAACGCCCTAAAACTGGTGAATAAAAATATCGCTGATATTAAGATTGTCTGCTCGGGTGCAGGCGCTGCTGCGATTAGCTGCCTTGAGCTGATTATTGCTTTGGGTGTCACTCGCTCAAACATCTTTGTGCTTGACTCTCGTGGCGTTATCACCACTCGCCGTGACAATCTTGACGAATCAAAACAGCGTTTCGCCCAAGATACCGATGCAACCACCCTTGATGAAGTCATCGGCGATGCTGATTTCTTCTTAGGTCTATCAGGTCCTGGCATCTTGACTCCTGAGATGGTTAAACGCATGGCAAAAGACCCAATCATCTTTGCCCTAGCCAACCCAACACCTGAAATCATGCCTGAGCTTGCTCATGCAGCTCGCTCAGATGTCATTATGGCGACAGGCCGTTCTGACTATCCAAACCAAGTCAATAACGCCCTGTGCTTCCCATATATCTTCCGTGGTGCGCTAGATGTTGGCGCAACCATCGTCAATGAAGAGATGAAAATCGCCTGCGTACACGCTATTGCTGCGATGGCGCATACCGAAGTATCAGTCTCTGAAACCGAAAAGAGCAAAGGTGCAGGCACAGGCTTTGGTCGTGAATACCTAATCCCCGGCCCACTAGAGCCAAATCTAATCCTAGAAATCGCCCCTGCGGTCGCCAAAGCTGCGATGGACTCTGGCGTGGCGACATTGCCAATCGAAGACTTTGATGCCTATCGTCAAAAACTCTCTGAGTTCGTCTATAACTCAGCCTTGGCGATGAAACCTGTGTTTACCCAAGCCAAGAGCGATCCGAAACGTATCGTCTATGCTGAAGGTGAAGATCCAAACGTCCTACGTGCTATCCAAGTCGTCGTCGATGAAAATATGGCAAAACCAATCGTCATCGGTCGCCCAGAAGTCATCCAAAGCCAAATTGATGCACTTGGCCTACGCTTGCATCTAGGTGGCAATGTTCAAGTGGTTGATTTTAATGACAATCCAAAATATGACGACTACTGGAAACATTATCTCAAGCACAATCAGCGTCTTGGTGTCTCAGAAGAGCTGGCTCGCCGTGATATGCGCCGTAAGAGCTCGCTACTTGGTGCAATGATGGTTGAACAAGGTGATGCTGATGGTATGCTATGTGGTACGTTTGGTTACTACGATTTGCACTTGAACTACATCCGCCGTGTGATTGGCAAGCGTCAAGGCGTGAGTGACTACTACGCCATGAGCGGTGTCATTATGCAAAACCGCACCCTATTCATCGCCGACCCATACATCCACGAAGACCCAACCGCCGAACAGCTGGCTGAGATGACTGTCTTGGCAGCCGAGAGCGTGCGTCGCTTTGGCGTTGAGCCACGAGTGGCATTGCTGTCGCATTCTGATTTTGGCACATCAAACAAAGAATCTGCCATCAAAATGCGCCGTGTGCATGAGCTACTGACTCAGATGAATGTGGACTTTGAATTTGATGGCGAAATGCACGGCGATACCGCACTAGATGCTCGCCTGCGTGAAGAGAACCATCCATTTAGCACGCTCAATGGCTCAGCGAACCTACTTATCATGCCGACGCTTGACGCTGCCAACATCGCCTTTAACCTAATCAAGGCGGCGACTGGCTCAGCAGCCATCGGCCCTGTCCTGCTAGGCGCAGAAAAACCGGTACATATCCTAGTACCATCATCGACCGCTCGCCGTATCGTCAATATGACAGCGGTTGCGGTAACCGAAGCTCAAAAAGCTGCGCAGTAATCCTGCCAAGCCCCAAAAATGTCAGCCCAAGCGTGAGCCGCACCCCAAAAGT
>NZ_MUYU01000030.1 GCF_002014825.1 Moraxella pluranimalium | reverse complement strand
AAAATGAGACAAATTCCACAGGGGGGGGGAATTGACCGCAAACCCTTATAAAATAAGGGTTTAAGCCTAAAAACACTAAAAAACAGAGTATCAAAATGAGACAAATTCCACGTATTACTAGAAACGTGGAATGGTTGTGCGTGTGCGTCGTTCTCGCTTACAGCCGCCGAACCACCCGCACACGCACAACCATTCTAGTCATTATGAATAATAGAATATGAATTGGGGGCGTCAAGGTAGTACAAGTCTCCACCGTTGACACCCCCAATTCATATTCTTAGGGTAACCATGACTAGAATGGTTGAAGCTGTTACGCTACTAACCCCTTTTCATAAGCCCAAGCAGGTATCCCCACTGGTTCGGCTTCTAAAACCTTGATAAGGGGTATTACATTGCTTTCCTGATGCTCTTTATCACGCAACAAAGCAATATCTATCCCATATTCTTTCAACTGTTTTCTAATTCGATAAAATGTAGGCTTGGATACATGTTTTCTAACATCTTCACCATGCAACCAAAGCAAATAATAAGTCTTCAATTTATTTGGTAAACTGGCTAAAACATCATCACTAATCATAAAATTATCACTCATCTCTAATTTTTTAATATACTCAAGTAGTAACATTTTAGCAGTTTTTTCATTCCAAAGGTCAGCATTATTTAAAGTAGTAGAACGCAAAAATTTAGAACACAATACCAGTTCTAAACGCAAAGATTTATCAGCATATTCAAGCATTTCAGGTATTTTTAAATCATCTGGGAAATTACTTTTTTTTCTCAAAATCTCACCCCCCTTATGATAGCATTTCATGAACCAATACTTACTACCCTTACCCCAATATAGCGTATCACCAGAGAAAACACCTTTACCACGATAAGGCATATTCATCTTTTCACCAGCCGAACGAATCCATGCCCGAACTTCATTACCATCCTTTAAATGCCATGTCTCATTAATATCAACCCTTGTTAAATGATAGTTACCATTTTCAATATCATCTAATTGGCTTGCAGTAGGTGTTAAACCATCATCAGCTAGTAATTCATGAATCACCCCAAAAGCCTTGTTAAATAAATAAACCAAATCATTAGTACCAAACAAATTATGACCCTGTAAAAATTTAGCAGGGTTTCCAGATATTACAATTCTAGTATCAGTTAATGGCTTAATCATGATATTAGATTCATAAGAACCAGTTACAGGAAGCCAGGACTGGGAAACCCAATCAACTTCACCCATTGGATTGATCTTGGCAAGGCAACCAGTATCCAATTTATTATTACAACGCACTTCGGCAGTAATCCAATCAATCACAATTTATCCCTTTCTAAATCCATTTCAATCTGATTCAAAGAATTAATCATTTGCTTATGAATGTTGCCAGTTTCTACATTAACCGTATGAGATAATTTTAAAGCGTGTTGATAAGCTTTTTCCGCATTATCTGCCTGTTTTAACATTTGAGCAATTGCAGACAAAACGGGCTTAGCATTTTCCAAAATCTCAACAATAACCCTAGCTTTTGGTTGATTTTTAATAGTTGCAATATCATCAAGAATAGAATCAAGCTCAGGCTGAACAGTTAAAACAACCCTTCTATTTTGCTTTTTAGCCATAAAATACCCCTAAAAATATATTACCAATTTATGAAAATAGTAACATTAAATACTAGAAAAGTAAATCA
>NZ_MUYU01000029.1 GCF_002014825.1 Moraxella pluranimalium | reverse complement strand
TTAGTTGACCACTACAAAATAGATAACCACGACCATGTGTAATCATATTCACTTCAAAAGTTAAATAATCGGCAATGGTTTTTTCAAAATCTGCTTGTGTCGGAATTTCATCATTAAAATAATAAAATGAATGTAGCCATTCGTCATCTTCTTCAATGGTCGTTTCTACACAAAATTTTGTGGGTGCAGTAATTTCATCACGCCACACATTAAGCAAATACTCCTTTTTATCTTTGGCAGATTCGGTTTCAATCAAGCCTTTATGCTTTTGTACTTCAAAGCCATCATCTTCAAAATTGATAAACTTGACTATCTTTTCTTTATCATGTGGCACACCTGCGGTAAATACAGCAACACAAGGATTTGTCCCTACACCATAAAACGTATTTTTATTCAGTGTAATCACCCCTTCTAGGGTATGATGTTTTAAAATATTGGCTTTGATGGCTTGCTCTTCTTTGGTTTTGCCTGTCATCGATGATTGTGGAACAATCACAACCACTTTGCCATCAGCCGTAACAGAATTTAATAAATGTTCGGTAAAGGCAATTTCATATAAATTAGGATTTTGTTTTGAGCCTTGAGAGTAGGGCGGGTTCATCATGCCAATATTACACCCTTTAAGCTGTAATTGAGCAGGATTTTGTTTTAAAAAATCTTCTTGGTCTAAATTGCTTTTACCATCACCACGCAAAATCATATTGGTGGTCGCAATGGTAAACATATACGGCTGTAATTCAATGCCATGTAATTGATTTTTGCGAATACTTTCTTGCTCTTTTTTATTTTTGGCTTTTTGGAGCATATAATGCATTCCTGCAATCAAAAATCCAGCAGTACCACAACACGGGTCAAGGATATAATCATTAGCAGATAAATCAACCAATTCGCAAAATATTTCGGTAATATGCTTAGGCGTGAGTACAATCCCAAGTGTTTGTCCATCACCGCCCGAATAAGACATAAATTCACCATAAAACCGCCCTAAATAATCTTCGGCAGATTGGGTGTATTTGATGTTTTGATAAATATGTTTGTATAAAAACTCAGTATAATGTTTCAGTGGTGTTTTATTTAAGTTTTGATTGACTTCATTGATGATTTTGGTGTCTTTAATAACCGAAAATTGATTGAGCAATTTATCTTTTTTGACTTCAGGAGAAACTTTAACACGTTTTAAATGAGTTTCAATGGCTTTATAAATCTTATCCCCATCGGTAGTAATATCATCACCAATTAAATCATCAATGGAAAAATTTTTATATTCCATTTCTCGCAGTGCTAGTAAAATACCAGAAACTAATAATGGCTTATCTTTATCTTGAATGCTACCATAATTACGCAAATCTTCATGAAGTTCTTTGGCATCTTTTAAGATTTCGGCAGCGGTTTTCTCTTGTGGTGTTTGTTCTTTTAAAATTTCCTTAATATAATACTCATCAATATTTTGTGGATTAAAAGAAATAAAAGTTTCAAGGTCATTTAATTCTTTATATTCGCCACGCTCATTAACAAAAATAGGCGTAATACGATGGCGTTTTTCATCACCTGACACACCAATGGCAATAATTTTTTTATAACTGCTATTTTTGCTAAGATGAATACCATAATGCAACGCACCATTCACAGCATAATTTTTGGTACTCTCGATTTCTTGGCAAATCAGATTGTCGCTATTGCGTTTGATATGTAAATGAACCTCTTTTTTATCTTCAATCACAATCAGATAATCATTAATCACACCGACAAACTCAGGCATACCTACATTACCTGTTTGAGATTTAGATGCGGTTTTTAAGGCGTTGTCCAACTCTTTAATAGAACTTCCTTGTGCATCAAAATAATCTGCAATCTCTGCTGTTTTGAGTAAATCATAAACCCAAAAATCGGTTGATTTTTCTTTCTTTGCCATAGCTTTTCTCAATATAAAAATAACAACACTCTAATACTTTATGTAAAAGAGTGTTGTGTTTTTTCTTAATTAACCAATCAGCTTTTTCATCAGTTCATTGACTTGGGCTGGGTTTGCCTTGCCACGAGAGGCTTTCATCACTTGACCGACCAAGCCGTTAAAGGCTTTTTCTTTACCGCCTTTATATTCATCCACCATCGCTTGGTTGTTTGCCAAAACTTCTTTGATGATGGCTTCGATGGCGCTTGTGTCCGTTTCTTGCTTGAGTCCGTGTTCAGCGATGATGTCATCGGCTGACTTGTCAGATTCCCACAGATAGCCGAACACTTCTTTGGCGATTTTGCCACTGATGGTGTTATCGGTGATGCGAGCAATCATCCCTGCCAGACGCTCAGCACTGATTGGGGAATGATTGATTGTCAGCTCATTTTTATTGAGTGCGCCTGACAGCTCACCCATCACCCAGTTGGCGGCGATTTTGGCGTGCTGATTGCCAGTGATAGCAATCACGTCCAAGAAATAATCAGACAATTCACGGCGACCATTTAAGACATTGGCATCATAAGTAGAAAGCCCAAATTCATTCACAAAACGCTCTTTACGCACGCTTGGCAGCTCTGGCATATCGGCTTTGACTTTTGCCAAGGTTTCATCAGAAATCACCACAGGAAGCAGGTCAGGGCAGGGGAAATAGCGGTAGTCATTGGCTTCTTCTTTGGTGCGCATGGCACGAGTTTCATCACGTTCAGGGTCGTATAGACGAGTGGCTTGTACCACTTTACCACCGTCTTCGATGACATCGATTTGGCGTTCAATTTCTGATTTGATGGCACGCTCAATAAAGCGGAATGAGTTTAGGTTTTTAAGCTCACAGCGTGTACCAAATGGCGTATTTGGCTTGTGTACAGACACGTTAATGTCGGCACGAAATGAGCCTTCTGCCATAATCGCATCGGATATGCCAAGCCATGTTACCAATTCATGAATGGTCTTGACATAAGCGACCGCCTCGCCAACCGAACGCATATCAGGCTCAGAGACGATTTCAATGAGTGGCGTACCAGCACGGTTTAAGTCCACGCCTGTCATGGCTGGCACAGCGTCATGCACTGATTTGCCCGCATCTTCTTCTAGGTGGGCACGGGTGATGCCAATGCGTTTGGTGTATTCATCTTTGGTGCCTGCATTGACGAGAATGTCAATATAGCCTTTGCCGACGATGGGATTTGCCATTTGCGTGGTTTGATAGCCCTTTGGCAAATCAGGATAAAAATAATTTTTGCGGTCAAAGGTATTGTACATACCCAGTTCAGCATTGATGCCTAGACCGAATTTGAGCGCACGCTCAATCACGCCTTCATTGAGCACAGGCAAGGCACCCGGAAAGCCCAAATCAACAATGGTGGCTTGGGTGTTTGGCTCAGCCCCAAAAGCGGTGGGAGCATTTGAAAAGATTTTACTTTGGGTATTTAACTGGCAGTGAATTTCAATACCGATGACGACTTCATAGCCGTCAATTAGGGGAGCTTGGTTACTCATGGTTGGTTCTCTTTTAAAATTGTTCTTTGGGCAAAATTAAATTCCATCATGAACCAGTATTAAATTTTCATCATTCTCTACTTGTTCACAATATTGGATAAGTGCATTAAATTTAGCTAATATTTCACAACGATTGACGGATATTTTTTCATACTCACCATCATTGGCACTTCCTGCTATCGTTATCCAATTTCCTGTTAGATAAAAATCATCAGGAGCGTTAGAAAACAAATCTCGCCAACCGATAATGATATTTTTAAATGGCTTGACTAGGTTGCTATCAAAATGGGTAATGCCATGATAGCACAAGCCATTAACAAATATTTTTTTAGATGGATTAAAACTAATAACCCATTTTATTGTGTCAATCATATATAAAATAATATCATCATGGATGGCGATTTTATCAAAATTGTCATTGCCAATATAATAATCGCCACATTTTGATGTAACTGAAAAATGATGCACCAATGCCATTAGGATTTTGCTATGTCCGATAATTCCTGATGAAACTTAGTCACTTGCTGATATGCATCGGTGACGCTTAGCAGTTTGCCTTCTTGCCAATGATTGCCAATCAACTGCAAGCCCACTGGCAAGCCTTGTTTATCAAAGCCAATCGGATGGCTGATGGCAGGCAGACCAGCTAGGTTTACACCGATGGTATAGACATCGCCCATATAGATTTCAGATGGGGTTAGGCTGGCACCGATTTGATAGGCAGTGGTTGGTGCTGTTGGCGTTGCGATGACATCGCAGTCGGCGAATGCTTTGGCGAAATCTTCGGCAATCAGACGGCGTACTTTTTGAGCTTTGACATAATACGCATCAAAATAACCTGCCGATAGGGCATAAGTCCCCATGATGATACGGCGTTGTACTTCAGCACCAAAGCCTTCGGAGCGAGAGCGGGTGTATAGGTCTTGTAGGTCTTTTGGATTGTCACAGCGATAACCAAAACGCACGCCATCAAAGCGAGATAGGTTTGAGCTGGCTTCGGCAGGGGCAAGTAGATAATAAGTCGCAAGCGTAATCTCAGGACTGGTCAAGTGGATATCGACCAGTGTCGCGCCTAGGGCTTCGTATTGGGCTAGGGCAGCTTTGACGGTGCTTGAGACTTCATCGTTTAGACCTGCACCGAAGTATTCGGTTGGCACACCGATTTTTAGACCTGCCAATGGCTTATCGGCAGTGCGTGATGCGTGGATTTCGGCAACCCAATCAGGGACATCTTTGGCGATGCTGGTTGAGTCTTTGGCATCATAGCCTGACATGGCTTGGAGTAGATAGGCGCAGTCTAGGGCAGATTTGCCAAATGAACCTGCTTGATCAAAGCTTGACGCATAAGCGATCATGCCATAGCGTGAGACACGGCCATAGGTTGGCTTGATACCTGTGATGCCACAGAAACTGGCTGGCTGACGGATTGAGCCGCCGGTATCTGAGCCTGTCGCCACTGGCACTAGGCTTGCTGCCACGGCTGCGGCTGAGCCACCAGATGAGCCACCTGGCACACGGCTAAGATCCCAAGGATTATGCACAGCACCATAATAAGATTTTTCGTTATCCGAACCCATGGCGAACTCATCCATGTTCAGCTTGCCTAGACTAATAAAGCCTGCGTTGGCGACATTGTCCACCAGTGTGGCATTGTACGGTGAGACGAAATTGTGTAGCATCTTTGAGCCACAAGTGGTCAAGACGCCTTGGGTGCACAGATTGTCCTTGTGTGCCATCGGTACGCCCAGTAGGGCACGAGTATCGCCACCAGCACGCAGTGCATCCGCGGCTTTGGCTTGTTCTAGAGCTTGTTCGGTGGTGACAGTGATGAAGCTGTTTAGATCTTTATTTAAAGTATCAATACGACCCAGTAAATGCGTGGTCATCTCAAGACTGCTAAAGTCTTTATTGGCAAGACCTGTCGCGATCTCGGCAACAGATAAAGTGTGTAGATTTGACATGGAGTGTCCTAAGTGTTAATTATCACGAATTTTAATCAAACTATTTAATTATTCAATCACTTGTGGTACAAGGTACAAGCCATCTGCCGTACTTGGTGCAACGGATTGATTGGCGGTGCGGTCAATGTCGGTGGTCGGCACATCGGCACGCAGGGTTTGGCTAGATTCGTGAATATTGGCAAGTGGGGCGACGCCGTCGGTATTGACCGAGCTTAAGATATCCATCATCGCTAGGATTTTGCTGATGTCTTTGGCGTAGTCGGCTGCTAGGTTGTCATCCACTTTTAGGCGTGCCAAATTGGCAACCGATAGGATGTCGTCCGAAGTAAGTTGGCTCATGGTTTTTCCTTGAGATAAAAATAAGAAAAAAATCGGCACCATTGTACCATAGCTTGCCATGAGTACAAAGTGATGGATAGAAATCTGTGCTGATGACGATTTGATTTGACCAAGTCTATAAAAAGGTGGATAATTGCCACACTTTTATCACAGGCACTGGATTAATCCGCATGAACACAGCCACACGCCCAGCCATCATCTTAGCATCGACATCGCCACGCCGTAGAGAGCTGCTTAGCCAAGCAGGGATTGAGTTTATGACGGTGGGTGTGGATATCGATGAATCGTGGCTGGCAGGCGAGACGGCAGATGCCTATATTCGCCGTATGGTGATGACCAAAGCTGATGCGGTGATGGCGGATGCAACTTTGCCAACTGAGTGCATTGTCATCACTGCCGATACCATTGGCGTGCTCGATGATGGTGAAGTCTTGACCAAGCCTGTCGATCGGGCGGATGCTTATCGGATGTGGGATAAGCTATCAGATACGACGCATGAGATTTGGACGGCTGTTTGTTTGACTTATCTTTCACAAGGTGCGTGCATTGATCAGCGCTATCTGTGCGAGCGGACACAGGTTGAGTTTGTTCGCCTAAGTGACGCCCAAAAGACAAGCTACTGGCAGTCAGGCGAGCCACAGGATAAGGCAGGGGCGTATGCCATCCAAGGCGGTGCAGCAGCTTGGGTGCGAGCGATTCACGGTAGCTATACCAATGTGGTTGGCTTGCCATTATCACAAGTGGTGCAGACGCTGAATGATATGCTTGACTGCTCAAAAGCGGATTAATAAAGTAAAACACTACAAGCATCAATTACAAGTACTGATAGTGGCTTAAGCCATACACTTGAGCACCAATCAAGCACCATGCACGCCGCGTCCAAGCCGTATCGCTTTACCTTGCATAAATCACCAATATCGCTTACTATAATTAATAGTGATTTAAAATGTTAAAATTATAAAAATTGAGTAAAAAATGTCAGAAGAGTTATTAATTAATTATACCCCGATGGAATCTCGGGTGGCGGTGCTTGCCGATGGTATTACAAGCGAAATCTTAATCGAACGCCACCAAAAGCTCGGCTTGGTGGGTAATATTTATCTAGGCACGGTGGTGCGAGTGCTACCGGGGATGCAGGCGGCGTTTGTGGATATTGGGCAAGCACGCACCGCATTTTTGCACGCCAATGATATGCAAAAACCCAAGCGAGCCACCGACAGCAGTGATGAGATGCCAACGACTGCCATCACACGGCTTGCCATCGCCCAAAGCCCTACAAGCCTAAGCGTGAGCCAAGCCCAAAGCGAGCTTGAGCAAGGACACAGTGCCGCCACCGATGTCAAATCACTTGCCGTCGTCAAAAAACCCACCCCAAGCACGGATCTGATCCAATATCGCTTGAGAGAAGGCGACCGTATCTTGGTGCAGGTCATCAAAGATGAGCTTGGCACAAAGGGCGCACGCTTAACGACCAATATTTCATTGCCGTCACGATATTTGGTTTATTTGCCAACCAGCGATGAATATGTCGGCGTCTCCATTCGTATCGAAGAGAGCGATGAGCGTACACGGCTCAAGACTGTCTTGACCGAGTTATTACAATCTGCCAAGCTGAACGGCGGACTTATCGCACGCACCGCTGCCGAAAAGGTCAGCGACATTAAGCTTGAAGAAGATATTTATTATCTGGTGCAACTGTGGCGTACGATTTTGGCACGCCAAGCCGCCGCCAAATTACACTCAAACAAAAAATCCGAGCTCATCTACCAAGAGCTGTCCTTGCCACTGCGCTGTATTCGTGATTTGGTGAACGAAAAAACCACCAAAGTGCTCATCGACCACGAAGCGGTATATCATGAAGTGGCGCATTTTGCCCGTGAGTTTGTACCATCGATTGCGCCGATGGTGGCGCATTATGCTGGCGAAGTGCCGTTATTTGACCTATATCGAGTCGAAGAAGATGTCCAAAACGCCCTAAAACGCCGTGTCGATCTCAAATCTGGTGGCTATCTGATTATCGATCAAACCGAAGCGATGACCACCATCGATGTCAATACAGGCTCGTATGTCGGCGCGCGTTCGCTCGAAGATACAGTCTATAAGACCAATCTAGAAGCCACACAGGTCATCGCAAGGCAGATTCGCCTAAGAAACTTGGGCGGGATTATCATTCTTGATTTTATTGATATGCTCGAAGAAGCGCACCGAGCCGATGTCTTGGCAAGCTTACAAGAACAGCTGAGTCACGATTATGCCAAGACCAACATTACGCAGGTGAGTGAGCTCGGCTTGGTTGAGATGACTCGCAAACGCACCCGTGAGTCACTACCACAACAACTGTGCGAGCCATGTCCAGTCTGCGAAGGCAAAGGCTATATCAAGACCGCTGAGACCGTCTGCTTTGAAATCTTTCGTGAAATCATGCGTTATGCACGCACCTTTAATGCCCCACGCCAATTTACCGTCATCGCCCACGGTGCAGTGATTGAGCTGATGCTATCAAGCGAAGCCAACACCGTCGCTGATTTGGAGTATTTGATTGGTAAGCCCATCCGTTTTGAGATAGAGCCACTGTATCAACAAGAGCAATATAATATTGCATTAGATTGATTTTACTTGTTAAATAGTAATTTTTTATAAATAATTTTAATGGCAAAAAACTAGATATGACTAGTATTTATAAAAAAATAGCATAGTAAAAATTAATAAATCGTATAACAATGACAAAAAAGTGGTCAAAAATTGTACAATACACACGCTTTGTTAGTCTTTTGTAAAATCATTCAAAAACTTGGAAAAATCACACAAAAAGCCAATAAATACCTTGCATTGTGCCAATTTTCGTGTATAATACACGCCATCATTGTATTGCGTTGCGCTTTTGATGGCACACATTGCCAAACAAATCAAAAGTTTACTTCAAGAATGAACCAAAGTTCAACAGTTGAGGAAGTACCAAGTCAACGCCACAGCCGAAGCATCGTTTTTGGCACTATTGAACAAAACACCCCTGCTACCAGCATTTCTATGCAAGGTTGGCAGGGATAGGATTATTTTGTTTTCAGCTTTTCGAGAACAAATTTTAACGGTTTAACTGAAGTCTAAAACGCAATAAACGCATAGATGGAAGTTTTAAAAAGCACTTAATTAGGAGCTTGTTGGCATGGCTAACCAGAGAATCCGTATCCGACTAAAATCGTTCGACCATCGTCTGATTGACCAGTCGGCACAAGAGATTGTCGATACTGCAAAGCGTACAGGTGCACAAGTTTGCGGTCCTGTACCGTTGCCGACTCGTATTGAGCGGTTCAACGTATTGACATCACCACACGTCAACAAAGACGCTCGTGACCAGTACGAAATTCGCACCCATAAGCGTATGATCGACATCGTGCAACCAACTGACAAAACTGTTGATGCACTGATGAAGCTAGATCTAGCTGCTGGTGTTGATGTTCAGATCGCTTTGGGCTAATGAACATAAGTCTGGTTTGAACTATTAACTTTTAATATAAATGAGGTCTAAAATGGCGATTGGTTTAGTCGGTAAAAAATGCGGCATGACCCGAGTCTTCACTGAAGCAGGCGTATCTATCCCTGTCACAGTGGTTGAGGTTGATGCCAACCGCATCTCGCAAATCAAAACAGTAGACACCGATGGCTATAACGCGATTCAGATCACCACTGGTGAGCGTCGTGACAGCCGCGTAACTGCTGCTCAAAAAGGACACTTCGCAAAAGCTGGCGTAGCCGCTGGTCGTGGTGTTTGGGAATTCCGCGCAGAAGAAGCTGACCTAGAAGGTCGCGAAGTTGGCGGCAATATCCTAGCTGATATCTTTGAAGTTGGTCAGTTGGTTGATGTGACTGGTCAAAGCAAGGGTAAAGGTTTCCAAGGTGGTGTGAAGCGTCACAACTTCCGCACTCAAGACGCAACTCACGGTAACTCTGTTTCTCACCGTGTATTGGGTTCTACAGGTCAAAACCAAACCCCAGGTCGCGTTTTCAAAGGCAAAAAAATGCCAGGTCAAATGGGTAACAAGCGCGTTACTGTTCAAGGCTTGGAAATTGTTTCAGTTGACGCCGAAAAAGGTGTACTAGTCATCAAGGGTGCTGTTCCAGGCGCCAACGGTGGCGATGTTATCGTACGTCCGTCAGTTAAAGCCTAAGGGGATTAAACGTGAATTTAAAAACTGTTACAGGTGCAGCGGTTGAGCTTTCAGAGGTCGCATTTGGCCGTGAGTTCAATGAAGCCTTGGTACATCAAGTAGTGACCGCTTATTTGGCTGGTGCTCGTCAAGGTACTCGTGCACAAAAAACTCGTGGCGAAGTTTCTGGCGGTGGCAAGAAGCCATGGCGTCAAAAAGGTACTGGCCGTGCGCGTGCTGGTTCTATCCGTAGCCCAATCTGGGTTGGCGGTGGTCGTGCATTCGCTGCTAAGCCACAAGACTGGTCACAAAAAGTGAACCGTAAAATGTACCGCGGTGCAATGCAATGCATCCTAGCTGAGCTAGTACGCCAAGAGCGTTTGGTATTGGTTGACGAGATCTCTGTATCTTCACCAAAAACCAAAGAATTGGTTGCTAAATTGGCAGGCCTAAATGCACCACGTGCGTTGATCGTTACTCACGAAGTTGACGAAAACTTGTACCTAGCTGCACGCAACATCCCATATGTGAATGTATTGGGTACTCGTGAAGTTGATCCAGTAAGCTTGGTTTCTTTTGACAAAGTAATTATGACTGTTGAAGCAGCCAAACAATTTGAGGAGACACTTGCATGAGCAACGCAAGACTATATCAGGTACTAAAAGCACCTGTATTTTCAGAAAAATCTCAACGCCTAGGCGATACCCTTGGTGTGCAGGTTTTCAAAGTTGATGGCAAAGCTACCAAAAAAGAAATCAAACAAGCTGTTGAGCTAATGTTTGAAGGTGTTGAAGTTGTTAAAGTAAACACGCTAAACATCAAAGGCAAAACTAAGCGTTTTGGCCGTGTTGTTGGTAAGCGTAACGACATCAAAAAAGCGTATGTAACCCTAAAAGCTGGTTCAGACGTACAAATCGGTGCTGGTGAAGAAATCACTAGTGAAACAGCGACTAACGAATAAGGATTAACAAAATGCCTATCGTAAAAGCAAAACCTACATCACCAGGTCGCCGCTTTGTTGAGAAAGTAGTGCATCCACACCTTTACAAAGGTCGTCCATATGCACCGCTTGTTGAATCAAAAGCTAAAACTGGTGGTCGTAACAACAACGGTCGTATTACTACTCGCCACATCGGTGGTGGTCATAAGCAACACTATCGTCTAGTTGACTTCAAACGCAACAAAGATGGTATCCCAGCTGTTGTTGAGCGTATTGAATACGATCCAAACCGTACCGCACACATCGCACTACTTAAGTATGCTGACGGTGAGCGTCGCTACATTATCGCTCCAAAGAAATTGAGCGTAGGCGACCAAGTAGTATCAGGTGAAGCAGCACCAATCCGTCCAGGTAACTGCTTGCCACTTAAGAATATTCCTGTTGGTACCGTGATCCACAACATTGAACTAAAAATCGGCAAAGGCGCGCAAATCGCTCGTTCAGCTGGTGCAGCAGTTCAGTTGCTAGGTCGTGATGGTGCTTATGTGATCGTTCGTTTGCGTTCAGGTGAAACTCGCCGTATCCACGCTAACTGCCGTGCGGTAATCGGTGAAGTATCAAACACTGAAAACAACCTAAAATCACTAGGTAAAGCAGGTGCAGCACGCTGGCGTGGTGTTCGTCCTACCGTTCGTGGTACTGCGATGAACCCGATTGACCACCCACACGGTGGTGGTGAAGGCCGTAACTTCGGTAAGCACCCAACTAGCCCATGGGGTCAGAAAGCTAAGGGTCTTAAGACTCGTTCTAACAAGCGTACTGACAGTATGATCATCCGTCGCCGTCGTGCCAAGAAATAAAGGAAAAGTTTCATGCCTCGTTCATTGAAAAAAGGTCCATTTATCGATGCGCATTTGTTTGCCAAGGTTGAAGACGCTCTAGAGAGCAACAACCGCAAACCGATCAAAACTTGGTCACGTCGCTCGATGATTCTACCACAAATGGTAGGTCTAACCATCGCAGTTCACAATGGTCGCACTCATGTGCCAGTGATTGTGAACGAACAAATGGTTGGTCATAAACTAGGTGAATTCGCTCCGACCCGTTCATATCGCGGTCATGGCGTTGATAAGAAATCTAAGAGATAAGGTGCTACCATGGAAGTAACTGCAAAATTACGTGGTGCCGCCATTTCGGCACAAAAAGTAAGATTGGTTGCGGACGAAGTTCGTGGTAAATCAATCGAGCGTGCTTTAGACATTCTTACCTTCAGCAACAAAAAAGGTGCTAAATTGGTTAAGAAATGCCTGGATTCAGCGATTGCTAACGCTGAGCACAACAATGGTCTTGACATCGATAAGCTTCGTGTTACTACCATCTATGTTGATGAAGGCATCACTTTGAAGCGTATTATGCCCCGTGGCAAGGGTCATGCTCATCGCATCAGCAAACGCACTTGCCATATCACTGTTAAAGTAGGGGAATAATCATGGGTCAAAAAGTACATCCAATTGGTATCCGTCTAGGCGTTATCAAAAAGCACAATGCAAACTGGTATGCAAGCCCAAAGCAATACTCTGAGTATCTGCTAAACGACTTCCAAGTTCGTGCTTTCCTACGCAAAAAACTTGAAGGTGCAATGGTAAGTCACATCAATATCGAGCGTCCTACTGGTGCAGCAAAAATCACCATTCACAGTGCTCGTCCTGGTGTCATCATTGGTAAAAAAGGCGAAGATATCGAAAGCCTACAAAAAGAACTAACCAAATTGATGGGCGTACCTGCACAAGTCAATATTCAAGAGATCACTTCACCAGACCTAGACGCTCGTCTAGTTGCTGAAGGTATCTCAAGCCAGCTTGAGCGTCGTGTGATGTTCCGTCGTGCGATGAAGCGCGCTGTTCAAAACAGTATGCGTGCTGGCGCACAAGGTATCAAAGTTGAACTATCAGGTCGTCTAGGCGGTGCTGAGATCGCTCGTACTGAGTGGTATCGTGAAGGTCGTGTACCACTACACACACTTCGTGCTGATATCGACTATGCAACAGTTCGTGCAGAAACTACTTACGGTACTATCGGTGTTAAAGTTTGGATTTTCCGTGGTGAAATCCTAGATGGCATGAACAGTGCTTACAACCCAGTGGTTGAAGACAAAGCACGTGCACCAAAACGCCGTGGCCGTACTAACCGCCGCAACACAGACAGAGGTTAAGATATGTTACAACCAAAACGTACCAAGTTTCGCAAAATGCACAAAGGTCGTAACACTGGCCTAGCCCAGCGTGGTAACACAGTTGCTTTTGGTGAAATTGGTCTAAAATCTATCGGTCGTGGTCGTATGACTGCTCGTCAAATCGAAGCTGCTCGTCGTACAATCACTCGTCGCATCAAGCGTGGTGGTAAAATCTGGATCCGTGTATTCCCAGACAAACCAATTACCGAAAAACCATTGGAAGTTCGTATGGGTAAAGGTAAAGGTCCTGTTGAGTACTGGGTAGCAGAAATCAAGCCAGGCAAAATGCTTTATGAAATCCAAGGTGTTAGCGAAGAGCTAGCCCGTGAAGCGCTAACGCTAGCGGCTGCTAAGCTTCCATTCAAGACCACCATTGTTAAACGGACGATTATGTAATGAAAACCAACGAATTACGCGAAAAATCAGTAGAAGAGTTGGCTCAATTGCTTGACGAAAAGCAACTTGATGCATTTCGTCTGCGTATGGCAAAAGCAACGGGTCAGCTTGGCAACACTCACGAAATCAAAGCGAATCGTCGTACCATCGCTAAGATTTTGACTCTGATCAACGAAAAACAACGAGGTGATGCATGAGCGAGAACACCACTCAAGAAGTTGGCGTTGTAACTGGCAAAGTAATCAGCAACAAGATGGACAAGTCTATCGTGGTGTTGGTTGAGCGCCAAATCCGTCACCCTATGTATGGCAAACAAGTTCGCCGTTCTACCAAACTAAAAGCTCACGACGAGAATAATGTTTGTCAAGAAGGCGATATCGTACGCATCAAAGAAACCCGTCCATTCTCAAAGACCAAAACTTGGGCTTTGGTAGATGTGGTTGAGGCTGCGGTAAAAATTTAAGTTATTTGCAATTTAAGCCATTTGCCTGTATAATGTACATCTTTTTAGGTGTTCATCTGTCAGATCTCTGACGGCGAATGGCTTTTATTGCTTTATTATATGGAGTAATGCGATGATTCAGACTGAAACAATGCTGGAAGTTGCAGACAACAGTGGTGCAAAACGCGTACAGTGCATCAAAGTACTGGGCGGTTCTCATCGTCGTTATGCATCTGTTGGCGACATCATCAAAGTAACAGTAAAAGATGCAATTCCACGTGGCCGTGTTAAAAAAGGTGACGTGATGAATGCGGTTGTAGTTCGTACCAAAAAAGGCGTTCGTCGCCCAGATGGTTCAGTGCTTCGTTTTGACGACAATGCTGCTGTATTGTTGAACAACAACAAAGCGCCAATCGCTACTCGTATTTTTGGACCTGTTACTCGTGAACTACGCGGTGAGCAATTTATGAAAATTGTATCACTTGCACCAGAAGTACTGTAATTGTATTAGAGGCTTATTATGGCAAAGTTACGTAAAGGCGACACCGTGGTTGTGATTGCTGGCAAAGATAAAGGCAAGCAAGGCACAATTTTGGCGGTGAAAGCGGACCGTGTAAAAGTTGAAGGCGTTAACATTGTAACTAAACACCAAAAACCTAACCAAATGCTAGGTAAAGAAGGTGGCATCGTTAAGCAAGAAGCTTTCCTACACATTTCAAATGTTGCGATTTTTAACGCAAAAACCCAAAAAGCAGATCGTGTTGCTTACCAAGTGAATGCAGAAGGCGTGAAACAACGCATCTACCGTTCAACTGGTGAAGTAGTGGCGACTGCATAAGAGACTAAGGGTAAATAGTAATGGCAAGATTAAAATCTTTATACAATGACAAGCTAAAGCAGCAAATCAAAGAAGAGCTTGGCTTAGAAAATGTCATGCAAGTGCCAAAAATCACTAAAATCACTCTAAACATGGGTGTTGGTGGTGCAGCACAAGATAAAAAATTACTAGAAGGTGCTTTGACAGACATGACCGCTATCGCTGGTCAAAAACCTGTTGTTACCAAAGCACGCAAATCAGTTGCAGGCTTCAAAATTCGTGAAGAATGGCCAATTGGCTGTAAAGTTACTTTGCGTGGCGATCAAATGTACGAATTCCTAGATCGTCTAATTGCCATTGCAATTCCTCGTATTCGTGACTTCCGTGGTTTTTCAGCAAAAGCATTTGATGGTCGTGGCAACTACTCGCTAGGCATCAAAGAGCAAATCGTTTTCCCTGAAGTAGACTTTGATAAAATCGACCGTATCCGTGGTTTGGATGTAACTATCACAACTACCGCAGCAAACGATGATCAAGGTCGTGCATTGCTAAAAGCATTCGGCTTCCCATTTAGATAAGGTAAAACGTTATGGCTAAAAAGAGCATGATCAATCGCGAACTAAAACGCGAAAAAACCGTCGCTAAGTATGCCGAAAAGCGTGCTAAGCTAAAAGCTATCATCAGTGATGTAAATGCAAGCGAAGAAGAGCGTCTAGATGCAATGCTAGCACTACAAGCTCTACCACGTAACGCATCACCTGTGCGTCTACGCAATCGTTGTGGTGTAACTGGTCGTCCACACGGCTATTTCCGCAAATTTGGTCTATCTCGCAACATGTTGCGTCTATATGTAATGCAAGGCGATGTGCCTGGCGTTCGTAAAGCTAGCTGGTAAGGAGTTAAGCTATGAGTATGCAAGATCCAGTTGCTGATATGCTAACTCGCATTCGCAACGCACAATCACGAAACAAACCATCTGTACAGATGCCAGCTTCAAAACTTCGTAAATCAATCGCTGATCTACTAGTTGCTGAAGGCTATCTGACTTCTGCAGAAGTAAGCGAAGTGGAAAACGGTAAAAAAGTTCTAACCATCGAACTTAAATACTACCAAGGCAAAGGCGTTATCGAGCAATTGAAGCGTTTCAGCCGTCCAGGTCTTCGTCAATACCGTGGTAAAGATGAGCTACCAAGCGTCAAAAAAGGTCTTGGTGTTGCTATCATCTCTACCAGCAAAGGCATCATGAGTGATCGTGCTGCTCGCGCTGCAGGTATCGGTGGTGAGGTTATTGCACTAGTTGCATGATCCCTAAGCGTGAGGCTTACAAAATTATTACACTTAAGGTTTACTCTTAAGCGTAAATATGTTAAACTAGCAGGCTTTAATGCCTGTTAGTTTTTTTGTGACTACCAATTTCTGGTAGTTTAATTTTCATTTGAAGGAAATTCCTATGTCTCGTGTGGCTAAAGCCCCAGTAACGCTACCAGCTGGTACAAGCGTTACTTTGAACGATCGGCAGGTTGAGGTCAAAGGCAAAAACGGTACTCTGTCTTTGAGCCTGCATGAATTGGTCGAGCTAAAACAAGAAGAAGGTGTCGTAACACTATCTCCAGTTGCTGACACTAAAGAAGCGTGGATGCACACTGGTACAGTGCGTGCACTTCTTAACAACATGGTTAAAGGTGTTAGTGAAGGTTTCGAACGTCGCCTACAATTGATCGGCGTTGGTTATCGTGCACAAGTTGCAGGTAACAAAGTTAACCTAAGCCTAGGCTTCTCTCACCCAATCGAATACACCCTTCCAGAAGGCGTTAGCGCAGAAAGCCCAAGCCAAACTGAAATCGTTCTAAAATCAAGCGATAAGCAAAAACTTGGCCAAGCTGCTGCTAAAATTCGTAGCTTCCGTCCGCCAGAGCCTTATAAAGGTAAAGGTGTTCGCTATAGCGATGAAGTTGTTCTTCGTAAAGAAGCTAAGAAAAAGTAAAGGTGGGTAATCATGTTTGATAAAAAATCAGCACGCCTACGTCGTGCCAAAAAAACCCGTGCTCATATCCGTCATCTTGGTGTTAACCGTTTGACTGTTAACCGCACACCACGCCATATCTATGCTCAAATCATCTCGCCAACTGGTGGTGTTGTTGTTGCTCAAGCTTCAACCTTGGATGCAAGCCTACGTTCAGGTTCAACTGGTAACGTTGAAGCTGCTAAAGCTGTTGGTGCTCTAATTGCTGAGCGTGCAAAAGCTGCTGGCATCACCAAAGTTGCATTCGACCGTAGTGGTTTTAAATATCATGGCCGCGTAAAAGCTTTGGCTGACGCTGCTCGCGAGAACGGATTGGAGTTTTAATCATGGCAAAAGTAGAACAAACTGAAGGTTTGGTTGAGAAATTGGTTGCCGTTGATCGCGTTGCAAAAGTGGTCAAAGGTGGTCGTATCTTCTCTTTCACAGCACTAACTGTTGTTGGTGATGGCAATGGTCGCGTTGGTTTTGGTCGTGGTAAAGCACGTGAAGTGCCTGCTGCTATTCAAAAAGCACTAGAAGCTGCTAAACGCAATATGATCACTGTTGATTTGGCAGGTCACACCCTACAACACCCAATCAACGCTCGTCATGGTGCTTCAAAAGTATATATGCAACCTGCATCTGAAGGTACTGGTGTTATTGCTGGTGGTGCGATGCGTGCTGTTCTTGAAGTTGCTGGCGTTCAAAACGTATTGGCAAAATGCTATGGCTCAACCAATGCAGCAAACGTTGTACAAGCAACATTCAAAGGTCTGCGTGATATGACTTCACCAGAGCAAGTTGCAGCTAAGCGTGGCAAAACTGTTGAAGAAATTTTGGGCTAAGAAATAGGTGAGTTACGATGAAAAAAATGAAAGTTACTCAAGTAAAGTCGAGCGCCCATCGTTTGGCAAGCCACAAAGCTTGTCTTAAAGGTTTGGGACTGCGTCGCATTGGTCATACTGTAGAAGTAGAAGACACTCCTTCAACTCGCGGTATGGTAAATCGTGTGATCTACATGGTTAAAGTGGAGGAAGCGTAATGGGTCTTAAGCTTAATGAACTATCACCAGCACTAGGTGCTAAGAAAAAAGCACTTCGTCGTGGTCGTGGTATCGGTTCTGGTATCGGTAAGACTGGTGGTCGCGGTATCAAAGGTCAAACTTCACGCTCAGGCTCTAGCATTCCTGCGGGTTTTGAAGGCGGTCAAATGCCAATCTATCGTCGTTTGCCAAAATTTGGTTTTACGTCTAAGATTGCTATGACAACTGCTGAAGTTCGTCTATCTGAGCTAAACAAAGTTGAAGGTGACGTAGTTACCGTTGAAACTTTGAAAGCTGCTAACATCATTCGTGGTGATATGAAGCGTGCACGCATCATCCTATCAGGTGAAGTAACTCGCGCATTGACCTTTAAAGGCGTAAAAGTTACTAAAGGTGCAAAACAAGCAATCGAAGCTGCTGGTGGCAGCGTCGAGGAGTAATCTATGTCTAAGCAATCATCGTCTCGCTCAGGCGTGCCTTTAAATCCACTGGCTTTCATTCGTAAATACGATGAGCTGTGGAATCGTATGCTTTTTCTATTTGGGGCGTTGATTGTTTATCGTCTTGGTTCGCATATCCCTATTCCGGGTATGGATCCAATTGGTTTGGCTCGTTTTTTCCAAAGCAACCAAAACACCTTCCTTGGGATGTTTAATATGTTCTCAGGAGGTGCGCTTGAGCGTATGTCGATTATGGCATTGGGTATTATGCCTTATATTTCCGCATCGATTGTGGTGCAAATGATGTCAACAGTTGTACCATCGCTTGAGGCTTTGAAAAAAGAAGGTGAGTCAGGACGCCGTACACTTAATAAATATACACGTCAAGGCACGTTGGCTCTAGCTATTGTTCAAGCTGTTGGTATGTCCACAGGTTTGATTGCTGGTGGCTTAACACTAACATCTGGACTGGGATTTTATATCCCTGCGGTTACTTCTTTGGTAGCAGGTTCGATGTTCTTGATGTGGCTAGGTGAGCAAATTACTGAACGTGGTGTTGGCAACGGTATTTCGATGCTAATTTTTGCCAGCATCATTGCTTCAGCGCCAAGCATGATTTCGCAAGCAATCAGCCAAGACATGAATATGATTGTCTTGATGATTTTTGCGGCACTTGGTATTGCTGTTACCGCTGCGATTGTATTCATTGAGCGTGCACAGCGTCGTGTACCAGTAAACTATGCACAAAAGCAACAGCAAGGCCGTAAGGTTTATGCACAGCAACAATCTCATCTGCCACTTAAGCTGAATATGGCTGGTGTCATTCCTGCGATTTTTGCCAGCTCATTGTTGCTGTTGCCTGCAAGTCTTGGTCAATGGACAGCTGCGAGCGAAAACCCAACGCTAACCCAAGAAATTTTGCAAAATATTTCTTTGGTGTTGCAACCTGGACAGCCACTATACTTACTTCTTTTTGCAGTGATGATCATTTTCTTCTGTTATTTTTATACAGCGTTGATGTTCAACCCAAAAGAAGTGGCCGAGAATCTAAAGCGTAGCGGTGCTTATATTCCAGGTATTAGACCGGGCCAACAAACCAAACGATACTTAGATTTTGTGCTAAATCGCCTGACCTTTATTGGTGCAATGTATATGACAATTATTTGCTTAATGCCAATGATTGTACAGACTGCATTTAATGTGCCAATTCCATTGGGTGGCTCTTCTTTGTTGATTATGGTAGTTGTGTTGATGGACTTTATCGCTCAGATCCAAGCACATCTGATGACGCACCAGTATCATGATCAAGCATTAATTAAATCATCACATCAGTGATGGACTTTAGGAGCATGACATGAAAGTTCAAGCATCTGTAAAAAAAATCTGTGGTAGCTGCAAAATTGTACGTCGCAAAGGTAAAGTCCTTGTGATCTGCAGTGCAGAACCACGTCATAAACAACGTCAAGGTTAATTTACAAATTAATACTTGATATTTGGTAGCGGATAATGTATTATCCGCTTCTTGCCATGCTATCATTTTATTTGATAGCGGTTAACACTTAGCAAATGCCTTTGCATTTGTGCTAATGGAGAGAAATCAATGGCTCGTATTGCCGGTGTAAACATTCCGGACAACAAACATGCTGTGATTTCGCTAACTTACATTTTTGGTATCGGTCGTACTACTGCTAAGCAAATCCTTGCTAAAGTTGGTATCGCTGAAACTACCAAAATTGGTTCGTTAGATGATTCACAACTGGATGCTGTTCGTGCAGAAGTTGCAAACTACACAGTTGAAGGCGACCTTCGTCGTGAAGTTTCAATGAACATCAAGCGTTTGGTCGATTTGGGTTGCTACCGTGGTCTTCGCCATCGTCGTGGTCTGCCTGTAAATGGTCAACGTACTAAAACTAACGCGCGTACCCGTAAAGGTCCACGCAAAGCAATTAAAAAGTAACTAACTTAGGAAGCTAAAAGATGGCAAAAGACACTCGTAGCCGCAAAAAAGTGGCTCGTCGTTCGGTATCTGAAGGTATCGCCCACATTCATGCGTCTTTTAATAACACCATTGTAACGATTACTGATCGTCAAGGTAATGCATTGGCTTGGGCCACTTCTGGTGGACAAGGCTTCCGCGGTTCACGCAAATCTACACCATTTGCTGCACAGGTTGCAGCTGAAGTAGCTGGTAAAGCTGCTCAAGAAACTTATGGTGTTAAGAATGTCGATGTCTTGGTTAAAGGTCCAGGACCAGGTCGTGAGTCTGCGGTTCGTGCATTAGGTGCATTGGGTTATAAAATTAACAGCATCAGCGATGTAACACCAATTCCACACAACGGCTGCCGCCCACCTAAGAAACGCCGCGTTTAAGGAGATAGACTTATGGCCCGTTATATTGGTCCAAAACTAAAACTATCACGTCGTGAAGGCACTGATCTTCAATTGAAATCAGGCGTTAAAGCTTACGATGTGAAGACTAAGAAAGCAGGTCGTGTACCTGGTCAGCATGGCAACAGCCAAAATAAAACTTCTGAATACGCATCACAGCTTCGCGAAAAGCAAAAAGTTAAGCGTATGTACGGCGTACTAGAGCGTCAGTTCTCTAACTACTATAAAGAAGCTGCTCGTCAGCGTGGTGCTACTGGTGAAAACCTACTAGTAACCCTTGAGCGTCGCCTTGACAACGTTGTATATCGCATGGGCTTTGGTGCTACTCGTGCAGAAGCGCGTCAGTTGGTTAGCCACCGTGCTATCTTGCTTAAAAAAGCAGGTCGTGATGAGTTTGTTCGTGTAAACATTCCATCAATTCAAGTTCAAGACGGTGATGTGATTGCTGTTCACGAAAAATCAAAAGAACAACTTCGTATCAAAAACGCAGTTGAGCTTGCGACTCAGCGTGGCATTCCAGCATGGTTGGAAGTTGATCACAGCAAACTACAAGGTACTTTCAAATCTGCGCCAGAGCGTAGCGAATTGCCTGCTGAAATCAACGAACACTTGATTGTTGAGCTATATTCTAAATAATCCGAATTAAATCGAGGTGACACTATGACAAATGCAACTGAGTTTCTAACACCGAGCGCGATTAACGTGGACACGGTTAATGAAACGACTGCAAAGGTCACGCTCGAGCCGTTAGAACGCGGTTTTGGGCATACCCTTGGTAATGCTCTTCGTCGCATTCTGCTTTCTTCATTGTCTGGTGCAGCGGTAGTTGAAGCTGAAATCGAAGGCGTAGATCATGAATATTCTACCCTGGAAGGCTTGCAAGAAGACGTTTTGGATTTGCTATTAAATCTAAAATCGTTGGCAATTATCCTGCATGACCAGAATGAAGCTTATTTGACTTTGGATAAAAAGGGTGCAGGTGTTGTAACTGCTGCAGACTTAGAACTACCACATAATGTCGAAATCGCCAATCCAAACTTGGTGCTTGGCACATTGAGTGAGCGTGGCCACCTGAAGATGCGCCTGCGTGTAGTGACTGGTCGCGGTTATGAGCCTGCAAATCAGCGTCGTGAAGATGCAAATTCGAAGGTGATTGGTCGTCTAAAACTTGACGCTAGCTTTAGCCCGATTTTGCGTGTTGCTTATGATGTTGAGAATGCTCGTGTTGAACAGCGTACCGACCTTGATAAGCTAATTATCGAGCTTGAAACGAACGGCACGATCGACCCAGAAGAAGCTATTCGCAAAGCTGCGACTATTCTACAACAGCAAATCGCTATCTTTGTAGATCTAGAAGCAGAAGAAGCACCTGAGCCAATCAAAGAAAAAGAAGAGATTGATCCTGTACTACTTCGTCCAGTTGATGATCTTGAGCTAACGGTTCGTTCAGCAAACTGCTTGAAAGCTGAAAACATTTATTACATCGGTGATTTGGTACAGCGTTCAGAAACTGAACTGCTTAAGACACCAAATCTAGGTAAGAAATCATTGACCGAGATCAAAGATGTGTTGGCATCTAAGAATCTTGAGCTTGGTATGCGTCTAGAAAACTGGCCGCCAAGTGATTTGCGTGTCGATGATCGTTTCTCTTATCGTAGCCGCTAATTTTAAGGATACTTGACCATGCGACATCGTAAAAGCGGAGTCAAGCTGGGTCGCACCAGCAGCCATCGTAAGGCTATGTTCCAGAACATGACTAACTCATTGTTCGAGCATGAGCTAATCAAAACCACTTTGCCAAAAGCAAAAGAGCTTCGCCGCGTTGCTGAGCCACTAATCACTTTGGCAAAAGAAGACAGCGTTGCAAATCGTCGTCTAGCATTCAGCCGTATGCGTAACAAAGATATGGTAGGCAAACTATTTGCTGAGCTTGGTCCACGCTACCAAACTCGTCCAGGTGGTTATCTGCGTATCATCAAGTGCGGTTTCCGTGATGGTGACAATGCACCTATGGCATATGTAGAGTTGGTTGACCGTCCATAATCAACCACACTGCTAAAAACCCTGATTATTTAATCAGGGTTTTGTTTTATCTTTGATTTACTTTTCTTATCACCAATCAATTTGTGCATCACCTTGTATAAGCACGGTGGCACTCTCATCGATGAGACTGACAAGCGTCGGTGTGCTTTGTGCAATTTCACCGGCATTGATATAGCCATCCACCAAATTTTCAACCGCCATTTCCACTTCATAGCTACTGTCATAAATGAGTGGCTCACCATTAATGATGATGGGTAGGCTTACAAATGCTTCGCCAAGTTTATCAGCCAATGCCTGCTCAATGGCTGTGGTGGCTTGTCGTACGGCGATGGTTTTGGTTTTGTCATGGATGAATTTTTTGGGTGTCAGCTTGGTAGGATTAAGGGTAAAATCAATGCCCGTGCCAAGCTTTGATTTCATGATGCGATGGGCAAAATTATCCATGTCAGCATAGTGGGCGATTTGGCTTAAGTTTTGGCAAATAAGCACAGCGTGCGGCGGTGTTTGCCAATTACCCATACGAGTTGCTTGTGTATGGGCATCTTTGGCAGATAGGCTCATGGCAAGCTGATAGCCATGCTGACTTGGATAGACGATAAGTTTGTCATTTTGCAGGGCATCAATGATTTGGTTGATGATACGCTCTTGCGGGTTGTCGGGGTGTAGATAGTAGGTGTTCATGCGGTTTTCCTAGTGGATGGATTGATAAAATGGTGTGTGCGTCAGCGTCAAAAATGCCCACAACAGCCGTCTGGCGTCCCTAGGCAGGGTGTGCGGCTCATTCAGATAATGTAGTGCTTTGGCATGGACATCTTGGGCAAAGGTGCTTTTGGATGTGTCGAAATCGGCATTGAGATTGTCTTGTGAGACATAAAAATACCGCCCAAGCGCAAGGCTCAATAAGCACTCGATGGCTTGTGGGGTGATTTCAACTTGCTCAAAAATCGCCTGAGTCGTCTCATTACGACCGTCTGCTTCGTACCAGTAGCCAAAGTCATTCAGCGTGCGTCTGTGTTTACCCGCCACGCACCAGTGGCTAATCTCATGTAGTGCACTTTGAAAAAATCCATGTGCAAATTCAATGCGTGCCACATCCTGCTCATCGGCAGGAAAATATTCGGGCTCGCCATTGCCACGCACGAGCCGTGTCGGCATTTGCATCAGCTGTGCATTATTAAACAGGGCATCAAACAATCGGATAAGCCAATCGGTGAGTGCGACTTCAGCCTGCGTATCGCACTTGATGGCTTGCCAAGTGTGATAAAAACTTTGCCAATCATCAGCGCTGATTTGGGCAAATAAATGCTCGGCATCAACAATCAAAGCGCTATTTTGGTGAAAATTTTGCCATAGTGCATGAATACGACGAGCGTGCGTCGTATCGCTGGCTTCTGTGCAGATGTCAATGTCGGGCGAGAGCTGATTAAAGTCAATCATGATTCATCAAAGGTCAAAAACTGTTATTATAATATCTTTGGCTGATTTTGTTTGAGAAATTTTACTTTTGAAATTGGCAAAAATATGCCATAATGCTAGCTTATCCCAAGATTTTGACGACCATGACACACACGCACAAACACCCCGATAATCAAACGCTACCAAACAATATCCTGCTTGAAAAATGGGCGGATATTGGCTTTCATTGGCAAGGTGAGATTGCCATTGATGAATTGCCACGCCTAAATGAGCAGACGGTGGGTGGTGGTCCTTTGCAGGTGGTGTTTGATTTGGCAAAACAAGACGGCATATTGTGGCTTGATTATCAAGTGTCAGGCAGTGCTAATGTCGGCTGTCAGCGTTGTCTTGATCCGTTTGCGATTGATTTATCGGGCGAATATCGCTTGGCGTTATTGAATGATGATAGCGAAATTGGCTTGGTTGATGGTGCTGAATATGTGCTGATTGATGAGCTTGGCGAGTCTGCCCGCCGATTGCTACCTGTCAAAGATTTGCTCGAAGATGAGCTGATTTTGGCATTGCCATTATCGCCACGCCATGCCGACTGTGAGATGCTGGTGGAGTCGGTCGGTGATGAAATCGAAGAAGAAACCCAAGAAAATCCCTTTGCGGCACTGGCAGCCTTAAAAGGTAAATTATCATAATATCAATCACTTAATGAGATTGAGTGTGATTGAAAATACAATTTGATGAAAAGTTTTGTAAATTTTTGCGATTAGGCTTTGAAATTTGCAAGATTTTTGCGTATAATACAGCGTTTATTGTGCATAGGTCTATGATGGACGGCGATTGATGCTTAATCGCATTGACACAAATTGACAAAGACGCACGAACCGTTTATTTCTTGATGGGCACAAACTGCCCACTGACTTAATTAGGAGCTATCATGGCAGTTCAACAAAACCGCAAGAGCCGCTCACGCCGTGACATGCGTCGTTCACACGACCATATCGCTATTGCTGAGCTAAGCATCGATTCTACTACTGGCGAAAAACACCTTCGCCACCACGCGACCAAAGACGGTTTCTACCGTGGTCGTCAGCTATTCAAGGTTAGCCAAGATAGCTAAGCATCACTGTGTGATGATGAAGCCAAGCCAACATTGCAAGTCAATGGGCTTGGTTTTTTATTTGGGTCGGAATAAGATTTCGTGAATTGTGCGGTCAGTTGATACATTTGGGTAAACAAATGTATTTTTTTGTGATAAAATTGGCAAAATATTTTTATTGAATTTTCCAATCAAGCCAAGCGTGTGTTGGCTAAATTTTACATAGGTGAATTATGACACAAGACATCACCACAGTTGCCAAGCGATTGGCGGTGGTTTTCCCTGGTCAAGGCTCGCAGACAGTCGGCATGATGAATGAGTTGGCTGAGACTTATGATGTGGTGCGCAAGACTTTTGATGAAGCAAGCGGTGCGCTTGGCTTTGATTTGTGGGAAGTGACCCAAGATGACAGCCGTCTGAACAAGACCGAATTTACACAGCCTGCGTTATTGACGGCAAGCATTGCCATTTGGCGTATTGTTGAGCCACTACTTGCCAAGCAGTCATTGAAGCCCCTATATTTGGCAGGGCATTCACTCGGTGAATACAGTGCACTTGTGGCATCAGGCGTGCTAAGTCTTGGCGATGCTGCCAAGCTTGTGCATGAGCGTGGCAAGCTGATGACTCAAGCGGTCAAGGGCATGGATACGCAGATGGCGGCTGTTTTGGGACTCGAAGATGAACAAGTGGTAAGCCTATGCGAAGAAGTCAGCGGTAGCACAGGCATCGTCAATGCGGCGAATTTTAATAGCCCAGGGCAAGTCGTGGTCGCAGGTACAGAAGTGGGCGTGGCAGGTGTGCTGTCAGCTGTTGAAGCGCTTGGCAAAAAAGCCGTACCGCTTAAAGTCTCTGTGCCATCACATTGTGAACTGATGAATCCTGCCAGCGATGCACTTGCCGAACTACTGAACCAAACCGCCTTTGGTGAAGCCAAAATCGCCGTCATCCAAAACCGCCATGCCAAAGTGCATTCCGATGTGGCGGATATCAAGCTTGCTTTGACCGAACAATTATCTATGCCTGTCCAATGGTCAAAAACCATGCAAAAGCTTGCTGACCAAGAGATTGAGCTGATTGTCGAATGTGGCCCGGGTAATGTATTATCCAACCTTGCCAAGCGTCAAGCTACCCCAATCACAGCATTGTCAACGGATAAATTGGCACGATTAGAAAAATTGGAGAATTTGGTATGAGTCGTAAAATTGTACTAGTAACAGGCGCAAGCCGTGGTATCGGCAAGGCAATCGCACAGCGTTTCGCTGACGAAGGGCATTTTGTCATCGGTACAGCCACGAGCGAAAAAGGCGCTGATGCCATCGCAGAATACTTGAGCGAATCAGGCGGTATCGGCCGTGTGCTGGATGTCTGCAGTGATGAAGATGTGGATAAGCTGTTTGAAGAAATTGATAGCGTCTATGGCGGTATCAATGTGCTTGTCAATAACGCAGGCATCACCAAAGACGGCCTGTTGATGCGTATGAAAGATGAAGACTGGGCAAGTGTCATCGACACCAACCTAACTTCTATCTATCGCATGAGCCGTCGTGCGGTGCGTGGCATGATGAAAGCCCGTCATGGTCGTATCATCAATATCACATCAGTCGTCGGTCAAATGGGCAATGCCGGTCAAACCAACTATGCCGCTACCAAAGCAGGTGTCGAAGGCTTTAGCCGTGCGCTCGCTCGTGAAATCGGCTCTCGTGGCGTGACGGTGAACTGTGTCGCACCTGGCTTTGTAGAAACTGACATGACTGAAGAGCTGGATGAACGCCTACTCAACTCAATGCTAGATGCCGTGCCAATGGGTCGCATGGGTCAGCCAGAAGAAATCGCCGCAGCGGTGTCATTCCTAGCCAGTGATGATGCAAGCTATATTACGGGAGCGGTGCTAGCAGTCAATGGCGGTATGTACATGTAATCGTCTTTCTAATCGTGGCTATTGCGTCGTTAGACTCGCTCGATGTACTAAATGTACACCATCGCTCGTCTGCCTAGCACTAGCCCCGATTAGTGTGACGATGGATTGTGCTTATACACCTGCGTTCGCCTGCCTAGCACTAAACGCCAGCCACTTTGATAACCCGATTTTTGTGCTTCGCGATAGATTTGCTTGATGCACCAAATGTACACCATTGTTTGCCTGTGTGGCATTAAACCCAACTGATTTGATAACCATTTGTTCCATGTGCTTAGCGGTTGGCATGGCTTGGCAAACATTGATTGGACTTAAGCGATGATTGCTTAATGTCATAAATTGGTTAAAAGCATTGACAAAGTACAAGTTTGCCATTATCATTGAAAAAAGTGTACATATGTATTCATAAACGCTTGCACTTTTTGGGCAAATGTTTTATGATACGATTCAAGTTTCATATGAGCCAACTTTCAGCGTGGTGCTGATGGCTCTTTTATTCAAAGGAAATTACCCATGAGCGATATCGAAGCCAAAGTAAAAGACGCAGTAGCTGAGCAACTAGGTCTAAGCGTTGATGAAATCAAAAACGACGCATCATTTATGGATGACCTAGGCGCTGACTCACTAGACCTAGTTGAGCTAGTGATGGCATTTGAAAGCAGTTTTGGCATCACCATCCCTGATGAAGATTCTGCAGAACTGACCACAGTTCAAAAAGCAATCGACTATGTAACTGCAAAAGTTGCTTAATAGCGATTACATACTTGAAAAACCGTTGATATCATTATCAACGGTTTTTTGTTGAGTTACAATATCGCTTAGCTTGAGTGCTGATGCTACATAAATTAACACTTCTACTAATATTGCGGATGATTTCTGTTGGGATTGTGCTTTATGATGAAGGTATCCAATGAGTTATTAACAAAGTAGGAGAAAGCATATGGGTATTTTTAGTTTTGCCAAAGACATCGGCGATAAAATTTTTAACCGTGATAAATCAGCACAAACAACCGCACCAGTGGCGAATGAACCAACTACAACCGCACCAGTGACAAGCAGTGAACCAAGCGCACAACAAATCGCCGAACTGCTATTGGCTCGTATCCAAGAACAAAATGTCAATATCGCAGGTCTAAAAGTTAATTATAACAGTGACAGCGACACCGTCATGCTATCAGGCACTGCCAAGACCCAAGAAGACCGTGAGCGTGCACGCCTAGCGGTGGGCAATGTGCAGTATGTCGAAACTGTCGTTGATGACATCGAAGTAGAAACACCTGCCGAAGAATCACGCTTTTATACCGTTGTCAAAGGTGATACACTATCAAAAATCGCCAAAGAAATGTACGGCAATGCCAATGATTATATGAAAATCTTTGATGCCAACAAGCCGATGCTAAGCCATCCAGATAAGATTTATGTTGGTCAAGTATTGCGTATTCCTGCTTAAGCATCTTGCTTGATTTAGGCATGATTCGATCAAATCCCAGGCATTGCTTGGGATTTTTGTTATCAATTTATTAAATAAAAGGTGTGATGATGATAAAAGGCAGTTATTTTATATTGCCATTTGCTATGATGGCATTGGTGGCTTGCATGCCAAAACATACAGTTGATGAGCAGATGGTCGGCTCATTCGACTCTGTGATGCAGGCAGATGCGACCGAGTCACTCTACCCATCGACACTTGCCAATGATCAGCGACAAACAGCGAGTCTGTCAGAATATCTCAATGCAATCAGCGACCCTGCCTATGTGGATATGTACCTAAAGCATGAGCCAAAGACGCATACCGTCGTGCTATTTACCGATGCCGATACCAAAGAGCGTCAGGCTTGGTTTGAAAAGCTGCGCCAAAAATTCGGCACAGATATCCGCCTACAAAAGGCTGTACTGACCAAAGTGCAGGCGCAGCGAGAATTTGATCAAATCAAAGTGTTGTTGACTCAACATCAGATTGACTTGCAAGGTGGTTATGACATCGAATTTGAACGCTATCAAGTGCATGTCGATGAAACGGATTATGAGCGTGCCAAACAGCTGTTACAGGCATTGCCATTTGGGTCACGCATCGATCTGCATGCAGGCGGTTTGGCAGTGCCAGAAGCGGGGCTTAATTAGCTGTGTGCTAAGCGTCATGGGCGGCGGTCAGCTCATCAATCGCCCAATAAATATGCTCATCAAGCATCGCATCCATGCCAAGCCGTGATTGTAGTGCGGTGATGGTGTCTATTTTGGCGGTGTCATCAGGCTGACTGTTGCCAAGAGCAATAGCGGTGTTACGCAGTAGATTGAGATAGCCTGTACGCCGAAGTGGTGAGCCTTCGGTCTTGGCCATAAACTCATCTTCATCCCACGCCCATACATCGAGCAGACGCACTTCATCAAGCCCATGTCGTGGTGCGTAATCAGCCACAGTGGCAATCTTGGCATAGCGATTCCACGGACAAATCAGCTGACAGTCATCACAGCCAAAGATGCGATTGCCGATGGCTTTGCGGTATTTGACATCGATACTGCCCTTGTGCTCAATCGTCAGATAAGAAATGCACGCCCCAGCATCGAGCGTGTGCGGTGCGATGATGGCTTGGGTTGGGCAAATATCAATGCAAGCAGTACAGCTACCACAGTGCACTTTGACAGGGTGGCTCTCGGTGTCGCCCATCAAATCAAGACTGATAAACAGCTCGCCCAAGTTAAAAAATGACCCTGCTTGACGATTAATTAGCAAAGTATGCTTACCTGTCCAGCCAAGCCCTGCGGCATCAGCAATCGGACGCTCAAAAATCGGTGCCGAATCACTAAACGGCCGAAATACAAAGGGCTTATCAGCACCGATGGACAGGTGTGTCCAATTAGGCAGCTCCGATTCGATAGCACGAGCCAGTTTTTTGAGCTGTTGGCGGACGGTCTTATGATAATCACGCCCCCGAGCATAGCGCGCGATGATGGCATGATTGGGGCGTTCATTATCTTCGATGCGTCGTGGTGCAGGCAGGGTATGCAGATAGTCCATGCGTACACTGATGATGGTCTTTGCACCATCAACGAGCTGATGCGGATTGGCTCGCAGTTCGTGATTGTCGTGCATAAAATCCAGCGTGCCGTACAGTCCTTGATTGAGCCATGCTTTGAGTGCTTGGGTTTGCTCGGCAAAGAGCGGATGGTGTACACTTAAAAATCCACAATCAGCAAAGCCGAGCTCGCACGCCTTAGCACGAATCCAGTCCTTGACATCATCGACATCGGGCAAGGTAGTGCTGTCTATGCGTGATGGCTGTGATGACGATGGTGGGGGTGATGGCTTAGTCATGGCAATACTGCGTGAGTGCATCACGGATTTGTGCTTGGCGTTCGCTGACTTGGGCGGGGCTTAGCTGTGTTTTGTTGCCTGATGCGTCAATCTCATGGATGACACCGCCGGCGTTTAGGGTGGTTAGATGTCCTTTGAGCTTTTGACAGTCTTGTTGCATCTTATCGTTTTTGGTGGTGCTGTGTAGCACGCTGATGGCTTGATAGGGCTTGCCAATCGGCGGTGTTTGGCTATACACCATCTCGCCAAATTGCCCTGTATATTGATAAATAGGCGCAGCGATGGCTGTGGCAAAGATGCCTGACAACCAAGATGTGTGCAAAATCAGCCAAAATAATCGCTTGAGCATGGGTTTTATTTATCAAATCAAAAGGGCTATTTTATCATGCGTTCGGTGGCTTTATTATTTATTTTTTGTCATAAAATTGGATAGATAATAATTAAAATTTATCATACTTGACAAAAATGCGCCAATTTTTACAAATTTTTAAAAAGAACGCCAAAAATAGCAAAATACGCTTGGCAAGGGCGGATTTTTGGGGTAAGATATTCATATTGTTTTGATGGCGCTTATAAACCATACTAAAAGTTATAAGCATTATCATGAGTCGGCGTAGCTATTTATCAGGTGCTGCGTTTGTGCGATTGGTGCCGTCGGATTACCGTTCGATGACGCAAGATTGTACATTGCAATAGGACTTATCGGTCTGCAAGACACAAGAAATTATCCCAATTCCTTTCTTGTTGGCATTGTCATGATGCCCTTGCTTTGAAGTCATCTTGTATTTGACAGTCCGTTACTGACCCACGCTACGCCATTTCGTCTGTATATTGCCGATATGATTGGCAAAAGGATGCAACTGATGACGCAAATTACCCAAAAAGATGCGACTGCACATTTTCACGAAGCCCAAGAACGCCTAGCCCGTGGTGAGACGGTGATGATGTCTGGTGGCGAGATGTTGGTTCAAGCCTTGATTGATGAAGGCGTTGAGTACATTTTTGGCTATCCAGGCGGTGCGGTACTGCACATTTATGATGCCTTATTCAAACAAGACAAAATCGAGCATATCCTAGTTCGCCATGAGCAGGCGGCAGGTCATATGGCAGATGCCTATAGCCGTACTACAGGCAAGACTGGTGTGGTGCTGGCGACCTCTGGCCCGGGTGCGACCAATACCGTGACCGCCATTGCTACCGCTTATATGGACTCTATCCCGATGGTCATCCTAGCAGGTCAGGTACCGACCACACTCATCGGTGATGATGCTTTCCAAGAGTGTGACATGGTGGGTATCTCTCGCCCAATCGTCAAGCACAGCTTCCAAGTACGCAGTGCCGAAGAAATCCCTGAAATCATCAAAAAAGCATTCTACATCGCAGGCTCAGGTCGTCCAGGCCCTGTCGTGGTCGATATTCCAAAAGATATGACCAACCCAAGCGATAAATTCGCTTATCATATGCCTGAATCGGTGTCGATGCGCTCGTATCAGCCGACGCACAAAGGGCATGGCGGTCAAATCAAAAAAGCCATCGAAACCCTACTTTCTGCCAAGCGTCCAGTGCTGTACTCAGGCGGCGGTGTGATTTTGGGCAATGCTAGCGATGAATTGCGTCAATTGGCGGATATGCTTAAGCTACCTGTTACCAATACCTTGATGGGTCTGGGTGCGTATCCAGGCTCAGGTGAGCAGTTCATCGGTATGCTGGGTATGCATGGTACTTATGAAGCCAACATGACCATGCACCATGCGGATGTGATTTTGGCGATTGGTGCACGCTTTGATGACCGTGTGACCAATAATGTCAAAAAATTCTGCCCAAATGCAACCGTCATCCATATCGATGTCGATCCTGCAAGCATCTCAAAGACCATCACAGCGCACATCCCAATCGTCGGTGATGTCAAGCTTGTGCTGACCGAGATGCTATCACTGCTCAAAGAAACTGATAAGCGTATCGATGAGCACGCACTGAACGACTGGTGGCAACAAATCAACGAATGGCGTAAGCGTCACGGGCTACACTATGATGCCGATGATATGGAAGCTGAAATCCACGCCATCAAGCCGCAGCACGTCGTTGAGACATTGTATAAGCTAACCAAAGGTCAAGCCATCATCACATCCGATGTTGGTCAGCACCAAATGTTCGCTGCACTGTACTATAAATATGATGAACCACGCCAATGGCTCAACTCAGGTGGTCTAGGTACGATGGGTGTAGGCCTGCCGTATGCGATGGCAGCCAAGCTTGCTCGTCCCGAAAAAACAGTCGTCTGTATCACAGGCGAAGGCTCAATTCAGATGAATATCCAAGAGCTATCGACCTGCCTACAGTACAATCTACCTGTAAAAATCCTAAACCTAAACAATGCTCAGCTGGGTATGGTCAAGCAGTGGCAAGATATGCTATACGAAGCACGCCATGCGCAGTCGTATATGAAGTCGCTGCCTGATTTTGTGAAGCTTGCCGAAAGCTACGGTCATGTGGGTGTCAAGATTACCAATCCTGCGACGATGGAACAAGAGCTGGCAGCGGCGCTGGCGATGGATGATAAGCTTGTATTTATCGATGTCTATGTTGATAAGAGTGAGCACGTCTATCCGATGCAAGTGGCAGGTCAGTCAATGCGTGATATGTGGCTATCAAAAGGGGAGCGCACCTAATGTCAAATCAAGTCCATAAACATCTGATTTCTGTATTGATGGAAAACGAAGCAGGGTCGCTATCTCGTGTGGTTGGTCTGTTTTCACAGCGTGGCTACAACATTGATACGCTCAATGTCGCCGCAACCGACGATCCGACGATTTCTCGTCTGACGCTGACGACCATCACCACCAATGATAAGATTGAGCAAATCACCAAACAGCTACACAAGCTGATCGAAGTGGTCAAGGTACAAAACCTGTCTGAAATCAGTGGTGGTAGCCAAATCGAGCGTGAGCTGATGCTGATCAAAGTGCGTGCCACAGGCTCACACCGCGAAGAAGTCAAGCGTACGGCGGATATTTTCCGTGCCCAAATCGTCGATGTCACCCCAAATCTGTACACCATCTTGATCACCGGTGATGCTGGCAAGCTTGACGGCTTTATCGATGTCATTGGCCGTGATCGTATCCTAGAAGTGGTACGCTCAGGCGTGATTGGTATCGCTCGTGGTGAGAAGACATTGAGTTTGTGATAGGAAGGTGGGTAGATGAAAGTTATAAATGTATTAACGGCATTGGCTTTGGTCTGCTTGCCAACCCTTGCCGTTGCAAATAACTTACCGTTTGTGGGTAAGCGGGATTTTGATCTTACCCCTGCAACAGGTAATGTACCACCTGGTCTTTTTGGTGGCAGTGGTAGTCATTATCGATATATTGAAATTAATAAAAATGGGCGAGTCAAAATCACTGGTAGTGGCTGTGCTGGCGTAGCTAGTTGCAGTACTAACACATTGTATCAAGGTAAGTATCAATCTGTAATGCCTATTGGTTATGGCGAATATGTTTCAGTGCTAAACAAAAACCAAATCGCCTATACGGATAAATATGGTAATATTTTGAATGAGTGTACGCATTTTTATTCGGAAGAAGACTATATTGAAGGTCAACCCTGTATCGGTGATTTGCGCAAAGTTCGTAAATGATTTTAAATTGATTTAAATAATTTTTTTAACTTTAACCCTGCCAATTTTGGCAAATTATCAAGGAAACTCTTATGAGCCTAAATATCTATTATGACAAAGATTGTGATTTGTCGATCATCCAAAGCAAAAAAGTTGCCATCATTGGCTACGGTTCTCAAGGCCATGCACACGCATTGAACCTAAAAGATTCAGGCGTTGATGTGACTGTCGGTCTGCGTGCTGGTTCTGCTTCTTGGAAAAAAGCTGAAAACGCTGGCCTAAAAGTCGCTGAAACTGCCGACGCGGTCGCTGGTGCGGATGTGGTCATGATTTTGACCCCAGACGAATTCCAACGCCAACTTTATAAAGAAGTCATCGAGCCAAACATCAAGCAAGGTGCAACTTTGGCATTTGCTCACGGCTTTGCAATCCACTACAACCAAGTTGAGCCACGTAGCGATCTAGACGTAATCATGGTTGCACCAAAAGCACCAGGCCACACTGTACGCTCTGAGTTCACCAAAGGTGGCGGTATCCCTGATTTGATCGCTGTATGGCGTGATGCATCAGGCTCAGCTAAGCAGCTCGCACTGTCTTATGCAGCAGGCGTGGGTGGCGGCCGCTCTGGTATCATCGAAACCACTTTCAAAGACGAAACCGAAACTGACCTATTTGGTGAGCAAGCGGTTCTATGTGGTGGTGCAGTTGAGCTTGTGAAGATGGGCTTTGAAACCCTAGTAGAAGCAGGCTATGCACCAGAGATGGCATACTTTGAATGTTTGCACGAGCTTAAGCTGATTGTTGATTTGATGTACGAAGGCGGTATCGCTGACATGAACTACTCAATCTCTAACAACGCTGAGTACGGTGAGTATGTGACTGGCCCAGAAGTCATCAACGAAGAATCACGCAAAGCCATGCGTAATGCCCTAAAACGCATCCAAGATGGCGAATACGCGAAGATGTTCATCGCTGAAGGTATGACTAACTACCCATCAATGACTGCTCGTCGCCGCAACAATGCAGCACACCCAATCGAAACCACTGGTGCTAAGCTACGTGCGATGATGCCTTGGATTGGCGGTAACAAAATCATCGACAAAGAAAAGAACTAATTTCTCGGTTCTAAATTTGTCCAAAACAGTCATCCTGCGGGGTGGCTGTTTTTTTGTTTAGTGATGCTTGGCTGGATATGGTGGGTGTAGGTCGTCTGCACTGGATGAATTTGGCCGAAAAGTAGCGAAACAGCCAAGCTTTGGCTATAATAGCGATTTTGACAATTGAGATGACCATGAACCAACCGCTACTCATCACCATCTATCTGTGGGCAAGCCTAGCTGTGGCGCTGATGATTATTATCGAAAATGGGCTGCTGCGTCGGTACGGTGGTCGCCTACCGAATACGCCGCTGTTGATGGTGATTAGCATCACGACGAGCATTTGGGGCTTTGTTGTGCCTGCTGTACTGTACTTTTTACCAATAGAAGGCATGATGCGTGCGGTGCCTGTGGCGTATATCGTCTATGTGTTTGCCACTTTGGTGTATAGTTTTCGCTTGGTGCGTGGCAAGGATTTGCCCGATGATCCCAATGACATCATCATGCCGAGTGCTTATATGAATTTTTGTCAGTCATTTGGCATCGTGTATTTATTATTGTGCATGGTGGTATTGGCGTGGCATTATGGCGTGGTTCAGTTACCACTGTGATGATGTCATTCACCGAGTGAATATTTTTATAAATAATTTAAGACTTTTTGAGAAAAATTTGTTATAATAATTCTCATGGTATTTATGTACCAGAGTTTGATTTAGTTTAGGCATAGATTTTTCTTGGTCTAGACCGAAATGACTTTGATAACTGCAGACAGACGCAGTGGTATCAAGCATTCTTTAGAAAGACCAGTAAGTTTCTTATTTGGATGAGTGAAGAAGTTAGGGTGATTTGCCCGTGATCCCGATCGTTTTGTAAGTTTTGCATGAATAGCATAAGTTGCGTGTTTTACGCTTTTCATCATCCAAATTAGGAAAATATTATGTCAAACAAAGTTTTAGGCACTGTTAAGTGGTTCAATGAATCAAAAGGTTTTGGCTTTATCGCTCAAGACAATGGCGGTCAAGATGTGTTCGCACATTATAGCGCCATCAAAGGTTCTGGTTTTAAGACCCTTGCTGAAGGTCAAAAAGTATCATTCATTCTAGGCGAAGGCAAAAAAGGCCCACAAGCTGAAGAAATCGAAGCAATCTAATCGCTTGGTATTGCCAAGTTGCAAATACCGCCTATAATGATTATGGGCGGTATTTTTTTATTGGAATAAACACATGGCACGCATCAAGACAACACCGGCAAAAACGCCATCAACCACCATCGCACACGCACTCATCTCACCGCAGATGACGGCGCATTTTGGGCTATTTGGCTTGGCACTCGTGGCGGTGTCATTGTTGTATCTTGTGGGGGCAAATTGGCTGCTACTGTCCGATATGGTCAAGATTGCCATTCCGATGGCGGTGCTTATGCTGTCTGCTGTGGCGAGTCTGCGTACGGCGGGCGTGTGGATGAGTGCGCTGCATACGGTGTGTGCGCTGATGGCGGGGCTGCTGCTTGCGGTGATTGGTCAGGTGTATCAGACGGGCGCAGATAGTCTGTGGCTGTTTGTGCTGTGGTCACTATTGATTGTGCCGTGGCTGTATCGGGTCAATGACGGGGCGATGGTGCTATTGATGGTGGTGTCGCAGATTGCACTGTGGCTGACGGTCGATCAGATGGCATGGAATGAGTATTGGTATCCTGCGTGGGCGATGGTGTTGTTGCTTGGGGGGTGGCGAGTATTTGGGCGGTGTCGCCTGTCGTGGCTTGTGGCGCTGGGTTTGTCGATGATTGCGGTTTATACGGCAAGTGTTGATTGGTCTAGGCTGTCGGCAGCACAGTTGTTTTGTACGCTTATGGTGGTGGTCTCGCCGTGGTTATTTGCACTATGGGCAAGGGTTCGCCTGTCGGCATCTGAGCAGACGGCAAGCATTGCCATTGGTGTGGTCGGTGGGGCGTTGGCGGTGTTTGGCGCTGTGGTGATGGGTCTTGAGATACACTCTTTGCTTGTCATTACCATCTTGGCTCATGTGTGGTTTGGGGCGCTTGCCTTTGGCATTTATCAGCACTTTGGGCAAAATCTTGCCAAAGTCCAAACAGCACTGCTTGCCGTTGGTGGTTGGCTAAGTAGCTTATTTGCCTTGATTTGGCTGGTGGTGGATGTGCTGATGGGTGTGTCATCGGTGTGGGTGAATGCCGTGTATGCGCTCGTGGTGCTGATGCTTGGCTTTGGGGGGCTAATCAAATGGCAATACAGTGCCTATGCTCGCCATCTGGGCTATGCACTCGTAATCGTCGGCATGGGGCTTGTGGCATATACGCTGTTGGATCAGCTTAAGCAAAACAGTCTATGGGCGCTGATGGCAGTGCAGGCGTGTGTACTCGTGCTACTGTGGCGATGCCGTGTGCATTGGCTGTATTTGCTTGTGCATACGATGGCGTTATATCTATCGATGGTGGTGCAAAGCTTTGGGTCGTTTGATAGGCTGGCCGATTATGAGCATCTAAGTCCATCGGGGGTGGGGTTGTATGCGCTTGGCTTATTGCCTGTATTTTTGCTGAGCAAGCAGGCGTGGCTAGTGCGGGCACATCTGTCATGGCGATGGGCGGCGTGCTTGGTGCTGTCGGTGGTGGCAGGATTTGGGGCGTATTTTGGCGTTGCTGGGCATCAGCTGGATAATCAAGTAATGGCGGCGTTGCCATTATTGATACTATTTGGCGTGCTACTTGCTCGCTTGCCGATGAGCGTGATGCTGTGGCTATTGCCGCTTGGGGTGGTGGCAGGGTTTGGCTATGGGCATTTGCTTGCGGTGCTGATGGTGCTTGGGGTGGCGGTGATGCGTCGTGATTATCTGGTGTATGCACTGGCATTGATGGTGGGGATTGGGCTGTTGTGGCTGTTTTATTATCAGTTATCGTTGCCGTTTTTGGTGAAATTTGCCACGATTTTTGTGAGTGGTGTGGTGGTGCTGACGATGGGTGTTTTGCTAGATCGCCAAGTATCTGCTGAGTCTATCAAGGGGGTGAGTGTATGAAATTGCAACCAATCATCATTGCCCTACTAACGACAATCGTAGGCGGTGTGCTGATTTATCAGCATGAACAGCATCTATCGCAGGGGCAGACTGTCTATGCCAAGCTCGCACCTGCCGATCCTAGATCGCTCATGCAGGGTGATTATATGCAATTAGGCTATGAATTATCAGGCGTGAATGATGGTGGGATGATAAGTGAAACCGCTCGATGGCGTCAAGCATGGGCGCAGATTGATGGCGATGGGCGTATTGTCAGTGTCGATTGGCAAGCATCTGCCAAGCATGATACGCCGTTAATGCTCAAACACAACAGATGGCAGTGGTATCCTGCAACCGATAGCTTTATGTTTGCCGAAGGCTTGGGCGAGTGCTATGCCAAAGCAAGCTATGCCAAGCTGTCTGTTCGTGATGATGGCCAAGTCATGCTTGTGGACTTGGTGGATGATGCGCTTGCATCACTTGGTTGCACGCAGACATCATGGTGGCAGGGCGTACCTCATGCTGATGGTGGACAAGCAATAGCTTGGCAATAAATCATCAGCCGAGTGTGCGTACTCGTGATTCGTGCACCACTTTTTTGCTATGCACTTCTAAATACCATAGCAAAAACACCGCCGCCACGCCAAGCGAGATGACCAGTGCCGTCCAAAAGCCATAAATCCCCATACCGCCAAAAAATGCCATCACATAGCCCGGTATCAAGCCACAGCCCCAAAAGGCGATGATGTGAATCACCATCGGAATACTTGTCACCTTATAGCCACGCAGGGCATAGCTTGCCACGCATTGCACCGCATCCACCAGCTGAAACGCCGCTGCAAACAATATCAGCGATGCCGCAATCTCAATCACCGCCATATCATCGGTGTACATCTGCGCAAGCGGATAGCGAAACGCCACGAGAAATAACGCCGTGCCAACTGATGCCACAATCGCTGAGAGAATCGCCACGCCTGAGATATAGCGTGCTCGCGCAAATCGCTCTTGTCCAAGACTAAAGCCCACACGCACCGTCGATGCACTGCCAAGACTTTGGGGAATCATAAAAATCAAGCTTGTTAGACTCATGACAACTTGCTGTGCAGCGACAAAATCTTCGGTATTGCCATCCAATTTCGCCACCAAAAACATGATACAGGTAAATAGGCTCACTTCAATAAAAAACGATAAGCCAATCGGCACGCCAAGCCGTGTCATCTCGCCTAAGGTTTTGGGATTGGGCAGGCTAAATCGTGCCATCAGACCAAATTGGTCAAAGTGCTTATCCTTGACAATCAGCACCCACAGCACGGCGGCATTGACCCAAAATACAATCGCCGTCGCCAGCCCACAGCCAGCCCCGCCCAACGCAGGCATCCCAAATTTGCCATAAACAAAAATCCAGTTCAACGGAATGTTCAGCACAAAACACAGCCAGCTGACCCACATGATAAGCTTGGGGCGGTTTAGGCTTGATGCATAAGCGTGCAAGGCTCGATGAATCATCGCCGCAGGCATGGCAAGCCCGATGAACCATAGATAATTCTCGGCGATGGTGAGCGTCTGCTCGCTGACATCCAGCCATAGCTTAAACGGCGTAATCGCAAGCCACATCAGCCCCATGCCGATGATACCCATAATCAGTCCGTACCACAGCCCTTGTCGTCCCATCTCACCCACTTCATGACTGCCTTTTGCGCCAAATAGCTGAGCAATCATCGGATTGAGTGATGTCATCACTCCCATCAAGGTTACATAGACAGTCACAAAGACACTGCTACCGAGTGCCACTGCTGCCAAATCTGACTTGCCTGCACCACCTGCCATCACCGTATCAACAAAGCTTGTGCCGACTTGGGCAACCTGCGCAAGTAGCATGGGAATACCAAGCGTAATCAGCTCGGACAGCTCTTTTTTGTAGGTGGTGAATTGATAGCGGTTTAGGTCAAGTAGCATGGCGATATCATCATCTAAAAAAAGCGATATTGTATCAGATTTGCCTTGTCATGTATGATAAGTGTGATAAAAAAAGCAGAATGACTGGCATTCTGCTTTTGGCTTGATAATCAAGATTTACAACGGCAGCTGCTGAGCGTGTTTCCACTGCTGTTCTTTGACTTGTTGTTCAAAGGCGATTAGCACATCTTCGACGATATCGGTCACAAGTATCTGCACTTCTGGGCGTGATGTATCAATCTGCGCCACGCCATGCGCCACCGATTGCATTAGCCCGTCAAGCGTCTCATCATTGAATAGGTGTGCATTGATGGCGGTAGTGACATTCTCGCCGATGTGCTTACCGACATTGGTAATTTGTGACTCAATCATACCGCCAGCAATCGGAATCAGCTTAAGATATTTACGCAATTCAGGCGTATCGATGAGTGCTTTTTCGACAGCACGACCGATATCGGCGGACAGCTTAGCGCCTTGTTCGGCAAGTAGCGCCGCTTGCAGGCGTGGGGTCAGCTCGGTGCGTAGCATGGTCAAAAGTGCCGTTTCGATTTCATGGCGGTTTTGGCTGACGGTGCGGTGTAGTAGCTCGCCATGATTTTGACTGTGGCTAAGCTGTGCTCGAAAATTATCAATCGCCGTCAAAATCACACGGTCAGACAACTCTTCTAATAAGATATGATAATAAAAACGAGCCGATTTGAGCCATTGCTCGGGGATGACTTGGATACCAAGACTGTGTAGTCGCTTGATAATCACCACCGCACGCAGTAGTCGAAACGCACGCAGTGCAGGAAAACAGCCAAGCACTTCATACCAATGCACAAATGGGAAAAAGAACCAGCGATAATAAGTGCGTTTTTTGATGGCAATCAGCCAACGAATGCTCAAATCCGCCACCCAAAAGATGGTAAAAAATCCCGCCACCGTCGCCACCGACAGATGGTACGTATTTTGATAAGTGCTGAGCGCATCAGGCACACCCAGATAGCTTACGATACTACCAGCAAATTCGCTCATCAAAATATTATCCACCGCAATCAGGGTCAAATCAATGACAAGCAAAATCAACATCAAGATGTCATAGGCAAGCTTAGCCGTGCTGACTTCTCGTGTCTCATCCTTGTCCGTGCCATAGATGGGGATGACATCATCAGGCAGTTCGTGCTGTTGGGGCAGTTTAAAATCGTCTAAATCAGGGGTTTGTCGCATAGTTGTCGCTTAAATATCGCTTAAAAAAAGTGCAAAGGATGCATCAAAAAATCAGTGTGTGTCATTGCCAAAGTCGGCAAGCATCTCATCAATCTGGGCATCTTTGGCTTGCCAAATCGTATCAAGTGCGGTAAATAGCTCGGCTTTGATGGCATCATTGCTGTTGTATTCGCCACGCTTGAGCGCATCAAACAATGCATCATCAAGCTTGATGTGCTCAATATTCACGCCTAATCGGGTCAATTTGCCCGACCACAAATCGCTATATTCGGGTGTGCCATCAGGATAGACGATGGTCATATCCAAGATACCGTCAATCTCTTCGCCTAGACTTGAGATGGCAAGCGCAAAACCGCCCGCTTTGGGCTTGAGCAGATGTCGATAAGGCGACTGCTGTTTTTGGTGCTTGGCAGGGGTAAAGCGAGTGCCTTCAAGATAATTGAGTAGCACAAAAGGCTTACCGGTCAATAGCTGACAGGCACGGCGAGCTTCTTCGATGTCACGGCCGGCAAGCGCAGGATTTTTGGCAAGCGCTTCTTTTGAGTGGCGCTTCATCATCGGAAAGTCCAAAAAATAAAAGGTCTGACCGACAATTGGAATATAAATCAGCTCATGCTTGGCAAAAAAACGGGTAATCGGCAGGCGATTTTCGCTGATGTACTGAATGATACTCGTATCCACCCATGATTGATGGTTGCAGATGAGTAGGTATCTGCCGTTGGGGTTTAGGTCATCAGGCAGGGTGATGCGCCAATCTTTTTTTGGTAATACCTTATCAATCAATAAGTTATTGGTATTAATCCAATGATTGGCGATGCCAATGACGGTATCATCTGCACGCTTGGATTTGGTCAGTGTCTTTAAGATGCCTGCACTCATAACAGGCAAGCCAAAGGCAAGACTATTGGCAGCAATCGTGCCCGTGCTTGTGATGAGTGATAATTTTTGCGCAAGCTTGGGCGTGCCGTCGTGGAGCTTTTGAAATAGAGCAAAGGGCTTACGCTTGGGGGTTGTTTGGGTCATGATAAATTCCATTTGGCTAAACTTGACGGCATGAAACGATAACTTTTGCTACTTTAACACATCACACATCGTACACATCGCCAAATTCAGCGAGAATGTTACAGAGTGTGTCAAAATGCCGACAAGTGTTCACAATTTATCTTATTTTATCAAAAAACCACCAAAAACGGCGAGAATTTACGATACAGACTGTAAATGGGGCGATTTTTGACAAATTTTGAAACAATATTGCCGATGATTTGTTGCTAGTAAGACGATGTATGGAAAAATTGGCGATAAATTTGGATGATTTTTGTACAGAATTGATGGATTTTGAATGAATTTGCATAAAATTTATACAAACTGTATGGCAATTAAGAAAATTTTTCAATTAAAAATTATAGAAAATACACTAAGCAGATACACAGCTACTACAAACAAGTAAGAATTTTCGTTCATAATACAAACCAAGCAAGTCATCAAGCGTTTTTGATGGCGTTTATAAACATTCTCAACAAGGAGAAAACGATGAAAAGCATGAAAGTTCTAGGCGTATCAGTATTGGCAGCAAGCGTTGCATTGGCAGGCTGTGCATCAACTTCAGGTACAACAGGCACAACCACCACTGGCACAGGCATCAATAAAGCTGTTATCGGTGCAGTCGCTGGTGCACTAGGTGGCGCAGCAATCTCAAAAGCAACTGGCGGTGAGCACACTGGCCGTGATGCAGCAATCGGTGCGGTCATCGGCGGTGCAGCTGGTGCATATATGCAAAAGCAAGCTAAGCAAATCCAAACTCAAATGGCAGGCACTGGCGTTGAAGTGAAACAAGACCCAACCACAGGTAACATCAACCTTGTCATGCCGGGCAATATCACTTTTGCTTATGATGATGCGACACTAAACCCATCATTCACAACCAGCCTAAACCAATTGGCACAAACCATGAAGCAATATGACCAAACAACCATCGTCGTTGCTGGTCACACTGACTCAAACGGTTCTGATGCGTACAACATGAACCTATCAAAACAGCGTGCGCTATCGGTAGCTAACTACCTAGTCAGCCAAGGCGTATCAGCAAGCCGTATCCAAGCAGTTGGTTATGGTGAAGCACAACCTGTTGCATCAAATGCAACTGACGCAGGCCGTGCCCAAAACCGCCGTGTTGAGCTAACCATCAACACCCCACAAAATATGTAATCAACCCCTTTGATTGCACTTTTGCAAGACGAGTCATCAGCCGATGACTCGTTTTTTGTTGGGTGAAATTGGTCTAAGCATGGTACAATTTGTGCAATTTTATAATCATTATCACAGGTCAAATCAGTGCTCAATTGGATAAATCAAAAAGACACACTGGCAAGCTTGCACGATGACTTTGCTCAAGCAGGTATGCGTCTTATATTGACCAAAAAACGCATCAAAAACATCAACTTTCGGGTGAAATTGGACGAGTTTTTGGTCAGCTATCCTGTGCATATCAGCGAGCATCGGCTGATTGCGATGATTCGTGCGCGCTATGATTGGGCGGTATCTGCGCACCAAAAACTTATCCAAGCTAATGAGCAAAAGCCGGCAGCGATGGGCTATCTGTGGGGCGAGCCGTTTGATTTGGCAATGTGGCTAGCAAGCCATCAGCACCAAATCCACGCACGCACATTTAGGCGACTGACGACGCTTGCACCCGATGACTGCAAGGCATGGATTGACCGCTATGAATTGGCAAACTATGTTGATGACATTCTAGAAAAATGGCAAGCCAAAGTCGGCAAATCAGCAAGTTATATCAGCATCAAGCCGATGGTGAGTCGCTGGGGGAGTTGTAATGTACGCACCGCCAAAATCGCACTTTCTACGCATCTGGTCAGCTATCCTAAGGCTTGCACGGATTATGTACTGGTGCATGAGCTGTGCCATCTGATTCACGCTAATCACAGCCGTGAGTTTTGGGCGAGTGTAGAGAGTGTCATGTCTGATTATCAGACATGGCATCGAATGCTCAAAGGGCGAGTGTGATGGGAAGTGGATTGTATTTGCTTAAGCTGTCAAAATATGATGGATAATAAAAAACCGTTCGTGCCGTGATAAGCGTTACGAACGGTTTTTTTATAAGCTTGTAAAAACAAGTTGTTAAACTTACATCACATAAATGCGTGTGGCACAAACAAGCTTGTATCCTTAGTAATCAGTGTACTGTCTTCACGCACGCCAATCCCTGCTGGGCTATGACCGATAATCCAGCTACCTATCACTGTATAGACAGCTTGGCCTTGATGATTGGTGAACTGCGGTAGTGGGCTAAGTGCTTGATAAACATAGCCTTCTTGACCATAGATGCCATCGGTTGCGATGTTCATGCCGTCTTGGTGCAGGCTGATGTTTGCCCCTTCACGAGAGAAAAATGGCTTTTTGACCATATTGCCTGCGATGGCAGATGGGTTTAGGCTTGCTGGTAGCAGATTTGGATGATTTGGGAATAGCTCCCACAGCACAGCAAGCAAAGCTTTGTTGCTCATGAGTAGCTTATAAGCAGGCTCGATAAACTGCGTGCCACTGTGCTCGATATGACTGCCAAAGGCTTCGGAGAGTAGCCACTCCCACGGATACAGCTTGAACAGATGGCTGATGGCATGGTCTTGTAAGTCGGTAAATCGCCCATCATGCGCCCGATGACCAATCGCACCGATATCGATATAGTCGGTATTAAGCCCTGCTTGGATGGCGACATCTTGTAGATAGCGGGTGGTGGTGTAGTCTTCGACACTGGCAGAGACAGCGGTGAAATACAGCTTATCCTGCCCAATCGCAGGCTTCATCGCCCCAAATTCCACCAATAGCCGTTCATGAATGCTATTAAACTGGTCAGCGCCACTCAGCTCACCGCCTTGTGCCTGTAGCCAATACCACTGTGCGACACTGGCTTCAAACAGGGAAGTGGGCGTGTCGGCATTGTACTCGTATAGCTTGGGCGCGTTTGTCCCATCAAAGCACAAATCAAAGCGACCGTATAGGCTTGGCTCACGATTTTTGAAGCTGTGCTCAATCAGGCGTGCAGCAGTATCTGATAGCCCAAGCCGTGCATAGTCGCCTGTTTTGACGACATGGGCGACGGCTTGTAGGTACATCTGATGCAGTGTCTCGGTGGCGGTTTCGATGGTATCGATTTGGCGTTCATCGAAGATATAGCAGGCATCTTCTTGCCAATAATTGCCATCGATGCTGTGATAATCAAAGCCAATACGAGCCATTTCCCCTTGCCAGTCGGGGCGTGGGGCGACCTTGATGCGTCTCACGATGCAGCGCTCGTGCTACCGCCAGTTGCCCCAAAACCTTGACGGGTCGTGCCTGTCTTATTATCCGCTGTGGCTTGTGCTAGCGATTGGCGGTTTTGGTTGGCGGTTTGTTGTTGGGTGTTTTGTACAGGCTGCTGCGTGGTGGTTGGCGTTTGGGCAGTTTGTGATGCAGCGGCTGTCTGCGCTTTGCCTGCGCCAGCGGCTTTACTTGCCAGATAACCAGCGGCAGCACCAGCAGCGGCAGCACCCAGCATAGTACCGACACCACTGCCATTTTCAGCGGTGGCTTCACCTGTGCCTTGCTCAGCGGCAGCTTGCTCAGCCTGTGCTTGTGCTTCAAGCTCAGCAGCTTGGGCTTGTAGGGCGGCGGCTTGCTCCTGTAGGGCTTGTGCTTCAGCACTGGTGTACTGCTGTGTCTGCTCTTGCGGTGCAGGTGCGGTTGTTTGCGGTGCTTCGGCAGGCGAGCAGGCAGTCAGTCCTAGACCTGTTGCACCAAGTAGCACGAGTGAGATTTGGCGAGATGCTTTTGAAGGTTTGGTCATCTGTGTCATCAAAGTATCCAGTTTGGTGAATGAATTTACAACGATAATCCTATCATTATGCAGGCAAATCACCGATTTTACAAGGGATGGCAGGCGGATTGTTGATGAAAATTGCCAGAATCGCTTGCCAAATTTTGTATAGAGTAGGGCGAATTGTGCTATAATAGGCAGGCTTTGCCACTGATTTTGGCAAAGTGATGAGCGTAATTTTCAAAACTATTTTTAACTATGCAACCTTTGAGCTAGGTAGAAAAATGCCAAAAAATAGCCAAGCCACCAATAGCACGAGCCAAGCCAGTTTTTTTGGGCGACTTTGGCAAGGATTTTTGACCACTGTCGGCACTGAGCGATTTTTTCAGATTTTTTCACCTTGGGTAAAATATCTTGCCGCCATCGCAGCGATTTTGCTTGGTGTGGGTACGGTGTGGAGCTTGGGCTTTGCGCCACCTGATTATTTGCAGGGCAACAGCTATCGCATTATCTTTATCCATGTGCCAGCAGCGAGCCTTGCGATGAGCATTTATTTTGCGATGAGTGTGCTTGGGGTGATTTTTTTGGTATGGAAAATCAAGACCGCTAACATCGTCGCCCAAGCTATTGCACCGATTGGCTTTATCTTTTGTGTGCTAAGCCTATTGACAGGGTCGATTTGGGCGAAGCCGACTTGGGGCACTTATTGGGTGTGGGATGCGCGCCTGACATCGATGCTGATTTTGGCGTTTTTGTACGCAGGCGTGATGGCGCTGTTTGCGGCATTTGAGCATAGCAGTAATCGTGGCAAGGCGGCGGCGATTTTATCCATCGTCGGTGCGGTGAATTTGCCCATCATCAAATATTCGGTCGAGTGGTGGAATACCCTGCATCAAGGGGCAACCTTTACCGTGACCAATGCACCCAAGATGAGTGCATCGATGTGGGTGCCACTGCTGATTATGATGCTTGGGATGTATTTTTTGGTGGCGGCATTGGCGATTTATCGCACCAATTCGCTGATTTTGACCCGTGAAGCCAATAAAGCGTGGGTCACTCGATTGGTAAATTCGGATAAATAGGGCGAGCGATGACACCGTATTTCAAGACTTTTGGTGATTTTTTGGCAATGGGTGGGCATGGCTTTTATGTGTGGCTGTGCTATGCGATTACTTTTTTGGCGGTGCTTGGGCTCATCATCTATGCCAAAAACGAACGCAAGCAGACATTGCAGCGACTTGGCAGACAGCACACGCAGTCACGCCTAACCAACAAACAGCGTAAGCAATCTTAAATTATTTATAAAGAGCGACATCATGAATACAGTCAGACAAAAAAAGCTGATGTGGGTTATCGCAGTGCTACTCGGTGCTGTGGTGGCGGTGAGTTTGATTTTGTACGCCATTCGCAATCAGACGGATTATTATTTTGATCCGACTGCCATCGCCGCAGGGCAAGCGCCCGAAGCCAAGCGTATCCGTGCCGGTGGTATGGTCGTGGCAGGCAGTGTCAAGCGTGATCCGAATGATCAGCTCAATGTGCAGTTTGAAATCACCGACTTTAAGTCCACCGTGCCAGTCAGCTATCGTGGCGTATTGCCGGATCTGTTCGCCGAAAATTCAGGCGTCGTGGCAACGGGCGAGCTACAAAACGGCACTTTTGTCGCAAGCGAAGTACTCGCTAAGCATGACGAAAACTATATGCCACCTGAAGTCGCCAAATCGCTCAAGACCGAGCACGCCGCTCGTGGTACAGATGTCAATAATGGGCAGTTTGTCCCTGCGACATCGATGAGTGAGATCGATGAGCGTAACGCCAAAGAAGCTGAGCAGGCGCAGACTGAGCAGAAGTGATAAGCGTTAGCAATACCCCAAGCTATTTGCCTTGGGGTATTATTGTATGCACTAAGAGTAATTAATTATAAAGTTGGCTTGTGGGTACTTTGATAGCCTTGTCAGCTAGCCATTTGAATTTTTTGTTTTTCTCTTGCCATTCTAAAACATGATAAATGACAGTGGCGCTTTCGTAAGGTGTATCTATATTATGATAAGCGTTGCAGGTTACTTTGACAATCATTAAACGACTATTGTTTTTAAATAGTTGTTCAGCATCGCCCGTAATGCCATCGGTGAGCATTTCGCAAGTTTGTGTTGGATGGATGTTTTCATCATCAATCACACCAGCCGCTGTGGATAAAGCACCATAAACTTTACCTGTACTTTTATCAATCATAGCTCCACTTACGCACTGAGTGCCACAACCCCAACTGGTTGTAATGTATTTACCGGCAAAAGTAATTACGCCTTCTTGGTGTGCATCACCAATTCGGGTGCGAAAAGCACGTACAAATCCATCTTTTTTATTCAGCGCTGCTTTTTTGCCTTTATAAACCGAAGTATTGTAATTGGCAAATTTAAACCCTGTAATCTTTTCAGCATTTTTTAATTCTGTTTGATACCAATCATCGTAGTCATTCGCCAAAACCAATGTTGGCAAACAGCAAAAAGCAAATGCGGCAAGTTTTTTCATAATAACATCCTTTAAAACATGACTGAATAAATATTAAGATGCAATAATCTTATTTATAAAAAATCCCTTGATAAACAAGGGATTTTTAAGTTCGGCAAGATTACCAACCTTTGACCACAGCGCCTTTGAATTCTTCTTTGGCTTTGGCTTCTACTTCATCAGTTTGGTATGCTTTGACGAAGTTTTGGATGGCTGCAGAGTCTTTGTTGTCAGTACGAGCAACGATGATATTGACATATGGTGAGTCTTTGTCTTCAACAAATACACCGTTCTCATCAGCGGTTAGACCTGCTTGACCTGCATAGTTGTTGTTCACAACTGCCAAATCAACATCATCAATCGCACGAGCAGCAACTGAAGTATCGACTTCTTTAATCACTAGATTTTTTGGATTTTCAACGATATCTAGTGACGTTGATAGTAGGTTGGTGTTGTCTTTTAGCTTGATTAGACCTTGTTTTTCAAGCAAAATTAGCGCGCGAGCTAGGTTTGATGGGTCGTTTGGCACAGCGATGGTTGCGCCATCTTTTAGCTCTTCCACTGATTTGATGGTCTTTGAGTAGCCAGCTAGCGGATAGACAAAAGTATTGCCCACGATCACAAGATTATCAAGCTTTTTCTCTTTGCTGTCAGTGTCAAGATATGGCTTGTGTTGCATGGCGTTGGCATCTAGATCGCCTTTTGAGACAGCGGTGTTTGGCAGTGCATAGTCGTTAAACTCAACCAATTGGACATCTAGGTTGTATTTTTCTTTAGCAATTTTACTTGCGACTTCAGCAACCGCTTGCTCAGGGCCTGCCATTACGCCAACCTTGATGGTTTGGGCGGCAGGGGCGTCGCCTGCAGGCGCAGCAGCTTGTTCTGCTTTTTTGTCTTGACCACAGCCAGCTAGAGCGATGCCTGAAGCAAGGGCGCAGATACCAAAAAATTTACCAAAATTCATAATTCATCCTTAGAAATAAACACAAAAAATTTGTTCAATATCGTCATACAACTGCCATATTAAATCATAAAACCCTTGCTAGAACAAGCGTTTGGATATGACAATCTGGGCAAAAGCTTGTGAAAAAAGCGAATAATGCCAAAAGTCTGATGCAGTATTCGCTAATCTTTTAAGCCGTCGCAATCAGCGGTGATCAACTCTAGCCGCCAAGATATCACCAGCTTTTTGGCAAATCATCACAATCGCCACGATGATGATGGTGGAGATCCATTTGACATAGACCATGTTGCGGTGCTCGCCATAGCTGATGGCAAGATTACCCAGACCGCCACCACCGACGACACCCGCCATCGCCGAATAGCCGATGAGTGACACCAAGGTGAGCGTCACGGCATTGATGAGAATCGGCAGGCTTTCGGGAAAATAATATTTGCTCACCACTTGCCAATGTGTCGCCCCCATCGATTTGGCGGCTTCGGTCAGACCAGTAGGTACTTCAAGCAGGGCATTGGCGGTCAAGCGAGCAAAAAACGGAATCGCCGCCACGCTCAAAGGTACAATCGCTGCTGTTGTGCCAAGCGTCGTGCCCACCAAAAAACGTGTCACTGGCATCAAAATGATCAGTAGGATAATAAACGGCACAGAGCGACCGATATTGATGATGACATCAAGCACGCTAAAGGCGGTGCGATGCTCAAGAATACGACCTTTGTCGGTCAAAAACGCCAAAAACCCCATCGGCAAGCCAATGATGACGGCGATGGCGGTGGCAGCCAGCCCCATGTAGATGGTTTCCCAAGTGGATTGGGCGACCATTTCCCACATTTTTGGGTGCATTTCGCTCATAAAATCGGTGATGAATTTATCCCACATAGCCGAGTATCTCCACATTGACATGATGGTCGGTTAAATATGCAATCGCATGGTTTCGACTGTCGCTATCGCCGATGACTTCAGCGATGGTAAAGCCAAATTTCACACCGCCTGCATAATCCATCTGTGAAGTCAAAATGCTAAACTCCACGCCAAATTGCTTGGTCGCCTGCGAAAACAGTGGCATATCCACCGAATTGCCCGTAAACTCAAATTTCACCAAAGGATGTGATTCTGCCGATGGCGATGATTGTAGTTTTGATAAATAATCATCAGGTAAGCCGATATGGAAAGTTGAGCGGATAAACTCTTTGGCGAGCTCGGTCTGCGGATTGGCAAAAATCTCGCTCACTGTGCCTTGTTCAATCAATACGCCTTGGTCAATGACGGCGACTTTATCGCAGATGCGTTTGACCACATCCATCTCGTGCGTGATGAGCAAGATGGTGATGCCAAGCTGTTGATTGATTTGTTTTAATAGCTTAAGAATCGACTGCGTGGTCGCAGGGTCTAGTGCGGATGTGGCTTCATCACACAGTAGTACCTTTGGGTCGGATGCGAGCGCACGAGCGATGGCGACACGCTGTTTTTGACCGCCAGACAGATTGGCGGGGTAGGCGTCTTTTTTGTCGGATAACCCAACCAATTCAAGCAGTTCATTGACTTTGGTGGTGATGGCAGATTTTGGCGTGCCTGATAATTCTAAAGGCAAAGCGATATTGTCAAATGCCGTGCGAGAATGTAGCAGATTAAAGTGCTGAAAAATCATGCCGATGTTGCGTCGCTCGATGATGAGTGCTTGCTCGGATAATGCGGTGAGCTCGACACCATCAATGATGACACGACCTGTAGTGGGTCGCTCAAGCAGATTGACACAGCGGATGAGTGTGGATTTGCCTGCGCCTGATGAGCCGATGATGCCGTAGATTTCACCTGGATTGATGGTCAAATCGGTCGGCTGCACGGCTGTAAAGGTGCTGACTTTGCCGTCTTTTTCGATGGTGAATTGCTTGCTGATGCCATGCAGTTCAATCATCGCTTTGGATGGGGCGTGAGTATTCATGATAAAGTTAAGTCAAATCGTCAAATTAACTGATTATTATATCATGAAAATACTCGGTGCTCATACTTATGTTTTGGCTTTGTCCTTGTCTTTGTCTTTATCGTCTGCACTCATCACAGGCTTTGGGCGCATGGGTAGCACCACCAAAAAGCGGGTATGACCTTGCCAAGTGTCGGTGATGATTTTGCCTTGATGGGCTTCGACGATTTGTGAGACGAGCGATAAGCCAAGCCCCGAGCCTTTTTTCTCTTGTTTGAGACGCACAAAGGGGCTAAAAATATCTTCTCTCTTATCTTCGGGGATGCCATTGCCTTGGTCAATAAAGGCAAGTACGGCATAGTTTGGCTGCGGTTTGGCTTTTTCTTTTTCTTTGGTGCGAGTCAGTCGTTTAAGAAAATCGCTGGTTTTTTTGGCGCTTTTAACATCAAGTACATCTGTCGGCTGAATCATATCAGCATCGCTATCATCGATGGTGCAGACGCTATCAAGCAGGCTCTGCGGGATGATGGTGGCATCTTTGGCATCTGCCACACCATACAGATACACTTCAATCGGTGGCACGCCGTGAATCATGGCGTTGTTGAGTAGATTACGCACCAGATGCGTGAGTAGCTTGGGCTGTGCCAACAGGCTAATCGGCTCTGCCATGAGTGTCGCTTCAGGATAGTGCTGACATTCTTGGCGAGTCAGCTCATATAAATCCACTTGCTCGGCGGCTTGTAGGGCATGACCGGCATCTAGGCGTGAGACCAGTAGGATACTCTCAACCAAATCATTTAGCCCTGTCAAATCACGATTCACCGCCGCTGCTCGTTTATCAAACTTAGCTTTGGTGTTGTCATCCAGACGACTTGCGAGCATATCCATCATCTCAATCTGCAAGCGAATACGAGTAATCGGCGTGCGAAACTCGTGCGATGCGTGTGCAAGCAGTAGGCTGTTGGCATTGATAAGCTGTTCGATTTTTTGTGCTGATTGGTTAAACCCGTGTGCTAGTACGGCGATTTCGTCATTGCCATGTTCGCTGACACGCACGCTAAAATCCCCTTCGCCAAGTCGGCTCATCTGACGGCTCATTTGGTTAATCCGCCAAGTCATGCTGTGCGAAATCCACCACAGCACCGCCGACATGATGACAAGTAGCAGTAAAGTCCCCGAAAATAGGTTGAACCACGCCATCAACGGGCGTTCAGGCGACTGTTTGCGAGATTCGTACCATAGAGTGTAGCCAAGTGCGCTATCAACGGTGATGTGTGGCGGGGCAGGTGAGAAAATCTCACTAATCCACGGCTGTTCGGGCAACAGTCTGCTTGGTAGTTCGGTGTTTTCGGTTTGGAGAATCAGCTGACCTGCTGGGTCGTACAGACCGATTTTGGCGTTGAGACTTTCATCAAAAATATCAAAGCTTTTTTTGATAACGACTAAAGCAAAGCGAGCTTGTAGGCGGTTATTTTGGGCATTTAGTTGTTCAGCTTCTGCCAAAAATGGCTCAATCTGTGTCATGATTTGGCTAGCAATCGCACGAGAGCGTGCCGAGTCTGAATTGTTGTGCGTAAACTGCGACAACAACACAAAGGCGATGGCAAAGCCTACCAATGCCAAAAAGACACTGATAAATAACCGTGCCGAAATCGAGCGAAAGCCAAATTTACCATGCGAAGCTGAATTCATAACAAACCATCAATTTGAAAAACAACGAAAACCATCAAACGATTGCTTGATGGTTTTTGGATAATTTTTGATCAATTACACTTGATCGGTGGCGAACTGATAACCGACACCACGCACAGTGATGATGCGTTTTGGTTGGCGTGGATTGTCTTCGATCAGCGCACGCAGGCGAGAGATATGTACATCGATAGCACGATCGATATTCTCTGAGCTATCGTCATTTGGCATCGCTTGCCATAGCTGTTCACGGTTGAGTACTTTGCCTGCGTGGGTGGCAAAATAGTGCAATAACTGGAACTGATGCGTCGTCAGGCGAACGGGTTTTTCGTCGATGGTGACTTCGTGGCTGTCAGGATAGACGGTCAAGCGACCAAAGGTTAAGCTACCTGAATTGGTGTCTGCTTGGTTCGGTGTCTCATGGCGACGCAAGACGGCACGAATACGAGCCAACAGCTCTCGTGGCTCAAACGGCTTGGCGATATAGTCATCCGCACCCATCTCAAGACCCAGTACACGATCGGTGGTGTCGCCTTTTGCGGTCAGCATCACGATTGGCACTTTGTTGATCATGGCGTTTTTGGATGAACGCACTTTTTGGCAGACTTGCATACCATCCATATCAGGCAGCATCAAATCTAGCACGATCAAGCTGATATCACGCTCTTTGGCTTCTAGGATATCAAGACCGCCTTGACCGGTCGGTGCATGATGCACTTCATAATAGTTCATGGACAGATAGTCGCTGATCAGCTCGGCTAGATCTGGATCGTCTTCGATGAGTAGAATTTGTTTATTCATAATAATGCCTTATTTTCCTAAAATATTAACACAAATCAATGATACATATCTTGCCAATATTTGTACAGATTGGCAAGTGCTAAATTGTAGTCATTTGCAAGAGTTTTTCGCTGATTGCTCACAAATACCTGAATTGGCAAATTGTCAGTAACAATTGCAAAAATTCCTAAAGATTAGCTATGATTAATAACCGGTAGTGATAGCTAAACTTAGCCACGCTAATTCATTGTGGGTAATTGTCGTCTGTAATGATAATTATCAATAATATGACTATGAAACAGTGATACAAAACGCTACATTCTAGGCATACAATTTTAGCAATGATTTGTTATAATTGCCCAACTTTTAATCAATAGACTGACGATTTATAGCACCGATTGGTGTTTTGGAGAAATTATGGCGACTGTTCAAAAATACAGCATATTAACCCGTTTATTTCACTGGGTTGGGGCACTGTTGATTGTAGCTGCTTGGGTGCTGATTGAGCAGGGCGAAGAGTTTATTAGCCTGCACAAGGCGGTGGGATTTAGCTTTTTGATTTGGACGGTGCTACGCATCCTAAATCGCTTGGTGAGTAAAGCGCCACCACCTGTGCCGATGTCAAAACTACAAACCGGCATTGCGCATTTGGTACATCTAGGGCTGTATGTGGCGATGCTAGGTATGCCTTTGACCGGTTTGCTTGGTGCTTTGTACAATGGCTATGGCGTGAGCGTGTTTGGTTTGTTCCAAATCCCCGGCTTTGCCACGACCAATTATGACTTGGCAGACCAGTTGATGGACGTACATCAACATTTGATGTGGCCGCTACTGCTTGGTTTGGTGGGTGCGCATATTTTGGGCGCGCTACATCATCAATTTATCCTAAAAGATAATCTCATCGCTCGTATGCGTTAAGCGCTGATGACGATAAAAGCAAGCTTTCATGGCTTGCTTTTTTGTGGGGAAAATTGACAAAACCGCTTTGTACGAAATATCTTACAACAATTGACGCATTTTGCGTATTTTCATTATGCATAAAATAACGCATAATACGCACATAGCAACGGAGAACCCTGATGGAGCAGGGCAAGGATGAAATGCTATTCAAGGAAGGTTGGTAAGGATACGGATTTTACGGTGGTAAAATCAAGGAAAACAACGGGCGGTGTCTGATGGCATCGCCCGTTGTTTTTGCGCATTGGTTTATCAGTCAAAAAATAAACCGTTCATCTTAATGATAAACGGTTTGTGGGTTTTTTGAGCCAAATATCAATGCGCCTGATCCCAGTTATCACCGATACCGACTTCGACGACGAGTGGCACGGCAAAGTCCACCTGCCAACCACGAGCTTTGGCAAAGTCATCCAGCACCGATTGCATGGCGTCTTTAATGATGATGGCGACGTCATCTGCTTTATCTGCATCGACTTCAAAGACCAGCTCATCATGCACTTGTAGCAGTAGCTTGGCATGGTCTTTTGGCAGTACTTGATCGACAGCAATCATCGCAAGCTTGATAATCTCGGCGGCTGAGCCTTGTAGCGGTGCGTTGATGGCGGCACGCTCGGCGGCTTCTTTGATCATGCGATTGCTACTATTAATATCGGGCGAATACAGCTTACGCCCAAGCAGGGTCTGCACATAGCCGTGCAGTTTGGCATGGGCTTTGGTATTTTCCATATAGTCATGGATGGCAGGGTAGCGAGCAAAATAGCGTTTGATATAATCCTGCGCCACCGCACGATCGACGCCAAGCTGTTTGGCTAGGCCAAAAGCACTCATGCCATATAATAGCCCAAAATTCACCGCCTTGGCAGCTCGGCGCTCGTTCGATGTCACCGCATCAAGTGGCTTATTCATGATTTCACTGGCGGTGGCGGTGTGAATGTCTAGTCCACGATGAAATGCATCAATCAGTCGTTCATCCCCGCTAAAATGCGCCATCAAGCGTAGCTCAATCTGTGAGTAGTCCGCTGCCATGATGACACGACCTGTTGGCGCGATGAATGCTTCACGAATCAGACGCCCTGTATCGGTGCGAATCGGGATATTTTGTAAGTTTGGGTCAGATGACGACAGGCGACCTGTGGTAGTGAGCGCCTGATGGTAGCTTGTGTGCACTCGGTTGTCCTTGTCAGCGGCACGAGCGAGTGCATCGGTGTAGGTGCTTTTTAGCTTGGATAAACTGCGATGCTCAAGCACGACATCGACGAGCGGATGATCGATTTTGGCAAGTACAGCTTCGGATGTCGAGTATTGACCGGTTTTGGTTTTTTTGCCGCCTGATATGCCAAGCTTATCAAACAAAATCTCGCCAAGCTGTTTTGGGCTTGCTAGATTAAACTTTTCACCGGCAAGCTGTTCGGCTCGCTGCTCTAGCCCCAAAATCTCGGTATCAAAGCGGTGCGACAGCGTACCAAGAAACTCGGTCGCAATCAAAATCCCGTCATGCTCCATCTGTGCCAAAATCTGTGCTGTTGGGATTTCAAGCTCATGCAATAGGTGGTGCGCTGTGCTATCTTTGGATAGATATTGTGAAAATATACTAAATAGTCTAAAAGTAATATCAGCATCTTCGCAAGCATAGTGGGCAGCGGTGTCGATGTCGATTCTGTCGAAAGTGAGCTGTTTTACACCTTTGCCTGCAATGTCTTCGAAGGTGGTCGTCGTCACGCCCAGATAGTGCTTGGCGATGTCATCCATATTGTGCCGTGTGGCGACATTGTGAATGACATAACTGGCTAACATGGTATCAAACCAACCTGCCCACTGTCGCCCCATTGCTGCGTTAGGCTCGCTCACAGTACTGGTTGTACAGTTTCGCTCGCCTGCCTTGCACTCCGACGACATTGGATTGGTTGGTGTCTTGAGTGTGTGAATGATGTCGATACCATAATTGGCAAAAATATGCGCATCATATTTGATGTGTTGACCGATTTTGCCGATATTTGGGTTTTCTAGTAGTGGTTTGAATTTGGCAAGGACGGTATCTCTTGGCAATTGTCCATCGAGTAATACGCCCAAATCATCGACATGACCGACAGGGATATAATAAGCATCGAAGTTTTGATAAGCGATGCTGATACCGACCAGTTCAGCCTGTTGCCAGTTGATACTTGTGGTCTCGGTATCAATGGCAAAATACGGCACAGTGTGAAGTTTATCTAACAACTTATAAAGCTCATCCATCGTGCTGATGGTCTGATAGGTGGTAGGCTGTGATGGCAGACTGGGCACACTAAGCGTATCAGTAGTTTCATTTAGTATGCCAAGCTCCCCAAAGGCTTGTGCAAACTGTGCTTCAAGCTCGGCATCCATCTTGGCATCACTATCGGTGCTGTCATCATCGGCATGAAAGGCAGTTTCAAGCTTGGCAAGCTTATCACTGATGGCGCTAATCTCGGTGCGAAACTCAAGCTCGCTAAATAAGCGGTGCAATTCATGCAGGCGTGACAAATCATCACTGTTATCAAGCTTGATATCATCAAAATCAAACGGCAAGCGCAGATTGGTCACGATGGTCGCAAGCGTGCGATTGAGCGGAATCTCATCACGGTGTTCGGTTAGGTTTTTGCCCACGACGCCTTTGATGTCATCGAGATTTGCCAAGATGCCATCGATGTCTTGGTATTCGGTGAGTAGTTTGGCGGCGGTTTTGGCACCGATTTTTGGGATGCCTGCGATGCCATCGGACGCATCACCCATCAGCGTCAGATAGTCGGCGATTTGGGTGGCAGTGACGCCAAATTTTTCGATGACTTGGGCAGGGTCGGTCAGCTTACCGGTGAAGCTATCTTCGAGCGTCACGCAGTCATTGACGAGCTGCGCCATGTCCTTGTCACCGGTTGAGATGATGACAGGGTGGCCTGCTTGACAAGCTTGATGCGCAAGCGTGCCAATGATGTCATCTGCTTCAAAGCCGTCAAGCTTAATCAAGGGAATGCCAAGCAGTTCAATCATGCGATGAATATAAGGAATCTGCACCCGCAAATCATCATCCATCGGTGGGCGATGCGCCTTGTAGCTGTCGGATAGTTCATGGCGAAAGGTCGGTGCTTTGGTGTCAAATGCCACCGCCATATAGGCAGGCTTGTAGCGACGCATGAGCTTGTTTAGGGCGTTTAGCACGCCACGAATGGCATTGGTCGGCAGACCGTCTTTGTTGGATAAAGGCGGCAGTCCAAAAAAGCAGCGAAACAGATAATATGAGCCATCGACCAGCACCACAGGCGCGCGCGTGCTATCGATGTGGCTGGTGTCAAATTTGGCAAGGTTTGGGATGTTTGTATAATCGGTCAAATCAGTCATGGTATGTTCTTTATGGTGAGATTGGGCGGTGAAATCAGCGGATATCCGCTCGAATCCATTTAGGATAACGGACGGCAAGCTTGGTGCAGATGGTTTTGGCAAGGATTTGGATGATAAAAGCAAAGACAATCATCACGCCGAAGTAGATGGCGATCTCAAGTGTGCTTTTATTATCCAGTCCTGCACGCTGACTGGCGGAGAATACGAGCACAAAGCCAAGCACCATCATGGCGTATTTGAGCCACAGTTTGCGCTGATAGACATTAAGCGCAACCAAAATCAAACCAAGTAGTGCATAAATCACGGTAAGAGCCATAAAAATCTCATTGTATCAAGCGAGTATTAGCCATCATTATAGCAGTCAATACCGTCATTTCATACTCAAAAATTTCTTGAATTGTGCTATAATTTGCCATCATTTTTCTTATAAATTTGCCAAACTGACCGAATACGATTATGACCACTCAACTCTCCGAAATTCAGCGTCGCCGCACCTTTGCCATCATCTCGCACCCTGACGCGGGTAAAACCACCATGACCGAAAAGCTCCTGCTGTGGGGACAGGTCATCCAAAAAGCAGGCGAAGTCAAATCCCGCAAGACCGACAAACACGCCACATCCGACTGGATGAGCATGGAGCAAGAGCGTGGGATTTCTATCACCACATCCGTCATGCAGTTTCCTTATGGCGATAATATGGTGAACTTACTTGACACCCCTGGACACGCTGACTTTTCTGAAGATACTTACCGTACACTGACCGCTGTGGATAGCGCCTTGATGGTAATTGATGGGGCAAAGGGCGTGGAAGAGCGTACCATTAAGCTCATGGATGTCTGTCGTATGCGTGATACGCCGATTATTTCATTCGTCAATAAGCTTGACCGTGAAATCCGTGACCCTTTATCACTGCTTGATGAAATTGAAAGCGTGCTAAAAATCAAATGCGTGCCGTTTACTTTTCCAATTGGTATGGGGCAGGATTTCGTCGGCGTGTATCATTTGGGCGAAGATAAGACCTACTTTTATAAAAAAGGCTTTGGCACGCAAATCACCGATATCGAAGTGCGTGATGGCTATGACCATGACGACATCAAAGAGCGACTTGGCGAGCTGATGTGGAATGAGTTCCTAGAAGGCTTGGAGCTTGCACAGATGGCACATGAAGACTGGGACGAAAGCGAGTTTTTGGCAGGCAAACAAACACCTGTGCTGTTTGGCACGGCTTTGGGGAATTTTGGGGTAAATATGATTTTGGATGTGCTTACCCAATACGCCCCACCGCCAAAAGACCATGAGACGCTTGAGCGTACCGTCAAAGCAGACGAGCCGGAGTTTACAGGATTTGTGTTCAAAATCCAAGCCAACATGGACCCCAAGCACCGTGACCGTGTCGCCTTTATGCGGATTTGCTCGGGGCGATATGAGCGTGGTATGAAGATGAACCATGTGCGTATCGGCAAAGAAGTGCGTGTGTCGGATGCTTTGATGTTCCTAGCAGGCGACCGTGAGACGCTGGACGAAGCCTATGCAGGTGATATTATTGGTTTGCACAATCACGGCACGATTCAGATTGGCGATAGCTTCACGAGTGGCGAGAATTTGAACTTCACAGGCATTCCGCACTTTGCTCCCGAGCTGTTTCGCCGTGTGGTGCTAAAAGACCCGCTCAAATCCAAACAGCTACAAAAAGGCCTGCAACAACTCTCCGAAGAAGGGGCAACCCAAGTATTTATGCCACAAATCAATAATGATTTGATTCTAGGGGCGGTGGGTGTCTTGCAGTTTGAAGTGGTGGCACATCGCCTAGCCGAAGAATATAAAGTGCAATGCACCTTTGAGCCTGTGTCTATCGCCACCGTACGCTGGGTGCATTGTGATGATAAAGTGGCGTTTGAGAAATTTAAGAAAAAAGCCCATGACCAGTTATCCGTTGATGGCGGTGGCTATCTGACTTATCTTGCCCCAAGCCGAGTGAATTTGCAACTCATGCAAGAGCGGTATCCTGAAGTGGAGTTCCGCGCGACTCGGGAGCATTGATGGTTTGACAAAGCCTCTTTTTTGGCACTATAATAAGAATACAACTCTCCCTTTATAACTGTCATTCAGTTGGCTGTTGTTTAGGGCTAAAAAAACCGCTTTTTGGCGGTTTTTTAATGCTTAGGTGAAATATGAAAACGATTGTTTATGTTGATGGCTATAACTTATTTTATGGATTTTTAAAAAAATATACAATGAATATTATCTACATGAGTTTTGGAAATTAGAAGGGGGTAAAGCGGATACCAATATTCATGACAATTCCATCGGTTGTTGCTGTAGATATTTGGTACGCTCTTGTAGTCTTGGCACTTCACATAAATAGCGATAAGTTTTGGCAATATCAGAGTTGTTGCTTTGAGCTTTGCCATAAGCAGTGCATTCACTTTCTCGTTGATTATTAATTGCTCTTTGTTCTAGACGAATGCTCTCTCTAAATTCTGGATCAAGCGCTTGCCACACCTGATTAATATGATAAATTTCTATGTCATAGGCATTTTTTGCTTCTTTAAGTGTCATAGGTGGATTGGTTGGTACTCTTGGTGCATCCATAATTGGGTTGTTGGTTTTGTCAAATGTAGGTTCGATAATTCTTGTATATCTATTTTCTTGCAAATATCGTGTTCGTGCTTGCAATCTTGGCACTTCACATAAATGACGATACGCCAACTGCTCTTCAGGGTTTTGGGATTGATTTTGTCCATAGACTGTACACTCAGCTTCACGTTGATTATTAATTGTTCTTTGCTCCAAGCGAATACTTTCTCTAAAATTTGGATCAAGTGCTTGCCATGCTTGATTAATGTTAAATATTTCTTGTTTATACATCTGTTTGGCTTGTTCAACGGTAAAGATTTGTTGGGTTTGTTCAATTTGGTGGGCATTTTGGATCGGCTCTATTGTTTCAAGCGGATTCTGGATGGATTGTGTGTTTGCTGTATGAATTTGTGTTGATGTTGATGTGTAAGTACGGGTAGATATAGTTTCAGGGGTTGATGGGTTATCATTTAGCCAATATTTTACACCACCATGGTGCGAGCAAGTGCCACTACGGCTTGTACTGTAACTGTAAGTACCGTCTCGACATTCAGCAGTGGCATTAGATGGTATTTGATTGGTGGTTTCAAGCAAATTGTCATAATTATGATTTGTGAATCGGTGATTTTTTGGTTTATCGTCGTTGTTAAATATAACATAGATAATAACGATAATACCCATCCAGATTACCCAATTGTTCTTCATTGTCCACCACTTTTTTTGTTGCTAAGAGGGGTTGAGTCCATCCCCGTTTAATTTTTTTAATACACCGATATGTCCAATGTCAGCACTACGCATGCGATAAAAGAAGAAAATGGATTTTTTTCGTTACCAATTGGCGATAGCTGTGATAATTATACTAAGCAAACATTGTGACAACATCCAAAAAGTTGAAAAATTACAACTTATCATTGGCCACCAAAAACAACTGCTTGAGCAAAAAGACAAAGAAAGCGAACTGCTAAGACGATTGCTTGATTAATGTAACTGTGCCCACCCATTTTGATCTTCTATATATAGCAACATAGCTAAACCTTGCGCAAACAGATGAACCTCTTGTCCTGACATGTTGGCATTTTGATAAAGAAAAATATTGCCAGCTTCGGCCAACTCAATTGATCTCTGATTTTGCAAAGTAAAGCCTTTATGCAAACCATGTGCATCCCCGATTGCCGCCTGCTGACGAATATCAAACCCTTGATAGCGATAGTCGATGGGTATATTATGCCATTGTTGTGCAATGGCAACAAAAGCATTGCATAGCTCACTATCATAGCACTCTTGAGTGGTTGGGGCGAGTTCAGGCTTGTGATAAACTGCCATTATATTGCTGTAATCGGTTGTGACCACCGTATTTGATGCATCGGGTGTGGGTTGTGTGCCAGTACCTGCATTCTGATAAATCCAACCTTTTAGGAAGGTGTATTGAGGGGTGTTGCAAGTACTTAGATTGCTATTTGTTGCACAAAAATTTCCATGGTAGTCAACATGAAACCAACCATTGTTATAATGGGCATCATTTGTGTCGGTGGTGATGATTAGTTCCTCGCCTTGAGGGATAATGCCAAGAATTGAACAGTTAGCCGAGGCGCATTCATATAAATAAATATCTTGGGCTGTTGTAATAATTTCTCCCAATTGGTGTACTGCTTGTGGGCTGTTAGATTTGATTGATGGTGTTGATTCAACAGAGTTGTTGGACTGCTGATGCGTATTTTCGCCACCTTGATTTGCTAGGCTTATAGTTTGGCGTATTTCTGAAACAGCGATCGCTAGCATCGCAAGGTTGATGGCTATCAAAAGAAGGGATAGGTAGATAAAAGAATAGTCGTATCTTGCATTCTTATGTTGGAAATTTTTGTTTGGGATACGCGGATCGGCACCGAATTGATTTACGCCTTTTGTAGCCGGGGCAAAAAGTATAATTAGCTGAACAAAAGGTAAAGCTGTCCACCAGCCACTATAGTTGCAGTCGTGCAATCTTTTGATGGAAATAAATGTGATGAACAAATATGGAATTAGCTCTAGTATTAAAAGTGCCATCATAGATAACACAGGGATTTCGCCTGTAATTGCAGCATCCATACCTAGATGAACTCCAGCGTCATGAGTAAGATTTCGAATAAATATTGCAAGAACAGCGGTTGGGATAAATAGCAGAATATAAGTGCGTCTCCTCATGCGACCATGCATTGACCAAAAAGAATGCAAGGCATGCTTGGTCTGTGCTGAATAATAGGTGAAGTCATGCCTCTGATAGGGGTTGGTTCTTTCATGATCGTTGGAGCGCTGGTAATTATAAGTACGCTTAGTGTTTTGAGAATATTGTGTTTCTTGTGCATCAATCCACTGATCATATTGGGCTCGACGGCTGGGATCCGACAGGACTTCATAAGCTTCATTGATGCTTTTCATCATTTGTTCGGCGTCAGAATTGTTTGGGTTCTTATCTGGATGATATTTGCTCGCAAGTGCTTTGTAAGCGGCTTTAATAACTTCGGGTTGTGCATCGCGTGATACACCAAGGCTGTCGTAGTGGGTATGAATCTTGGTCATAAAGCTATATTGGATTTATAAATACAGTAAAGATTTTACAATTAATTGGTAATAAGTTTATAGTAAATATGCTAATAAAAGCAATAGTTATTATAAAAATACTTATGACTGTAAATTTGAAGAAGAATTGTTGAATGTGCATGCGTTTACATTAATACATAAGATTGATAAGATGCATCTGAAAATAAAATGTATTAACACAGTGTTTTACTAGCCATCTCCCAATTATGATACAATACCCCAAATCGTATCCATTAAAGAACATCATGCCCAAAACTCCCCACACTGACACAGGTTCATTTCTCGGCTCGCTATGGATGGTCGCGGGGTCGGTGTGCTTTACCGTGATGGGGATTTTGGTCAAGATGACGGGACTGAGATTCGCCATGCACGAGTACGAGCTGGTGTTTTGGCGAGTGGCGTTTGCTGCGGTGGTGCTTGGTGTGCAGGCGATGCTGATAGGTCAGTCTTTTGCTACCGCCTATCCCAAAGAACATTTTTGGCGGTCATTGGCAGGCACGACAGCACTGTGCATGATTTTTTATAGTATCAATCATCTGCCTTTGGCGACGGCGACGACTTTTAGCAATACTTCGGCGATATTTTTGGCGATTTTATCAGTGGTGATTTTAAAGCAGATGCCTAGCCGTACCACTTGGTTTGCCCTGATACTTGGCTTGATTGGCATTGGGCTGATACTACGCCCGAGTATCTTGGGGCATGGTGTGCTACCGACTTTGATGGGGCTTGGCGGTGGTGCGATTGCAGGCTATGCCTATTTGCAGGTGCGAGAGCTGTCACTGCTTGGTGAGCCGTCGTGGCGGATTGTGTTTTATTTTTCGGCATTGGCGACTGTGCTATCAGCGGTGGCGAGCACGGTGGTTGGCTGGACGCCGCTGCGCCTTGAGATGTTGCCGTATTTGCTTGGCATTGGTGTGACAGCGATAGGTGGGCAGATGCTGATGACGCACGCTTATAAGGTTGGGCGTAAGTTTATGGTATCGGCATTAGGCTATCTGTCGGTGGTGCTATCCACGCTGTATGGGGTGGTGGCGTTTGATGAAGTGCTACCGATGATGGCGATGGTGGGGATTGGACTTGTGATTGTCAGTGGGATTTTGGCGGGCAAGAAATGAGCACACCCACCCAAAAAGCGACACAGCTGTGCTACAATAGTCGATAATTTTTATTAATGCCCGAAACCATGCTGACCTGCCCAATCTGCCAACAGTCTTTGACACTGACCCAAAAAAGCTACCGCTGTCCATCCAATCACAGCTTTGATATCGCCAAAGAAGGCTATGTCAATCTGCACGTCGTCCAGCACAAAAAGAGCAAAAATCCCGGTGATACGCCCGAGTCAGTAGCGGCACGCCGTGCGTTTTTGTCGGCAGGGTATTATCAGCCACTCAAAGATGCCATCAAGCAGACGCTATCGTCACTGCCTGCCAAGGCAGTGCTGGATATCGGCTGCGGTGAAGGCTACTATACTGATGGCTTGGCAGATGTCGCCGAGCAGGTGATAGCGATTGATATCGCCAAATCAGCGGTGCAAATCGCTGCCAAAGCGGACAAGGCACAGCGTATCACTTGGGTGGTGGGCACAGGCGCGGTATTGCCTGTGGCAGATGGTATGGTGGATGTTTGCACAAGCCTATTTAGCCCCTTGCCAAAAGATGAGATGCGCCGAGTGTTGACGGCAGATGGTCATCTGATTGTGGCGACGCCAGCACCGCATCATCTGTATGCTATGCGTCAGGCGTTGTTTGGACAAGTGATTGCCCATGAGCCTGAGAAATTCATCGCAAGCCTTGCCTCAGAGTTTGTACTCATCGATGAGCGGATTATCCATGCGGATATGACGCTTGATAATACGAATCTTAAGCACCTGATTGCCATGACGCCTTATGCATACAAGGCAAAAGCGGACAAACGAGCCGAGCTTGAACGCCTGGATGTGCTTGATGTGCGTGGCGAGTTTTGTGTTTATGTGTTTAAAAAATCCCAATAAAGACAACAGTATCAATTTACAAAAAATAACATATCCAACTAAATCTTGAATGATGATGGTGATAAAATAAGAATTATTCTTATTAGGGAATTTTTATGAAATCATCATTCAAGCCCATCATCACCGCCATGAGCGCAAGCCTTGCCCTAGCAGGGTGTTCGACCATCGCATCCACCATCGCCACAGTGAATAATAATCCTGTCAATATCAGTATCATTGATGGTAAATTGCCTACCGTCACAACGAGCACCGCCAATGCGTTGCAGTTTGATGTCAATAATTATAAACCGCTTGATGTCACGGTGGATAACCAAACCATCAAAGTGCGTGCCTATGAGAACATCGCCTATGTCGCAAATCCTGTGGATACCGCTTATCAGTCGATGAATATTTATATTCCCGAAAGTTATTTTGAAGATAAATCCATCAATGGCTATACCGCAGCCACCGCCCCTATTTTTATGCCTAATGCAGTCGGTGGCTATATGCCTGCTAAGCCCATGACGGTGGGCGTAGGTCGTGATGGTAAGCCAAACAGTGTGGCACAGGCACTGCATCGTGGTATGATAGTCGCATCGGCAGGGGCAAGGGGTCGCACGCTAAAGAGCGAGCAGGGCGAGTATTATGGTAAAGCCCCCGCAGCGATTGTGGATTTAAAGGCGGCGGTGCGCTATCTGAAGGCAAATGATGGCGTGATGGCAGGCGATGCGGGTAAAATCATCGTCAACGGCACATCGGCAGGCGGTGCGATGACGGCACTGCTTGGGGCGACGGGCGATAGCGCAGACTATGAGCCGTATTTGCAGAAATTGGGCGCTGCCAAAGCATCTGATAGCGTATTTGCGGTGTCAAGCTACTGCCCGATTACCAATCTTGAGCATGCTGATATGGCGTACGAATGGCAATTGGCTGATGTCGTCGATTATAAAAAAATGTCCATCTCCATGCTTGACTATAATGTCAAGCGTGAGCTAGTTCCGGGTACATTAACCGATGGCGAAAAACAAACTGCCCAAGCACTCAAGCAAGACTTTCCAAGTTATGTTAATGGCTTAAAGTTGATAGGGCATGATGGCAAGCTTTTGACCTTGGATAAAGATGGCAATGGCAGCTTTAAAGATGAAGTACTGTATCATCTGAATAAATCGGTCAATACCGCGCATAAGCAAGGCGTGGATTTGAGCAGTTATGCCTTTTTGGCACAAAAAAAATCTGCCGAGCCGTATTATATCGCTGATTATAGTGAGTTTTTAAAGGCTTATACAGGTCGCTCAAAAACGCCGCCTGCTTTTGATGCCTTAGATTTGTCCGCAGGCGAGAATAATCTGTTTGGCGATAATGCCACCGATAATCGCCATTTTACTGCCTTTGGTGTTAAGCACAGCACCGCCACAGATGCCAAAGTGGCAGATGCTCAGACGGTGAAACTGATGAACCCGATGGCGTATTTGGACGATAAAACCGCCAACACCGCCCTGCATTGGCGCATCCGTCATGGGGCAAAAGACAGCGATATAGGCTTTGCCATTCCTGTGATTTTGGCAACCAAGCTTGCTAATCAAGGCAAAAATGTCGATTTTGCGATGCCGTGGGATAAAGGTCATGGCGGTGATTATGATTTGGACGAGTTATTTGCTTGGGTGGATAGCGTTGCCAAACAATATCCAAATCCAAAATCCATAAACCAAATCAAAAAATCCCAAGGTGATTAACCAATCAGCCATCAGTTATTATTCATACTGATGGCTGATTTGTATTTGGCAGACTTTAGATGATTTGACAATGCTTTGCATTATTTTTAAAGTATGTTATGATGGGCTTATTATGACAATCTTGTGATAAGCTGTTTGGCTAATATGTTGGGATTTTTTGGAGATGAGAATGACAAAGCGTAGCAAGAACAGTGTGTTTGGTGTGGCACTCACGGCTGCCTTGATGATGATGGGTGCGGCACAGGCGAGCGATTTTTATGTGCAGTCCAAGTGGGCTGAGACAGACAGTACGCCATATGAGAGCTGTGGCGAGTATTGCCCGAGCATCGATTATCAGCTGATACACACAGGGCATATGTGGCTTGATAGTGTGATTAATAAAGATGTACTTGCCATCATTGATGTACTGGATGAGCATGATTCAGATTCTGCCATCGCCAAGCAAACCAAAGCTTTTTATAATAAGCCATTGGTGACCGACCGTGAGCTTGCTCGTGAGCTGAATCGTATTACAAATAATCTGGTTGGTGCTGTCAATACCGCGCGTGCCGAAGACAGTATTTATAGCTATTCGGTGATGGCGACACCATCGATGATTGGTATGCACAAAGGGCTTGCCTTGATGCGAATCGATGGTAATGTCTATACGGGCGGGGCACATGATTTGCCAAATAGCTATTACTATGTCTTTGATTTGACAAATAAAAAATTGCTGACACTCGATGACATCATCATCGCAGGACAGCAAGATGCCCTTGAGCAGATGTTATATGCTAAGTTTTATGAATATCTGATTGCGATGGAAGTTGAGCCGTCCGAGATTATGAATAGCTGGGATTTTGCGGTGACAGAAAATTTTATGTTTGATGAGACAGGCGTGGAATTTTTGTATCAGCCCTATGAGATTACGCCTTATGTCTTTGGGATGCCGTCACTGCACCTAAGCTATGCCGAGCTTAAAGGCATTCTAAAATCTCAGTACCTAAAATAATCAAAATCAGCACACCATGTTCGTTATGACTTGGTGTGTTTTTTTATAAAAATTTCGATAAAATTGTGCTATGATAATGACAATTTTTTATGAATTGCATGGATTATAACAATGTCAAATCCGATGACCAAAGATGAATTTTTACAATTCAAACACCGTGGCTACAGCCATGTACCACTCATCAAAAAACGCCTGATGGACGATGCGACACCGGTGTCGGTATTTGCCAATATTCGCAAACTAAACCCAAAAGCTTATTTGTTTGAGTCGGTGGTCGGCGGTGAGCGTTTTGCTCGTTATTCGATGATTGGGCTTGGCAAGGGCGTGTATTTTGAATACCAAGATGGTGTGATGAAAGTCGGCAGCGAGCTGGTGGGCGTGGTGTCGAGTACCCAGACGGACAAGCCATTTGATGAAATCCGCAAATTCATGGCGCAGTTTACCATGCCGACGGTGGAAGATGTGCCAGCTTTGCCGGTGTTTAGCGGTGGTTTGGTGGGGTATTTTGGTTATGATTTGATCCGCACCATTGAGCCATCGGTGGGGCAGTCGGATGCACCCAATCCGCTGAATCTGCCTGATTTATGGCTGATGTTATCGACCGAAGTGGTGGTGTTTGATAATCTTGAGCATACTTTATCCATTGTCGTCTATGCCAATAGTGAGCTTGAAAATGGCTATGAAGATGGACTGGCGCGCCTAGCTGCGATCGAACAAGCACTGGGACAGCGACCTGATTTGACCACGACCACACAGCCTAAGCCAAACTTTGTGTCTGTCACAGGTCAGGATAAGTTCTGCAAGGATGTCAATAAAATCAAAGACTACATCCTAGCAGGTGATGTCATGCAAGTCGTGCCTGCGCAGCGTATGACGGCGGACTTTGATGGGGATGCCTTGAGTGTGTATCGAGCACTGCGTTATCTGAACCCATCGCCGTATTTGTTTATGCTGCACGGCGAAACCTTTGGAGTGGGCAAATCGCCATTTGACATCATCGGGGCATCGCCTGAGATTTTATCTCGTATCGAAGATGGTACGGTCACGGTGCGACCACTGGCAGGTACTCGCCGTCGTGGGCGTGATGTGGCAGAGGATTTGGCACTTGAGGCAGAATTGCTGTCCGACCAAAAAGAAATCGCCGAGCATCTGATGCTGATTGACCTTGGGCGTAATGACATCGGACGAGTATGTCAAATCGGCTCGGTCAAGGTGACGGATAAGATGTTTATCGAACGCTACTCGCAGGTGATGCATATCGCCAGCAATGTCGAAGGACAGGTGCGTGATGATGTCGATGCGCTCGATGTATTTTGTGCGACTTTTCCGGCAGGCACGCTGTCGGGCGCGCCCAAAATCCGAGCCATGCAGATCATTGATGAAGTTGAACCTGTCCGCCGCACGGTGTTTGGTGGGGCGATTGGCTATCTGGGCTGGCATGGTAATATGGATACGGCCATCGCCATTCGTACCGCAGTGATGAAAGATGGCAAGGTTCATGTCCAAGCAGGGGCAGGCGTGGTCGCTGATTCTGACCCGATGGCAGAATGGGATGAGACCAACAAAAAAGCCCTTGCCATCATCAAAGCGGTCGAGATGGCGTGTGATGGGCTTGAGATTGGGTAGGTTTGTTAAAAAAGTCCAGTTTTTAAACTGGACTTTTTGATTTAACCAAATAGTTTCCCCCAAAGTTTTTTGGCACCTTTAAGTAAAGCTGTTTTGGCTTTTTTCGCTGGTTCTTTTAAGATTGGTGGCAACGGTGCATTATCAATAACAATATCAAGGGCTTCATCGACCAAACCCAAAAATCCTTTTAGCGCTTCTTCCTTTGCTTTTTCCGTTTTTTCCTCTTCGGGGACTGACGCCAAGAAACTGCTTTGTGCTTGCCTAGGCATATTATAGATAATGTTCTCAATCAGTAAATTTATATTGTAATTTCTTGCCTCATTCTTTTCTTCATCATAATCATGGGCAATGGATACAATGTTGCTATAGCTACTAATATTAAAATCTTGTGCGATTAATTTAAGTTTTTCGCTGATTGTTTCTTGTTGGCGTTTGCCAGGCTTGAATGAATCCCAGTCCCATTCTTTTGTTGGGTGCGTTTTATCGCATTGACTTAAAACAAAGATGATTTGTTCTTTTTTGTAGCGCTGGGTTAGCCATTGATAAAATTCCAAATCGTCTTTTTGAGCACGGTCATCAACTTTAATTACCCATAAGATGATATCCAACTTGGGTAATTGCTCTTCATAAAGCTTCAAATATTCATCGTGGCGCTCAGGATTTTCAGCAATGCCTGGCAAGTCCACAAATACCAATTCGCGATTTTTAATTTGAACAACTTCTTCTTGTAAATTGCGTGTACAGCCACCCAAGTGACCAACTTTAAATACTTGCTTGCCAACAATAGCATTGGCAAGTGATGATTTGCCTGCACCTGACTTGCCCATAATACCGACTCGTGGCGTATAATTGGCAATGCTATTCAGTTGTTCACGCAACTTATTTTGAATTTCTGGTGGTAGATTTTCCATCCAGTCATTCAAGGATTGATTGGTAGATTGACTCATAAATACTCCTATAAATTTGCACCTGTTTTGGGTGCATTATATATTGTCCCTAAAATAGGTGCAATGAAAAATTTGCGTCTATCTATACATTCTGATCAACATCAGCATTTAAGAGAAATTTTTATTGCTCAAAGAAAATCTTTAGGATTATCCCAGCGGGCTTTAGCAGAGCGATTGGGCGTGGTTTATTCGTTTGTTGGCAAGGTGGAGACGGGAGATCGCAGATTGGATGTGTTTGAGTTTATTGTTTATTGTCAAGGTTTACAACTTGATCCTGTTAAGGTTTTAATGGATTTGCAAAACATGCTAAAAGTTGAGGCATTAGAAAAATAAAAGCAGCCAAAATAATGAACCGACCCCCAATT
>NZ_MUYU01000028.1 GCF_002014825.1 Moraxella pluranimalium | reverse complement strand
ATTAGTGTACCACTACACTCCAATCTTGACCCCAAGCACATCACCGTTGGCAATCAGTTGGAGTTTTATTCTGCCAATAGCGATGGCAAATTTACCGGTGCAATGAAGCTAAGCTATGCCAAGCTCAAAGACGACATCAAGCGCAATGATTTGCAGTTTTTCTTACAAAATGATGCCAAAGAATGTACGACTGCCAGCGATGAGAAAATCGGCGCTCAGCGTTTTTGCTTTGAGATTAATATCAAAGGCGCAGTCTATCCACAGGTGAGCAATTATGACTTGGTGCGCTCGCAGTTCTCGCCATTGACACGCCCATATAGCGTGAGTATTTATACCAATCAGACCACCACCGAGACGAGTGGTAGTGGTACAAGCAGTGCCGAAAAGTTGGTGCTGTTGCCATTTGCTTTGGCATTTGATGTGGTGACCATGCCACTACAAATCTTGGGTGCGTTAGACTGATTTTGCTGTTTTGCTAATCAATTGTCTTTGTGATAATCATATGCAAAGATAGACAGCGTCCACCCATCAACCACAAAAAACCCTTTGATACACGTGAACCGACCCCCAATTCTTAGACACTAAGATTAACGGTTAAGGTTTGATCAAGGACTGAGTTCTGTATTGT
>NZ_MUYU01000027.1 GCF_002014825.1 Moraxella pluranimalium | reverse complement strand
ATTAGTGTACCACTACAACAATCATGATAGAATAAAGAGCAAATTAAAAGGACTGAGTCCTGTACAATACAGAACTCAGTCCTTGATCAAACCTTAACCGTTAATCTTAGTGTCTAAGAATTGGGGGTCGGTTCATCTAGACAGGGTTTTGAAAGTTTTATCAACAAGCAGTTGATTATCAAGACTTTTTCAACTTCTCACGCACAAAGCCAATCACTATCGGCAATACACTAAAGATAATAATCCCAAAAATCACATAGGTAAAATTCTCTTTAATCACCGGCTGATTGCCAAAAAAGTAGCCAAGCAATGTAAACGACGCCACCCAACAAAAGCCGCCGATGATATTATAGCTAATAAAATACTTATAATTCATACTGCCTGCACCTGCCACAAAGGGCGCAAAGGTACGTGCAAATGGCAAAAATCGTGCCAAAATAATCGTCTTGCCACCATGCTTGGCAAAAAACTTCTGCGTATTAATCAAGTGCTGTTTATTAATCCACTTAGAATCAATTTCAAATACCTTTGGGCCGATGTATTTGCCGATATGATAATTAAGCGTATCGCCAAGCACTGCCGCAAGGAACAACAGCCCAATCAATAGCGCAGGATTGAGCGCACCAGTAAACGCCGCCAATGCCCCTGCCGCAAACAGCATACTATCGCCCGGCAAAAATGGCATCACCACAAGCCCTGTCTCAACAAAGACAATCAAAAACAAAATCGCATAAATCCACATACCGTAATTTTGGAAAAACTCCGCCAAATGCAAATCGATATGCAGGATAAAATCAATCAGTTGTAACACTATGTCCATAAAGACGCTCAAAATAAATTGCTGAAAAATTGTGCATATCCTATCAGAAAAGCCAAAGAAATTGAGTAATTTTTTATTACCAATACACACTCAATATTTTCTAAAGCATCCATTTTCCCGTCATTATACAAAATTCGCATAACGACTACTGATTCTTGCAAAATAACTTTACAAGCAAGCGATAATTCAGTATGGTATGGCGTAACGTGATAGCAATTGCGTTATGATTTATCTGCTATTTATGGCAGGTTTATATCTAGGCAAGATTCCCTTGCCAAAGTTAGGAAGACTTATTTATGTTATGGTTCTTTTTTTGTATCGCCGTACTACTGGTCGGCTATGTGATTTATGGCAAGGTGATTGAACGCATCTTTGTCATCAATCCCAACAAAAACACGCCTGCCTACACGATGGCTGATGGCGTGGACTATGTGCCAATGTCCAAAAAGAAAATTTGGCTCATCCAATTACTCAACATTGCAGGCACTGGCCCAATTTTCGGTCCAATCCTAGGCGCTTTGTACGGTCCTGTGGCGATGCTGTGGATTGTCATTGGCTGTATCTTTGCCGGTGCGGTACATGACTATATGTGCGGCATGCTCTCGGTGCGTAATGGTGGTGCATCGATGCCATATTTGACAGGCAAGTACTTAGGCGCGCCTGTTAAGGCATTCATCAATGTGCTGGCAGTTGTGTTGCTACTGCTTGTCGGTGTGGTATTTGTGGCAAGTCCTGCCCAGCTGATGAGCACCATCACGATGGATGTCTTTGGCACGACTGCCAATGGTGCAATTTCTTTGAATAATGCCGAAGATATCTCTGCTGCCGCCACTGCTACAGCTGATAGCGCAACTGTATTTGGCATGACCAAAGAAACCGTGCTTATCGCTTGGACGGCAATTATTTTTATCTACTACATCATCGCAACCTTGCTACCAATTGATAAGATTATCGGCCGAGTTTATCCATTCTTTGGCGGTCTATTGCTATTCATGTCAATCGGCATGATGTATGGTTTGGTATCAAGCCATCTAAGCACCACAAATCCGATCAGCTTCTTTGGGTCTGTTGGCGGCTTGGATGTTGACAAATTCTTCACCAATCTACAACCTAAAGGCGATCTACCAATCTGGCCACTGATTTTCTTGACCATCACCTGTGGTGCATTGTCAGGTTTCCATGCCACCCAGACACCGCTGATGGCTCGCTGTGCGATGAATGAATCTGAAGGCCGCTTCATTTTCTACGGTGCGATGATTGCCGAAGGTATCATTGCGTTGATTTGGTGTGCGGTCGGTATGTCGTTCTATCCAGATTTGACATCACTTCAAGATGCCATCGCGGCAGGCTCGCCATCAAAAGTCGTCTATGACAGCTCAATCTACTATTTGGGTGCGATTGGTGGTATCTTTGCAGTGCTTGGCGTTGTCGTATTGCCAATCACTTCAGGCGACACGGCGTTTCGTGCAGCTCGCCTAATCATCGCTGAATTCTTTAATATGGAACAACGCACCTTACTTAAGCGTCTATGGATTGCCATTCCGCTATTTGTCATCGGCTTTATGGTGTCAAAAGTAGACTTCCAAATCCTATGGCGTTATTTTAGCTGGGCAAACCAAACCGTAGCAGCGGTGATGCTATGGACGGCGGCAGGCTATCTGTATCGCTATCGCAAGTTCCATTGGGTCTGCACCATCCCTGCGGCATTTATGACTTGTGTGTGCTTCACCTTCTTGATGTACAACAAAATCGGCTTTGGTATGGATTATCAACTATCGGTTTATCTAGGTATCGCAGCGACTGTGGTGACCACCTTGGCATTCTTCTTCTTTGTCAAGCGTGAGCAAGTGGCAGGTGACCCTGATGCTTTGGTCGTTGAGCCAAAGATTGAAGTAGCGTCATAATCAGACACACAACAAAAAATTACCTGCATAGTAATGCAGGTAATTTTTTGGTCATCAATCGATAAGCGGTATCACGACTTCTTCGCCATCCTTGATTGCACCCACTTGCAACTCGGTGATATACTCAATGTCATCATAGATAAAATCAGCGACAACTTTGCCTGTGGTGTCTATCACGCCCCATTTGCCGTTTTTGACTACGGCGATTTTGCCATCGGTGACGACATATACAAACATCCATTCATAATAATCTTGTTCGCCAATCAACGGGTCATCATAGACAAAATCAATCACCGTGCGATTGTCTTTATCCACAAAGCCCCATTTGCCATTTTTGACCGCCGCCATCAAGCCATCTTTATAATAATTCACCTGCTCATATTGCGGTGCAATCATCACTTGACCAGATAAATTCATTAGCCCCCATTGTCCATTTTGGCTAAATTCAATCAATTCATCAGCAAATAAATGACCGCCGATATTATCATAAGTCATTGGCACAAGCTGTCGCCCTGCATGGTTGATGACACCATATTTGCCATCTTGTTGCACGATATAAAAATCATGGTCTTTTAGCTGGGTGATGTTCGTATAATGATTAGAAACTTTTTGGTTGTTTTGATTAATCAAAAAATAATCATCACCTAACCGCACAACCGCCACACCGTGCGAAAATCTTGTGGCATCATCATACACTGGCGCAATCACTTCTTTGCCTTGAGCGTTAAGATAGCCGTAATAACCTTTTTTCTTAATCATCACAAAATCATCACCAGACGCCAAGACATCAAAAGGGCTGTCAGCATCATAGGTGCTTTGATTGAGCTTGTTTAGCTGTTTATCCATATAACGACAGCCCTGCTGTTCATGACAAACGGTAACAATACCCGTTTGGTCATCATAAGATATGCTGTGCCTATCCATCAGGATGAGCACCGTGCCATCTTTATGATACAATGCCGACTGCTCTTTGCCATCTTGACCCACACCAAACACCTTGTACCGCTCGATTGGCTCTTCGCCAAACTCCACAATGGTAGCAGACTGCATGGCAATGACCTCACGCCCCATCGTATCAATCAGTGCATGGTCAAAGTCATCGCCATGTTTATTCATTGCGATGGCAACCCCATGATTAAACTCAAAAATGCTGTCATAAGTGGGCTTTAGCACCCATTTGCCTTTGGAATTAATTAAACCAAATTTACCATCAGGCGAGCCAACAATCGCGACACCATCACGGAACGGCCTTGCAAAGGCAATGTCAGGGCTTGGCTCAATCACCTTATTGCCAAATTTATCCACAAAGCCAACTTGTCGCTGTGGTGATGTGGTATCAGAAAATACAAACAATCCTTCTTCGCAGCCTTCAAGAGAAACTACGCCATCAGCAAAGCCCAAATGCGTATCAGTGATTGGATTACCCCCTTCTACCAAAAACTCGCATTGCTGACCGTCGTCCGTCATCGCCATCGCAGACATCGACAACCCCAAACTTAGGCACAATAACCACTGTTTCATTTTTCTATCCTTATCATCAGTCAATCAGCCAAATTTCATCATAATTTAAGCCATTTTGCAATGATATCTTGGCAAATATCCAAAGTTGAATAAATCTCATTGTATTATAGTTATACTGAAAATTATTCATTCTATGGCAAGTTGTGCTATAATTATACAAATTTTCAGCGAATTATACCCATGCTCGAAATCCGCCATCTGCAAATGCTTAGCGCACTCAAGCGTCACGGCTCGCTTGCCACCACCGCCGAAGAGATGAACCTGACCGCATCCGCCATCAGTCATCAGCTTAAAGAGCTTGAAAGCTATTATGACATTAGCCTTGTCAATCGTCGCACACGCCCCGTCAGCTTCACACCTGCAGGGCTGTTGATGCTGCAGCTGGCGGATAATATCCTACCGCAGGTGGCACGCACCAAATCCGACATCCGCAGGCTTGCTCACGGTCAGGCAGGACGACTGCGTTTGGCGAGCGAATGCCATAGCTGTTTTGATTGGTTGATGCCGATTTTGAATGTGTATCGTAAGCAGTACAGCGATGTGGAGCTTGATTTTGCGACCGGTTTTGAGCCTGAACCGCACCAGATGCTGATGGATAATGAGATTGATTTGTTGATTACTGCCAGTGATTTGCCGATTGATGGGATTAGCTATCAGCCGTTATTCACTTATGAGAGTCGCTTGGTGCTCTCGCCTGCGCATCGCTTGGCAAGCCGAGATACCATCAGTGCTGATGCCTTGAGCGACCAGACTTTGATTGCTTATCCGGTCGAAGAAAGCCGCCTTGATATCATCGCCAAATTCCTTGCCCCAGCAGGCATCACGCCTGCACATATCCGCACCACAGAGCTGACTGCGATGCTGATTCAGCTTGTGGCATCTGAGCGTGGCGTGGCAGCCCTGCCTGATTGGGTGGTGGCAGAATACGAGCGTAAGGGCTGGGTGGTCTCTCGTCCACTGGGCAGTGGCGTGTATTGTCAGCTGTATGCAGCCATTCGCACGGATGACCGTCAGATGGATTATATGAAAGGGTTTTTGGGATTGCTTGATGGGATTAAAAAGCCGTGAAGATTGGCAAAATCACGCCAAACTTAATTATTGAACAAAAACAAGTTCAATGCTAGACTACAAGCAATACAAATAACAATAAAAAGGACAAATCATGATACTAGACCTACCCCCAAATATTGAACAAATCATCATCGCACGCGCCCAAGAACAAGGCGTCAGTGCAGAAGAGTGGATTACCAAAATCGTCAGTACGCACACCGAGTCCATGACGGTGGCTGAATATTTTGCACAAGCCAAACCCTTGACATCATTCAAGAACATTGACCCATTAGAATATCAAAAGGCTGTGCGCGATGAATGGGATTAAGTATTTGCTTGATACTTGTACGCTGATTGGGCTACAAAAACAAACCGCTAATAGCCTAGCTTTGGTTAGCGCACACAATGCATTGATGAATGAATGCGCCATCAGCCTAATCACCTATATGGAATTTGTGGGGTTTTATGGCGTGGATGATGAGACAGCAAAGCAACTTGAGCAAATTACCAGTCATTTTGTACAGTTGCCAATTGATACGAGAATCGCTCAATTAACCATTCAATTAAGACAACGCCACAAAATCAAACTGCCTGATTGCTTGGTGCTTGCCACCGCTTTGGCGCACAATCTTGAGCTATTGACACTGGATGACGGCTTAAAGCGTAAGTTTGACAAAGAGCGTTTACGATTGGATGAGCGCATTTAGCCAATAATCACAGCTTATCACGCCATCCATCCGCCGTATAACACCGCCACCACACTTACTAACATCGCTACTTCCACCATTTCAATACTTGCACCCACTGTATCACCTGTGATACCGCCAAGTCGCCCAACGAATCGCCATCTTAGCCAAGATAGCATCACTACCCACACCCCAAGCATCACCACAGCCAACTGCCACGATAGCACGCCCAGCATCACCCCAAAGCCTACCACCACAAGCCACAACAGAAACTTTGGCACATCTTGTAAGGCAGAACCAAGCCCTTGCTGTCTGACATAAGGCGTAGTCGCAAACAGCACAAGTACCCCAAGTCGCCCAAGCATCGGTATCATCAGCCACACAAACGACACATCATACTCATCATCAAGCATCAATAGGCCATACACGCTCGCCCACTTTAGCATCAGGCACAGCACAATGGCTATCACCCCCATCGCCCCTGCGTTCGGGTCTTTCATGATGGCAAGTGTTCGCTCACGGTCGCCAAAACCACCCACCCACGCATCCGCCGTATCTGCCAAGCCATCCAAATGCAGCCCGCCCGTCAAGCCCACCCACGCCACGACGATTAGGCAGGATAAGAGCATGATAGGCAGATGAATAAAGCTTGCCATCAGCCACAATACCCCACCAATCAACAGACCAATCACAGGATAAAACAGCATGGATAAGGCGTTTTGCTCTCGGCTAGGCAGATAGGGCAGACGCACTGGCACTGTGGTCATAAATTGCACAGCGATTAACAGTGGAATGATGATTTTATGATAAATCATGGCAATAACAAGCGATTATTTTGCAGGATAAAGGTATGAAATTCGCCCAATTCGGCAGGTTGTTTTAAAATCTCATCAAGCGATAAACCTTGAGCTTTGCAATATAGATATTTAATCACCCCGCCATGCGTGATGACACACAGTCTGTCATAGCGGTGCGTATTGGCAAATTGTGCCATCTGGACAAGCGCATCATCAATCCGCTCTGCAAACGCATCCACGCTCTCGCCATCAGGCGGTGTGAATTGGGTCGGTGTCTGCCACCACATCGCCATCTCATCGGGAAATTGTTCAAATAACTCAGCCGTCGCTCGCCCTTCCCACTCCCCAAAATCCATCTCACCCAGCGCATCCATGATGCAAAGTGGCAGCTGATATTCTGCTGATTTTTGGCGGGCGATGTCCGCACAGCGAGACAGCGGTGATGAGATGACGGCTTGCCACTGATGCATGGGTAGATAATTATCAAAAGCCGTCGTCATCTGCTCACACCCCTTATCGGTCAAAGGGTCATCGAGCTGTCCACGCAGGATATGACCTTTGGCAAGCAGCCGAGTTTCGCCATGTCGCAACAACGACAGCACAAGCCCACTTTCACTTTGCCCATCACTCATCACGATTGCTCACGCCCGCTTCCCCAAACGTTGCCATTTGTTCATGCACCACACACGCAAGCTGAATCACCCCAAAGGCGGTTGTCGCTCCTGTTCCTTCGCCAAGTCTAAGACCTAAATCCAATAAAGGTTTGGCATTTAAAGCGTTTAATACTTTTTGATTGCCATATTCAGCAGATGTATGTGAAAATAACATATATTGACGAACATCAGGATTGATGCGTACTGCACATAAGGCACACACAGCGGAAATAAATCCGCCAATAATCACAGGCAATCCTAATTGCCCTGCTCGTAAATAAGCTCCAACCATCGCCGCCATCTCAAAGCCACCGACACTTTGCAGGGCAAGTACTGGATTGTTTTGGCAAATTTCTTTATATTTATTAATTGCTTGCTCAATCACTTGAGTTTTATACACAAAGGTTTTTTCATCAATTCCTGTGCCTAAGCCTGTTAGACTTTGTGCATTTTCATCTAATAATAATCCTGCTAAAGCCGAACTTGCTGTGGTGTTACCAATGCCCATTTCTCCTGCAATATAAATATCTGCCCCCTGTTCTACCGCTTTTTCAACGCTATATTTACCAATTTCTAGGGCTTTTTGGCATTGTTCGGCACTCATGGCGGGCCCATCCAAAAAGTTTTGAGTCTGTGGAGCAATGTGAAATTGTTCCACACCGTCCACCGCATAAGGCTCTCCTACCGAACCACAATCAATCACTTGACTTATCGCACCATAATGGCGTGCCATCACACTAATACACGCACCGCCTGTCGCAAAATTATAAAGCATTTGCCGAGTTACCGCCTGTGGATAGGCAGATACTCCAGCATTAGCGATACCGTGATCGCCTGCAAAGGTACAAATATAAAGCTGTTTTGCTGTTGGACACACCTTGCCTTGCATACCTGCTAATTGGGTCACCGCCTCTTCCATTTGCCCCAATGCCCCTGTTGGCTTGGTTAATTGGTTTTGACGGTCGTAAGCCCCGTTGCGTGCGGTTTGGTTGATTGGTTTAATAGGGTTTAAATACCACATAGCCACTCCTTGTAAGTCTTTGTCAAATCATAATTTTTTAGGTTAATGGATTTGTTGAAGGTTTCAACACCATCGGCAACCCCGCCACACAAAACACCACTTTATCTGCCATTTGAGCGATGGTTTGATGTAACCAACCACTCTCATCAACAAATCGCCGTGTTAGTTCACCCATAGGCACAACGCCAAGTCCTGTTTCATTACTCACCAAAATCACTGTGGCGCGGGTTTTTTGAAGCTCGTTTAAAAATTCGTTTTTATGTATTTGAAATCGACCATCATCTTGGCATAATAAATTTGACAGCCACAGCGTCAAGCAATCCACCAAAATCACACTTTGCTCATCGTTATATTGAGCGAAAATTTTGGCTAAATCATATTGCTCTTCTATCGTTTGCCAATGCTTTGGTCGGTGGTTTTGATGATGTTCAATGCGTTGTATCATTTCATCATCAAAACGTCCTGCGGTTGCCACATAGATGATGCGCCCGCCTTGTTGTTCATAGTCTTTGGCAAGCTGTTCGGCATGGCGGGATTTGCCCGAGCGTGCACCACCTAAGATAAAATAAATCATGCAATATCCCTTTTATTTTAATCTGATTTCATGCTGATTATACAGTTTACCTTGTAAATCTGTCGCATCAAAAGTCGCAAACATCAAGCGATTGACAGGTATATCTAGTGCTGTCGTTGCCACGCTGTTTAAGCGATTTATCACAGCATCATAATCAAAGGCGTGGCGATACAATCCCAAAGTAATATGCGGTGTATAAGTCAGCGGTGCGATTTCTTGATGATGATTGCCAAGATGTTGGCGAATCTGCATCAAGGCGGGATGCATCTTAACACCCACATAGGCACAATTGATAAAACTGCCCAAATTCTGCGTCGTCAGATGAAATCTGGATAACTGTAAATTTTGCAAATCATTGATTTGATTAGTTAAAATACACTCATCAAAGTCATCATCATACTGACGGTTATCCACATAAAAGCCATTGACAAACAGCGTGATATGCCACTGACGGCGATAATTATCCGCAAACAGCTCACCAAGCTCATCACGCAAGCTTTGGCAATATGCCACCACCTTATCATCATCAATCGGGATATACCACACGCCATAATGCCGTCGCCCTTTGTGCCACTTTTGATAATCAGCGGTAGTGAGCGGTGAGACGGCTGTTGGCGTGGTCATGGCTGATTATGTATATTTATTAAATAATGATAGACTTAGGCAATTTTTAGGCTCTGCATATCCCATCGTGGTACGCACGCCACCGACAAGCCATCGGCCTGCCCTGCTTTTAGACGGCAGTAGCCTGCATAAGCAATCATCGCCCCATTATCGGTGCACAGCTCAGGCGGTGCGTAGTGGACGACGGCATGGATTTTGTTCAGTTCATGCTCTAGGCTTTGGCGCAGTGAGCGATTGGCGGATACACCACCTGCGATGACTAGGCGTTTTAGACCCGTTTGTTTGAGTGCTTTGACGCATTTTTTGACTAGCGTATCCACCACTGCATATTCAAAGCTTGCGGCAATATCCGCTCGCACCACAGGGTCGCTGTCGGCATTTGGCGTATCTTTGATGAGATTATGCACCGCTGTTTTCATACCGCTGAACGAAAAATCCAGCCCCTTATGTAGCATCGGGCGTGGCAGTTCATAGGCATGGCGATTGCCCGTTTCGGCAAGCTTTGCCACATTTGGGCCGCCCGGATACGGTAAGTTGAGCATCTTGGCAGCTTTATCAAAGCACTCACCGGCCGCATCATCAATCGACTCGCCAAGCACGGTGTATTGCCCCACGCCATCGGCTCGCACAAGCATGGTATGACCACCTGACACCAGCAAGCACACAAAAGGAAACTCCACGCCATCACCCGTCATCACAGGCGCAAGCAAATGTCCTTCCATATGATGCACGCCAATGGCCGGTACACCCAGCCCAAAGGCCAGCGTCCGCCCAAACAGCGCACCGGTCATCAATGCCCCAATTAGTCCCGGCCCTTTGGTATAGGCGACGGCATCGATGTCTGATTTATTAATATTTGCTTTATTTAATAATTCATGAAACAGCGGGACAAGCTTACGGATATGGTCACGACTGGCAAGCTCGGGCACGACACCGCCATAAGTGGCGTGTAGCTCAATTTGCGAGTACAGCACTTGGGCAAGCACACCGCCTTTGCCGTCGTTGAGCGTATCATCATAAATGGCAAGCCCTGTTTCATCACAGGAAGTTTCTAGGCCTAAAATTTTCATTGTTGGTCAAATTTATCAAAAAATCATTGCTTTTTATTATAGCATAATTTGATTGGGGATACAGATAAGCCACAGAATACGCAATCATTTCAAAAATAAATGAAAAACCAAAAATCATCATAAAAATTGCTAGTCAATCGAACAGTAAACGCTTGTTTTTAGCCAAAAAACATAGTACAGTTGCCATGCGATGGCAGTTTTTTAAGAACAAATGTACCATTTTTAATCGTTTTGAATATCAAAGTCGCAGTACGTCTTGCTTGGCAACCAAACAACTTAACACCAACGGACGCACCGCTTTTTTGAGCGCAGTAAATGATTGCATGAAAAATGTACGAATTTTATACAGTACAATCATCCGTTGTATCATTAATATTCGAATATTCTAATGCTTTGATGAATTTTTGTGATAAATGCCACTTCGCCATCGCTTTGCAAGTATGCAAAACACGGAAAGTATGGCATAATAAGCCAGTTTACCTTTAGTTATAATGAAACCAACCAGACAAAGGAGCTTGTATGAGCAAATCTACTATCGTCTATACTCACACTGACGAAGCCCCAGCACTTGCCACCTATTCACTTCTACCAATTATCCAAGCCTTTGGCAAAACTGCCGACATCGAATTTGTAACCAGTGACATCTCACTTGCCGGCCGTATCCTAGCCACTTTTCCAGAATATCTGACCGAAGAACAGCGTATTCCTGATGCCTTAGCCGAGCTTGCAGTACTAGTGACCAAGCCTGAAGCGAACATCATCAAACTACCAAACATCTCAGCATCAGTACCACAGCTGCTAGCTGCCATCAAAGAGCTACAAGCTCGTGGCTATGCACTGCCTGACTATCCAACCAACCCACAAACCGACGAAGAAAAAGACATTCAGTCTCGCTATGACAAAATCAAAGGCTCAGCGGTAAACCCTGTGCTGCGTGAAGGTAACTCAGACCGCCGCGCACCAAATGCCGTGAAAAACTTCGCCAAAAAATACCCACACAGCATGGGCGCTTGGGGCAAAGATTCTAAGTCGCATGTAGCAACCATGACACATGGTGACTTTTTCCACAATGAGCAATCTTATACCACTGAAAACGCGGACACTGTTTCTATCATCTTTACTGACACTGCAGGCAATAAAACTGAACTGCGTAAGCCAGTTGCTCTAAAAGCAGGTGAAATCATTGACGCAACCGTCATGAGCAAAAAAGCCCTAGTGTCATTCCTAGAAGAACAAATCAAAGATGCCAAAGAGCAAGGCGTGCTATTCTCACTGCACATGAAAGCGACCATGATGAAAGTCTCTGACCCAATCATCTTTGGTCATGCGGTCAAGGCATTCTTTGCCCCTGTGTTTGAGCAATATGGCGACGCACTAGCAGCAGCTGGCGTTGATGTCAATAACGGCTTTGGCAACCTACTAGCCAACCTTGATAAGCTAGATGCGGACACCCGTGCAGGCGTCGAAAAAGCCATCGCTGATGCGTATGCAGCCAATCCAAGCCTAGCGATGGTCGATAGTGATAAAGGCATCACTAACCTACACGTACCAAGCGATATCATCGTCGATGCATCAATGCCTGCGATGATTCGTAACTCAGGCCGTATGTGGGATAAAGAAGGTAAAGCTGTTGATACCAAAGCAGTTATCCCTGACAGCAGCTATGCTGGCGTATATCAAGCAGTGATTGATTTTTGCCGTGAAAATGGCGCTTTTGACCCAACCACGATGGGTAGCGTGCCAAATGTCGGCTTGATGGCTCAAAAAGCCGAAGAATACGGCTCACACGACAAGACCTTTGAAATCAAAGCTGATGGTAAAGTTGAAGTGTTCAACCAAGCAGGTCAGCTACTGATGAGCCACGATGTCGAAGCAGGTGACATCTGGCGTATGTGCCAAACCAAAGACGCACCAATCAAAGACTGGGTAAAACTGGCTGTGAATCGTGCACGCCTAAGCGAAACCCCTGCGGTATTCTGGCTAGATGAACGCCGCCCACACGATGCAAGCTTGATTGCCAAAGTCAAAGTTTATCTAAACGAGCTTGACACCGACGGTCTAGACATCCGCATCCTATCACCAGAAGAAGCGACCAAGTTCTCATTGGTACGCCTAAAAAATGGCGAAAACACCATCTCTGTGACTGGTAACGTACTGCGTGACTACCTAACTGACCTATTCCCAATCCTAGAGCTGGGCACTTCTGCCAAGATGCTATCGATTGTTCCACTGATGAACGGTGGCGGTATGTTCGAAACAGGCGCGGGCGGTTCTGCACCGAAGCACGTACAACAGTTCAACGAAGAGAATCATCTGCGTTGGGACAGCCTAGGCGAGTTCTTGGCATTGGCGGTATCGTTTGAGCACCTAGCCCAAACCACTGGCAACACCAAAGCACAAGTCCTAGCCGAGACACTAGACAGCGCCACCGAGAAACTACTACTTGAAGACAAATCACCAAAACGCAAAGTGGGTGAGCTTGACAACCGTGGTAGCCACTTCTATCTAGCGATGTACTGGGCACAAGCGTTGGCAGCGCAAACCAAAGATGCTGACATCGCTGCCAAGTTTGCGCCAGTGGCAGAAGCACTGACTGCAAACGAAGCAAAAATCGTTGAAGAACTAAACCAAGTTCAAGGCGTAGCAACCGATATTGGTGGCTACTACAGCCCTGACTTTGCCAAAGCATCAGCGGCCATGCGCCCAAGTGCAACACTAAACCAAGCACTTGAACTGCTAAACTAATCATCCATCGATGATGAAAGTGCCTTAACATCTCGTTAAGGCACTTTTTATTGTTGATACTTTTAGCATTGATTTGCAAATTTCTGATAACTTTAAAAATCAATCAAGTCATCAAAAATCTCGCATAATCAAATACTTACAATCAAATACTTATAGATACCGCTTAAGAATATCCGCCATCATCTGTATGTGCAATTCATCGGTATTAAGCGCAGGGATATAGGCATAGGACTTACCTCCTGCTGCCATAAAATTATCCCGATTTTCCACCGCAAGCTCTTCGAGCGTCTCAAGACAATCCGCCGAAAACGCAGGGCTTGCCACTTGCACCGACACCCCTTGCGCACCCCAGCTCTCTAGCAGCTCATCAGTATAGGGCTTGAGCCACTCTTGCGCCCCAAAGCGTGACTGAAAGCTCACCGCCCATTGATTGGCAGTCAAGCCAAGCTTATCAGCGACCAAAACGGCAGTTTTGCGACATTGCTCTGGATACGGGTCGCCCTTGTCCGCATAGGGCTTGGGGATACCATGAAAGCTGAACAACAGCTTATCCGCTTGCCCATGCTCATCCCAAAAACGACGCACACTCGCCACCAGCGCATCGATATACAGCGGATGGTCGTGATAATCTTTGATAAAATGAATCTCAGGCATATTGCGACTTGCCATCGCAAATTCTGCCACCTTATCAAAAGCCGCCGCCGTCGATGTCGCCGAATACTGCGGATACAATGGCAAAATCACAAACCGCTCAACACCTTCGGCACTTAGGCGCGCCATCGTATCTTTGATGGATGGATTGCCATAAGTGGTCGCAGGATACACAGGCGTATCGATGCCTTGATGCGACAGATGTGCTTGTAGCTCATTTGCCTGACTTTTTAAAATCGCAAGTAGTGGTGAGCCATCAGCCGTCCACACGCTTTGATAGGCATGAGCGACACGCTTTGGGCGAGTGGTCAGCACAAAGGCATTTAGGATAATTTGCCAAATCAGCTTGGGGATTTCAATCACCCGAGTATCGCTCAAAAACTCTCGCAAATACGCACGTACCGCCGATGGCGTTGGCTCATCTGGCGTGCCCAAATTCACCAATAAAATGGCTGTTTTTTTTGACATCATACAATAACTTAATGGATTAATTAAAATGATGCTTAGTGTAGCATTTTTTGGCCAAAAAATCCGCTAAATTTGCCTAATGATTGACTTTAACCACTTAAACAATTTGCAGCTTTGGCACATAAAGATGTATAAAATCTCCCAAAAACATTGCCATTGTCATCATTTCGCTCTACAATATCATCACCAAAGTTTTGCGATTTTACCGTTAGGAATTTGTTAATTTTATACTAATTATTTTTAAATAAATTAGGGGAAATTTGTGCAATCAACCGATTCTACTGCACCACACCTTGACCCATCATCCGTTGGCATTGTCACACCACAGACATTGCATTTTGACACGCCTTTATTATTAGAATGTCAGCGAATTTTGCCATCATTTGAGCTCGTCATCGAAACCTATGGCACACTCAATACCGATAAATCAAACGCCATCTTAATCTGCCATGCCTTATCTGGCAGTCATCATGCAGCAGGCTACCACAGTGCAGATGACACCAAGCCCGGCTGGTGGGATGCTCTAATCGGCCCAAACAAAGCCATTGATACCAATCAGTTTTATGTCGTGTGTCTTAACAACATCGGCTCGTGTCATGGCTCGACAGGCCCAACGACCATCAATCCCGAGACGGGCAAAATTTATGGGGCGGATTTTCCACTCATCACCATCAAAGACTGGGTCAAAACCCAAGTCATGCTCTCAGACCGCTTAGGCATCGACAAATGGCACGCCATCATCGGCGGCTCAATGGGCGGAATGCAGGCGCTACAATGGTCGGTGGATTATCCCGACCGCTTGGCACGAGCCGTGATTATCGCAAGCACGCCAAAGCTGTCCGCCCAGAACATCGCCTTTAACGAAGTGGCACGCCAATCCATCTTATCCGACCCTGATTTTCATGATGGCTGGTATCTTGAGCATGGCACTTATCCCCGTCGTGGCTTGATTTTGGCACGCATGGTTGGGCACATCACCTACATCACCGAAGAAGCGATGAAAGCCAAATTTGGCCGTGATTTAAAATCAGGCAAATTCATGTACGGCTATGATGTGGAATTTCAGGTCGAAAGCTATTTACGCTATCAAGGTGAACGCTTTAGCCAAAATTTCGATGCCAACACTTATTTGCTCATGACCAAAGCACTGGATTATTTTGACCCAACTCGTGATTATGCCGATGATGAGCTTAGCGAAGAAGAAGCATTAAAAATCGCTCTAGCTCGCACCGAATGTCAGTTTTTGGTGATTTCATTCACGACCGATTGGCGATTCTCGCCCGAACGCTCAATTGAGCTAGTCGATGCATTGATTGCCAATCAAAAGCCGGTGAGTTTTTTGAATGTCGATGCGCCGCATGGGCATGATTCGTTTTTGTTTGACATTCCCCGCTATACCCAAGCGGTCAAAGGTTTTTTGAGCGCACCACTTCGCAAAAATACAACCGATAAGCCGAGCAACCATAAGTCAACTAAGGAGCAAGTATGAACAATATCGACCATCAACTTGCTGAAAAATGGATTAAGCCAAATTCACGAGTACTGGACTTGGGCTGCGGCGATGGTACGCTCTTAGCACACCTACAAGACAGTCTTGGCGTGAGTGGCTACGGGCTTGAGATTGATGAAGCCAAAATCAATGAAGCGGTGGCAAAAGGCCTAAATATCATCGAACAAGACCTGAACGACGGCTTGGCACGATTTGGCGACCAAAGCTTTGATACTGTGGTGATGGCACGAGCCTTACAAGCGGTCAAATCCCCCGACAAACTACTCGTGGATATGTTGCGAGTTGCCAAAGAAGGCATCGTTACTTTTCCAAACTTCGCCTATTGGCAAAACCGTGTATATCTAGGCATCAAAGGCATCATGCCAATGAGTGAAACCCTGCCACACGAATGGTATAACACGCCCAACATTCATCTATGTACATTCAAGGACTTTGAGCGACTGTGCGATGACAACAACATCCGCATCCTAGATGCCGTTGCCATCAGTGATAAACCTAGCCCAAAAATCCCTGCATCGATTATGAATCATTTTGTGAAGCGTGCACCGAATTTGCTTGCTGATGTGGCGATTTATCGTATCGCTAAAGGCTAATGACCAAACTGTAATTACCTACTGTTACGGTTTCTCAATTGAGTTTTTTAGCGAAAAATGTTAAGATTTATGATATAGGGAATATAGCCATTTAATCATTCCCAGTTTTTTTGATTTATTTTTAGGAAGTTGTCGTGAAATTCTTAAAAGCCATCCTACTGACAAGCCTACTAGGTAGCGCAACTTTGGCATACGCTCAATCAAATAGCAGTGTCCGATTTGAAAGTATGGATATCGCCAATCTAACCAATCAAGCGTCTCGTGGCGACCATCATGCACAATTTTTTTTAGCAAAGCGCTTGCAAAAAGGTGAAGGTGTCGCCAAAGATGCAAGCAAAGCCATCTATTGGTACACACGAGCCGCCGAGAAAAATATTGCACCAGCACAGCTCAATCTTGGCATCATGTATCTGCGTGGTGAAGGCGTAAAAGCTAATATGGCAACCGGTCGTGCTTGGCTTGAGCGAGCCGCCAATCTGGGTGATAACCGTGCAAGCTATGCACTAGCGATGATTGATGAGCGTGAACAACGCCTTGTTGATGCCTATAAGTGGTATGATTTATCAACCCGAGATGGCATGCTAGATGAAAGCGTGCGTAATCGTGCCAAAGCAAAGGTTAGCCAATTAGCATTAAACCTATCATCAAGCGAAATCGAATCCGCCAAACGCAGTGCCAATGCTTGGTTTCAGAATAAGTAAGCAATAACCCCCAAACCAAAGTGAGCCCCAGCTCACTTTTTTTTATTCCAACTTACTCTACACCCCCCCACCCCCCATCACAAAACA
>NZ_MUYU01000026.1 GCF_002014825.1 Moraxella pluranimalium | reverse complement strand
GCGAACAAGCCGTTAATGTCAGCAATAATAATGTGCCGATTTTTAACTTATTAAACATAAATTATCCTTTGATTTTACTAAATAAATTTCTTTTCAGGCAGCCTGAAAAATTCAGGCAGCCTGAAAAATAATTTTACCAATCACGCGGGGATTTATCAACCAAAAAATTGGGAAAATAGCCGTCATCATACATTCCACGCAGAAAATCGTATGATTGAATTTGCGGATTTTGAATGTTCATCTTGTTTCCTTATTTTATGGGTTATGAATGTTCAGGCAGCCTGAAACGTATTATTCAATAATAAACAAAGGTTCGCCAAATTCCACAGGCTGACCGTTTTCCACCAAAATTTCTTTAATCACGCCTGATTTTTCGGCTTCAATTTCATTCATCAATTTCATGGCTTCAATAATGCACAGCGTGTCGCCTGCTTTAACCGTTGCGCCCACTTCCACAAACGCAGGTGCGCTTGGGCTTGGTGCGCGGTAGAACGTGCCAACCATAGGCGATTTTTGCGCTTGGCTCAAATCACGCGCAGCAGGGGCTGACGGTGCAGCCGCCGCAGCAACAGGCGCAGCCGCTACGGGTGCAGGGGCAGGCGCAACAGGTGCAGCCATTGGCGCAGTCGCATAAATGGTTTGAGCAGGTGCTGGCGCAGCCACGGTGCGCGTAATGCGAACTTTTTCTTCGCCTTCGGTTACTTCAATCTCGGCAATACCTGATTCTTCAACCAAATCAATCAGTTTTTTTAATTTGCGTAAATCCATTTTCAATCTTTCCTATTAACAAGGTTTGTGTGAGACGCAATGCGTTGCAAGTGGTGCGAAATCGCATTGTGTGCAAAAATTCGGATAATTTGTTTGCAGAACAAAAAAACAGATTTTGGCGAATTTAAGCGCAAAAGTCTAGCAATTTAGCCTCTAACAATATCACCCGTATTGGCTCTGGTAGTGCCTTTCTTGCAAATTCACGATTTGGTTATATCAAAGAAGGCAACGGCACACCTGCTCTATTCTCACAAGGTACTGTAACCACCAATATGCCAACAACAGGTACTGCAACCTATAAAGGCTTTGCGACTCATGTTGCCAACGGTGCAATTAGCATGCCTGACGCAAACTTCACTGTTGACTACGGCAACAAAACTGTTGCTGGTACAATCAAAGCCGCTAGCGGTGAAGTTGCTCTTGCAGGAACAATTTCAGGTAGCCAATTCAGCGGTAGCAAAAATGGTGTCAGCACCAATGGTTATTTCTATGGCAACAATGCTGCAGAACTGGGCGGTACTTATAAAAATACCGCAGGGTCAGTCAGTGGTGCGTATGGTGCAAAAAAGTAATGCAATAACCTTAAAATCCCTAAGTTGACGCTTGGGGATTTTGTTTTTTGTGGGTTGAGAAGTAAATATGAGAATATTTATTAATATTTTGTTAATAACAATGGCTTATTTATCAACATCAAGCCATGCGGACAACATCAGCCCGTCCAATCAAGCACCAAAAGATGCCTTGCAGTTGAGCGAAGCAGACCTGCAACAAAACCCAGCACTGCTTGAGATGTTTCTTGTGCAAGCAATTGAACAAAACAGAATTGATGACATTCGCCTGCTGAGCACCCTACTTGTCAGTGATAATATTATCAACCCAGTGATTTATCACTACAGTCTAGGCTTGCTCGCCATGCAAGACGGCTCATATAAGCAAGCAATCACGCACTTTGAAAATATTCTACACGTTCACCCTGAGTACAACCAAGTCTCATTGCTACTGATGCAAGCTTTGACTTTTGATAAACAATACACTCGTGCTGAACGCATACTTGCCAAACTATTAGCAGACCCAACAATTCACAATCCCGATTTTAAACACAGTCTAATCCAAGATAAAAAATTTATTAACAAGCAGCAAGCTTGGCAGCTCTCCATGAATGGCGGTCTATTGCATGACACCAATATCAATAATGCACCAAAACTAACCAATTATCAAGGATGGCAACTAAGCACCCCTATTACCGCCTATGGTGCTCAAGCAACATTTTTGGCAAATAAAACAGATAATTTTTACAAAAATTTATCCTTCCAAAGTCAAGCAACTCTAAACATTAAATATTATAACAAGCATCAATTTGATGATATTCATGCCTTGATTGGTGGTGGTATTATTTATCAAGATAGTCAAACCACCATTGGCACAACACCGTTTTATCAAAAACGCTGGTATGCAACCAAGCCTTATTCTGACAGCTTGGGTGTGCAGTTTTGGTATCAACATCAATCCAATCCCAAAACCATGCTTGGATTTTTTGGGACAGCAAGCCAAATTAAGCACCAAGAACGCACATTTTTGGATGGCAATTCATTTAATTTTTCTACTGGTATATATAAACCAAACCACTGGATAAGCATCAATCATCACACGCAAAACACCCAAGAGCCAAGCGAAAGCTATCAAGATTATGGGGTTGCGTTTGGCGTATCACATTCATGGCAACCTTTGCACTTGACGCATCATTTTGGTATCAATCATCGCAGTTATGATGGTGATGATATTTTTAACATCAAAAGACAAGATTGGCGGTATCATACATCACATCAAATCAAGCATAAACGCATAAATTTTCGTGGTTATACACCCAGTCTAAACATTGATTATGAGCGTGTGGATAGCAATCATTTTGCCTTTGACACCGAAGATGTAAGCATGAATGTTGAAATTCACAAACAGTTTTAAGCATCCGTCATAAAAAATAACACATCAGCAAACACAAACACAGACAGCTACTGATATTTTATGCTAAACTAATGGGTCATATTCAACATTTTTAGATACATTACAAGTCCCATGGCAACTCGCATTAAAAACAAAAAACTCTCCAAATCCAGTCGCAGTTGGATGAAAGAACATTTGGATGATTTTTATGTCCAAAAAGCATGGAAAGAAGGCTATCGTGCCCGTGCCGCCTATAAACTGCTTGAGATTAACGAAAAAACCAATCTCATCAAAAAAGGCATGACTGTCGTCGATCTTGGCTCTGCGCCGGGCAGTTGGTCGCAGGTGGCAGGTCAGCTTGTCGGTGATAATGGCGTGCTGATTGCATCGGATATTTTGCCGATGGATACGCTTGAGAATGTCACCTTTATCCAAGGTGATTTTCGTGAAGAAGCGGTATTTAACCAAATCATGGACGAAGTCGGCGGTCGCAAAGTCGATGTCGTGCTGTCTGATATGGCGCCGAACACATCAGGCATGGCAGCGGTCGATCAGCCACGCATGATGTATCTGTGTGAGCTTGCGGTGGATTTTGCCCTAAAGGTATTGCCAGAAGGCGGTGCACTCATCATGAAAGTTTTCCAAGGTGAAGGCTCTCAAGAATTGCGAGCCCAAATGCAAAAGCAATTTAGCAAAATCAAAAGCATCAAGCCTGCTGCATCGCGCCCCCGCTCAAAAGAGATGTTTTGGGTGGCGATTAAATAAACTAATGACAGTCTTTGGCTTGAAAAACTGGTCAATTATCTACATATAAGACAAAATAGACATAACGCTTCGCATCAACGACATAGTTGGATACAAGGTTTGATACCAAATACCCAAACGCTGATGCAAAGCATACTTTAGTGGGATGAGAAAAGTTTGAACGATATGGTAAAGAATACCTTATTATGGCTTGTCATCATTGGCATCGTGGTTGCGATTTTTAGCAATCTAGATAATGGCAATGCTGATGCTGACACCATGAATTATTCGGCATTTGTGACAGCAGTATCACAAGGCGAAATCAAAGATGTGAAGATTAACGGTGAAGAAATCACTGGCACCAAGGTCAATGGCAAAGAATTTGAGACCATTCGACCTGATGTGACAGATGATCAGCTGATGCCGCTACTGCGTGAACACAAAGTCGAAGTCGAAGGCACTGCCCCTGAGCGTCAAGGCGTGGGTATGCAATTACTCATGGCGGCATTTCCTATCCTGCTGATTGTTGGTCTGTTTTGGCTATTCATGCGTGGCATGGGTGGCGGTGCAGGCGGTGGCGGCATGGGTGGTCGCAACCCGATGAGCTTTGGTAAATCAAAAGCCAAAATGCTGTCTGAAGACCAAATCAAAGTCACCTTTGATGATGTTGCTGGTGTCGAAGAATCCAAGCAAGAAGTCGCTGAGATTGTCGATTTCCTAAAAGATCCAAGTAAATTTACTAAGCTTGGTGCGACCATTCCACGTGGCGTACTGATGGTTGGCCCACCAGGTACCGGTAAGACATTGCTTGCCAAAGCCATCGCTGGTGAAGCCAAAGTGCCATTTTTCTCCATCTCTGGCTCAGATTTTGTTGAGATGTTCGTCGGTGTCGGTGCATCGCGTGTCCGTGATATGTTTGATCAAGCCAAGAAAAATGCACCATGCATTATCTTTATTGATGAGATTGATGCTGTCGGTCGTCATCGTGGCAGCGGCATGGGTGGCGGTCATGATGAGCGTGAGCAGACGCTGAACCAACTTTTGGTTGAGATGGACGGCTTTGAAGGCAATGATGGCGTTATCGTCATCGCAGCGACCAACCGTGTCGATGTACTGGATAAAGCTTTGCTCCGTCCTGGTCGCTTTGACCGTCAAGTCTCTGTTGGCTTACCTGACATCAAAGGCCGTGAGCAGATTTTGAATGTTCATCTGAAAAAATTACCATCTACCATCGGTGTCGATGTCAATGCTCTAGCTCGTGGTACGCCTGGATTTAGCGGTGCACAGCTTGCCAACTTGGTGAATGAAGCTGCGCTATTTGCTGCTCGTCGCAACAAACCAAGTGTCGATATGAACGACTTTGAAGACGCCAAAGACAAGCTATACATGGGCCCTGAACGCAAATCAATGGTATTGCGTGAAGAAGAGCGCCGTGCCACCGCTTATCATGAAGCCGGTCATGCCCTAGTCGCTGAGCTACTACCAGGTACTGACCCTGTGCACAAGGTCACCATCATGCCACGCGGCTGGGCGCTGGGTGTGACTTGGCAGCTGCCTGAGCAAGATCAGGTGAGCAATTATAAAGATAAGATGCTGAACGAAATCTCAATCTTGTTCGGCGGTCGTATCGCTGAAGAGATTTTTGTGGATCGCAAATCAACCGGTGCATCCAATGACTTTGAGCGTGCCACCAAGATGGCTCGTGCGATGGTCACTCGCTATGGTATGTCGGATGCAATGGGCGTGATGGTCTATGAAGCCGAAGAACATGGTGGTTATTTTGGTGGTAGCACTCGCACCATCTCAGAAGCCACTCAGCAAAAAGTCGATGACGAGATCCGTCATATCCTAGAAGCGCAGTATGATGTGGCGTACAAGCTGATTGATGACAATCATGACAAGATGCACGCTATGGTGGATGCACTGATGAAGTGGGAAACCATCGACCGTGAGCAGTTCTTGCAAATCATGGCAGGCGAAGAGCCACGAGAGCCAAAAGAGTATCAGCATGAAGTGCCAAGTGTGACAAGCACACCAACCACCCCTGCTGATGACGAGTTGCCACCGCCGCTGCCTGCGTGATTGGTAATTCATCCGAACCGCTCAAGCCTAGCTTTGGGCGGTTTTTTATGATTATACTTGCAATTGGTTAATCATTCATGTAAATTATATTTAATCACTTACAAATGGATTGTTCAATGAAACCTGTTTTTCTCTCGGTATGCTTAGCCCTATCAAGCTTAATGCTTATCGCCACGCCTGCAACAGCCAAATCATCCACTAAGCAATTTTCAAGCAATCAAATGGCAAAAACCACCATTGATAGTCTAGAGTTTAAAGACGTCATGCGCGGGCTATATGCAGGTAAGATGACACAGGTTTATGTCGAAGATGAAGAACTGTTAAAATATCCGCATATTGGTTTAATGGAGCGGTCAGAAAATGGCGATGAGTTATTAGCATTGATGCACCCTATCATCAGCTATCAGAATCAACAAGGTGAAACACGCTATTTAATACTAATCGAAAAAGCACCAATTTCAGAAGGAAATCGCCTTTCGGGTGCATTCGCAGAGTCTGCACCTGCTGAGCTATTTATCTTTAAGTCATTAGTCAATGGACAGTTTCAATTGGTCAGCCGTAGCAAATCGGAGCTATCCTTTGGTGGGAGTTATGGTCAGCTCGGCTTGGACATGGAAGAACTAAAAGAAGACATACGCCCACTGGGTCGCAATCAGATGGGTGCTGTTTTTGAAGTTGGTGCCGCTCATGGTGGGACATCTTTCTCTTCATGGTTTGGTATTTTATTATCAGAAAATGATTACATCAAAACCGTCACCATCGCAGATGCCACTGGTATGGATCCAGGCGGTGATGGTGAGATGACAAGCCCATTATCCTATGATTACTCAAGTACTTTTGAAGTGATTGAAGATGGTTCAGAATATTACCCCATCAAAGTATATTACACCGGTGAAATGCCTGATGACAATCATCGCCAAAAAATCCGCAAAGTCAAAAATAAAGCCGTGACTTATTATTATCACAAAGCCAAGAATGAATATCGCAAATCCAAGTAATCCATCATCAGCAGGATATTATCAATGTTAAAGAAATTACTACTCGCCACTGCCATCACCCTAACAGGTCTGACAGCCATCAGCACGCCTGCAGTCGCATCCAATTTTTCTGCCAAAAAGATGGCAAAAACCACCATTGACAGTCTAGAGTTTAAAGATGTCATGCGTGGGCTATATGCAGGTAAGATGATGCAAGTTTATCTAGATGATGAGGATTTACTTAGATATCCACACATCGGACTGAATGATAATTTGTTCGTCAGGAATGATTCAACATATACCACTGCCTTGATGCATCCAGTAGTCAGCTACCAAAACCATAATGGTGAAGATCGATATTTGGTTATCATTGAAAAAGTGGATGTTCTTGAAAGTGGAACTTTGTTCGATTGCACTGGCTGTATTGCTTATGCGGATTTCTTTATTTTCAAGGATCTGCCAGATGGTAGATATCAATTAGTTAGTCAAAATAAGAAGGATGATATTTCCTCAGGAAGCCATGGCAGATTTCATCTGAGCATAGACGATATTGCGAACAACATTCAATTACTTGGCAATGGACTAACTGGTTCAATTTTTCGTGTTTCTGGTTCACATCAAGGTATTGACTTTGCAGCTTGGGATGCTATATTGCTGTCAGAAGATGACTACATTCGATACATCACAGTTGCTGACGCTGGCGGGGATAGTGAAGGATATACAGGAAAAAACAACCCACTTCATTACTCTTTCGACAGCACCCTCAAAGTCATCAACGACGCCTCAAAATATTTCCCCATTCAAGTACATTACTATGGCGAAATGCCGATTGATGAAGAATATCAAAATATCCGCCGAGTGGATAAAACCGAGACTTTTTATTATAACAAAGCCAAAAACGCGTACAGCAAAACCAAACCAAGAAAATAATACACCAAAGCCCTTTGCAACAAAGGGCTTTTTAATTGATAACTCTTACCCAAACTGCCGTTTAACAAATTGCACCGTATTATCCTTGGCTTTTTTGATGGCAAGCTTGCGGTTATAGCCGAGCATTAGGCGGATTTGCCACAGCTTTTCTTGATACAGCGTCAGATAATTCATCGGCGTACGAGCATGGATAACACGCTTGGCAGCGAGCACCGCATCAGACGAACGGCTACTGATATCAGCAATCAGCTGATTTGCCCTTGCTGACGGCTCATCATCAATCATCGTCACAAGCCCATCATCAAGCGCTGTCTTGGCATCGACAATCTCAGCAGTCATCGCAAGCTTAGCAAGCTTATCTTTAGCAATCGCACGTGCCGTATGCGTGATGCCCATATCAGCCACCAAGCCCCATTTGGCTTCTAGCACCGAGAATCTCGCATCAGGATGGGCGATGCGAATATCCGCACCCAGTGCCAATTGCAGACCACCGCCGACACAGACGCCTTGAATCACGGCAATCACAGGCATCGGCAAGCTTTGCCAAATTAGGCAAACTTGTTGAAATTTGCTTGGCGTAGGTTTAATCAGCTGATAAGATGCGTTGAGCAGATTTTTAGAATTATTTAAATCCGCCAAATCCAGTCCCGAACAAAAATCACTACCACTACCGGTAATCATCACCGCCTTGAGCGTTTTGTTCTTTTTTAAGGTTTTGGCAAGATGAATCAGCTCATCCATCATCACAAAGCTTAGGGCGTTTTTCTTCTCGGGGCGATTGAGCGTGATGGTCATCACATCTTGGCTGATGGCTGTTGTGATGGTTTGGTAAGTTGTCATTGCATATTCCTTTAATCTGTATTATCAATTGTGCTAATTTTTATTGATAATATTCATCTCATTAGCCACTTAGTATGCCAAGCCACGCCATCACAGCCAAGTCAAAAATCAGACCGCACAGTCATCATGTGCTTATCGATATGCACGCAACACATCAAGCACTTCTTGGCGAATCATCTGTGCTGATGGCATTTTTTCGGCATGAAAGCGGATAATCGGAATGCCCGCACTGGCGAGCGCCTTGTCTTTTTTGGCATCTTGTTTTTGGCGAGCCTTGCTCTCATGTGTCCAATCATCGAGCTCAATGGCAGCCAGCACCGTCTGCAAGTCGTCATCGACCAGCGCATAATCTACGCTTTGGCGACAGACACGATTGAACCAAAATTGGCGTTCGTCCGCCACATCTTCGGTCGGCTCAATCATTCGAGATAGCTGCACTTGCCCAAACAGATGAAACTCTGGCAATGCCATTTTTAATTTTTTATAAAATAACACTTCGCTATCAGTCATCAAAGGCATCGGCTCAAAGGGCCAGACGGGCATATCGTCGCCTTTGATTTTCTTGGATTTTGGGCGACATAGCCATAGGATAATCATCACGGCAAGCAGTGCCAAGCCGATTTGCCAAATACTCATAACTCACTCTCAAAAATAACAAAAAGCACGGCAAACACCGTGCTTTTGCGCAAATAGCTTGGGATTATTGGACTTGATGGATAAATGCACCGTTAGAATTGACACGGCTATCACTGTTAATCTTATTACGCAGTGCCTTTGCTCCTTCGGCGGTCTTTTCGTTACCGACGACGACACGCACGCCTTTGCTGGTATTGGTCGTGGTTACCTTATAGCCAGCAGCTTTGTACTGCTTGACCACAGCATCCACTTTGGCTTTGTCAGGGCTGATGGCGACTTGCACGGTATATCTGCCTGACATTTGTGGATTTTGGGTGTTTTTGGCAGCGGCTTGCTTATCCGTCTTTTTTTCGGTTTTTGCCTCTTGCTTAGCACTTTGTTTGGTTTCTTTTTTGGTGTCGGTTTTTTTGCTTTGTTCGGTTTGCTTGGCAGGCTGTGTTTGCTTAACCGCTTTGGCATTGGCAGGTAGGACAAGTACACGGCCTTCTTTTAACATATCTGTTGTGGACATACCATTGGCTTGAGCCAATGCTGCCGCTGAGACACCATGGCGGCTTGCAATTGCCGATAGGCTATCACCGCTTTTGACCTGATATTGTCCGCCTTTGGCTGGTTTTTTGGCTTGCTCAGCTTTGGCAGCCTCAGCTTTTTTGGCTTGTTCGGCTTTCTTGGCGGCTTCTGCCTTTTTAGCAGCTTCTGCTTTTTTGGCGGCCTCAGCCTGCTTATCCGCTTCCGCTTTTTTTGCAGCCTCAGCTTTGGCTGTATCGGCCTTAGCCTGTTCGGTCTTTTGGGTGGTGCTTGATGCAAGCAATTGAGCTTGCTCGGCTTTTTTGGCAGCCTCAGCAGCCAGCTTAGCCTCTTCAGCCTTGCGAGCAGCTTCGATGGCTTCAGGTCGAGTTTGTACCGTCGGCGCCGCAATCAGCTCGCTTTGTGATGCTGATGTGCCAGTTGTTGGTACAGTTTCAGCCGTAGTGCCATTTGCCTCAGCATTGGCTTTGTTGATGGCATTTTGACGGGCTTTTTCTTGCTCAGCAAGTAGCTGTTCGGTATGTTTTTGCAGCTGTTCGGTGTGTGCCTCACGCTCTTTTTGTTTTTGGGCAAGTAGCTTTTCTTCGGTTGCCACATCAGCAGTCAATGGCTGAACAACCGGCTTTGCCACTTGATTGGTTTTTGCAACTTGGGCAGCAGTATCCTGCTCGGCTTGATTATCATTTTTTGCCAAGGCATAAAAAACAACACTACCACCTAATACCAAAGAGATGCCTAATAACACCTGTTTTGAAATCATTACATACCCCATTAAACCAATTTACAATACCCGACCTATCGTCATTGGGCAATTGTCAAAATAACAGTTAAAAATATACCTTTTAAGCAATATTGTCAATGGCTAAATGTGACTGATTTTTATTTGTATGCCAAAATCAAACAATTGCTTACAAAAACGCATAAGTTGCATCAATACGGTCTGCCAAGCAGTGCCACCAAGCTCTCACCAATGGTATGAAACGACCCAAACGCCACAATCAAATCCACAGCCGAGCTACTGTCAATCACCCCAAAAGTCGCCGCATCCAAATTCTCATACACCACCATATCAATATCAGGCACACACGCCTGCATGATGGCAGTCAGCGTCTCGATATCCATCGCCCGCTCATGGCTGATGGCTGCCGTATGCCAGTGTGCAAATGGTAGCAGTCCATCGGCTGTCGCCTGCTCGATTTGCTTAAGTACGGCGGAGACATCCTTATCCCCAAGCATCGAGAATAAGAAATACAGCTTGGCATCAGGGTGCTTGGCTAGGTGTTGTTGCCATGCTATCGTAAGCTGTTTTAATAAAAATTTAATACCATCTTCATTATGCGCAACATCAAAAATCCACTGACGCTGATTGATGACCCGTTGGTCAAATCGCCCTGCCAATGCCACTTTGGATAAGCCATCAGCAATCTGCACCGTCGTAATCGGCAAATCACTTGCCAAAATCGCACTCACCGCATTGACCGCATTATGTAGTGATAGCTTTGGCACAGGCAGTCGTGCTGTCAGTGATGCACTGCTATAAATCCAGTCATCAGCACCAGTATCAGCACCTAGCGTATAAGTAAAATCCTTGCCAAACTGATACACTTGGGCATCGTGCGCCGCCGCAACCTTGTGCACACTATCAGGCATGACATCATCGCCCAAAATCACAGGGATACCATCACGGATGATACCGGCTTTTTCGGCACCGATTTTTTCGATATCATCACCCAGCCAATCCACATGATCGATGCCAATGTTGGTAATCACCGCCACATCAGGATCGATGATATTGACCACATCCAATCGTCCGCCTAGCCCAATCTCAAGCACCCAAACATCACAGTCTGCCTGCTTGAACAGCCAAAATGCCGCCAAAGTCGTCATCTCAAAAAACGACAATGACAAGCCCTCAGCCAGACGAGCCGACTCCACCGCTTCAAATGCCAAAATCAACGCCTCATCACTCGCCTCAATGCCATCAATCCGCACTCGCTCAGTGAATGATACCAAATGCGGTGATTGATACAATGCAGTCTTTAGCCCCGCACTTTGGCAGATGGCGGCGATGGTCGCTGTGGTTGAGCCTTTGCCATTAGTGCCTGCGACAGTAAAGATCGTTGGCTTCTTTTTTAAATCTGCCTTTAACACACCCAATCGCTTGGCAACTGGCAATACCCGCTCAAGCCCCATATCGATGGCGGATACATGGATACTGCCCATATAGGTGAGCCATTGGCTAAGATTTTTTGCGCTCATGTGAATTTTTCCAAAAATTTTGGCATATTGTAAACTTATCCTCGCCCAAACACAACAAAACACCCAAAACCATCGGTCTTGGGTGTTGTATTGCTAAGCTTATGCAGCGGCTTTGGATAATTTTGCCAAAATGCGATGCGTGGTATCAATCAGCTGATGACGATGCACCACCATATCCACCGTGCCTTTTTCGAGCAAAAATTCAGCACGCTGGAACGGCTCATCAAGCACTTCACGCACCGTCTGTTCGATCACTCGCTTACCTGCAAAGCCAATCATCGCCTTAGGCTCAGCGATATGTACATCACCAAGCATGGCAAGACTTGCTGTCACCCCGCCATAAACAGGATTGGTTAGGATCACCACATAAGGCACGCCAGCCAATCTTAGACGCTCAATCGCAGCACTGGTGCGAGCCATCTGCATGAGAGATAATAAGCCCTCTTGCATACGCGCACCACCTGATGCAGCAAAACAGACCAGTGGCTTACGCTCTGCCAAGGCTTTTTCGGCAGCTTGGACAAATCGATCACCCACCACTGAGCCCATCGAACCGCCCATAAAGCGAAAATCAAACGCACAAGCAATGACATCCAGATTCTTAAGTTTACCTGCCATCACCACTAAGCCCTCAGACTCACCTGTCTTGGTCTGCGCTTCTTTCATACGCTCAGGATACGGCTTAGAATCAACGAAATTCAGCGGATTGCCTGTGGTGAACTCTTGACCAAGCTCAGCATCCACGCTATCAAAGAACCATTCTAGACGCTTACGAGCCGTCATGGTCAGATGATGGTCGCACTCAGGGCAAACATATTGATTCAAAATCAGTGCTGTATTAGTGGTCAGAGAATGGCACTCAGGGCACTCAGTCGATGGCTCAGTCTCTACCGCTGTCAAAGTCGGTACAGTGGTTTGCTTGATACCAGGGACAGCGCGCTTTAGCCAGATGGTTGGCTCGGTGGCAGTTTCGCTTTGGCTCATGTGATTTTCCTTTTTACTATAGTGTCAAATTGGGCGCACCCAATGATTGTCATATAGTTTACACTTGTAAATCGATTTTGGCAAAGTGATTTTGCAAAAGATGGTAAATTTTTGGGTAAATTTGCAAAAATCACACAATCAACCATCTTTTGATAGCTCAGACAAGCTGAATAAATCGATTACACTTCTGCCAGTGCCGATTTTAGCTCATCCATCTTGGCAAGTAGCTGATCAATGGCGGCGGCAACTGCTTGCTCATCGGATGCATCGATATTGGCAAAGTTTTTAACAAGCTCACTGCCGACAATCACCCCATCTGCCACCGCACCCAACGCCTTGGCAGATGCGCCATCACGAATACCAAAGCCGACACACACAGGGATGTCAGTTTCGGCTTTGATTTTTTGGACTTGTTCAGAGACCGCTGCCACATCTAGACTCGCTGAGCCTGTGACGCCTTTTAGCGAGACATAATAGATAAATCCGCTACAGTCCTCAATCACTTTGGCGCGGCGAGCCGCTTCAGTGGTCGGTGACAGCAGGAAAATTTGATTCATTGGATTATCAGTGCGTGCGGTGAGTTTCTTTGGAAAATCGCCTGCTTCTTTTGGTGGCAGATCCACCATCAAAATCGCATCCACACCAGCATCAGCACATAGATCGCTAAAGGCATCATAGCCAATGATTTCAACAGGGTTTAGATAGCCCATCACAAGCACAGGTGTGGCGGTGTTGGTCTTACGAAATTCTCGCACCATCTCGATGGCATCACGGGTGCTTGTGCCTGCTGCCAAGGCGCGCTCAGCAGCGTGAGCAATCACAGGACCATCTGCCATCGGATCGCTAAATGGCAAGCCAACTTCGATGATGTCCGCCCCATGCGCCACAAGCTTGTGCATCAAATCCACCGTCACCAAGGGGTGTGGATCACCTGCCATGATATAGGGAATTAGGGCTTTTTTATTTTGGGCTTTGAGATTTTCAAAGGTTGTTTCGATACGGGTTTTCATTATTATTCCAATCTAATCTATGTTATCCAAACTATATTAATCGTAAAGCCGATCAATCCACATCAATCCCATCAACTTTCATTACCGTGTGCAGATCTTTATCACCACGACCTGACATATTGACGATGATGGACTGATCAGGACGCATCGTTGCAGCCAGCTTCATGCCGTATGCCACTGCGTGCGAGCTTTCGAGCGCTGGGATGATGCCTTCTTTGCGGGTGACTTCACGAAATGCGTGCAAGGCTTCTTCATCGGTTGCACCGACATAGTTCACACGGTTCATGTCCTTTAAAAAACTATGCTCAGGGCCAACACCTGGATAATCCAGCCCTGCTGAGATCGAGTGCGTACCTAGGATTTGCCCTTCGTCATCACACATCAGATAGGTACGATTGCCATGCAGCACACCGATGCGACCTGCTTGTAGCGGTGCGGCATGATGCGGTGTATCGATACCTAGGCCATTGGCTTCAACACCATACATCGCCACTTCAGTGTCGTTTAAGAAATCATAAAACAGACCAATGGCATTACTACCGCCACCAACGCACGCCACGAGTGCATCAGGCAGTTTGCCTGTTTTTTCTAGATGCTGGACACGAGCTTCACGACCGATGATCGCCTGAAAATCACGCACCAGTAGCGGATACGGATGCGGCCCTGCTACTGTGCCGATGATATAATAGGTACTATCGACATTGGCGACCCAATCACGCATCGCTTCATTCATCGCATCTTTGAGCGTGCGAGATCCACTGGTCACAGGCACGACAGTTGCACCCAAAAGACGCATCCGATAGACATTCATCTTTTGGCGTTCGACATCATCAGCACCCATATAGACGATACATTCAAGCCCCAATCGTGCCGCAATCGTCGCCGTCGCTACGCCATGCTGACCTGCACCAGTTTCGGCGATGATGCGTTTTTTGCCACTCATTTTGGCAAGTAGTGCTTGACCGATGGTGTTATTTACTTTGTGCGCGCCTGTGTGGTTCAAATCTTCACGCTTAAAATAAATCTGCGCCCCACCAATCTCATCCGACAGACGGCGAGCATGATACAGCGGTGTCGGACGACCCACATAATCGGTCAAATCCGCCATAAACTGCGCCCAAAATTCAGGATTGGCTTTGGCTTGATGATACAAGACTTCCAGCTCTTCTAAGGCTTTCATCAAAGTCTCAGACACAAAACGGCCACCATGCACACCAAAATGCCCATCAGCATCAGGATAGTTATTATAATTCACTACATCTGTCATTACATTTGCCTTATCATTAAAAGAAAATTAAATATCTCGAGCCACTGCCAAACCTGCATAAGCCTGTGCCGTCGGCATCATCTCAATCGAGTTGATATTGACGTGCCATGGCTGAGAGACCACCCATTGTACAGTATTGCTAATATCTTTGGCGGTCAAAAATTCCACACCTGTATAGACGGCTGCCGCTTTATCATCATCACCCTTAAAGCGGACATTACTAAACTCTGTACCGCCGCACATTCCTGGTTCGATATTGGTCACACGCACTCGAGTGCCAATCAAATCAGCGCGCAGATTATTGCTAAACTGCTTGACAAATGCCTTACTTGCACCATAAACATTGGCACCAAAATACGGATGATTACCCGCCGTTGAGCCAATATTAATCACTGTACCGGCATTATTTGCCACCATAAACGGTAGCACAATCTGCGTCACTGTCACCAGTCCCTTGATATTGACATCAATCATCGTCTGCCAATCACCCAAATCCGCTCGATGAGCAGGCTCAAGCCCCAAAGCAAGACCTGCATTATTCACCAATACATCAATGCTCGCCAAATCAATCGCTGATAAGCTTGCCTGCACCGCTTTAGTATCTGACACATCAAAGCATAGCGGCACAAATCGCTCACCAAGCTCAGCGCGCAAAGCATCTAGCTTATCCATGCGTCTGCCTGTACCATAGACGATATGCCCTGCCGCCACAAAATCACGGGCAATCTGTTCGCCAAATCCTGCCGTCGCCCCTGTTACGATGATGTTCATAAAATCCCCTATCTTGTCTGATTAAAAAATAAATTGATAAACCAAAGTCGCCATCATCAACACCACTGTGATAATCAGCACCTTTTTGATGATTGCCCCATCGGATTTAATGGCGTGCAAGCTACCCAAATGATTGCCAAGCAAGTTCGCCAAAACCATCGGTATGCCAATCATATATGCCATTTTGCCAGCCAATGCAAATGCCACAAACGCACCGATATTAGACGAAAAATTAAAAATTTTTGATGTGGCGGACGCTTGTAATAATGACAATGAATTAATTAGATAAAGTGCAATAATAAAAATACTGCCTGTACCGGGTCCAAAAAAGCCATCATAAAATCCCACAATCAAGCAAGTCACAAAAACAGCCACTGCTGACTTTTTAATTTCTTGCTTTTGGTCATTCTTAGCTATCTTACCCTTAAATAAAGTTGCAAGCAAGCCTACAGGCAATAAAGCAAAAATTATATACTCAATCACATGGCTTGGAAATACCAAAATCGCCTTTGCACCCAAAAATGCACCAATCAAAGCCGAGACGATACCAATCGGTACAATCTTCCAGATGATGGATTTGGCTTTGATAAAATTCTTAATAGCGGCAACAGTGCCAATTGTGCTGACCAATTTTTCCTGACCTAATGCCATCTGCGGTGGCAAACCTACAAGCATAAATGCAGGCACCAAAATCAATCCTGCACCACCTGCGACTGCATCAATATATCCTGCAATGAACGATGCCAAAATCAGCACCATTAAGCCAATGATAAAATAATTGGCAATCAAACTACCATCTACAAACATAATTGCTCCTTATAAAATTAAAAAAATTCATTAACTTGATAATGTGTCAAATTTTATAGTGGAATTATGTTGCCATCGATTTGTGCCATGTTGTTTTGGCAAAATACCGATGTGAATAGTGATAACATTAGCCAAATCTTGACTATCGTACTGCGTATGGATTTTTGGACAATCAGAATCCGCACAAAGCAAAACGGACTTTATGCAATCAACTGACTGGTAAAATTGAGAAATGCGAAGGGGTGTGTTAAAAGATATGCGATTATCGTGAAAGCAAGCGTCACCAAAGATACTCTCTGACCATGCAGAAAGCTTGAGTTTGATGGTGCTGATGGCAATTCATGAGCGATAACCTTATTAATAAATCTATAAAATGAAAGCTAGATAATAACGAATACACAACCAAAGTGCAAGTCATTTTTTAAAAATTATTTGATATTTTTTGCAAACTTTGCCATCTTATCCGCATCTTTAATACCCTTGGCAGATTCAATACCACCGCTGACATCAAGTGCATAGATGGGCAAATTTACCGTCATGGCGACATTATCTGGTGTCAAACCCCCTGCTAGGATAATCGGCAAAGGCGAATCAGCAGGAATCAGCGACCAGTCAAATCGCTCGCCCGTACCGCCAAATTTATCGGCATGATAGGCATCAAGCAAAATCGAGCTTGCCCCTGCCATCTGATACTTCGCAATCAGTGATGTGATACTCGCAGGCGTATGGCGTGTGGCATCGATACGCAGTGCCTTTATCCAGCGTTTATTGATAAGCATGGCTTGTCGTCTGCACTCATCGGGCGACTCATCACCATGAAACTGAATGACATCAAACGCCACCGACTTGGCAATATCCTGTAGCGCATTATCGCTGATATTCACCACGAGCGCCACCGTGCTGACAAAGGCAGGAATATGCGCCACAAGCTGTCTTGCCTGCTCAATGCTCACCGCTCTAGGGCTTGGCGGATAAAAGACCAGGCCAATGGCATCAACGCCAAGCGCCACCGCTTGCTGAATATCTTCGCTGCGGGTCAGTCCGCAGTATTTGATTTTTTTCATAAATCTTACTTAGGTTTATTTTATTAATTAATTAAGAATATCAACTCAACTTAGCACGGTTGATGGCTGATTATTCATGGTTTGGCGACAAGCTGACACGCCCCTGTGCCCTGTGTTGTGACTTCGACCACACTGCCTGTCAGCATAAATAAGCCCTTGATTTGTTCGGCGGCACTCGTCATCGCAAGATTTAGCACATCACCTTGACAGGCTTTGGCGAGCACTTCTGCTTTGGCATCAGCCTGCACTTGGGCAAATAGCTTGGGGTCGCCTGCCACCGTGCCAAATAGTCCTGTTTGCCAGTCATAGACTTCGATGTCATCCAAAAACACTTCAAACACCTGCGATGGCGGTAGCGTGATATGCACCACATCCACCGTCTCGCCTTTGTCATTCTTGGTTTGGCTAAGCTGCACCATCTCGGCGCTGATACCGCTCAAATCCACACCTGCCAGCACTCGCCCTTTGATGATGAATAGCCCTTTTTGCTTATCCTGCCACAGATTTTGCCAAGTGCCTGCCTTGTCCGCCGTCACGATGGTATCGACGCTATAAGCGACCGTCTGTAGTCGTGACAGCGTTTGGATTTCGGTGACGATGCCGTCTTTGGTAATGGTGCTGACATAGTTGTCCGATTTATTCATCAGCCAAAAGCCTGCCATTGCAAGCACTGCCACCAAGACCATCACAAACACCACAGAAAATAGTGCATTGACTACTTGTCTGTTTTGGGAAATTTTCATCAGTATTCACCCAATCAATCGTTTAAGATTAAAATACCACAAAAGCCTGACAAATTGTGTAAAAATTGCGGAAATTTAGTTGCATAAATGGCATTTTTTGCCGTAAGATAGACAGGTTATCTTTTGTAAATTTTATTATTTACCATATTTACTAATTATCATTAGATTTTATAAGGTTAGCCATGAAAGCCAGTCAATTTTTATTCGCCACATTAAAAGAAACGCCAAACGATGCCGACATCGTCTCAAGTCAGCTGATGGTGCGTGCCGGTCTGATTCGTAAGCTTGCATCAGGTCTGTATGTATGGATGCCAATGGGTCTAAGAGTGCTTAAGCGTGTGGAGCGTATCGTGCGTGAAGAGATGGACGGCATCGGTAGCCAAGAGTTGCTTATGACCGTCACACAGCCGGGTGAGCTGTGGCATGAGTCTGGCCGCTGGGAAGATTATGGCGCAGAGCTATTACGCTTTAAGGACCGTCATCAGCGTGATTTTGTGCTTGGCCCGACGCACGAAGAAGTCATCACCGACATCGCTCGTAATGAGCTTAAGAGCTACAAACAACTACCGGTTACTTTTTATCAAGTGCAGACCAAATTCCGTGATGAGATTCGCCCACGCTTTGGGGTGATGCGTGCTCGTGAATTTACCATGAAAGATGCGTATTCTTTCCACATTGACAAAGAGTCGCTTGCCCAGACTTATCAAGATATGTACGATGCCTATAGCCGTGTGTTTAGTCGTCTTGGGCTAAATTTCCGTGCGGTACAGGCAGATACAGGCTCTATCGGTGGCTTTGCATCGCATGAGTTTCATGTGCTAGCAGACAGTGGTGAAGATGATATCGCATTCTCAAGCGAATCGGACTACGCTGCCAATGTCGAGCTTGCCGAAGCCATCTGCACCGATGTCCGCCAAGCACCAAGCCAAGCACGCCAAGATGTCGATACGCCAAATATGCCAACTTGTGAAGCAGTAGCAGAGCATTTGGGCATCGCACTAACTCAGACGGTCAAGACCTTGATTGTCAAAGGTGCACATAGCGAAGACAACCCTGATGCACCAAAGCTTGTGGCACTGGTGCTGCGCGGCGATCACACATTGAACGAAATCAAAGCCGAAAAAATCGCCGCCGTTCATGCACCGCTGACAATGGCAACCGAAGACGAAATCAAAGCCGCAGGTCTGATTAAAGGCTACATCAGCGTGGATCTTACCATTCCTGTCTATGTCGATCGTGCCGCTGCCGCCTTATCTGATTTCGTCAGTGGTGCAAATGTCGAGCACAAGCACACCACCGGCATGAACTGGGAGCGTGACGCTGCCATCACCGAAGTCGTCGATATCCGCAATGTCGTCGATGGCGATCCATCACCAGATGGCAAAGGCGTGCTATCGATCAAGCGTGGTATCGAAGTGGGTCATATTTTCCAGCTGGGTGATAAATATTCAAAAGCCCTAAACTGCTCAGTACTGGGCAAAGAAGGCAAACCTGTTACCTTGATGATGGGCTGTTATGGCATTGGCGTCAGCCGTATCATCGCCGCCGCCATCGAACAAAACCATGATGACAATGGCATCATCTGGGCAGAGCCACAGGACAAAGCCGACAGCATCGCACCGTTTTATGTCGCTATCGTACCGATGAAATCAAAAGATGGCGTCGCCGAACAAAAAGCCGAAGAGCTATACCAAACGCTCAAATCTCGTGGCATCAATGTACTGCTAGATGACCGTGATGAGCGTCCAGGGGTGAAATTTGCCGACCTTGAGCTCATCGGTATCCCACATCGTATCGTCGTCTCTGAACGCAATCTTGCCGAAGGCAAATACGAATATGTCAATCGTGCCAATGGCGAAAAAGTCATGCTAGACCTTGAAGAAGTCTTGGCAAAATTCTAATCGCTAAGCTGATTTGGGTAAAAACCCCATCAACCACACCCCAAAAGCTGGACTTAACTGCCAGCTTTTGGGGTGTTTTTTGGTACAATATCTATTGGCTGTTTGATGGTGCGTGGTATATATCCTATTGGACTATGAAAATTTTTCGTTACTTTAGATTAAATTAGGGGAATGGTTATGAAGATTTATAACAGTTTGGTAGATGTTAATCTATTAAAAGAATATCCAGACTGTGACCCATGCTTAACAGATTTTAGCAACTATGCTGCCAACTATGTCAATCTAGAATCTTTAATTGCCTGCGCTGGACTGTTTGCACCCGAATTTATAGAATAAAATGACAGAATTTATCTTAGTGCCAATATTGCTTACGATAAAGAGTTTAAGCCAGATTTTAGTTTAGCTCAAAAAATAGCTGGCTTGAGTGAGTCTGATATTCAAAAATATACCAATATGTTTGAGTTGGGTAGCTTTTATTTACTGGCAAGTTCACAGGCACTTGATAACGATATTTTGTTTGATGAATTTGCTAAAATTATTCATTATTTTTGGGATAGACGGTTAAAGGAACTGTTTCCAAACAGGTCTTTTCATTTTATTTTAGAAGAAGATATGTATGGAGAGCAGGGATTATGCCTGACTTTTTATGAAGAGTTTTAATGGTGTACGGTGCGCACCATCAATTTGATTTTTGATGGTGCGTTATACACCCCACGCCTGTTTTGGTACGAAAATTTTGACTTTACTGACGCACCAATCGCCCGATATTTGGCACAGGATGATTCAGCACACGCACAGGATTGATGTCAATCCCACCACGGCGAGTGTAGTTGGCTTGTACCATCAGACTTGTCGGTGCATAGACGGTCAATAGGTCAGCAAAAATCTGCTCAACACACTGCTCATGAAAGCCATTATGCTTACGAAAGCTCAGCACATAAGCCAATACCTTAGCATACTCTACCTGCTTGGCGGTCGTGATGGATACCAACAGCGTGCCCCAGTCTGGCTGATTGGTCACAGGGCAGTTGGAGCGTAGTAAGTTGGTGTGAAATTGATAGGTCTGCATCACGCCATCATCTGCCGTGCCAAGTAGCGACGCATCCACATCATCGACCACAGCGAGTCCATCACCCCCATCAAGCACGGTATCGATACACTCACCCATCGGTGCGACCACCGCAAAATCAGTACCATCTAGCGCACCAATCTCAACTGTGACCGTCGCCCCCACGCACGCCGTCAAATCACGCTCAATGGTCTGCTTGACCGCCGCCACATCATCAAACTGGGTGAAATTCAGACTGTTTAGGTACAGCTTGAGCGACTTGGATTCGACGATATTTGGCGAGTCAGCAGGGATATGAATGCGAGCGATGGCGACTTTTGAGATGCCTTGTGGGTTTAGCCATGACAGCTCAAACGCCTGCCACACATCGACACCTGCCACCAGATGCTCTGCTGATACGCCCGACTTCGCCAAAATCTCATCTCGCCCAAGCGTACGGCTGATGGCAAATAGCATACTGTTATCATAACTTTGGGGATAGCTGGTACTCTCGCCCAGTACACCGTGAATACTCATAATTATCTCTTAATCTTTATTGACTGGTTATCAAATATAATAAATATGCTCAATTAGCCGTCTGATTTATCCATCATTACAGGCGCAGTCTTGAGCCATTGGCAAGTAAGCGATACGACACCGCATACAGCACCACACAAAAGCCCAAAATCGCCACCAACGACCACCAAACATTAACATCAGAATAGCCCAAGATGCCATAGCGAAAGGCATTAACCATATAGACAATGGGGTTTAGTAGCGATAAAGTCTGCCAAAATCCTGACAAATTTTCCAAAGAATAAAACACCCCGCCAAGATAAGTCAATGGCGTCAGTACAAAGCTTGGAATGATGGAAATATCATCAAACGAGCGAGCAAACACCGCATTAATCAGACCGCCCAAACTAAACAGCACCGATGTACCGACAATAGTCGTCAGCATCACACCCAAATGCGTGATACCAAGCTTGGTAAAGAACAACGCCACAATGGTAACAATCAGCGCAATGGCAAGCCCACGAAACACACCGCCTGCCACATAACCGAACAAAATCGTATGCTTGGACACCGGCGAGACCAGCAGCTCTTCGATACTGCCTTGAAATTTCATACTAAAAAAGCTCGACACCACATTGGAGTAGCTATTGGTAATCACCGCCATCATAATCAGACCCGGCACGATGAACTGCATATAGCTCACCCCACCCATCTCACCGACACGACTGCCAATCATCTGCCCAAAAATCACAAAATACAGCGTCATCGTGATGACAGGCGGTAATAGCGTCTGTGGCCAAATACGCAAAATACGCTTGATTTCTTTGATTAAAATGGTGGTGAATGCCACCCACTGCTTGCCAAAATTCATAAGATACTCTTGTTATTATTGTTAGTCATTGGAGAGTTTTTCGGTCAAGTTATTCTCAACCAAGCTCATAAACAGCTCTTCTAGGCGATTGGATTTATTACGCATACTGGCAATCTGCACGCCTTGGGTCGATAGCTGAGCAAAGACATCGTTTAGGCTTTCGCCTTTTTTGAGTGTCACTTCAAGGCTGTATTCATCGATTTGTTGGAATTTGACGACATTACTAAGTGTAATCTGACCATCAAACGGCTTAGCAAAATCCAAAATAAAGCTTTCGATATCAAGACTTGCCAACAGGCTTTTCATATCGGTATTGATGCGAATCTCGCCCTTATCTAGGATGGCGATGTGCTTGCACAGCTGTTCGGCTTCTTCAAGATAGTGCGTGGTCAGAATGATGGTGGTCTGCTCTTCTTGGTTGATGTATTCCATAAATTCCCACATCGAACGGCGCAGCTCAATATCCACGCCTGCGGTCGGCTCATCTAAGATAAGCAGTCTTGGCTTATGCATCAAAGCCCGAGCAATCATCAATCGGCGCTTCATCCCACCGGAGAGCATACGGGCTTTGGTGTCTTTTTTGTCCCATAATCCCAATGCTTTGAGCAATTTTTCGGCACGGGGGCGAGCATCACGGGCAGGGATACCAAAATACCCTGCTTGATTAATCAGGATATCTTGGACATTTTCAAACTGCATAAAGTTAAACTCTTGGGGGACGACGCCCAAAAATTGTTTGGCTTTGACAGGTTCTTTGAACAAATCCACCCCAAAAATCTCAACCGTGCCCGCCGTCGGACGAAATAGGGAGCTGACGATACCGATGGTCGTGGATTTGCCTGCGCCATTTGGCCCAAGTAGCGCAAAAAAACCGCCCTGTGGCACGGTCAAATCAATCCCCTTGAGTGCAGTAAAGCCGTTATTATAAGTCTTGGTCAGTCCGCTGATTTTGAGCGCAGGGACTTCGGTGGTCGTATTCATAATTTTCTCGAGCAATCAGTTGTGCTAACTAGATGATGGCTTGGGGTGATTTTTCAAGCAAAACAACCATCATTCCCAAGCTTTTGTACAAGATTTTGTCCAAGATTTTGACAAATAAAAAATCCCAAGCCACCCAAGAGAGCAGCTTAGGATTTGTGCAATACTACAGATTATTTTGATTGGCTAATCATATAGTCAACAGCATTTTTGACTTCGTCGTCAGAAATGTCTGCGCCACCACGGGCAGGCATTGCATTAAAGCCATTGATTGCGCTGTTGTACAGTGTGGCTGTACCTTTGCCGATACGTGGTGCCCAAGCGCCTTTATCGCCAACTTTTGGTGCACCAATCAGACCAGCATCATGACAGGTTGAGCAGATAGCTTTGTACAGTACGTCGCCATCACGTGCTTGACCTTCGACTGCAGGTGGCAATGAGACGATTTTGATATCGCATTTATCTTCTTCGTCAGAGAAACACACTTTGCCAACAGGCTCGATGCGAGCAATCAGCTTAGGATATGCCGCCACCAATTTTGCCACTTGTGGTGAGTCCTTTGGTGCTTCTTCAGCAGGCTTGGCAGGTGCAGGCGCTGCATCTGCAGGCTGAGCGTCTGTCGCTGCTGCATCAGCAGGGGCAGCAGCATCGGTTGCTGGTGCTTGTGCGTCTGTCGCAGGTGCTGCTTCAGTAGTTGCTGCCGCCGTTGCTTCGGCAGGCTTTGCAGCATTGTCTTGTGCTTGGGTTGCCATTGTTGAAACCGCCAACAATGTAGCAACAGATAACATAACCGCTTTTTTCATTGTCATCATCTCGTTTTATAGCCTTGAGCCATCGCTCTGGGTGTGTCAAACAGTGCATCAACATCGTGATTGTTGCCCTGTTCTAACGATACAAAATTTTCCCTACTATTATAAGGGAAAAAGCAGGTAAAATGCCATGTTTTTTATCAAATCTGTTAAAATTTAGCAAGATTTGTCAAAAATTGGCAGTATTTTGCGATTTTTATGATTAATTTTGGGCAAATGATGGCAATTTTTATAAAAACTTGCTAGAATTTGCCACCGATTCATCACATTTGCACCTATAGCTCAGTTGGATAGAGTGTCAGCCTCCGAAGCTGAAGGTCGTGGGTTCGATTCCCGCTAGGTGCGCCATTTTTTATTGACACCCAATTTTATCAGATTGGGTGTTTTTTGTAGTTGATAAACGCCATCACGCAGACGGGTAATTATCGATTGTTATTAATCTCAATGATTTCTACCCAATAGCCATCAGGGTCTTTGATAAAGGCGATGTCTTTCATACTGCCTTCTTCGGGGCGTTTCTTGAATTCGACACCATTGGCATCAAACCACGCCACTGCATCGGCAAGGTTTGGCACGCTAAAGCAAATATGCCCAAAGCCTCGTGGGTCGCTATTGCCATCATGATAGCTAAAGCTGTCATCATCTTCAGTGCCATAATTGTGCGTCAGCTCAAGAATACTGCGTTGGCGTGAGACGAAGTCTTTGAGCTCATCGCCTGCTGGCAAGCTGTTACGCTCATCCTCAGTCAGCTTGGCAAGAAAATACAAATCAAACTTCGCATCAGGGAAGGTGCGATGCTTAAGCAAAGTCATGCCAAGCACGCCAGTATAGAACTCAAGCGATTTGACAGGGTCTTTGACTCGTAGCATGGTATGGTTATAAATAAAGCCTTCGGACGCCACAGGGATGTCTTTGACACCATTGGCGGTTAGGGCGTTGGCAGGTTGTTTAATCGTCATATTATCCTCTTTTGTTATGTGTACAAACTTATGTTATGTGTTATGCGTTCAAAAATTTCACTCGGCCTGTCGCCACATCATATTCAGCACCGACGATGAGCAAATCCCCTGCATCCACCATATCCTCTAGGATGCGTGAGCCGTGACGCAGTTGCCCGACTGACATCCGCACATTGGCACGGATTGAGCGGTCAATGAGCTCATCCATATCGACATCATCGCCCGATGCAGTGGCAATCTCATGCAGATTAAGCACGCTTGGGCGGATACGATCGACGATGGATTGTAAGTTTGGCGAATAATACTGTTCAGGATTTACCAAAGCTTCGATACAGGCTGTCACCGCACCGCAATGTGAATGACCAAGCACCACCACAAGGCGTGTGCCAAATTTCTCAGCGGCAAATTCCACCGAACCAATTTGGCTTGGGGCGACGACATTGCCCGCCACACGAATGACAAACAAATCCCCCAAACCCTGATCAAAAATCAGCTCAACAGGCACTCGAGCATCCGAACAGCCTAGAATAATGGCGTTGGGCTTTTGTTCCTTGACCAAAGTTGGTGGCGGAATGCGAATATTCTCAGTACTGGCAAGATTTGCCACATAGCGTTCATTACCTGCTTTGAGCATTTCCAAAACGCTTTGTGCATCTGGCGTTGTCATGATTATCCTTTGATTATCAGTATTCGCTTATTTGTTTAATTTACTTAATTATTGTGCTGTCGCTGCTTCATCACCACCTGCACCTTGCGCTGCTGGCTTAGGCTCAGCTTTTGGCTCAGGCTTGGCTGCTGGCGCAACTGTTGGTGGTTTTGGCGCTTCTTGTGCAGGTGCAGGTGCAGGCTCAGGTTGTTGCGGTGCTGGATTTTCTGTCAGCGGTGTATAGCTACGCTCTTCATTCACTGCTGACTGCTGTTGATTCAGCTGTGCTCTAGCTGTCTCCATGCGGGCACGGCGACGCTCTTCTTCTAGGCGTGCCTGCTCTCTTGCCTGTGCACTCTCTACACTGCGTTGTACCAAATCTTGGTCAGCGCGGGTAGCTGCTTTGACCGGAATTTCACTCTTGGTCGCTTGCAAATTGATGCGTCGTGGCTGATTGCTTGACATATCAGCAATGCTATCAGCACGCATATAATTATCAATTTTGGTTAAATAATCTTTTGCCAATACTGCTGTTGGCGTCACACTCTCTGGCAGTCCCAAATTGGCTGTCGTGATGGCAGCTTTGGCTTCGTCAGCCGTGGCAAATTGCCCATAAGTCAGCACATAGCGTGGTTTTTTATTGGCATCTAGATAGCGAAAATACGCATACTGCTTGCGATCACTGCGACCATCCAAATAATCAACAATCACTTCATTTTCAAGCACATCCATCACTTCAACAGTGTACTTGTTGGCGATATTTTCAAAATAGGTCTTATCCTTAAATTCCGCAGGATAAGTACGCATATCACGCACTAAGGTTGCAAAATCGATTGGCTTAACTTCTTTTGCCAAATCCACAAAGTTCTCAATACGAGTTGGCAATGCCACCGCTTGAGTTTCTTCTTCTTTTGGCTTGTCTTTTTTGATGATGGCAGGTGCGCTCGACGTTAGCCAAACCAACAGCCAAGCCACCGCTGTCACGCCTGCACCAATCAGCCAAAACTTGGATTGACGGCGAAAATATTTTGAGCTCATCGCTTGATTTTGCGACATAATCTTAACCTTGAGTGTATTACTATTAAATTATCAATGATTGGCTGACAGCACTTCTTCGAGCACTGCCAAATCAAAATCAGCCGTCACAAAGGCATCGCCGATGGCACGCAGTAGCACTAGGCGAATCTTGCCTTGTTGGACTTTTTTGTCATGACCCATCAAATCCAGCGCCTGATCCACAGCAATCACAGGCGGTACGGTCGGCAGATGGAATGCCTTTAGCACTCGCTCAATGCGTGATACATCATCGGCACCAATCAAGCCAAGCTTGGCTGACATCAATGCCGCCTGCATCATGCCTGCTGCTACCGCCTCGCCATGCAGCCATGCGCCATAGCCTTGATGCGCCTCGATGACATGACCAAAGGTATGACCAAAATTCAGCAGTGCACGCTTGCCCGACTCTCGCTCATCAGCGGCGACCACTTGCGCCTTAAAATCACAACAGCGATAAACCATCTCGCCTAGGATTTTGCCATCTTTGGCATTGATGGCATCAGCATGAGTCTCAAGCCAAGTCAAAAAGTCAGCATCCATAATTAAGGCATACTTAATCACTTCTGCCATACCTGCGGCAAATTCTCGATCTGGCAGGCTCTTAAAAGTCGCCATATCAGCCAGCACGCATTGTGGCTGCCAAAACGCACCAATCATATTTTTGCCACGTGGATGGTTGATACCTGTCTTGCCACCGACGCTAGAATCCACCTGCGCAAGCAAGGTCGTCGGCACTTGGATAAAGTTCACCCCACGCATAAAGCTTGCCGCCGCAAAGCCTGTCATATCTCCAATCACGCCACCACCTAAAGCGATCAGCGTACAGTCACGGGCAAAATGATATTCAAGCAGTTTATCATAAATCGCATTGATACTGTCTTGATTCTTATAAGCTTCGCCATCAGGCAGCACACAGTCCACCACCGTAAAGCCTGCCGTCTCTAGCGACTGATGCAATGGTGCTAAATACAGTGGCGCAACCACATCATTACTGACAATCAGCACCTGTTTACCCTTGATAAATGGGACAATCTGACTTGCCAAATCAGGTGCGTCTTCGCTTGCACAAATAAAAATCGGATAATCATGGCTTTGGGTTTTGACTGTCAATGTAGCTGATGACATAAATTTTTTCCTTGATACGACACGCTTGTTGGCAATATGGCACAATTTATGATTGGCGGATTTTGCCATTATAATTTTTTAATATTTCTAAAATATCGCTAATCATCTGCTTGGGATAAGCTCGCCCTGTCGGCACGATGATATCCGCCACTTCACGATACAGCGGATTGCGTTTTTGGTACAATTCTTCAAGTACAGCACGGGGATTGTCTGATTGTAACAGGGGGCGATTTTTGTCTTTTTTGGTGCGAGATAGCTGGGTATCGACACTGGCATCCAAATAAATCACAAAGCCTTTTTTGAGCAATTCACGATTTTCGGCACGACCGACCGCACCGCCACCCGTTGCCATCACGATGTTTGGCATCGCCGTCAAATCCATCAAGGCACGGGTCTCACGATCTCGAAAGCCTGCCTCGCCCTCTTTTTCAAAAATCCACGGGATATCAGCACCAGTTTGATCGACGATATACCAATCGCAATCAATAAACTCACGTCCCAAATGCTTAGCAAGCAACTTACCAATCGTCGTCTTGCCTGCACCCATTGGACCTACCAAAAAAATCGCTGGCAGTTGTCGTGATAAAGCGGTGTTGGTTTTTTCGACAACCACTTCCTCAATGACTGCCGAATCCTCTTGTTGCATTGAATAATTCCAAACTGATAGCTTTTGATAATATACGCATCAAAATTTAAAATAACCGTGCACAAATCCCATTTTGGGGCGATTACACACACCAACTTGCTTGTGGTTATTTTATGGTTATTTTAAAATCCGATCATCATAAAATACCTTATGATACAAGTTTTGGCGTTTTGATGCTACTGTTTTTGCGTTTTTGTTTTGTTGACAAGCGTAATTTATCCGCAATTTGCTCATCATTGATGACCATCGCACCCATCGACATCGGCATTTTGGGATTATTTGACCAATCTTGGCGTAATAAAAATCAGCAGTTCGGACTTCTCATCGCCTTTGTCATCATAGCGAAACAGCCGACCAAGCAGCGGCACATCGCCAAGCACGGGGACTTTATTGGTTTGCTTGGCATTATTTTGTCGATAAATACCGCCAAGCACCACCGTCTGACCATCTTCGACAATGACATTGGTCTCGATGGCGTCTTCTTGGATGGAGATATTGCCAAGCGTGGTGATTGGGTTGCCGTTTTTGACGCTCAATTTCATGGCGATTTTGCCATCAGGGGTGATGTTTGGCGTGGTTTCTAGTAACAACACCGCTTCTTTGAACGTGGTAGCTGTTGCGCCTGAATCGGTGGTTTCTTGATACGGGATTTGTACGCCTGATGAGATGCGTGCGATTTGGTTATCTGCGGTGAGCACCTTTGGCGTTGAGATAATCTCGCCTTGATTCTCAGCTTGCATGGCGGATAATTCTAAGTCCAAAATCCCTTCGGGCAAGTTCAAGAGTCCAAAAGCAATCCGCCCCATCGCATCTGCCACACCCAGATTCACGCTTTGATAATTGGTGTTGTACTCGCCTGCATTCATGCCTTGATTGCGCATCTGCCACAGCGAATTTTGAGAGCCTGACACCTGCACATTACCCACCGATGCTTGTGCGCCGAGTCGTACACCAAGCTGTCTGCCAAAGCTTTCGTTTACCGACACGATACGTGCTTCAATCATCACTTGCTCCACAGGAATATCAATGGCGCGAATGAGATTTTTGATATTTGCTACACTTTGGGCGGTATCTTGAATGATGAGCGTGTTGGTACGCTTATCCACTGACACCGTGCCTTTGTCCGATAATAAGCTGGCACGCTCTGTGGTGATGACGGTTTCGTCTGTTTCTTGATAACGTGTCATTGGCGTTACCCGATTAATACCATCACGACGACTGCTTTGATTGATATTGCCCCGTTGGGTTTTTTCGCCCAAAATCAATGCCATCATCTCATCAGCAGATGCATAATGCAGACGGATATATTCACTGATGATTGGCTGATTGGTTTGGATGGATTTTGAGCTGACAATCCAGACATTGCCATTTTTGAGCACGGATAAATTACGCATCTGCATCACCACATCAAACGCCTGATCCCAAGGCACATTGGTCATGCGAATGGTGATATTGCCCGTGACGCTATCATCGGTGATGATATTAATCCCTGTAAAACCCGCAAGCACATCAAGCACCGCTCGCACAGGCATATCAGCGAACTCAAGGCTGATAGGCTTGCCTGTATAAAGCGGTGTATCGGCTGTCTGCTTCGCCACAGCATTCGTCGTTTCTGCGGTAGTCTGTGTTGGCACCTCTTGGGCGGCGGCTGATTGTGCCATCCAAGCTGACAGTGACAGCATCAGCGTCATGTATCGGTGTTTTGATTGAAAATAGGTTTGCTTATTCATATACAACTACTTATGACCAAATCTCATCATCGCATCACGGCGATAATATCGCCCATCTGCCGCCATCAGCGCTTCATGGATGATGATTGCCATCGGCGTGATGGATACCACTTGTCCATGATGTCGCCCTAGATACTGCCCTTGTGCTACTTGATGTACTCGCCCATCGGGGCTTTTGATGATGGCTATCATACGCTCGCCATCACTTAGATTGCCTTGATACGTCAGCTGTGATAACTCAAACATTTCAAGCGGCTGACGGGGACGAGCATTATCAATCGCCACCACATCCCCCAATGGCTGCTCGGATGCTTGCATGGGTGGCGGACTGTGCTTGACAGGGCTAGGCGGGCTAGATATGTGCTTATCTGCTGACTGCGTCCTGCTTAGCGTTTGGTTGTCTTGGGATGTGGCAGGTTTGTCGGCTTGCTTATTGTCTGTTTGCTTGTCCGCTTGATTATTTGCTTGATTACTTGCCTGCTTATCCGCTTGGGCTTGTTGCTGTGCCATCGCCGAAATCGCACTATCTGCGATATGATGAGCATAGGCACGCACAGGATTATCAAATGGATTATTACCTGCTTGATAACTGATGGCACTCTCATCGACATCACGCTGTGTCACCACAGGCAATGTCGGCTGATGAGTTGCTTGGGTTAATTTTGCCGTTACCTCTTCTTCGATACTATCGCCACATCCAACAAGCCAAATCATTGGTAGCACAATTACTATCTGCCACCCAATCTGCCACTTCGTCCGCCGATTATTTACCATCTGCCACTCCTTGCGTATCAGAGTTGGCGGCGGTGCTCTCGGGCTTTTTGGCTTGATAAGCAATCATCATCGCACTCATTCGCAGTCTATCCGATGACTCATAACGCAAATCAAAATCACGCAAACCAAGCACATATCCGCTATTTGCCACATCGGTGAGCCATTGTCCAAGCTGATGATAACTGCCTGTCGCCACAACCTGTATCGCCCTTTCATCAAAGTGCGTCTGCTCGCTCACCGCCTGCACGGTTGCACTATCAATATTAACGCCTTGCATCTGCGCCTTTGTGTTGAGCAGTCCGACGATTTGGGTCATCGGCGCTGATTTGGGCAAGGCATCAAGCTTGGCTTGGCGTTTGGCCTGCTCATCCATCATCGCCAAGCGACTTGCTTCAAATGCCTGCGCCTGCTGATACGTCTGCTGATACTGTGTAATCAAGGTCGTCTCTTGGCTTTGGGCAGCGTTTAGCCGTTGATAGCTTGGTGCAATGAGTAGCCCCCATGCAAACACAAGCACAGCCAGCACCACCAATGCCATCACCACCATCTGCACCTGTCGTGGCGCTGTGCCAATGTTGTGGCGATTGACTTGGTTGAGCGACTGCCACAATGCCAATAGTTCTGATTTACTCACCATTCACCCCCTGAGCTTGATTTTGGGTTTGGGTTTGCTCTTTGACATCTTGGGGTTGCCAATCATTGGTTTGGCTTGTTTGTACTGATGGCGCTGATGCTTGGTTCAAATCAGATGCTGCTGTTGATTGCTCGGTCGTCATATCAAGTAAAGCAGTATCCACATCCAACAATCGGGCGGTGATGGTATAACTCATTGCACCACGTACCTTATCACGGTTCTGAGCGTCCACACTTTGTAATGACACCACAAGCACATCTGTATATAGCCCTGATGTCTCAAGCGATGCACTCAAGCCTGACACCTGATTGGCCGATAATGCCATGCCTGTCAGCGTGACGGTGTCGCCTTGTTGTTGAACACCATCCAAATACACGCCCGATGGCAATAACTGCGCCAACTGTTGCCAACGATAAATGACCTTACGCCACGCCTGCGCCCCATCGAGTGCCTGTAATTGCTCTTTGGATTTGGCAAGCTGTTGTTCTAGATGCTGTTTTTCACGGATTTTGGCTTGATTATCATCGATACGCTGGATGATGGCTTGATTGATGGCTTCTTGGCGATGCGTTTGGTACATCAAATACCCAGCCACCACCGCAATCAACGAAATAAGCACGGCTATGAACCACACAAATCGCCGATAAAACTGCTGAGTCATCCGCTCACGTCGCCACTCTCGCCACGGTAGCAAATTGACATCCGTGCCCGATTGGATCAATGATAACGCCATCGCAGGCAATAATCGTGCATCATCAGATGACTGCGCACCAAGTTTTTGTATCTCGGCAGCTGCAAAGGCGACTTGGATGTCATGATGTACATCTAATGCTGCCGCCAACTGCGTATCTAGCCCCGCCCATGTATCTGCTGACAGCCCACAAATCAACACACGACGTGGCAAAGCACCCTGATGTGCCTGATATGCCTGCAATACAGATGCCAAACGCCCCACCAATGGCTGATAGTCTTGATGCATGACTTTGGCATGATGGCAAGGCACAGCTTGGCTGACTACTTCATCATCAAAGACAAGCTGATAATCATCTTGGGCTTGGATGGATTGATGGTGTGTGTCTGCTTGTGCTTCGTGATGCGTATTTAAAATTTGATTGCTTTGATACGCTTGGCTGTCTTGACCGTCTTTGTCATGATACTTGACTTGGTCATGCGTTTGGTTATCTTGATTGGCTTGATAAGCTTGCTTGGTTTGATTAATTTGGCTATCTTGATAAGGTTGATTATCTTGATATTGCATCAAAAATTGATAAAAATCCAACCCTTGCTCTGATGGTATGTCAGTGCCCATGTTGAATGTTGATGATAAATCTGATGGCGCGCTTGATGATGCGTCATGCGCAGGCTCGGTGCTGATTGCTAATTCTGATACACCAAATAAATAAGTCTGCCTGTGGCTAAACTGCCCGTGTTGATAAACAAACAACTGCGTCTGCTGATGTGCAATATCCAAAATCGCCACATCATCCGTCTGTGCATCCGCCACAAACTGCTGTATAGCTTGACGCATCGCATCTGCATAGACGGAAACACCCTTGACGTCTAGACCTGCGGTTGCTAGTATCTCAAGGCAGGTATCCACCGCTTGCTTGTGCGCAACCACGAGCCGCACTGTGGTTGTCGTGGGCGACTGTGCCAATACCACAAAATCAAAGCACACGCCATCCAAGCTTTGGGCGATATATCGCTCTGCATCCATCAGGATAGATGCTTCGATTTCATCATCATTCAGACAGCCGGCAAGCTCAATGACAGTGCTCATGGCGACGTCATCATGCACACATCCGACCGCCTGATGCACAGGCATGGACAGCTGACTGATGGCATGAATGAGCGCTTGGCTAAGCTTGGCTTGGTCGAGCACCTTGCCATGCGCCATCGCATCGACACAAGGTACAAATACCGCATCGAGCAAATGCGCCTGCCCTGCGTACTCACTCACCACAGCCACGCCGACACCCAGCTCAGTCAGGCACACACCTGCCACAGGCTCACTCTCAGACCAAGCCGACTTTAGATGCCATTTTGGAAAATTTACCACGAAATACCGCTCATCCTTGTTGGTGCTAGGTCAAATGCCGTCCCATAATCACCGTATCCGCCAAAAAACCATCCATATCACACACCTTAGGCAATACGCCCCATTGCACAAAATCAAACTGCGCAAACAGTGATAAGCTTGGTAAATTATGCTGAAAAATCAGCGCCACGACATTATCAATACCATGCTTAGGTGCGACCGATAGCATAAATGCCAGCAGTGATTTGCCCATACCACGATGATGATATGGCTTGGTGATATACAGGCTAATCTCAGCGGTGATGTGATAAGCAGGTAAGCTGTACAAATCGCTAAAGCTTGCCCAAGCGACGATTTGCCCATCATCGACGACGACATAGATAGGGCGAGTGGCGTCATTATGCGCTTCAAACCACGCCATCCGCCCATCGACTGTGTGCGGTGTCAGGCTAGCATGAGCGATTTTGTCATCGACCGTTTCATTAAAAATCTCAACCAGTCGTGGCAAATCAGCCCGTCTTGCCAATCGGATTTGTTGCGCTATCGCCATCACATTCCCTTGATTATCAAATAATTAGCACAAATAATTGCCACAAATAATTACCAAACTTAGCTACCAAACTTAGCCGATGACTTCGACCAGCTCACCTTCGACTAGGTGCATACTTTTGGCGGCAGTGATTTTGACCATGACAAATTTACCCAGCAATGACTCATCACCGGCAAAGACCACCGAGCGAGTATTATCCGCCGAACCATGCAGATAGCCTTCGTAGCGACTGGCAGGCTCTTCGACAAGCACACGCACCACTTGACCGACCATCGCACGAGTCTTGGCAAAGGTGGATTCTTTGATGACTTCTTGAAACTGTGCTAAGCGAGCTTTTTTGGTCTCAAAGCTGACATCATCAGGCAGCTCAGATGCCGGCGTGCCCGGGCGTTTTGAATAAATAAAGCTGTACGAATGGTCAAAATCCAAGTCCTTGGCAAGCTGTAGCGTCTCATTAAAATCGCTATCAGTCTCACCGGGAAAGCCGATGATAAAATCACTCGATAAGTGCAAATCAGGACGAATCGCTTTGAGCTTATTAATCTGATTGATATACACATCCACCGTGTGATTGCGTTTCATCGCAGCTAGGATGTTGTTTGAGCCACTTTGGACAGGTAGATGCAGGTGCGAGACAAGCTTATCAATGCTCTTGTACGCATCGATGATGTCATCGGTGAACTCTAGCGGGTGGCTTGTGGTGTAGCGGATACGCTCGATGCCATCGATATGCGCGACATAGTGCAATAGCTCGCTAAAGCGACAAATCGTGCCGTCGTCTTTTTCGCCACGATAGCCATTGACATTTTGACCAAGCAGATTAATCTCACGCACGCCCTGCTCTGCCAAAGCATCAATCTCAGCCAAGACATCATCAAGCGGACGGGACAGCTCTTCGCCACGGGTATAAGGCACGACGCAGAATGAGCAGTATTTTGAACAGCCTTCCATGATAGAGACGAACGCCTTGTAGCCTTCGACCTTTGGCTCAGGCAAAAAGTCAAATTTTTCGATACTTGGAAACGACACATCAACCACGCCGATGCGGTTTTTTGGCAGTTCGTCGTGCTGTTTGGTGGATTGTTCGTACAGCTCAGGCAAGCGGTGCAAGGTCTGCGGACCAAAGACCATATCGACATAGGGTGCGCGTTTTTGGATATTATCCCCTTCTTGGGATGCCACACAGCCACCGACACCGATGACGAGATTTGGATTTTTTTCTTTGAGTTTACGCCATCTGCCAAGCTCACTAAAGACCTTCTCTTGCGCCTTTTCACGGATGGAGCAGGTGTTCATGAGTAGCACATCAGCTTCATTGATGTCATGGGTGACGACCATGCCATGCGATTGACCCAGCACATCGCCCATTTTTTCAGAATCATATTCATTCATCTGACAGCCTTGCGTGACGATATAGACTTTTTTGGTCTTTTTGTCGCTGATGTCGGCGACATTTTGCACAGGCAAATCGTGACTGTTGTTATGAATTGTGTTAGTGGCGGTGCTTTGGTGGGCTTTTGGGTCAAACGTGGCGACTTTCATGACGGGGTTTTCCAAAATGACGAAATAAACGGGTTATTTTAGCATAATTGGTCAAGGTTGTGGTAGGATAATGCCAAAAATCCCTATCGGATTTGCCTGTTGTCCTGCTTGTACCCTGTTTGGGCTTTATAATTGGACTGTTAATTACAACTTTTATACATCCAAGCAACCTTGATTTGATACCCTAGACAAACCTTTATCCATCATTTGACATTAGATGAGTTATGAAAACTTTTAAGATTACCAAACTTCACTGTGCGACCCTGCTATGTGCCATCGGCGCTATCACCCAAGTGGCGTGCGCCAAAGGCAATGCCAATGATGGCAGTATTTATCAGTTCATTGATGCCGACCGCCAAAAATCCAATATGAGCGCCTTATACAATTACGAACAAAGTATGCAAGGCACGCTGTTTGGCGTCTATCCGACCTATTGGCGACTCAATGCCAATCTATCAAGCCAAAGCCCAAGCACGGTCAATGACTTTGTACGCCAATACCCAAGCAATGTCATGAGTGAAAAACTCGCCGCCGACTATGCCGAGACCAAAGCCCGTCAAGGCGACTACGCATCGGTGCGTGCTGTGGCAAATAGCATCGAAAATCCCGATACATCCGAAGCGTGCGCTATCGCTCTAGGATTCAACCAAAGCGATGACAGTATGCGTGCCCTATACCAAAAACCCAATGTCTGGCTCAACACCCAAATCAATCAATCCTTATGCGATAAGCTTGCCACCGAGATGAGCAGTAACCCACGCATCACCAATACTGACAAGCACGAACAGCTGGTGCGTATGCTACGCATTGATAAGCGTCAATTATCTAGCCGTCAATCACCACTGGATAAAACAGGCGATATCATGACGCTCATTAATCAGTTGAACTTACCAATCAGTTATCAAATTATTAATGAAATTCGCAGTAATCCCAATGCGTTTTTGACCAGATTTCAACAAGAACCTTATAGCGATGCTAATCAATATCTGTACATCTACGCCATCAGTCAGCTGGCACATCGCTCGCATTGGGAAGCCTTGACACAGCTCAACTACGACATCAGCCAAGACAACAACCGCAGTCAGCGACTGATTTCTGAAATGGCTCGTCGCTATGCGTGGCGTAGCATTGCCGTCAAGCGGATGAATGTCAATACCGACGAAGGCTTTAGCATGGATTCGGTGACTTATTTCAAAAATAGCTTAGGCGAGCCGTTTAACTACGAAGAAGCCGAAGACTACGCACAAGCCGCCATTCACTTTAGCCAATGGCAAGATGTCATCAACGCCATCGGTGCAATGACCGCAGTACAGCAGCAAGAGCGTGTGTGGCAGTATTGGCTGGCTCGTGCTTATGAACAAACGGGCAAATCCGCCGATGCCAAGCGACTGTATGGCAATCTGTCATCAGGTATCGACTACTATGGACTACTTGCCAAAGACCGACTGGGTCAGCGTCTGACACCCTCAGATATCGGCGGTAATGTTTTGCCAACTGTCACCACCCAAGATGCCGAGCGTGTGATGAATAATGACTATTTTGCCCGTGCTTATCTACTCATGCAAAATAACGCAAGCCTTGAGCATATCAACCGTGAATGGAACTGGGCAGTGCGTAAGGCTCGTGAAGCAGGCGATACCGCACTGATTCTGGCAGCAGCGACGAAGGCGCACAATCTGGGCTACTACCATCGCAGTATCCAAGCCATCGAGACGACGGATAACCTAAGAAATGCCGCCCTATCGCACCCAATGCCGTATTATGACAATACCATCCGCCACAGTCGCAATGTCGGCATTGACCCTGCGTGGGCATATGGCATTATGCGTCAAGAAAGTCGCTTTCAGCCATCGGCGCAGTCAGGTGCAGGCGCTGGCGGTCTGATGCAAATCATCCCGGGCACTGCCAACCAAATCGCTCGTGGCATGGGTGAGAGCGCAGGCAGTATGAGCGACCCTGATACCAATATCCGCTATGGCACATGGTTCTTAAGCGACCTTGCCAATAAAGCAGGCGGTCAAATCGCCGTCGCCACCGCAGGCTACAACGCAGGACCGGGCGCTGCTCGCAAATGGATTCCTAAGCATGGCAGTATCAGCGCCGACCAATATGTCGAAGCCATTCCCTACGCCGAGACACGTGCCTATGTCAAGCACGTGATGGAAAATGCCACCATTTATAGCGTGCTACTGGGTCAATCGACACCGATTAGTCAGCGTATGGGTACGGTCAATCCGTCGTTCTAATCATAAAAAACGCCAAATATCAATGATTTGGCGTTTTGTTTTTAGCTTATCACTCTTTGACAAGCTGAATCGTCTGACGGGTATCACAGATCCCCATCCCGCCTGATAGTGGTACAGCAAACCATTCACCCTGCATATGGCGACGGGCATCGATGACATCAACAAAGGTCTGACTGTCGGTCTTGAGCGCATCAAACTGCATCTGCTCAGACACTGTTAGGTTTGTGCCGACACGGATGGATTTGATACCCATTGGCGCGGGCTGATCATCGGTATAAAATCCCATCGAGCCCTTGCCACGAGTGAGCGTGCTCAGATGCTCAATGCCATGCACCACACGCCCAACCACAGTGATTTGACGGTCAATATGTCGTGCAGGCTGACCAATCATCACATACAGCTCAGTAGCATTTGAGCTATCAGGCGCATTATCACGAGCTGCACCCACCATGCCATAGCAATGCACCAAAAACGCTTGATTATCCTTCACCGCCACAGGATAGCCATCCACAAAGCCGATTTGATCCGAATAAGGCTCTTTGTCCCCAAGTGCCGTCAAGCGAATGCTGTCTTTGGGTATGCTAAATTCTGCTGGTAATTTTTGGGCATCTTTTGGCAATGGCTTGGCAAGGATATCGGTCTCATAATCAAGCGCACCAAATTGCGCCACATAATTATCCTGCACACGATACACGGTCAAATCATCCCAATACTGCTGATTGGCAAGTAGGCGAATTTGCTTGGCGTGCTCTGGCGCAAAAGTATCATTCAGCTCCATCACCACCTTAGCATCATTGGCAAGCGTGATATAAATCAGATTACGCTGGTCAAGTCGATACCAATCCGACTTTGGCGATGCTGCCAAAATCTCACTCACACTGCGGTAAGTAGGTGTAATCGTCGTGGTCACACCATCCGCCATAGCAGGGGCAGCTAGACTGATGGCAAGTGTCGTAAGTAGCGCTGTGCAGAGTGAGCGAAGTGTTGGCATAATCATCCTTGCAAAACTAATAAAAAAAGCGTTACAACATCGTAACGCCTTGCATTGTAGCATAAAATAATCAGATTAAAAATATGTTTAATTCAAATAATCTGATTGCCGCTATATTTAAATATATTCAAACTTGCCAATCACTCTACCATCACAGACGGTTTAAATTTCGTCCACACGCCCACTTGCCCTGCTTTTGGCTTGGTGGTCACGCCAAGCTTACGCCATGGCATATTACTCCCATGAAAATCACTGCCCAATGACACAAGTAGCCCATGCTTAGCAATCGCACGACTGACCATATCCACCGTGCTAATCGGTTCATTGTTCGGCAATTCACAAGCATCGCCGCCACACTCGGCAAAGTCACTAATCAGCTTTTGGGTGCGTGTCGATGACAGCTTATAACGGGTCGGATGCGCAAGCACCGCAAGCCCACCGCAGTCATGAATCAGACGCACGGCATCCGCCATACTGATGGTGTCAATGGCTACATAGGCAGGCTTATTATCCGCCAGATATTTATCAAATGCCGCCTGTACATTATGCACATAGCCCATCTCATAGAGCACCTGACCGATGTGCGCACGCCCCACCGCTCTGGCATTGCCACCTGCTTTGATAAGCACCGCTTGCCACAGATGCTCACTCAAGGCTTGCGCATCCACCGTATCATCGCACAAAATCTCCCCAAGCTTTTGTACCATCAGATAGCCCCGCTGATGACGGCTATCTTGCAAAGCTTGTAGTGCGGTGTGCATTTTGGTCACATCATCAAAATCAAGCGCCACCACATGGATGATTTTATCAATCTCACGATGCTTGCCATAGCCACCTGTCACCGTATGCTGACAGCTGATTTCGACACCGTTAATCAGTCGTATGCCAAGCTCATCGGCGGTGTGCCGTGCTTCATCAATCCCCATCACCGTATCATGGTCGGTCAAAGCAAAGACATCAATACCCATCTGCCCAGCCTTAGTCAAAAGCTCGGTCGGCGTATTCGTCCCATCAGAACAGGTGCTGTGTGCGTGCAGGTCTATTTTTGGCATAAGTCATCAAAAAACAAAGCCCTACCGCATAGTAGAGCCTTGTTGTGTTATACGATTAGCTGTTTTTTTGTTGTTGCTGTTGTTGCAAGTAGCTACCAACGCTGATTGGCTTTGGTGCACCTGGGCGTGCTTCAGCAACTGGCTGAGCCTGTTGTGCGATAGCGCTGGTGTGGCTTGCCAACTGCTGAGCTTGTTGTGCTTGTACTGCTGGCTGTGCCGCTGCTGGGCGAGTGTTGACAGTCAGACCTGTAGCAACCACAGTCACATGGATTTCGTCGCCCATGTTGTCATCTTCTACCAAGCCATAGAATACGTTGGCATCATCCGCCATCAACTCTTGACCTTTGGCAACGATGGTCATCACTTCATCCATGCCAACGCCTGAGCCGATGATATTGATAATCAAGCCTTGAGCATTGCGTAGATTTAGGTCATCAAGTAGTGGCGAGCGGATGGCTTTTTCCATCGCTTCAGCAGCGCGCTCATTACCGCTAGCACGACCAATACCCATCATCGCATGACCTTTGGCAGTCATGGCAGTGCGTACATCCATAAAGTCAATGTTAATCACACCAGGGTTTACGATAGTTTCGGTCAAGCCGTTTACCGCATATAGCAATACATCGTCTGCTTTTTTGAAGGCATCAACCATAGTTAGGTTGCGGAAAGCTTGGGTTAGCTTATCGTTTGGAATGGTGATGATAGAGTCCACGTGCTGTGTCAATGCTTCGATACCACTTTGAGCAGCAGCAGTGCGACGCTTACCTTCAAAAGTAAATGGCGTGGTCACAACAGCAACAGTCAAGATGCCCATTTCTTTGGCGATACGAGCAACCACAGGCGCTGCACCCGTACCAGTACCACCACCCATACCAGCGGTGATGAATGCCATGTCGTAACCTTCTAGCATCGCACGGATTTCATCTTCGTTGCTCTCAGCAGCATTGCGACCCACTTCAGGATTCGCACCTGCACCTAGACCACGAGTCGCTTCAGCACCGATTTGGATTTTGTTCGGTGCTGATAGTTTGTTTAGTGCTTGTAGGTCAGTGTTTGCACAGACAAAGGTGATGCCTTTGACGTTTTGGCGAACCATGTGCTCAACAGCGTTACCGCCGCCACCGCCAACACCGAACACGATGATACGTGCTTGACCATTGGTTTCAGGTTGGAACTCGTCTGCCATTCCGAATTTCATATGCTACTCCAAGAATTTAGTAATAAAAAGCAGGGTACTCTTTGCACAGATTTTCATCCATCAATCAAGCTGTACAAAAAAGCAAATACAGTGCAAAATCACACCAAGTCATTAAATTGACTAATTATCGCATTTGATGAACAATTTAGCAAATCAATTAAGCAACTTTCTTGAACAAAGCAATAACAATTTGCCATTTTTGCATAAATTTCGTCCAAATATCCGCCAATGGATTGCTATATTCTTCGGCAATATGGGCGATTTGCTGGTCACGGGCAAATTGCTCACTACCGCTAAACAAAAATAAGCCAATCGCTGAATGCAGTGTATTGTCTTCCAAATGCTTCTTGAGTGATTTGATGGTGTCGTCACTCAGATGCTTTGGGTCAAAATGAATGTTGGTTGGCTTGGCGATACGACGCACAGGGATACCAAAGTTTGTGCGGATAAACCCTGTCAAGCCATCCATCTGACACGCACCCCCTGCCAAGACCACGCCTGCATCTAGCGCATGGAATAGATTAGCCTTAGTCAAGCGGTCAAATACTTCGCTAAAAATCCCATAATATCGGGCTTCGATGACCTGATTGAGTTCACGGCGAAGCATGGTTTTTTCGTGCTTCGTGCCTTTTTTATAAATCACGTGCGAGCCTAGACTATAACGCTCGGCATTGAGCGTGCCTTCTTGGCGTTTAAAGCTTTCGGTATCATCCAGCGCAATGCCACACTCTTTGGCAATGTCCAAATCCACCGTGCGTCCGCCCACAGCGATACAGTCGCTATAAATCAGCACGCCTTCGTGATATACACAAATCTTAGTCATACTAAGACCGATATCGATATAGCACACGCCTTGCTGTTTTTCGTTGTTGGTCAAGGCATAATGAGCACCAGCAACCCCATCAAAAACTGTGGTACGGTCTGTGATTTCATCATCTTGAATCAAATCAAGTATTTGCTGATGCGTACTCGCCGGCAAGCTCATGACGTGATTATAGACATGAATCTGCTTGGATCGCAAGCCAATCGCATCTTGCACCTGCTCATCGGTATCAAGCATGACCATCTGCTGACAGCACTGCAATAAGGTGCGATCTTGTCTAGCCAAGTCATCTTCGATCAACTGCTGAGCCAAATGCACATCCTGAGCTTCAATCAGCCCCGACTCGTGCATCACATCCACCGTACGCATATCATTGTCTGATGTCATAAGCGGTGTTGAGAATGAAATCAAGGGATTGTAAATTCTCACGCCTGCCATGTCTGTCGCTTCTTGTAGCGATTTATGCACGGCTGATAATAGGTGCTCACGATTTACAATTTGACCCTGCATAAAGGCGTCAGTATGCGTAAGGCCGACTGCGATAATCTTGGGACGCGCGCCTTCTTGGGTGTTTTCAAATTGACCAATCACGGTGCATACCGCTGATGAGCTGATATGCATGACCGCTTGTAGATTTGCCATCGTTATTCAAATTCTCAATTATCAAATAAAATACACTTATCCACAAGGATAAGAAAATCCAACAACCATCTTGTTCAACAAAACAAGCTTAAGCGAATGATGATGACCGCCCATCATTCATTATTTGGCTTTGCTAATCATCAGCATTAGCGATGCTTATAAGCGATTGCAAAACCGTTTTTATATCTTAAATCCACAGAAGCGATTTTGGCAACTTCTGATTTGAGCTGACCACTAAGCTGTACAGATAAACTGTATAATTTTTGCTCAGTATCTTCATGATCCACCACCACTCGCAGTCCATTGTCAAAGACAATCACCCAAGTTTGGCGTGGGGTCAAAATCATATCCACAGCGTGCAAATTCAGTGGCGCAAACCACGTATTGATACGACGCATTTGACGCATGACATTGACGGCTTCTTTGGGGCGGCTGTACAGATTGGCAAGCGACTTATCCATCACTGCCTTTGGGTCGGCGGGCGTATAAACCACACCGCTAGCATCCAGCATCTGCTCACTACCAAAGTTCGCCACTGGAATTCTTGGCTTGACCGATACCATCACGCCCTTGTCCCAATCTCGATACACATTGGCACTACCCACCCAAGACAACTCACTGACCACTCGATGGATTGCGGATAAATCCGCCCCAAAAAACTGCACCTTGCCCAATGGCTCAACCGCCTTTTCAAGCGATGCCACTTCAGCATCGGTCAGATTGCTCGGCTCAATCTGTATCGCACGATATTCAGCTGTATTGGAAAAATACAACAACACCGCCACAATGACAGCCAAAAACAACACGCCAAATACATTGATTTGCCATGGTTGAAACTGTGGGCGTTTGCGTGCAATATCGGTCATGAAATCTTAAGCTAAAATTACCAAAATATCACTGGATTTGGTATCATTAAAACAACTTTTCGCCCCAAATCGCAAGACTTAGGGAAAATTAGCATATGTTAACGCATTTTTATAATAAGTAAAAGATATAAATTGGAAAAACATCCCCAAAAACCCCATATTTTACACAAGGTTACACTTTACTGGATGTCAAGCGATAAAAAAACCCAACAATCGCTATAATTGATGGGTTTTTTGATAGTTTTTATAATTTTTGATTAATATTTCAAATCATAAAATTATAGCGTCTGTGCCAAGATTTGTACGCACAATGACGCAAAATCCATGCCACGAGCTTTTGCCGCCATCGGCACAAGGCTATGGTCTGTCATGCCCGGTACGGTATTAATCTCTAGGATATACAGCTTGCCATCATCTCCTTTTAGGAAGTCTACACGAGACCAGCCCTTGCCATCGATGGCAGCGAACGCACGCTTGGCAAGTTCTTGCATCTCACGCTCTTGCTCGTCGGTCAAATCCGATGGGCACTGATAAGTCGTGTCATTGCGCAGGTATTTGGCTTCATAGTCATAGAACTTGCCAGTCGGGATGATGCGAATGCTTGGCAAGGCTTCATCACCCAAGATAGAGCAAGCGTATTCACCGCCTGTAATGGCAGGCTCAGCCAAGATTGCGCCGTGATACTGCTTGAGTGTCGGATAGACTTTGGCAAGCTCGCCTGCACTCTCGACCATCACCACGCCCACGCTTGAGCCTTCGGCGGCTGGCTTGACAAATAGTGGCAAGCCAAACTCTTGTTCAACCGCTGCAAAATCGCTGTTATCATCGAGCACCACATAAGGGACATTTGGCAAATTAAACCCCTGCCAAATCAGACGGCAGCGAAACTTATCCATCGCAATCGCAGATGCTAGCACGCCGCAACCTGTATAAGGGATGCCAAAGCCATCAAGCACCCCTTGTAAGCTACCATCTTCGCCAAAAGTACCGTGTAGCACATTGAACACACGGTCAAATTCACGCAGTTTTGAGATGTCGGTTTCTTGTGGGTCAAAGTGATGCGCATCCACGCCCTTTGATAGCAAGGCATCAAGCACCGCCTTACCACTGTTCAATGACACTTCACGCTCACTACTAAAGCCACCGCAGACGACGGCAACTTTGCCAAATTGGGTTACATCAATACTCATAATTCTCTCACAATATTAAAATTTATTAAAATAATTCATCATTATAGATATAGATTATTATCACGCAATTCTAGGCAAATTTGCCCCACATTGCCTGCCCCTTGGGTGATGAGCAAGTCATTGGATTTGAGCACTCGTTTCATGGTGCTTGCCAAGTCATTTTTATCGACCAAAGTCGGCTCAACTTGTCCACGATGGCGGATACTGCGAGCCAAAGCCTTCGTGTCCGCACCGACAATCGGCGCTTCACCTGCTGAATACACATCCAATAACAACAGCTCATCGACAGCTGATAGCACATCGACAAAGTCATCAAAGCAATCACGGGTACGGCTATAGCGATGTGGCTGGAACATCATCACTAGGCGGCGGTCAGGATAGCTTTGGCGAGCAGCTTTGATAGTCGCTGCCACTTCGGTTGGGTGATGACCATAGTCATCAATCAATAGCACATCGCCATCATCAATGGCTACTTGAGCTTGTTTTTCAAAACGGCGACCCACGCCGGCAAATTTCTCAAGCGCACGAATGATAGCATCATCATCCACGCCTTCATCAGTGGCAAGCGTGATGGCAGCAAGTGCATTATAGACATTGTGCTCGCCCGGGACATTGAGTGTCAAAGACAGTGGCTCACGGTCTTTACGCAGGACAGTAAAGTGCGTCTTAGCACCATCAACCACCAAATCCACCGCGCGCACATCATTGTGCTCTTTTAGACCAAAGGTCAGCACAGGACGCGCAATGGCATCAATCATGCCAAATAGCACTTCGTCATCGCCACACACGGCCGCCAAGCCATAAAATGGCATATTTTGTAGAAACTGAATGTAGGCTTGCTTAAGCTTTTCAAAGCTACCTTCATAAGTATCCATGTGGTCTTCGTCGATATTGGTGACGATGGCCGCCATCGGACGAAGTGACAAGAATGATGCATCTGATTCGTCGGCTTCGGCAACGAGATAGCGAGATTGTCCAAGTGCAGCATTTTTGCCTGAAGCGTTGAGCTTACCACCGATAACATAAGTCGGGTCAAGCCCCGCTTCGGTCAGCATCATCGTCAGCATACTGGTGGTCGTGGTCTTGCCATGCGCCCCTGCCACAGCGATACTGTGACGATAACGCATCAGCTCGCCAAGCATATCAGCACGGCGTACCACAGGTAAGCGAGCGGCAAGCGCCGCTTGAATCTCAGGGTTGGTCTTATCAATCGCTGATGACACCACGACCACATCGGCATTGTCGATATTGCTGGCATTATGACCGATATAGACAATCACCCCTAGACTGACCAAACGCTCAGTGACTGCACTGGCTTTGATATCAGAGCCAGTCACCTTATAGCCTTGGTTGGCAAGCACTTCGGCGATACCGCACATCCCTGCCCCACCGATACCGACGAAGTGGATGGTTTCGATGCGACGCATTTCTGGGATTTCAATCAAGCGTTTTGGCAGGGATTTTTTGGACATGGTAATTCCTTTGGTGTATAAATTTTAAATAAATAAATCAGCGAATGCTATTTTCAATGATATCAGCGACGGTTTGCGCCACATCTGCTTTGGCTTGGCTACGAGCGATGATTGCCATCTCTTGACAGCGACGACGGTCAAGCTTATCTAGCGTCTCAGCAAGTGCTTGTCCTGATAAGCTAGACTGCGGCATCAAAATCGCCGCCCCTGCATCCACGAGCACTTTGGCATTAGCGGTTTGGTGGTCGTCCACAGCGTGCGGTAGTGGCACAAAAATCGCCGCCACGCCTGCCGTCTGAATCTCGGTCACTGTCAGCGCCCCTGCTCGGCAGACAATCACATCTGCCCATGCATACGCCGCTGCCATATCATCAATAAATGGCTTAAGCTCCACGATATGCTTAGTGGTATCGATATCCGCCTGCGAATAGGCAACGAGCATCTGCTCATGATTATCCTTGCCACATTGATGGCGCAGACTGATTGGGCGATTAACCTTATCAAGCATCTCAACCACTGCTTGGTTGATTGCCATCGCACCCAATGAACCGCCCACCACCAGCACCTTGAGCGCTGAGTCATCATTGGTATCATAGCGCACTTCAGGGCGAGCGATTTGAATGATGGCATCACGCACAGGGTTGCCCACCGTGATGACTTTGGCATCGCTAGCAAACGCCCCATCAAAGGCTTGTAGCACCTTATCGGCATAGCGAGCTAGGTTCTTGTTACTCATGCCGACGATGGCGTTTTGTTCATGGATGATGAGCGGTTTTTTGCTCAATTTGGCAGCCAATCCGCCCGGTGCAGTGACATAACCACCAAAGCCCACCACCACATCGATGGCATGGTCGCTGATGATTTGGCGAGCCTGCATCACCGCCTTGAACAGCATAAAGGGCAATTTCACCATACGAGCCAAACCCTTGCCACGAAGGCCCTGCATCTCGATATGATGCATCTGATAGCCGTGCTTAGCGACCAAATCATTCTCCATCCCTGTCGGCGTGCCAAGCCAATGAATGGTCGCACCACGAGCCGCCAATTCATCCGCCACTGCCAACGCAGGAAACACATGGCCGCCCGTGCCTGCCGCCATCATAAGCACATTGATTTTTTTTGTCATAAAATTATCCATCAAGCCATCTTAAAAACCATCTATTTTCAATGACTTTTGTGGCAAATTCAAGCAAATTTTCTTTAGTTTTTTGTCAATGAACTTGCCGTGATTGAGTAAATGTTGCTGTTTACTAAAGCCATGTCAAAGCTATGCCACAGCCAAGCGATTTTCGATAAATTCAATAAAATCAACGGCAATCTGCGTACCACATTGATCATCAATCTCACGCACGCAAGTTGGGCTTGTGACATTAATCTCGGTAATCAAGCCACCAATGACATCCAGACCGACAAAATACAGCCCCTTTTCAAGCAAAGTCGGTGCAATCGCCATCGCAAGCGCTCGTTCACGCTCACTCAGCGGCATCGCTACACCACGCCCACCAGCAGCCAGATTGCCCCGTGTCTCGCCCGTGCTTGGAATACGAGCCAAGCAATAATCCACAGGCTTGCCACCGACAATCAGCACTCGCTTATCGCCTTCGGTGATAGCAGGAATGTATTTTTGTGCCATAATTGGCAATGTACCAAGCTCGGTCAGCATCTCAAGCGTCGCACCGATATTGGGACTATCCGCCGTCAAACGAAAAATCCCCATACCGCCCATGCCGTCAAGCGGCTTGACAATCACATCGCCATGCTCTTGGATAAACGCTCGGATGTGTGATTGCTTATTGGTGACGATCGTCGGTGACATCAGATCGCTAAACTGCGTGGCAAATAACTTCTCGTTGCAGTCCTTGACCGACTGCGGATCATTGACCACCCACACGCCTGCACGCTTGGCATAGTCAAGCAGGTGCAAAGCGTACAAAAATTTCATGTCAAAAGGTGGGTCTTTACGCATCAAAATCACATCGAATGCGGTAGCAGGCACGGTTGCCATCTCGCCAAGCTCATAAAAATGCTCAGGATTGCGATACACCGCCAAAGGCTTGGCATCGATTTGCAATTCACCACGATCAAGCCATAAATCATCGATTTTACAATAGCTTAGCCCATGCCCACGCTCAGATATCGCCCACGCCATCGCAAGGCTTGTGTCTTTTTTATAATTAATCGTCGCAATCTCATCCATGACGATCAAAAAATTCAGTTTTTTCATAATCATATCTTTTTGGTTAATTAATCATTATTCATCAATGCCATACTGGGCGCGATAGGCTTGCATCGCAGATAATTGCTCAGCCGTACCGTGATTGGCAACATAATCAGTGATGTCATCCATCGTCACCAATGCCAATACGGGCACGCCAAGACTCTCGCCAAGCTCTTGGATAGCAGATTTATCGCCCTGACCTTTTTCTTTGCGGTCAAGTGCAACAATGATACCTGCGACACTTGCCCCTGCTTTATCCAAAATCTCAACCACTTCACGCATCGCCGTGCCTGCGGTCATCACATCATCAATGACCCAGACTTTTTTGCCTGATAAGTCAGCACCCACGAGCATACCGCCTTCGCCATGATCTTTGGCTTCTTTGCGGTTGTAGCCCCAGTTGGCATTGATGCCGTGTTGTGCCCACAAAGCTTGAGCGGTCGCCGCTACAAATGGAATGCCCTTGTACGCCGCCCCAAAAATCACCAAATCATCGGTATTTGCCTGCTTTGCCAGTGCATCAGCATAGCCTGTGGCAAGTACGCTGAGTAGCTCGCCTGTCGATAGCAGACCTGCATTAAAAAAATACGGGCTGACACGGCCTGATTTTAGGGTAAATTCACCAAATCTAAGTACATTGTTTTTTAGAGCAACTTCAATAAATGCTTGTGGGTTGAATGCTTGCATGATATTTCCTAACTGATGGCATAAATTATGGCTATTTTACTCTGATTACACAAGTTTTACAAATACCAAAAAAGCCCAGTTCAATGAACTGAGCTTTATGATTTGCAAAAAGCAAATTATGCTTGTGCAGCAGCTTGAGCAGCAGCAACTTCAGCAGCGAAGTCTTCTTGCTTCTTCTCGATGCCTTCGCCAACTTCAAGACGCTTGAAGCTAACAACAGTTGCACCTTCAGCTTTTAGGACATCGCCAACTTTCTTTTCATTGTCCATAACATATGGTTGATTAACCAAAGTTACTTCGTTTAGGTATTTTTGGATACCGCCAGTGATCATCTTCTCAACCACTGCTTCTGGCTTGCCAGATTCTTTAGCTTTGGCTTCGATGATGTCTTTTTCGCGAGCTAGGATGTCAGCTGGTACATCAGCTTCGTTGACTGCTAGTGGGTTGAATGCAGCCACTTGCATTGCGACAGCTTTACCAACTTCTTCGTTGCCACCTTCGAAAGATACAACAACGCCGATGCGCAGACCGTGACGGTATGCAGCAAGGTTAGCACCTTCGATGACTTCTGCACGGCGAACTTGGATGTTTTCACCGATTTTTTGAACCAAAGCGATACGAGCTTCTTCAACAGATGCGCCGTCGCCATATGGTAGTGCTGAAATTGCTTCAACATCAGTGGTGTTGTTCGCTAGTGCCAATTCAGCAACTTTGTTTGCAAATACGGTGAAGTTTTCGTCTTTTGCAACGAAGTCAGTTTGGCAGTTTACTTCTAGAAGTAGTGCTTTGCCTTCGCCTTGAGCGATAACGATAGCACCGTCAGCAGCGATGTTGCCAGCTTTTTTGGCAGCTTTGGCTTGACCTGATTTGCGTAGGTTGTCAATCGCAAGTTCGATGTCACCATTTGCTTCTTCTAGTGCTTTTTTGCACTCCATCATGCCAAGACCGGTACGGTCACGCAATTCTTTTACAAGCTTTGCAGAAACTTGAGTCATTTGGATTACCTTTGAATTATCAATGAGTTTGAATGATGGCTTGTTTGACCAAGCCATCATAGCACAGTTTTATGACCAAATTGTGTCAAGCAATACTGTATCAATGATTGTATCAATATTGCTTAGTGCCAAAACTTGGGCTTATTCAGCAGCTTCTACTGCTTCTGCTTGTGCGCCGCCTTGAGTTTTTGCATACTCTTTACCAGCGATGATAGCATCAGCCATAGCAGTTACATATAGATTAACGGCACGGATTGCGTCGTCGTTCGCCGCGATGACATAGTCAACATTGTCTGGGTTTGAGTTGGTATCAACGATACCGATAACAGGGATACCAAGGTTTTTGGCTTCTTTGATTGCAATCGCTTCGTGGTCAACGTCAACGACAAATAGCGCATCTGGCAGACCGCCCATGTCTTTGATACCACCTAGAGCACGCTCTAGTTTTTCCATTTGGCGAGTACGCTCAAGTGCTTCACGCTTGGTTAGCTTAGCAAAAGTACCGTCTTCAGCTTGCTTTTCAAGTTCTTTTAGACGAGTGATTGACTGGCGAAGCGTTTTCCAGTTAGTTAGCATACCGCCCAACCAACGATGGTCAACATATGGCATACCAGCGCGTTGTGCTTGCTCACGGATGACCGCAGATGCTGCACGCTTAGTACCAACGAACAAAATCTTGTTGCGAGCTGCTGCTTGCTTGTTCACGAAAGTTAGTGCTTCGTTGAACTGCTTAACAGTGTGCTCAAGGTTGATGATGTGAATGCGGTTACGAGCACCAAAGATGTATTGGCTCATTTTTGGGTTCCAAAAACGAGTTTGGTGACCGAAGTGAGCACCTGCTTCTAGCAAGTCACGCATTGAGATTTGAGTTGGGTTCTTGTCTGACATAAGAGTTCCTAAAGTTTGGGTTACGCCTCCACGAAATCAAAAATACCGAATCTATCAGCACGCATCTAGCGGTTTGGCTAAATTATTCAAGCTCATAGACACCCCGATATTCAACACACCGCAAGCAGATGCTTGGGTAAATTTCGTGTGTGTAGTGTAAAGTTAAATTAAAAAAATACGCCCATTTATAAAAATGGACGCATTATTATAGCAAAAATTGCACGAAAAGCCAAGCTAATTTATCTCTAAATTAGCGGTTATAATGATTGAATTTCAATGTCTAAATATATGCCACAAAAGTGGTGTTAATATCACTTTTGTGGCACAAGCTCAATCACCATAAAATCCGAGCCATCTTTAATCGACATCCAACACTTAAACCGTCGGCTCCAAATATTGCTCCGCCTCTTCTAGATTGACCGTCACAAGGCTTGAAATCCCTGCTGTCGGCATGGTGATGCCTTTGAGCTCATCGGCAATTTGCATGGCAAGCTTATTATGACTAATAAAGATAAACTGCACATCATCCGCCAGTTCATGAATCAGTCCCGTAAAGCGTCCGACATTGGCATCATCAAGCGGCGCATCCACTTCATCAAGCACACAAAACGGCGCTGGATGCTGTTTAAAAATCGCAAAGATTAGACTTAATGCCGTCAAGGTCTTCTCACCGCCAGATAATACCGCTAGGCGTGAGTTTTTCTTGCCTTTTGGCTGTGCCATCAGCACAAGCCCTGCCCGCCATTTATCCGCCTTGGATAGACTCTCATCTTCCATTAGGCTTAAGCTTGCTTGACCACCGCCAAACACCTTAGAAAATAAGGCATTAAGCTCTTTATTCACCGCATTCAATGCCGTCAAAAACAGCGATTTGGTCTTCTCATCAATCGCTTTGATGGCATCTTCAAGCTTTTTCATACTGTCGGTGATGTCTTGGATTTGCTCATCCATCGGTGATACACGCGCCTCAATCTCGGCAAGCTCGGCGGCGGCGGCTAGGTTTACCGCGCCAAGCTTGGCGATTTGCGCTTTGATGTCTTCTCGTTTTTGGCTATGGTCAATAAACTGCTGGTTGGGATTGGCTCGAAACTCTGCCAAAGTCGCCGGCAGATTAAAGCCTTCATCAAAGCGTAGCAATTCATCGCCCAAATCCTGCATACGGCTCTCGCCCACCGCTGCATCGGCACTGATTTGTGCAGACTGTGCTTGTGCGGTGGCAAATTTGCCATGCGCTTCGGTCAGCTCATCTTGCAGCTTGGTTTGCGCAATTTGTAGTGCTTTGGCAGCGGCTTCGTATTCATCGCTTGAGATTTTGAGCTCATGGCTCATCATCTTGGCAGCCTTGAACGCTTCTTCAAGCTTTGGTAATTTTTCTTGTAAGGTTTCTTGGTGTTTTTTGGTGACTTCAATGTCTGCCGTCGTCTGCGTGGCGCTGTTTTTTGCCATATCAAGCAGGCGTTCGGCATGGGTTTTGCTTTGGCTTAATGTGCCAAATTTCAGCTGCATGGCTTGATAGGCATCGTTTTTGGTCTTGACCAATTGGTTGGCTTCATCGATGCGTGTCGTCAGCACCGTCATCGCTTGATTCGCCATCTCAAATCGTGGGGCGAACTCGGTTAATTGCGCCTGATACTCGCTCATCTGCGCATCAAGTTCGCTCATCTCTTTTTGGTGCTCTGCTCGCTCATCATCCAGTGCTTGGCGGTTTTTGGCGTGGTTGTCACGGCGGATTTTGTCCGCTTCAAGCTTGGCGGTCAGTGTGGTCAGGGCTTTTTCGGCGCTGTGTAGCTGTGCGGTGGTGGCGGTTTTTTGGGCGATGACTTCTTCAAGCTCAATTTTGGTCTGCTCAAGCAGATTTTGCTGGGTTTTGAGCTGTTTTTGGTCAGCGCCCAGTGCATCTTCTAGTGTATTAAGCTCATCTTCGAGCACGGCAAGTCGCTCGATATGTGCTTGTTTTTGCGCAAGAAATTGACTGCCCGTTTCCCCAAAACGGCTGATATGCACCATACCAAAACTGCCAATCAACCAGCCTGTCTTGGTCAAAATCATCACGCCAATCAATTGGCTTGTATCCATCTCATCAAGCGCATCATCGCCTGTATATAAAAAGGTACGCCCAAAAATCTCCAAAGTCGGCGTGCTAAATAGCTGATCTAGGCGAATCAATCGCCCGCTGATTGCTTTGGGTAATTTGGCAATCGCATCGCTTGCCATGATGGCGCTGGTGGTGATGGCGGTATCGCTTTTTTTACCTGATTTTAATAATAAATTCACACCATCTTTGGCGGGTGCGCTTTGCGTTTGAGCCATCGGCAGCTGCGCGCTGAGCTTAGCACCAAGCCAAAAGCCCAAAAATTGATCCAGCACGCTGGCATATTCATGCCCTGCACTGCTTGGCATCAGGCTACTTTCAAGACTTGGCAAGTCTTGCAAATCATTATTATCACCTGCTGCCGCACTATTTTGATTGGTGGTCGGTGTATGCACAAGCTTATGTAAAATATCATATTCACCCATCAGCACCGCATGGCGTTTTTCTTGGGCTTGAGTGCTGGCTTGTAGCGCCTTGACAGCATCGCTAAGGGTATCATGGCGAGATTTGAGCTCATCATGATCAGATAGATTATCAAGTTTAAGTTTAAGATTAGCGATTTGTTCTTGATAGGCTTTTTGTTCGGTTTGTTCTTGCTTAATATCAACAAAGCTTGCTTGTTCGGCATCGAGCGCATCACTGCGTTTTTGCCATTTGATTTGAGCATCTTTTAGGCGAGCGATTTGTGATTCGGCAAGTTTTTTGCGATTGTCCAAATTATTCTTGTCTTGGGTGATGGCAGATAGCTCATCACGCTGTTTTTGCCAAGCTTCTTGGGCGTCACTTAGCACCTGTTTGGCATCATTCACCGCCTGCTCAAGCGCCATCGTATCAGGGGTGATATTGGCAAGCTGACTATCAATCTCGGCAAGCTCGGCGGTGGCGTGCTCGATATTGGCAAGCGCTTCTTGGTGCTGAGCCATCAGGCGAGTGATTTTTTCATCGCTTTGGGCAAGCTCGCTATTGACGGTATAAAAATTGTGCTGAGCACTCTGCTCTGCCATCTGCGCATTGTGGTATTTATCCCGCGCTTCGTCTTTGAGCCATTGACCTTCGGCGACACGAGCAGACAGCGCATCGAGCTCACGGCGTACCCGAGTGACTTCCATCTCAAGCTTGGCAAGCTCATCACTAGATTTGCCCTGTTCGCCTTTTTTGAGCTCGTGATATTGCCACGCTTCGAACAGTCGGCGCACCAAATCATCACGGTGCAATGCCTGCAATTCATCGCTCAAGGCTTGATACTGCTTGGCGGATTCGGCTTGGCGGATGAGTGTTTTTTGTTGTTTTTTGAGCTCGCCTTGTAGGTCGGATAAGCGCTCAAGGTTATCTCGGGTCTCGGCAAGTTTCTTCTCGGTATCGGCTCGGCGTACCTGATAGCGTGAGACGCCTGCGCCTTCTTCGATGAACTCACGCAGCTGCATGGGGCTAGACTCAACGATACGCCCAATCATCCCCTGCTCAATCACCGCATAACTGCGCGCGCCAAGCCCCGTACCCAAAAACACATCCACCACATCACGGCGACGCACTCGCTGACCATTGATAAAATAATCTGACTTGCCATCTTTGGTGACTTGTCGGCGTAGGCTCAGCTCTTGGTAAAGGTTCAATTCATGGCGGATGCCGTGCGTCTCATCTTGGGTGTGCTCAAACACAAGCTCAACACTGGCAAGACTTTTGGCGGCTCGCCCTTCGACACCGGCAAAGATGACATCGCTCATCGCCCCACCACGCAGCTGCTTGGCGGATGTCTCGCCCAATACCCAGCGGATGGCATCGATGACATTGGATTTGCCACAGCCATTTGGCCCGACGATGGCAGTGATGTCGTGCTTGAAGGTGAATGTGGTTGGGTTGGCAAAAGATTTGAAGCCGGCAAGTTTTAGGGATTTGAGTCGCATTCGTCTGTCGTCGATGTGAAATAAAATGGCTATTTTAACAAATTTTGGGGTGGTTGTGGGGTTTGCATGAATTTTTGGTTTGGACAAATAAATAAATCGCACGACAAATCAGTCATGCGATTTATTTATCAAACGCTACCCAATCATTATCTTATAAAATTTCGACTTCAGCACCTTCTTGGATAACACCGTATAAACCAAGCGCATCCCAGTTGGTTAATCGGACACAACCAGCAGAACTTTGCTTGCTAATCATTTCTGGTTGCGGTGAACCATGAATGCCATAAGTTGGCTTACTGATACCTAGCCAAACTCGACCCACTGGATTATTAGGACCAGGTGGCAAAGTTGCGTTTTTATTTTTTGGCGTTTTATTATAATAAGGGTCAATCACGCGACTTGTCACTGTGTACTTGCCAGCAGGGGTTGGTTTTGGCGCACCCACAGTTGTTGGATAGCTTGCCACCAGCTCGCCTGTCGCATCATACGCATACAAAATATTTGCTTTGCGATCCACTTTCACACGTGTAACAGGTTTCATATTTGGTTGCGAGGGATTATATACGGTAATCACAGAACCCTCTTTGAGCGGAATATCTTTATTTAACTCACTCAATAAAGCCTCGCTCATATGAAATTTTTCAGCAATCGCTTCTTTAACTGTACGATATTGCTGTCCACGTGGGTGACGCGGCAATGAAACATCTTCTTTGGTTAGCTTATAACTCACCATCGCAGGCTGATTGCTTAAGTTTGCATCTTTGGTAAGTGCCGCCCAAGTTTCTGCATTCATGGTTTCGGTGACTTGCAAGCCATGCTTTTCTTGAAACACGTTCATTGCTTTGATAGTATTCTTACTAAATTTACCATCGACCGCCCCAACGCCATGATGATTCCAATTCAACAATGCTTGAATTTTTACAATTTCATCGCGACTCAACTGTGCGGTCTGGACAGCTTTTGCTGTAGCTTCTTTTGAATTAGTTGATTGTTGTTCACCTGTCTTGGTAGCAATTTGATTGAGCTGTTTTGAATCAACCGAATTAGCATTGGCGGCCGAGGCTTGCCCATCCACTGAGGCGACAGCACTCTTATCAGTATCAGTTTCCATCTGTTGCTGAGCTGTCAATTCGGCAGGATCGCGCCATACAGCCTGATTAATAGCAATTGCATCTGCACTCAGGCTATCGGTACTAAAAGCGATTTCAGGCAATGCCTCGGCTAATCGTTTCTCAATCTCGCTATCGCCACGAAACTGCTGGCTAGTATTTGGCGCCTGCACCACTGCAGGCTCTTTAGGCGGTGCATCGTCTTGAACCGGCAACTCAGCTTGTGATGCAACACTATCCGAAGATTTAGCATTTGGCTCACTCTTGGCTGTCGAATGTTGATTTGATAAAAATGATTGCAATTTTTGAGCAGAAGCTTCATCACAGGCTGATAAAGTAATCACACTCGCACCAATTAATGCCGCATAAAGCGCATGATATTTTTTACAAAACATCATCTTCCCCTTGAATAAATTAAATCTCACAATTATACCAATATTTTAGTATTTATTTTGTAAATTTTTCGTAACAAGTGCCAAAAAAACTCAATTGCAGCACTGACCAATATTTTTACATCTAATCAATATTGAAAACCTGCTATTAATATTCAGCCATGCATTAGATTTTCTTTTAAGCTTTATTGAGCAGACAGTTCCATACAAAAGAGCACATAACAAAAACACCCCAAAAGCTACATAACTTTTGGGGCGCAGTTCACTTTTTTCATTTTTTTGCATCAATCAAGGATGCTTTACCAACCACTTCTCAATGAGAAAGATGGTCTAGACCGTTATTACTTCTTGGTGGTCTTTTTGGCAGCAGGCTTTTTTGCTGCAGGTTTGGTAGCTTGTTCAGTTTGGCGAGCGACTTTGGCCGATGCAACCGCCAAGCTTGTGTGCTCATCCATCTCATACAACGCACCAGCACGGCCAACGATTAGCGGGTCAATATTGCCAATTTGTGATGAATCTTTGTTTTCGTAGTTCATCTTGTTGAGTACATAGCGCATGGCGTTTAGGCGAGCACGTTTTTTGCAGTCAGATTTGATGACAATCCAAGGTGCTTCAGCGGTGTCTGTATTAAAGAACATCGCTTCTTTGGCAAGGGTATAATCATCCCACTTGTTCAATGATGCTTTATCAACTGGTGATAGTTTCCATTGTTTCAATGGGTCATTCTCACGGCTTGCAAAGCGAGCACGCTGTTCTTCACGGCTGACCGAGAACCAGAATTTCACCAAATGAATGCCTGATTCAACCAAATGTTTTTCAAATTCAGGTACTTGGCGCATAAAGGTGCGGTATTCATCATCGGTACAAAAGCCCATAACACGCTCAACCACAGCACGGTTGTACCATGAGCGGTCAAATAGCACGATTTCGCCAGAAGTTGGTAGGTGCTGAATGTAGCGTTGGAAATACCATTGACCACGCTCTTGGTCGGTTGGTTTTTCTAGAGCGACAACACGTGCACCACGTGGGTTTAGGTGCTCCATAAAGCGTTTGATTGTACCACCTTTACCAGCAGCATCACGACCTTCAAAGATGATGACCAGTTTTTGACCAGTGGCTTTGATGTGATGTTGTAGTTTTAGCAATTCAATCTGTAGTTTGAATTTTTGCGCTTCATAATTTTTGCGGCTTAGGCGATTTTTGTACGGATAACCGCCTTCACGCCAGTTGTCTGACAGCTGAGTATCTTTTGATTTATCAGTGCGTACTTGGCTGACGATGCGAGCCGCTGGCAGATATTCGTTTAATGCTTGGCTAAATTCAGCCAACTCTTCAGGGGTGGCGTGCTCTAGCAAATCTTCAAGTTGGCTTACAGTTTTTGGCATGGTTTTTGGCTCGGCGACCTTTTTGGCAGGTGGCTTTGGTGCTGTTACTGCGGTGGTCGCAGATTTGGCTTGAGCTGTTGTTTTTTTGGCAGTGGCGGTGCTAGCTGGTTTGCTAACAGGGGTTTTTGGCTTGGTGTCAGTTGACATAAGAACTCCTATAATAAAAGTGAAAAACAACAAAAACCATGAGCGTTCGCCATGCATTGCTAGGGTTATTTTTATATTAATAACAATGCAATCGCTAATAAACTCTGTTTAGTATAGTACCATGATAATGCGCATGAATCAACTTAAAAACCATGCATAAACAGGACTATGCTTATGCATAAATTCATCGGCTTTTGCTACGATGATTATTTAAATTATAACTATATGTTAATAAATAATTACTTATCAATTAGACGATGCTTGGGTTTTGATTTGGATAAAAGAGCGAAACTCAGTGTAAGTTAACAATGAGTTGGTACAAGCTTAAGATTTTGCGCTTACAGACTAAGTCTTGATGCCCAGATTTTGATACTTAAGCTTGATACTTAAGCTTTGATAATTAAGGCTTAAGGCTTTGATACACCGAAAGAGTCTGCTCAACCATCTCTTCAATCACATATTCATGCGTCATCGCAGGGCGGATGCGATTGGCTAGGTGAAATTTGATGGATTTGCACAATGACAAGGCGGTTTGTTCTTTGACCAGTCCTTGGGGGTATAGGTCGGTAAGAATATCGGCAAACGCCCCCTTTGCCCAGCCGACAACTGGCGTGCCTAGATGAATGGCTTGCAGTGCAGTCATGCCGATACTCTCAGGGCGATTGGCAAGGGCAAGCACGACATTGGCAGATGACAGCCAGTCTTTTTTGTCAGGGGGATTTTTGCCGACATAGCTGACTTTATCGCTAAGATTGAGTGCGTGCAGCCGTTGTACAAACTCTTCATAAAACACGCACTGATGCATACGAGTGCTTGGGTCGTCATCCATGATGATGGCATGAATGTTGGGGAATTTTTCTTGTAGGTTTCCTAATATATCTACAAGCCATTCTTGCCCATATTCTTGACCGATAACTGTGGGGAAAACCAGCCATTTTTTGTGCTCAAGCTCTGGATACTGAGCAAAGGTCTGATGTAGCCAATGCACTGATGCATGATGACGATAAGGATATTTACGCACATCAACGCCACGCGGCACACAGACAATATCAAATTCTGCTTGACACTCTATGTCGTCATCATTGGCAATATTACCCAGTTTTGTTTTGAAATATTTATCAATACTCTTTGATGCACTAATCAATATATCTGCATCAAATAGTGCTTTTGAGTAGCTGTTCAATGGATAAAAGCCATAAAGGCTTGAAACGATTTTTGGGCGCATCGTTGCAGGATAAGGTCTGAGTGCCCAGTGTAGCACCCATGCAGGGGTGCGTGAATGCACATGGATGATGTCAGGCTGATGTTCATTGATGAGCTGTCTTAGGGTGAATACATGGCGTAATGCCCACCAGCTCTTTTTTGGCATTGGCATCTGATGATAGATTGCGCCATCTCGTACCAATCGTGTCACCAGCTCGCTGTCTTCATCTGCACCACCAATGATAATCGACTCATGACCCGCCTTGATGAGTGCGTGCGAAATCGGATAAATCCCCCGTTCGGATTCATCGTGCTTAAGTGATGATGACAGCTGTAATACTTTCATGACAATTTTGTGTTAATTTTTCAAAAATTCTAATAAATTTGCCACGTGTTCTTTGGCTTTGACATTACGAAAACTGCCAATCATCACGCCATCTTTATCATACACAAAAGTCGAACGCACCACGCCCAGATGTGTCTTACCATACATCATTTTTTCTTTGATGACATCAAAATGTTGACACAGGCGCTCATCGGTATCGCTGATAAGCTCAATTGCCAATGACTGCTTATTGATGAAGTTTTGGTGTGATTTGACGCCATCTCGTGAGACGCCGATGACATGATAGCCAAGCTTGGTAATCTCATCAAAATTCACCGTAAAATCAGTGGCTTGCACGGTACAGCCTGCGGTGCTATCCTTTGGATAAAAATACAGCACCAAGCCTTGATTATTATCTTTAATCAGCGTTGATAGATTCACGCTTTGTACTTCACCTGCGGCAGTGACTAGCTCAAAGTCATCGGTGGGCAGAGCGATTTGCTCTTGAGTATTTTTTAGCATGATAAATCCTGTCAATTCTTTATGGGTAAAATTGCTACTATTTTACCAAAATTTTGATATAAATCCCATTAAAAGCCGTATCTGTCAGTAAATATTTGGCGATTGATACAGTTTTTTGTAAATTTGTTATCTTTTATTTGCTGTTTTGACCTGTTTTGCGGTAAAATTATCTATTTTTATCATAGGATGTGTTAAGCGATTATCACATCTATTTTTTTATAAAACCTAAAGTCAATATTGATAAATATTGGTAAAATGCACCGCCAATGACATGGCTTTTGTGATGTATTGGTGATTATTGCGTGGATTGATTATGTCTTTATCTTCATTATTTCAACTGTCTGAGCGTGGCTCAAGCGTCCGCCAAGAAGTGATCGCGGGTCTGACGACTTTTTTGGCGATGGTGTATTCGGTGATTGTTGTGCCAAATATGCTGTCGCAAGCAGGATTTCCGGCTGAGTCGGTGTTTATCGCTACTTGTTTGGTCGCAGGGCTTGGCTCGATTTTGATTGGTCTGTGGGCGAATGTGCCGATGGCGATTGGTTGTGCGATTTCTTTGACGGCGTTCACGGCGTTTAGCCTAGTGCTGGGTCAAGGCGTGAGCATCCCTGTGGCGCTTGGGGCGATTTTCTTGATGGGTGTGGTGTTTACCTTGATTTCGGTCACGGGTATCCGCGCGTGGATTCTTAAGAATTTGCCATCGTCCATCGCGCATGGGGCGGGTATCGGTATCGGTCTGTTCCTATTGCTCATCGCTACCAATGGCGTGGGCTTGGTCGTTGCCAATGATGCCGGTCTGCCTGTCAAGATGGGTGAATTTACATCATTGCCTGTGCTGATGTCGCTTGTGGGTTTGGCGGCGATTATCGGTCTTGAAAAGCTGCAAATCAAAGGCAGTATCCTGTGGGTGATTATCGCCATCACGGTGATTGGTCTGATTTTTGATCCAAATGTCAAATTTGACGGCAATGTGCTAAAAGTGCCAAGCTTTGGCGCTGAGTCGTTATTTATGCAGATGGATGTGATGGGTGCATTGAATGCAGCGATTTTGCCTGTGGTATTTGCGCTTGTGATGACGGCGATTTTTGATGCGACGGGTACGATTCGTGCGGTGGCAGGTCAAGCCAATCTACTGGATAAAGACGGTCAAATCATCAACGGTGGTAAGGCACTGACTTCTGACTCAATGAGCAGTATGCTGTCGGGCGTGTTCGGTACAGCGCCTGCGGCTGTGTATATCGAGTCGGCGGCAGGTACGGCAGTGGGCGGTAAGACAGGCTTGACGGCGATTGTCGTGGGTGTGTTGTTTTTGCTGATGCTGTTTTTCCAACCGCTGGCGTTTTTAGTGCCGGGTTATGCGACTGCGCCTGCGCTGATGTATGTGGGTCTATTGATGCTCAGCAATGTCTCAAAGCTTGATTTTGATGACTTTGTCGGTGCGATGAGTGGCCTTGTGTGCGCGGTGTTTATCGTCTTGACGGCCAATATCGTGACAGGTATCATGCTTGGCTTTGGTGCATTGGTGCTGGGTCGTGTGATTAGCGGTGAGTTTAATAAGCTTAACATCGGTACGGTGCTGATCGCCATTGTGCTTGTGGCATTTTATGCGCTTGGGTATGCGATTTAATCAATCCCAATTGACAAAACCCTGCTTGATTGAACCGCACCCCAAAAG
>NZ_MUYU01000025.1 GCF_002014825.1 Moraxella pluranimalium | reverse complement strand
TTGTAAAGGGTTTTCATAGAAGTTCCTTAAGATGATTAAAATCAATGAAGTCTATCGCAATGTTTACTTTGCGTGACTATATTTTATCACAACCGTTAAGGGTTGTGTTAGAAAGTAATTAAATAATTCACAAATCGCACCGCAATAGCTGCGATGCGATTGTGTACTAAATACTTACATTACCAGTAGTAACCAATACCTAGGTTACCTGCATTCTCGTTTTGGCTGTTGGTTGCGTATGAACCACGGAACAACCACTTGCCATTGTCAGAGATTGAGGTAAAGCCTACAGCCACACCAGTCTCACCTTCGTACTGACCTAGAGCCGCTACGATACCAGACTGACCTTCACGGTATGCTTGTGGCAGACCTGCAGCAGCCATCGCTGATGCTGAGCCAGCTTTACGGTTAGCATCTAGATCACCGATGCGGTTGTTCACATCACCAATTTGGTTATTGATGTTGCTTTGTAGCGCATATAGCTGGCTACCGTTGATCGCATCAGTAGAAGATGGGCTGATTGCGCCATTTGCTACGTGAGTGATTTGGTTACCACCAACGCTTAGGGCATAGCCAGTACCTGCACCAGTATTTGGATCTTGATCAGCAGTTGCTGGAGTTGTACCATCAGACTCAAGTACAGTGCCTGCAACAGTGGTTAGCGCTGTGTTTGGTGCGCCATTGACTGCACCACCAACATTCACTGTCGTTGCATTAACATTTGGCGCTGTGATTGAGTTAGATACATTCACATCTGCTGACAGATTGTAGATCACATCATTGTTATCTGCAGATTTGGTGATATTGATGTTACCATCAGTATTCTTCATATCTACAGTTTCACCTGGACTTACCAATGAACCATTTGCACCTTGCGCGGTTAGTGTAAAGCCTGAACCATTGATTGCTTTAGCGACATCACCAGCGGTTGCGATTGCATCTGGCTTAGCAGGTGTGTTGACCTTACCATTATCAGCATTGGTTAGCGGTGTGGTATTCACTTCAACCTTGATGCCATCTGGTGTATTAGATACCGTGGTAGTATTGCCATTCACTAGATTTACAGGGCCGGTTACATCATTGCCATTGACCTGAGTCGTCGGAGCGATCGCTGTGATTTGGCTACCTGTGATCTTATCTGCTTCTACAGTCGCACCCTTACCATCTTTTTGGGTGTTGTAAGTGCCATCTGGTTGTAGATATGCTGTGATTGGATTACCATCTGCATCGGTCGCAGCATAAGTAATCATGGTTGTGCTGTTATCTACATTCACATTATAAGTCACATTGCTAATCGTACCATCTTTGCTGGTGGTAATATTAGCTGTTGTACCAGTACCATTGACGAAGTTCACGATATTAGATGGTGTAACTAGGTCTTTATGGTTACCGTTTTCTTGTAGGTTCCAACCTGAACCATTGATTGCATCTGCAACGTTTTGAGCAGTTGCAACTTGATTACCTGCATTGTTGATTGCAGTTTGTGCTGCATCTACGGCATCTTGAGCTGCTTTCTTCTCAGCTTCAGTTGCAGTATCAGGTAGTGCTGCTAGTGCATCTTCAGCTGCTTTTAGCGCATCAGTCAACGCTGGGGTTACAGGACCTGTGACAGAGCCGTCGGCTTCAGGAGTGATTTCACCAGTATTCACCTCAACCTTGATACCATCTGGTGTGTTAGTCACGGTTGTCGTATCGCCATTAACTAGGCTGATTGGACCAGTGACGTTTTCACCATTAACTTTTGGTCCAATAGCAGAGATTTGGCTGGTTACAGGACCAGTGTATGGAGAACCATCTTCATTGGTATAGCCAGTGATGTTGCCAGCTGCATCTTTAACAGGAGTTAGTAGGTTACCTTTAGCATCTGCATAAGTGATTTCGGTGGTCTTGTTATCAACATTCACATCAAATGTGATATTGCTTTGAACACCATCTTTAGACTCAACACGTGCAGTCGTACCAGTACCGTTTACAAAGGCAACAGTGTCGTATGGCTTAACAAAGTCCACATCTTCATTGTTAACTTTCAGATTCCAACCAGCATTTAGTACGTCACCTAGTGTTGCTGCGTTATTACCTGCAGTGTTCACAAGGTCTTGAGCGTCTTTTGCGGTAAATGGTGTACCATCCGCTTTGTTTGGCGCAGTTTTTGTAGGTGCATCACCGACACTTGTTGTATTTGGCAAGGTAGAATTTAGGTTAGAAATCACATTCTTACCATCTACAGTACCAATAGTGATTGGGTTCTCCACTTTGGTGATAACATCTGCTGGATCTACAACATTGCCTTGAGCATCAACAAAATCACCAGCTTTATTTTTAGTAACTGGATTACCATCTTTATCTGTATAAGTGATTTCGTTGCCACCAACAGTGGTGCTGTTGAAGGTTACGTCATCAGCTGTTGCATAGGTGTAAGAGATCACATCTGCACCGTTTGCATCTTTTTCAACTTTTTGAGTGACAACCATGTTTTTGCCAGCTTCAAAGTTGACTTGTTCACCTGGGTTAACCAAGGTTTCGGTTGCTGGACCAGTTGCTGTGGTTGAGTTGGTTCTCCAGCCTGAGCCGTTGATAGCGTCAGCGACGGTCTTGGCACTTACAAAGCCAGTTGGGTTGTTGCCATCTGTATCGCCCGCTTTGACAGCACCTGTATTAACTGGGGCTGCGCCTGTGGTATCTTCTACAAAGCTAATCGCACCTGAATCAGCAAGCTCAATCTTCACATCATAAGTACCAGTTGTTGCATTGTTTGCACCAGTCACAGAGATATGGTTGTCGCCGATGAAGTTTACAGTGTTTGCATTCTTCACAGCTGCATCATAACCATTGTCAGGTGTTGCTACTACCCAGCCGTAGTTCGCTAGATCTTTGGCGGTAACAACAGCATCAGGTGTGTTTTTCGCTGCAGTGGTCAGATCAAGTAGATCGGTTGCAGTTTTTGCGGCTTTTTCACCGACATTGATTGAAGTAACTGGTAGTTTTGAAGTGACGTTTACGTTGGTAAATTCAACGCTATCTTCAGTTGAGTAAGTGATTGTACCGTTAGCTGCTTGCTTAACAGCCATATTCTTACCAGCAACCATCTCAATCACATCACCTGGATTGATAAGTTCATCACCAGTGCTTGCTACGTCTTTGGTACCTTCTGCAGTTGCAGAAGACTTCAGAGTAAAGCCTGATGCGTTGATAGCATTAGCCACAGTGGTTGCATTAACCAGTTTGTCGCCACCTGTTGTCGGTGCTTCAACTTTACCATCTTTGCCTGCTGTATCATCTGCAAGCTTATTATCACCAACAGTCGTGGTTAGGTTTGGATCAGCAAGGTTAATGTCAACTTTGATTTCATTTGAAGCGCCGTTATTGCTTGGCGTTACAGTAACAGTAGTACCATTGCCGTTAACGAAGTTCACAGTGTCGTATGGTGTTACTACGTCTTTAGCTGTACCGTTTTCTTTTAGGTTCCAGCCAGCATTTAGTACGTCACCTAGAGTAGCAGCGTTGGTTAGACCAGTGGTTGGTTTCGCTGTAGTTTCGGTTGCACCTACTGGTGGTTGGATAACAGTAGTTAGATTAGAAATCGTACCACCAGTATCACCTGCGCCACTTGAGATAACAACTGGGTTGTTGTCTGCATCATCAGCTTTAACTTTGATTTCTTTGAACTCAGGTTTTTCAGCGATTTGGATTTGTACTTCATTGTTAGAAACAACGGTTTGTACGTTTTTGGCTGAGTAAGTACCTGCTGTTGGAGCTGCTGTATCACGAGCAACGCCATCTACTTTAGTCGCTGCACCGATGATAGCAAGTGCTTCACCTAATTGTTGCTGTGTACCGTCACCTGCTGCATAAGTCTTATCTAGCGTCTCAGCATCGGTATCTGCATTGGTGTTGGCAGTGATCGTTAATGGTTTAGCCGCTTGTTTATAAGCATAGTATAGCTGTGAGCCGTTGATTGCATCGGTAGATGTTGGTGAGATACGGCCTGCCGCTACGTTAACGATTTGACGCTCTTTACCTTCAGAACCAACAGATACTACTGATGTCGGTGTTGTACCTGCAAATGTGCCATAAGTTACACCTGCAACCGTACCTTCAGTGGTTGGATTAGCTGTTGTTGTAATTGAGCCACTACCTAAAGCCACTGCATCTGCGTGAGTTGCTTGGGCTAAATTACCAATTGCAATGGTATTTTGTGCGTTCGCAGCAGCCAGTTTTGCTTCTTCAGCAGCGATGATTGCTTTTTGTGCTGCGATGATTGCTGGATCATTTGCAGTATTGTACTGCTGAGCAAGAGTTGCATGAGCAGCATTTAGTCTTGTCAAGTCTGCAGTCGCTTGACCAGACACCGCGCCTGAACCGATAGCAATTGAGTTACCTGTTGATGCTGTCGCATTGGTACCGATTGCTGTTGAGTTGGTACCTAATGCAAATGCACGGAAACCAACTGCATTTGAGCTGTCGCCATGTGCACGAGATAGACGAGAAGCAGCAAACGAGCTATCGCCAAATGAACGTGCCGCCACACCGACTGCGGTCGCCGCAACATCAGCTGCTGTAGCAGCATGACCGATAGCGGTCGCATTCACTGCAAATGCTTTAGTTTGGCAACCCATTGCAATTGAGCCTGTTGAGTTAGCATTTGAAGCAGAACCAATCGCGATAGCAGTACCGGCAGTTGCATGAGCACCTGGACCTACCGCAACAGAGTTTCCACCTGTTGCACTAGACATCGGACCAATCACGGTATCCATAAACTTAGCAGCGGTGGCGTTATAACCAACAGCGACAGACTGATCACCAGTTGCTTTTGAAGCAAAACCTACAGCAGAAGCATAATCAGCCGATGCAAGCGCGGTTGTACCTAATGCAGCAGCATTCGATTTCTCAGCTTTGGCAAGCTGACCAAATGCAACAGAACTCTGGCCAGAAACAGCGCTATCACCAATAGAGGTACCAACACCGACAATAACCTCATTGCCTAAGCGATCCGTTCCACGTGCAGTAGTTTGTGAAGCCATCGCATAAGCATTGTTACCGATTGCGATTGCCGTTGAATGACCACCTTTGTATTGCTCAACAGTTGCACCTTTACCAACAGCAACTGCGCCTGGAGCACCTGACGGACCAGTATCTCCTATAATTTTAGCTTCTTGGCCGATAACAACACTGCCATCACGTGCCAATGTATTTGTACCGATAGCAATACCAGAACCTGTGGTGCTAGATGATTTCTCAACTTTTGCACCGTGACCAATTGCAACACCTGCTATTGACGGAGATGTCGCATTCACACCAGCAGTCACTGCATACTCACCTGTTGCACCTGCTTTATCGGTAATTTTACCAAGGTTAGTTGCAGAATCACCTGCTCCTTGAGTAGTTGTTCCATCATTAGTATGGAAATAGATGTTACCAATTTGTTGACCAACAACATCCAACGCAGCATATAGCTGTGAGCCGTTGATGGCATCGGTAGATACATTGGTGATTGCACCCGGTGCGACGTTCTTGATTTGACGCTCTGCGCCCACTGAGCCGATAGATACGTACTGACCTGCGTCCTTGACCTGACCTGCAAAGCCTGAGTAGGTCAATGTCGCTGCGCCTGAGCCAATGGTCACTTCTTTAACAGTCGCAACTGCTTCTGGTGCACCAGCGCCTTTACCAGTCACTTCGACTGAGCTATCACCTAGGACGACTGAGCCATTGGTGCTTAGAGCAGTGATATTATTACCTAGTGCAACTGAACGCTCGCCTGATACGTTGGCATTTGAACCAAAGGCGATAGACGATGTACCAGTAGAAGTAACGGTAGCATTCGTACCGATAGCGACAGAGTTATCTGCATATGCGGTAGCGTTCGCACCATAAGCAAGAGCATTGTCAGCTGCTGCAATGGCTGCCGCACCAACTGCGGTTGCGTTAGTTGCATTTGCAAGTGCTTTATAACCTAGAGCCGTTGCGTTCACTGCCAGAGCTTTAGAACCTGTACCTACTGCGGTAGTGAAATCACCTTCTGCCACCGAACCTGCTGCGATTGCCACACCACCTTTGGTAGAAGTAATAGAGGTGGAGGTCATATTAGCACCAGCTGCTGTTGTTTGGTTGCCTACACGAGCCCCCGCACCAATTGCCGTACCTAGCTCAGCACCCGCCTGTACATAAGCGGCTGAACCCAGTGCTGTACCAAACAACTCATTTGAATGTGCTTTTGCACCAATAGCTACAGAGCCATCTTTAGCATAGGTAGTTTCATACCAGCCACTGACATTGTTTTTTGGTAATTCCGTTCCTGTGATATCGTAGAATTTGTTAGCAACATTAGGCTGAGTTACGATTGCGTCATAATCATTTGAACCAATCGCAACCGATGAATGACCTGATACAACCTGGGCACCGATTGCAATTGACTGATCGCCGATAGCACGAGAGTCAAAACCAATCGCAACCGCTTCATTTGATTGCAAGCGTCGAGATTGAGCACCTGTATCATCAGTAACACCTGCGCGATACATCAAGCGGCCTGCATCCAATCCGCCACTATATGTAGTATAATCTACATCACTTAGACTTCCCGCAGTACCAGCAGCAGCGCCAGCAGGGGTTAAAAATCCAGCGAGTGCATTACCACCGATTACGGTTGCTCCACGATTCTGACCATCCGTCCCAACATTTCGTACTAGTGCATCACTACCAATAACAACAGCAGGTCTTGATTCAACCGATCTATCGGCACTATCGCCAATGAATTTAGCATTAGCACCAATCACAACCGCATTATAGTTAGTATATGTTTCCGCACCAATAGCAGTACCCTTCATTGAGTTTTCAACTGTTGAGTTGTAACCAATTGCAGTACCACCAGCATTTCTCATCAAACCAGCATTTGTAGCATGGACGTATGACACAGTTGCATTTTCACCAATTGCCATACCCTTGCCCGCATTTGAAACTGTTGCGGCACTCTTACCTGAACCGGCGGTAATTGAGATAGCTTGGAGTTGTGCAGCTGACAAACTTGACCAATCCGCTGCAACAACTTCATCGATTGCACCGTTTGGATCACCACCCACAGCCATCGCTGCATGTGCAGAAGTGCCTGCAGTTGCTGCAGCTACTGCCACGGCTGCCGCTAGGGCTGTCTTAGCAGTCTTGACTGATTTTGTTTTGCCTTTTGAGCGAGCGATTTCAGAAGCAGCGACCCATGTACGAGTCGCATGGTTCCAAATTACTTTATAGACTTTGTTCATATTATCTCTATTAGTTTAGAACAAAAAAACTTAAGTGGTGGATTATCACGAAATAGTCGCAAAATAATTACATACACTTAAGACCAATTGAAGCCGTAAGATTCGCCTAACAATGGCGCAACTTACAGAAATTATCATGGTGTATTTTAGCATAAATTCGTCTAGATAACCTGAAATATTTTATTCATTTTGTAAGTTCGTACTAGTAATTTTTGCATGATAACTATTTGATTTATATATAGTTTATTCCGTGTATTTTTATACAATTTTATCAATGGGGGGGGTTGTGTATAGTTTTTGTAAATTTCAAATGGTGAAATGATATGTTATTACTAATTACAAATTTTTATGATTGAATTAACCAAATTGCAAATCATATTTGAGCGACTGATTGGCGGTGTGGCTTGGGCTTGTTGGCGGATTTGTCAGGATGGATGGGCTGATTGATGATGGTTGCTAATTTATCAGCGTAGCTATCCACGCCTTGGGATTTTTTTGGTATAATGATTAAACATTGATATTATTCAACTCCATTTACCATTGATTAACATTAAACTTATAAGGATCAGCCATGACAGCCACACCACAGTCAGCCATCATCTTTGATCATTGCCGTGCGGGTATTTTTATTGAAGCGACATTCACCACCGATGACACGACTGCCATTGCTGCAGCGTGCCGTGATGCACTGAGCACACTTTCCGAGCTACAGGATAAGTACGCCGGTGAACAGCTTAGCCTCACCATCGGCTTTGGGGCGGATGCGTGGGCGAGATTTGCCAAAGATGGTGAAGGTAGCCAAATCAAGCCGTTCCGTCCACTCGGCGGTGGGCTTGCTCCTGCGACACAGCAGGATGTGCTATTTCATATCCAGTCGCTGCGCCATGATATCAACTTCAGCCTAGCGATGGCGGTGGTGCGTGCGTTTGATGGCTTGATTGATATCAAGAGCGAAACGCATGGCTTTCGCTGGGTCGAAAATCGCGGGCTAGAAGGCTTCGTCGATGGCACAGAAAACCCCCAAGGCGAGCATATCAACGAAGTCGCCGTCATCGCAGATGGTATCGATGCCGGTGGTAGCTATGTGATGGTACAAAAATATCGCCATGATTTGCCAAAATGGGATGCCCTGCCTATCGCCGAACAAGAGCACTGTATCGGTCGCTCAAAGGTGGATAATATCGAGTTTGATAAGGCTGATCGTCTGCCTGACTCGCACTTGGGTCGCACCAATCTCAAAGAAGACGGCAAAACACTCGAAATCGTCCGTCGCAGTCTGCCATACGGCACGGTCAGTGGTGAGCATGGGCTGATGTTCATCGCCTATAGTGCACGCCTGTGGAATATCGAAGCACAGCTACTGTCGATGTTCGGCGAGACTGATGGCAAGACTGACCTACTGCTCAAGAATGTCACCACAGCGGTATCGGGGGCGTATTATTATGCGCCATCAGTTGAGCGTCTGTCGGCACTGTGATTGACCATTAGCCATCAAAAGCACGGAATATCGTATGCCCCACTCGCACCATGATCGCTTAGCCCAAGTCGCATTGGCGGTGCCTGTGGGGGATTTTTTTGATTATCTATGCCCTAAACATCTGTCCCTGCCACAGGTGGGGATGCGTGTGGTTGTGCCTTTTGGTCGTCGCCTACTCATCGGTATCGTGGTCGGGCTGATTGATCGCGCTGATAGCCAAGTGCCGATGGATAAGCTAAAGCCCATTGAGCAGATGATCGATGACACACCAATCATTGATGATGAGCTCATCAGACTTGCCAAGTGGCTATCGCACTACTATCATCATCCGCTCGGTGATGTGTATTCGGTAATGCTACCGACACTCATCAATCAAGGTAAGCCTATCACCCAGCCGATACGCCATTATCGAGCCATCCTGCCTGATGGCGTATCTGATGCTATGGCTGATGGTATGGCTGATGATCTCATCGCTCGCCTGCCAAAGACCGCCAAGAAACAGCGAGCGATATTACAAACGCTCATCGCACATCCCGATGGTATCAGCCAGACGACGCTGATGAGTCTTGGGGCGACTCGGCAGGTGCTGACGACACTACAGGATAAGGGGCTGATTGAGCCGTTTGACACCCTGATACAGCCATCTGTGCCACGCCCTGCCACGCTCAAGCACCCTGCGCTCACGCTCAATATTGAGCAGGCACAGGCACTCAATGCCATCACCGATGCCTGTGATGGCGGATGCTATCAGGCATTCTTACTCGATGGTGTGACGGGCTCTGGCAAGACCGAAGTCTATCTACAGGCGATGGCGCATACGCTTGCACAGGGTAAGCAGGTGCTGATACTCGTGCCTGAGATTGGGCTGACACCGCAGACTCGTGCACGCTTTGGCGATCGCTTTGATGCCAATATCTGCGTACTACACTCCAATCTCACCGACAGCGAACGACTATCAGGCTGGCATGACTGCCAAACAGGTGTCGCCCAAATCATCATCGGCACACGCTCAAGCGTGCTGTATCCCTTTGATCATCTGGGTCTGATCATCATCGATGAAGCGCATGACACATCGTATAAGCAACAAGACCATCTACGCTATCATGCCTGTGATGTGGCGATGGTGCGAGCGATGTTTGCCAAGATTGTGGTGGTGCTTGGGACGGCAACACCAAGCCTTGAGCAGATGAAGCTTGTCCAAGATGGTAAATTGCACCGTCTGATGCTCACTCGCCGTGCAGGGGATGCCAAAGCGGTGAGATATCAGCTTGTCGATATGCGACTGGGCACACAGCACACCATGCACACCGATGGCAAAAGCAGTGACAGCACGCTCTCCCCTGTGACGGTGCGTGAGATACGAGCACGGCTTGAGAGGGGTGAGCAGGTGCTCGTGTTTCTCAATCGTCGTGGCTATGCACCGATACTCATCTGCTCCGCCTGTGGTCATCAGGCAGACTGCCCCAACTGCGATGCGCACTTGACCGTGCACAAAAATAACTTACAGCCGATGTACAGCACTCTACGCTGTCATCACTGTGGCTATATCACACCGATGCCAAGCCATTGCCCTGACTGCCATAGTGCCAATCTCGACAGTGTCGGCACGGGGACGACACGACTGGTCGAGCATCTGCACGCTTTGTTTGCCAATCCGCAGGTGAGTCAGCAGACTTATCCGATTATCCAAATCGACCGTGACACCATGCGAAAAAAAGACGCATGGGATACCATTACAAGACAAATCCACACAGGTGAGCCTGCGATACTCGTCGGTACGCAGATGATTGCTAAGGGGCATCACTTTCCCAATGTTACGCTGGTGGTGATTGCTAATGCGGATTTAGGCTTTTTGTCCCCTGATTTTCGCTCGCCTGAGCATACCGCGCAGCGTATCATCCAAGTGGCAGGACGAGCAGGACGAGCGCAGAAACAGGGGCTTGTACTCATTCAGACACTACAGCCGAACAGTCCGCTACTGATGTCACTCATGCGTGATGGCTATCATGCCTTTGCCCATCAGCTGCTCACCGAGCGTCAAGCACTAGGACTACCGCCCTATAGCCATGCGGTGCTGATCCGTGCTGAGAGCGGTCAGTATGCCCGTGCCAAAGATGCCATCATACAGGCAAGGCAGCTCATCCCTGCCGATCATCCCTTTGCCATCAATGTCGCCGATGCGCCAATGGCAAAGAAAAACAACCGCTATCAGGTGCAGATGCTGATTTTATCTAAGCATAGACCGAGCTTGCATCAGTTTTTGGATACTTGGTGGGGGCAGGTGCAAGCACTACCAAGCACGAAGGCGGTGCGGATGAGTATTGATGTTGATCCTGTGGGGTGGTAAATTGTTAGACAATTATGATAACTCATGCTCTGCCAAGCACCATGAGCAGACGACTGATGAACAAGCTTGGCAAATCATCAAAGCACGCATAGCAAAAGCCAATACGGGCATCGGTCTCACCATTGATAGCACACAAGCCCGTCGCCAAATCCGTGAACGCTTGGTGAACAAAGCTATCGCCATGAATTTGATGAATAACCAAGCATAAGAATGATTGTATTAAGATGATGATGGATAAATGCACCACCTGTCAAGACCAAACACCCACACCATCCCCGCAAGCACTGCCAAATGCACAGGATAAAATCCATAAAACACATAGCGACCGCCAAGCCACGACGGTATCGCTCGCCCTTTTTGTCCGTTGTGCAGTGCAATTAGCACTGCAGTCAGTGCCATGCCAATGTGCATAAAGCCAAGCCCCACTGTGGCATTTATCCCATAAATCAGCACATAGGCCACAGGCAGGCTCAGCAGATACATCATCAGCTGATACCTAGGATTATCCATCCAATACCAAAAAATCACCGCCCACAGCATCATCGCCAGCCCATACTCGCTATAAGTCGCCAACAATATCAGCGGTAGCATGGTGACTAATTTCAACCATATTTCAAGTCGCGACTGCCACAGCATTAATGCCAACAAAGCCATGCCAAGCGAGAACAGCACATTGCCCCAGATGACATCACCGATGCTATCTGCCATGCCGATTTGGTACTGAAACCACATAAACACAGGCTGCGAAATTACCGCAAAGCCAAACAGCCGCCCAAGATAGTGCATCACATTGCGACTACTGACAAACCCCATCGCCAAGAAATATGCCATCATCGGCGCAACCATCCGCCCAATGGTATGCATCAGCTCGCCTGCGATGCTATCAGTCGCCACAAACGCCCACGCCACATGGTCGATGACCATCGCCACCAGCATGATGAGCTTTAGGTCAAATAAGCTTAATCGCTTGATAGCCATCGTCATTTAATCTAAATCCTAGCCATCAATCCAAACAGTGCTTTGGCGAGTGTTTCTTGGACAGTGATGTCTGACACCGCCACAGCGTCTGCCCATCATCGGCATGGGTGCGATAGATGGTCATCGTGCGTTCATTGAGATAGCGAATCGGATAATGCGCCCCTGTGATGGTCGCCACCACCGCACAGTCTGTCTTTATGCCTGCAGGTGCATCGGTGATGTGGATGCGGATTTTTGGGTATTGGGTCATCACAGGCAGATGCGTCGGGCACGCCCCTGTACTTGCCATCAAGACATCCACTCGCCGAGCAACGGCATTGGCACTGCGATAGGTGTCGTACAGCAGTTCTTGTTCTTTTGACTTGGCATAAATCGGCACAAACTGCGTCACGATAATCGACAGCAATATCCCAAAAATCGCAAACGCCACCGACAGCCCCACAAGACTCACCCCGCCTTCGTGGCGCAGATGCGCTTTTTGAGCTTCGTCATCATCCGGATACAGCTCAAACACATCGGCAATCTCACGCCGAGCCATGCGATAATAATACGCATCCGACCACCTAGCAACCATCCCCGCCCAAAACAGCCATACCACAAGACCAATCCCCACACGGGTCATCACCTGCCATGCTTCGGGCAAATGGCTAATTAGCACAAACTCACTCACCGCCAAGATGATGGCAATATTCACCTTAATAAACGACCAACCAGCGACACAATACACCACGCAGTCCAGATAACGCTTACGGTACAACAGCCACCCAAAAGTCATAAAAAACGCCGCCCAATGCCAGCGTGCGTGCAGTTTACCCGCCTTGTCAAATTCTTCAAAGCGTCTCAGATAATACGCCTGCGAGCGATGACCGATAAACCACTGGTCAAGCTGACGGCGCTTGGCATCGCTGATATTCGCCTGATAAAATGGCGGCGGCGTGGTATCTTCTAAAAATGGTAAACGAAACATAACTTGGCTTAGCTTGGCAAAATTTGAAAAAACAATTTGACGAAAACAAAAAAGCGACAGACAACGGCACAACTTGACAGCAGACGGCATGGCAGGCAAGTTTGTCCGCTTGTTCAAAATCACAAAACGCATTATAATGACGGCTATTTTTAAGCTAACATTTTACGCCCTTTTATGACAAATTCAACCACCCAAGCCGACACCGCCATCATCGATACTGACGAAATCAGCACACGCCTTGCCAAGCTTGCGCAGACGCCCGAGCAATTTCGCAAAATCAACACCTTTATGAAACGCCGTACCCACATGAGCCAGCAGGTCGAACAGGTGCTTGTGGATGGCAGTCTTGGGCATATTTATGTCAATAGCACAGGCGAGCTGGGTAAGCTGGGTGATGTAAGCCACATCACCGATTTGCGTGCGTTATTCGCTGATATGTCCAATGGGGCAGATGCGCCGATTACCCTTGAGATTGGCTTTGGGATGGGTGATAGCCTGCTTGAGATGGCAAAAAATTCCCCAAGCACCAACTTTGTCGGTATCGAAGTGCATGAGCCGGGCATCGGCCGCCTAGCACTCCTGGCAGATGAGATGGGCCTAACAAACCTAAAAGTCATCAACGGTGATGCCATCGCCCTACTTGATAACCTGCCTGACAATCATCTGGATACCGTGCAGTTATACTTCCCCGACCCATGGCAAAAAAAGCGTCATTATAAGCGCCGCTTTGTCACCCATGACCGCATGGCAAAGGTCGTGCGGGTGCTGACTACAGGGGGTAAATTTCACGCAGCGACCGACTGGGAGCATTATGCCTTTTGGATGCTAAAAGTGCTTGATACCATGCCTGAATTTAGTAATCCGCATGGCGTGGGGAATTTTGCACCACGCCCTGAGTATCGCCCTTTGACCAAATTTGAACAGCGTGGCATCACGCATGGTCATGGCGTTTGGGATTTGATTTATATCAAGGCGTGATGGATAATTAAGCCAAAGTTTATTATCATAATATCAATCCAAGCGGTTGGCACGCTTAGAGTGTCACCGCTGTCTCAAAATACTCAACCGTCGGAAACGGCTCATAAAAATGATGCAACAGCTCTCGCCACTGCTGATATTGGCTAGATTTTCTAAAGCCATCTTGGTGTGATGCGATATCCTGCCAAACCACATGAAGTAAATAACGCCCCACGCCATCATGGTGACGGTATAAATTTAGACTGATAAATCCGGGCATACCACTGATGATGTGCTTGGCTTTATCAAAAGCCAACTCAAACGCTTCTGCCTGCCTTGCTTTGACCGTCAAATACGCAAATTCATTAATCATAATACAACAAATTCCAGCGGGTGATTTTTGCTTATTGTAGCAAAATTTGCTAAAATGGTCGGATTATTTTGTTTTTTAATCCCACTCGGTAGCGGTTATATGTTTGAAAGTAGCAAACATCACTACCAACGCCAACATTAGGAGTTATTATGGTTGCAATCACTTTACCAGATGGCAGTGTTCGTCAATTCGACGGACAAACCACCGTCATGCAAATCGCCCAAGACATCGGTCCCGGACTTGCCAAAGCCACCATCGCAGGTCGTGTCGATGGCAAATTGGTGGATGCTTGCGACCCGATTACCACTGATGCCAGCGTGTCTATCATCACCGCCAAAGACCAAGAAGGTGTCGAAATCATCCGACACTCATGCGCCCACTTGCTCGGCCATGCGGTCAAACAGCTATACCCTGATGTCAAAATGGTCATCGGCCCTGTCATCGAAGACGGCTTTTATTATGACATCTACAGCCCACGCCCATTCACCCCCGAAGACATGAAAGCCATCGAAGAGCGTATGAAAAAGCTCATCGACCAAGACTATGATGTCATCAAAAAAATGACGCCAAGAGATGAAGTCATCGAAATCTTTAAATCTCGTGGCGAAGACTATAAGCTACGCCTAATCGATGATATGCCTGATGAAACAGCGATGGGCTTGTATTATCACCAAGAATACATCGATATGTGTCGTGGCCCACACGTGCCAAATACTCGTTTTCTAAAGGCGTTCCAGCTGACCAAAATGAGCGGTGCGTACTGGCGTGGCGATGCCAAAAATGAGCAACTTCAGCGTATCTATGGCACAGCTTGGGCGGACAAAAAAGAGCTTAAAGCCTACATTCAGCGTATCGAAGAAGCCGAAAAGCGTGACCATCGTAAGATTGGTAAGGCGCTCGGTCTATTCCATCTACAAGAGCAAGCACCGGGTATGGTGTTTTGGCATCCAAATGGCTGGACGATTTATCAAGTACTTGAGCAATATATGCGTAAAGTGCAACAAGACAATGGCTATCTTGAAATCAAAACCCCGCAAATCGTCGATAGAAGCCTATGGGAAAAATCAGGTCACTGGGAAAACTATGCCGAAAATATGTTTACCACCAGTTCTGAAAACCGTGATTATGCCATCAAGCCGATGAACTGCCCTTGCCATGTGCAGGTGTTTAATCAAGGGCTAAAATCATACCGTGATTTGCCACTACGCCTAGCAGAATTTGGCTCATGCCATCGCAACGAGCCATCAGGCGCACTACATGGTATCATGCGTGTGCGTGGCTTTACCCAAGATGATGCGCATATTTTCTGTACACACGCCCAAATCCGTGACGAAGCCCAAGCCTTTATTAAGCTGACTTTGGATGTTTATAAAGACTTTGGCTTTAGCGACATTGTGATGAAGCTATCAACCCGCCCAGAAAAGCGTGTCGGTGCTGACCATCTGTGGGATGATGCCGAAAAAGCTCTAGCGGATGCCCTAGATACCGCAGGTCTGGCTTGGGAGCTACAAGAAGGCGAAGGCGCATTCTATGGTCCAAAGATTGAATTTAGCCTAAAAGACTGCCTAGGCCGTATGTGGCAATGTGGCACACTACAGCTAGACTTCAACCTACCAGAGCGTCTAGATGCCGACTTTATCAACGAAAATGGCGATAAAGAGCGTCCTGTGATGCTACACCGTGCGATTCTAGGTTCATTCGAACGCTTTATCGGTATCTTGATTGAAGAATACGCAGGTCTGATGCCACCTTGGCTTGCACCAACTCAAGCAGTGGTGATGAACATCACCGACAAGCAAGCCGATGCCTGTGATGCTGTCGTCGCCAAGCTAAAAGCCGCTGGTCTGCGTGCGGTGAGCGATTTGCGTAACGAAAAAATCGGCTTTAAGATTCGTGAACGCACCCTAGAACGCATTCCGTTTATGCTGGTGCTTGGCGATAAAGAAGTCGAAGAAGGCACAGTCAATGTGCGTACTCGTGAAGGTGCAAACCTAGGCTCTATGCCTGTTGATGCCTTTATCGCCCTACTGAATGACGCAGTCGCCCAAAAAGGCAATTATGTCGCAAAGACTGCTGAAAAAGCTGAAAAATAAGCCTTGATGAAATTTGCCCAATACCCCAAATATTGGGCAAATTTTTTTAAAAGTGCATAAAACCATTTGACAAAAATTTAGCAAATGGTTAATAATAGACACTTTAATGCCAAAGTATTGGCAGACAGGTCAATGAGTGATTGCCAAGAGAGCATCAGCGATTGACAAAAGAGCAATTAGATTGGAGTAAGACCCATTAAACCGTCAAACCGTTTAAATATTAACGAAGAAATCCGTGCCAAAGAAGTCCGCCTAGTCAAAGAAGATGGCGAACAGCTTGGCGTGGTAGATATCCAAACCGCACTAAAAACCGCCGCTGATGATGGCCTGGACTTGGTAGAAATCGTGCCTGATGCCAAGCCACCTGTGTGCAAAGTGATGGATTATAAGCGCTATTTGTACGAACAAAAACAAAAAGCCAAAGAAGCCAAAAAGAACCAAAAACAAACCCAAGTGCGTGAAATCAAACTACGCCCAGGCACCGAAGAAGCCGACTATCAAGTCAAACTTCGTAAAATCGTTGAGTTTATCGAAGATAAAGACAAGGTGAAAGTCAGCATCCGTTTCCGTGGCCGTGAGATGGCTCACCAAGAAATCGGTAAAGCACAGCTTGAACGCATCATCGCCGATACTGCCGAGATTGCAAGCGTTGAGCAAGCGCCGAAGGTCGAAGGCCGCCAAATGGGTATGCTACTTGGCCCTGCCAAGAAAAAATAATCGCCCACGATTATCAAATGCATTCTATGGTGATTGCTAATGATTGGCAATCACCTTTTGTGCTTTGATTGATTTGACTATTTTACCAAGCATTCTTGGCAATTAGCCTAATCATTCTGAATTGACATGGAATTAGCATGGCTTGGTGCAACTTGCTTTTGCATGATGATGGCATCACAGCAACCTGTAGCAGTTTGGTAGTAGCCTTTTCGCACATCAATCGCTTCAAAGCCCATTTTTTGATACAGGCTGATGGCAGGCGCATTGTCCGCTCGGACTTCTAGCAGTAGATTGTCGCTGTGCTGATGTTGCATTTCATCCACGAGTGCTGTGATGAGTGATGCCGCCACCCCTTGCCTAGCATAGCTTGGATGCGTGCCGATGCGATGGATTTCGGCAGTTTCAAAGACGATTTGATAAATACAATAGCCCTTGATTATTTGGGTATCAGTCCCATCTACAGCAAGCATTAGCCCTGCCCCAAACTGCCCAAGACTTGAACAAATCTCATCCACCTCCCACGCATCATCAGGCAATAAGACACGCTCAAGCTTGGCAACTTCATCCAGCCACCGAGTTTGACAAGCCCGCTTATCAGCATCGATATTGCCCTTTGCCAAGTTTATAATCATAATCGACATTTTTACCCCATTCACCCACAACAAACCACAATAAACCAACACAACAACTTAACAATCACCGACAAACACTCACAAAACATAGCATCGTACTTATGAACAAGTGCGACATCCTGCTGAATTTTATAGACCATAAAGCACAATTTTTCAAGCTTTATGTTACAATAGATAAAACACAGAAGAGAAATTTTTAAGGTAAATTATGACCAACAAAACAAAAAAAACCAAATGGAATGACCCCAATGCAGCGGTCGAAGCAACAAAATACCAAAACCCAATTCCGTCACGCCTGCTGATTTTGCAGACAGTGGCAGACATCACCAATCAAGGCAATCCTGCCACCCAAGAATCGCTTGCCATGCATTTTGGCATCTTGGATGATGAAGATAAATTTTTTGCCCTGACCAATCGCCTAAAGGCCATGCTCAGAGATTCTCAGCTTGAGCGTAGCGATGGTATTCATTTTAGTGTCGCCCCCTTGCCGACCATCTTGACTGGCACAGTATCCGCCAACCCAAAAGGCTTTGGCTTTGTGGTGCTGCCTGATATGCCTGACTTGTTTTTGCACGAAAAACAAATGCGACTGGTCTTTGATGGCGATACGGTCGAAGTGGTCGCTAGCGAATACCGTGGCAAGGCAGAAGCACGCATCACGACGGTGACACACCGTCATCAGCTGGAGTTCATTGGCAAACTTGCTTATGACGGCGAAGGCTTTTTTGTGCAGTTATCTGGTGCTAACGCCCATCAGCCCATCACCGTCAGCGATGACAATGTGATGGCGATGAATGCTGGTATCGGTGATGATGTCAAGGTTGCCATCATCGATTTGCCGACTTATCAAGAGTTCGCTACTGGCAAAATCACCGAACTACTGAGCAACCTGAATGATCGTGAATTAATCATCGAGACCACGCTGTATAATTATGGCATTCCGCATGAATTTAGCAAAGAGACGCTCAAGCAGGCATCAAGCTTTGATGAGCCATCTGATAAGGACTTTGCAGGGCGTGTGGATTTGCGTCATTTGCCACTGGTGACCATCGACGGTGAAGATTCTCGTGACTTTGACGATGCTGTCTATGCCGAAAAGCGTGCTGGCGGTAACTATCGTGTCGTCGTCGCCATCGCTGATGTCAGCCATTATGTCACGCCACGCTCACCGCTTGATGTCGATGCTTATGAGCGTGGTACTTCGGTATATTTCCCACATCGAGTCATTCCGATGCTACCAGAAGCCCTATCCAACGGCTTGTGTTCATTGAACCCAAAGGTTGACCGTCTGTGCATGGTCGCTGATATTAAGGTCTCTCGTGGCGGCAAGGTGACTGGCTATGAGTTCTACCCTGCGGTGATGCACTCACAGGCACGCTTGACCTATAATCAAGTCAATGCCTATTTTAACGACCCGACCAACGAAACCCTGCCCGATGATTTGGTGCGTAATGGCGATGTGCTCAAATCGATTGATACTTTGCATCAGCTGTACCAAATCCTAGATGCCCGTCGTGAAGAGCGAGGTGCGATGGCGTTTGAGACCGCTGAGACTTATATCAAATTTGGCAAAGATGGCGACATCGTCGATATCGTCGCTCGCACTCGTGGTGATGCACACAAGCTCATCGAAGAGATGATGCTACTTGCCAATACCTGTGCGGCAAATTTTGCACTCAAGCACGAACTGCCTGTGCTGTATCGCAACCACGATAAGCCCAATGACGAAAAATCTGCTCGCCTGCACGAGTATGTCAAAAGCTTTGGCCTATCATTCCCAAGCGAGTCGCCAACGCATGAAGATTATCAGCGTATCATCAAGGCCACTGCCGACCGCCCTGATGCGGCAAGCATCCATAGTATGCTACTACGCTCGATGATGCAGGCGAATTATAGCCCTGATAATATTGGACATTTTGGCTTGGCGTATGATGAATACAGCCATTTTACCAGCCCAATTCGTCGCTATCCGGATTTGATGCTACATCGTGCCATCAAAGACAAAGTCACCGGCCAAAAACCTGCCGATACCCTATATGGCTCGCTCGATGAAGCCGGTGAGCAGACAAGCCTTACTGAACGCCGTGCCGAAGAAGCATCCCGTGATGTCGAAACATGGCTAAAATGCCACTATATGCAGCGTCATATCGGTGATGAATTTACCGCAACTGTCGCCACGGTGACAAGCTTTGGGCTGTTTGTAACTCTCAATGAGCTGTTTATCGAAGGTTTGATTCACATCTCAGGACTGGGCAATGAGTACTTTGATTATGATGAGCGAGAACAAAAACTCATCGGCGATAAAGGCTCAAAATTCGGACTGGGTGACAGCCTACTGATCCAAGTGGCAGGTGTGAATATGGATTTATTGCAAATTGACTTTAAACTCATCGAACAGCTGAGCCAATTGGGCAGTGATGGCGTTGCCAAAGCCATCGATAAACCCAAATCAACAGGCAAGGCAGGTAAATCAGGCAACTTGGGCAAAACCAAAAGCCGCCGCAAAGCCAAAGCTTAAGCGTAAAATCATAAGGATATGAGATGAATAATAAACCTAAAGCACGCTATCCATTCTTGGAAGATATCACAGACTGGCTCACCGCCTATATGCTTAGCGGTGTGCTGGTCGGCATTCTTGGCATGGGCGGTCTGTGGCTATTGATTGGCTCGGCGGTGTTTTTGATGGTGATTTTGGCTTTTTCGGTAAATTTCCCCAAAACCAAGTTTAAGATTTATGCCTTTGGCTTGGCGGTTTATATCGCTTATCTAATCAGTCAAATCATCGCCACAGGCAATCCATCCTTGAGCGTACCGTGGGTGCTGATGATTGTACTTGGGCTGACCCAAGCCATCTTGACTGTACGATATTATCAAAATAAACTTAAGAAATAATATGACACAATCCATCCAACAGATTCAGATGCTTGGCGAATTACAGACATGGCAGATGACGCACCTTAGCGATACCATCGACCAAGCACTGACGCAGGCCGCCCTACCCAGTCCGCTTGATGATGCTTGTCGCTATGCGATGAGTAATGGCGGTAAACGAGTGCGGCCACTGCTTGTCTTGGCGACTTTTTTGACGGTATCAGCGCATACATCTCGCCCCATCACCACAGCGCAGATGGCGTGGGTACTGCGTGCAATGGCAGCCGTTGAGATGATACACGGATATTCGCTCGTACATGATGATTTGCCTTGTATGGATGATGATGAGCTACGCCGTGGCAAGCCGACTTGTCATGTGGTCTATGGTGAAGGTGTGGCACTCTTGGCAGGTGATGCCTTGCAGTCAATTGCCTTTGAAGTGCTGGCTGGGTCATCAGATGAGCCGTCTGATATCAGCCTAAAGCTATTACAAACACTTGTGCCACGAGCACGGCGCATGGTGACAGGTCAGATGCTCGATATCGAAGGTGAACAAAAAACACTCAATCAAGACGAGCTCGAAGCCATCCACCGTGATAAGACAGGCGCACTCATCGAAGCATCAGTGATGATGGGTGGCATCTGCGCTCATGCTGATGATACGATGATGCAAAAGCTCGGTCAATATGCTCGCTCGGTAGGGCTTGCCTTTCAGGTGCAAGATGATGTACTGGATGTCACCGCCGATACCGCCACGCTAGGCAAGCCTGCCGGCAGTGATGAAAAACTTGAAAAATCCACCTATGTCAAACTGCTCGGTGTCGATGGCGCACGCCGTTATGCCGACCAGTTATTTGATGATGCCGAACAAGCCGTGGCGTCGTTTGGCGATGACAATTTATTGTCGCAGATTGTACAGTGGCTACAGGTGCGTGCGTTTTGAGCAGTAGGCTTGACGATAAACCCGTCAAGCCTTTTTTAACAGCTTATCCATCGCCACAGGCTTTGCCAAATTCTCACCATCAGCCCACACAAAATCCGCATGAACCGATTGTAGCGAGTGATTTAGCAGTTGATACAACCGCTCATCCACCTTGAGCGTCACAAGATAGATATGCCAGTGAAAATGCGTCAGCGTATGCTTGATATGATGCTCTACGGGCGGATGTGGTAGCGTACCAAGCGCATCAAATAGCACCTGCTCAGCTAGTGATGACATCTCGGTCGCATTATCCATCAGCTGATTAAGCATATCTTGGCTAAGCAACCCATCCGCATCCGATGCCAGTGTCATCATTGGCAAGCACCACAGCCCATCCCAGATACCGCCATCATTATGTCGTTGCAGCCATAGCGTATCATCTTGGTACATGAGTGCGACCGCTAGACTATGGCGGTGCGGCTTGGGTGCAGATTTTTTCTTGACAGGATAAGTGGCTTGTTTGCCCATAAGCCGTGCTTGGCAGTCGATTGCCACAGGGCAGATATCGCACTTGGGCTTGGTGCGAGTGCAGATGGTCGCCCCCAAATCCATCATCGCTTGTGCGTATTTACCGCTATCCATCTTAGGTGTCAAAGCGGTGGCAAGTTGCCATAGCGCCTTATCGGTAGCGGACTTGGTGATATCGCCATCAATGGCACGGTGGCGTGTCAGCACTCGCTTGACATTGCCATCACAAATCACCCCAAAATCACGCACACCCATCGCCACAATCGCCCCTGCAGTGGAGCGTCCAACACCTTTGATGGCTTGCCACTCATCCACCGTCTGCGGAAAATGACCAGTTTTATCAATAAAATCAGCCACTTGAACCGCCCCTGCGTGTAGATTGCGTGCCCGAGCATAGTAGCCAAGCCCCGCCCATAAGGTCGCAACATCATCCCATGACGCTACCGCCAAATCCTGCACGGTGGGGAATTTTGCCAAAAACCGCTCAAAATACCCCATCACTGTCGCCACCTGCGTCTGCTGTAGCATCACTTCAGACAGCCATACCGCATAGATATCAGCATGGTCTTGATGATGAAACTGCCACGGCAAATCATGTCGCCCCGATTGCTCAAACCACGCCAAAAGCCGTGTGGCAAATTTGCTTGGCAATACCATCTCGGTAGTATCACAGGTGCTGATTGTCAAATCCGCTGTCAAATTGGTTGTTGTCATGATGATTAACTGCTAAAATTCGTTCATTATAAAAAGCTATGACACCAATTACAATCTTTGTTTTGCACGCACCGATGATGAGCCGATTTTTATTCCGTACCGCTTGTGTAGCGATAACCATCCTGCTTAGCAGTTGTACCATCAGCCTTGAGCCTACACCAAATCCAAGCCCAAGCCCAACGCCAAACACAGTACCGACGCCAAGCGATACCACGCCTGCGGTTTCGCCACTTAGCTATCGCTTTGAGACGGGATTTGACAGCTATCAAGCTTGCCAACATCAATTTTATCAAAGCGCGCCTGCGCTTGTCGGCACAAAAGGCGATAAGCTCAACCGTCAGCTGTATGCGCTGTGCTTTGACGGCTTTGCCACGCTGTATTCGGGCATCTCTCGCACGCCATTTTGGTCGGCATCGCACCTGACCAATCAGCGAGTACAACAAGCTCGCACCTTAGCGCGTAATGACAGCTTTCGTGCCGAGCGCCGATTGCCAAGCGATGTGCGTGCCGAGCTTGCCGACTATCGCCGTTCGGGGTTTGACCGTGGACACATCGCCCCCAATGGCGACATGGCGACCGTCGATGAGCAGTATGCTAGCTTTAGCCTTGCCAATATCGCACCCCAACATGGCGAGCACAACCGCAATCTTTGGCGTCATATCGAAAACGCCACCCGCACGCTGGCAGTACGCTATGGTGAAGTGTATGTGGTGACTGGCGTGGTCTTTGATGGGCAAAGCGTACAGCGTATCGGCGGCCGTGTAATGGTGCCGAGCCACTTTTTTAAGGCGGTATATATCCCAAAGCTAAACCAAGCTGGCGTGTATTATTCGCCCAATGACAGCACGGGCAATTATGAAGTCATCAGCTTACAAGCGCTTGCCAAGCGTACGGGCATCCTTGCCATGCCAAGTCTTGCGACCGCCGTCCAAAACCACGCCCATGCCCTACCTAGCCCAATGACCGACAAGCAAGCCGAAGCCATCATGCTTAATACGCCCCACAGCTGGCTTGCCTTTGGTGATGCGATGGTGCGCTATGTGGTGACATTTTTAAGAAGTTAAATAATACAAGCTAAATGAATACTCTAATGAATGACATGACAACGATGACACCTTTTGATAATGACCATGAAGTGCTGACCATCGGCGGTTTGACCATCGAAAACGGCTTGGATACTGTGGTGCTGTTTGGGGAATTGACGATTGCCAAAAGCAAAGACGGACTTGCCCAAGCCAAAGCACTACAAGCCATCAGTAGTCAGCTTGTGACAGCGCTTGAGCAGATGGCAGATTTGCCCGATGAGATGAGCGTAGCGACTGCCCCAGTTGAAGAGATTGACAATCCATTTGCCTAAAATTTAACCAAAGCATTTCTCCATCAAAGTCAATAAGATACAAGCGTTCACCGACTGTAACAAAAGCATGGCAAATCACTACAAAAATCTGTCTATACCGGTTTGCTTTTGTTGTATAGCTTGGTTATAATGCCATTAAGCTTGTACACACAAGTGGGTTTATTGATTATCCATGACAAACCACAAGGAGTGAATTATGAAATTTGCAACCAAACTAATGGCAATCGGTGCTGGCGTTCTACTATCAGCATCAGCAATGGCAGCTGACCCAATCGTCGGTAAATGGAAGATGACCGAAAAAGGTGAAGCCAAAGCCATCATCACCATCAGCCAATCAGGTGATAAATTCGTTGGCGTGATGACCAAAGGTCTAACCGAAAAAGCCAAAAAAACCGAAGGTCGCACCATCCTAACTGACATCCAGTCACAAGGTGGCGGCAAGTACAAAGGTAAAGGCGAACACCCAACACTACGCATCAAAGGCACAGTGAACATCACGGTAAGCGGTAACAACCTAACCATCAAGAGCATCACTGGCACTCAAACAGGCGTAAGACAATAATCTTACCAAGCTATTTAATTGGCTCTGTTTAACAAAATGCACCGTTTTTACGGTGCATTTTTATTTGAAAGACAATTTAAATATGGTATGATTAAATATGATAAATTTAATCCGCCAACAGCCATAAGGAGCGATGATGAAAAAACTAGTTGGACTAGTCACGGTATTGGCAGTAGCTATCACACCCAATTTAGCTAATGCTAATCAAACGCAACAAAAAATCAATATCGTAAAGTCTATATACAGTGAAGCCAAGCGAACAGATGACAGTATGGCTGCAATTATGCGTCATGCAACACCAGGTTTGCGCAATCACTATAACAGAACTACAATTTGTGACAATGATCCATTATGGGGCAATCAAGACCCCCAAACTAATGCTGCTGTCAAAGTTAGTAATGCTTCCAACGGTCGGGTCAAAGCTACCTTTAAGCAATATGGGCAAACAGCAACCAATTATTTTAAATTTAAGTGCACAGGAAACACCTGTAAAATTTCTGATATCTCTTTCTATTCCTGCGAATAGTACAAAATCCTGACAACAAAAAAGNNCTTTTTTGTTGTCAGGATTAATTACTGATCATTCATTGCTAGGACTGTGCCTGTATTAGCAGATGCGTCGATATAGCGAGCGTCACGCCATACGCTATAGCCATTATGTTGAGCATAAGGGCTAAATTTATTTTGGCGGAAATCCGATACCCATTGGTTGCCATCATAGATTTGGATATGACCATGTGGATTTCTAGAAGTGCGATTAAATACTGCAACATCGCCAACCTGTGGTACATAGCCATCATTTTTTAGCTTAACAAAGCCTGCATTAGCTAGAATACCATTTGATGCATACATATAAGCAGATACTTGTGGCGTAAATTGATAACCTGCTGCTTGCAACGCACGACGTACATACAATGCACACTTTTTGAGACTGCTAGAATGAGCAGCTCGTGAAGCAAATTTTGCTGCAATACTAGGTGCGCTATTGGCAGTTAATTGAGCAGGTGCTGCCGATTGGAAATTGGCACTAAAATTGGTAGCAGCTGGTGCAGTACCAGCTTGATAATAAGTGGTGGTACGAGAGCCTTGGGTACTGCTAGCAATCAAACTATTGATTGCATTATCGATGTCCACATCCGGCACACTGGCAACATAAGCATCTGTTGTGTAGTTAGTTTGTGCTGCACTTGATTGTGCTAGCGTTAAGCCAACGGCCGACATTAGCCAAAATACTCGTTTCATGTAGTTTCTCCCACGCTCAAAGCTTGCTTGGCATATTGGCTAAAAATGGTGAGTGCCAATCGTATCCGTAGATACCGCCCCTTTGCTTACTTTGCTCGTGTCTTGATTGTTGGTTTTGATTAAAGCTCGTGGACGCAGCACACTTCCTTTGCGTACTAGAAAAGCGTGTCAAAGATACCCTTTTCTCTTTAGGCGTGATACACTTGCTCTGCGGACACCATGTCCATAGGCTCTAATGTTATCCAAGGTGAGATATGTCTGATTCTACAAAAACCACAGCCATCAATGATTTGCTTGCCAAAACTTGCAAGCCCAATCATCTAGCAAGCCAACTTGAACATCAAGCCGCTGCTGGCGCTGCTGTCCCAAAGCATCTGTCGCATCAGTATTACCATCTGCAACAGACCACACAACTTGTCCGCCAAGCACTGTCTCAGATTTTTCCTGAACAGATGCTGACAACTTGTTATGTGGTGGCTACTTTGCCGGCCGAGATTACCCTAGCAATGGGTTCATCGACCGCTGCCAATCACGCACGCTATATGATGATGGATTGTGTTCAAGCTTTGCGTGCATATGATGAGCGCTTTTGTCAATTACAGTCAATCAAGGTGATTTTGGCACCGCAAATGACCCAATCAGACTCTCGCCAAGATGATCCAAAAAGAACCCTAAGCGAAAACACGAAGCAAATCATAGCACAATCCGCTCAATTTGTCACCAAAAATGAACGTCTGCATACAGCTTTACTTAAATTAGCAGGCAATGATGACTAATCAGATACATTCACTTTGTGGTAATTATTAATAATGTCGTATTCAATCCCTTGAACAAATCAAGGGATTTTATTTGTTATATCGTATCTTATTTTTGTAAAGTTTTGTAAACAAACTTTGGACATCATCACGCAAGCTATCAATCCAGCAAATTCCCCAACTTTCGCATGATTGACCCACCTGCCATGCCACTCTGTCCAATCGCTTGATTTATCAAGCTTATAGACACCCCACAAACAAAAATCCGACCACGACTGACATCGGATCGGATTGGTTTGTATAAATTTTATACAGATTTTACTCGATTTGGCGATATTTCTGCTATTTTGCTAAGCGATTTTTGTTAAGACAGAATAAAAATACAACTGTAAACTCAATAATCTGTTAGCAACTTGGCTCAACATAAGCAATCGGGCAAGCATCTTTGTCATAAAATGTTACAATTTCATAGCTACTAGGGTCAGCCAGCACCGCACGAATCAGTGCATTATTCACCGCATGGCCTGATTTATATGCCGAAAACTTACCCAACAACGCATGACCAATGACATACAAGTCACCCACCGCATCCAGCATCTTGTGACGGACGAACTCATTTGGGTAACGCAGACCACCTTCATTGACGACAGAATTATCATCGAGCACGACCGCATTATCAAGGCTACCGCCCAATGCCAAATTGTGCTTTTGTAGGTATTCTAAGTCCTTCAAAAATCCAAAGGTGCGCGCTTGACCGACTTCAACGGCGAAATTTGCGGTATTAAAATCAAGCTGCGTGGTCTGCTCGGTCGCAGCGATGGCAGCATGATTAAAATCAATCTCAAAATCCATCAAAAAGCCATCATCATAAGGCTCAAGGCGCGCCCATTTATCGCCATCATTGACTTCGACGGGCTTGATGATTTTGATGAATTTTTTGAGCTCAGTTTGCTCGCAGATGCCCGCTTGGTCAATCAAGAACAAAAACGGCGCCGCACTACCGTCCATAATCGGAATCTCGGCAGCGTCCACTTGAATGATTAAATTATCCAATCCGCACGCCGCCACCGCAGATAGCAGATGCTCCACCGTGCCCACTCGTGCTTCACCCTGCACCAGATTTGATGACATCATGGTATCCACCACGAGCGTGGCGTCCATCGGTACACTTGCGCCCAAGTCCGTACGCTCAAAGACGATGCCAGTATTTGGCTCGGCAGGCATCAAAGTCAGCGTCACTTTTTTGCCACTGTGTAGCCCAATCCCTGTGGCGGTGATGGGCTTGGCAAGTGTACGTTGAAATAGCTGTGTCATGGTGATACTCGGTTAATTGGTCAAAATATTTCAAAATGTGTCGTTGTAGTAGTTTAACACCTGACACGAATTTTGTCATCAGTCGCACACTCGGCTTTATCAATAATTGTGTTTGATTTGTTTTATGATTTGTAATTTTAATCAATTATCCGACTTATTTTGGCAAAATACATGGATAATTGCCAAATGACTGCATAAAAAAGCACAAAAAAACAGATGCCATCGCTGACATCTGTTCTTTGCTTAAATAGGCTATTAAGCAGAAACGCGAGTTTGGTATTCGCCAGTACGGGTATCGACACGCACGATTTCGTTTTGTTGAACGAATAGCGGTACACGCACAGTTGCGCCAGTTTCTAGGCGTGCAGGCTTACCACCACCGCCTGAAGTATCGCCACGCACACCTGGGTCAGTTTCGACGATTTCAAGCTCAACGAAGTTCGGTGGTGTTACTGACAATGGTGCACCGTTGAATAGGGTGATGGTGCATAGTGCGTTTGAGTTTTCTTTTAGCCATTGTGCTGCATCGCCCATCGCTGTTTTGTCCGCTTGTAGCTGGTCAAAAGTCTCTGGGTGCATAAAGTGCCAAAACTCGCCATCATTATATAGATAGTTCATCTCGACATCCATCACATCAGCACCTTCTAGCGTATCGCCTGATTTGAAGGTTTGCTCAAGCACTTTGCCAGTGCGTAGGTTGCGTAGCTTAACACGGTTAAAGGCTTGACCTTTACCTGGTTTGACATACTCATTTTCGATGATTGAGCATGGGTTGCCGTCTAGCATAACTTTTAGACCGGCTTTAAAATCGTTGGTAGAAAAACTTGCCATAATAATACCTTAATCATTAGCAAAAACAAGAAAAGCACAAAAAGATACTTTTTAAAAAATCAATTTGCCGTCAAAAAATGCGTTATAATGACAAGCAAACGCAATCATGACTTTCAAACATTGCATTATATAAAGTTTTACTGATTTTTGTCAAAAAATAAACCATGAAATTATCAAAAATTTTGCACGCAGACTCAAAAAACCCATCACAAAGCAATCAAGACTCATGGCAAAGCGAGCTTGCTGATGGTATCAGCGATGTCGATGAGCTGTTATCCTTGCTAGATTTGCCAAGTGGTGATAGCCATACGCCCAAAAAATTCCCCCTGCGTGTGCCAAAAGCCTTTGTCGCCAAAATGCAAAAAGGCAATGCCCAAGACCCGCTGTTATTACAAGTATTGCCAAGCCATCAAGAAACGCTAGCGGTTGCAGGTTATGGCACTGACCCACTCGATGAGAATAACCACAATCCTATCAAGGGATTATTGCATAAATACCGCTCACGAGTGCTACTGACCGTCACAGGGGCGTGTGCGGTGCATTGTCGGTACTGTTTTCGTCAGCATTTTGACTATGGGGCGAACCTGCCAAGCCAATCGCAGATGAGTGCGGTGATGGACTATATCAAACAGCACGCCGATGTCAATGAAGTGCTACTAAGCGGTGGCGACCCGCTCAATCTCAATCAGCGCAAGCTGTCGCTATGGTTCGATGCCATTGCTGCTTTGCCAAACATTCACACCATCCGCCTACACACTCGCCTGCCTGTGGTTCTGCCTAATCGTGTCGATGATGAGCTACTTGCCCTATTCGCCAATTCTCCAAAAAAACTGGTGATGGTGCTACACATCAATCACCCCAATGAAATCGATGAGATATTGATTGATAAATGCCAACAGCTCAAATCAGCTGGTGTCACCCTGCTGAACCAAACTGTACTCTTAAAAGGCATCAATGATGATGCAGACACGCTATCGGCACTTAGCCATCGTCTGTTTGATGCAGGGATTTTGCCCTATTATCTGCATATACTGGATAAGGTACAAGGTGCGGCGCATTTTGATTTGCCGATTGAGCAGGCGGTGACTATTTATTGGCAACTGCTCGAAACCTTGCCCGGATATCTGGTGCCAAAGCTTGTGCAAGAGTTGCCCAATCGCCCATTTAAGACGCCGATTGATATTTATCGCCATCAAAATCGCTGAAATTTCGCAATTTTTTGAAAAAACTGCTTGCATTATCCAAAAACTCTGCTAGAATAACGCACATCTTAGGCGTATAGCTCAGTTGGTTAGAGCACCACCTTGACATGGTGGGGGTCGATGGTTCGAGTCCGTTTACGCCTACCAAACATTAATTTAAGGGTGTCCATTTCGGTGTGACACCCTTTTATTTTCAAGGGTTTTCGCCCTTTTCCTTGTCCTACATAGTCCGCCTAAATCCCTTTAAATCCGAATAAAATGTTGGTATCATTGTTGGTATCGGATTTTGTGATACCAACAATGGGGCTAAAATGCTGACTGATACCGCCATAAAAAAGCTTAAGCCATCAGACAAATGTACGCATGGCAAAGTAGATAAATACACCGATGGGAACGGCTTACAACTTTGGGTAAGACATACGGGCGTAAAATCATGGGTGATTGCCTATCGATGGCATGGCAAACAGCAAAGCATGACCATTGGCACATATCCAACTATCAGCCTACAGCAGGCACGCATACACGCCCTATCAATCAAAGAGAAAATCAAACAAGGCATTGACCCAAAGCACGCCAAGCCATCAGCGGTGCTATTTGGTGATGTGGCACACGCCTATCATGAGAGCCGTAACCCTGCAAGCCCTGCCAATGCAGGCAAAAAGACCGTTACGCCTAGCACCTATCAAAAAGACTTTAATTTATACCAACGGGATATAGCCCCAAAGCTTGCCCATATCGATGTAAAAGCCATCACGCCTGCAATGGTGTTTGATGTGATTAGTGCCATTGATAAAAGGGGTGCAGGTGATATGGCAAGGCGTGCTAATCGCCAAATTGGTGCTATCTATGACCACGCTATCATACATGACCAATTCAACGGCATATCACCGCATAAGGGGCTAGAAAAGCGACTGCAGGAACGCACCGAGCGACACTTTGCACGCATTGAATTTAACGAATTAAACGCCCTATTTGCCGATATTGATCATTCCAATTGTGAGCCATTAACCAAGCTTGCCATTCGGTTTATTTGTTATACCATGGTTAGAACCATTGAAATGCGGTTTATGACATGGCAGGAAATAGACTGGCAGGCGTGTTTGTGGCGCATCCCTGCCAAGCGTATGAAAATGGGCAAAGAACACATTATTCCATTATCTAGCCAAGCCATAGAGATTTTACAGACCATCAAGGCAATGGGGCTAAGTGATGAATTTGTATTTTATAACACCGTATCAAAAGCCCCAGTTAGTGAGAACTTTATCACCAGTGCATTAAAGCGGTTAGGGTGGCAAGGCAAAATGACTGGTCACGGCTTTAGGGGATTAGCAAGTACTACATTACACGAACGCCAATATATACATGAAGCTATTGAACTACAGCTTGCACACCAAAAAAAGGATAAAGTGGCAGGGGCGTATGACCACGCCAAGCATATCCCCTACCGCCAACAGATGATGCAAGAATGGGCAGATATGATAGATGGTGAAATAGGGAAAATTAATTATTTACCCTAGAAAATGGGGAAAGTAGGAAAGTAACTACCGCAAACCCTTGCTATATAAGGCTTTGTGGCACTTTCCCATAAAAAATTATCAAAGGAAAGTAGGGGAAAGTAGGAAAGTAAAACGATGCAACGAAAACCGCCAAGCCTTGAAAATAAAGGGCTTGCCAACTTTCCTATCACTTTCCCCACACTTTCCCAACTTTCCTACCATTTGGGAAAGTAACGGCATTTTTGGCGGTATTGTAGTTTGTTGTAGATTGGCATCATCTAAAGCGGTGATGATAGACGAACTTAGACGAACTTAGACGAAAAAAACCCACAACAAAAGTTTGTTGTAGATTAGTATAATCTAAACACTTTCGCAGGGCTAGGAGTAGCTACCGAAAGGCGGTTATTTTTGCACCTTAGACCGCCACGCCCTGCACCCTATTTGGTCAAGGTGCTAATTGATAAGGTGCAAAAAAAATGGGATTTTTTGATGAACTGATCAAACAAAAAGATGGTGAATATATACCAGTTTGGCAATGGGTGAATGAATTGGCAATATCGCATGATAGCGATATACAAGCGGTGATTACACACTTGCAAACTACCTATAAGGATTTAACCGTTTATCGCAGAGATGAAAAAGCGGTTTACACACCGAAAAGAAAAACAGGGCTAAGCGTGTATGATGAACGCACGATATTTGAAAATACTTTGGACACGCTACAAAGCTACATTGATAGCTTTACTGGTGAATTGAATGTTTATAAACTTGAACATGATACAGCAAGCAACCCAACCTATACCGACTATTTGAAAAAATCAGAATTGCCGACATTTGGGGAACAATCACCAAGCATGGCAGGCGTGAATGACAGCAACAGCCCCATGAATGCAGGTGAGATAATAGCAGGCTTACAAACACGCATTTTAGACCTACAAAGACAGCTTAACGCCACGACCGCAAACGATGACAGCCAACAGCAGATAGCAGACCTGCAGGCAGAGAATGCCAAGCTAAAGGCACGCATTGCAAAACTTGAGAGCGAACTCAACCAACAAGCCAATGCCACGCCTGCCATCAATCACACCAACACGGCATTACAAGCCCTGCATGATGTGCTTGTTACGCATTGGCAGGACTATGACCCAACCAACGAAACAACCAAGCCAAAGCAAGAATATATAGAGCGGTGGATTATGGAAAATTACCCCGAATTGAACCAAAGTAAAGCAAGATGGATTGATAAAATTATCCGACATGGCACGCATGATTAACTTTTACCGTTACAGTTTATAGCCCTTGATTTTCAAGGGCTTTTTTATTGCGTGATGGTGATAAATACAGGGGTAACGGTGCTTGCCGTGAGCCTTAATGGTATTGCCGTTACGGTGCATTCACCGCCTATCATACGCCCAAGCACCGCTATAAAGTGCGACAACCACAAGCGAACTATTGGAGCGTATGAAATGGCCAATCAAACCACACTATCACCGCAAGGCATGAGCCGACTTAAAGACATTTTGCCATTACTGCCATTTGGTAAATCGACCCTTTGGAAAATGGTAAAAAACGGCACATTTCCACAGCCTATCAAGTTTGGCACGCATTGCACCGCCTGGAAAAACGCCGATATTTTGGCATGGATTGATGAACAAGGGGGCAATGAATGAACACGCTAGACAGCTACAAGGCATTGATTTTGGCATACCTAAAGACAGGGGCAACGCTTGAGCCAATGACCGCCTTAAACCTTTGGGGGTGTTGGAGCTTATCACAGCGTATCACCGAACTAAAACAGGACGGCTATCCAATCCAATCACGCATGACAACAGCCCCTAGCGGTAAACGCCATGCCATCTATTGGATAGAGCCAAGCGACATTACCAAACTGACAGGAGTGATGGCATGAAAGGATTAGAGGGATTAATAAAAATTCATGTGATGAATGCAGGCGATGGGCTAAGCATTGATAGCATAAAACAGATAATGAACACATTTAACAGCCGTCAAACGCTAAGCCCATTTGTTATTTTTGTAGATGATACCGCATTGGTTTTTGATATTAAAGATGAGAAAGCCGTTGGTTTAGTAACAACGCTTGAACTGGATAACAACGGTAAGCTATACGCCCATGTGCTGCTATCAAAACGCTACCATAATGCCGAATTATACCCCGTTATTTTACCTACAATAACAGGGGATTTATCTGCCTTATTGTTGTTTGATGAGCCGATTTATAAAAATATTGACGCCATCAAGAAACAACAAACCCACAAAGAATAAAAAAAACCCCTAGCCATGCAAACTAGGGGCAAGTATCACTAATACCAACTTATCAATTACCAACGGGGCAATTATAACATGAATAATATTCATCACAAACCATTGAACCATGAAAAAATATCATTTGCTATCGATGCAATGAGCGGTGATAATGGCGTTCTCTCTCAAAATGAAATAGCAGTTTCGCCAAACTGCCAAAAATGGCTTTTTTTACGCCCAAACACCGCCACAAGTGGCATTGGTGCAGGCGTGAACCCATCATATAAGGACTTTGTGCAGACAAAGCACCTATCATATTATGATGGGGTGACACCACAAAATAAGCCATTTGGCGAATATGTGGGGCGGTATCTATTTCAACCGAGAGTGAACCCCATCACCCTATTTGGGCGATTTTCTCAAACTCAAAATGAAATAGGAGCGTTCACCATGAATGCAATCTCAAACACCATTCAAAAATTTTCAATCTTTACCCCTATTGAAAGCCTAATTTTGGGCTTTGTCCTTGGCTTGCCTATCGCTTGCCTTGTCTTTGGCATTCTAGCGGTTATGGGGGTGTAAGATGAACGCATTACAACAAGAAAACTACTTTTTAAAATCAGCGGTGGAGAGTGCAGAATTTAGCCTTAAGACCCTATCACAGCTATTTGCCATTATCCATAACAACACGCTAGAAAGCGATGAACTACAAGCATTGCTTTGGACGATGTGGACAAGCACCGAAAAAGCCTTGGAAGAGTTAAAAGAACATACAGGGGGCGAATTATGACCGCATACAACACCAATACCCAAACCAACACCAAGGGGGCAGTCATTGCCCCTATTTCAGCCATCACGCCTGCCATGACAGGCACACCACGCCCAACCGCCTACACGCTGACAAGCCACAAGGGCAACTATCACCGCACCTTGCCAACACTAGACCAAGCCGAGCGAATCGCCCAGATATTTGCGTATTGTGGGCTTGATGTGTGCATTACGCCCGTTATGTTTGGGGGTGTGGCATGATTGAGATTAAAGAATTACCATTACTAGACCACACGCCAACTTATCATGATGATTTGTCTTTTGCGATGCACACCGCATGGTGTGATTTATTTGTATCAGTCAATAGCGATGCCAAAGACTATCCAGCCATACAAAGTGCAGGCGTGATTTTACAGGACAATACAGGCGATAAAAACAATCTGATCATTTATCCAAATACCGACATTCAGAGCAATTTCAAACGCCCCTTTGTCATCAAAGATTATCAAGGGCAAGCAGTGGTTTTGGGTGATGTGGCGTTATGCACCAAAATCCATGCCGTAATTGGCTTTGAAAATGCCGATGCGCTATATAATGCCGTCAAAGATGACTTAGGGTGTGTGGTATGCCTGCCACGCCTGCTAGAGCATCATTTTAACGCCCTTATTACGCATTTTGGCACGCTTAACAAGCCTTTGGCGGTATATGCACCACTGACCGACAAACAACGCCTAGAGAGCCTAAAAACCGCCGTCAATGGCGTGTTATATCTGACCATTGCAGACCTGCAAACAGCATTAGCGCATGATAGCCTTGATGATGTGTGCGAACAATCCGACAAGGTGGAATTGAGCCGTATTCAGTGGCAAACGCCAAAGCCCCTACCACAAAAGACCGTCACGGCTAACCCCTATCCAATAGATGCGTTTGGTGATGATTTGGGGGCGGTGGTCAAACGGTGTGCATATTTCGCACAAGTGCCACTATCATGGGCAGGGCAAAGCGTGTTGGGTGCATTATCGACCGTTGCTCAATGCTTTATCGATGCCCCTTTGCTACTTGGTAAATACACGCCCGTAAGTCTTTGGCTATTAACACAAGGTAAAAGCGGTGCAGGTAAAACCGCCTTACAGGATTTGACCTACAACGGCATCTATCAATTTACCGAATGCGAAAACAGACGATTTGAACAACAAATTCAAGCGTATAACGAGTATCAAAGCCTACCGCCAAAGCAAAGAAAGGAATTTACAGAGCCAAAAGAGCCAATCGACCTAACGCCCATTTTCACCGATGCGACCATAGAAAAGATTTTGGATAGATATGTACATGATGGCATCAAAAACCTTTCTTTGGTTAGCGATGATGGGGGCAAGTTCTTTCACGGTCATAGCATGAAATCAGACACGGCAGGCAGTTCATTGGCAAGCCTGACTAATATTCATTCCAGTGGCAGAGTGGATAAGTCACGAGTAGGCAGTAATAAGACCGCCAATAAATTCAAACAGAAAAATAAGGCGTATCGATGCAGGCTAACCATGGATATTGCCGTACAGCCAATTATCATGCAAGGGGTAATGAGTGACAGCCTAATGACCGAACAAGGCTTTTTGGCACGGTTTTTGGTGTGTTATGAGCCGTCACTCATGGGGGCTAGACAGTGGAACACGCCCGAGCGATTGAGCCAATCGACCGATACAGACCCCTTATTAAATCGCTTTTGGCATTGGTGCTATCAGCTATTGGACACACACCAACAATTAGCCAACGGCACGCATGAAATGCCAAGCGGTGAGAGCGAACAACAAGGGGGAAACCTTAGCCCATTTACGCATCAAGCACGCATCAAACACCCATTTAAACGCATGGCAGATGGTGAATACATACCGCAACTATACAATGAATACGGCTTACCCAACCGCCAAATGATGCGATTTAAAGACCATCAAACCTTACAGAAATTTGCCGATTTTCAGCAGTCTGTAGAAACGCTTTTGGGTGATGGAAAATTACTACATGATGTTAGTTCATTTGCATCACGCATGGCAGAGAATGCAAGCCGTATCGCATCATTACTGGCGTTTTATGATGGGGAACATGAGATAACGCCAAAGTACCTTGATAATGCCTTTGCCTTGGTGTGGTATGGCATGAATGAACTACTTGGCTATGATGACACCCAAAGCGAAAGTAAAAGCGATGAGCAAATGGCGATAGACTGGCTTGTGAAAGAATGCCAAGGCGAACATACAGACCGCATGGCATATCAAACGGTACAAAGAAATATTTCACCAAAGCACCTAAGAAACGCCCAAAGCTTTGCAGGCGTGATGGAAATTTTGGAATGTTGCTATCATATCCAAATTGAATACAGGGGCAAAAGCGGTAAGGCTAGAGAAATTGTTATTAATCCCTACCTATTGGGGAAAGTAAGGGGAAAGTAAAACATAAAACCGCAAAGCCTTATATATCAAGGGCTTACAATGGGGAAAGTATCACGCTTTCCCTTTTTTTGTACTTGTCACTTTCCTACTTTCCTTTTTGGTGTTTTTGGTGGGAAAGTATGCAAACCCTTATACCATAAGGGCTAGAGCCTACCACTTTCCCACTTTCCCCACTTTCCCATAGTTTGAATAAAAAAACGATATTTTGGGGGTGATATTCTATCAAGTGGGGGGTATAGGGGTAATAAGGGATATATATAATAATATGAATATTTGTATATACAACTTGCCAACACATATATAGAGCATTGGGAAATTAGGAAACCTAATTAAAGCCCATACCAAGCCATTACAGCACGCCTGCCCCATCAAGCACCCATTACACCAACAGCACCGCCAAACGCTATTACAGCCCAAATGGTGCGTATCTAGGGGCGGTTCACGCATAGGACATAATGGTAATGGCATAGGACATAATGGCAATGATGCCACGCCTGCATGATGCCACCAATAGCATGATGACTGGCGGTGCTGGCAGTCATCAAGGCAAGTTATCCAGCCATTGCCCATTATTGGTAATGGCGGTCATTTTAACCGTCGTTATCATACCGCTGGTTACTTTTGGTGCTGGCTGGCGGTGCTGGTGTTTGTCTGCTGGCGGTGTGCTAGTGCTGGCAATTGCTGATATTAATTCCATCGGTAATCAATTTGATTACCGTTGTCATTCCACTGGTGATGATAGCTGGCGATTATCGCACCTGCCACACTTGGCAATATACAAGCAACCGCCACGCCTGCCAATTTGCCTAATGATTTCGATAAAAAACGCACCCATGCAGGGGCGGTGAAAAAGTTTGGGCGATTGGTGCAGATGACCGCACCCCCATGCAAATTTATACCACCGCAAAATTGGAAGTTTGCACGCCTGCCAATGGCATCAAAAATGGGTAAAAAATGGCGATTTTTGGGGGTGACTTTTTAATTTGTTGGTATCAGTGTTGGTATCGGTTTTTTACTACCCCTTGCCAAGCCTTTATTTGCAAGGCTTTACAAAATTAGTTTGGTTTCGTTTACGCCTACCATATCCAAAACCCCTTGAAATGATTGATTTTCAAGGGGTTTTTGTTTGTGTATCTCAAAATGATTCAAGCTTTTACCTTTATCAATCATCACCTACACCTGCTTTAGCCTGCGAAAAATCACCCTACTGTACAAAATCAGGACTAAAGCAACCAAGCCGTTTGCCAAAGCGAACGCAAGCAACACGCCCAATATATCCATGTGTGGCAACAGACAAACCCCCAGTGGAATACCGAATAAAATTAGCATTAATCTGGTTAATGGCGGATATTTGGCATAGCCAACCACCCTTAGGCGAGATATCAGAGCAATCGCAAGCCCATCCAACACCGCAATCGTGATTGCCAAGCCAACAATTACCAATTTGTCCGCAAACATTGGATAAAAATAAACCAACGTAACAATTGGACTTACCAAAAGCCCAACAATAAAACTTTTGGCAATAGATTTTAAGATAAAATAATCCCAATCAGCTGTAAGCAATTCGTGCTTTTGTGATGGATGCTTTGATAAATGTATGGATAATGCCGCCGCAAACCCAATATAAAACACAAAGACAATATTAATGATATTTAACAATATCCCAAATTCACCGACAAGTTTACTTGAATAATTAGCACTCAAATAAAATGACAATAAAGCAAAGCCACCACTAAATGCCATTCCCGTAACAAGGTCTGACCGCCCAAGTCGCATTAGGCTCAACAAAGATTTTTTGTCAAACTTAGGAATTAATACAGACGACCCAAACAGTCTTAGTAGCCAAAGTAAGATGATTATCAAACCAAGAACCCTAACTGCACTGGTTGCTATCGCAACCCCAAGCTGTTCTTGAATATCTGCAATGAATATATAATAATAATTAATCAATAAATTGACTATTGATAATATTGCCGTTAAATAAATCATCTTTTTGGATTGACCCATCGCATCCAAAACATGGCTAATAACAACATAAGTTGGTAAAGTTACTATACCCGCTACCAAAGAAAAGTAAGTGTATGTTTGGATTTGATTAAAATGGTTCACCCAATCTAACGCATAAAAGAAAACGGTGATTAGTGGCACAATCAGTACACTCATAACCAAAGCGTATGCCAAGCACCGTCTGATTGCACTTTTTTGATTCTCTGACTGATTGAAAAATATCGGCACTCCGATAGATAAAGCCAGTGTCATGACTACAAAAATTTGCACAAGATGCGTAATGAATGAATAATCAGACAACGCATCTACAGTTGACCAGTGTGCAAGCATAACTAGGTCAATCATAGGCATGGATAAAGCAATCAATTTGGTTAATCCTATCAATATTGATTGCTTAACAATGAGCGTTTGAGAATTTTTATCAAGTTCCATGACTTTTTAATCCCTGTCAATCATACAAGCTCAACATCATCACAATTAAGAGTGCCGAAACTTCAGTTCAGCATATCATTCTATCCAAATCTTACCCGGATTCATAATACCTTTTGGGTCGATGGCATGTTTGATGGCTTGCATCACCGTAAGCGCACCGCCGTGCTCATCCGCCATATATTTGCGTTTGCCCTGCCCCACGCCATGCTCGCCGGTGCAAGTCCCACCCATCTGTATCGCACGCTGCGCTAAGCGTCCGATGATGTCTTCGGCTGTTTGTTTTTCGTGTTCATCATTGACATCGACGAGCAATAGCACATGAAAATTACCATCACCCACATGACCCACAATCGGCGCAAGCATCCCTGATGCTTCGATATCCGCCTGCGTCTGCGTCACGCACTCTGCCAGTTGTGAAATCGGCACACAGGCATCAGTCGATAACGCTTTGGCATCAGGTCTCAGTGCACAGCTGGCAAAGTAGGCATTGTGCCGTGCCGTCCACAGTTTTTTGCGCTCAGCTTCATCACTATCCCAACAAAAATCATGACCGCCAAACTCTTCGATAATCTGCTCAAACAGCGCCGCCTGCTCTGCCACGCCTTGCTGTGTACCATGAAATTCAACGAACAAGGTCGCCTGCTCAGGCAAGCTTAGGCCAGAATACTGATTGCAGGCACGGATTTGCACCGCATCGAGTAGCTCAATACGAGCAATCGGCAAGCACATCTGAATGGTGGCAATCGTCGCTTGGCACGCCATGTCAATACTTGGAAAATGACACACGCCACTACCGATACACTCAGGTATGCCAAACAGTCGTACCGTCACTTCGGTAACAATCCCAAGCGTGCCTTCAGAGCCAACCATCAGACGGGTCAAATCATAGCCTGCTGATGATTTTTTGGCACGGGTGCCCGTGTGGATGATGTCGCCTGTGGGTAGCACCACTTCAAGCGACAGCGTGACATCTTTCATCGTGCCATAACGCACCGCATTCGTGCCTGATGCCCGAGTCGCTACCATACCGCCGATGGTCGCATTCGCTCCAGGGTCTAGCGGGAAAAATAGCCCTGTGGCACGCAGATATTGATTGAGCGATTCACGAGTCACGCCTGCTTGCACCGTTGCGGTCAAATCCTCTTCATTGACTGCCACCACTTGGTTCATCTGCGACATATCGATACACAGCCCGCCCATCGGTGCATTGACATGACCCTCAAGCGATGAGCCAATCCCAAAGGCAATCACAGGCATCGCATACTCATGACAAATCTTCACCGCATCGGCGACATCATATTTATCCTGCGCCATCAAGACAGCATCGGCAGGCTGATTGTCAAGCCAAGTCGTCGTGTGCGCGTGCTGCTGTCTGGTTGTTAGATTGGTGGATAACTGCTTGCCAAATCGTGCACTCAGCGTATCGATGGCATCGGCAAATCGTGTGGTTTGACTCATCATAATTCCTAATTTTTGATTGCAATTGGGGTATCAACACTTGCCAACATCGGCAAAAATGAAAAACTATATCATTTATTGTAGCACAAATTGTTATGCAATTTATCAATAAAACACCCAAACACGCCCACACCAAACCCCATTTCACCGCCTGCCACTTACTACCTGTCATAGCAAGATGTTTCACCGCTTGATTATCCTTGATTGTGAAACATCCAAAATTTTTTCTGGCTATTTTATAAATAATCAATATCATAAAATTAATCAAAAAATCCATCCAAAAGTTATCCATAGTGTCAAAGCCTTGTCCCACAAAGGCTCATTCACTTTTCCCCAAAAATTGTGGATAACTTTTAAAATTTGGCACAAATCTTAGGTGCAACCCTATAGTTTGTCATGGTTCTGTCGTAATTGGTTAAAATTTAACCAATTTTCTGATTTAAAATTAAGTTGTTAATTATCATATAGTTATAAAATATTTTGTACTGACAGCGTCAAGATATTGACAAATTTTGGCTGATATTATTCATCGATAGTGCAGGCTTATCGTTTCACAATTTTTCCACAGATTTTGTGGATAAGACTGTGGATAACTTATCAAATCTTGTGTGTCATTAGCCAATTTTACCATTTATAGCCATCATTACATTATTTTGATGGCACGACAGCACAAAGCAAAATTGACCGCCAAACGCACTTACGCAAAAATCACAACCGCTTTGGCTTTTTATGCTATAATTAGCCAATCTTTAGTTTGGCAAGTATTGCCTAGAATATCAAGGAATCCACTGTGGACGAAAATAAAGAAAAAGCACTCAAAGCTGCCCTAGCGCAGATTGAGAAGCAATTTGGCAAAAACACCATCATGCACCTAGGCGACGAGTCCGCCAAGCTTGATGTTGATGTGGTCTCAACAGGCTCACTAGGCTTGGACATTGCACTCGGCATCGGCGGTCTGCCAAAGGGTCGTATCATCGAAATCTTCGGCCCTGAAAGCTCGGGTAAAACCACCCTAACGCTTCAGACCATCGCCGAATGCCAAAAACAAGGCGGCACTTGTGCATTCATCGATGCCGAGCACGCACTTGACCCGATTTACGCCAAAAAATTGGGCGTGGACATCGATGCGCTACTGGTCTCACAGCCTGACAACGGTGAACAAGCACTCGAAATCGCTGATATGCTGGTGCGCTCAGGGGCGATTGACATGATTGTCGTGGACTCGGTCGCTGCCCTCACCCCAAAAGCCGAAATCGAAGGCGAAATGGGCGACAGCCACATGGGTCTGCAAGCGCGCCTGATGAGCCAAGCGCTGCGTAAAATCACCGGTAATGCCAAGCGTTCAAACTGTATGGTGATTTTTATTAACCAAATCCGTATGAAAATCGGTGTCATGTTCGGCTCGCCTGAAACCACCACTGGCGGTAATGCGCTCAAATTCTACGCATCGGTACGCCTAGACATCCGCCGTATCGGCAGTGTCAAAGAAGGCGAAGAAATCGTCGGCTCAGACACCCGTGTCAAAGTCATCAAAAACAAGATGGCGCCACCGTTTCGCCAAACCGAGTTCCAAATCATGTACGGCGAAGGCATCAACCGCCTAGGCGAAGTGATTGATTTGGGCGTGGACATCGGCGCTGTCGGCAAATCAGGCGCTTGGTACAGCTATGGCGACGGCAAAATCGGTCAAGGCAAAGCCAATACGGTCAAATATCTACAAGAAAATCCTGCCATCGCCGCCGAAATCGAAACCAAAATCCGTGAAGCCAAGCTTGCTACCAAGCCTGCCGCATCAGCGGATGAGCCTGATGAAGTGCCTGAATATGTCGAAGGCATGGAAGATGGCGATGCCTTTTAATCAAGGCTTGTCATTGCTATACAAAACCCTATGACAATCAAGACCTTATCCGAAATCTTGGCAGAGATGGGCGAGTCGCCTGTTTCTGCCGAGTCGTATCAGCCGACCGTGCTTGATGCGTCCAATTTTTATGCCTTGACCACCACCGAACCCGCCTTTAAGCAAAAACAGGCCCTGCGTCCAAAAAAACCTACTTCAACCAAACGCACGCCAAAAAAGACCGACAGCAAACAGCCAACACAATCTACACCCAAACAAACGCTTGAGCGTGATGAACTTGGTAGCCGTGCACAGCCCAAGCCACGCACAGTATCGAATGAGCAAAGCTTAACCAATAACACAAAGCAAGCCCAAACCACCCATAAGGCTCGCCAAACTCGCAACCGTCATCACAATCAATCCCATGACGACACACCCAAAATCAAAGCCCTGCTTGATGATGCCAAGCTTGGTCAGACCAATGCCGTCATCAGCGATAAGCTAGCCGCCGCTCTTGCTGATGTCGCCATCGAGCCACTGGCTATCACTGACCGAGCTACTAACTATATGCGCTGGCTGGCGTTTTATTATCTATCGCACCGTGAGCTGTCTCGCCATGAACTGCGCCAAAAGCTACTCGCCAAAGACTGCGACCCCACAGCCGTCGATGCGCTCATCGAAGAGTTCGCCAACAAAGGCTATCAGTCCGATGAACGCTGTGCTTATATGCTGATTCGTGAAAATATCCGCAAAGGTCGTGGCAAACAGCACATCCGCCAAGCCTTCAAAGACGCTCGCATCACCCTTGCCGAATCACTCGACACACTCATCACCCAAGCCGACCTTGCCAGTCTCACCGATGGCACAGTGCTGGCTGATACTGGTGATGAAGTGGATTGGCTTAGACTTGCCGTCGAAGCACGCATCCGCAAATATGGCAACAACATCCCCACCGACCCCAAAGAAAAAGCCCGCCAACTGCGATTTTTGCAATATCGGGGTTTTGAAATGGGTATCTGCCTAGATGCACTCAAGCACACGCCCGACACGCTTGATGAGCTAGGTTAAGCACGATTGCGTTTAATGATGTATTTATCAGGTTGGCTTATACAGATTTGTGCTGATGGTTTCACACAGCTGTCATCTATCGATGTGAAACATTGTGCGATAATAGCAAGATTATGCCATCAGTTTAATTAATATAATTAATTATACAATGATATAATACTTATCAAAATTATTATCCACTATCGCCAAGCCTTGTCCCATAAAGGCTTGTTCACTTTTCCCCAAAAAATTGTGGATAACTTTTAAAAATTGGCGTAAATCTTAGGTGTAATCCCTTAATCTGTCATGGTTCTGTCGTAATTGGTTAAAATTTAACCAATTTTCTGATATCAAATTAAATTGTTAATTATCAAATAGTTATAAAATATTTTGTACTGACATCGTCAAGATATTGACAAATTTTGGCAGTTATAATCCAAAAATTCGCCCTTGTCTGCGTTTCACAATTTTTCCACAGATTTTGTGGATAAGACTGTGGATAACTTGTTATTTGGCGATATGGATACACAAAGCTAGGTCGATATACCAGCCATCATTGTTGATGTTGAGTATGGCTAGCGGTACGGGTCAATTCGCTAATAATGTTGCTTAATCGTCATCATATCACACGCTCATTATCACACGCTCAAGCATCTGATAAAGCGGATTATCAAAACCCCAAATACGCCCAATTTTACGCAAAGTTATCGCCAAAGTAGCAAATTTTCACACATAGCATCATTAAGCAAAACTTGCGAGAAATGCATCAACATCACTCACATCATTACCACAAATTGCGATGGCTGCCGTTACACACGCCATCGGGATTTGGCTTATACTATTGTCATTGTGATTTATCACCTGTTTAAACACCTATTATTTGGGAGTGTCCTATGAAAAAATTACTCATCGCATCTGCCGCTATCGCTGTCGCCATCACAGGCTGTGCCAGCAACCAAACCAAACCTGCGCACGAAGAAGGTCGCATGATGCAAGGCAAACATGAAGGTCGTGATGGTAAGCACGAAGGTCGTCACGGCGAGCATGGTAAACATGACAAACACGACAAACACGAAAAACACGGCAAGCACGAAGGTCGTGATGGCAAAGGCAAGCGCGACAAAAACAACCTAGTCGCCAACTACACCTGTACTGATGGTGCAACCATCACCGCCAAATACAATCCAAAAGACGACAATGCTCTATTGACCGTCAATGCACCGACTTGGAAACTGACCAATCAAGACATTACCCTGACATCAGCGGTATCAGGCTCAGGTATGCGCTTTGTGAACGAAACCAACCCACAAAGCCTATATGAATGGCACAGCAACGGTCGTGATGGCATCCTAACTGTCACCGTCAATGGCAAAGAGCACAGCCTAACTTGTACTGGCAAACCCGCCGATATGACACCACCACAAGCGCCACAAAGCGTTGGCACTCAAGCATCATAATCTGCCAAGTCCACACACTCTAAAGGTGTACCCATCGGTATGCCTTTATTTTTTGCCACTTGATGGATACACAATGCAAAGCACTGTAACCAAAAGCCACTAGCGCCCTGTATGCTTGCAGGTTTATAATGAATCATCTTTGGCTTTTGTGAGCATTGTCATGAAACGACTTAGCATCGTCTCGGGTATCATCTTGGTCGCCCCACTCGTTCTTAGCGCCTGCGCCACCACAGGCAACCATACAGCCAAACCCGGTATCAACTGCCAAGCACCAAACTGGCAAGCGCTCGGCGAACAAGATGGCAAAGCCGGTCGCTACGCCTATGAAATCTCTCACTATCAAATGGGAAGCTGGTCGCCAAGCAGGACTAAAAAGCTACTGCACCAAGGCACACGCCTATGAGCTTGGTCAGCGTGGCTATTCGATGAATCAAGTTTGCCCAGAAGAAGGACTGCTCGAGATTCAACAGTCGCACGCTCTAGGCTATCAGCAATACTACCAAAGAAGCCGTCTAAATCAAGACTGGATATATCCTTATTCCTTTGGTTGGTATGGTCCATTTGGTCCTTATCGTTCGCCGTATTGGTGGTAAAATTTGGTTAAAATGTTTCATTTCGTAAATGATTGTACAATTTTGTGATTTTGACTTACGCTTTATGAAATAAAATGCTATAATTTAAAATATATCAGCTTGATATAGACTGTATTTTATCGTACTTAAATTTTAGGATTTTATTATGAAACTTAGCAAAGTTATCCTAGCCGCTGCTGTACTAGCAACTTCAGCCACTGCAATGGCAAACGAAAAAGCCGGTGCTTACAATGCACCAGTAGTTCAACATGTTGAAACTACTTTCCAATGTGAAGACGGCAAAACTGTTACTACTCAACGCGCACCATACCAAGATATGCGTGTGACTGTTGATGGTCAAACTGAAATCCTAGAGCGTAACAAGCGCACTTCATGGCACCTATGGGGTCACAACCCAGCAAACAACTACCTAAAAGCAACTTATAGCAATGCTAACGGTTTCGGCTGGAGCGACAATGGCGAAGTTGGTACACTACACTTCCCACAAGAAGGTGTAAAAAACGCACGCACTACTTGCCAAGTTGTACGCTAATCCGTACTACTGACCATAAAAAATCTCATCAGTTTTTGCTGATGAGATTTTTTTGGTGCTTCATCCACAATGAGAGAAATCACACAACCCAAATAACAATAGATTAAAACGATCTATCAATACTGACAAAAAATTCTCCACCGCTTCTAGAATACAAATCCGGAATATTGCTGTCGATTTTATGATATTGATAATTCAACTTCGGCAACCATCCCTTATAGGCAATCTTGTTGTGCCACAAAGTAGTGGTATATCTCTGCTCCTCATCACGACGAATCACATCAAATAAATAATGCTCATGATCAAATCGGCGCACTGCATAGCGAGCATTCAATCTCACGCCTATTGCACCATCTGTCCATGTACCGCCAATCATCACACCTTGCTTGGTTGAATTTTCAACATTATCCGCCACACGATCTTGGCTCAGCTCAACCCCACCCATGAGCATTAGCTTCGGAGATTTGAACCACATTAAATGTGCCGATTCTGCATTCAGATAACCATTATATCGCTTTGCTATCCCATCCTCTTCATAGCGTTTTTGGTAATGCTGAGCATTTAGACTAAGACGCATCTTAGGCGTCAATGATTGCTGATAGCGAGCTGATAACCCATACTGCAAATTATATGGATTGCCACCCAATAGATTATACGAAATCATCGGAGTTAGCTGAAACTGACGCTGAAAATCCTGATATAAATAACCTGACTCGATCGTACCTGTAGTCTCACTAAATTCCCGATTATCCCAATAATGCACACCACTGACATCAACATCATTATACCAATAGTGATTGCCTGTGATGTTATAGACTTTGTTCGCACCAGTATTGTAGCGCACACCATTTGCTGATTGCGGCAAAGAATCTTCCGTCCGTTGCATCAGCCAATCACCCACTTTGACCGTTGGTGAGCTGGATGCGTTATTGACATTGTCTGTTTGCTCATATTGCGCACTGTAGCGAAAGTCAACCTTGCTCGCCTGGTCAATATTCTTCAGATACTGATCGACAATAGCTTGGATTGGTGCTGGTAGCTTCGGTCGCACCGCTTCAAAAGCCTGCTGCGACTGGCGATACTGTTTGTTCTCATACAGCATAATCGCATAGTCAAATTTTGGATAAATCAATTCGGTATCTTGCGCCAATAGCTGTTCAAACTTTGAGATTGCCGCCTTATACTTACCTTGACTGCGAAGCATTGCACCTTGGGCATAATTATCAAAACCGACATTATAAACTTCAGACTGTCGATACTCTATCAACAGACTCTCAAGCAATGCCCACTCCTTGGCGACCAAAGCCTGATTGATGCGCGCCACCAAATCATCGGACTGTCCAATCTCAACCTGTGGCTCGATGACCTCAACAGTCGGTGCCTGAATATCCATCTGTAGATTGCGTTCAAACTTCACAGGCTCAGGCGTCAAAACAGTCGCCTCGATATCAGCCTGAGTGATACCATCAACAGCCTGCGCCGTAATCGATACCAATGATAATACAGTAAGTACTGTCAAACGATGATACATAATACACTCTCTAGTTTGTTCCAAATAAAAAGTTACCCAATGACTTGGGTAACTTTTATCACGCACCATGGATTATTTTTGGATAGTACCACGAGTACCAACCACACCAATCTCCACTTGATCTTTGCGATCGGTTTGAGTGCCGTTTGTGATTAATGCGAATGGCGCATTGATGGTGACACGACCTGCCAACTCTTCGGCTTGCGGGCCAAATAGACCAACAATGTAGCGACCATCTGTTTTATACTCCCCAGTATAGCCAGAGCTTGCTACATTGACGGAGCCTTGCACACCATAAGTGGTTACATTATCAATTTTCAGCTTCTTAAGAACACCCTCATTAAGCATAACCTTGTATGTATTGTAGCTAGACTTAGCATCTTTCGGGGCTAGATAGCCTCCAATCTCCATTTGTCCACTGCCTGTTTTGCCTGCAAAATCGACAGTATAACTGAAGCTATAGGCATCAATGCGATCATTATCTTGTTTATAAGTCAGCCCATTAGATGTTGTAGCACTACGCAAATCCGCCAAATAATGAACATCATTTGCTGGTTTATAAACTGCCTTACCTTCAGTGGGTAGTGACGCATCAGTCACTGCATAGCCAGCAATCTCGTCAATGCGAAAATAAACTCTATCAGTCGGATCAATGATAGTTTTCCCATCAACCGAAACATTATTCAGCATATTTCCATAGACAATCGAGTAAGGCTGAACCAAAACAATCTCAGAACCAATGCGAGTTTGCGCAACTTCCTTACCATCAATCACAACAACACCATTGGCATTATTAATATCAGTGCGCTTTGTGAAATATCCACCGTAGACTCCATCCGGTCGTTTGTACTCTACCTTAGCACCAGACTGTTTTGAAGTTGAATCAATAGCATTGACTTTATTAAATACCTTTTGCCCATCCACATAAGGGATGCGTAGCGCACGATCACGGTCAGCCTTAGCTTCGATTTCTGTTTTTAAATTTTGTTCAGCAACTACATTGGACAGAGCGACATTTTTTACTGCGTAGGCTTTTGCCTCGGCATCACTAAAGCCAACTTTTTGTGCTTTTTCGATTAGAGGTTTCATTTTAGCTTCTAGAGCAGCGGCTTCAGCAGCTTTTCTTGCCGCTTCTTCAGCGGCTTTTTTGGCAGCTTCTTCGGCAGCCTTCTTAGCAGCAGCTTCAGCAGCGGCTTTTTCGGCGGCTAGTTTCTTGGCAGCTTCTTCAGCGGCTTTTTTGGCAGCGGCTTCGGCAGCGGCTTTTTTGGCTGCTTCTTCAGCGGCTTTCTTTGCAGCAGCTTCAGCTGCAGCTTTCTTAGCGGCGGCTTCAGCAGCAGCTTTTTCGGCAGCTAGTTTCTTGGCAGCTTCAGCAGCAGCTTTTTGTTCAGCTGATACAACTGGTGTAGATTGCGGCGTAGATGAACTGCCACCACCTGAGCTACAAGCAGCTAGACTTGCTGACAATGCAAGCAGTGCAGCCGCATTCAATTTATTTTTCATTTGGCACTCCTTATCAATGAACCAATGTAACAATCTAAATCAAGATGTACTCAAAATGAGTACAGAAATCTTATAGCAATATAATGCAACCAATGAAGTTTGTCTAGAAAAAATTCATAAATATTTAATCAACTGATTATTTTTTGTACAATTTTATATTTTTGGCACTTCTTGCAGATAGGCTCTAATCTCGCTCTCGACTTTTTCCTGCCACCCTTCAGGGCTGACAATCTTCAGATGTGGTATCCAGTAGCGCACAAGTGGCAAAATCTGCTTGGCGCTCACCACATGGCTTGATAGTAGTAGCCCGCCATCATCAAGCTCTTTGATGAGCTGCTGCTCGGGCAGTAGCTGTCGCTGCACAAAGTGCGACGCCACATCGGCACTTACTTTGAGCACCACCTCCACCTTGTCCTGACCGTACCAGATACTCTCATCCTGGTTGATGCGATCAACGATAGCCTTATCCATGGCAAAGCTTGGCATATCATCAAAGCGAAACACACTGATGCGGCTCATACGATATGCCTTGAGCTCACCATCCTGCACACCTGCCAAATACCAGCAGCCACGATGATGAATGATCTTATAAGGCGCAACCAAGCGGGATTTATCTTTATAAATGAACGCCACCATCCGACAGGATTTGATGGCGGATTTGAGCTGACTCATCATCGGCTCAAATTGCTTTGCATCTTCAAAGGTGTAACCCTTGACCGAATACACTTGGCTAGCACGATGATCCAAAATCTCACGCAAAAATGCCGTATCAAGATTGGGATATAGTCCTGAGATACCTGAGATTTGGGCAAAGGTGCGGATGTCTTTATAACTAAGCTGTCCTAGATAGCTTGGCTCAAGCTTATAGCCTTGGGCGGTTTTTTGGAGTGGTAAAAATCCCAAGCGATCTTCGATATCTCGAAGCATGGTACGGCGACTGACCTGATATTTTTCGGTCAACTCAGTGATATTGAGCGTCTCACCAGTATTGAGCATGGTGATCATGTCGGATAGCCGATACGCCAGTTTTTCGTGTGGAGAATCACTCATACAAGAATATTCCTTGTCATGTCATTAATCATACTGGCAAACCCAGCGCCACCCCTATCATAGCACAGCAGACAGCACCTGACCGACTGATATGGGACTTAGCGATGATCGGCATTATTTAGGCAGATTGTACTCAATTTGGGTAATTCGGTCAAGTTGCTGTAAATAGACATATGACCAAAAGTATCTACAGCCCCGAAATGATCGCCGTACGCACTTGGCTACGCAGTGAACGCCTACGCCTAGGTCTCACCATGCGTGAGCTTGCCCACAGGCTTGATCGCCCCCACTCATTCGTCCAGCGCATCGAAGAAGGTGATCGTCGCCTTGATGTGGTGGAGTTTGTGTGGTATTGCCAAGCCTTAGGGCTAAACCCACAAGACGGTATCGACTTGATTCATCAAGCACAATCCCTGTCTTAGGTCGCTAGTTTAACAAAGCGATTTGACAGGTGGTGTCACGCCATCACTTTTTTATAGCCATAGAAAAACCCTGCCATCTTGAACCGCACCCCAAAAG
>NZ_MUYU01000024.1 GCF_002014825.1 Moraxella pluranimalium | reverse complement strand
AAACCACTTGGGTGTTGTATGGTCAAGCCAAACGAGCAATTAGTATTGGTTAGCTACATGTATCACTACACTTCCACACCCAACCTATCAACGTCGTAGTCTACAACGGCTCTTTAGGGAAATCTCATCTTGAGGTGGGCTTCCCGCTTAGATGCTTTCAGCGGTTATCCCATCCGAACGTAGCTACCCGGCAGTGCCACTGGCGTGACAACCGGAACACCAGAGGTTCGTCCACTCTGGTCCTCTCGTACTAGGAGCAGATCCTCTCAAATTTCCAACGCCCACGGTAGATAGGGACCGAACTGTCTCACGACGTTCTAAACCCAGCTCGCGTACCTCTTTAAATGGCGAACAGCCATACCCTTGGGACCTGCTTCAGCCCCAGGATGAGATGAGCCGACATCGAGGTGCCAAACACCGCCGTCGATATGAACTCTTGGGCGGTATCAGCCTGTTATCCCCAGAGTACCTTTTATCCGTTGAGCGATGGCCCTTCCATACAGAACCACCGGATCACTAAGACCTACTTTCGTACCTGCTCGACTTGTGGGTCTCGCAGTTAAGCGCGCTTTTGCCTTTATACTCTTTGAACGATTTCCGACCGTTCTGAGCGCACCTTCGTACTCCTCCGTTACTCTTTAGGAGGAGACCGCCCCAGTCAAACTACCCACCATACATTGTCCTTGATACTGTTATATCTAAGTTAGAACCCCAACATAACCAGGGTGGTATTTCAAGGATGGCTCCATAGGAACTGGCGTCCCTACTTCAAAGCCTCCCACCTATCCTACACAAGTTAGGTCAAAGTTCAATGTAAAGCTGTAGTAAAGGTTCACGGGGTCTTTCCGTCTAGCCGCGGGTACACAGCATCTTCACTGCGATTTCGATTTCACTGAGTCTCTGCTGGAGACAGCGCTGCCATCATTATGCCATTCGTGCAGGTCGGAACTTACCCGACAAGGAATTTCGCTACCTTAGGACCGTTATAGTTACGGCCGCCGTTTACTGGGGCTTCGATCAATAGCTTCGCTTGCGCTAACCACATCAATTAACCTTCCAGCACCGGGCAGGCATCACACCCTATACGTCCACTTTCGTGTTTGCAGAGTGCTGTGTTTTTAATAAACAGTTGCAGCAGCCTGGTATCTGCGACTGCCAACAGCTTACACCGCGAGGGTTTCACCGTCGGCAGCGTACCTTCTCCCGAAGTTACGGTACCATTTTGCCTAGTTCCTTCAGCAGAGTTCTCTCAAGCGCCTTGGTATTCTCTACCTGACCACCTGTGTCGGTTTCGGGTACGATTTGTTTATGACTATCGCTTAGAAGCTTTTCCTGGAAGCATGGTATTTGCCACTTCGCCAGTAAACTGGCTTGCTATCAGATCTCAGTAATAGCCTAGCGGATTTGCCTACTAAGCCTACCTACATCCTTCCACCTGGACAACCATCGCCAGGCTGGCATAACCTTCTCCGTCCCTCCATCGCATCATAAACAAGTATCGGAATATTAACCGATTTCCCATCGACTACGCCTTTCGGCCTCGCCTTAGGGGTCGACTCACCCAGCCCCGATTAACGTTGGACTGGAACCCTTGGTCTTCCGGCGAACGGGCTTTTCACCCGTTTTGTCGTTACTCACGTCAGCATTCGCTCTTGTGATACCTCCAGCATACCTTACGATACACCTTCACAGGCTTACACAACGCTCCCCTACCACTTAATTGAAACAATTAAATCCGCAGCTTCGGCTCCTAGTTTGAGCCCCGTTACATCTTCCGCGCAGGCCGACTCGACTAGTGAGCTATTACGCTTTCTTTAAAGGGTGGCTGCTTCTAAGCCAACCTCCTAGCTGTCTGTGCCTTCCCACATCGTTTCCCACTTAACTAGGAATTTGGGGCCTTAGCTGGCGGTCTGGGTTGTTTCCCTCTTGACGACGGACGTTAGCACCCGCCGTCTGTCTCCCGGATAGTACTCATGGGTATTCGGAGTTTGCATCGGTTTGGTAAGTCGGGATGACCCCCTAGCCGAAACAGTGCTCTACCCCCCATGGTATTCGTCCGAGGCGCTACCTAAATAGCTTTCGGGGAGAACCAGCTATCACCGAGTTTGATTAGCCTTTCACCCCTATCCACAAGTCATCCCCTACCTTTTCAACGGGAGTGGGTTCGGTCCTCCGGTGCCTGTTACGGCACTTTCAACCTGCTCATGGATAGATCACTCGGTTTCGGGTCTATACCCTGCAACTATGTCGCCCTATTAAGACTCGGTTTCCCTACGGCTCCCCTATACGGTTAACCTTGCTACAGAATATAAGTCGCTGACCCATTATACAAAAGGTACGCCGTCACGGAACAAGTCCGCTCCGACTGCTTGTATGCACACGGTTTCAGGTTCTATTTCACTCCCCTAACAGGGGTTCTTTTCGCCTTTCCCTCACGGTACTGGTTCACTATCGGTCAGTCAGGAGTATTTAGCCTTGGAGGATGGTCCCCCCATCTTCAGACAGAATTTCTCGTGTTCCGCCCTACTTAATATGTCTCATAAACAGTTTCGCATACAGGACTATCACCTACTATGGTTGGCTTTCCCACGCCATTTTGCTACTGTAAATTCGATCGGCTCCTCCCCGTTCGCTCGCCGCTACTTGGGGAATCTCAATTGATGTCTTTTCCTCGGGGTACTGAGATGTTTCACTTCTCCCGGTTTGCCTCATAAAATAAATTATGATACCTAAGTTATCTTAGGTGGGTTTCCCCATTCAGAAATCGCCGGGTCACAGGATATTGCCACCTCACCGACGCTTATCGCAGGCTATCACGTCTTTCATCGCCTCTGACTGCCAAGGCATCCACCATGTGCACTTCATTACTTGACCATACAACCCCAAGTAGTCTTGGTGTTATAAGGGTAATGTGTAACGATCTTCACCTATGTTTACGCTTGATTCAGTTCTCTTTACTTTAGGTGATTGTATTTTGGGGTACAATCACCATGGTTAATAAATTACGTTGGATAATTTATTAACCCAGACTCATAATCATGTTGTTAAATAGTGTTATAAACTTCGTCAGTTTATAAAGTAAAAGCATAAATAAGAAATCTCTTATTAAATTGCTTATGTATGCTTTGATGTTTAAATGGTGGAGCCAAGGAGAGTCGAACTCCTGACCTCCTGCGTGCAAGGCAGGCGCTCTACCAACTGAGCTATGGCCCCAATTTAATGGTGGGTCTAATAAGACTTGAACTTATGACCCCCGCGTTATCAACACGGTGCTCTAACCAACTGAGCTATAGACCCGTTTTAAACATCTTACCAAAGAACAACTTGTTGTGGATTCTTGCCAATCAGATATCTTCATTAAGGAGGTGATCCAGCCGCAGGTTCCCCTACGGCTACCTTGTTACGACTTCACCCCAGTCATCGACCCCACCGTGGTGATCGCCCTCTTGCGTTAGGCTAACCACTTCTGGTGAGATCAACTCCCATGGTGTGACGGGCGGTGTGTACAAGGCCCGGGAACGTATTCACCGCAGCATTCTGATCTGCGATTACTAGCGATTCCGACTTCATGGAGTCGAGTTGCAGACTCCAATCCGGACTACGATTGGCTTTTTGAGATTAGCATCACATCGCTGTGTAGCAACCCTTTGTACCAACCATTGTAGCACGTGTGTAGCCCTGGTCGTAAGGGCCATGATGACTTGACGTCGTCCCCGCCTTCCTCCAGTTTGTCACTGGCAGTATCCTTAGAGTTCCCGGCATAACCCGCTGGTAACTAAGGAAAAGGGTTGCGCTCGTTGCGGGACTTAACCCAACATCTCACGACACGAGCTGACGACAGCCATGCAGCACCTGTATCACAGTTCCCGAAGGCACTAAGCTATCTCTAGCGAATTCTGTGTATGTCAAGACCAGGTAAGGTTCTTCGCGTTGCATCGAATTAAACCACATGCTCCACCGCTTGTGCGGGCCCCCGTCAATTCATTTGAGTTTTAACCTTGCGGCCGTACTCCCCAGGCGGTCTACTTATTGCGTTAACTGCGTCACTAAGTCTTCAAGAGACCCAACGACTGGTAGACATCGTTTACGGCGTGGACTACCAGGGTATCTAATCCTGTTTGCTACCCACGCTTTCGCACCTCAGTGTCAGTATGATGCCAGGGAGCTGCCTTCGCCATCGGTATTCCTCCAGATCTCTACGCATTTCACCGCTACACCTGGAATTCTACTCCCCTCTCACCTACTCTAGTTACCCAGTATCAGATGCAGTTCCCAGGTTAAGCCCGGGGCTTTCACATCTGACTTAAGTAACCACCTACGCGCGCTTTACGCCCAGTAATTCCGATTAACGCTTGCACCCTCTGTATTACCGCGGCTGCTGGCACAGAGTTAGCCGGTGCTTATTCTGTAGGTAACGTCAGGGCTAATGGGTATTAACCATTAGCTTTTCCTCCCTACTTAAAGTGCTTTACAACCAAAAGGCCTTCTTCACACACGCGGCATGGCTGGATCAGGCTTTCGCCCATTGTCCAATATTCCCCACTGCTGCCTCCCGTAGGAGTCTGGGCCGTGTCTCAGTCCCAGTGTGGCTGATCATCCTCTCAGACCAGCTACAGATCGTCGCCTTGGTAGGCCTTTACCCCACCAACTAGCTAATCCGACTTAGGCTCATCTAATAGCGAGAGCTTGCGCCCCCTTTCACCCGTAGGTCGTATGCGGTATTAGCTTGAGTTTCCCCAAGTTATCCCCCACTACTAGGCAGATTCCTAAGCATTACTCACCCGTTCGCCACTAGGTATCAGGAGCAAGCTCCCTAACCTCGTTCGACTTGCATGTGTTAAGCCTGCCGCCAGCGTTCAATCTGAGCCATGATCAAACTCTTCAGTTTAATCTTTAAGTTGCCTAATTACTTAGGACTTTAATATTGGCTCATTTATTATTACTAGCAATATTTGCTCATCGTGTAAATGAATTAACTTTGAGTATTCTTGCTGAATATAAATGATAATTTTTTTAAGATTATCTTGTATTCGCAAAAATCCACACAAGTTGTTCTTTAGTTTTGATTTTAAATAGTGTTAGTCATACTATCGTCTAGTGGATGACTTGAG
>NZ_MUYU01000023.1 GCF_002014825.1 Moraxella pluranimalium | reverse complement strand
CTTTTGGGGTGCGGTTCAACGATATCAAAGGGTTTTTTAAGGCTGTTTATTAGCCTACTTAGTTTGTCTAAGACAGCCAAGCTTAGTGGTCGGCACGAACCGCACCGTGCTCGCTCAAAAAGTCCATGATTTCACGCACTTTTTCATCAAGTAAGCCTGCATCGCCACGAGTTTCGATATTTAGGCGAATCAGTGGCTCGGTGTTACTTGAGCGCAGATTAAATCGCCAGTTGCCAAAATCCAAACTTAAGCCATCCAGCGTGTTTTTGCTTGGGCTGTGTGCGCTGTATTTGTCTTCTAGCCCTTGGCTGATGGTGGCGGCGTCCGTTTGTCCAAGCTTGAAATTGAGCTCGCCTGAGCTTGGAAAAGCCGTGATATAGTCATCGACAAGCTCTGCTAAGGATTTGCCCGTCACGGACAATAGTTCAATGAGCAGTAGCCATGGCACCATACCGCTGTCGCAGTAGAAAAATTCTTTGAAATAATGGTGCGCCGACATCTCGCCACCATAGATAGCACCCGTTTCACGCATCACTTGCTTGATGAACGAATGCCCAGATTTGCTCAGTGCGGGTGTGCCTGCCATCTGCTCGATGACATTTTCGGTGTTATAAATCACGCGTGGGTCATAGACGATGGTTTGGTTTGGGTATTTTTGCAAAAATGCCGCTGCCAGCATCCCAACGATATAACTGCCATCAATGAATCTGCCACCCGCATCAAACAAGAAACAACGGTCAAAATCGCCATCGAACGCCACGCCAAAGTCCGCCTTGTGCGCAAGCACGGCATCACGGGTCGATGCTTGGTTGGCGATAATCATTGGGTTTGGGATACCATTTGGGAAACTGCCATCGGGGGTGTGATGTACTTTGATTAGCTCAATCGGTGCGCCTGCTGCCTTTAGGCGTGCTTCGATGGCATCGACCACAGGGCCTGCTGAGCCGTTACCGCTATTGACGATGATTTTTTTGGCGGTGAATTTGGTGGTATCAACAAAGCTCATCAGCTTATCGATGTAGGCAGTTTTGTCTGATTTTTCAATCACTTGCCCTTTTGGAGCGTTGATAAATTCACCACTTTCTGCCAAAGCGCGCACTTCACCAAGCCCTGTATCAGCGCTGATTGGGCGAGAATTTTCACGCACCATTTTTAAGCCATTATAATTAATCGGGTTGTGGCTTGCGGTCACTTCGATACCACCGATGGCATCATAGAAACTGGTGGCAAAATACACTTCTTCGGTGCCTGTCATGCCAAGGTCAATGACATCGACGCCAGCATCGGTGATGCCATCGATGGCGGCGGCTTTTAGGGCGAAGCTTGATGGGCGAATGTCTGCACCGATGACGATGGCAGGCTTGTCGTGGGTGGTGTTCTTTGCCAAAATCTGTGCAAAAGCACGGCCAATGCGATAAGCGATGGACTCGTCGAGATTGACACCAAGCTCGCCACGCACATCATAGGCCTTAAAGCAGTCGATGGTGATTGCAGAATATGTGCTCATAACTTTTCCTAATGAGTAGATGGAATTTTTTGGACTATTGTAGCATGACTTGGGCGGATGCGTGGGCAGATTTGGTAAAGTTTTGCAAAAGTGCTTATCTTTGCATAAGTTTATCAAATTTTGGACTAAGAATTTGGCGGTAAATTGCCAAAAAAATCACTGAAAAAAATCTTGCACTATTGGTCACGCCATCAAATATTGACAGTGGCTCAAATTGTGTGCCGTTACCAAATTAAGGTATTTTAACTAGCAGACCGGTTGTATAATATAGACGATATAATTTATTTAAAATGCCCATTAATCAAACAACTTCTATTTACCAATACAAGCCGTTTGATTTTAGATGGTTTCTAATCCAATCTCCATGACAGGATATACTATGCAATTAACCCACGCCACCAAAATTCAAACCGAAACCATTGATGGTAAAGATATTTCATATATTTTAAAAGCCAATCGAAAGGATATAGCTCATTTGGTTGTGGTTTTTAATGATTACAGACATGGGGGCTGGAGTTTTGGTAATGCAGTTAATTTCTTTAAGTGTAATGTATTGTTAATTGCTGATATTTTTGATGGTCGGCAATCTTGTTATGCAGGTAGTGATGGCAATCTTGATTTTGCTCCAATTGTTGCGCAATTAATTGAAAAAATACTATCCAGACTTAATCTAACAAAAGTGGATTGCACATTATTGGGGGCGTCCAAAGGAGGGTATGCAGCCCTTTATGTGGGGGTTCATTATGGTTTTGGAAATATTGTTTCATCTGCGCCATTTGGGCATTTGGGATCATGGATGGTGAATCATGATCAAGATATTGCACAGCATGTCATGGGTAAGAGCTACACATTGGAACAAGTGCAATATTATGACAAGATGCTTAATCGGGCGATATTGGAAGACGAAAATCGACAAAAAAATATTTACTTTTTTGTATCATTTCACGACTATTTTTATTTGGAATATGGGCAAAAAGAATTATTGAAGGATTTGAAAGAAAATTACCCTAATTTTAATGCTATTTTTACAAATTCCAATCTAGCATTTCAACACAATCAAGTAACAGCATATTTCACCCAAGAAATTTTATCGATTGTCAACTTGTTATCCAATAAGATTGTTCCAAAATTAAACCAATCTGTGATTGATGATATGACATTTGATCAAGCAATCATGTTGCCTGACGTTGTATCAAATGATGCTATATTTGGGCGCAAGGGGCAAATTGATTTATCGGAGCGTCCTATTAATAACATTAGCACTCTGAGAATGCAAGATCATAAACTGCATATAGAGGGTGAAATGTATATCCAAAATTTTAATGCTCCAAATTATAGATTTTTGAATAAAAAACTGTGCTTGCATAACCTTGCATCAGGCAAGCAGTACGTATACCCACTGGGTAGTGTGCCAAAAGGTGAGAATAGCCGAGAGTTATATCAGAATATTTATTTCGATTACAGTGCTTCTGGTGTTGCAACAATGGGACATAATGGGGTTGATTTGTCTGACTTGGATTATGGGGTGTATCAACTCAGAGTATCTGTAACTAAACAAGAAGGGGGGGGTGATTGGCAAAATATTTCATTAACTAAACCTTTAGATGTGAAAAATATTTGCCAAGATGCAGAATATCATCTTGGGCAACGAGATGGTAATATTGTTTTGATCAAAAGGTCAATAATTGGTGTGTTGGATCAAGAGCGTCATTTTGCATTGACTGATAGTTGGTGCAAAGGATCAAACTTTCATTTGGAAGGGGAATTTGTAGTTTGGGGTGCTACGATGCCATCTTTTTATATGGGGCATTATTATTTGGTGGCAAGACATAAAGAAAAAGGTGTGTATTACTCATCAGTTTTAGGGCAGGTGCGTAGTAAAGATTTGTGCAAGCGTTTGGGTGATTTGTATGAAAATTACTTAGCCTGTTATTTTGCCACAATGCATTTTCAAGGCATTGACACAACCCAATGGGAATATGGTGAGTACGAATTATTTGTCAGTTTAAGCCACCATTATGAAATTTTCAGCAAAATGCTAAATCTCAAGCTTGTTGTAACACCGGATGGGTGTAGCTTGAGTTAAATTAATGATGACTTGATGGCGTATCTTTATATTTGTGAATACCAGTTTGTTATTTCAAATCTGACCTAAGTTTATCAATTTTTGGACTAAGAATTTGGCGGTAAATTGTCAAAAAATTTGCTATGCTAATAGCACAATAATCACATCTAGGGAGTTTTTTATGAAAATCGCCAAAAATATCACCGAACTCGTTGGCAACACACCGCTGGTTGAGCTATCAAACCTAACGGCAGGGCTTAAGGCTCGTGTGGTTGCCAAGCTTGAATATTTCAACCCTGCAAGCTCGGTCAAGGACCGTATCGCCCTTGCGATGATTGATGATGCCGAAAAATCAGGTCAACTCACCAAAGACACCATCATCGTCGAAGCGACCAGTGGCAACACAGGCATCGGTCTTGCGCTCATCTGCGCCGCTCGTGGCTATAAGCTTGTCATCACCATGCCTGAGAGTATGAGCCTTGAGCGTCGTGCGCTGCTGCGTGCTTATGGTGCTGAGCTTGTCTTGACACCTGCTGCCGAAGGGATGGGCGGTGCGATTGCCAAAGCCAATGAGCTAGCAGCGCAAGATGGCTACTTTATGCCACGCCAATTTGACAACCTTGCCAATCCGCAAGTGCATCGTGACACCACCGCCCAAGAGATTTGGAACGACACCGATGGACAAGTGGATATCTTGGTCGCAGGCGTGGGTACGGGCGGTACGATTACAGGTGTTGGCGAAGTGTTGAAAGCCAAAAAAGACAGCGTACAAGTCGTTGCCGTCGAGCCACAAGCATCGCCAGTGCTCTCAGGCGGTCAAAAAGGCCCACACCCAATCCAAGGCATCGGTGCAGGCTTTGTGCCAGCAGTGCTAAACACCGAGATTTATGATGAAGTCGTGACTGTTGCCAATGACGATGCCTTTAAGGTAGCTCGTGAATTGGCTGTCAAAGAAGGTCTGCTTGTTGGTATCTCGTCAGGTGCGGCAGTGAAGGCGGCACTGGAGCTAGCGGCTCGTGATGAAAACGCAGGCAAGCTGATTGTGGTGATTATCCCATCATCAGGCGAGCGTTATTTATCGACCGCATTGTTTGCAGATTTGGCACAATAATCCGCCAAGGCAAAACGCTCAAAAAACCATCGATTGTGGTATCATACCCATCGATGGTTTTGTACTTTAAATCACATTTATTCTTGCCCATAGATGATATATGTAGTATCTTCGACTTTGATAGCAATTTGAGAAAATATTTTAAAAAGCTTGCTATCCTCAGGGAGTGAATTTAAGGCACTCTTTTCCTGTTCAACAAGAATTTGCGTATCATCGGGATAATTCAATATTGTGATTTCAAGTGTGATTCTTTGATTTGTGATTTGATTAGTATTTGAATTAATATGACTGATCGCATTTTTATAAGTTTCACATAAATTAAAACTATCGGGTCTGTATTGCACACATGTATCTGGCGATGATGATGGTTTTGCATTAATGATGCAATGTAGTACACTGATATTTGTTTTGTGTTGCAGATCAAATTTCATATTTTACCTCCTAATTGGGTTTATTAGTCGTTTATCTTAACATAAACAAACTGGGTGAAAAAAATTAGTATAAAGGATTTGTCATGACCAAACAAAATCTACCAACATTAACAACCGCTGATACACAAATCGCCCTATCTAGAGTAAGTACCAGTCTATCCATTGCCAATAAACTATTGGCAAATATCGATCCTTTTGAGCAACATTGGCGCTGGTGGAGTGGTCTTACAGAGGAATGGAAGCGGAAGCTAACTCGATCATATCTGGATTGGAATGAGGATATATTGGAGGTTGAGCATGACAAGCAGAGAATGCGAGAGATATTGGATGCTTTGGTTGCCGAAACATCGTTGTTAATTTATGATGCCCCATCTGATATCTCAGAAAGTGCAAGATGCCTGCATTATTTACAAAGTTTGCAAGAATTATGTTTTGCAAATCCCGAAGGTTTTTTAGACTTAAATTTTATTAGAGCCTTACCAAAATTAAAACATCTTGAGCTAGCGGCTTATGTGGGGAGTGGTGCATTTTGGAATGCTTGGGATGTCAAGGATATCTCATGTCTTAACAATTTAAGTCTCTTGGAGAATTTGATTTTTGGTGGTCAAAATCTCTATGATATTAGCCCTTTGGCACAATTGACAAGCCTAAAATCACTTGAATTTACTGCTGAAAATATTTCAGATTTTTCATGTCTTGAAAATCTAAACAATTTGGTTTATTTAAGCGTGGGGTATGCTAAATCTATTTCTTATTTAAATCTTGAAAAGATGCATTATCTTGAAACTTTGGAAATTGAGTTTTGTTCTGACTTTAACTGGGGCGGAGTTATTTTATCGGACTTAGCCAAGCCGGAAGCATTAAATATTCGTGGGAATGGATTGTCAAATCTTGAGCGGCTGTCCAAAATTAACTGTTATAACCTAAAAGAATTTGATTGTAGTTTTAATCATATTTCTGAAATATCTTGCTTACAAGACCTAAGCAGTCTTGAAGTTCTAAAGGCGTTTTCAAATAATATTTCCAATATTCTCCCCTTGAAAAACCTAAAAAATTTAAGATTGCTAAGCTTGGGCAAAAATAATATCACTAATGTTGAAAGCTTGACAGGTTTGGTGGATTTGGAGTTTTTGGATCTTAGGTCAAACCAAATTACCAATGTGACTTCATTGGCAGGACTCACAAAATTAACAGATTTGGTTTTAAATGATAATCCAATCAGTCAATGGCAAATCGATCAACTGAGTGCTTTATTGCCAAATTGCACTATTTATTTTGGCGATTATTATCCGCCAAATGCGATTGAAACAATTATTTTCTATGGTCGAATTTGGAGTGAGGATGCTTAACCATGCAAACTGAAGCACTCTTTTCTAATATCGCCGAACGAATACAAACAGAAATCCAATCTGCCAAGCAAGAGATTTATGTGGCAGTTGCTTGGTTTACTCACCGAGAACTGTTTGCTGCTTTGCTACAAAAAGCACAATCAGGTGTAAAAGTACAACTGATGATTTCCAACGATGACATCAACCAAAATGCCATTGATTTTGAGCAACTCAATTTGGGTAAGTCTGCCATCTATCGGGTTGGCGATGGCAATATGGATTTGATGCATAATAAATTCTGTGTGATTGATGGCTATACAGTGATAACTGGTTCATACAATTGGAGTTATAAGGCTCAAAAGAATCATGAAAATATTATCATTACCAAAGGTGATGATGTGTTGGCGAGGCAATTTATCAATCAATTTGTCGCACTTCGTCAAATGTATTTTGGTTCAATGCAGAATGCACAATCGGTCGATTTTGATTTGAATAAAGTTATTCGGCGGCTAGATATTTTAAAAAATTACATTTTGCTAGAAGACGAAGAGGATATTGCTAGAGAGCAAGATAAGTTGGCAGCATATCAGCATGATGAATTGGATTTGATTATTCAAAGTTTACATGCGCAGCAGTATCATCAGGCAATACAGCTGATTGAAGAGTTCATTCAGAAAAATAAGCAGATCACTTTGTTTGTTGATGCAGAATTGACCGCACTGAAGTTTGAAATTCGAAAGCTAGAGCATCAATTGTTGGCTTATGATACAGAAAAAACTGAACTCGAAAAGTTGCTTTCGGATTTTCACCATGCTCATACAGAAGCACTGGGTGATTGTATTGAGCGCTTGTTATTCCTTAAGAAGCAGTTGGCGAGCAATGAAGAGGAATACCGTGAGGCAGAGCGAGATGAGCGAACTTATCGAGAGCAGGCGATTCTAGAGCGTGAAAAGCAAATTATTCAATTAAGCAATGAAGAAAAAAGAGCATTGAAACAGGCTTATCGCAAAGCCAGCCAAATATGCCATCCCGATAGAGTTGGTGATGAGATGAAAGAGCGAGCCCAAGAAATTTTTGTTGAGCTTAATCGTGCTTATGAGAAAAATGATTTGCAAGCAGTGCAAAATATTTTGAAGCAATTGCAAAACGGTGTCTTTAAAGCTAAATCAGATACAGTCAACCAAAAGGATGAATTGCAAGCTGAGATTGCAACACTAAAGGCAAAAATTGCTCAACTTGAACAGCAAATTTGTGCAATTAAAGATAGTGAAAGCTATCAAGAGATTATGCAAATTGATGATTGGCAGCAATATTTTTCAGAAGTTAAGGTGCAATTACAAGATGAGATTGTACGACTTGAAGAGATGTTATAATACCCATCGATGGTTTTATTTTAGGATAATCACATGACCCCAAGCCGAGACATTGCCGACCTACTCGCCCTGATGGCACGCCTACGATGCGACTGCCCGTGGGATGCCAAGCAGACCAACCAAAGCCTGACACCGTATGTCATCGAAGAAGCTTATGAGCTGGTTGAATCGGTCAATCTGGGCGATATCGATGACATCAAAGGCGAGCTTGGCGATGTGCTGCTACAGGTGGTGTTCCATGCGCATCTGTACCAAGAGCAGGGCAAATTTGATTTTGGTGATGTTATTGAGACGCTAATGACCAAATTAATCCGTCGCCACCCCCATGTCTTTGATAAAGAAAATCTAAAAACTGACGAAGATGTCAAGCGTCGCTGGGATGAGATTAAACAGCTTGAAAATCAAGGCAAACCTGCACGCCGTATCTTGGATGTTAAAGCAGGCAGTAGTCTCATGCAAGCCCAAGACATCCAAAAAACAGCCGCCAAAGTTGGCTTTGATTGGGATCATGTCGATGGTGCGATCGCAAAGCTACATGAAGAGATTGGCGAATTACAAGCCTTGATTCAAGATGCTGATGGTCAATATTTACCGACAGACAAGCTTGACAAATCAAGGCTTCATGATGAAATTGGCGATTGTTTTTTGAGTCTTGTCAATGTCGCTCGCAAGCTTGGCATCAATAGCGAGATGGCGACTTTGGGAGCGGTGGCAAAATTCCGTCGTCGCTTTGGCTTTATCATTGATACACTAGCCAATGATGGCAAAACCGTAGATGATGCCACGCTCGATGAGATGGATCGGCTGTGGGATTTGGCAAAATCACAAGGACTGTGATGAAACACCAAGCGTTATCAATACTGATATTATTAAGTATCACTCATCAGTCATGGTCGGATACAAGCACACCCAAGCAATGCTATCCTGATGCCATCAGTGCTTATCAAGTGCTTGTCAAACAAGAGCGGCAAGCCCAAGCAGGCGTGGTGAATATCAATACCGCAAGTGCGGCAAGCCTTGTCAGCTTATCAGGAATTGGTCATGCCAGTGCGGCGGCGATTATTGAGTATCGAGCTCGGCACGGTCGCTTTGGTTCGGTGGATGAGCTCGCCAAAGTCAAAGGCATTGGCAAGGTAACCATTGATAAAAATCGCCATCGGCTATCGGTGATGGACTGACTTGTCCGTAAAGCCTTATAAACCTTGCCAAACAACCCTAAAAAATCACCACAAGGCATCAAAAGCGACCAAAAGCCATCAAGATGCGCCATTTTACGCCTTTTTTATTCGCTTTTTTGGGTCAAAAGCGTTAAAATAAAGGGTTTAGTAAGATAAGTTGTAGGGGCTACACCCCATCATTCAAGGAGTAGGCATGGGCAGATCGCCTAAAAAGCCAAAACAAAAGAAAATCACTCGCACCACACATTCGGCAAAATCACTGCAATTACAAAAGGGCAGTTTGCCACATAGCATCGTCGAAGTGGTCGGCACACTCAATAAAGCAGGCTTTGAAGCGTATATCGTCGGTGGCGGTGTGCGTGATAGCTTGCTTGGTCTTGCGCCCAAAGATTTTGATGCGGTGACGGATGCTCGCCCCCATGAAATCAAGGCGATTTTTGGCGGTCGATGCCGTATTATCGGGCGTCGTTTTCAGCTTGCCCATGTGTATTCGGGTCGTGAGATGATTGAGGTGGCGACTTTTCGTGCGCCGCCCAAGGATGACACGCACACCACGGATGAGGGCATGATTACCCGAGATAATGTCTGGGGTGATATTGAGCAGGATTTTGCACGCCGAGATTTTAGTATCAATGCCTTGTATTATCAGCCAATCAAGGGCGAAGTGCTGGACTTTTGCGACGCGCTTGATGACATTAACAGTCGCACCCTAAGACTGCTGGGCGATGCCAAAGTGCGTATCGAAGAAGATCCAGTGCGTCTGCTTAGAGCTTTGCGATTCAAGGCAAAATTGGGCTTTGAGTTTGATGATGCGCTTGCCAAGCAGTTTTGTGCGGATAACTGGACACTGCTTGAGCAGGTGTCGGCACATCGTTTGTATGACGAAACCCAAAAGATGTTTGGCGGTGGCTATCTTACGCCATTATTGCCACTCTTGTTTGAGCATGGGGCGATGGGCAGCCTGATGGCATATGCGCCAAATGAGCCGTCAGCACTGATGATGGCGGTAGCGATCAATACCGATCGCCGTGTGGCGGATGGCAAAGGGGTCAATCCTGCGTTCTTTTATGCGGCGCTACTATGGGAAAATTATCTGCACCAATTATCCAAATACAAAAAGCGTGGACTGCCATTTTATGAAGCGCAGCTAAAAGCTGCCGAAAAAACCATCGATGCCCAGCGCATCAAGACCGCGATTCCAAAATTTGCCGAGCAGTTTATCAGTGATATTTGGATACTGCAGCCAAAGCTTGTCAATCCACGCATCAAAGACATCGCCAATCTTGAGCGGTTACCGAAGTTTCGAGCGGCGTTTGATTTTCTGGTATTAAGAGAAAGTCATGACAACCATCCTTTATCCGAGCCGACCAATGGCATGGGTGCATGGTGGCAAGCTTATCAAGAGGCTTCGGCTGCTGACAAAGCTTGGATGATCGAAGACTTTGCCAATGGGGCAAATGCACCCAAACGCGGTCGTCGTCGTGATCGCATGGCAAAAGATGCCAAGAGCCTTGAGCTTGAGCAACTAAAAGAGCTGTCACTGCGTCATGATGATCGACCGATTACCACACGCCCCGAGCCGTTATTTGTGGTGGCAGGTGCGGATGAACTGCTTAAAGCTGATAAGCAAAGCAGCCTGCCGTCGGTGCCTGTGCCCGTGTTTGCCACGGTGAGTTATAGCGATGAAGACTTTGCCAAGCTACTTGCCAATGATGAGCCATATATCCCATCATCTCGCCATCGTAAGCGTAAGCTGTCATCGAGCTTATCCATCCTTGAGCGTGAAGCTGGGCTAAACGAAAGTGATGTGGCAGTACAAGATGATGCGATGGCAGATGTGGTGATGGATGATGTGCCAAAGCGTCGCCCGATTCAGCAGGTGAGCGTGCCCAAGCTACTCATGCAAGATGAAAGCATCAAAAACCACAATAAAGCAAAAACTGCCAAAGCAAGCAAATCTGCCAAAGGTTCAAGTGCTAAAGGTCTAGGCAAGGGTGAGTCCAAAGTCAATCAAGCAGCAGCCAAACGCAGTGCCAAAAAAGTCGCATCAGCCGATGATAATACAGATAAGCCCAAGCGTCGTCGCAGTCGCAAATCCAATGCCAAGCCAAAGGCGGATGAGTGATGGATAACTCGATGACCACTTGCTATATCGGACTTGGGGGCAATATCAGCAATGAGCTTGGCACGCCCACCGAGCATATCCGCCATGCCGTATCCGCCTTTGAGCACAGTGCTGACTTTGCCAATGTCAAGGTGTCATCACTATACACATCCAAGGCGTATGGCGTCACTGACCAGCCTGATTTTGTCAATGCGGTATTGATGGCGGACACACGACTATCGCCATTGGCGCTGCTGGATTTTTGCCAAAGTCTTGAGATGAATGCAGGGCGTGTGCGATTGCGCCGTTGGGGTGAGCGTAGCCTAGATGTCGATGTGCTATTGTATGGCAATGCTGTGATTGACAGTGGGCGATTGATTGTTCCGCACAAGGAGCTGATGCTACGCAATTTTGTGCTGATTCCACTGCTTGAGCTGACGCCTGAATTGATGGTACAAGGGCAAAGATTGGCACAGCTACCTGCCGCCCAAGATTGGCAAGGGCTTGAATTAGCAAAATAAATCACCATCAATACATCAAGTATCACCAACCAAGCCGATGGCTGAATTGGTGATGAGACTTTGATAAAATTTTGCAATTTTGGAATTATAATAATGAGCTATCTTGCCACACCAAGCACCGCACCAGTCACTTTAAGCACACTTAACAAACTCAAGGCCAAAGGCGAGAAATTCTCTTGCCTAACTTGCTATGATGCCAGCTTTGCCCATGCGATGAACCAAGCAGGGATTGAGACCATCTTGGTCGGTGATAGCTTGGGTATGGTGGTACAAGGTCATGACTCAACCCTACCTGTGACGGTGGCAGATATGGCGTATCACACCGCCAATATCGCTCGCGCCAATCGCACGGCGCTGATTTTATGCGATTTGCCATTTTTAAGTTATTCTACTTTATCTGATGCCATCAATAGCAGTCGTGCGGTGATGCAAGCAGGCGCAAATGTCATCAAAATCGAAGGCGGTCGTGAGCTTGCCGATACGGTCAAGGCATTGGCGCAAGCAGGCGTGCCGACCTGTGTGCATTTGGGGTTGACACCACAGCTGGTCAATGTCTTTGGTGGCTATAAGGTGCAGGGCAAGACCGATGAAGCCGCTACCAAGCTACTTGAAGATGTGCAGATTCTACAGCAGGCAGGGGCGGCGATGTTCTTGCTTGAGTGTGTGCCGGCGACACTTGCCAAAGCAGTCACCGAGTCGGTCGCCGTACCGGTCATTGGCATCGGTGCAGGCGTGGATACCGATGGGCAGGTGCTAGTGATGCATGATATGCTGGGTGTCTATACTCGTAAGCCTGCCAAATTTGTCAAAAATTTTATGACAGACAGCACCAACACCACAGGCGATATCACAGGGGCGTTCGCTGCTTATCATCAAGCGGTCAAAAATCAAACCTTCCCAACCGATGAGCATACCTTTTAATCCAATAATCCAATAATGACAACAATAAGGATACGCTGATGCAAATTTTTCATACCATTAATGAGCTACAAGCGGCATTGTCTGCGACACAGGGCAAAATCGCTTTGGTGCCGACGATGGGCAATCTGCACAATGGGCATCTCACCCTTGCCAAAATCGCACGCAACCATGCCGATGTCGTGGTGGTGAGTATTTTTGTCAATCCGACACAGTTTGGCGTGGGCGAAGATTTTGACAGCTATCCACGCACGCTCGATGCCGATGTGGCGGCACTTGATGGCGTGGGCGTGGATTTTGTTTTTGCGCCAAGTGTCGATGAGATGTATCCGACTTATCCGCCAAATGTACAGGTGCTATCGGGTGAGATTACCAAGCTATTGTGTGGCAAATCCCGTCCGACGCACTTTGATGGCGTGGGCTTGGTGGTGAGTAAATTATTCAATATCGTACGTCCTGATGTGGCGGTCTTTGGCAAAAAAGACTACCAACAGCTTGCCATCATCAGACAGCTCAATGATGAGTTGAACTTTGGCATCGACATCATCGGTGCTGACATCGTGCGAGCTGATGATGGCTTGGCGCTGTCATCACGCAATCAGTATCTAAGTGCTGATGAGCGAGCGGTTGCCCCTGTGTTATCACAGACGCTCAAGGCGTTGGCGGATAAGCTTATTCAAGCAAGTATCATTGATTATGATGCCTTGATTGATGATGCCAAAGCGACGCTTAGCCAAGCAGGTTTTGTGGTGGATTATCTAGAAATTTATAACCGCCAATTACAGACCGTCAGCCAAGCGGATAAGGCGTTGGTGATTTTGGTGGCGGCATGGCTTGGCAAGGCACGACTGTTGGATAATCTGGAAGTGGATTTAAGCTAACATGATGGCAGTTTGATAGCTTGTTTGACGCTTTGGCAATTTGAAGTGATTATCGGTCAATTGATGACAAAAAAGGTTTCACATGGAACAGATACAAGACAGCCCAATTTCAATCATCATCGTCTCAGGGCGTAGTGGCTCGGGCAAGACATCGGTGCTTAATATCCTAGAAGATTTTGGCTATTATGTCATTGATAATCTACCGCCATCTTTGCTGTCAGGGGCGGTGGCTCGTTTGACTGATGATACCAATATCCGCAAAATCGGTCTGGGCGTGGATGTGCGTGTGCCGGGGGCGGATTTGTCCAATTTCCCCATGGTGCACGAAGAGCTGATTCGTCAATATGGCGAATCTGCCATCAAAGTGCTGTATGTGACCGCAGATGAGCCTGTGCTGGTGGCACGATTTGGGGCGACACGCCGAGTGCATCCTTTGATGGCAAATGGTGCGGCGGGTAATCTGCCCAAGGCGATTCATAGCGAGATTGTCCTGCTTGAGCCCATCGCCCAGCTTGCCGATATCAAGATTAACACTAGCCTACTCAACACCCATGAGCTCAAAGAGCGTGTGCGTGACCACTTGGGCGTGCAGACGACGGTGACGGTCAATTTACTGTCGTTTGGCTTTAAATATGGCACGCCGATTGATGCCGATTTTGTGTTTGACGTGCGGATTTTGCCAAATCCGCATTGGGACGAAGCACTGCGTGCACAGACGGGTGAAGACGCTGATGTGCAGGCGTTTTTTGGGCAGTATCCAGAAGTGGATGAGATGGCGGATGATATTGCCAAGTTTTTGGACAAGTGGTTGCCAAATTTCTTGCACAACAACCGCCACAGTATCACCATTGCCATCGGCTGCACGGGTGGCAAGCATCGCTCGGTGTATGTCACCCGAGCGGTAGAAGCTAAATTAAATCAAAGCCTGCCAACTTCGATGAAAGTGGTGGCAAAGCACCGTGAAAAACGCTACTGGTGCTGTTAATTTTAAATTGAGAATAGTATGATTGACTGGTCAAAAATGGATATGCGAGTTTCTCGCACCGAAATCAAAAAATCCCACGAACGCTTGCAGGCGCTGGCTTTGCCATTGGCGAACCTTTCTAAGAAACAACAAAAAAATCTGCCAGTCAGCGAGTATTTTTTGGATGAATTGGCGCAATTATCCAGTATCAGCGCCGCCGCTGCCAAAAACCGCCAAATCAAGCGTGTCGGCAAGCTGATTGTCGAAGAAGACCGCCACAGCTTGACAGCGGCATTGTTTGAATGCAAATTCACCCCAGAGCAAATCGCCAAGATTGAGACTTGGTATAGCCGTCTGAATTTATCCGATGAAGCGACGATTAAGCAGTTTGTGAAGCAGTTCAATGCCAGCGAGTTTAATAGCATTTATCAGCTCTTGCTTTGGATTGAATACGCCAAGCACTTGGGTGATGATGAATTATTAGAAGAAAGCTTGGCGGATTTTCATAGCTATGTCAAAGAAGTGGCGATTTTATCGACCTAAACTGATTGGGATGAAGGGTCTAATTCATCCGATGTGACGGCGGTTTTGGTCATGTTTCTGCATTGCATATGCCGTGTCGGATGTTCTTTGTTTTGATAAGTAATCTAACAAGAAACCTAATAAGTAACTTAATAAGTAATAAAGCCACATGAAATTTGGGTTCATGTGGCTTTATTACTTGTCCTGCTTGGGCGATGCCCATCCTTGCTGGTCTATCCTAGATACAGCGGTCATCCTTGTTGGCCTATCCATTTGCCATCTCCTTGCTGTATGCATAGTATCGCAAATTTGCCCGTATAAGCCTAGTGGCAGATGACGGCAATGTGTGTAAGCATTTTCGTACAAGATGCTGATGGGTGTGAAAGGCGTGGTAATGAGCTGATGCTTGTGTATTTGATTACTTTTTGTTATATTGGAAAAAAATTTTTAGAATGAATTGGTCAAATTGCCAAAAAAAGCACAGACTTGCACTGCTACATCAAGCCACACAAGTCCTGCCTTGACCAATACCCACCAACGCCCACCAATGTAAAAAATGCAAAAGGACGACGCATGAACCATACAATTCACACGCCTTTGACTTATCATATCGACACCTTGCCATTGACCGATGCTAAAGCGATGCTAGCATCGTTTGACACGCTGACACCGAGCGACTACAAGGACGGCAGCTATCGCCTGCGTCGTTATTCGGTCTTTGAGTATGACAGACAGGCGCACAAGCTTGTCAAGCAAACCAATACTGCCTTGTCCAAGATGACAGCCTAAATGAGTTTCAGGGTAATGTCGCGCGCCACTATGATGACTTGACCGATGCGACCATCACGGATGCGGATTTTGGGCGGATGATGGCGACTTTTGCCAAAGTGACCAATCTGCCACCGCTTAGCCAAATCGCCGTGCATCAGATGCGTATTCTTGCCAAGGATGCGGATAATAACGCCGTCGCCACGCCCGAAGGCATCCACCAAGATGGCTTTGATTATGTGGGGGTATTCACGATGGCACGTCACAATGTCACCGGTGGCGAGCTGTTTATTTGGCAAAATAAAACCGATGATGCGCCGATGGCGATGCTTGACCCATCCGCAGGGGATTTTTGTGTGATTAATGACAAGCAGCTGTGGCACAGTGCTGGCGATGTTGCACCCAAGCAATCGGGGCAAGGCTATTGGGATTTGTTCGTCTTGACGGCACGCGATGAGTCTGTAAAATAGCCTAAATCACTCACAAAAGGATAGTATCATGTATGATGTTGCGTGTATCCGTCAAGGGTTCTTGGGGCTTGGCATGGTGGATGAAAAAGGACAATTGCCCCTGCTGTTTGATGGCCCCGGTGGTAGTCAGCTGCCAAAGGTCGTCGTCGATCAGATGGCAAATTATCTGTATCATTTTAATAGTAATTTGGGCGGCTTTGCGCACGCAGGACGAGTGACGGCGCAGACCAATGAAAAGGCGCGCCAAAAGGTGGCAACTTGGCTCAATTGCTCAAGTGATGCGGTGTTTTTTGGGCTCAATGCCACAAGCTTGATGTTCCATGTGTCACGGACGCTGTCGCAAGATTGGCAGGCGGGCGATAATATTGTACTAAGCTGTATGGATCATTTTTCGCATGTGTCATCTTGGCAGACGGCCGCCGAAGATCGTGGCGTGACGGTGCGTAAGATACCGCTTGTGGCAGATGGCAGTGCGCTCGATTTGTCAGTGCTGGATCAGCTGATCGATGAGCGGACTCGCTTGGTGGCGGTGTCTTTGGCATCCAATGTGCTTGGTACTAAGACGGATATTGCACCCATCATCACCAAGGCGCACAGCGTCGGTGCGATCGTCAGTGTCGATGCGGTGCACGCCATCGTGCATGAGCTTATCGATGTGACGGCGATGGAGTGTGATGTGCTGTTTGCATCGGCGTACAAGATTGGGGCGGCACGACTGGGTATCGGCTATATGAAGCCGTCATTGATGAGTCGAAGTCGCTTTTATAAGGTAGAGCCGGCGACCGATGCACTACCTAATGCATGGGAGCAGGGCACGCAGTCGTTTGAAGCGCAAGCATCCATCGTGGCACTGCTTGAGTACTGGGCGACTTTGTCAGGTGATGATGTAGGTGATGACAGGACTCGCCTAGCACAGGCGTATCAGCGCGTCATGGCGCATGAGAATGGTCTTGGGCAGGTATTTTTGCAGGCGGTGGGTGAGCGAGATTATATCAAGCTGTATGGCAAGGCGGATACCGCTCAGCGTACGCCGACTTTTGCTTTTAATCTGATAAAAGATGGGCAACTCATCGACCCAAAACAAGTCAGTCAGTGGCTTGGCGAGCGTAATGTCGCACTGCCGTGTGGTAATTTTTATGCGCTGGATGTGGTGCGACAGTTGGGCTTGGTTGAGACTGGGTTTTTGCGTGTGGGATTTTTGCATTATAGCACGGTGGATGAGATTCACCGTCTATTTGAGCTACTCGATGAATTTGTGGCGACACACTAGACGCACTTGATGCCAAATAAAAAAAGCTCAAACCTGATGGCTTGAGCTTTTTTGGTGCAGTCAGATTATTTTTTCTCTTCACGCACTTTATTCACTAGAAAATCAACGACTTGTGGCACTTTGGCATCTTCGCCCGAGACCACATATTTGCCATGTACCACGACCGCAGGCACGCCAGTCAGCTGATAACGCATCGCACCGGCTTTGGCACGCTCAATCTTGGTGGTGACGGCGAACGAATTGTATAGGCTGTTGAATTTTGCCTTGTCCACACCTTGTGATGCATACCAGTTGGCTAGGTTTTCTTGGGTACCAATGACACGGCGGTTACCGTCTTTGTGGACGGTATCAAATAGGATTTGGTGGGTTTTTTCTTGTGCACCAAGTTGCTGAGCGGCATAAAAACCACGTGCTGCCACTTCCCATTGTGAATTAAGTGCAGCAGGGGTTTGGAAAAATGCCACATCTTTGGCACGAGTTTTTGCCCATTTTTGCATATGTGGTTCTAGGTTGTAGCAGTGTGGGCAACCATACCAAAAGAACTCACGCACGACAATCACATCACCGGCGATATTTTCAGGGTTTGATAAAACTTGATAATCTTTACCTTCAACGAAATTGGCATGGCTAAGTGTCGCAAGACCAACAGCAGTCGCAAGTAATGTTGTTTTGAGTGCAAATTTCATACAATGTTTCCTTAATCAGGCAAAAATCGCCAAAACTGGGTGAACCTGCCTTGTGTGCGGTTCGGCACGATGACAAATTCAGACAGCGTATAGTTTAGCGTATTTTTGGGCAAATGTGGCAACTGTTTTCTTAATAAATCGTTGCAGTTTGTGTAAATTTTTATGTATTTGGCTCAAGCTGCCGCAAAAATCGGCAAAAATCGTGCAGGTTTTGGCAAGATGGGTAAGCTTAGCGTGTGTCTGTGCTTATGTCATTATCGATGATTGATGGCAATAAAATAACCATTTTGCAACAGCAATACAGGCGAATAAAGTAGTCAAAAACCACAAAAAATGCTAAGATGGTACTATTTGAAATTGAAAAACAATTAAGGTGTCTCATGCAACACAACCAAGCCACAACCGCCAATAATGCTGACTTTGATGAGATTGGCAAATTCACCAAACTTGCCGATGAGTGGTGGGATCGTATGGGGGCGTTTAAGTCCTTGCATGACATCAATCCACTGCGTCTAAACTGGATCGAAGATCGCACCAATGAGCATATGGGCTCACCGCTACAAGGCAAAAATGTCGTGGATATCGGCTGTGGCGGTGGCATCTTGGCGCATTCGATGGCGGTGCGTGGCGCAACTGTCTTGGGCGTAGATTTGGGTGATGAGAACCTAAAAGCCGCTGCCATCCATGCTGATAAGACAGGCATGAGTGACAAGCTCCAATTTCGCTGTGTGCCTGCTGAGGTCTTGGCAGATGAGGCGGCTGAGCAATACGATGTCGTGACTTGCATGGAGATGCTTGAGCATGTGCCTGATCCATCGGCGATTGTACAAGCGTGTTTTGATTTAACAAAACCAGGCGGTGTGTGCGTGATGAGCACCATCAACCGCAACCCAAAATCGTATCTATTCGCCATCGTCGGTGCTGAATATGTGCTAAACCTGGTTGATAAAGGCACGCATGATTATCACAAATTCATCACGCCAGCTGAGCTTGATCAGATGGCGATGCGTGCAGGCTTTCGCCGATTTGACATGACGGGACTGCATTATAACCCCATCACCAAGCACTATTGGCTGTCTAATCGCAATGTCGATGTGAACTACATGATGGCATTTATCAAGCCAAGCGAGTAACTGATGAAAAAACTGCAAGCGGTCTTGTTTGACCTAGACGGGACATTGATTGATACCGCACCTGATTTTATTCGTATTATCAAAGACTTATGCCGTGAAGATGGACGAGATGCGCCATCGGATGCTGCCATTCGTGAGCAGGTGTCGGCAGGCGCTCGAGCGATGGTGAAGCTGATTTTTGGTGAAAAATTCCATGATGTCAGCGATGATGATGCAGAGCTGTTGGCGTATCGTCAGGCATTTTTGGATCGTTATGAAGCGGATATTTGTGTCGATAGCCAGGTCTTTGCAGGACTTGAGATGCTCTTGAGCGCTCTTGAGAGCCACCAAATTCCTTGGGGCATTGTCACCAATAAGCCACGCTATTTGGCGACCAATTTGCTTGAGCGACTTGAGTTGAGCGAGCGTTGTGCGGTGCTCGTCTGCCCTGATGATGTGACGCACACCAAGCCTGACCCTGAGCCGATGTATCTGGCGTGCGATATCATCAAGGTCGATCCGACTGCGTGCATCTATATCGGCGACCATCACCGTGATATCGAAGCGGGCAAGGCGGCAGGCATGACGACGGTGATTGCCAAGTTTGGCTATTTATCCAAAGATGATTTGGCAAGTCTTGATACTTGGGGGGCTGATGCCATTCTTGAGACGCCTGATGCGCTGCGTGAGTGGGTATTGGCGCAAATTTAGGTGAATTAATCATTTTAGTTTATCAGTATCGTTTTATAAGTTATAGTAGAAAATTATGACAGAACAAACCTACACGCATGACGAGATGCGTGCTTTTGAGTATCAAGCAGACAGCCTAAAAGATAAAATCATCCTAGTCACAGGCGCAGGTGATGGCATCGGCAAGGTGGCGGCATTGACTTATGCCAAATGCGGTGCGACTGTACTACTGCTTGGCAAAACCCAATCCAAGCTTGAAGCGGTGTATGATGAGATCGAAAGCTTGGGTTTGGCTGAGCCTGCGATTTTGCCACTGGATTTAGAAAAAGCAAGTTTTGCCCAGATGCAAGAGCTTGCCAATCTGATCGAAAAAGAATTTGGCCATTTAGATGGTGTCTTGCACAATGCTGCGATTCTAGGTGCTTTGACACCGCTTGAGATGTATGACCCGATTACCTTTGAGCAGGTGATGCGTGTGAACTCGACAGCGGTGTTTATGCTGACCCAAAGCCTAATTCCACTGCTGCGAGCCGCCCAAAGTGGCTCGGTGGTGTTCACCAGTAGCAGTGTCGGTACCAAGCCTCGTGCATTTTGGGGAGCGTATGCACTCTCCAAGCAATCTGTTGAAGGTATGACCACCATCTTTACCCAAGAAACCCAAAACATGACCGCCCTACGCTTTAACTGCATCAATCCTGGGGCGACACGCACCAATATGCGTGCGCACGCTTTCCCCGGTGAAGACCCTTATACGCTCAAGACCCCCGAAGACATCATGTCGGTGTATGTGTATCTGATGACCGATAGTGCATCAGGCGTCAAAGGGCAAGTGGTGGATTGTCAGCCCAAATAACCATTAACAAACCCATTGGTATTCCCGTGAGTTTATTTCAAAATTTATTAATCATTACAGCCCTGATTTTAACTTCCAGCTTTTTCTCGATTTCAGAAATTGCCTTGGCAGGCGCTCGCAAAATCAAACTTAAGCTACTTGCCGAATCAGGTGATGAGCGTGCCGAAAAGGTGCTTAAGCTCCAAGAAAATTCCGCCGACTTTTTTGCGACTTCGCAGATTGGTCTGAACGCCGTTGCCATTTTGGGCGGTTCGGTGGGTGAAGGTGCGCTGCGTCCTTATTTCATCGACTGGATTGGCATGGTGTATCAAGGCGAGTGGCTTGAGAGCATTGCGTTTTTTGCATCATTCATCATCATTACTTTGCTGTTTATTCTCTATGCTGATTTGATTCCTAAGCGTATCGCCATGATTAATCCTGAAAAGGTGGCGCTTGCGGTGATTAATCCGATTAATCTGACCATCAAAGCGGTCAAGCCGTTGGCATGGTTTATCAATGCCATCGCCAATCTGACCTTTCGTATCTTTAAGGTCAATACCGCACGAGATGACAACATCACCTTTGATGATATCTCGGCCATCGTCGATGCTGGTGCTGAAGCAGGCGTGCTGATGGAACAAGAACAGCACTTTATCGAAAATGTGTTTGAGCTTGAAGAGCGGACTGTGCCATCGTCGATGACCGCTCGTGAAGATGTGGTGTTTTTCACCCTTGATGAGAGCGAAGACAGCATCCGCCAAAAGATTGCCGATTATCCGTATTCCAAGTTCTTGGTGTGTAATGAGCACATCGACCAAGTCATCGGCTATGTTGATACCAAGGATATCTTGGTGCGTATCATGAATAATCAGTCGTTTTTTCAGCTCAATGAATCGACGATCCGCAATATTCTCATCATCCCTGATACGCTGACGCTCTCTGAGCTACTCGATAAATTCCGTGCCAGCAAAGAAAAAATGGCGGTGGTCATCAATGAATATGCGCTCGTGGTCGGTGTGATTACGCTGTCGGACATCATGATGACAGTGATGGGTGACTGGGCATCAGCTGAGCCTGAGGATCAGCAGATTATCCGCCGTGATGAAAATTCGTGGTTCATCGATGGTATCACCCCGATCGATGATGTCAAGCACGCACTGGATATTGATGAATTTCCTGATTGGGATCATTATGAGACTTTGGCAGGCTTTATCATGTATCGCTTGCGTAAGATCCCACGCCTAGCGGATTGGGTCGAGCATGAGGGCTATAAATTTGAAGTGGTGGATATCGACCATTATAAGATTGACCAACTGCTCGTGACCCGACTTGTGCCAAAACCAGAGGCGGGCGACTAACCCATCAAAACCCTACCAAAAGCGAATGCGACAATGCGTTCGCTTTTTTGTGCGTGAAATTTGAACAAATTTTGAACAATTTTTAAATTTAATTAATAAAATCAATACATTACAAAAACCGCTAAAAAATTTGAAATTTTTAAAAATAGTATACTATTTTTACTTGTTATTGACATAACAAGTAAAACAATCTCTGGTTAAAAATTTTTAACCAAAGCTTGCATATGAGCCGATGGTCATTGATACCGTATAACATAGACTATTGGCTGATGTTGGGTGTGTCAATGGCAGGTATTTTATTTAGCTGTTAATAGGATTTTAGCATGAGCGAAGTGGCAAGTGCAGTGAATACACTGCGGTATTTTCATGGTCAGGCAATGTTTGTGTATTGCCAATATCAATATCAGTATCAAGAAGGCAAGCTTAATAATGCTGAGCTATGGGGTGATACAACCAGTGGATATGATCCTGATAATAGATGGGGTGATGGTGGTCAGTTGGTTCTAAAAGAGAGATTTCAGCACGCCTTTGATTATATCATTAAGCATTCTCCAAATGGCAAACCATTGACACAAGCAGACTTTGATGCGGCTGAGGTCAAAGATTTGTTGGCTCAAGGTTTTCAAACAACTGATACAGAGAACTTCTATCTGCTACCGGGATGGGTATTGCCATTTTGTGATCCAAGCCTGTTAGTGCGTATCAGTAATTATGATGGGCTTGGCGAAGAACAGACCTTTGCTGAGTACGAAAAAGCAAACGATGGATGTATTGGGCATCAAAATGTGGGCGTATTTGTAACATCTGGCAACTAACGAAATAGGATTTATAATGGATAGAAATGAATTATTAACGCAATTCACCACCGCATATACGGGTTTGCTAAATAGTGGTATTACCAAAGTCTTGAATGTTAATGAAGATGAGGAGTGGTTTTGGCTGACTGATATTACGGTGTCACTTCGCTCGTATCTTAATGGAAACTACGTCCCTACTGATGGGTCATATAATTATACAGGCGAAATGCTAAAAAAAGTGCTGAATCTGTTTACACAAGAAGAACTGCTTAATTTGGGCTTTTGTGTACATCAGCATGAGGGTCGTGAGCTGTATTTGGTTCCGTTTTGGCTATTTAAGACAATCAAAGCTGACTTTGCACTTGAGGCGATGCGAGTGGATACAGCATCAGGCGAGATGATGAAGCTTGATTATTCGGTGAATGAACAAGATGTGCCTTTGGCTGCTGGTACACCATGCATGGCATTGGCAATCGAACTATCACCACAGCCATCGGTCGAGGCGGCGGATGCGGTGGATTTGATTAAGTATTTTAATATCCCATCACCTGATGAGCTATTTAAAGAGCACGTGACCGAAGTGACGCTGGAAGATGATTCTCGCAGTATTGAAGAGATTCGCCAAGAAGGCCTAAAAGGGCTGACTTATTATCGTAATAATGTGCTTGGTATCGCAAGTCGCTTACATTTTCAAAAAGAGTTTGCTGATGATTTAGAATATTGGGGCGAGCCTGACGAGGAAGATGACTATGACGACTATGATGACTATGACGAAGACGAAGATAATGACGCTGAGGGCGAATGGGGTGAGCAATCACCACGATGGAGTCATTTAAATGAAACTCTCGTATTTGACTCTGAGATTGGTATGCTGACCGAAAAGGATTTATGTTTCCTTGAGCCATCAGTACTAAAAGAATTTGGCTTTTTGGAGCGAATGCATCCAGTTTATCAGCGTCCAATCTATTTGATTCCACTTTGGATTGCTCCATTTATTTATGATGATATGAAGATTTATCATGAATCTAGTACAAGTAACGGTTCTCTTTTCAAGTACAGAGATGATGTTAGCTTTAATGATACAACAGGTTATGGCATATTTTTATTTTCAGAGTAAATAAGAGGATTGACAATGATTACACAAGAAAAAGTGGTAACGCTATTAAACGATGCTCGTAATTATGCATTAAAAAAAATTGGTATTAATCGAGCTTATCAAGATTCGACTTATTCCCTAACTGAGGAATTGTTATTATCTTCTAACGGTATTAATGACTATGCCGAAGAGTTTGATGGCAATGAATCTGAAAACTTTGATTGCCAAGCTTTCTTTGATGTATTGAGTGATGAACAGCTGATCGATTATGGTTTTGTCGCCAAGACAGTGGTTAATGGTGAGACAGTATATTGCTTGCCGACTTGGCTCTACCCTTTGTTTAGTGGTGATTTGCCTTTTGATACAGAGCTTGAGTTGGTCGATGTGTCGGATACAACATCATTGAAATTGGTCAAATTTGCAGATTATGAGCTTGGTGCTCAGCCATTTTTGACCGACAGATCGCCAATTATTAATTTGGCATTGGCAATTCGTCGTGGTGTCGGTGGTGAGCAGGTGCAAGTCGCTGATGATGCAGTAAAAGCTCGTGTCGCTGCCAAATTCCAAAACCGCATTGCTCTAGGTATGATGACAGTGTATGTCGCTATGCATCCTGAGCTGACTTTGGCGGATTTGAAGAAACAATTCCCAATGAAAGGCATCTGCCCTGATGCAGGCATTGAGCATTTGTTCTTTAGCGAAAGCGAAATCAATGAACTGGTTGCTACTGGCAAAGACTGGTTCGTCAATGGCAATGCTTGCTTTACCAAAGATGGCGAATGGCTAGTCTTGGGCAATGGTGATAAGGTCGCCTTTAATAAAATGTGGTCGGCAAAAAGCCTGGCTCAACTAAAAGCAGAGTTGGCGCAATTTGGCATCGTTGGCGGTGTTGGCGATGTGGACAAATCACAGACTGTCGCAGGTTTTGAAGTCGTCTATACTGACAGCAAATAAACCCAACAGCTGTGATGTTGTAGCTATACAATATCTATCGGCAATACCATCCAAGTTATCTTTTCTTGGATGGTATGCTAGTACCTAATTTGGGCGGTTGTTTATCGTGGTATTCAATCGGCCAATTTTTATTTGTCGCTCATTAGGGTTATTCACCTAAAACAAGGATAAATCATGAAAAAAATCACCAAAGCTCATATTGTCGGCAAATTCCAAAACCGCACCGCACTAGGCATGATGACGGCATATATTGCCATGCATCCATCGATTGCTAGTGCCGATGAACTACGCAATCAATTTCCCATGAAAGACATCTGCCCTGATGCAGGTATCGAACATCTATTTTTTAGCGAAAGCGAAATCAATGAGCTCATGACCACTGGCAAAGACTGGTTCGTCAATGGCAATGCTTGCTTTACCAAAGAGGGTGAATGGCTAGTCTTGGGCAATGGCGAAAAAGTAGCGTTTAACAAAGTTTGGTCGGCAAAAAGCCTTGAGAAGTTACAATCTGCGTTGGCAGAGTATGGTATCACAGGCGAAGTTGGCGAGGCGGATAAGTCGGCATCTGGCTTTGAGATTTGTTTTGAATCTGTAGAAGTGCGTGTCACAGCCAAATTCCAAAATCGCACTGCGCTTGGTATGATGGCAGCCTATGTTACGCTAAATCCATCGGTAACCGTAGAAAAGTTGAACGAACAATTCCCAATGAAAGATATCTGCCCTGATGCAGGCATCGAAAAACTATTTTTTGATGAAAAGGAAATCAATGAGCTTGTTGTTACTGGCAAAGACTGGTTTGTCAATGGCAATGCTTGCTTTACCAAAGAGGGCGAATGGCTGGTTTTGGGCAACGGCGAAAAAGTAGCGTTTAACAAAGTTTGGTCAGCAAAAAGCCTTGAGAAGCTGCAGGCAGCTTTGGCAGAGCACGGCATTACTGGTGAAGTCGGTGCAGTGGATAATTCAGCCACAGCAGGCTATGTCATCGATTTTGATAATAGCACACAAACCATTGTATTTTAATCAAATTTATATCTGTTAAAGGAAAGATTGTGAGTAAAAAAATCACCAAAGCCCATGTGATTGGCAAGAGTCAAAACCGCACCGCACTAGGCATGATGACGGCATATATTGCCATGCATCCATCGATTGCTAGTGCTGATGAGTTACGCAATCAATTTCCCATGAAAGACATCTGCCCTGATGCAGGTATCGAACATCTATTTTTTAGCGAAAGCGAAATCAATGAGCTCATGACCACTGGCAAAGACTGGTTCGTCAATGGCAATGCGTGCTTTACCAAAGAGGGTGAGTGGCTAGTCTTGGGCAATGGTGATAAGGTCGCCTTTAATAAAATGTGGTCGGCAAAAAGCTTGGCTCGTTTACAAGAGGTATTGACGACCCATGCAATCACTGGTGAGGTGGATAAAGCCATCAAGACTGCCACAGGTTATGAAATCCGTTATGAATATGCCAATGATATGCCACAAGTATCGCAGGCATCTTCGCAGGCAAAGCCCAAGTCATCGACAGCGGTAATCGTTGTGGGTGTGGTGCTGGTCTTTGTGGTGTTGGCTTGGATTGCGATGAAATTCATGTGAAATTGTTTGGTGTATTGTGTTAAATTTATCTGAGCTAATTACAAGATTTTTTGATGAATATCTGATTGATCCAGAGATTGAGCTGTATAATGAATTTTCTTTACAGCATGAATTGGGATTTTTTCTTAGAACGATTTTGCCAAAGGATTACAAAGTCCAATTTGAACGCAATATCAAATCATTGACCACTCCACCACTGCCTGTACCACGATATATCAAAAAAGAAATCGATCTGTGTATCTTTAGCCGAGATATGAGCGAAAAATACGCCATCGAGCTAAAATTTATTTCTTATGGTCAGACACCTGAGATGATGTACGGTTGTGTCAAGGATCTTCGCTTTATGGAGGAGGTTCGGCAGAGTGGATTTGTCGGGGCGGTCAGCCTGTGCGTCACTACGGAATCAACCTTTTATCAACCTAGTCAGAAAAAAGGCGGTATTTATAAATTTTTCCGTGGTAGTCGACCGCTAAGTGGACGAATTTTTAAACCAACAGGTCAGCGAGAAAATCGAGAATCCATCTTGTTGCAAGGCAATTATCAAATTGTTTGGCGTGAGTTTAGTCAGGCGCACAGCCCGACTTGTCCACCGAACCACAAGCCAATTGTGGCTTATTCCATCGTCGAGGCAAAAGGCTAAGCAGGGGGCTGTTGCGATTTCACCATCCCCATCAACTCCCCACCCCATGCCTGCCACACGGCATCATCCACCATCTGCCCAAAAATCATCTCAAGACGACTATCTGCTCTCTCATCGGTATCGCTGATACTGATGCCATCAGGGGCGATGTTGAGCATTAGCCAGCCTTCGGTGGTATGGATGATGCCTTTGATACGCAGATAGTCTGTGCGAGACAGTAGCCATTTTTGGAGCTCATAGCTGTCAAACTGCCAATCGCTCGGCAGTCGCCATCCGCCCACATGATGCGTGCCCATCATCTCATGATAGCGAAAGGGCAAAGTGGTATCACTCTCTTGTTCTGTATCGGTACTGGCAGGGTGTGTGAGATTTGAGCCAAGTGAGATGATGGCGCTTGGGGTGCGTGGCGTGTGTGCCGTGTTTAGCAGTGCCTTGACATCGATATCATCTATGCCGAATACCACCATCGCCTGCGGATTGATCTCACCAATCCAAGCAGTGAGCGCATCGACATCGATGTCATCGGTGCGATTGCATACCACCACATCGGCGTGGCGTACATGAGCGATATAGCCATCATGCTGACGGTATTTATCCTGTGCCCACTGTGTGCCTGACAGTACGCAGATGACAGCACGGATGTTGAGACTTGTTTGCCAATGGGGCTGGGTCAGCTGACTAAGCAGTTCATCAGGGTGAGCAAGCCCCGTCGGTTCGATGAGCAGACGATTTGGCTTGTGCGTGCCAAGCAGCCGCACTAGGGCGATCTGTAGCGGCAGCTGACTGCTACAACAAATACAGCCGCCGCTGACTTCCTTGATGGCGATGTCATCATCATTGTCAATCAGACCGCTATCGATACCAATTTTACCAAATTCATTAATCAGTAGCGCCCAGCGTTCATCACAGGCTTTGTGATGGATGAGTTGATTGATGAGTGTGGTTTTGCCTGCACCCAAAAAACCTGTGACGATGGTGGTGGGCGTAGCGCTGATTGGCTGTAAGTTCATGAGTTATCCTAGTGATGATTCATCATGATGTTATTTGTGTTGCATTGTATTTTTCAAGGATATGATGACAATTTTTCATGATGACCAATGCAATTGGGGCAACAAATGCCCCAATTGATTAACTGCTTAGATGATCGTGTCAAATCAGCTTTCTGCACCATCTGGGACAAAGACATAGCCCACGCCCCACACAGTCTGAATGTAGCGGGCTTGTGATGGATTGTCTTCGATTAGGCGGCGCAGGCGAGAGACCTGCACATCGATAGAGCGTTCCATCGCACCCCATTCACGACCGCGCGCCAAATTCATCAGCTTATCACGGGTCAGTGGCTCTCGTGGGTGCTGAACTAGGGCTTTTAGCACGCTAAATTCACCCGTGGTCAGCGTCACCACATTGCCATCACGCTTGAGCGTACGGGTCGATAGATCGAGTGTCCAAGGGCCAAATTCCACGACTTCAACCTGCTGACTTGGCGCACCGGGTAGCTCACGGTTTTGACGGCGTAGCACCGCTTTGATACGAGCGAGTAGCTCTTTTGGGTTAAATGGCTTTGGCAGATAGTCATCAGCACCAGCTTCTAGCCCTGCGATACGGTCAGCATCCGAGCCTTTTGCGGTGAGCATGATGATAGGGATGCCTGCGTTATCATTACGCAGTCGCTTGCAGATGGCGATGCCGTCTTCGTCAGGGAGCATCAAGTCAAGTACAATCAGCGAAAACATCTCACGGTCAAGCAGCTTATCCATCTGCTTGCCATCATGTGCCACACGCACCACATAGCCATCATCTTCCAAGAAGCGTTGTAGTAGCGCACGCAAGCGAGCGTCGTCATCGACCACCAAAATGCGATGAGCAATGTTATCTAGGGTCTCTGTCATGTCATTATCCTTACAATCAAGCGGCGAACTGCCTTTGTCTTAGTGTACAATATTGCACAAAAAAATGTAACTATTTTTGTGTTAATTTTGGTCAATTTGCCAAAAGTCTGGGGGTGAATTTATGGCTTTATCATAGCATGGCTTTGGGCAAATGCTTGCGACTTTTATGGGGGTTTAACAAATTTTAAACAAGGGTGATATGAATTTTTAACCAATACGCCATTATGGGTGCGTTTTGTGGGGTAATTTTGGGCAAAACTTGCTATAATGGGCGAGTTTTGCCCTGATGTGGCGTCATTGTAGAAAACCATTATGACTGATGTTATGACCGATGTAACTGACCCAATTAACCATCAAGCCATCTATGAGAAGCTTGCCAAAGACCATGCTGTCAAGGCATCGCAGGTGCAGGCGTTTGCCAAGCTGTTTGACGAAGGCGCAAGCGTGCCGTTCATTGCTCGCTATCGCAAAGAGCAAACGGGCGGTTTGGATGATGAGCTGTTGCGTGTACTCGAAAAATCACTCGTCGCTGAGCGAGAGCTGGCTAGCCGCCGCTTAAAGATTTTGGATTTATTGGCTGCCCAAAATGTGCTCAATGATGAGCTGACCGAGCGTGTCAATGCCGCGACAAGTAAGCTTGAGCTTGAAGAGATTTATCAGCCGTATCGCCCACGCCGCCGCTCAATCGCTGCCAAGGCAAAATTGGCAGGGCTGCTGCCGATTGCTGAGGCGATTTTGGCAGGGGCAAAGCCAAGCGAGGCATTGGCAGGCTTTGTAGCACCTTTGATGCTCACTGATGAGACAGGCGAGAGCTTTGAGGCGGGTTTTGATGACTTTGATAAACAGCTTGGCGGTGTGCAGGCGATTATCCTAGATGACTGGGCGACAGCGCTTGAGCTACTCGATGAAGTGCGTACCGGCTTTAATGCCACTGCATCCATCCGCTCGGAACTTATCAGCGAAGAAAAACGAGAAGTCGGCGAGAAATTCAAAGATTATTTTGAGCATAGCGAGCCATTTGCCAAGCTATCCAATCACCGCCTGCTTGCGATGTTGCGTGGTCGTCAGCAAAATGTGCTGGTGCTGCATGTCGATGGCGAAGATGAGCCGTTTATTGCCAAGATTGCACAGCATTTTGGGGTGGATCAAAGTGCGGATAATGGCGAGTTTTTGTACGACACTGCCAAAAAACTTTGGACTGCCAAATGGCGTGCACAGATTGAGCATCGCTTATTGACCGAGCGTCGCTTGATGGCTGAGACCGATGCGATTGCGGTATTTGCCGAGAACCTTAAGCATCTGTTGATGGTCGCCCCTGCCGGTCGCAAGGTCATTCTCGGCGTCGATCCGGGCATCCGTCATGGCGTGAAGATGGCAGTGATTGACAGCACGGGTGATGTGCTAGCGACGCAGACGGTGTATCCGTTTAATCCTTATAATAAAGTCGATGAAGCCAAAAGCGAGATTGCCAAGCTGATTCGTACGCACCATGTCGAGCTGGTCGCCATCGGCAATGGCACGGCCAGTCGTGAGACCGAAGCACTGGTCAAATCTGTGATTCGTGATGAGAGCCTATCTGCTACGGCGCTCGTGGTATCAGAAGCGGGCGCATCGGTGTATTCAGCCAGTGAGATTGCATCAAGCGAGCTGCCTGATTTGGATGTCTCGGTGCGTGGTGCGGTATCGATTGCCCGCCGATTACAAGACCCATTATCCGAGCTTGTCAAGGTCGAGCCAAAAGCCATCGGCGTCGGTCAATACCAACATGATGTCAATCAGACCGAGCTTGAAGCAAGCCTAGATAAAGTTACCGAAGACTGCGTCAATGCCGTCGGTGTCGATGTCAATACCGCAAGCCCTGCGATTCTTGCGCATATCTCGGGGCTGAACAAAAATGTCGCTCAGCAGATTGTCGAGTATCGCCGTGCCAATGGCGCGTTTGTCAATCGTGAACAGCTTAAGAATGTCCCACGACTGGGCGTGAAAACCTTTGAGCAGGCGGCGGGCTTTTTGCGTATCAAAGATGGTGATGAGCCGCTTGATGCCACAGGCGTGCACCCTGAGAGCTATGGCTTGGTGTATGAGATTTTGGCAAAGCATGGCAAGTCGCTTGGCGATGTACTGGGCAACGAAACTGCCGCCAAAGCGCTCAATGACAGCAGTGATAGCTTCAGTCAGCTTGCCACCGTGACCGCTGAGCTTGCCAAGCCTGCACACGACCCCCGTGGCGAGTTTCGCACGGCGAAATTCCGTGATGATGTCAATGAAATCAAAGATCTACAAGTCGGCATGGTGCTCGAAGGTGTCGTGACCAATGTCACCGCCTTTGGTTGTTTTGTTGATGTTGGCGTACATCAAGATGGCTTGGTGCACATCTCTGAGCTATCCGATGACTATGTCGAAAACCCTGCTGATGTCATCAAGCCCCAAGACATCGTCACCGTGCGTGTCATCTCGGTGGACGAAGCCCGTGGGCGTATCGGCTTTAGTATGAAATCTGAGCAGTCCAAATCTGCCAAAGCGGATAAGTCAGCCAAGGTGGATAAAGCGGACAAATCGGCGAATAATAAGAAAGCTGAGCGTACGACTCGCCAAGACCGTCAAGACAAGCCAAAATCTGTCGCCAAACCTGCCAAAGCAATGGGCAGTCTAGGCGCACTGCTGCAGCAAGCAGGACTTGGCAAATAATTAAGCTCATTCTACTTGCCAAACCCATCAAGTCTGATTGCTTGATGGGTTTTTTGTTTGGGATAACTGATTGATTTTATGTGATTTTATTGCTGTATTAGCATAATGCATACTCTTGGCGTAAATCCATGCAAATGTTACAAAAAAGTGACCAAAAAGTGCAAATTTATCTGTGAACCCCTCCTAGTATTTTGTTACCATTGTGTTACAATTAGTCTATACATATGGCATTATTTTGATTATAAATAATTATTTTTGCTTATAATACTATTAATAAATACCAAAGAAACAAGGGGGTATCATGCGCATTTTACCATTTCGCCAATCCGTGCTTGCTGTGATGATTGCGAGTGTTTTGATTGGTCACGCTCAAGCCAGCGTCGTGCGTAGCGACATCAATTATCAAGATGCCCGAGATTTTGCCGAGAATAAGGGCAAATTTGCCGTAGGCGCACGCAATATTGCTATTTATAATACATCAGGTCAATTGCTTGGCACGATGATGACGGCAGCACCGATGCCTGATTTTGCTGCGGTTAGTACAAATGGCATTGCAACCTTAGTTTATCCGCAATTTATTACCAGTGTTGCACATAATACTGGCTATACAACAACGGATTTTGGCCATAAAGACGCCCAAAATCGAGACTACACGTATCGTATTGTCGCTCGTAATAATTTTGCAACCAATCATGCAACCAGTTACAATGATTTTCATGCGCCACGATTGGATAAGCTGGTTACAGAAATTGCACCGATGCCAATCCATGACTATGGAGAAAATGCAGCGAATTATCGCAATCCTAGTAATTTTCTAGATTATGTGCGTTTGGGTTCGGGTACTCAATATGTTGGAGAGACGCCGGATAACAAGACGCTAGTGTCTGGTGCATATCGATATTTGACAGGGGGTACATTACCTGCATTTGCCAATTATAATGACACGGGTGTTTTGCATTTTGATCGCTCTTTGGAAAATGGACAGGGACCAATAACAAGCATCATTGAAGCTGGTGACAGTGGTTCACCGCTGATTGCTTATGACGCTACCAAGAAACAATGGGGCGTGATTGGTGTGGCGCGCGGTATTTCTAGTTCAAGAATGTGGTACACGTTGATTAAAGGTGACTTCATCAACCAAAAACTTGCCGAGACTTATGCAGGTACGGTGGATAATACCCGAGCAGGTTCAACATTTACTTGGACGCCATCAGGCACGAGCAGTCGCATTACGGGCAATGGTCAAGCCTTGACGGTCAATCTCAAAGGTGATGATAGTCTAAATACCAGTACCGAAATGCTAGCGCTCAATCAAGGCAAATCGGTCAAATTCACCGGCCAAGCAGGCACTTTGGTGGTGGCAAATCCAGTGCATCAAGGCGCAGGTGCACTTGAGTTTGAGACGGATTATACGGTCAAGGGCAGTACGCCAAGCACCACTTGGGTGGGTGCAGGCGTGGTCGTGGCAGATAATAAGACGGTCAATTGGCAACTTAAAAACCCGGCAGGCGACCGCCTATCCAAGCTTGGCAAAGGCACGCTGATGGTCAATGGCACAGGGGTCAATGCAGGCGATATCAGTGTCGGCGATGGTAAGGTCGTGCTTGCAACAGCAGTTGATGCTCGTGGCAACAAGCAAGCGTTCAATCGTGTTGAGATTGTCAGTGGTCGCCCAACGGTGGTATTGGGCGATGCCAATCAAGTCGTGCCTGAGAATATCGTCTTTGGCTATCGTGGTGGTCGCTTGGATCTTAATGGTACGACTTTTAATACCAAAGCCATCTCAAGCCAAGACGATGGCGCAATGCTTGTCAATCACAACACCACCGCCACCGCCAATGTCATCATCCGTGGTCTGGGTAAAGTCGATCCTGTGGCGACATGGATGCAGTCAAGCCAAGCAGATGCCATCACCAAGCGTAGCGATGTGCTGACTTGGGGTCAGTGGGGCACACCAGGGGCGGATATTTATGAATATATCAACACCCACGCGGGCAACCGCAAGGACTACTTTATCCTAAAATCAGGTGGCAATGCAGGCACCTATTTCCCAACTAACCAAACTAGCAACCAAAGCTGGGAGTACATCGGCAGTGATAAGAATACCGCTATCAATACCGCCTTTACCCAAAAGATGGCAGGCGAGCTGACTTGGGGCAAATGGGGTACGGCAGGCGCTGATATTTATGAATATATCAACACCCACGCAGGCAACCGCAAGGATTACTTTATCCTAAAATCAGGCGGTAATGCAGGGACTTATTTCCCAACCAATCAGACCAGTAATCAGCATTGGCAATATCTGGGTAGTGATAAGCTGACTGCCATCAATGCGGTGATCAAGATTAAGGATTATCAGTCGCTTGATTGGGGCAAGTGGGGTACAGCAGGGGCTGATATTTATGAATATATCAACACCCATGCAGGTAATCGCACGGATTATTTTGTGCTCAAAGCCGGTGGCAATGCAGGTGCATTTTATCCAACTAACCAAACCAGCAGTGATAACTGGGAATATCTCGGCAGTGATAAACAGCGTGCTATCCAAACGGTGTTGTCTCGTCAATACGCCGATAGCACTGTACAGACCTTTGCAGGGGTGTTGGGTGAGACCGCAGGCACTAATGGCAGAATGAATGTCACCTTTAAGCCGACGGATGCCAAAGACAGCCTATTTTTGACAGGTGGCGCACGGCTCAATGGCGAGCTCAAAGTCAATAACGGCACAGTACTACTCACAGGCAGACCTGTGCCCTATGCCTATAATCATCAAACCAAACAAGAAGTCATCAAAGATGATGACTGGATCAATCGTGAATATCGTGCCAATGCATTCTCGGTCAATCATGATGGCAAGCTGATTTTTGGGCGTAATGCATCACTTGCGACGGGTAGTTTTTATGCGGCACAAAATGGCTTATTGCAGTTTGGTTTTGTGCAGGGCAAGACACCTGTTTGCCTGCGTTCTGACCATACAGGGGTAATCAGTTGCACCACACCGACGATTGGCACCAATGTATATCAGAGCATCCCAACGCTCAAAGCAACAGGGGATACACGCCTGTGGCATGCTGCCAACTTGCATATCGGTAAAGCTGTGTTGACAGGCAAAATCACTGCTGACAAAGGCACAACCACCACCATCGAGCATGATGGTCAATGGCAGATGACTGGTGATAGCACGTTGGGGCATCTTACCCTAAATGGTGGCGCAGTAGATCTCAATGCTGCCAACAACCACAGTCGTTATCAGAGCCTGACCATCAATGGTAATCTGTCGGGGCAGGGTAAGTTTCATTATCTGACCAATGCCGATGTAGGCGTGGGCGATCGTGTGACGGTCAATGGTGTGGCGACGGGTAATTTTTCGTTAGCGATGCAAAATACAGGCGCTGAGCCAACTGCCATCAGTCCGCTGAGCTTATTGAATATCACCAATAACGCCCAAGACCCAAGTGCGCTCAATGTCTCACTCGAAAATGGCTATGTGGATCTGGGTGCTTATCGCTATATCCTAAAAAACCAAAACAATGATTATCGTCTATACAGTCCGCTACGAGATGTGCAAGTCGCTCGCAATTATGAGCAAATCGAGGCACTGCTTGCCGATGCGCAGGCATCTGCGGATGCGTATGCCCAAGAGGTTGATGAGCTGACTACCCGAGTGATTAACACACTTGCCGAACAACAAAGCGTGCAGGCATCGATTGTACAGACACAACAAAGTGTGAATGCACAGCAGTCATATCTGAACAGCTTGCCGTGGATTCGTTTTGCGGCACGCACCCAAGCACGCAATCAGCTGTTGGCACTACAAAAGCAACTAGGCAGTTATACAACGCTCAACACTCAGCTACAGACGACAATCGAGGCGCTCAACCGCTCACTAGCACACGCCCAAGACCAGCAGGCAAATGCCCAATCCAAGCTTGAGGCGGTGGATTTGATGGTCAAAGATGTGCTCAAGCAAGCAGAAGATATTTGCCTAAAAACACAATCGCAAGAAGTGTGTAATGCAGTGGTGCAATTGGCATCAGCCGAGGAGCTGCTTGATTTGACCAATGCGCTAGATGCACAGACGGTCAATATCGCCCAAAAAGATGGCATCAGTAGCTATTCAAATACCGCCTTGTCCGAGCTATCTGCCCAAGTGAATAGTCTGCTCCAAGCCGAACGAGCCATCGATAAAGAGCTTGTAACACCAAAATCCGAACCGCTGTCTGTGTGGGCGACCTATGATACCCAAGCGTCCAAATCAAACTCGGATAATTATCGTAGCTATCACAATGACAGCACGATGACGCAGTTTGGCATCGAAGGTGCGGTGAGTGATACCCTGCGTGCTGGCGTGGTGCTCTCGGCGGTGGATTCGACACTTGCTTTTGATGGTGCACAAGGTGATGGCAAGCTCAAATCCGCCACTGCCTATCTCAAGGCGCAGTCGCCATCAGGCTGGATTGGTGCACTACAAGCAGGTGTTGGGCAAGCGGATAACGCCATTGAGATGAATGACAAATCCACCAAGATTGAGCGTGATATCAGCACGGTGGGGCTGAGTGTCGCCAAGACTTATCAAGCCAATAACTGGCAAATCCGCCCATCGGCAGGTGTCAAATATCATCGCTTGGCAGGCGTGGATTATACGCTGGATAATGCCACTGTATCCACTTCACCACTGGGTTTGACGACTTATCAAGCGGGTCTGTCGGTGGCATATCCGATGACAATCGGTCAAGTGCAGTTTGTGCCAAGTGTATCGAGCACCTACACCGATGCCAGCCACAATCAGCGTGCCGATGCTGTGCGTGTCAATGGCAATGCACTTGCGCTAAACTTCGATCGCTATACTACGCATGAGCTTGGCGTGACTGCTACCGCCAATAACTGGTCAGCATCCATCAATGCTGGCGTGATCGATGGCGAAGAAATGGATCGTCAGCGTCATGCGGGCGTGCGTATCGGTTATCAATGGTAAGCCGTAAGCCGTATGTGCTAAAAAATGCCGATGACTAATTGAACCGACCCCCAAT
>NZ_MUYU01000022.1 GCF_002014825.1 Moraxella pluranimalium | reverse complement strand
ATTAGTTGACCACTACAAAGAGATTCAGGGACGTTATTTGAAGATTTGATGATTGTTTATTTTAAAAATGAACCGAAGTTTCAGACGGAATATCAAGATGTCTTGACCTATGCTAAATGGGTGGAAAAGTATGGCAATGAGCTTGGGCTGGATAGCAAAAAGGATACAGGAATTGATTTGGTAGCGACAACCTTTGCAGGTGAGCATCATGCCATTCAATGCAAAAATTATGTCAGTACGCACAAAATGGCAAAATCTGATATTGATAGCTTTATGAGTGCGTCAAGTAAGACGTATTTTAGTTATCGCATTGTAGTGAGTACGGTAACGGATTGGACGGACAACGCCATTGACATGGTGCAAAATCAGCAACCGCCTGTGAGTACAATCAGCTTGTCAGAGCTAGAGCAGTCGGTCGTGGATTGGAATAAGTTTTATCAAGAGCATACCGTTGAGTTGGTGGCAAAGAAACAGCCACGACCACATCAAATAGATGCGATTAATCACGTGGTCAATGGATTGGCAACGGCTGAGCGCGGCAAGCTCATCATGGCGTGTGGTACTGGTAAGACCTTTACATCATTAAAAATTGCTGAGCGTATGGCAGGCAAAGGGAAAAAGGTGCTATTTTTAGTGCCGAGCCTTGCTCTGCTTAGTCAGACGTTAAATGAATGGACTCAGCAGTCAAGCATTCCCTTGCGTAATTTTGCGGTGTGTTCTGATAGTGATGTGGGTAAAAAGAAAAAATCTGATGATGATTTGGTGATTGCCACTGTATCGGATTTGGATTTTCCTGCAACAACCAATCCAAAAAGCCTGTCTTATACACTAAAAGCTTTGCATAATGACGAACACATGACGGTGGTGTATTCAACCTATCATTCGCTAAGAGTGATTAGCGATGCTCAGATGTCATTTGGGTTGGATGAATTTGATTTGATTATCTGTGATGAAGCTCATCGTACCACAGGGGCAACTTTTGACGGTGAAGATGAATCAGCGTTTGTCATGGTGCATAACAATGACAATGTCATGGGTAAGAAACGCCTGTATATGACTGCCACACCACGAATTTATGGCGATACCGCCAAAGCGACCGAATCAGTCCAGCTGTGTTCTATGGATGATGAAAAGCTGTACGGCAAAGAGCTGTTTGTGATTAATTTTTCGCAGGCGGTGGCATTGGGTTTGCTCGTGGATTATAAAGTGGTCGTGCTTGCGGTAGAAGAAGCGGATATTAACCGCCAGTTGCAAGCGATTCTAACCAATGAAAACAATGAATTAAATGTCAGTGATGCGTCTAAGATTGTGGGATGTTGGAAAGCTCTAACCAAGCATGGCTTGGCTGAGTCTGAGAATGGATACGACCCGATGAAGCGTGCAGTAGCGTTTTGTCAGGTGATTGAAAAGGATTATAAAGGCTCTAAGCACAAAGTGTCATCAAAGCTGATTTCTGAGATGTTTGCAGAAGTGGTTAAGGAATACCAAGCCTTTGAGATAAAACAATTATTGGCAAAAGACCCTAATGCCGTGATTCCGCCACATTTGCAGTTGGCGTGTGAGTGTGAACACGTGGATGGCGGTATGAACGCCACCGAAAAACAAGGCAAAATTGATTGGTTAAAGCAGGAATTACCTGATAATACTTGCCACATCTTATCCAATGTCCGCTGTCTGTCAGAAGGGGTGGACGTACCGTCACTTGATGCGGTGATGTTTTTGACACCACGTCAGTCGCAGATTGATGTCGTGCAGTCGGTAGGACGTGTGATGCGTTTAGCTCCGAATAAAACTAAGGGCTATGTGATTTTGCCTGTGGTGATTCCAGCAGGGGTTGAAGCAGATGAAGCATTAGACCAGAATGAGCCTTTTAAAGTTGTTTGGCAGGTGCTGAATGCTTTACGCTCGCATGATGACCGTTTTGATGCGATGATTAATAAGCTTGAGCTAAATGGTCGTGATGCATCAAAAATGGAAGTGGTGGCAGTAAGCAACACCGTCACTAAGCCAACCAAATCATCAAACAAAGCCAGTCAAAAAGCCAAATCAAGCAACAGCATTGGCAAGAGCGACACATCAGCCCCAACTCAGCTTGGATTTAGCTTTGAAGTGGGTGAGATTGAAAAAGCGTTGTATGCGAAGATTGTCAAAAAAGTGGGCAATCGCCGTCATTGGGAAGAGTGGGCAAATGACATTGCTCAAATCGCCAATACGCATATTGACCGCATCAATGCCGTGCTAGAAAATCCTGCCAATGTTGAAGAGATTAAAGCCTTTAATGACTTTGCCAATGAGCTAAGAGATGACTTAAACAACAGTATTAGCAATAGCGAAGTAGTGGAAATGCTGGCTCAGCACCTTATTACCAAGCCTGTATTTGATGCTTTGTTTGATGAATATGATTTTACTGGCCATAATCCAATTTCTCGTGCAATGCAAAAAGTGCTGGATATACTTGAAAAACAGCATTTGGAAAAAGAGACTAAGCAGTTAAATAGCTTTTATGAATCTGTCAAAATGCGCGCCGAAGGTATCAACACCGCTCATGGTAAACAAAAAATCATCGTCGAGCTGTACGATAAATTCTTTAGAAACGCCTTTCCACGTATGACGAAGCGTTTGGGCATTGTTTATACACCGACTGAAGTGGTGGATTTTATCCTGCACAGTGTTGAGAATGTGCTAAACAATGAATTTAATGCAAGCCTTGCTGATAAGGGCGTGCATATCCTTGACCCATTCACGGGTACAGGGACGTTTATCACTCGTCTATTGCAAAGTGGTTTGATTCCGCAGGATAAGCTGACTGATAAATACAAACACGAAATCCACGCCAATGAGATTGTCCTGCTGGCTTATTATATCGCTTGTATCAATATTGAAGCGGTATATCATGCGATGATTGCTGATGAATACACGCCGTTTAATGGCATCTGCTTGACAGACACCTTTGAGATGTACGAAAAAGGCGATTTTATTAGCGATATTCTAGAAGATAATAGCGACCGCCGTAAACGTCAAAAAGAGCTGGATATTCGTGTCATTATCGGTAATCCGCCGTATTCTAAAGGTCAAAAATCTGCCAATGACAACAATAAAAATATCAAATACGATGTATTAGATGAAGAAATTAGAAATACTTATGCAAAATTTTCTAAATCTGGTAATAAGAGAGATTTATACAATCCATACATAAGAGCATTGAAATGGGCTAGTTTAAGAATGTCTTCAAGGGGTGTGATTGGATATATTATACCAAATGGCTTTATCGATAAAATCTCTATGGATGGGGTAAGAAAAGAATTAGAAAATTACTATTCAAGCATTTATCTTTACAATCTTCGTGGCGATATCCGAAAAAATATTTTAAGTAAAGGTAATGCCAAAGAGGGAGAAAATATTTTTGAAGAAAAATGTCAAAATGGTATAACTATCGCTATTTTTATTAAAAATGAAGATATGTCTAAATCTGCTCAACCGTGTAAAATTTATTATTATGAATGTGATGACAATATGAGTTATTTGGATAAGAAAAAACAAATTGAGCATCTACAATCAATCAAAAATATAAATTTTACTCTACTTGAACCAAATAACAATCATGATTGGGTTAATAAAAGAGATGATACTTTAGACACGTCTTTACAGATAGGCAACAAGGATAATAGTGATTCTAGCACAACTATTTTTGAAGATTATAGTCTGGGGTTAACTACCAATAGAGATAAGTATGTTTGGCAATTTTCTTCCAAAAAACTTGCTGAACATATAAGAGAATCAATTGATTTCTATAATAAATCTCGAAAAGATATATGGAGTAAGTTCAACAACCCAAGCGAAGAGGTAATTAGTGAAAATGTCCCTATTGATAAAACTAAAATAAGCTGGTCTAGAGGTTTGAAAAAGCTAATTAGAAGAAATACTGAAATTACTTTTGAAAGTCAAAACATTAGACGAGCATCTTTCAAGCCTTATTCTAAGGAATTTGTTTACTTCAGTAAGTATCTAAACGAATATACTTACCAGTTACCAAGAATTTTTGCAGGGGAAAATTTACTAATTTGCGTCTCTGGAGTTGGAACTAGAGGTGGATTTTCAACATTAATAGCAAATGTTATCCCAAATCTTCATCTTGTTGAAAATGGCCAATGCTTCCCACTTTATCTCTACGAAGAAAAGCAAAATGATAAGGCGGACGATTTGTTTGCCGAGCCGAGTGTAATGCAGTATGAGCGTAAAGATGCCATTAGTGATGCAGGGTTGGCTCATTTTGCCGATTATTATCAGCAGAGCATCAGTAAAGAAGATTTATTCTACTACATCTACGGCCTGCTCCACAGTGAAGATTATCGTGAAAAATACGCCGATAATCTCAGTAAGCAGTTGCCACGCATCCCACAAGTGAAGTCGTTTGATGACTTTATGGCGTTTAGCCGTGCTGGGCGTGCGTTGGCGGATTTGCATTTAAACTATGAATCGGTGGATATGTACACAGGTGTGAAGTTTGATACTAAGCTTTCAAGATTGGCGTTGGCGAGTCCGCAAGCGTGGGCAAACGCCAATCTTGATGATAAGGACTTCTATGTAGAGAAGATGAGATTCATCACAAGAGACGACAAATCAAAAATCGTCTATAACGGCAAAATCACCGTGACGGACATTCCTGTAGAAGCGTACGACTACGTGGTGAATGGTAAGTCTGCGATTGAGTGGGTTATGGAACGTCAAGGAGTGAAAACGGATAAGGCAAGTGGCATTGTCAATGATGCTAATGATTGGGCGATGGAGACCATGAACAATGCTCGTTATCCGCTGGAATTGCTACTGCGTGTGATTACAGTGAGCTTGAAAACCAATGAGATTGTGAAAGGCTTGCCGAAGCTCGTGGTGGAGTAAAAAATGATGAGAGTAAAATATTGATTTGTGGAGAGAATTTTGAAGCTTACCAAATTAAAAATTGTGAATTTTAGAAACTTTGATGAATGTGAAATTCAATTAGCTAATAAAAATCTTATTTTTGGTATGAATGATGTTGGTAAAAGCAATCTAATGTATGCTTTAAGATTGTTATTTGATAATAAAGTTAGAAATTATCAAATTTTTAATACCGACTTTCATCAGATGAACACGGCAAAAAATATAGAGATATCTTGTTTTATTGACATTGGTGATGACGATGAGTATTCTCAAATTTTGAGCGCATATGCTGAAAATGCCATTTTAACGGATAAGGCGGATTTTTGCATTAAATTGACTATTGAGCAATCAGATAACAATCAGTTTAATACAAATCTCTATTGGGGGACAGTTGATGAAGAGCTTATACCAATTCCAACAAAAGGAATAAATCGTACGAAATTAGATGATGTTTTTCATTGCATATTTGTCCCCGCCCACAATAATACCACAACAACTTTTAAAGATTTTAAGTACGAATTACTTAGAAGCCATATTGCCGTTGAAGAAGACAAGGAAATCAAGAATAATATTAGCAATCTTAATAAGTCTGTTAATGAAAATATTTCAAAATTATCTTCTGTCATGAACATGGAAGTGTATTTAAATAATCAGCTTGGTATATTTGATGATAACTATCAGATAAAGATACGACCAAACCATACTTTTGGTGATTTGCATAATAACTTAGATATTTACATGTATGACAAAATACTTGAAGAAAATGAAGAGCCTAGAATCTATCCTACATCGGGAGATGGTCGGATTAGAAAGGTAATGTACGCCATCATTAGTTATCTTCTAAAAGAAGGTAAAAATTCTGACGGTAAAATTCCTTTACTATTGATTGAAGAGCCTGAAAATCACCTTTTTATTTCATCACAGATTGAGCTTTCGCAAACAATTTTTAATGATGATTTTAATCCTTACTTATTCTTGGTAACGCATTCGCCACAATTATTTTTTAAAATTAGCAATGATGCAAATTTAATTAGGTTATATAAAAATAATTGCCATATTAAAGTTAAATCTGAAATCGTAAACATTGGTGGTGAGTACAACCAATTAAAAAATATTTTAATGGAGAGTCTGTCACAATGTCTGTTTGTAAATAGAGTGCTTTTGGTTGAAGGTCCATCCGAGAAATTATTATTTGAATGGGTTCTTGATACATTAGGTAAGAAAAGAGATGATATAGTAATTCAAGCTATAAATGGTATTTACTTTGATAAATACGTCAAAGTGCTACATGGTTTAGGTATTAAAATCTTACTAAAGACAGATAATGATATTGCGAAAGTGAAAAGAAAATCAGATGAGCCACAGAAGTATACGGCTTTAGGATTTAACCGCTGTGTTAAACTTAATAATTTAATAAATCCTTCTGAAAATATAGATTTGCTATGCCCAAACCATCTCAGCCATCAAGAATTTAGAGAATTTATAATAGATAATTATTCTGAGAATATAAATATCTTTAAAAATAATGGAATTTATTTATCAAATACAGATTTGGAGCATGATTTATCCGTTTGTCTTAATAGGGATGATGAGTCATTTGTTGAAAATCTACAAAAGTCAAAATGGGTGCGTATGTGTGATTTAATAAATGAGCTAACAATAGAAGATGCTAAAAAAATATATAATCACTCATATTTTAAATGTTTAAAGGATTTGGTAGATGGCTGATTTTGAATTAACACAAGAGCAGCACCTAATCGTTAATCCCCCTGAATTCGCTTCCGCAATGGTAATTGCCAAGGCGGGTTCAGGAAAGACTAACACTTTGGTTAGAAGGGCAATAAATCAAGCAAAAGATATTAAGCCATGGAAAAATATAGCTATAATTAGTTTTACTAATAAAAGTTCTCAGGATATAAGCTTAAAAGTTAAGCAATTAGGTGGAAGTCAGATTGTCACATCTACGTTTCATACATTTTTGATTTCCAATGTATTGTCTTTTGATGCCGCTTTCCGAGCTAAAGAATTTAGTTTTGATTTTAACACCAAATCGAGAGATTTGGATGAATGGATAAAGGTATTTAGAACAAATGGGATAATTACATCAAGCAATGATAATAAAGAAGATTATGTTTTCCAATACGCCCTAAAATGTTTATCTGACAATCCCTATATTGGCAAATATTTGAAAAATCGCTTTGCGGCTATTTATATTGATGAAGCTCAAGATAATAATCAACTGCAATATGATATTGTTGAATATTTACTAGAAATTGGCATTCAAGTTGTTTTAGTTGGCGACCCTAGTCAAACTATTTATGGCTTTAGAGGGGCTAGTGCTCATAAATTTGAATCCATGAAATTTAATAAACATTTTCGAAATAATATTCATGAATTGACAAGAAACTTCAGATGCCATGAATTAATATCAATGTGTGCTGAAAACTATGAAATCCCTAATCAGAGTAATACTGTTAAAGAAGATGGCACCACTTACGGTGTTTTTAAGATAAATGAAAATCAACTATCTACACTTATAAATAAACTTAATGATAACAAGGGCGAGGGTTTGACTTTTTTATTTTGGAGTGTAAGAAAAAAGAATATTTTACAGACTATTGATAGATTTAATTTAACTGTTGTTGAATTGCCCAAATTTATTAGGAGTAAATCCAGTGAACCAGAATATGAAAAAAACTTAGATTTGCTTTTTGCTCTTTATTTTGGCAATAATCAATTTGAGCATTTTTATATTCAAACTTTCTTATCTCATATAAAATTTAGAGATGCAAAAAAATTAATCAAAGAATTTAAAAATAATCTGAGTTTAGAAACTATTGATAATCTAAATACCTTTATAAAATATTTAAAAACAGAAGATTATCAGTCAATAATCAATTCTATCAGTCTGCCTGCTACCCAACAATTTTATCAACTTGATAAAACAAAGAATATTGCCATGACCATACATTCCGCAAAGGGCTTGGAATTTAGAAATGTAATTTTAATGGAAAATGACTTTTCTAAATTAAATGAAGAAAATCCACGCAATCTTTTTTATGTTGCATGTACTAGGGCTGAAAAAAGATTGTTTTTTGTTAAATAAAATTGACTCAGAGTAAGCTTATAACACTGGCTTCGCACTGACGACTTTATAATATCCCTAATGTCTCTCAGTGTGGTGTTGGTGGATGTTTTGGTGATATTTGACCATTTTGCTAGGTCGTAGCAGTTATACAATGAAAGTCATGCGATAAAAAACAGCATATACTCTCCGCACAGCTTGCGGAGAGTATATGCTGTTTTTTGTGTAAAAGTAATTGAACCCAGTTCAGTAAACCTGTATTATAAGTAGAGTTATTTTCCAACTTCTGGAATCAAAATGCTATTCACTCATCTTTATATCAACAACTTGTTTAGTTTTAAGCAAGCCAGTCTTGACTTGACTTATGCCAGACCTATTCAAAACAGCACCATCGCCAATGAGCATTTGAGCGGTAGGGCGAAGTTTTATGTGCGAAAAGTCGCTATTTTGTCAGGAGCAAACGCCACAGGCAAAACGTCGCTTGGTACATTGCTAAATTTAATCCAAAACTTTGTCGTGTTGCAAAAAAATGTTCTTGCTAATTTTCAAGAGCATATTTACCACAAAGAAAGAGAGGCACAGTTTACGGTAGAATTTGCCACACCAAAATCGCACCGCCTGCATCGCTTACAGCTTGATTTTTCACCCCTTAGCGTAAACGTGGGTTTTACTTACGCTCAAGTCGCCATTGGTAAAAATGACAGCGTTGGTAGCACTCGCAAACGCCTTGATGCTATTTGGCAGAGCAAGACCGCCATTCAAAACACACGCTATATATCCAGTGATAATACGGAAAAATACACCGTGGTATTAAGCGATTTGCTTGATGAATTAAAAAAAGAAGTCGAAAGTGGTTGGCTGTATTTATTTTCCAATAATGAATTTTCACAAAATATTAAAAATATGCCAGACACCGAGCTGATTAATACTGATGTGTTAAAAGCGATTTTGCAAACCTTTGATAAGTCTATCGTTGATGTATTGGTAAGTCGTGATGATGATGGTATTAATGGCTATAACATTAAATTTGGCAACCAAGATACCGTACTAATGGATTTGCATGGCAAAATCACCAATGCCGAACGCCTATCAAAGGGGACGTATGATGCCATTATGGTGGCTGAGTTCGTCTCTCGTGTGATAAATGATTTTAAGGAAAATCAAGTACCTAACACTTATTATCTTGATGAGAAAATGGCTTATTCTCACTCAGAGCTAGAGCAGGCGATTTTAAATCTGATTATTGAAAAATTGCAACCCGACAGCCAGTTTTTTTATACTACGCACAATTATGATATTTTAGACATGAATTTACCCATTCACAGCTATGTATTCTTACAGAAAGATGATGAGTATAGCCAATTTGTCCAACCTGAAACTATGTTCAAAAAGAACGATAGAAAGCTACTAAACTACGTCAAAAACGATGTATTTTGCACACTGCCTGACACCACGGCGATTGATGATTTGTTGTTTGATGAGTAAGGTGGGCTATGCAAAATTATCTAATTCTTGTAGAAGGGGATACCGAAGAACGCTTATTAAAAAAGCTGAATGTCATCGGCAAAATCCAAATTTTTAATTTATGGGATAAAGACGTACAGAAAATTGCAAGAAGGTTTAATTCCAATACTGCTGTGTTCGTGGTCTATGATACCGATACCGCTCAATCACAGAGCAATATCGCACGCTTTAATGCTAATCTTGCCTTTTTAAAACAAGGTGGTCGGCTCAAAGGTATTTTACAACAGACATTAAATTTTGAAGATGAATTAGTGCTTGCTTGTGACGGATTGAGAAATAGCCAAGGTTTGTTTAAAGTTTTTGGTGCGGTTAATGCTGATGAGTTCAAATACAAATTTTTAAAAAGCAGCAACCCGATTGCTTTGCTTGAAAAGCAGGGCTTTGATAAAATGAAACTTTGGAAACAGAAAGTCTCTGCCAACGTTGATGGCAATTACCATAAATACCTTGCGGATTTTAGCTGTCTGCCAGTAAGGTAAAAGTAAGGTAAAAAATGGTTTTTTATTGATAATATATATCTTGCCTGATTTTGAAGTTGTTTTACCAGTATTTGCCAATTATTCTATTTCAATCCAAATTTGTGTTTACATCTGACATAAATGGGAATACAACTACCCATGTGTAGAAAATATTATTAATAAATAATTAACTATTTATTTAATAAATATAAGTAAAAAAAATCAGTCCCAAAGGGATACATTTATTTTTGTTGGTATAATGGTTGGTATATTTTATAGCATATTCAATATTTTTACTTTAAAATCAATAAGTTATAAATAGAGTTTGGATTACTCCGTCTCCGCCATCCATGATTTTTGCAAAGATTTGCAACAAAGTACAAAGACAAGCAAACACCTACCAAACCCCTTGAAAATACTAGCTTTCAAGGGGTTTTTTGATGCCTGTTTGTGCGATGATAAAGTAGGGAAAATGCCATCAAGCACCAACTTTTAAGGGTATCAAAAGGGGTAGCGGTAACCGATAACAGTACACCAGACAGTACAGACGGCACAAAAGCCAAACAACGCCAAACCGCTTGCGATGGTTTTGTGGCAACAGTTGTGCATCAATTTGCTTTGTTTTGCTATGCTGTGTGCTATAATTTGCTTTTCTTGACCATGTAGATGACCGCCATGACCTTACCCACGGATGATTTTGATACCGCTCACATTTGGCATCCTTATACATCGATGACCCGGCCAATCCCTGCGCTTAAGGTAGCACGGGCGGACGGCTGTTTGATTTATCTAGAAGATGGTACGGTGCTGATTGACGGGATGTCGTCTTGGTGGTGCGCCATTCATGGTTACAATCACCCTGTGCTCAATCAAGCAGTCCAAGACCAGCTTACCAAGATGTCGCACATCATGTTTGGCGGTCTGACGCACGAGCCTGCCATCGAGCTTGCTCGGCTGTTAATCGACATCACGCCATCGCCACTTGAGCATATCTTTTTTGCTGATTCGGGGTCGGTGGCGGTCGAAGTGGCGCTCAAGATGGCGGTGCAATATCAGCACGCACAGGGCAAGCCTGCCAAATCCAATATCATCACCACCCATTCAGGCTATCATGGCGATACTTGGAATGCCATGAGTGTCTGCGACCCAGTGACAGGGATGCATGGGCTGTTTGGCGAGAGTCTGCCCAAGCGAATTTTTGTACCGGCGCCGAGCATCCGCCCTGATGAGACATGGTCAGATGATGAGATGCTACCTGTACGCCAAGCTTTTGCCGAGCATGGTGAGTCTTTGGCGGCATTTATCATTGAGCCTGTGGTGCAGGGCGCAGGCGGGATGCGTTTTTATCATCCCAATTACCTAAAAGCCATCCGTGCGCTGTGCGATGAGTATGGCGTGCTACTGATTTTTGATGAGATTGCTACAGGCTTTGGGCGGACGGGCAAATTATTCGCCTGTGAGCACGCCGATGTCACGCCTGATATTCTGTGTCTTGGCAAGGCATTAACAGGTGGCTATATGACGCTGTCGGCGACTTTGACCACACGCCAAGTGGCGCATACTATCAGTAATGGCGAAGCAGGCGTGTTCATGCATGGCCCGACATTTATGGCAAATCCACTAGCGTGCCGTGTGGCATTGGCAAGTACGCAGTTATTATTATCCCAAGAGTGGCAAGCCAAAGTAGCGAGCATCGCACAGCAGTGCCAAGCTAAGCTTGAGCCACTTAGACAGCTACCCATCGTGGCGGATGTGCGGGTGCTTGGGGCGATTGCGGTGGTGGAGCTGACCCACACGGTGGATATGCGCTGGATACAGGCGCAGTGCGTCGCTCGGGGGATTTGGATTCGACCGTTTGGGCGTCTGGTGTATTTGATGCCACCATTTGCCATCAGTGATGATGAGCTTGATACATTGCTGACGCAGATGGTGCAGATGATTGGAGAGATGGCGGATGTCTGAGCAGATATTAGCGCATTTTGCTGATAAGCTTGCAAGGCTCAAGCAAGCGCACAACCATCGCAGTTTTCGTCAGCTACAGCATCAAGGGACGCACATCCATCTGGGTGGTCAAAAGCTTGTCAATCTAGCGAGCAATGACTACTTGGGCGTGGCAAGTGATGAGCGCTTGCAGGCAGAGTTTTTGGCATCACAGCATGAGTATTTACCACTTGGCTCGTCATCATCACGGCTATTGACGGGGAATTTTGGGGTATATGAATCGCTTGAAGCACGGATGAGCTCGCTGTTTTTGGGTCGCTCGTGTTTGCTATTTAATAGTGGTTATCATGTTAATGTGGGGATTTTGCCGGCGATTTGTGATGCCCGCACGCTGATTTTGGCGGATAAATTGGTACACGCAAGCATCATCGATGGGATGCGTTTGGCAGCTGCCAATGGCACTAAGTGCGTGCGTTATCAGCACCAAAATTTCACTCAGCTTGAGACGCTTATCCAAAAATATCATGACGATAAGGACATCGAGCGTATTGTGATTGTCACCGAGTCGATTTTTAGCATGGATGGCGATGTGACGGATTTGACCGCTTTGGTGCGTCTAAAGACAAGCCATCCCAAGCTTATGCTGTATATCGATGAAGCGCACGCCATCGGGGTGTGCGGTGAGCGGGGGCTGGGCTGTAGCGAAGTTTTTGGCTGTATTGATGAGATTGATTTGATTGTTGGGGCGTTTGGCAAGGCGATGGCGTCGGTGGGCGGCTATGTGATTTGCCATGAGACGATTAAGGATTATCTGATTAACGCCATGCGTCCACTGATTTTTAGCACGGCTTTACCACCGTTGAATATCGCTTGGACGGCATTTGTATTGGATAAAATCATCACGATGCAGTCTGAGCGAGCACGGCTCAAACAACGCTATGAACAGCTGATTACGCACATCAAAAGCTTAGGTCTAGAGTGCCCATCAAATAGCCAAATCGTGCCCATTATCCTAAAGGACAACGAGCGTACGATGCGTGCCACAGCACAGCTTGCCGAGCAGGGATTTTTTGTGCTTGGGGTGCGACCGCCGACCGTCCCGCAGAATCAATCACGGCTGAGAATCTGCCTAAATAGCGCCATCAGTGATGATGAGTTTGAGCGATTTTGTCAAGTCATCACCGCATTTGGCGATGGCGATGCTTGGGATGCCAAGGTATGACATCATCGGATAATTTGGGCAAGCAAGCGGACACTCAGGCAATCGCCAAGCGATTTGACCAAGCTTATCACAGCTATCGCACGCACGCCACCGTACAGGCGGATATGGCTCGTCGCCTGATGGCGTCATTGGTGGCGTACAGTCAGCGGACGCACTTTGGGCGGGTGCTTGAGATTGGCTGCGGCAGTGGGCTGTTGACCGATGAATTTGCCAAAGTCTGTACGGCGGATGAGATGTATCTCAATGATTTATACCCACAAATTTGCCACAATCCCAAGCCGTCACAGCTAGCCGATGCCCATTATCAGTATCTGATTGGTGATGCACGGACATTGGCTTTGCCCGATGGCTTGGAGTTGATTATCTCAGGGGCGGCGATGCAGTGGATGTATCCGCTTGATACATTGATGGATAAGCTGTATCAATCGCTAGGCTCAGGTGGCTATGTGGCACTCAGCACCTTTGGGCCGCAGAATCTGTGGCAAATCAAGCACTTAACGGGGCAGGGGCTGACTTATCATAGTGCGGATGAATTATCTGTGATACTGACGAAGGCAGGCTTTGGGCTTGATATGATGATGGAATATGAACAGACGCTGTCGTTTGACACACCGGTGGCGGTGCTTAGACATTTACAACAAACGGGCGTGACAGCGACATCATCACAGTTTCGCTGGACGAAACAACGCTTGCAGGCATTTTGTCAGGAGTATCATGCCATGAGTGATGGGCAGGGCGTTGCCTTGACTTATCAGCCGATGCTCATCATTGTACACAAAGTATGACGATTATTTAAATAGGAAAATGTACCATGACAGCACCCATGCAGTTGCCGACGGGGACTTATTTTGTCACAGGGATTGACACCGACATCGGCAAGACCATCGCCACAGGCTATATCGCAAGACAGCTACATGATGCTGGCTGTCGTGTCATCACCCAAAAACTTATCCAAACTGGTTGTCAATCGCAGGCAGATGACATCATCACCCACCGAGCGATGATGGGTGTGCCACTCTTGGCAGAAGATAGCGAACGCCTGACCATGCCGATGGTGCTCAGCTACCCTGCATCACCGCATTTGGCGAGCCAAATCGATGGCGTGGCGGTGGACTTGGACGCCATCCGCCATAGCACACAGGTGCTGTCATCACGCTATGATGTGGTACTGGTCGAAGGTGCGGGCGGCTTGATGGTGCCACTACTTGATTGTACAGCAGATAGCGATGGCGATGATGGCTTGGTGATTGATTATATTGCCAAGCAAGGCTATCCTGTGATTTTGGTGACATCGGGCAGGCTTGGCAGTATCAATCATACCTTGCTAAGCCTGCAAGCATTGGCGCGCTATGGACTGACCGTGTTTGCCGTCGCTTATAATCTTAACGATGATAGCCAAGATACCATCATTGCCGATGATACCAAGCGATATCTGCAAGCTTATCTTGCCAAGTATCATCCGCAGGCGAAGTGGTGGCAAATCCCTGTTTTTAAAAACTAAGATGACAACTTAATCAAGGAAAAATCCATGAAAGCACTGATTCAACGAGTCACCCACGCCCAAGTCGATGTCGATGGGCAGACGATTGGACAGATTGATGCAGGCGTGCTTGCCTACATCGGCATCGGGCATGATGATGATTATGACAAGGCGTGTCGCTTGGTGGATAAGATATTAAGCTATCGCATTTTTGAGAATACCACCGATGCTGATAAGCTTGGCAAGCTTGACAAAAGTGTCGTCGATGTCGGTGGCGGACTGCTACTGGTATCGCAATTTACGCTGATGGCAAAGACGGACAAGGGTCGTCGCCCAGATTTCGCCCCTGCGATGCCGCCTGCTGCGGCAAATGAGCTGTTCGCACGGCTGATTGATTATGCCAAATCTCAGCACCACACGGTCGCCACAGGGCAATTTGGCGCTAATATGCAGGTCATCGCCCAAAACGATGGGCCGATTAATTTTATTTTGGAAGTGTGATTTGCTGTATAGTTCGGTGATTTTTTTTGCCAAACCTATCAAGTCAATTCATCCACCACAATCTCATCTAAGGCGATTTGGTGTAGTGGATAATTGGCAAAGTCATTGGGGTCAAGCCCTTGGTCGATGATGGCTTGTTTGTCCGCCAAATAATGCTCCAGTGTTAAGCGAATGGTGCGAAACGCAAGTTCATCCCACGGAATGTCTGACTCATCAAACAAAGCACACTCAAGGCTCTCCACACCCACGCCAAAGCGACCATCCGCCGTGAGATTGGATAAATACATCGCATGAATCTGCCCCAAAAACGGCAAATCAAATAAGCAGTACAATTTGGCATCAGTGGCAATGGCGGCGGCTTCTTCGATGGTCTCACGCAGTGCGCCTTCGAGCATGGTTTCGCCAATTTCCATAAAGCCTGCCGGCAGCGTCCATTTGCCATATTGTGGCTCAATGGCTCGGCGACACATCAGCACTTGGTCGTGATGGCGTACGAGCGCACCGCAGATCATCTTGGGGTTTTCGTAGTGGATGTAATGGCAGGCAGGGCAGACGATGCGTACTTTACTGTCGCCGGGCGGGATGATTTCTTGGGCTTGGGTGCCACAGTGTAGGCAATAGGGCATAAGCTTAAGCCTTGACTTTTAATGAGTGATAATTTAGTTTAAAACAAATCAATCACAATTACAAATCTGTTATGCCAAATTTTACCGATACCACCGCCCCAATTACCGACCAACTTACCACCCAAGCGCCCAAGTTCATTGATCGTGAAGCGTGCGTGTGTGATGATGGGCAATTTGCGCCATTATCCCAAGCATTATCCGACTATTGGCAAGCAGGCGGGCAAGAAGTACTGCCCTTATCCAAAGGGGATAATCAGCTACTCTCAGCCGATGTCGTCGCCAAATCCGAATCGGCACAAAACACCGCACCCCTGCCTGATGCTTGCGTGCTCGTCGCCATCAGTGATGAGCCTGTGCCACGCCTGCTTTTGACACGCCGTGCGGTGAATCTGAACAGTCATGCTGGCGAAGTGTCATTCGTCGGCGGTAAGCGAGATGATGCTGATGCGTCTAGCCTGTCGGTGGCGTGCCGTGAAGCTTTTGAAGAAGTGGGGCTAAATCAGCATCACATATCGCTGATTGGCTATCTGCCGATGCAGATGTCTCGCAGTGGGCTGTTTGTGCGTCCTGTGGTGGCAAGCATCGAGCAGTCGGCGATGGATGGCTTGATTGCCAATCAAGATGAGATTGATGCGATATTTTGGCTAAATTTTGAGCAGATACTCACGCCGCCAGTGGACTTTGCGATGTCAAGACTTGTCGGCACACAGCGATTTACTCTACATACCCCAGCATGGCTTGGTGATGATGGTGCAGGCGAGCAGGTGGTGTGGGGGCTGACGGCTCGGATTTTGGCAAATCTTGCCGAGATTGGCTATGGGCAGGTGTATCCGTGGTATTATCGGCTGCGGGTGTGAATGGTGGCTGTTGGCTTATATATCTTAAAGGTATAAAAAAACCGTTCATACTGTCGCTATCGTTTGGCTTGGTATGAACGGGTTTTTGTCAATCGGCTTAGTCCTTCGGCGCAACTGCCAAAGCACGCAAGGCATCTGGTGATGACCATAAGCCTTCTAAGTCATAAAACTCACGCGCCTGTGGTGTCATTACATGGACGACCACAGAGCCTAAATCAACCAGTGTCCAGTCGCTGTCTTTGTCGCCTTCACGACCCAGTGGCATCAGCCCCGCTTCTTTGGTGGCAGCGCCAAGCTTGTCAGCTAGGGCTTTGACATGACGCTTGGAAGTGGCTTCACAGATGATGATGCGTTCGGCGACTTCGGTCAAGTGCTCGACGGATAAAGTGGTGATGTTTTTAGCTTTTAGGTCATCAAGCGTCTCAATGACCAGTGCTAAGGTTTGTTCTAAGGTTAAAGTTGTCATAACTATCATAAATCAATCGGAAAACTTGCTATTATAACATGCTTTAGCCATCTTGGTATAGCTGATGTGTATCAATATAGTCAATGACGGCAGGGTGTAGATAGTGCGCTAGTGTGTCCGTCTTGCCATCACCGATGAGCTGTCGGATGTGGCTTGATGACATGGCGTCAATCGGCGTATCATCCAGATAAATCTTGCCATCTTGCGCCAAAAATTTATCCAAATCCGTCGTACATCGAGCCATCAGCGTATCGCTCGGCGTACCTGTCTCGCCAACCCGAGCAAATGCCCAAAATTTCACCATATCGGCTAACGCTTCACCGCCACGCCATCTGGGTAGGCTAACTAAGCTATCAAAACCAATCACAAAAATCAGTACATCATCAGGATAAGTAGCGTGCAGATGGGCGATGGTATCAATGGTATAAATCGGCGGTGGCTGTGTCAGCTCATAGTCATCGATGGCAATGGGCAAATCCTGCGTGGCAAGCGATAGCATCGAGAGCCGATGTGCGCTCGCTGTCGGTGCACCCTTAAAGGGATTGCCGGCGGTGGGCAGTAGGCAGAGCGTGATGCCGTCCGCACCAAGTTTGGCAGACAGTTGTGTATAGACAGCCATCGCCATGTGCAGATGCGAGCGGTGGACAGGGTCAAACGAGCCACCCAGATAGATGCGATAAGCCATCTTAGTCTTGATTGAGATGGCTTGGGTCAAGGGTGGGGTGCTTATGCAGTGCTTGTCCAGTACGCCAGCCGTCTTCATCACCGAAGTACAATAAGCCTTGTTCATCATCTCGATAGAATTTGAGCGTATTGCCTTTTGGGTCTGTGACGACAAGCGTATCAACGATTTCTTGGCATAGGCGCTTGATGTCATCTTCGTGATTGCCAAGCGTCGGACGAGTGATGGCGTGCAGGGTTTGGCGCTGCTCGTCACTTAGCATGGGATGTTTTTGGTCACGAGCCAGAATACGCTCGGCGATTTGTTTGGCATAAGTGACCGAAAAGTCTTTTGGATCAAGGGTTAAAAAAAACATAACAAGACTCACAATACATCAAAATACAGCCTATATCATACATCAAATCAATGATGATGGCTTGGTTTGATGGTATAAAAATTGTTGTAATGCCTTACAATTTGCCACTTTAAAATCCATCAACCGCACCCCATAATGCCTTATAATACTCATTTTAAAATATCAAAAAGGCAAGTCTATGGCACACGATAAAATCGCCATCCGTGGCGCACGCACGCACAATCTCAAAAATATCGATGTCGATATCCCCCGTGATAAATTCGTGGTCATCACCGGCCTGTCAGGCTCGGGCAAATCATCGCTTGCCTTTGATACGCTATATGCCGAAGGTCAGCGCCGTTATGTCGAGAGCTTATCGGCGTATGCTCGCCAGTTTCTTAGCCAAATGGAAAAGCCCGATGTTGATAGCATCGAAGGGCTATCCCCTGCCATCGCCATCGAACAAAAATCCACCAACCACAACCCCCGCTCGACGGTCGGCACGATTACCGAAGTGTATGACTATCTGCGCCTATTGTTTGCTCGTGTGGGCGTGCCACATTGCCCTGAGCATGGCGAGCCGATGGTGGCGCAGACGGTGAGTGAGATGGTCGATGGTGTGCTCGGTTTGCCTGCCGATACTAGGCTTATGATTCTTGCGCCTGTGGTGCGTGAACGCAAAGGCGAGCACACGGCGCTACTTGAGCAGCTGCCATCACAGGGCTTTACGAAGGTGCGTATCGATGGCGTGATTTATGATACCGATGAATTGCCAAGTCTAGAAAAAAACAAAAAACACAGCATCGAAGTGGTGGTTGATCGCTTTAAGGTGCGCGATGATTTGGGCAATCGTGTGGCTGAGAGCCTTGAGACAGCGCTCAAGCTTGGCAATGACATCGCCATTTTGTATCACATGGATGGCAATCCTGATGGCGATGATGAGCAGATTTTATCCGCCAAGCACTCATGCCCTGTGTGTGATCGTGCGGTGAGTGAGCTTGAGCCACGCTTGTTTAGTTTTAATAACCCAGCTGGGGCGTGTCCTGCCTGTGATGGCTTGGGCAAGCGTCAATATTTCGCCGCAGAACGCATCGTCACCCATCCCGAAAAATCGCTCAATCAAGGGGCGATTCACGGCTGGGATAAACGCCATGCCTATTATTTTGGGCTACTTAGCACCGTGTGCCGTCATTTTGATATCGATATGGATGCGCCGTGGCAAGCGCTACCTGCCAAACAGCAAGGTATTATTCTAAATGGCTCGGGCAAAGAAAAAATCGAATTTCAGTTCACCGACGAGCGGGGACGAAAAAGCACTAAGACCGTGCCATTTGAAGGGATCTTGCCGTATCTAGAGCGCCGTTATGCCACGACGACGAGTAATTTGGTACGTGATGAATTGGCACAATATCTGTCGGACACGGCGTGTAATGTCTGTGATGGCGTGCGTCTCAATGACATTGCCCGTCATGTGCAGGTCGATGGCAAAGGTATTGGTGAGATTATCCATCTGCCGATTGGCGATGCGTGGCAGTATTACGAAAATCTGCACATTGATGGCGCAAAAGGCGAAGTGGCGGATAAGATTTTCAAAGAAATCCGTGAACGCTTGGGCTTTTTGACCAAAGTGGGGCTAGAATATCTGACCCTAGCTCGCAGCGCCGAGACGCTCTCAGGCGGTGAAGCACAGCGCATCCGCCTAGCTAGCCAAATCGGTGCAGGCTTGATGGGCGTGATGTATGTGCTTGATGAGCCATCCATCGGTCTGCATCAGCGAGATAATGACCGCTTGCTATCGACTTTGACGCATTTGCGAGATTTGGGCAATACTGTTGTGGTCGTCGAGCATGACGAAGATGCCATCCGCCAAGCCGATCACATCATCGACATCGGTGTCGGTGCAGGCGTGCACGGTGGGCGAGTGGTCGCTCAAGGCACAGCCAAACAAATCGCCGCCACCAAAGGTTCATTGACCGGTGAATATCTGTCGGGCAAGCGCCGTATCGAAGTGCCAAGCGTCCGCCATACGCCTGCCACCATCACGGTTGAGACCGGCAAAGGTAAGGCTAAAACCAGTCATGATGAGCCACTGTACATCGAGCTACAGGGAGCTTGTGGCAATAACCTAAAGAATGTCAATCTATCCATCCCAATCGGTGTGATGACCTGTATCACAGGCGTGTCAGGCTCGGGCAAATCGACCTTGATTAACCGCACCTTGATGCCGCTAGCTGCCACAGCACTCAACAACGCCACGACACTCGTACCCGAAAAATACGACACCATCACAGGGCTTGAGCATCTGGATAAGATGGTGGACATCGACCAAAGCCCGATTGGACGCACCCCACGCAGTAACCCTGCCACTTATACAGGCGTATTTACCTTGATTCGTGATTTATTCACGCAGACGCCCGAAGCACGCGCTCGTGGCTACAAGGCAGGGCGATTTAGTTTCAATGTCAAAGGCGGTCGCTGTGAGTCTTGTCAAGGGGATGGCTTGATTAAGGTTGAGATGCACTTTTTGCCAGATATGTATGTGCCGTGCGATGCCTGTCATGGCAAACGCTACAACCGTGAAACGCTCGAAGTCAAATACAAAGGCAAATCCATCAGTGATGTGCTTGATATGACGGTCGAAGAGGCGATGGCGTTCTTTGAGGCGATTCCGGTGATTCATCGCAGACTTGAGGCACTGCATGAAGTGGGACTAGATTACATCCGTCTGGGTCAATCGGCGACAACGCTGTCAGGCGGTGAGGCGCAGCGTGTCAAGCTTGCCAAAGAGCTTGCCAAACGAGACACCGGCAAGACCTTATACATCCTAGATGAGCCGACCACAGGGCTACATTTTCATGACATTGCCAAGCTACTACACATCTTGCACACCTTGCGTGACCGTGGCAATACCATTGTGGTGATTGAGCATAATTTGGATGTCATCAAAACAGCCGACTGGATTGTCGATTTGGGCTATGAAGGCGGTAGCGGTGGCGGTGAAATCGTCGCCACAGGCACGCCAGAGACGGTGGCAATGGATGATAAGTCGCATACGGGCAGATTCTTAAAGCCGATGTTGGATGCGGCTAAATCTTTGACAAAATAATTTGTAAATTTGCCAAAAACCCCTAGCAATTTTACTATAAATTTCGTAAAGTAAGCAGGAAAATTGATGCGATAATTTCAGCTGATTTTTAGTGAGTTTAACAACAACAAAGGAAAGCGTATGAGCGTAAATAAGGTCATTCTTGTGGGTAACTTAGGTAACGACCCAGAAGTGAAGCAGTTTGATAATGGTGGTATGATTGCCACCGTATCTATCGCCACATCCGAAAGATGGCGTGACAAGAACACAGGCGAACAGCGTGAGCAGACCGAGTGGCATCGTGTGGTGTTCAATAATCGTCTTGCCGAGATTGCTCAGCAATTCTTGCGCAAAGGCTCTCAGGTCTATGTCGAAGGCAGTCTGCGTACTCGCAAATGGACTGACCCACAGACAGGTCAAGAACGCTACAGCACCGAGATTCGTGCTGATAATATGCAGATGCTTGGCAGTCGTGGTGGTAATGACAATGGTGGCGGCTATCAAGGCAATCAAGGCGGTAATTATGGCAACCAATATCAAAATGGCGGCTATAATAATCAAGGTCGTGGTGGTTATCAAAATAACCAAAATCAAGGCTACAACAACCAATTTGCCCAAAACCAAAACTACAACCAACAAGCCTATGCCAACCAAAATATGGGGCAACAGCCACAGGGCAACCCAGCTTATAATCAGGGCATGAATCAAGGCATGAACGGCGGTATGGGTGGTATGAATGCCGGCATGAATAACATGGCGCAGAATAATTCATTCCAACAGCCTGCTCAAGCTGTACCACTGCAAGCACCTGTACAAGCGCCACAGCCATCGGCAAATCAGCCAAGCCCACAAGCGCCTGTCATCAGCCCTGCGACCAATGTCTCAGATGATGATATTCCGTTCTAAATAAAGTCGAGCAATACAAGGCTTAGCCTTATTTGGCTTTGGTTTATCAAAGTATCATCAGCTCAAGTGTGTGCTTGGGCTGATTTTTTTATTTGGCTTATCATATCAACGACATCGTATCACACCAACTTATAAATCAAACGAATAATAAAACAGCAAAAGTATATAAAATAAAACACAATAAAATCAATAACTTATAAACTATTTTAAAAATCAGCCAAAAAAGTGCTTGCATAGATTTCGAAGTATGATATTATACGCACCACTTAGGAAATACACCGCCGGCTTAGCTCAGTTGGTAGAGCAACTGACTTGTAATCAGTAGGTCGCCAGTTCGATTCCGGCAGCCGGCACCATTCCTAAGAAAATATTAGGTAAAGCCCAACATTGGGCTTAATCTTTTACCAGACCAGTAAAAGAGACGCCTAGCCAATTTGGTGGGGTTGGGGAGCGGTCAAACCCAACAGACTGTAACTCTGTCGCGAAAGCTTCGAAGGTTCGAATCCTTCCCCCACCACCATTCTTCCTACCTTGGTTACTACCCTGCGGGTGTAGTTTAGTGGTAGAACCTCAGCCTTCCAAGCTGATGGTGCGGGTTCGATTCCCGCCACCCGCTCCATAATTTCGCTCTTGTAGCTCAGGGGTAGAGCACTCCCTTGGTAAGGGAGAGGTCACGAGTTCAATTCTCGTCAAGAGCTCCATATTTTGAATGATCCTTAAGACGCTTCGTTTTAAGGGTTTTTTATTTTCTAGCCATTTTTTACGATGTATAAGGAGGCATCATGCGATACAACAGCTTACCGTTATTGACTTTAGGTATTTGCTTGGCATGATGTCTAGGACGCATATCAAGCAATTTGAATGCGTCCAAATGTTGTTAGCCTGACATTTGGTCAGGCTTTTTTGTTTTTTGGATGGTCAAAAATTCATTCAATTACGCCAAATTACGCCCCAAATTGCACCAAAGCTACGCCATTTGGACGCCAATCTTAAAAAAACGAGAAAAATAATGACAAAATACACCATCCAATTACCAAAATCAGGCAAGGCACGCAATTTGGCAAGCCTATCACCGCTTATGCAAAAAGGTGGGAAATTTGAAAGCGAAAAACCAACCGCTAAGCATCGCAAGGCGCGACATCAAGCCAAAAAGATGCTTAGGCAGACGGTTTGGCGGTCAGATTAACAAAATAATCCACCCAAATGTATTCAAATACTAATTTCACTATGGTATAATGCGTCAGGATATGGTCATGGTTTTTTGGGCATCGCTCAAGAGCCGACCATGGCGTTTAATTAACAATCGAGGAAACCATCATGGCAAAGGCCAAGTTTGAACGTAACAAGCCACACGTAAACGTTGGTACCATCGGTCACGTTGACCATGGTAAAACCACTCTAACTGCTGCTATTGCGACCGTTGCTGCTAAGCACCACGGTGGTGAAGCAAAAGACTACGCTGCAATTGACTCTGCTCCAGAAGAAAAAGCACGTGGTATTACCATTAACACTTCTCACATCGAGTATGACACTGCTGCGCGTCACTACGCACACGTTGACTGCCCAGGCCACGCTGACTATGTTAAAAACATGATCACTGGTGCTGCACAGATGGACGGCGCTATCCTAGTTGTTGCTGCAACTGACGGCCCAATGCCACAAACTCGTGAGCACATCCTACTATCTCGTCAGGTTGGCGTACCATACATCATGGTATTCATGAACAAGTGTGACCTAGTTGACGACGAAGAGCTTCTAGAGCTAGTAGAAATGGAAGTTCGTGAACTTCTATCTGACTACGACTTCCCAGGTGATGACACGCCAATCATCAAAGGTTCTGCACTACTAGGCCTAAACGGTGACGCTGGTCAATATGGCGAACAAGCTATCCTTGAGCTACTAGACACCCTAGACAGCTACATCCCAGAGCCAGAGCGTGCTGTTGATAAAGCATTCCTAATGCCAATCGAAGACGTATTCTCAATCTCAGGTCGTGGTACTGTTGTCACTGGCCGTGTTGAATCAGGTGTCATCAAAGTTGGTGAAGAGATCGAAATCGTTGGTATCAAACCAACTCAAAAAACTACCTGTACTGGTGTTGAAATGTTCCGTAAACTGCTAGACGAAGGTCGTGCAGGTGAGAACTGTGGTATCCTACTACGTGGTACTAAGCGTGAAGAAGTTCAACGTGGTCAAGTACTTGCTAAGCCAGGTTCAATCACTCCACACACCAAGTTCGACGCAGAAGTATACGTACTATCTAAAGAAGAAGGTGGCCGTCACACTCCATTCCTAAATGGCTATCGTCCACAGTTCTACTTCCGTACTACTGACGTAACTGGTGCAATCACTCTACAAGAAGGCACTGAAATGGTTATGCCAGGCGATAACGTTGAGATGAGCGTTGAGCTAATCCACCCAATCGCTATGGACAAAGGTCTTCGCTTCGCAATCCGTGAAGGCGGCCGTACCGTAGGTGCTGGCGTTGTTGCAACTGTTAAAGACTAATCGTCAAACAGAACAACTAAGCAAAAAAGACAAATCCGAGAGGGTTTGTCTTTTTTTGTTGCTCACAAATCTGATTGATGACAATAAAAAAGCCATGAGAAATGCTCACAGCTGATAATGAATGATAGAGATGTGGATTAGGACAATTAATTAGCCAATCGACCCACATCGGCTTGTAGCGCTGTGGGTAATGGCAATTCTTGCAATTGGTGATTGGCAACCAAAGCTTCAATCACATCCGCACGAGCCACAACCAAAGCTTCAGAGCCATCTAGCGTACTGATGGCATTAACCACACCCAGATGATGTTCTTCTGCTTGCGTCGCAAAAAATTCTACATCGACAGATGCCACACGGTGTAGATACGCCTTTGGACTTGCCTTAAAATACAGTCGCGCGATAATCTCTTGTCCGAGATAACAGCCCTTATCATACGCTACACCGCCACGCTGATGCAGACGCAGTTCTTGCGGTTGGAATTTTTCGCTGGTCTCTTTGTCAATCCAATAGTTGCCTTGAGCGATGCTAAGTAGTTGCCATGCGACATCTGCTTGCATATCATCAAAACCAAAGCTTGGTCGTTCATCGATGATGACGGGATAAATCGGCTGTGGTGCTGATAGGGTGATTTTTGAAAATGCGCCAAATTTTTTGATATGCTTGGCAAATTCATCTGCCAAATCAGCACATAGCACCAAGCCAAAACCATCGGCGATACGACGAATCCATAGCCCAAATTGCACACGGCCTTTTAGATTACAAATCGCTGTCGGCAAAAATTCATCACTGATGCTTGCGGTGTTTGCGGTGATTTGTCCTTGTAAAAATTTATCAGCGTCATTGCCTATTAATTCAAAATAAATAAACTGTGTCATTGTACTTTCCTAATTGATTTATTTAACCCTTGATGGGTGTATTGTTGTGAATAGATGGGGTCAATTTTAACAAATTTTGGCTAAAAGTGTTAAAATTTTGTACGAATTGACAAAGCCAATGACAAAAAAGGGCGAAAATCGGTTACAATAGACAGTTAATTTAAAAAGACCAAAGGTGATATCATGAGCTTACCTGCTTGCCCAAAATGCCACGAAGAATTTACTTATGCAGATGGTGATTTGCTGATTTGCCCAATGTGCGCCCATGAATGGAAAGATGGCGAGTCAAGCGACGAGTTGCCAGTCATCAAAGATGCTGTCGGCAATGTATTGGCTGATGGCGATGCAGTGACGGTGATTAAGGATCTTAAGGTCAAAGGCTCATCAACGCCAATCAAAGTCGGCACCAAAGTCAAATCAATCCGTCTAATCTATGATGCACCCGATGACCACGATATTGACTGCAAAATTGATGGCTTTGGGGCGATGAAACTGAAATCCAGCGTGGTTAAAAAGGCTTAGACTTGCTATGCAATGTTTGGTTTTATACTCACATTACTCCGAAGGTACTTTCCCCACCTTCAAAGCAGGAACAAAACTTGGTGAACTACTACCCTGTCAAAAATATCAAGGTTGGTATAGCACCACTTATAACAATGTAGAATTTTTTGTCTATGGTGGTTTTGTTGACGAAAATAATACCTTAATAGTGGATTACAACCCCACCGAACTAGAAGTTCATCATGGTGACATGGTAGAAGTTTTGGGCTTGTATCAAGGTTGGATTTGGGTAAAAATTACTAGCAAGCACAACAATCAAGGCTCATCTGTTGGGCAAATAGGTTGGCTCCCCAATGAAATTGTTCAAAGCTGTTACACCATCAAAGATTTTAACAACAACCAATGATAAAAAAGGAAAGCCATGCAATATACAGCAATCGCCAAAGATGGTGGTTTGTTTATCCCCAACATCAGTCAATTTGCCCCCAATGAATTATTGACATTGGATATTCAACGCATTGAGCAACTGACTATTGACGACGATAATGAAGATTGTCTAGATGATGTGATTGGTATTTTAAAAGGTGTTGATGGTGTGGCTTTTCAAAATACCTTGCGTGAAGAGTAATTATGTGGCTAATTGATAGTAATTATTTCATCATCTGCCCATAACATTGATAAACCCAATAGACCAACCCTTTCATTAGTAGAGATAACCATGACCCAAACCATTAACGAACAACTATTTGAAAAAGCCAAACGCCACATCGCAGGCGGTGTCAATTCGCCAGTGCGTGCCTTTGCTGGCGTGGGTGGGACGCCTGTGTTTGTTGCGCGCGCGAAGGGTGCGTACATTTACGACACCGAAGATCATGCCTATATCGACTATGTCGGCTCATGGGGCCCGATGATTTTGGGTCATGCGCATGATGATGTCATCACAGCGGTCAAACAAGCTGCCGAAGATGGCTTGTCTTTTGGTGCGCCGACGCCATCAGAGACGACGATGGCGGATTTGATTGCCAGTATCGTGCCGAGCATTGAGCTTGTGCGTATGGTGTCATCAGGCACTGAAGCGACGATGTCGGCGATTCGCTTGGCTCGTGGCTATACGGGTCGTGATAAGATTGTCAAGTTTGAAGGCTGTTATCACGGGCATTCGGACAGCTTACTGGTCAAAGCAGGCTCAGGGATGCTGGACATTGGTGAGCCGACATCAAAGGGCGTGCCTGCGGACTTTGCCAAGCACACGCTCACCTTGCCATATAATGACATCGATGCGCTCAAGGCGTGCTTTGAGAAATTTGGCGATACGCTTGCTTGCGTGATTCTAGAGCCAATCGCAGGCAATATGAACATGGTCATCCCAAGCCAAGAATTTCAACAAACCCTGCGTACACTATGCACCGAGCATGGCGTGGTGCTGATTTTTGATGAAGTGATGACAGGATTTCGTGTGGCATTAGGCGGTGCGCAGTCGCATTTTGGCATCACGCCTGATTTGACGACCTTTGGTAAAATCATCGGCGCAGGCCTGCCGGTGGGTGCATTTGGCGGTAAGCGTGAAATCATGGAATGCATCGCACCACTTGGCGGTGTCTATCAAGCAGGCACATTGTCGGGCAATCCGCTAGCGATGCGTGCAGGTAAGGCGATGTTTGATAAATTGACCCAAGACGGCTTTTATGACGAATTGACTGCCAAGACTGAGTATCTGGTTAAGGGTCTAAAAGATGCCGCTGCCAAGCATGGCGTGGCGTTCCAAGCGTGCTCGGTGGGTGGTATGTTTGGCGTGTTCTTTAGCGACAGCTTACCGCAGAATTTCAATGATGTCGCTACCAAATGCGATGCCAAAAAGTTCGCCAAATTCTTCCATGCCATGCTTGATGAAGGCGTGTATCTTGCGCCATCAGCGTTTGAAGCGGCGTTTATGTCGTCGGCGCACAGCTATGAAGATTTGGATAAGACCATTATGGCTGCGGACAAAGTATTTGCCAGTTTGTAAAATTTTGTCAAATTCAATGACTAATTAAGGCTTGTGGCTTGATTTTAAGACATCAAAAACCATATAGCTCAAATCAAAAATGATTGTAATGGGTTTGCCCATTTTTCGGAAAAAATTATGTTAGCAAAAATCGTCGGTGCGGTCATCGGCACCAAAAATGAACGCGAATTAAAGCGAATGCGTAAAGCCGTCGCCAAGATTAACGCCCTTGAGCCGAGTATTCAGGTGCTTAGTGATGATGAACTTCGCCAAAAGACGACGGAATTTAAAGAGCGTCATCAAGCAGGTGAGAGCCTAGATAAGCTGTTGCCTGAAGCGTTTGCGGTGTGCCGTGAAGCGTCATTGCGTGTCAATGGGATGCGTCATTATGATGTGCAGTTGATTGGTGGGATGACCTTGCACGAAGGCAAAATCGCCGAGATGAAGACCGGTGAAGGTAAGACCTTGATGGCGACTTTGGCGATTTATCTGAACGCCATCAGTGGTAAGGGCGTGCACGTCGTCACCGTGAACGATTATTTGGCAAGCCGTGATGCCGAGCTGAACCGTCCGCTATTTGACTTTTTGGGCTTGACAGTGGGCGTGGTCTATAGCCAGCAGGTGCCCCAAGAAAAATTCGCCGCCTATCGTGCTGACATCACTTATGGTACTAATAACGAATACGGCTTTGACTATCTGCGCGATAATATGGTGTTTAGCCTAGCTGAAAAGAAACAGCGTCCGCTCAACTACTGTATCATTGACGAAATTGACTCAATTTTGATTGATGAAGCGCGTACACCGCTCATCATTTCAGGTCAGGCCGAAGACTCAGCACATCTGTATGCCTTGATTGATAAGGTGGTTGAAAATCTTGTTCGCTCAGATGACGAAGAAGCGAACAAGAACAATACCGCTGGTGATTTTTGGATTGATGAGAAAAACCGCACCATCGAAATCAGCGAAAAAGGCTATGAGAAAATTGAGAAATTCTTAATCGAAGTGGGTGAATTGGGCGAAAATGAAAGCCTGTACAGCCCAGCTCGTCTGCCACTACTTGCCCATGCACAAGCGGCCATCCGTGCGCACCATTTGTTCGTCAAGAATATTCACTACATCGTCCAAGATGGCGAAGTCATCATCGTTGATGAAAACACAGGTCGTACCATGCCGGGTCGTCGCTGGTCGGATGGTCTGCACCAAGCGGTCGAAGCCAAAGAAGGCGTGGAAATCCAAGCCGAAAACCAAACGATGGCGACCACCACTTTCCAAAACTATTTCCGTCTGTATGATAAGCTATCAGGCATGACAGGTACGGCAGATACCGAAGCGGCGGAGCTTAAATCCACCTATGGTTTGGATGTTGTCATCATCCCGACGCACCGTCCTGTGGCTCGTATTGACTTGGATGACCAGATTTTCTTGACCAAGCTTGGTAAGTACAAAGGCATCATCCGTGAAATCAAGTCAATCACCGAAAAAGGCGCACCTGTGCTTGTCGGCACAGCGACGATTGAAGCATCCGAAGAGCTGTCGTATCTGCTTGACCAAGAAGGCATCAAGCATGAAGTCCTAAATGCCAAACAGCACGAGAGAGAAGCGGACATCATCGCACAGGCAGGCCGTCCAAAGGCAGTGACCATCGCCACCAATATGGCAGGTCGTGGTACAGACATTATCCTAGGGGGTAACTGGCAAGCCGAGCTTGAAGGTGTCGAAGGCGTCACTGAAGAGATGCGCCAAGCTGCCCAAGCGGCGTGGCAACAGCGTCATGATGCGGTGCTTGCCGCAGGCGGTCTGCATATCATTGGTTCAGAACGCCACGAGTCACGCCGTATCGACAACCAGTTGCGTGGTCGTGCCGGTCGTCAAGGTGACCCTGGTCAATCTCGCTTTTTCTTATCGCTAGAAGATGATTTGATGCGTATCTTTGCCGGTGATCGTATCACCAATATGTTCCGTGCGATGGGCCTAAAAGAAGATGAAGCGATTGAGCATAAGATGGTTTCTCGTTCGATTGAAGGTGCGCAAGGCAAGGTCGAAGCTCGTGACTTTGATGCTCGCAAAAACCTGCTCAAGTATGACGATGTCGCCAACGAACAGCGTAAAGTCATCTATTCACAGCGTGATGATTTGCTTGCAGAGATGGATTTGCAAGAAGGCATCAAAGCCATGCACCATGAGGTGTACAATGCACTGATCGATCAGTTTGTACCACCGGGCTCAGTTGATGATCAGTGGAATATTGACGGACTTGAAGATGAAATCGAAGAAGCGTTCCGTTTTTATATGCCAATCAATGACTGGCTCGATGCTGATCGCCGTCTTGACGAAGAGGGCTTGCGTGAAAAAATCATCAACACCGCCATCGAACGCTATGAGGCTCGCCGTGAGCAGATGGGCGCTGAGACCGCTGCATCACTAGAACGCCATTTCATGCTAAAAAGCTTGGATCACCACTGGAAAGAGCATCTAACCCAGATGGATCAGCTGCGCAAAGGTATCCACCTGCGTAGCTATGCCCAAAAAAATCCAGAGCAAGAGTACAAGCGTGAGTCGTTTGAGCTGTTCCAATCGATGATGGGTGCGATTAAATCAGATGTGGTGCAGGATTTGGCTCGTGTGCATGTACCGACGCCAGAAGAGCTAGCTGCCCTAGAAGAAGAGCGTCGCCTGCAGGCTGAGCGTATGCAGATGATGTTTGAGCATAATGAAATCAACTTGGACGGCACTGAAAGTCGTGACCCTGAGCTGACCACGGGTCCCGTGCCAAATCGTCATCGCATCAGGCAGAACATGACTATCACTTTGGGTGCAGCAGCACCAAGCGAGACAGTGGCAGAACCACAGCTTGACAATGATGAACTGGTGATCCCTGCTAATATCAACCGCAATGCACCATGTCCATGTGGCTCTGGCCTAAAATACAAACAATGCCACGGCAAACTTGGCTAATTGCCTTGCTGTGTCATTGACAGTACTGACCAACAAAAGCAGATGACGAGTGCATCTGCTTTTTTTTCTATGCCATAAAGTAGAAATATTGGCAAGTTTTGAGTAGCTTATCGTAACCGTTGTACTGTATTGTTTATGTAAACTTATGCTATACTAAGCAGTACGATCATGGGAAAAACTTGTCTAAAAAAATAACATGATGCACACAGGTCTGTGGTAGTTTGCACAGGTTGTGTGGTATTTGGTGTATATGACAAGATGATCCATGATAAACAGATATTCGCCGATGGTTGATTGATTGGCGGTTTTGTATGAATTGGGCAAAGGTTTGGTTGGGTTGCCATATTTTGCCACTTTTTAAGGATGTAGCGATGAAAAAATCCCTATGGCAAGTGATTGCTCTGTGCGGTGTGATCGCACTGAGCGCTTGTAGCAAGCAAGAACAAAATACCGATACGGCCACCGAGCCAAAAGATGTGCCCATGAGTGCCGCACCAGCTGCGCCGACGACGATGGCAGAAGGCAGTGATGAACCAGCGGGTGAGCCAACGGAGGATGATTTGGCGGATGCTAATGCAATGCCCGCTGAAGGTGCTGAAGGTGCAAATGGCACGACAGAAGCCGAAGATGACACGCCAATCGCAGAAGCGGTCGAAATCGATGATGCCGCTGCCGCAACTGCCACCGCTGATGCTGAAGTGGTGGACGAAGAAGAACAAAAGCAAAAATAACGCTGTATTGATTGGCTGTGTTGATTATATGACAGATTGCAGCTGATTCAATCAAATGGGCAACTAACAACAAAGCCATTGAATAACTCAATGGCTTTGTTGTTTTGGTGGATTATTCAGCACTGTCGTCGCTAGGCGTGTCGGCAGGCTTGCTGATTTTGCGCACTTCGACTTTGGTCGGCTTTTTGCTCGGCTTTCTTGGTGCACGAGTTTTTGGCGCTTTGGTGGCCTTCGGTGCTTTGGCTGCCATCAGATTTAGGATGCCTACCTGTGGCTGTAGCTGACCGGCGACATTTTCAATCATGTCTTTATAACTGCTGGTCTTGGACTTTTTCTCAGCCTTTTGCTCAGCAGTGATTTCTTTGACTTGACTTGCCTTTTTGGGCTTTGTGGCGGCTACTGTATTGTCGTCAGTAGCATCGACATCACTTGCGACATCTGCCGTGCCTGTGGTAGCGTCATCAGTGCTGATAGCATCGGCAGTTTTACTGTTTGCGACAGCGTCTTTACTCGCTTGCTCAGATGCATCTGTATCGGCGGTGGTTGTGTCATTGGCATCGCCTAAATGCGAGAACAAATCCACAGCAGCGGCAGCGATGGTTGCGACATTGTCGATGGTTTCGCTCACCACTTCATTGACCGAGTCTGAGACTTGCTCAGCGGTTAGCTTGGCGACATCGATGGCATCATCAACCAGATGACTGACCACTTCACCGACAGTCTCGCCTTGAGTTTCTGTGGTTTCGCCGACTACTTTGGTGACTTCGGCTGTTGTGGCTACAGTTTGTTCCACTGCTTCGGTTGTCGCCACTTCAGATACTGCATCGATACTTTGGCTTGCTTGCTCGTCTGCCATTTCGCTTGGTACTACCGCTGTTTGCGCATCTGACTCGACGTAGTCAGGATGCTGACCGCGTGGGTCGTTGGCGGCACGGCGTGCGATAGGGCGTGGTGCGACGGCGGTTTTGCCTTGTGGGGCAGATGCCTGTGATACTGCTTGGGTCAGTTTGTCAAATTCAGACTTGGCAGCATCATCAATCGGTGCGTAGCCAAAGTTGCTAAAATCAAACTCACCTGCTTGCGATTGCGACTTGGCAAGTGCAGTCAAAAAGTCGGCGACAAATTGACCACTGACATCAGCACCTAACACACTTGTGATGAACTCACCTGCAGTGCCACGAATCGGCGCAGTCGGTGCTTGTAGGGCAGCCTGCACCACACGCGGGTCGTTCGGCGCTTTGTTCATTGACTTAGCAAGCATTGCAATGCGAGCCTGTAATTCAGGCGCAAGGGCGGGCTTGGCTACAGGCTTGTCATCCACCGCAGGCGTATCGATGGCTTTAGGTGCTTGCTCTGTGCTCACGACTTCGCTAGTCGCATCAACGGTCACATCAGGGGTAGCGACATCAGCGACAGGGGCTGATTCGATACTATTTGTGCTGACTGGCTCTGCGGTCGTGGCGGTAGCATTGTCAGCGTTGTCGGTTTTTTCTACTTTTTCGGCACGAGCCTTAGTTTTCTTAGGCTTACTACCATCTAGTGATAGATGTACCACTTGGGTTGTGGCTTCTTCTGACTTGCTGGCGCTGATATGTAGCACCACTTCATCAGGATTGGCTGACTTTTGGCGTGGTGCACGCTCTGCCTTGTCCGCTTTTGGTTTATCGGTGCGTTCTTTTTTGTCCGCTTTTTCGACTTTTTCGCTCTTGTCACTCTTAGCGGTTAAGGTTTCATGACGCACGATTTCGCCACGAGATTCACGGCGTGAGCCTGCTTCTCGTTTTGGGTGCTGTTCGACTGGTTTGTCTTTTTTGGTTTTTTTCTCAGCTTTGTCAGCGACTTCTTTGTCTTCGATGGCTTCTTTTTTGTGTTTTGGCTTTCTGCGCTTGTCATCGGCGTGTGGGCGAGCGGCTGCATGGCTTGGCTCGGCGCTTGATGCCGTATCGATGATGGCTGAGATATTACCTGATGCACCTAGACTGACACCACCGCCATTGACGATGGCTTCGATGGCAGATGCAGCATCTGCTGTGCCTAGACTGCCTGCCAGTTTGGCTTGTGGTTTTGGCGCAAATAGGTTGGATAGCCATGCCACTGCTTGTGGTTCGGCTTTGGTAGGGGTGGCTTGCTCGGCTTGTGGTTTGGCGACTTTTTTGTCGCTCTTATCGCTGTGCTTATGCCAGCGTGCAGTATCCTTGCCATCATTATCGCTTTGCCAATTGACTTCATAGCCACGGTCGATGGTTTCTTTTTCTTCAGTATCGGCGATGCGCTCATAGCTTGATGGCGCAAAGCCGTCTGGGTTGAAGTGCAAGGTGAAATTCGGGCTTTCTAGGTGTGCGTGTGGCAAGATAGTAATGCGAGCGCCACTGTCTTGCTCTAGATACACTAGGCTTTCACGCTTTTCGTTCAATAAGAAAGCAGCGATATCGGTCGGCACTTCGGCTTGGATTTCGCCCATGCGTTCTTTTAGGGCGATTTGTTCGATTTGGCGCATGATAGATAGCGACAGCGAACGCAAATCACGAATCATACCATTGCCATGACAGCGTGGGCAGATGTAGCCTGTGGCTTCTTCGAGTGATGGGCGTAGGCGCTGACGGCTCATTTCCATCAGACCAAATTTACTGATTTCGGCAAATTGCACACGAGCACGGTCATGGCGGGTCGCTTCAATCAGACGCTTTTCGACATCTTTTTGATGGCGTGGGTCGTTCATGTCAATAAAGTCAATGACAATCAGACCACCCATATCACGCAGGCGTAGCTGACGCGCGATTTCGTCGGCGGCTTCTAGGTTGGTGTTATAGGCAGTTTCGGCGACATCTGAGCCTTTGGTGGACTTCGATGAGTTGATGTCGATTGATACCAGTGCTTCGGTTTGGTCGATGACAATCGAGCCGCCTGATGGCAGGCGTACTTCACGCTGATAGGCGGTTTCGATTTGGCGTTCGATACCAAAACGGGCAAACATCGGCTCATATTCGGTGTATTTACGCAGTTTGCTCATTTGGCTTGGCATGACAGCGCTGATAAAATTCGCCGCTTCGTTATAGGCGTTTTCGCTGTCAATCCACACTTCTCCGATATCATCACGCAGATAGTCACGCACCGCACGAGTGACCACGCCGGCTTCTTGGTGGACTAGGCAGGGGCTTGGGCGAGTTTTGTTTTGTTCTTGGATGGATTTCCAGATATCAAGCAGATGGTCAAGGTCGTTTTGTAGGTCTTCAGCACCTTTGCCAAGGCCAGCTGTACGCACGATGACGCTCATACCTTTTGGTAGGTTGAGCCCTGCGATGATTTGTTTCATCTCTTCACGGACTTTGCCTGAGATTTGACGGCTGATACCGCCTGCTTTGGCGTTGTTTGGCATCAATACCAAATAGCGACCGGCAAGCGAGATAAAAGTCGATAACGCCGCACCTTTGTTGCCACGCTCTTCTTTTTCGACTTGGACGATGACTTCATCGCCTTCTTTGATGAGCTGTTTGATGTTGTCTTCACGCAGATTGCCGTGCAGATATTCGCTGGCAATCTCACGCAGTGGCAAAAAGCCTTGACGAGCCGAACCATACTCAACAAAAGCCGCTTCTAGCGATGGCTCAACTCGGGTGATGTGGCCTTTATAAATATTGGCCTTTTTTTGTTCACGAGTGCGATTTTCTAGGTCAAAATCGTACAGGTGGCTGTCTTTGCACAGAGCAACACGAATTTCTTCGTTATGCGTGGCGTTGATTAAAATGCGTTTCATGATGTTCCTTATAAGGGCAAAAGCCCGAATCAAGCAACATCGGTATTTTTTCCAAAGATTTATTAGCTGTACGAAACAATCAGCAATAGATGCTTATCATCTAGGCTGAGTGAACGAGCAATCATTACAAGTCGCTTGTCTGTACAAACGACACTTAGCACTGCTTGCACCAATGCTATAAAAATTCTGTAAGCTTGAGCCGACTGGGGTTTACCTTGCAAAAGCAGAGTTTGTCTTGTGCTTTTGAACCAGTGGTACTCAACAAGGCTAAAAGACGAACAATCGTCCTAGCGAAATCTTGTACGGTATCAATACCGAAGTTGCATTATCATGCTTAAAATGGCTGTAGTGCTTTTTTAAGCGATTATTAACTATTTTGGCGGTTGCAAGGGCAAATATGAGCGTGGGCGTGACCATCACGCAGTAGGGCGTAGGTATCGTTGAGACTTAGGTTCGCTAAAATCATGCCAAAACCGATATCGCTCAATCGCCAATTTTTTTTACCCAGTATTGCAATCAGTGATTATTATAGCTGATTGTTGAATTTAACTGTGGTAACAAAAAAATCTCAGGGATTTGCAAGTGTGTCGGATAAAAATTGTGTCAAACGACAAAAATTATCCTGTATTTGTTTGCAACATGCTAAACTATACCAAATCTTTTGCCAAACGCCTACAAAAATTTGACAAAACCATGAAAAATTTACAAAAAAGTCCAAAAAATCAGCCATCAAGCCATCGTTTTGGCAAAAATTCCCCAAAATCTCGCCCATCGGCACGACCAAGCCAAGCTAAGCACAATCCACACCCTAAGCAATCGGCGGATGTGGCGATTAGTAATTTTAATCAGGTGAATTTTTTGACGGTGACGGATAATCAAGCAGGACAGCGGATTGATAATTTTTTGCTCGCCCGGCTCAAGGGCTTGCCACGCTCACACTTATATAAGCTCATCCGTGCTGATGAAGTGCGTATCAATGGCAAACGCTGTAAGCCACATGATAAGCTTGATGTTGGTGATGTGGTACGCATTGCGCCCATTCGCTTATCAGTGCGTGAAGAAGTGATTATCAGTGACAGCTTTGCCAAAGGCTTGATGGCACGCATCATCCACGAAGATGATGGGCTAATCGTGCTCAATAAACCATCGGGCATGGCGGTGCATGGCGGTAGCGGTGAGAGCTTTGGGGTGATTGAAGCGATGCGTCAGGCGACGGGCAAAAAGTACCTTGAGCTTGTGCATCGCATTGATAAGGACACATCAGGTTTACTACTTATCGCAAAAAAACGCAGTACACTCAAGCACTTACAAGAACAATTTCGCCAAAAAACCATCCACAAGCAATATCTGTGCTTGAGTGCAGGCTATATCAAAGCAGACAGCCAAACCATCGATGTGCCACTACTGCGTTATACGCTTGATAACGGTGAGCGTCGTGTCAAGGTGGCAAAGCTTGGGGCGGCACAGGGCGAAGAAGTCGCTAAGCCTAGCTTAACGCAGATTAAAGTATTGGCACGATTTGAGCTAGACGGCAAGCCTGTCAGCCTTGTACTTGCCATGCCTGCCACAGGGCGTACACATCAGATACGGGTGCATATGGCGCACATTGGGCACGCCTTGCTTGGTGATGATAAATATCAACTGAACAAATCTACCCCACAGGTCAAACGCCTATGCCTGCACGCTTGGCGATTGTCTTTGGCGGATGTGGCGATGGATGATGACAGGCCTTTGCAGTATCTTGCACCGCTGCCGTCTGATATGGCGGATTTGCTACCTGATTCGGTGCAGATACCTGCTTAAACTACCTACTTAAACTTCACCCCAAATTAACCAAAAATCCATAGACAATTTGGGCAAATTATCGTAAAGTTAGACCTAAATTTTGTGTAAAAAAATAATCAAAAGGAGTTCGCATGAACCCAACTTTTCCAGACACCACCGAATGCCACCAACAAATCGCCAGTGCCATCAATGATGCTGCTGCCATCGGGCGTGATGAGCTTTTGGGGGCGATTGACTTAGGCTCAAACAGCTTTCATCTAGCGATTGCTCGTCTTGACCACGGTGAAGTACGAAAAGTGGCATCGATTTCTGAAAAAGTACAATTGGCAGCAGGGCTTGATGAGAACAATGTCCTAAGCGAAGAAGCCATTCAGCGGGGGCTAGACTGCTTACACCGCTTTGCTCAGCATGTTACCGAAGTACATCCGACCCGTCTGCGTATCGTGGCGACTAATGCCCTGCGAAAAGCGGTCAACGCCCAAGAGTTTATCCGCCGTGCCAATCTACTACTACCCAAGCCGATTGAGATTATCGCCGGTCGTGAAGAAGCTCGCTTGATTTATCTGGGTGTGTCGCACTCAAATGCCAGTACCGATACTCGCTTGGTGATTGATATTGGTGGTGGTTCGACGGAGTTTATCATCGGGCAAGGTTTTGAGCCGATTGAGATGGAAAGCTTGCAGATGGGCTGTGTGGCTTATACCAAAAAATTCTTTGCCGATGGCAAAATCACCGAAAAAGCTTTTGAGCAAGCTGCCAAGCACACCCAAACCGAGCTACTTGCCATCGCCAAACGCTACAAAAAAGTCGGCTGGGATAATGCCATCGGCTCATCAGGTACGATTAAGGCGGCCCGCCTTGTGCTTGCCGAGCTTGGCTTTAGCGGTGAGAGCATCACTTTAGATGGGATGATGAAGCTTAAAAAACATCTGATTAAGCTTGGCTCGGTAGATAAGATTGAATTTGAAGGGGTCAAGGCGCATCGCCAAGCGGTATTCCCTGCAGGCGTGGCAGAGCTACTTGCCATCATGCAGACGCTTGAGATTGATGAGCTTGGCTATTCGGACGGCGCACTGCGTGAAGGCGTGATGTATGATATGCTTGGCAGGCTCAATTCTGAAGATGTGCGTGACCGCTCGGTGGCGGCACTGGCAGAGCGTTATTCGGTCGATGTCAAGCAAGCAGGGCGTGTGATGACGCGAGCGGCTCGCTTGTTTAATGATGTCAAAGATGAGCTTGAGTTTAGTAGCGAAGATGCTGACCTGCTCCGCCGTGCGGCAAATTTGTACGAGATTGGCTTGGCGGTTGGGCACAGCAACTATCAGCGCCACAGTGCCTATTTGCTTGAGCATTCAGACATTGCAGGCTTTTCGCAGGTGGGTCAAGCAATGATGGCGCAGCTTGTGCTACATCATCGCCGCAAGCTCAAATCCGATGCGCTTGATATCGTTGAGAATCTGGGCGGTCGCAAGCTTGCCTATCTGTGTTTGATTTTGCGTCTAGCAGCGCAGTCTAGCCAATCACGCACCACCAAGGCCGCTGCGATTAATCTGAACATCATCAGTGCTGACCATTGGCAAGTGTTGGTCGGCGCAGGGATGCACGAAGAGCTAATCGCCACACAGCTTGAGCAAGATGCGCCACAGTTTGCCAAATGGGGCGTACAGCTTGATGTGGTGAGCACGGGCGAATTTGCCTGATGGCATAAGATAGACAACAAACCCCAAAGATGGCAGTATGATGCGCTTTGGGGTTTTGTTTTTTGGGATGTGTGAATATTGAATTGCCTATTGATTTGGTTTACAAACCATCATCGGATACAAGTTTATCAAGGCGGTGTGCTTGTTGAATGCTGGTCAATTGATTAATGGGCGGTGAATTTTGGGATTTTCAAACCAAAATCACAACAAAAAAGATGACGAGATACCAAAAAATGTGCTAAACTAAATCTTAGTTTACATTTGTACAATCATTTTTTTAGAGTGGACTATGAGTAAAGTTTGGGAAAGTGTGCAATTGGCACGCCATGCAAAGCGTCCGTTGTTCCTTGATTATGTATCGGCATTATTTACCGAATTTGATGAATTGCACGGCGACCGTGCCTTTGCAGATGATAAAGCCATCATTGGTGGCTTGGCACGATTTAACGGTCAGCCTGTGATGGTCATCGGTCAGCATCGTGGTCGCAGTACTCGTGAGCGTATTGCACACAACTTTGGTATGGCGAACCCCGAAGGCTATCGCAAGGTGATTCGTCTTGTGCAGATGGCGGAGCGTTTTGGCTTGCCGGTATTGACTTTTATTGATACTCAAGGGGCATATCCGGGCGTGGGTGCTGAAGAGCGTGGACAAGCCGAAGCCATCGCCAAGAGCATCGCTGTATTCTCAAGTCTTGGCACGCCAGTTATTGCGACCGTCATCGGTGAAGGCGGCTCGGGTGGTGCGCTGGCTATTGGCGTGGCTGACCGTGTCAATATGCTTGAAAATAGTATTTATTCGGTGATTTCACCTGAAGGCTGTGCGTCTATCCTGTGGAAAACTGCCGAAAAAGCCCCAGATGCATCTGATGCACTCAAGCTCAACGCCGTCAATCTGCATCAGCTAGGGCTGATTGATGAAGTCATCGAAGAAGGCGTGGGTGCGCACGAAGCGCCAGAGCCTGTGATGGCTGCGCTCAACTCACTGCTAACAGCACAGCTTGCCGAGCTTGAGCAATTACCAAAAGATGAACTACTACAAAAACGCTATGAGCGTTTGATGCAGTTTAATTCTAAGGTATCTTTATAAAGTATATTTATAAGTTTTTTTATAAGATGCTTTATAAAAAGCATCTTGAAAGCTTTTTTGGGCTTATCAAGTATCTTTCAAAGTATTTCACCAAAGCATTTAACGGCGATTTGCTGATAAATTTGCTACAATAGGGCAAAAGAGATTTTGCCCTATTTTTTTATCTTTTGAATTATCAAACCATGTCCGACACACTGACCCATGCTTTATTGAATGCTTATCACGACCATCGCCACAGGCTAGATGGGGCGACGCTGTATTTGGCATGCAGTGGCGGGCGTGATTCGCTGTCGATGGCGTATGCGTGCTATCAGCTGTATCAAGCGGGGCAGATGGATAGGCTACCAATCTTACTGCATGTGCATCATGGGTGGCAACAGGCAAATGATGATTGGGCGGATTTGGTGGCGACTTGGGCGACAGCGCATGGCTTTGACTGTCGGATATTGCCTGTTACCTTGTCAAAAAACAGCGAAACGCACGCACGCACCGCTCGCTATGATGCTATGCTGTCGCTGATGCAGGACAATGATGTGCTGATGCTGGCTCATCATGCCCATGACCAAGCCGAAACGGTCTTGTACAGGCTGATTCATGGTGCAGGCGTGCAGGGTTTGGCAGGGATGAAATCATGGCAAGCCAAATCCAGTCATGATAAGCAAGTGTGGCTGTGGCGACCGTGGCTTGGCGTTACTCGCAAGGAGATTAGCCAATTTGCCAGCATGCACAAGCTCCCCTTTGTTGATGATGCGACCAATACCGATACCGCTTATGTACGCGGGCGACTGCGGACGCTGATTATGCCCTTGCTCACTGATATCAACCCACGAGCGGTAGAGAATATCGTACGCAGTGCCGAGCTACTTGCCAAGAGTGCCGAGTGGCAGCAGCACAGCACAGATACGCACTTGGCACAGTTATCTTGTGCAGAGACTTATCTGCCATACCAAGCTGTCATGGATATTGAGCAATTTAACCAAGCACCAACAGCCGCCAAGTCCAGTATCTTACACCAGTGGCTACAGGGTGATGAACCCTTGCCACCAAGCCACAAAACCACCCAATCCGTGCTTGACCTGATGACTCGCACGGACAATGACCACGCCAGTCAGGTGATTTGGCAAGGGGCGCATTATAGCTATGTGCTGTGCTGTTATGATGGGCGATTGTACCGCTATCGGGCGGATGTGTGGCGACTTTTGACGGCAGGCGTGCAAGCGGATGATTTGGCAAGTGTTGGTGATGGGCATGGGTATGAACATGGGCTTGATAAATTTCAATCTCACGAATTAATACTGGTAGCAGATGGGCAATTACACATTGTATTTACAAGCCATCACGCCATCACCCATGCCCAAAAAATGAACAAAACCACATCCGTCATCATTGGCAAACACACCTTTAAAGGCAAAAAACTTGCCCAAAAACTGCGCCTACCGCCGTGGCTACGAGCACATCTGTGGCAGGTGCATATCGGGGCGGATGCTTGGCTGATTGCGCCGATGTGCGTGTGGCGATTGGATGATTTGACGCCTGTGGCTTTGGATAATTTTGCACCGATAGGGCGAATGGTGTACAATGGGTGAAGTTTTACTTTGATAAATTTGATAAAAGGTGCGTTATGACAACTGTTGCTGATTTTGGCGTATTAAATGGCAAAACCATCGCATTCATCGGTGGTGGTAATATGGCAGGGGCGATTATCGATGGACTATTAAAGGCAAAAGCCGAGCAGGGGCTGGATTTGACCTTGTCTGTGTCTGATACCGATACCGATAAGCAAGCGCAGTTCATCGCCAAAGGCGTGAATGCCGTCAGCCCAGAGCAAGCCGAGCAAATCATCACGCCAGCGGATGTCGTTGTCCTAGCGGTCAAGCCACAGGTGATGGGCGTGGTGGGTGCATCGATTGCGCCATATCTGTCATCACAGCTGGTGCTGTCTATCGCAGCAGGCTTGTCGGTGGCGACCTTATCGCAGATGCTTGGTGGTTATACCAATATCGTGCGTTGTATGCCAAATCTACCTGCCAGCGTGGGCTTTGGTGCATCAGGCTTGTTCGCTGATGGCATCAGTGAGACCGCTTGTCAAATGGCGGAAAAAGTGATGCAGGCATCAGGCATCACCGCATGGGTCAAGGACGAAAACCTACTGCACGCTGTGACGGCGGTGGCAGGTTCTGCGCCTGCGTATTTCTTTTATGTACTAGAAAATATGATTGCCAAAGCGGTCGAAATGGGTCTATCACCTGACGATGCTCATGCTTTGGCAGTCCAAAGCGTGTGCGGTGCAGGCGCATTGGCAATCAATCAAGACCCTGCGACATTGCGTGAGCAAGTCACTTCAAAAGGCGGCACAACAGCAGCGGCGCTAGAGAGCCTATATGCTGATGATGTCGGTCAAGCATTCGCCCGTGCGATGCAGGCGTGTAGCGACCGCAGTGTCGAGCTTGGGGCGGTGCTAAGCCAAGCTTAAGCAGGATAACTTTATGAATTCATTGCCTTTTGTATTGGTCAATGCCGTTATTAATTTTGCGCTGATTTTGCTGTTTTTGCGGTTCATGGTACAGCTTGCCGAGATTGATAAGACGCATCCTTTTGCCAAGACGACTTATCGACTGACCCAAGTGGTGGATGTGTTTGCACGCATTTTCCCAACGATGGGTAAGGGGCGTATCAGCACGGCTGCGGTGGTGCTGATGCTGCTTTTGTATCTGATTAATTTGGTGGCGGATGCTGCTATCTTGGGCAAGAGCCTATCAGCGGTCGAAGTGTTTTTTGTGGCGACGATTTCAGCGATTATGCAATTTTTGCAGGCGCTTCGCTATTTGATGATGGCATCAGCGATTAGCAGTTTATTGATGATGTTTTTGAATGTCAATAGCAGTATTTTTGGCGTGATGATGCAGTTGTCCGAGCCGATTGTTGCGCCGTTTCGCCGTTTTGTGCCCAATATTGGCATGATTGATTTGTCATTTTTGGTGGCATTATTTAGCTTATTATTGCTCGAAAAATTCATCGGTATCATCAGTGCCAATATTTGGATGGGCTAAGCTGGCATAATTTACAAGCATCCATCCCAAAAAATCAGCACTATCTGCGTGCTGATTTTTTTTGCACGGCGATTTATCGATGGCGTACAAAGCGATTGGGCATCATTTGGGCGGCAGGATTGTCAGGATGTGGCACATCGGCATAGATGAGCGACTGATGCACCCAGCCATCGGCATGAATGATGGCATCGACCAAATCATCACCCATTGCCAGTCGTCCTGCGATGTGGCTAGCGAGCGAACAGCCCGAGCCGTGATATTCACCATCTAGGCGTGGCACGATACTGGTGTGCTCAATACGCCCATTCATGTACAAAAACTGCTCAATATCCCCCGCCTCAAAGTCATGCGATGTCTTGACAAGTACGGCATTGACGCCTTGATCATTGAGCGCTTTGGCGGCGTCATGTAGATCATCACGACCGCTTAGGGCGCGCAGTTCGTGCGTGTTTGGCGTGATGAGTGTGGCGTGGGGTAAGAGCTTGGCAAACGCCTGCACCAAAGTCGCAGGATCACCGAGACTACCGCCAGAGTTGGCGACCAGTACAGGGTCGAGCACATAAGGCGTGCCATGTGGGATTTGGTGGCTGTCAAATAGATTGGTGATGGCGTCGATATTCTCAACCGTGCCAAGCATCCCTGATTTGATGGCTTGTACCGGTAGATCGGCAAGTACGGCACAGGCTTGAGCGGTGAGTAGCTGACTAGATACAGGCTCAAAGCCAAACACCTGCTGAGAGCTTTGTACGGTGATGGCGGTGCAGGCGATGGCAGCGTGCGCCCCTGCTGCGCCAATGGCTTCGATGTCGGCTTGCAGTCCTGCGCCCCCTGATGGATCAAGCCCCGAAAAGCATAGCACGGTCGGTCGCATGATATCTCCTTAATGACGACTTTTTTTGATGATTTTTTTGAAATTATATATCAAAATACGCCCAAAAAGACATTGCCATATCCCAAAATTGATGAAATTTTATACAAAAATTCATCGTCATCGCACTACATTATCAGTGATCATGGCAGAATGATGGCAAAAACGCATTATTTTTATAAAAATTTGCCAAAAACACTTGCAAAGTATCAAATTTTTGTTATAATTATCGCCCACAACGACAAGCGAAATCATCAATGATGATGGATGATAAGTGTAGCAACTTATCAAAGCGACCGTTCGGTGAAGTGGGTGAGTGGCTGAAACCAGTTCCCTGCTAAGGAACCATACCTAATTACGGGTATCGAGGGTTCGAATCCCTCCTTCACCGCCATTTATTTTCTAATTAATCTTGTCAATCACAAGAAAAAAATCGAAAATAAATAAAAAAAGCGCTTGACATACAAAATAAACACTGTATAATAGCCGCCACAACGAACGATGTTGAATAACAAAGTGAGTTGAATCCGCACCCGTAGCTCAGTTGGATAGAGCACTTGGCTACGAACTAAGGGGTCGGGAGTTCGAATCTCTCCGGGTGCGCCATATTACGAAAATCACCGAAGTCATTGATTTCGGTGATTTTTTTATTCATTAAATCCGATTTGTCTAATTTGCCAATCCTGCCAAATATCGGTCAAGCTTACCCAATCAGCCGCTTTTGTGCTACAATAACGCATCTTTTTTCTGCTGATATCATCCATCATGTCAAAACGCACGCCCAAACAGAATCAAGCCACCGCACCAGCCGAAACGCCTACCGTCGCCAAGCCTTTGGTGCGACTGTCTGCCATCGTCTATGATGGGATGCTGATTTTGGCGATGCTGTTTTTGGTGGGTGCGGTGCTGTCGGTGGTCGGTACGCTGCTGTTTTTGGATGTGGGGACGACTTCCCAAGATGCCAAAGCATTGCCCCTGTGGTACCAAAACGGCGTGATGACGCCAGCGTTTGTGCTGACTTTGGTGGGATTTTATGGGATTTTTTGGCGTAAGTCGGGGCAGACCTTGGGTATGCAGACTTGGCGACTAAAGACTGTGGATGCCAATGGGCAGCTGCTTAGCTGGGGGCAGAGCTTTATGCGGATCATTAGTGCCTGCCTTGTGCCTGCCTTGTGTGCAGCGGTTGGTGCGTTTATCCATGGGTCGAAGCTTGCGATTTTGTTGGCGGCGTTTTTGGGCTTTTTGTTCAATTTTTTGTTTTGTGTGTTTAACACTCGGGGGCTAGCGGTGCATGATATGCTATCAAACACCATCACGCTCAAAGTGCCAAAAATCGCCCACGAAACCCTATGGCAAAGCCTAAAACACCGTAAATCAAAAAGCTAGATACGCCAAAGCCGTTGTTATCAACGGCTTTTTTTTGTAGGCGTAGTATAATGAGTAAAATTGCCAAACTGAAATTTGACTACAAACAATAACTCATCGCCAAACGCAATCCTTTTCCAATTTCATCAGATGTGCTATCTAAAGGCAAAGTGATTGTTTTATCATCATCCAAGCCTTCCCAAGCATGCAATTTGACATGGCGACTAGGAGCAATCTCAATCATGCCATTAAATAGTGATATACTACAAGACATCATGTTTTTAAATAATGCTTTTTTTGATTTGTAGTCCAAAGATTGATGCAAGTAATCCACCCAATTTTCATAGCGTTCCTTTCCTTTGGTTAAATCAAAAAAATCTATAATTTCTTCACTATCCAAAACTAATGTTCTACTACTAGATAAAGATTTCAATAATGTCTCGCCAAGCATATTATCATCAATATCCAAGGGTAAAACATGAGGCTGATACATATAATCAATTGCCAACAAACCATTACCGGATTGAGTCTGAATGATAATCGCGGTTTCGTTAAATCCGATAAATGCAGAATAGTACTGTTCTTGATTAAAAACCATTGTTTTATTTCCGTAATTTTAATTATAATATGGCGAGTTTTGGGGTGTGTATCAGTTGTGTCAAAAAACAAATTTGAGAACAGCACACCATCTGCACCTAAATCACCTTTGAAAACCGTCCTGCGTGCTTTTGGCTCAGATATTCATCAAACACCATCGCCACATTACGCCCAAGGATACGCCCCTTTGGCAGAATACTGATACCATCATCATCAACCTGCACCAGCCCATCGGCCGCCATGTCGTGTAAGTTTGCAATCTCATCAGCGAACACTTGGGTCGGCTCAATGCCAAATCGCTCACGCAAATACCCAAAATTCATATAATCATGGCAGAGCAGATTCATGATGATATGACGGCGTAGCTCGTCTTTTGGCTCGCTTTGGATGTGCTTGACGGCAGGGAGTTTACCATCACCGATGACGGCTTGGTAGTCGGCAAGAGCGGTGGGATTTTGGGTGATGTGCGCACCAATCTGACTAATCGCACTGACCCCAAAGCCAAGCAAATCGCAGTCGCCCAAGATGGCATAACCCTGAAAATTGCGATGCAATTTGCCATCTCGCTGAGCGATCGCCATCTCATCACTAGGTTTGGCAAAGTGGTCAATGCCGATGTACTGATAGCCAGCATCCGATAGTGCATGGATAATATTGCCAAACATAGTCAGCTTATCACTTGGGCTTGGCAGGTCGGCTTCATTGATGCGTCTTTGGGCGGTGAATCGCTCGGGCAAGTGTGCATAGTTGAACACCGACAACCGATCGGGTGATAGCTTGATAATCTCATCAATCGTCCGTCGCATCCCATCGACACGCTGATGGGGCAGCCCATAAATCAAATCGATATTAATCGAGTCAAAGCCAAGCCTGCGAGCATCCGCCATCACCGACTGAATTAGCGGCAGGGGCTGCACTCGATTGACGGCGATTTGTACCGTTTCATCGAGATCTTGGACGCCGAAGCTTAGGCGATTAAACCCAAGATTTCGTAGTGTCTGTAGCGTCGTATCTCGTAGCTCTCGTGGGTCAATCTCAATCGAGTAATCGCCATCGGGCGCAAAGGTAAATTCCGCTTGCAAAAACTGCCACAACCGCACCAGCTCATCATCACTAAAAAATGTCGGTGTACCACCGCCTAAGTGTAGCTGCTTGACGATACTATTGCCTTGTAGCAGCGATTTTTTGTGGCGGATTTCGGCAAATAGATAGTCCAGATAGTCGCCTGCATCGCTGTTCTTTTTGGTGATGATTTTGTTGCAGCCGCAGTAGTAGCACAGATGGCGACAAAATGGAATATGAAAGTACAGCGATAGTGGCGTGGCAGGATTGCGAGTGCTTAGGATTTTGGCTTCGACACCATCAGCCATCGACACGAACTCAAGTGCAGTCGGGTAGGATGTGTAGCGCGGGCCTTGACGGTTGTATTTGTGAATCAAGGCTTCATCGAACTCGATACCGTCAAAGTGCTTGGCGGTGCGGTTGGCGTAGGGGTGGGATGTGGTCATGCCAAAACCTTATAAAGACTATGGAATTGACGACATTATACCCAAAAATGACATAAATTACCAATCCAAGCCTATGATGGCATGACACCAAGAATAAAATGATGGCAAATAAAAAAGCTTGTACGATTGACAAGCTTTTTGAAATATGGTCGGAGTGGCGTGGACAAAACTACCTTTGAAAAGCATTGCAAATAAAGGCTTGGCAAGGGGTAGTAAAAAACCGATACCAACACTGATACCAACAAATTAAAAAGTCACCCCCAAAAATCGCCATTTTTTACCCATTTTTGATGCCATTGGCAGGCGTGCAAACTTCCATTTTTGCGGTGATATAAATTTGCATGGGTTGGCGGTCATCTGCACCAATCGCCCAAACTTTTACACCGCCCCTTTTTATAAAGCCCAAAAACCGCTTTTTTATCCATTCCAATTAGACTAGCTTTTGCGATATTCGGGCAATAACTCTAAGTTGTCATCTCTCATTCTAGCATCTTTAACATCCACTACTACTTGAATGGGTGTAGGCGTATTAGCTTGTTCAAATGCCTTGCCTGTATCAAGTCCTAATAGCTTGGCTTGTAGTGCCACTGCACTAATCACGCTGTTAAATTGACCGTTTGCCATTGCTTGTGCTTTGGCGGTTTCTAAATCTGCCATTAGGCTATGAATGGTAGGTAGTTTTTTTGTCATTGCTTAACTCTTTCATCAAATCTGCCATCAAATCTACGGCATCTTGGTTTTTGTCATGTAATTGTGGTTTATCCAATCCCAAAAGCTTAGCTTGTGCCAATGTTGCAGTTACTAAGGCGTTGGGGTTTTCGTTACGCTCTGCAATGTCTTTGGCTTTTTGTAGGTCATTCAATAAATCATCTAGGGTTATATTTGTCATGATATTCACCGATAAATAGTTTGGTCAATCGCTCGTACTCACTGATTAATCTTTGATAGGTCTTTTGGTGCATTCCTTTGGGTCTATCACCCATGCCATGTGCGATACCACGCACCCACCCCAAACGCTCTCGTATGCGGTTTATACGCTCGTTTAAGCGGTCTAATGGCTGATTAAGTTGAGATTGATACAAAGCCCCCACGCAATGCCTGCACCGCCATTGATGCACCAAATAAAGCACGCCAACACGCTTACCACAATCACAAATAAACCAATCACGATAACCGCCAAAGTTACAAGCGGTCTTTGTCGTGGTCAAGTCATCACGCCCACAAAGTTTGTATTGCTTGATGCTTAGTTTGGGGTAGTTGTCTAGGCTGTTAGTTGTGGCGATTTTTGGCATCTTAATCATCTTGGGCAACTATCATGATTTTCGTGATAGTAGCTATTTTTGGCATTTTAAATTTGGGGTCTGTATGGGGGAAATCTCCATAGTTGCTATTTTTGGCATCATGGAAATCTAAATCATTAGGGATATTGTAGCACGGGTTTCAATCTTGGTGCGATTTTGAACACGCCCAAGTATTACCGAAATCATACCGTGATTTATCAAATCTTGTGGTTATCTTGTGGTGATTTTGGATTTTAAAACCGAAATAGCAGGCGTGATTTTGTATTTAGATATGGGAAATTAGGGAAAGTGGGAAAGTAACTGGCTCTAGCCCTTATGGTGTAAGGCTTTGTAACTTTCCTTTTGGCTAGGAAAGTAAAAGGAAAGTAGGGAAAGTAGCAGGCTTTTTATCCGTCACTTTCCCCACTTTCCCTTAGCTTTCCCTTTAAAAAGGAAAGTTGCTAGCCCTTGTGGTGTAAGGCTTTGCGGTGTTTACTTTCCCGTTTTCCCTGTTTTTCCCTGCAATACTAACGGATTGATGATAATTTCACGGCTTTTGGTGTTTCCCATAAATCCTAGCTTGATATGATGGCTGTACGCTAGACTTTCGGTCAGCATTTGCAGTACTTCACGCTTGTTTAGCCTATCGGGTTTGATATTGCTTTGCACCCATGAATAGCCCAAACGGTCTGTTTTTTTCTCACGGCATTTTTTGACCAGCCAATTTAGCAAAATTTCAGCGTCCGAAATCTCATTATCATCTTGATAATGGATTTGTTCGTTAATGCTGTACTGCACCAATTTAAAAGCACCGTCCAAATACTCGGTCGTTAATTGCTCTTTGCCATCAAAGTAGGCTAGTAGCGTGGCAATACGGCTGGCATTCTCTGCCATACGTGATGCAAAAGCCTGATAGCCTGCCAATGCTTGACCATCTGCCATGCTGTTTTCGATATGCTGTTGAAACTTGGCAAGATGTCGCATGGCATCACTAGCAAACGGCATATTAAAGCGGTTTTTGCGGTCTCTGTTTGGCTCTACATCAGCAAAGGGGATATGGTCAGCTGGATAATTTGCCATGTCATTGAGCAAGTAATCACATCTTGCCCAAAAGCCCTTTAATATTGCATCATCATATGGATTGGCTGATAATCTTTCATCGCTTGACCAGTCACGATAGCCGATATATGACTTTTCAGCAGATAATAAAAACCGTGCCATAAAACCTTGTTCACTCATTAATTTATCACTGAATGCAGGCTGTATTACCGCACCTTGACCGCTCATATCAATGGTTAGTCGCACATCGTATGCGCTCGTTTTCCATGTTGCATCTTTTGCACGCTGGGAACGCACTCTATTCACATAACCGCCATCATACAAATTGGTTAAATGCCCCATAGCATTGCCACTGGTGCTTGATTGCATGGTATAGCCATTAAAAAATTTGGATGCTTCGGATGTCACCCATGCCACATTGTCGCACTCATCAATGACCATCTTATCAAGGATGGGTTCTATCGTGGCATCATCCAGCATCATTTGTTTGTTCACTGGCTTTGGGTTGTCCATCTTGTATTCTGCCAATTCTTTGCCTTTGAGTGTTTGGGTCATCATTTCCCATTCAGTCATGCAATCGCTGAATTTTTGGTAAATTTTGCGGTCATGGTCAAAAATCGCCTTGTATGCCAATTTTTGAACGCTGGTTTTGCCTGCACCGCTGGGGGCTTCAGTCAGTAGATATAGGCTTGTTGGCTTGTGGTCATGGCTAAATGGTGCATTCACTTTGGCTTGCCCAATGGTCGATAGCACACCAAGCACGCTTTGACCTGCCATTGATGGCGGTACTTGTGCATAATAAGCAAGTATATTGACCACATCCGCTAGATTGCCAAACGCATCTATTGGATAGGGATTATTCCTATTTGCCCTTGCAAATGGCGTTGGCGTTTGCCACTGAATACGGCTCAATTCCACCTTGTCGGATTGTTCGCACACATCATCAAGGCTATCATTGGCTAATGCTGTTTGCAGGTCTGCAATGGTCAGATATAACACGCCATTGACGGCGGTTTTTAGGCTCTCTAGGCGTTGTTTGTCGGTCAGTGGTGCATATACCGCCAAAGGCTTGTTAAGCGTGCCAAAATGCGTAATAAGGGCGTTAAAATGATGCTCTAGCAGGCGTGGTAGGCATACCACACATCCTAAGTCATCTTTGACGGCATCATAAAGCACATCAGCATTATCAAAGCCAATCACGGCATGAATTTTGGTGCATAATGTCGCATTGCCCAAAACCACCGCTTGCCCTTGATAATCTTTCATCAAAAATGGGCGTTTGTAGTTGCTTGCAATCTCGGTATTTGGGTAAATAAAGAGATTGTTTTTATCGCCTGTATTGTCCTGCAAAATCACGCCTGCACTGTCTATGGCTGGATAATCTTTGGCATCGCTATTGACCGATACAAATACATCACGCCACACATCACGCATCGCATAGCACAAATCATCATGATAACTTGGCGTGTGGTCTAGTAAGGTTAGTTCTTTAATCTCAATCATTCATCACCCCATTCATCAGTAAATGAACGCACCGTTACACGCTCAATTTGTGCTTGTGGATAATCTTTGGCTAGGTGTTCAGCAAAGATAATGGCATCAGATTTATTGGCAAATGTGCGATAAATTGGCGGTTTGTCGCATTGAATGATGAATGGTGCATCAATTCCCCATGCCTGCACTTCATGAACGCTAAAATCTCGTTCATAGATAATGGCATCATCAAAATGCTTGGCATAGTGCATGGCATAATCTAGCTGGGCAAATGGTTTGTAAATGCTATGCTTAACGCTATCCACGATAAATGCTTTCATCTTACACCCCCATAACCGCTAGAATGCCAAAGACAAGGCAAGCAATAGGCAAGCCAAGCACAAAGCCCAAAACAAGGCTTTCGATTGGGGTAAAGATAGAAAATTTTTGGATGGTGTTTGAGATTGCATTCATGGTGAACGCTCCTAGTAGATTAGTCGGTGATACCAACCGCAAAAAGGGTTGGCGGGGTTGAACTCCGCTACTAGACGGTGTGCATATTTCCCAAAAGGGTGTTGTATTTTGCACCATCGCCCCGCCATAACTGGTGATACTGTGCGTATCTTGTAATGACGGAATATTTACACCTGTAGGGCTGTTATCGCTAACAGTAGGCGTAAAAATAGCCAATGTTTGACGGTTTGGCAAGTCCGCTAGTAGTGTAGTAGTGTGCTCATTATCACCACTTGCCCCATCGATGGCAAATGATATTTTTTCATGATATAATTCTCTGTGTTGAATGTTTTTCATGTTATGATTTCCTTAGCCCCTAGCCATCAAAAGCTAGGGGAATTTTTTTAGGCTTGTTGTAGTTTCAAAATGGCAATATCGCTAGGCTCTATCCAATAAGTAGAATACGCTGTAGGCGTTTTAGCTTTGTACTTTTTGTAGTGGTCAACTA
>NZ_MUYU01000021.1 GCF_002014825.1 Moraxella pluranimalium | reverse complement strand
ATACAGAACTCAGTCCTTGATGAAACCTTGACCGTTAATCTTAGTGTCTAAGAATTGGGGGTCGGTTCATTTTGGGGCGATTTTTTTTATGCTTGTCAAAAATTTGTAACAATTTTCAAAACATCCGTGCACGATGGATGACGAAAATGGCAAGTCGTGATAGACTATAGCCATCTTTTTTCTATCAAAATTTTTCAATATTGGGGTGGGTATGCAAGGATCATGGTTTTGGATGCTATTGGCTGTTGCCGTCGTGCTGTTGGGCATTTATGTGTTCGTTCGTGGCTTACGCCTAAAAAATGACACACTTGAAAATGGTCAGCCAAATACCAAGCATGGCCTGCCAATCATCCCCCGTGATGAGCGTGAATTTGAGAGCCAAGATGATGCGCCTGATACCCAAGATGCGCTGTCAAATATGGCCGAAGCCATGCAAGCTACTCCGATTGATACGCTCAATACAGCACCTGTTGCACCTGCTGAACAAACTGCACAACCATCATCGACGCCAACTGCCCAAGTTGTTGCCAATGCACCGAGCGAAAAACAGGTGCAGATGGATCAGGTGGATAATGGTTTTCATGAGCCATCAGAAGTGCTTGAGCGTCATTTGGACGAACAACAAGCCTATAACGAAGCCAATAATCCGCTAGGTCATTATGACGGTATGGTAACCATTGTGATTACCCCACAGTTTGGTGCAGGGATTTCGGGTCGCAAAGTGCTAGAAATCAGCCGTAATTATGGCTTGCGTCATGGTACGATGAATATGTTCCACCGTCATGAGATGGAAGATGGTCGTGGCGAGCGTTGGTTTAGCATGATGGCAGAAGACAGCAATGGCCCAGTGGCATTTGATTTGAATACGTTGGCGGATGATCATTTCACTGGTCTGATTCTATTCTTGGTATTCCCGCACAATCAGCTGTTGCGTGGCTATGACAGCATGGTATCAACAGCCAATATGTTGGCTCGTGAGCTCAACGCGGTGCTCACTGACGAAAATCGCACGCTGATGGATGATGAAGCATTTGCCCGTTTGCGTGGTATTCTCTCAACGCATTAATAATCCTGCTATAAAGTTCCAAACCGCTCTTTTGTTGAGCGGTTTTTTGACTCAATATGATTTGAACAAAAGAAGTATCGTATGAATGATTTATTTGATTTTAATAGCCATACACCGTCGGTGAGTGACCAAGTCGTCATTGATGAGATGCGTGCTTTGATCGATGTCCTAAAAAGACACAACCATGCCTATTATGTGCTGGATAATCCGACCATCAGCGATGGTGAGTATGATGGCTTAAGACGACAGCTGATCGCTCTTGAGACCGACCATCCCTCACTGATCCAAGCGGATAGCCCGATACAGACGGTGGGCGGTGAGCCGTTGCCGTTTTTTACGCAGGTGGCACATGATATTCCGATGTTGTCATTGGGTAATGTGTTTGATGCTGAGGATTTGGCAGGCTTTTTACGCCGTGCCAATGAGCGATTGGGCAGTACTGTGCCTGAATACGAGATGGAGCTGAAGCTTGATGGCTTGGCAGTGTCACTCAAATACGAGTATGGTCAATTTGTACAGGCGGTCACTCGTGGCGATGGACAAGTGGGCGAGGACATCACGCACAATGTTCGCACCATTCGCAATCTACCCTTATCTTTACCAAGCTGTGCTGAGATCGCACTGCTTGAGGTGCGTGGCGAGGTGCTGATGCCAAAGGCGGGTTTTGATAAGCTCAATCGTGACAGCCAAAAGCGTGGCGAGAAGACTTTTGCCAATCCACGCAATGCCGCTGCTGGCTCACTAAGACAGCTCAATCCTGCCATCGCAGCAGCTCGCCCACTGGCGTTTTTTGGTTATTCGGTGAACCAAGGCTTGCCAGAGGGTATCGACACGCAGTCAGGAGCGATGGCTTATCTTAGTCAGCTTGGCTTTGAGACATCGCCGTTTGAAGTGGCGACAAGTTTTGATGAGATTCAGCAGTTTTATCAAGACACTATCGCAAACCGTAGCAACCTCCCCTTTGAGATTGATGGCATGGTGATCAAGGTCAATAGCCTAGTTCTACAAGAGCGATTGGGGTTTTTGAGCCGTGAACCACGCTGGGCGACAGCGTACAAATTCCCTGCCGAGACTGTGCCGACACGCCTACTGGATGTCGAATGGCAAGTGGGACGCACCGGTACGCTGACACCGGTGGGTAAGCTTGACCCCGTCAATGTCGGCGGCGTGACAGTGAGCAATGTGACTTTGCATAATTTTGGTGAGATTACACGGCTGGGCCTGATGATTGGCGATATGGTCAATGTGCATCGGGCAGGCGATGTCATCCCTAAGGTCTCAGGCAATATCCTTGAACTGCGTCCATCGGATGCCCGAGTGATTAGTCTGCCAAGCACTTGCCCTGTCTGTGATTCGCCTGTGGCATTGCCCGAAGGTGAAGCGCTCGCTCGCTGTACTGGTGGGCTGTACTGCGGTGCACAGCAACAAGAAGCGCTGATTCATTTCGTCGCTCGCCGTGCGATGGATATTGATGGGCTTGGCACATCGTGGCTGATTAAGTTTTTTGAGATGGGGATTGTCAAGACGGTGGCGGATATTTATCAGCTACACACTCGTGCTGATGAGCTGATGCTTATCGAAGGACTTGGTGAAAAATCTGTCACCAAGATGCTCTCTGCCATCGAAGCGTCAAAGGCGACGACCTTGCCACGCTTTATTTTTGCGCTTGGTATTCGTGGCGTGGGTGAGAGTACGGCACTGAGCCTTGCCCAAGAATTTGGCGATTTGACCCCGATTATTCAGGCGGATTTGACCCAATTACAAGCCGTGCCTGATATTGGCGAAGTGACGGCGCAGGCGATTTATGATTTTTTCCGTGCATCGCACAACATCGAAGTGCTTGATGCCTTGCTCACGGCTGGGATTCATTGGCAAGTGGTGGATGCCAGCGCCAAAGCCGATTTGCCATTGGCAGGCGAGACTTGGGTGGTGACAGGTACGCTAGGCAGTATGGGGCGTGACGAAGCCAAAGACAAGCTTGTGGCACTGGGCGCAAAAGTCGCCGGCAGTGTCTCTACCAAGACCACGCGACTGCTTGCCGGCGAAAAAGCGGGCAGTAAGCTTGATAAGGCGACAAGTCTTGGTGTGACGGTGGTGAGCGAAGACGAATTTTTGGCATTATTGGCAAAGCTTGGCTGATGTGCTAGTATGATAAACACTAAAAATTATTAAACAATACAAAGAGTTGAGATGAAAACATCCAATCAAAGCGTTGCCATGCTTGGGCTTGTGGTCGGTTGTGTGATTTTTGGCATGGGCAGTCTGATTGTGGCGCATGTGTCTGTCGGCTCGTATGCGATGGCATTTTGGCGGCTGTTGATTTCATCGGTGGTGTTTTTGGTGCTTGCCAAGTGCTTTCATCAAGCCTTTCCCACGCACCCAAAAGCCGTGCTATTTGCCCTGCTGTCAGGGGCGGCGCTTGGGGCGGATTTGGCACTGTGGCATGAGAGTATCCATGCGGTCGGGCCGGGGATTTCGACACTACTAAACTCATTGCAGATTTTCTTTTTGGCATTCATCGGCTTTGTGTTTTATCAAGAAAAACAAACCAAATTTCAGCTTATCAGCCTAGTGCTTGCCATCATCGGTGTGGGATTGATAGCAAGCCCTGAGTTTGCACACAATATCCAAGCAGGTTGGGGCTTTGTCTCGGGCATCGTCTCGGGGGCGTGCCTTGCCATTTCGATGACTTGGATACGCCAGACGTATCAGTATCAGACGGTGGCGATTTTGCCCTTGATGGCGCTCGTCGGTGCCGGTGGTGCGTTGGCGGTGGCGCCTGTGATGTGGCTTGTTGATACGGGGCGTATTGTGCCGACTTCGTGGGCAGATGTGGGCGGTATTGTGGTGTATGGCACGGTGATGCAGTGCTTGGCGTGGGGCTTGATTGCGTATAATATTCCCAAGCTAAGCCTTGCTTTGACAGGACTGCTGCTACTGTCTGAGCCTGTGGCAGCGCTGGTGCTGGATTATTTTTGGCTGGATAAAGCCATCAGCGGGCTACAGTGGAGTGGTGCGTTTTTGACGATGTTGGCGATTTATTTGGGGTCTATCAAGGCAAAATCAGCGCATTGATGGCACTTGTCAAAATACTCGGCTTTTGTTCATGCTTGATAAGCTGGCATAAACAAAAGCCTTTTTTATTATCACTATTTTGCCGAGACTATCTCAATCGGCAACACCAAGCCTTCACCGAATTTATCGGCAATCACATACTCATGCGTCTCATTGACGACATCGGGTGTGACTTGGATGACAAGTGCAGGCTTATCGCCATCACGAAAGCTGTGAGCGATATATTTGCCTGTCAGCTGGTCTAGGACTTTGCCAAGTGCTTCGGGACTTGCCATCGATAACATCATGGCGTACTGTGCCTGCTCGGGGCTTAGGTTGTATGCTTTGGCATAGTTCACCACAGGCTGTGAGTCTTTGGCAAAGGGATAATTAAAACTGCCTGCATCCACACGCACAGCTTTGGTATCGATATATGACCAGTCGATTTGGGTTTTGCCATCGGCGGTGGTGATGGGCTTGGCAGTGGGTGTGTCAGCATCTTGGGCAGTGCCATCAGCCGCCTTGAGTTCATTTAATAGCGCATCGACATCGTGCGGATTGTCGCTTTGTGCGGTGTTGGTGCTTTGAGCTTTGTCAGTGGTGCTGGTTGTCTCAGTGCTGACGGCGGCTTGTTGTAAATTTTGTTCGCTGTTATCAGCACAAGCGACTAGCGTAAGTGCCGCACAGATGATGGCGATAGCGTGATGACTGACTGACATAATTTCCCCGATTAGATATCCAAAGTGATTTTGGTGCTAGATTTTACCGAATTCATCACAAATTGGCTATTAAAAGTTGCTACATTATTCTCACCGGTCAGATTTTGGCGGGTGAAGCGGTGGTATTCTTGCATATCTTGATTGGCGACAATCAGCACAAAATCATAATCCCCCGAAATCTCATAACAGCTCATTACCTGCGGATGTGCCGCCATCAGCCGCTCAAAGCGGTGCTGTAAGGGCGTGTTTGAATTGACCATCTTAATCAGCACAAGCACGGTCAAGGGGCGACCGACTTTGACCGCATCGACGATGGCGACACTGCGTTCGATGACTTTGGCATCGGTCAGCTGACTGATACGGCGCTGTGTGGTGGCAATCGAAGTGCCAAGTTTTTCGGCGATGGTTTTGAGTGGTAAGGCGGCATCATCTTGAAGTAGGTTCAAAATTTTCTTGTCGATGTCATCAAGTGCGTGCATAATATTGACTTTTTCCAAAAATATGAGAAATTTTATCAATAATCCCAATTTTTTGCAAAATAAATTCATATTTATGCCTTTTTATAAAGATAAATTCTCATCATGACTTGCTACAATAAGCGTCAAATCCGCACCGCTAACGAGCCAAGTTATGACCACACTCATCCAAAAATACACAGGAAATTTACCATTTATGCGCCATGCTGACATCAAGCACAACACTGTCGTCATCGGTGTTATCTTGGCAGTGCTATCCAATGTACTGTTTGGGGTGCTGTACGCCTATGGCAAATGGATGTCGCCGCTGTCAGGGACGCAGGTGTTTTTGTGGCGGATGGTGATGATGTGGGCGTGCTTGGCGCTGTTTTTGGCGATGACGGGCAAGATGGCAGAGTTTCGTGATGAGATTGGTGCTATCAGGGGTGTCAAATCGTGGCTGTACTTGCTTGTGCCGACGCCAATTCTAGCCAGTCAGCTGTGGCTATTTATGTGGGCGCCAGTCAATGGTCAGAGTATCCAAGTGTCGATGGGGTATTTTTTGTTCCCATTAGCGATGGTGCTGGCAGGGTTTTTGGTGTTTCGTGAACGCCTAAGCCGACTACAATCGGTGGCGGTGGCACTGGCAGCAGCAGGCGTGGCGTTTGAGATTTATCGTACCAGTGGCGTAAGTTTTGCGACTTTATGGGTGTGTGGCACTTATCCGATTTATTATGTGATGCGCCGTAAGCAGGGCATCCGAGCATTGACGGGACTGTTTTTTGATTTGTCCATCATTGCGCCGATTTGCCTTGTGTGGATTATCAGCACTGATGCCATCGATGTGGCGGCAAATGGCGTGCTACTTGCCAAAGCGGTGGGACTTGGGGCAATCAGCGTGCTTGCGATGGCGACCAATCTGCAAGCAGGGCGACTACTGCCAGTGAGCTTGTTTGGGATGCTAAGCTACCTTGAACCTGTGCTGTTGTTTTTCTTATCCATCACGGTGCTTGGGGCGGTGTTTAGTCCATCGATGCTGATTAGCTATGGCTTGATTTGGCTTGCGGTGGTGTGTCTGATTGCTCAAGGTGTCATCACCAATCGCAAAAAGTATGATGATAAATAAGCTTAAAAATAAGCAAGCAAAAAGCCGATAGTTGCACTGTAACCATCGGCTTTTTTGTTTTAATCCAAGTTATCCATCAATGCACTTCATCAACATATTGACTGATTTCAATCAAATTGCCATCAGGGTCACGGCAATACACCGAGCGAATCTTACCCACTGCACCCGTGCGTGGTACGATGCCATTTTCTAAAATCTCAATCCCATGTGCCTGTAGCGTCGCCATCACATCAGGCAGCGGTGTGTCGGTCAGCAGGCAAATATCTATCGTGCCTATGCTAGCGTGCTGGGCATTGGGCAGGATTTCATTGCCTTTTTGGTGTAGGTTGAATTTTTGTTGCCCAAAGCACAACGCCTTGCGATTATCCCCAAAAGTGGTCAACGTCATGCCAAGCACTTGGGTATAAAACGCAATCGTACGCTCCATATCAGCGACAGTCAAGACCACATGGTCAATGGCAGTGATGTTCATCTTGATTCATCCTTGTTTATCAATACTGACAAATCATGTGTTTTGGAATGGCAAATGCCATCACTGATTAATAGTCATGATTAATAACCTTGATTTTTAAAGCCACGCTGTTTATCACGGGCAAAATCTCGCTCTTTGAGCGTCGCTCGCTTATCGTGCAGTTTTTTGCCTTTGGCTAGGGCGATTTCGCATTTGACGCGGCTATTTTTCCAATAGCATGACAGCGCCACCACCGCATAGCCTTTTTGATTGACCATACCAAACAGCTTATCAATCTCACGGCGGTTCAGTAGCAGTTTGCGAGTGCGGATGTTGTCAGGATGGATGTGTGTTGAGCTCGTCAGCAGTGGCTGAATGTGCGCCCCGAACAAAAACGCTTCGCCATTTTTAAAAATCACATAACTTTCGGTGATGCTCATCTTGCCGGCACGGATGGATTTGACTTCCCAACCTTCGAGCACGAGACCCGCTTCGATGGTATCTTCGATAAAAAATTCATGCCGTGCTTTTTTGTTGGCGCAGATTTGATTACTTGGTTTTTTTGCCATGTGTTATCCTAAAAAGTTCTTAAATTTGTCAATTGATAGCATTATAACAAACTTTTCATCAAATGGGCGAGATTTGCCAAATTGCCGATTTATCCAAGCCAAGCTTGCACGGGTGGGGCAAATTTTGATAAGATGCCAAGCAAAGTTGTCGATGATTGACACAGTTTTGGTAGTTATTTTCGTAGTTATCTTAAGTATATTTATTCAAGGAAAAATCCCATGCTAGACAGCAAACCGACCCTACAAACCCTGCTTGACCATCGCTCAATTCGTAAATACACCGGCGAGCCGATTTCAGATGAGATGCTGACCGCCGTGCTTGAAGCGGGGCGTGCGGTATCGACATCGAGTTTTTTGCAGGCGTGTAGTGTGATTCGTGTGGTTGATAAAGCCAAACGCACCGCACTGCGTCAGATTTCGTGTGATATGAGTGAAGAAGCCTACACGCAGGCACTGGCTGATGGCAAGCGATTGGGTCATGCCTATGTCGAAGATTGCGCCGAGTATTTGGTATTTTGTATGGATGCGCACCGTCACAATCAGCTTGCTGATGTGCAGACAGACTGGACAGAAGTGGCAGTGATTGGGGCGATTGATGCGGCATTGATGGCGCAAAATGTCCTAGCCGCTGCCGAGAGTCTAGGGCTTGGCGGTGTGTATATTGGTAGCCTGCGTAATGACATCGCCCGAGCAGGTGCGGTGCTTGGCTTACCAAAGCACGTCGTGCCGCTGTTTGGTCTGTGTCTAGGTCATCCTGATATGTCATCAAAAATCAACCAATCACAGCGTCCACGCCTACCGCTTGATGTCATCGTCTCAACCGATACTTATCAAGTGGCAAGCGATGACACCTTGTCAGCCTATAATGAAGTTGTCAAAGAGTACTACAATGGTCGTGGTATCGATATGGACTGGAAAGCGCAAATCGCAAATCGCCAGCACCTTTGGCGGCGAAGTGCGCCCGTTTATGCTTGAATACCTACAATCTCAAGGTTTTTGTAAGTGTTAATCGCTTGATAAAGCATAGCAAATGGATAACAAAAGGGCGATGTTGGTCGCCTTTTTGTTTGTCTATTAAGCAGATGACTTTATCTTTATAAGTTTTAAAACTTGGCAAAATTTGTTACCATAGCAGTTTTTAGGCTTTTTATGGGCGACATCATGACGACATCCACTCGCAAAGTCCTATATCCGGGCACATTTGACCCGATTACCAATGGGCATATTGACTTGGTCAATCGTGCGCTTAAGTTATTTGATGAAGTCATCATTGCGGTGGCGTTTGCGCATCACAAAAAACCCTTATTCGATTTTGATGAACGAGTGGCGATGGTCAAGGTATCCTTTGACAATCCCAAGATTTCGGTTGTGCCGTTTGAAGGCTTGTTGGTGGAATTTGCTCGTGAACAAGGTGCAAGTGCGGTGCTTCGTGGGCTGCGAGCGGTGAGCGATTTTGAATACGAATTTGGCTTGGCAAGTATGAACCGCAGCTTAGATGAGCAGTTTGAAGCGGTATTTTTGACACCGTCGCAGGAATATTCATTTGTATCATCGACACTGGTGCGTGAAGTGGCAAAGCTTGGCGGCGATGTCAGTAAATTTGTTCCGCCTGTCGTGCTTGATGGCTTTGCCAATAAATTTGCCAACAAGGGGTAATTATGGCACTAAAAATCACCGAAGAATGTATCAACTGCGATGTCTGCGAGCCTGTTTGTCCAAATGACGCCATCTATGCAGGCGAAGATATTTATGTCATCAATCCACAGCTATGCACCGAGTGCGTCGGGCATCATGACACACCGCAATGTGTGGATATTTGCCCTGTCGATTGTATCCCAAAAGACCCTGAGCATCCAGAGACACAAGATGAGCTGATGGCAAAGTACCAAAAACTCACCGCAAACTGATTCACTTATGCTATAATCAACACTTGGCAGACCAGACAATCGCTGTCCGACCACTTAATTTAATTGGCATGATAAGTTGCCATACCCATGCGAATGCAGTTAAATTCAGTGGTCGGAGGGAGGAAAGTCCGGGCTACACAGGGCAGCGTGCTAGCTAACGGCTAGGGGGCGAAAGCCTACGACCAGTGCAACAGAGAACAGACCGCCAACGCCAATCGGCACGGTAAGGGTGAAACGGTGGGGTAAGAGCCCACCGCATGACTGGCAACAGCTCATGGCAAGGTAAACTCCACGCGTAGCAAGACCAAATAGGTGTCCAATCGGTTGCCCGCCGAGGATACGGGTAGGTTGCTCGAGCGTGTCAGCGATGGCACGCCTAGATGAATGATTGTCCACGACAGAACCCGGCTTATCGGTTTGCCAACTTATTTATAGTAGTTTTAAAGTGGCGATTACTGGGAAAATATAGCCCAAATCGTCTCTCAGCTGTGATGGCTATCCTTAACATCACAAAAATTTTGCAAAATCACAAATTTTTGTCAAATTGTTGTTGACAAGGGTAAACTTTGTGCTATAATTTGCGTCCTGTAACGGCGATGTAGCTCAGCTGGTTAGAGCGCACGACTCATAATCGTGAGGTCAAGAGTTCAAGTCTCTTCATCGCCACCAAATATTATAAAAATTTTAAAATTAGTGCTTGACATTCGATTTTAAATCATTATAATACGCAACTCAAGTCATCCACTAGAC
>NZ_MUYU01000020.1 GCF_002014825.1 Moraxella pluranimalium | reverse complement strand
TAGTTGACCACTACACACCAACAAAGCAAAGGTCTGTAGTTTGCGCTAAGAAATAAACCCAACCAACCCCAACCCCGCCACCATCTTTTCAATGGTGGTTTTTTATCACCTAATGCCTGCTTTGATGTTCTTATGTTTTTGATATTTTGCTGGTTGCTTTGGTTCATTTCTGAATTTGGTGTTAGCACTGGCTTGCCTTGATACGCTTGGTCTAGCGTACGATTTTTTGATTTGGTGTCGGTGGTTTCCAGATATGATTTGTTAGATAATTATTATAGTTTTCCGAATAACTTTATCTAATATACCTTGAATAAATATGTTTAATAAAGTTTTTTTGGTATAAATTCATTGAATAATAATTCAGCAATATAAGTTTAAATATCTTTACAGTACTGCCTTTAACCTATTGAAACCAGTAGAGATTTACAGTTAAAATCGAAAAAATTGCCAATAACATGTAGAGATTTACAGTTAAATAATCTTAATAGTTTATTTTTTAAAAAATCGTCTTGACTTTGATGATATTGGTGGAATATGATATTTGTTTAAATTCGTATTATTTAATCTTTTTAATACAAAAAGGAGATGTTCATGCATTGGCCATAAGCATATGCAAGGATAAAAAAAAGCAAAAACGCCACCAATTGCAGTTGGTAGCGCTTTTATAATGAGATTGTCTGCTGGACAGTCTCATTATCCCAAACAGTGTTTGACTTGTCAAGCCCTGTATGGCGCTTTATTATCCTTTGATTTAGTTTTTTTGTAAAAATTTTTTTATTCAAGATTAATTCATGGAAAATTAAGCATGATAGACTTACTAAATCTCAATGGCATAGTTACTGTTGATTGCCAAAATGATGATGAGGCGATTGTTATTATTGCTAAGGCAACACAGCAATTAACAACATGTACTCAGTGTGGTGGCGGCCTATATAAACATGGTCAGCGCAACCACCGCTATGCCGATACACCACTGTACATGAAACCTACCACTTTGCAAATTAGCGTACATCGTTATCGCTGCAAAATATGCAAACAAGTGCTGAGCGACCGCATTGATTGTGTTGATGAGAATCGCCGATGCACAAGCAGGCTCATACAGTACATACGAAGCCGTTGTTTTAAGCTGACTTTTAGCGAATTATCCAGGCAAACCGGGCTGTCCATAAATAGCATCCGTCACATTGCACAAGACCATTTAAACGCTCTAGAACAAGGCTATTTAAGACCCACACCAAGTATTTTGGGTATTGATGAGGTGATGATTGCTGGTGAATATCGCTGTGTACTGACAGACCTTGATCAACATACCGTATTTGACATCCTGCCAACCAGAAAGCAGCCGTATCTTGAGAGTTACTTTAACACCCTAAAAGACAAAGACAACATTCAAATTGTCTGTTCTGATATGTGGAAGCCTTTTGAGAATGTTTGTACAAAATGCCTACCTAATGCTGCATTAGTCCTAGATAGATTTCATGTGGTCAAACTAGCCAATGAAGTCGTGGAGAGGATTAGAAAAGACTACCAAAAAGCATTGGATAAAAAGGGGCGTAAGCAACTGAAAAAGCACCTGAGATGGTTGTTATGTAGGCGGTTAGACCAGTTACAATCCAAGGATATTAAAATCCTACAAGAGCTTGCCAACGAGCATCCCATGCTTGTGATTGCTTATTTTTTAAAAGAGAAGTTCTTCAATATTTATGAGGCTGAAGATAAAAATTTGGCAATACTGGCATTTTTAGACTGGATGGATGGTATTGATGAACAAGCAACAGGTATACACCTACCTGGGTTTTGCAAATTGAAGCAGATCATCAAACGGCATTTTGTCCAGATCTTTAACTATTGGGATAGTATAAACAAAGCCAGTAATGGCTACACAGAATGTGTCAACGGCTTAATTAAGCTTGCCAATCGTTTGGGTAGAGGATATAGCTTTGAGATGATTAGAGCTAGAGCTTTGTATGGACACAAAGACTCGGATAAATCCAAAAAGGGACGCCAGGAGAAGATAACCGTTCAAGACGATTGAGCAAGACTCATCAAGAGCGATACACACTTAAAACAAATCCAGGGCTTGAACAAAGCACTGGATTTGTTTTTATCCAAGAAAATAAAATATGTTAAGTAAAACAGCTTGATTAAAAACAATCCATACGAATATAATCAATGCTCACATCCGATGCCTTCCACCAGATTTTGCAAGAATCAGAGATTTTAGGTGATTTGTTTTTCCACCAAGTTTTGCAAGAATCAGAGATTGTGTTAGGATGGATGGAGTTGGGGTTTCAACCGGGTTTTGAAAATAGCCTAAAAAGACAATCCAGTCTATCAAGCCTATCCTATCATGGTACAAAACCTGAGAATGTAAAGCTGGCTTGGGTTTGGCGCAGGCAAGGACTTGCAAGATGTGGTAAACGCTGTTATAATAAGCATTCCCACCTTTAGACAGTGGCTGATTTTGGTCGGTCAAACTGGCGAACAGGTATTCATCAAGCCGATAGGCTTTTGATTTTAAAGAGGTTATTATGAAACTTAAGACCAAACGTGGTGCCGCTAAGCGTTTCAAAAAAACTGCAAACGGCTTCAAGCGTAAGCAAGCATTCAAGCGTCACATCTTGACCAAAAAATCTCCAAAGCGTATCCGTCAATTGCGTGGTTGCACTATGGTGCACGCATCAGACGTGGCTTCAATCCGTCGTATGTGCCCATACATCTAATCAACTTTTCGGATATTTTAGGAGAATAAAATGGCTCGTGTAAAACGTGGTGTACAAGCAAACCGCCGTCACAAAAAAGTTCTAGCTCGTGCAAAAGGCTACTATGGCGCACGCTCTCGTGTGTATCGTGTAGCAGTACAAGCTGTTATGAAAGCTGGTCAATACGCTTATCGTGACCGCCGTAACAAAAAACGCTCTTTCCGCCGTCTGTGGATTGCTCGTATCAACGCTGGTGCTCGCCTAAACGGTTTGTCATACAGCCGTCTAATCAACGGCCTTAAAAAGGCAAATGTTGAGATTGACCGCCGTATCCTAGCTGACATCGCTATGCATGACGCTGCCGCTTTCACTGCAATCGCAGAAAAAGCAAAAGCTGCTCTAGCATAAGCTGTCAATCAGACACAAAGCCCTGCTCATTGAGCGGGGTTTTTGTTTTTGGGGTTGTCGCCCATTTGGATAGCTTCACTGTTGATATTTGTGATGAAAATTGGTGTATCTACCGCCAAACAGGGAAGAAATCGTGGTAAACATGGAAGAAATTGTGGTAAACATGGAAAATTAAAAAACTTTTCCATGTTTCATCCGCCAAATCATTTACAAAATTAGCCCAATTCTTTAGAATAATCAGTTTTATCATAGTTAAATAAATCCTGCCCTAGCGCAAGACTGACGAAGAGATACCATGACACAAGAGACTACTTTTGATTTACCTGCGCTAGACGCACCACTTGCCAGTATCAGCCCAGATGCGCTGACGGCGTTTGGTGATCAGGCGGTGGCGCTGATTGATACGGCAAGCGACGAAAAAACCTTGCAAGAACTTCGTGTCAATTTGACAGGCAAAAAAGCCACTTTGACCGCATTATCCAAGCAAATGGGCAGTTTAGATGCCGATGCCAAAAAACAATACGGCGCTTATCTGCATGAGCTACGCACCCGTATCAGCACGGCGCTTGACACCAAAGCCCAAAGCCTTGCGGCAGCTGCGCTCAATGCCAAGCTTGCCAGTGAGCAGGTGGACATCACCATGCCTGCGCGTGGTATCACCAAAGGCACGTTGCACCCGATTACGCAGACGACCGAGCGTATGAAGCAGTTTTTTGTGCAAGCAGGATTTAGCGTGGCGACAGGCCCTGAAGTTGAAAGCGATTATTATAACTTTGAAGCCTTGAACATCCCAAGCCATCATCCAGCCCGTGCGATGCATGATACCTTTTATTTTGATGCGCATTATCTACTTCGCACGCACACCAGTAGCGTGCAGATTCGCACGATGGAAAAGAGCGAGCCGCCGATTCGTATCATCTGCCCGGGTCGCGTGTATCGCTGTGACTCAGACCAGACGCACTCACCGATGTTTCATCAGATGGAAGGCTTGATGATTTCAAAATCAAGCAACTTTGCCGAGCTCAAAGGCTTGATTCATGAGTTTTTGGATGCGTTTTTTGGCAAAAAAATGACCGTGCGTTTTCGCCCATCGTTTTTCCCATTCACCGAGCCATCTGCCGAAGTGGATATCCTATCAGACAGTGGCAAATGGCTAGAAGTGCTTGGCTGTGGTATGGTGCATCCACAAGTGCTCAAAAACTGTGGCATCGACCCAAATGAATACACAGGCTTTGCCTTTGGTCTTGGCATTGAACGCTTTGCGATGCTGTATTATGGCATTGATGATTTGCGTTTATTTTTCCAAAATGATTTGCGCTTTTTGAAGCAATTTGGCTAATTCTGAAGCCTAAGAAATTAATTTTTACAGTTTAAATATCAGAGATTACAATGAAAATCAGTGAACAATGGCTAAGACAATGGGCAAATCCAAGCGTCGATAGTGAAACTTTGGGCGAACAGCTGACCATGGCGGGGCTTGAGCTCGATGGCATGGAAATGGTTGCGCCGCCATTTAGCGGTGTCGTGGTCGGTGAAGTCATCGAATGTGCTCAGCATCCTGATGCCGACCGCCTGCGTGTGACTCGTGTCAATATCGGCACAGGTGAGCTATTACAAATCGTCTGCGGTGCGCCAAATGTGCGTGTCGGGCTAAAAGTGGCGGTGGCGACCGTTGGTGCTGTCTTGCCAAGCGATGATGACAAGGGCTTTAAAATCAAAAAAGGCAAACTGCGTGGCGTGGAGTCGCATGGGATGCTGTGTGGTGCATCAGAACTTGGACTTGAAGATAAGATTGATGGCTTACTTGAGCTATCTGATGATGCGCCGATTGGTGTTGATGTCCGCAGTTATCTGAACTTAGATGCCAAGATTTTTGAGATTGCCATCACCCCAAACCGTGGCGATTGCCTAAGCGTGCTGGGGCTGGCTCGTGAGATTGCGGTGATTAATCGCCTACCGCTAAACCGTGTGTCGTTTGATGTCATCAATCCAAGCACGACAGCGAGTGTCGGCGTAAAAGTGGCGAATACCACCGCTTGCCCACGCTATCTAACGCAGCGTATCGATGGCATTGATCGTAGTGTGGCGACGCCTGAATGGATGGAGTCGGCACTTGTGGCATCGGGCGTGCGTACGCATAATTTCTTGGTCGATGTGACAAACTTTGTGCTACTTGAGCTGGGTCAGCCGCTACACGCCTTTGATGCTGACAAGATTGTCGGTGATATCGTGGTGCGTGACTCTGTCGCAGGCGAGACGGTTGAGCTATTGAACGAGCAGACGATTACCTTGACCGGTGATGAGCTTGTGATCGCTGATGATGTCGGCGTGCTTGCTTTGGCAGGGATTATGGGCGGTGCTCGCTCAGCGGTGAGCGATGAGACGACCAGTATCGTGCTAGAAAGTGCGCATTTTGATCAGCTTGCCATCGCAGGGCGTGCGCGTCGCTTTGGCCTGCATACTGATGCATCACAGCGTTTTGAGCGTGGGGTAGATTTTGAGTTGCCACGCACGGCGCTTGATCGAGCGACCAGTCTGATTATCAGTGTCGCAGGCGGTGCAGCAGGATCAATCACCACAGTTGAAGCGATGGATAAACTACCTGCCCGCCACAGCATCCGTGTACCTGTGGCAAAAGTTGAGCAGCTACTGGGCGTGGCTATCTCAAGCGATGAGATTGTCGATATTCTAAACCGCTTAGAAATCGCCACCAGCTTGGAGGGTGATACACTTATCTGCCAAGCACCAAGCCATCGCTTTGATATGAATATCGCCGAAGATGTGGTCGAAGAAGTTGCCCGTATCTATGGCTATGCCAATATCGATGTACGCCTGCCAAGCTTTGCTGTGGATATGCGTTATGATGATACGGCGGATTTGATCCATGTTGCCAAGCTTACCCTAGCTGATGCTGGCTACCATGAAGCGGTGAGCTTTAGCTTTAGCGATGCTAAGATTGAATCGCTATTTGATGATGAAAGTCTGGGTGCGGTATTACCGCTTGCCAATCCGATTTCAAGTGATTTGGCGGTGATGCGTCGCACACTGCTATCAAGTCTATTGCCTGTGGTCAGCTACAACCTAAACCGTCAGCAGGCTCGTGTGCGTCTGTTTGAGACGGGTCTGAGCTTTGTTGGGGCGGATGTGGCAAGTCTCGTGCAGACACCAAGCCTTGCCATCGTGGCGACAGGCATGGTATATCCTGAGCAGCACCATGCCAACCGTGCGATGGACTTTTTTGATCTAAAGCGTGATGTCGAAAGCCTGCTGCCTGCGACCTTAAATAAAGCACACATCAGCTATGAGCGTGCCGATTTGGACTTCTTGCACCCAGGTCAAAGTGCTTATCTGTCAGTGAATGGTGAGCGTCTGGGCTGGTTTGGTCAGCTGCATCCAAGCATTGCCAAAGCGATGGATCTGCCGAGCGTTTGGGTCGCTGAGCTGAACCTAGATAAGCTGATTGCGCTCAATCACACGCAGTCTGCTATCAAAGCGCCAAGCAAATTCCCAAGCGTACGCCGTGATTTGGCGGTGCTTGTGGATACTGATATTGCTTGGCAATCTCTTGAAGCAGACATCCGTGCGGCAGCAGGCGTGCATCTACAAGATGTGTGGCTATTTGATGTCTATACTGGCGAGCGACTGCCGGCAGGTATGCGTTCACTAGCGTTTGCGATGGTGTTCCAAAACCATGATGCGACGCTTGAAGATGAACAAATCAAAAAAGCGGTGGATAAAGTTGTCGCTGTACTTGATGACAAGCACGGTGCCAAACTGCGTGACTGATGGGTGATTTGTAGCGTAATTATCATGCGCTAAAACCATCAAGCCAAGACCGCCACACTGCGATGCTTTGTGGCGGTCTTGTTTATAGGGTAAAGGATTTGGTATACAATGGGTAGTGGTGCGGTGCATCGTGCATACTCTACCCACCAGAGCAATCGTTAAGGGATGTATTATGGATGTGCAGATAAAATTGGATATTCTAAAAGGTAATTTACTGATAATTGAAAGATGTAATCAGGAAGTTCAATCAATATTAAATCAAGCGGAATACTCCATTCGCTTTAAGATGGAGCAGGCAAAGAATTTGGATTTTGATCAGTCAAAAGATTTAATTCATGAGCTTTTCTTAATACAAGAGCAAATAGCTTTCATTGTTTTTCAGTTTAATTATCAAGTTAGTGATTTTTTATATAATTTCATCCGTGATTTCGATAGATGTGATGAATATGCCGCTCGGTATGTCTTTGAAAAATATATGGCTTAGCTGAATAAGTCGGAGTGCTTAAAATTAGTATCATTAAAAAAGCAATGGTTTGCCCTGTGCATCTTATATATTTGACCGATGACTGAAAATATCAATAAGACCCGCTCGCCACATTTGCTAATTTTTGGTGCTTGCCCAAATTAATTTAACAAAAATCACCTTGGGACAAAAATTTAAATTGCATTAAGCATACAATCAAGTGTACAATGATAAATACGATTGAATTTGAAATCGTGCATTAGGTAGCTTATTGATACATAAGGATAAAATCATGAGTGCACTGACCAAGGCGGATATGGTAGATCAGCTGACCATTCGCCTACGATTGACCCGTCAGCAGGCGCGCAAGCTGGTGGATGGGTTTTTTGAAGAGATTAGCCAAAGCCTTGCCGATGGCAAAGAAGTCAAGCTGTCAGGATTTGGTAATTTTGAGCTCAAGGACAAAAAATCACGCCCAGGACGTAATCCAAAAACTGGCGAGAGCATCCCTGTTGAAGCACGCCGTGTGGTGACCTTTAAAGCAGGTCAAAAACTGCGTGGCTGGGTTGATAGCCAAAATAATCAAAACGCCAAAAAGTAAGCAAAATTGCTTGATACTTAAGTTAGTTTTTGCTAAAATATTGGCTTTATGTTCCCACTTAAGATGGCTAATAACATAGACAAACATGGTGCGGCATGCCAAAGTTGGTTGGTGATGGCGTGGCTATGTTCCACTGATTCTAGCAAGACTAGCAGTGATTATTAGTGCTTAGGTTTATTGGATAAGAGATTTATCATGCGTAAAGACATTCACCCAGATTATCGCGAAGTATTGTTCCACGATACCAATGCTGATGTGTACTTCCTAACTCGTTCAACTGTTGCTACCAAGACAACTCGTGAATACGAAGGTCAAGAGTACCCATACTTCCCATTGGATATCTCAAGTGCGTCGCACCCATTCTACACTGGCGAACAACGCAAAACTGCAAACGAAGGTCGTGTGGCGACTTTCAACAAGCGTTTTGGTGCATTTGCAAACCGTGGCAAAAAATAAGCCATCGCTTGATATCAAAAATCGTCCTTTTTTGAGCCGCACCCCAAAAGT
>NZ_MUYU01000019.1 GCF_002014825.1 Moraxella pluranimalium | reverse complement strand
CTTTTGGGGTGCGGCTCATAATTTGACTGCTTTTTGATTTTTTTTCTCTTTAGAATCAATGCTTCTTACCAAACATCTTCTTCGCCACAATCACCACAGCAAGGATAATCAAACCTGCAATCAGACCAACTGCGCCATTATAGGCAGTTTCAGCCAGGCCACCGATGATACCTGATAGTGCTGCCAAATCTTGTGCTTGATGGTGCAAAATACCAATACCATGTACCAAGATACCGCCACCGACCAAGAACATCGCAAGTGTCCCGGCGATTGACAAGAATTTCATCAGCTTGGGTGCAAAGGCAAGCAGGGCACGACCCATCGCCTGTGATGATGCGCTTGGTTTATTGAGTAGATGCACGCCCATGTCGTCTAGCTTGACAATCAGACCTACCAAGCCATAGACACCGGCAGTCATCAAAATCGCAATCGCAGTCAGTGCCGCCGCTTTGGTTGCAAGTGTCGCTGCGGTCATCACACCGAGCGAGATTACCACGATTTCGGCAGATAGGATAAAGTCCGTGCGGATTGCACCACGGATTTTGTCTTTTTCAAGAGCGACCAGATCCACCTGTTCATCAGCATTGGCGACCAAGCGATCATGGTGCGCGGTCTCGTCATCGAGCTCATGCGGTAGTAGGCTTGGGGCGAATTTATGCACCACTTTTTCAGCGCCTTCATAGCATAGGAACGCACCACCGAGCATCAACAGCGGCGTAATCAGCCACGCTGCGACTGCACTGATGAGTAGAGCTGCCGGTACTAGGATGACTTTATTGACAAATGAGCCTTTGGCAACTGCCCACACCACCGACAGCTCACGGTCGGCACGCACGCCTGTCACCTGCTGAGCGTTCAGCGCTAGGTCATCGCCGAGCACCCCTGCGGTCTTTTTTGCTGCCATTTTTGTCATCACTGAGACATCGTCAAGAATCGTTGCAATGTCATCAAGTAGCATTAGTAGGCTACCACCTGCCATATTTTCACCTTAATTTTGGATTTTGTTGTAAATGATGTGTCATGCACCGATTTTCAGCTCTTTGGTAAAAACAAAAATAAGCCAAACGCATGACGGTTGGCTTATTATAATCAAGCTTGGGCAAATGGTTTGTAGTAAATTGTATAAAATTAGCACAAATGCCCATTTGTATCGCTGTCTTTGATGGCTTGTTACGGCTTTTTGGCGACCATCACCGCACGCACAGGGCGTGGATAGCCTTCGATGGTTTTGCTATCATCATCAGGATCAAGAAAATCCGCCAATGAATGATAAGTCATCCAATCGGTCGCACGCTGCTCGATACTTGTCGTGGTGCTGATATCGACGCATTTGATATCAACAAAACCCGCTTTTTCGAGCCATAAAGTCAGTGCCGCCACCGATGGCAGAAAATACACATTATTCATCATCGCATAGCGATCTTTTGGTACGAGCACAGTATTTTCATCGCCATCAATGACCAAAGTCTCAAGTACCAATTCACCACCCTTGAGAAGTTGATTTTTTAATTGTAATAAACAATCAAACGGCGATGCACGATGGTATAGCACCCCCATGCAAAACACGGTATGAAACAGCGCACCAGTTGGCAATTCTTCTAGACCGACAGGGATAAAGTGAATCGGCGACTGATTGTAGCGGTTTGTCATCTCACCCAAAAAATGCCGTATCGCCATAAACTGATGATAAAACAAACACGATGGATCAATCACCACCACGCTGCTTGTGCCTGCACCCACCATACGAAAGCCGTGATAACCCGAGCCACCACCGACATCCAGCACTCGCTTACCGCTAAGATCGCTGATGTGCGGCAGGACACGATCCCATTTCAGATCACTGCGCCATTCGGTGTCGATGTGGATCGAATGTGTGTCATCGCCGATGATAAAGCCGCCTTTACGCCACGGCATAAGATTCTTTAATAGCGCTTCAGCTTTACGATAATCACTGTGGCTAAGGCTGACATTGGCAGTGATACAGCTGGCAGTTAGGTCGATGTGATTGGGCGTAATTTGGGGAAGTTTGTTAATCACAGATTCATAATAAGGGGCGTGTGCATAACGCTCTTTATTTTTGATACTGCCAAGCCAATCGGGTAGGCGTTTGAGCCATTCATACGCCACAGGGTGATGTTGGGCGAGGTCAAATAAGGTGTCAAATAAGGCTTTTTCGGTACGGGCAATGGTGTTCATAAACAAATCAATCAAAACTATTTAAACGCCACAATCGAGGCGAAATTCAAAAACATAAACCAAGTCAAGCTACGCTCAAAACCCGCTTGGTGCAATCGATGATGGTGCATCTCAAGCGTATCGGTGATGAGTACATTTTCAAGTGCATTGCGTTTGCCACTGATTTCCATCTCGCTATAGCCATTGGCACGCTTAAAATCATAATAGCGTTCCACTCGCCAAGCGTCGTCTTGCTCATCGGTGAGATGCGTTTTTTCGGTCAAGATCAAAATACCGCCATCAGCTAATGCATCATGGCATTTTTGCAGTAGAGCTAGGCGGGCATCAGGATTGAGAAATTGTAAGGTCAAATTAATCACAATCAAATCGCACGGCTCAAAATCCATCTGTGTGATGTCGGCAAGCTCAAAGCGAATGTCATGGCTAGGATAATGCTCACCAACGACACTTTTGGCACGGTCGATCATCGGCTTTGAGATGTCGATGGCGTGGATTTCTAGCTCATCAGGGCCAAATTTATCCGCCAAAGCAAAGCTTACCGCCCCAAGCGATGTGCCAAGATCATACACACGGCTGACCTTTTTGCCATCAGCACTATTTTGGCGAAATAGACAATGACGGCGAGCCAAAATCGGCAACATGGCGAGCATCTGCCCATAGCCGGGTACACTACGACGAATCATATCCGGAAAGCACGCCACCACTTCTTCATCAAAGCTAAAGCGGGCTGATTTGTCCAGTGGCGTGGTAAATAAGGTGTCGTGCTTGGTATTTGGCATAGGCTTATGATAGACTGACAAGATGGGGCTTATTATAGCATTGATTTGATAAATTGAAATTAAGGATGTGATGATGATTCGTTCAATCTTATTGGGTGGCGGCTGTTTTTGGTGCACCGAATCGGTGTTTGGCGCATTAAAAGGCGTGCAAAGTGTCGTCAGTGGCTATGCAGGTGGCACGGCTGATACCGCCAATTACCAAGCGGTCTGCACAGGTACGACAGGTCATGTCGAAGTCGTGCAGGTGGTCTATGATGATGCGATAATCAGCCTTGAGCAGATTTTGGCGGTGTTTTTTGCCACTCATGATCCGACGACACTGAACCGTCAAGGCAATGACATCGGTACGCAATACGCATCGGTGATTTTTTATGATAATCAAAGCGATAAAGCCATCGCCGAGCAGATGATAAATACACTTATCACTGATAGCGTGCCTGTGGTCACTCGCCTTGAGCCTGCGCCCAAGTTTTATCCTGCCGAAAGTTATCACCAAAATTATTTTGCTAATAACCCAACACAGCCGTATTGTAATTTTGCCATTCCACCAAAATTGGCAAAACTGCGAGCGTCATTTGCCGAGTTATTAAAGTAAGTTATTAAAGTAAGTTATTGAAATAAAACAAAAACCGTTCATATCAAATCATACTTGAATGAACGGTTTTTGCTTGTCGGTGTTTAAAGCTTGATGAATTTATCCAAATTAATCCAAAAACACCGCAAATTCATCGACAGGCACTCGTGGTGTGATAAAGGTATTGACGATGTCTGATTCATCGGCATAGCCAAGTGCGACGGTACAAACCAGCTCTTCATCATCGCCTGCACCAATCGTCTCAAGCACCACAGGGTGAAAATGATTGAACGCAGCCTGCGGGCAAGTGTCAAGCCCACGAGCCTTGGCGGCGATCATCACATTTTGGATCATCATGGCGATGTCCATTTTTGAGCCGATGCCCATCACTTTATTGACGGTGAAAAATAGCCCAACAGGCGCATCAAATAGCTTGAAGTTGCGATCGTGCTGTGCTGCCATTTTTTCTTTATCGCCTTTTTGGATGCCAAGTAAACCGTACAGCCCCCAGCCATTTTCACGGCGACGATCGATGAATGGCGAGATCCATTCGGTCGGATAGTAGGGGAAAGTTTCTTGGAATTTGTCCGCAAGACTTGGATCGGCGGCGATGGCTTGTTTGGCAGCAAAGATATTATCAATCAGCTGGGCTCGCGTGTCGCCTGTCACCACATAGACTTTCCACGGCTGTGTGTTCGTGCCTGATGGTGCGCGGCTTGCCACCGTTAGGATGTCCTTGATGGTTTGCGTATCGACAGGCTTATCCAAAAATGCACGCACCGAATGGCGAGCGGTGATGACATCATCGACGATGGCGGTTTGTTGTTGGGTGGTCATGAGTAATCCTTGTTTGTGGTTGTTGTGGTGATGATTGAAAGTGTTTTCATGATTATGCCAAAGCGCTTTGGGCTTGTCAAATGCAGTCAGGGCAAGCTTAGTAGGTAATTTATTGTCTAGTTGTCTGACAAGCGATTTAAGTTACGCATTTGTTACCTGATGGTTGAAATTGTCGGCAAACGCCAAGTTTATTTTGAAATCACTGGCAAAATTGGGTAAGCTTAGGCTATTTGTAAGTCTGATTATCATCCTAAGGATTTTTTTATGAAAAAGACACTTTCGGTATTGTCACTCGCAGTGAGCGGTTTGGCATTTGGTCAAACGGCGATGGCAAATGATTTGCCAAACTTAAGCAACAGCGAATTTCAACAATGCCTTGATGGACTAAAAAACAGCAGTGCATTTCGTGGCGTCTCAAGTCAAACCTTTGAAACTTATCGCCCAAGTCAGCCTGACCCGACGGTGATTCGCTCGCTCAATTATCAACCTGAATTTAAAAAAGATGTCTGGGATTATCTGGCATCACTCGTAGATAGCGAGCGTGTCGAAGATGGTATCCGTGCTAAGCGTGAACAGGCGGAAGTCTTGCGCCGTATTGAGAGCCGTTATGGCGTCAAGGCAGAGCATGTGCTTGGCGTGTGGGGCGTTGAGAGTAATTTTGGGCAGACTTTGGGTAAGAAAAACTTATTTGACAGCCTAGCGACTTTGTCTTGCTTTGACCGTCGTCAGAGCTATTTTCGTGGTGAATTCGCCAATGCGCTAAAAATCGTCCAAAATGGCGACATCCGCCCACAGGACATGACAGGCTCATGGGCAGGGGCATTTGGTCAGACGCAGTTTATGCCGAGTACTTTTTTAGAATTGGCGGTGGATTTTGATGGTGATGGCCGTAAAGATTTGGTCAATTCAAAAGCCGATGCGCTAGCGAGTACCGCCAATTTCCTTGCCAAAAAAGGCTATCGCAGTGGCGAGCCGTGGGGTTATGAAGTCAAGCTAAATGGCTATGACGGCTCAAGCGGCCGCCGTGACAAAAAATCCATCAACCATTGGCAAAATATGGGTCTAACCCTGCCTGATGGTCGCCCATTGCCAAATAATATGGCATCGGCAGGTCTATTGCTACCTGCGGGCAAAAACGGCCCTGCGTTCTTGGTGGGTAAAAACTTTGATGCCTTTTATGCGTATAATGCGTCAGAAAGCTATGCACTTGCCATCGCACATCTGTCAGATTTGGTCACAAGCGAAAACACCAACACAAGCTTTGCCACCCCTTGGCCGACAGATGACCCGGGTATCGGTCGCCGTGAATCCAAAGAAATTCAGCAAGCGCTACTCGATGCCGGTTACGACATCGGTGCGGTCGATGGTATCATCGGGGATAATACTCGCCGTGCCATCATGGGCTATCAACGCCGTATGGGTGTGACCCCTGATGGCCGTGCAGGGCAGAAGTTCCATCGCTTGATTATGAATGGTCAAAAGCCAAGTGCGCCGATGGGCTCAGGCTTTTCATCGCAATCACCAAGCCAAGTTGTCAATCAGACCATCAGTCAGCCTACTGTTTACCAAAGCACGACACCAAGCGTTGTACCAAGTATGACTGCGCCGAGTGTTAGCACCAGTACGCCAGCAGGCACTGTCTATCGCCGTGTGGTGAATGCTGATGGTTCAACATCGCTTGTACCGGTTAAATAATCATCATCCATACAAAAAAGCTCAAAGTATCGCACTTTGAGCTTTTTTGTTGATAACTATGATACTAAATCAAAGCTTGGCAAAAGCTTGGTAATTATTCGTCTTCTTTATCATCATCCCACTTAGCATAGGTCTTGGATGGGTCGATACCTTGACTTTTTAGGTAGGCGACTTGTTCTTCAAGGGTGCGTTTCTTTTCGGCTTGGTGCATGGTGTCGCTTAGAGTGTCAAGCGTATCGATTTGGGTTTTGATGGTGTCAGTCATGATAAGTCCTTGATTTGATTGTTAATCAATAATTTAATAAATCAGTCAATAAAATCAGCGTTTTTGTTCAACGATGAGTGAATCAATGCCGTTATTACGCAGGCGAGTGCTCGCTTGGCTTGCTTCTTCACGGCTTTTCATCGGGGTTGAAACCACTTGATAAAAATGCGTGCCCTTAGCGCTGTCGGTGCGTTTGACGACGACAGCATCGACGCCCGCCATCAGCACTTCGGCACGCTTGACATCCGCTTCATCGGCGGTGGTGTAGCTGCGGATTTGTAGAATATAGGTTGTGCCTGTTTTGGCGTCGGCGGTATTTGATGATGTGCCATTACTTGCAGGCTCATCATAAGTCGTGCTCTCTTCGGTGATGCTCACGCTGTCATCAGCTTTAGTGGCTTTATCGGCTTTGTCAGATTTATCAGTGCTATCAGCATCGGCAGATGTATCAGCTTTGGGCTTGCTAGCAGGCTTGGCGGTCACGATGGCATCAGGGCTGAGCGTGGCAGGCTGTGATGTGGTCGGCTCTTGGACGCTTACCCCTTCAGGCACACTGCGAAACTCTTGCTCTGGTAGCACTTCATAAAATTCATACTCAATCGGTGCGCTAGGGTCTTTGATTGGCTCGACCATCGCTTCATCAGGTGCAGTGCTTTCTTGACTGGCTCGAAAACTGTCAAAAAAGGGCGAAAAATACGCCAATGCCATCAGCACAATCGCCATCAATGCGCCAACCAGCAACAGCACAATCGAAGTCACGCCCGAGCGAGTACGTTCCTTGTCTTCTTTGTACACGGCAGATGGTCTGGTTGGTCGGCTTGCCATAGATTACCCTTAAAACTTGTTTAAATTCAATATGCTTTTGATATTATAACAAAAATCTTTAACTTGTGTATTGCTTATGTCTAAATCAGTTGTTGCATTTTGTACTTTTTTGGGCGGTTTTGGGGTGGTTGTGATGTTTTGGGATAATTTGGGGAGTGTGATATAATTTACGTCAGTGAATTGACCGCCAATTTAGCGAATATGTGAGATGTATTATGATGACCATGCCTAAGCCTGTGTTTTTGGTGTCTGCCGAGACCATTACTGATTTGGGGTTGTATATTTTATTGCCTGTATTTATTGGGTTTTTGTTCTTTATTATGTGGGATATTTCTAAGAAGTCCGACGCAGGCAAGCAGGGGACTTTTTGGATTTTTGTCGCACTTGGCATGGGCTTTTTTGGCTTTCTTGCCAAGCTTGTGATTGAATTTGTGCTTGAGCATTGGGTGCTTTAATCCAATTCATTACTCATACTGATGGATGAGTTAATCATATCAACATAAACAATGCCATTGACAGATGATGGCATGGCTGTGTATGATGGTCAAAATTATCATCCGAACAAGGAGCGTGGCATGAATGGATTGGCCATATTGGGGCTAGTGGCGTTCGGCGTGTTTGCAGGGATATTGCGCTATCATTATGGTCGGTTTCATGCAGTGCATTGGATGCATTTTGTCGTGTCAGGCTTGCTGTGGATGTGGTCGGCGACGTTTGATTGGACTTTATCCAAATTGGATTTTGTCCGTATGGATGATTTGACCCTAATGATTGCAGTTGGCATATCTTTGTGGGCGTGGATATTTCTTGTCAGTCTAGTGATGGCGTATGCCAAGCCCAAGTTGCACTTTGGTTGGTACATCGTCTTTGCGGTCTTTTTTGCGGTATTTGGCTTGGTGTCGGTTGGTTGGACTACCGCTCAATTAATGCAAGGGGTTGCCATAGCTTATAGTGTCGGTGTCATCATTGCTCTATGGGTGCGCCGCTGGGTGCAAAAAGACAACGGAACACCTCATGCAGGCAGGGTATCTGATACCGTGTTACCGGTTATCAATCTACATCCCGATTCAGGCTACGGTCGTTCGGATGGCTTTTTTGATACCTGATGATTGATAAAAAAATCGCTCCATAGTCTTGGAGCGATTTTTTGCTGTTTTGAGCACTGATTATTTTTTGGTTTCTTCAGGCTTGGCTTCTGCTGCTGCATCGGCAGGCTTGTCAGCTGGCGCTTCTGCTTTGGCATCAGTTGCAGTTTCGGTTGCTGCAGGTGCTGCTGCGTCAGTCGCTTTGGCGTCGGTTGCCGCTGCATCGGCTGCAGGTGCTGCTGTACCGTCGGCACTCATACCGACTTTTGGCTGACCTTCGTCATCGAATTTCATCGGCTCAGCTTTTGGCGCTTTTTCCATAGCAGCCGCTTGCGCTTCTTCTACTTTGTCAACAGCATAAACGTGTTCTTGTTTTTTGCCACAGGCACTCAAGGCAACAGCGGCAACTAGCGGTAGGATGATGGCATAAGCTTTCATACGGTCTCCAATAAAAATCAATTTCGCCACAGGGTGAAGTTTATATCCTTATATTATGCCACATTTTTGCCATAAATAAACGGATGATTATCACCAATGTTAAATTTTCTTGCAAAATATCGTATCTTGGCGGATATTACGCCCAAATGACTTGTCTAGCGGTGAAATCTTTGTTATAATTAGCGACTAATTTTGTGCAATAGCACGGTCTGTAGCAGTGGTTGCTGCGGATATTTCCAGTTTGAGCTGATGTCCATCGCCCAAGACCGATGGTGCTATATAATATAAATACAGCCAAGCTGATGCCACCGTCTTGATAGGAGAAACCCATGCCTTCAGTTAAGGTAAAAGAGAACGAACCAGTAGATATCGCAATCCGTCGTTTCAAGCGTGCGTGCGAAAAAGCAGGCGTTTTGGCTGATGTTCGTAAAAAAGAATTTTTCGAAAAACCAACCCAAGAGCGTAAGCGTAAAAAAGCTGCTGCTGTTAAACGCTACAAGAAAAAAGTATATCGCGAGCAAGTTCGCACAACTCGTAAATACTAATTTCTGATTGGTTTTTACCATAAACCCCGAAAGTGATTTCGGGGTTTTTTATTGCACTAATGTTGCTAAGCGCTGATTATCGGCGTATAATGAATAAAAAACCATACATCCATAAGGGGATTTTATGAAATTGCATTATCCGGTTGTTCTGCTGTGTGCAAGCCTTGCTTTGATGGCGTGTGGCGAAGAAAAAAAGGCAGAAAACGCACCTGCCAAGCCTGCAGCAGCGCAGACAAGCGCACCCGCCACCGATACCAAGACCCAAGCGACAGGCAACAGCACTGATGCCAATAAGGATGCGACTGATGCGACTGCCAAGCCATCAGAGCCAACACCAGCGGATACGACCGCCAAAGCGGAGATGGTCAAGCCTGCATCACTCGAAGTAGGTAAAGCGCGTTATGAAGCGACTTGTAAAGTCTGCCATGACCAAGGTATGCTCGATGCACCAAAACTAAGCGACAAAGCAGGGTGGGCGAAGCGTGCTGAGCAGGGTGTGGAGACCTTATATCAACATTCTGCACAAGGCTTTAATAAGATGCCTGCACAAGCAAGTGCTGAAGTGAGCGAAGCTGAAGTCTATGCGGCGGTAGATTATATGCTAAGCCAAGCCAAATAATAAAAATGCTCAAGGTTATATCTTGAGCATTTTTTATGGTTTAGATTAGGGCGGTATATGCAAGCCAGCCACTGTAGCCAATAAAGCATAGCACCAAAAAGACGCCAGACATACGACCGATTTGCCCGTCTTTTTTGAGTGCGAATGCGCACATAGCAAAAAGCACTAAGGTGATGGCGCACATCACGACCGTATCACGGCTGAGTACTTCAGGATCAACCGCCATCGGTGCGATAAGTGCTGCGATACCAACGACACCTGTGGTATTAAATAGGTTTGAGCCAAGCACATTGCCTAGTGCCATCTCAAACTCACCACGGCGTGCAGCGATGATGGATGAGACAAGCTCAGGCAGGCTTGTGCCGACAGCGACGATGGTCAGACCGATGATGAGATCAGATAAGCCCCATAGTTTGGCAAGCTCAACAGCACCCCAGACGATAAGTCGTGAGCTTAGGACTAGGACGACGAGTCCTGCAACGAGCTTGATCAAGGATTTGGCGGTATTGACTTTGATAGGGTCAGGTAGTTCGTCTTGGCTGAGCTCATAGGCGTGTTCATCACTGGCTAGGATAGCACTTTCTTGAGCGGCCTTGGCATGGCGCTTGGCGTAGATGATTTGAACGATGATATTGGCGACCAGTACAGCTACCAAAATACCCGCATCCAAGCGATCAATCTGACCATCTAGCAGTAGAATGACTGAGATGATGGTTGAGCTGATTAGCCAAACAAAGTCGGTTTTGAGCACTTGTTTTTGGATGACGATAGGGGCGATGATGGCGGTCACACCAAGTACAAGCATGATATTGACGATGTTTGAGCCATAGGCATTGCCGAGTGCAAGACCGGGACTGCCTGCCATCGCCGACAGTGCAGAGACCACCATCTCTGGCGCAGAAGTACCGACACCGATGATCAGAGCGCCAATGAGCATTTTTGGCATATGATATTTGGTGGCGATTGCCACCGCACTATCAATAAACACATCAGCGCTATAAATCAAAATCGCAAGACCGACTATGATTGCCAATAATGAAAGTAACATAAAAATCCGTCGTCCAAAGGTTAAGCAGGCAGTTTAAAGCCATTAATCTGATTGCGAGCTTTGTCCAAATCATTTGCCATGATGTCTTTGAGTGCACCGATGGCACACTCGATGGCCGCATCAATGCTGATACGCTCATCACTCATGGGCTTGCCTAGCACAAAATTGCTGACTTGAGATGAATGGGTAGGGCGACCGATACCGATACGCAGGCGGTGAAAATCCTGCCCTAGATGTGGCACGATGTCCTTGAGTCCATTGTGTCCGCCATGTCCGCCACCGGTTTTTAGGCGGATTTGACCTGCGCCAATATCTAGCTCATCATGAGCGACCAAGATTTCATTGCTATCAAGGCCATAAAATTTCGCCATCGGTGCGACAGCTTGCCCCGAGCGGTTCATAAAAGTCTCAGGCAATAGCAAGCGCACATCATTGCCATAGATGCTACCACGACCGACTTGACCGTGAAATTTTTTGTCAAAACTTAGACTGATGCCAAATTCTTGGGCAATGGCTTCAACAAACCAAAAGCCTGCATTGTGGCGAGTATTGGCATATTCTGCCCCGGGATTGCCCAGACCGACGATGAGTTTTATGCTCATAAGGATTTATTCTAAAAAAATTAATCATAAAAAACAAAACCAGTAAGCACGCCTACTGGTTTTGGTGCGCTTGTGCGCAAAACTTGGTACAACGCAAATTAGGCGCGTTGGAAGTCCACGTGTAGTGGGAAGCCTTTTGCTGGATGGCGTTGTAGGGCTTTGATAACTACATTGTGTGTAGTGCCATCAACAGTGATGGTAGTGACGCTTGAGAAAAACGCTTCGCTTTCTAGCGCTTTAACAAGTTCGTTGTTTTTTACGCAGATAGCAACTGGCTCAGCGTTGCCGCCGTAGATGATTGCTGGGATTAGGTTGTTTTTACGCAGGCGGCGGCTCGCACCTTTGCCCTGCTGGTCTGCTGCACGTGCAACACCGTTTAGAGTGAATTGGCTCATGATAGATCCTTAAAAATAAATAGGATAACGAACTTGCGACCAGTCCGTCAAAAAAATAACTGTCCGATGGACGATATTCACCAAGCTAGTAGCTGTGGCAAATTAGCCCAATATTATACGCAATTTATGATGATTTGACAAAGTATTTTTAAAAATTTGGGCAAAAATAATCCGCTCATGATGGTAACTTGCCAAGATGATCGGAGAAATCATGGGATATTTATGAAAATGATTATCATTCAAAGATAATCTGTTATTTTTGTGTTATAATAGTTGTGCTTATGTGTCGATAACTTTTCATAATAGTATCGCACAAATCTAAGTACACAATATTTGTAAAATATTATTTGTAAGATATTTGCGGGCGATGCCCGTGTGGTTTTTAAGGAGTATGCCATGGGAGAAGTGGCTGGTGGCGTATGGATTTCGTTGGCAATTTATTTTATTTTGATGATTGCCATCGGTGTCTATGCCTATTTTAAACAAAAAAATGACGTCGAAGGCTATATGCTTGGCGGTCGTGATCTAGGCCCTGCGGTGACGGCATTGTCAGCAGGTGCGTCGGATATGTCAGGTTGGCTATTGCTTGGCTTGCCGGGTTATATGTATGCATCAGGTGTTGTGAGTATTTGGATTGCACTTGGTTTGACCATCGGTGCCTTTGCCAACTATCTACTGGTTGCACCACGTTTGCGTGTCTATACCGAAGTGGCGGATAATGCCATTACCTTGCCTGACTATTTTGCCAACCGTTTCCAAGATAAGTCGCATTTATTGCGTATCGTATCAGCGGTGGTTGTGATTGTGTTCTTTACCGTATATACCGCAGCCAGTCTAGTGGCAGGCGGTAAGCTGTTCGAAAGCTCGCTGGGTCTATCATATAGCCTAGGTCTATGGGTGACAGCTGGTGTGGTTGTGGCTTATACGCTGTTTGGTGGTTTCTTGGCGGTGTCATTGACTGACTTTGTTCAAGGTGTCATCATGCTGATCGCCATGCTACTTGTGCCTATCGTGGCATTTAGCGAGATTGGCAGTGTATCAGAAGGCTTGGCTATTGCCGAGCAAGCCAACGCTGAAGTGTTTAACTGGATGAACGGCGTGACCGTGATGGGCGTGATTTCACTGATGGCGTGGGGTTTTGGTTACTTTGGTCAGCCACACATCATCGTACGCTTTATGGCGATTCGTTCGGTCAAAGATGTGCCTGTAGCGACTGCTATCGGTATGGGCTGGATGATTCTAAGCCTAATCGGTGCATTGATGGTTGGTCTGGCTGGTATCGCTTATATCGCTAAGACTGGTCAAAAACTGGATGACCCTGAGACCATCTTCCTAGTATTCTCGCAGGTTCTATTCCATCCGCTGATTTCAGGTTTCCTATTGGCAGCGATCTTGGCAGCGATTATGAGTACCATCTCATCTCAGCTACTGGTGGTATCTAGCTCATTGACTCGTGATGTGTACAAGCTATTCCTTGACCGTGAAGCGACAGAAGCACGCCAAGTCTTGGTTGGTCGTATCTCGGTAGTGATTGTTGCTCTAGTGGCAATTTTCCTAGCTGGTGATAGCAACAGCTCAGTACTGAAGCTGGTTTCGCACGCTTGGGCAGGCTTTGGTGCGGCATTTGGCCCATTGGTCATCCTAAGCCTAATGTGGAAACGCATGAACCGCAACGGCGCATTGGCAGGTATGATTGTTGGTGCATTGACCGTGATTGTGTGGGTGTATGGCGGCTTTGAAATTGGTGGTCAGCCTGCCAATGATGCCATCTACTCAATCCTACCAGGCTTTGCATTCAGCTTTATTGCAACCATCGTGGTCAGCCTAATGACTGCACCACCTGAAGCGAAGATTGTTGCGCAGTTTGAAGAGATGGAAAAAGGTCTAAAAGGCTAATTTCACACTCTACACAATACCGCCACTTGGTTTGAGTTGGCGGTATTTTTTTTGGATAGTTTTATCAAGCCTTGTTAAGCTGTGTTCGCTTATACTAAGTTTGTAAAGCTTGATGGGTTTGGTGGCTTGGTATAAGAATTAAATTAAAGGCAGGGCAAGGCAAGGTAAGGCTAAAAAAATCCGCCAAATGATGTATTTGGCGGATTTGTTTGTTATGAATTTGAATCAATCATCATCGATTAGACATCGTATTCAAACATGGCGCTGATTGACTCTTCGTTATTGATACGGCGTAGCGATTCGGCAATCATCGCAGCGATGCTGACTTGGCGGATGTTGCCACAGGCTTTGGCTGCATCTGATAGTGGAATGGTGTCAGTGACAACCAGCTCATCCAGTGCTGAATTTTTGATGGTTTCAATCGCTTTGCCTGATAGTACAGGGTGGGTGATATAGCCCACGACACGGCGTGCGCCATTGTCTTTGAGCGCTTGAGCAGCTTTGCACAGCGTACCTGCGGTATCCACGATGTCATCAACAATCACACAGTCACGACCAGAGACATCACCGATGATGTGCATGACTTGTGATTCATTGGCACGAGCACGGCGTTTATCGATGATGGCAAGGTCAGCATCTCCTAGTAGCTTTGCCATCGCACGAGCACGCACGACACCGCCGACATCTGGCGAGACGACCATTAGGTTGTCATAATTTTGTTGTTTTAGGTCTTTTAGTAGGACTGGCGTGCCGTATAGGTTGTCCACTGGTACATCAAAGAAACCTTGAATTTGGTCAGAGTGCAGATCCACCATCATCACACGGTCGATACCAGCGATTGACAGCATATCAGCGACAACTTTGGCAGAGATTGGCACACGAGCTGAACGAGGGCGACGGTCTTGGCGAGCATAGCCAAAATAAGGAATCACCGCAGTGATACGACCAGCGCTCGAACGGCGTAGCGCATCTGCAAGCAAGATGACTTCCATCAGGTTGTCATTGGTTGGCGCACAGGTTGGCTGTAGGATGAAAACATCTTTACCACGCACATTTTCTTTGATTTCGATGGCGATTTCACCATCAGAAAAACGAGTGATATCTGCTTTACCCAATGGAATGTGAAGATTATCAGCAACGGTTTGGGCAAGCTGTGGGTTGGCACTACCTGAAAAGACAGCCATATATGACATGGGAAGAATCCTATAAAAGCAAATCGAAAAAAGCTAAAATACAAGCCGATTAAGTGTATATTTTAGCATCTTTGGGGCGAAATTTGCAGGGGGTGTGATAATTTTTAGTGATTTTTGTAAAGTTTTTTGCTGGTAAAGGGTGAAAAATGCAAAAAAAATCAAGCCGACCATTGCTGATCGGCTTGATTGGATTTGGCAGAGGTAGCTGGACTCGAACCAACGAATGTCAGGATCAAAACCTGATGCCTTACCAACTTGGCGATACCCCTAGATGCAAATTTTTTTATAAAGATTTGCGAACTTTATCCAAAACAAACAGGAGGCATTTGTTTGGAAATATGGCAGAGGTAGCTGGACTCGAACCAACGAATGTCAGGATCAAAACCTGATGCCTTACCAACTTGGCGATACCCCTATATAGGGCGATAATTATACCGAAATTTTTATCCTTTGCAAGTGTTTTTGGGAATGATTTTATCAAAAATTTATAAGAGTTTGATTTTTAATGACTTTTTATATTAATTAAGCCTTATCCAGCGCCAAATCGCCATCTTTAATCCAGCCTTTGGCACGCATGATTTTGGCAAATACCCAAGTCAAAAGCGCAGGGAGTAGCACATGAAAGGCAATGATCAGCCCCCAAGTGCTAAGGCTCGTCCCCATAGCATCAAGCGTGCCGATTTGTCCGACAAGCCCTGATGTGCCCATGCCTGCACCCGATGGGATATTGGTCATGCCAAACATTGCCGTGGCAAAAGGTGCTAAAATCGCCCCAGACAGCGTTGGTGGTAGCCAGATTTTGGGATTTTTTAGGATATTAGGCATCTGAATCATGCTCGTACCAAGCCCACAAGCAACCGCACCGCCCATGCCATTATCCCGATAGCTCATCACCGCAAAGCCAATCATCTGTGCCGCACAGCCCACCGTCGCTGCCCCTGCTGCCAAACCGCCCAAGCCTAGACTGATGGCGATGGCAGCACTTGAGATGGGTAAGGTGAGAATCAGCCCCATTGCCACCGCCACGACGATGCTCATGATGATGGGGGAGAGCTCTACCGCCCACATGATAAACTGCCCCAATGAAGTCATCAGCTCGGCGATGAGTGGGCTGACAAATCCTGCCACCGCCATGCCGACAATCAGCGTCGTCGCTGGCGTGACGATGATGTCAAGCGGTGTGGTGCGATGGACGAATTTGCCAAATTCTGCACCAATCAGCGCTGCCACAAATGCCCCCACAGGCCCGCCAAGACTTGCCCCTGCAAAGCCTGTAATGATACTAGTAAATAGCACGAGCGGTGGCGATTTGAGCGCATAAGCGACCCCTGCGCCGATGGCTGCACCCACCATACTCTGCGCCTGCGTGCCGATGTCGATGAGCCAAGGTAGATTTGCCCAAGTGCCGATATTTTTGATAATCAAGCCCAAAATCAAGGACGAAAACAGCCCAAGCGCCATAAAATTGAGCGCTTCGATGCCGTAGCGTTGCCATGAGATGACGATATGTTGGCGTTCTAAATGTGCCTTGAGCGAAAAAGCGGTCATGTGTCGTCCTTGTGCGGAGATATTTGCAAGCGTATGATAAAAATGCTTAAAATTTGAGCAATTATAATCCAGTGGTGAATAATTGGCAATATTAAATTTTGATTATACAAATTTATGTGAATATGGGTGGGTAATTAGCCATAAAAAAAGCACAAATCGTGATGATTTGTGCTGATGATTGTCATAGACTTGATGGCTTATTTTTTGGCTGGGCGACTCCAGCCATCGATGGTGGCTTGGCGAGCACGAGCTAATGATAGCTTGTCTTCTGGCACATCTTTGGTGATGACCGAGCCTGCGCCGATGGTTGCACCTTTACCGACTTTGACAGGGGCGACTAGGCTTGAGTTACTACCCACAAAGGCGTTATCACCGATGATGGTGTTAAATTTATTCACACCATCATAATTGCAAGTAATCACTCCTGCACCGATATTGACATCAGCACCCAAGGCGGCATCGCCAACATAGCTTAGGTGGTTGATTTTGCTACCCAGACCGACTTGGGTTTTTTTGGTTTCGACAAAGTTGCCGATTTTGACTTTGTCTGCCAGTACAGTTTTTGGACGCAGATGTGCAAATGGCCCGATGGCGACATCAGCACCGATGATGCTGTCATCAATGACGCAGTTTGGCTTGATGTGCGTGCCTGTGCCGATGGTGGTGTTGCTAATCACATTGCCTGCGTCAATCTGCACGCCATCGCCTAGAGTGACATCACCGATAAATACGGTGTTGATGTCGATAAACACATCATTGCCCGCCGTCAATGTGCCACGAATATCGACACGGCTTGGGTCGGCGAACTGTACGCCGTTCACCTGTAGAGCTCGGATTTGGTGCGCTTGATAGGTGCGTTCAAGAGCGGCTAGCTGAATGCGGTCATTGACCCCTTCGATTTCAAATTCGTATTCTGGGGCGATGGTAGCGATGGTCACGCCATCAGCGACAGCAAGCTTGACGATGTCGGTGAGATAGTATTCGCCTTGGGCGTTGTCATTGCTTAGGATGGGTAGGTATTTATGCAGTAGGGCATTGTCCACGCAGTAGATGCCGCTGTTAATCTCAGTGATGGCTTTTTGGGCATCGGTAGCATCTTTTTGCTCGACGATGGCGACGACTTTGCCATTTTCACGGATGATGCGACCTAGTCCAAATGGATTGGCAACATTCAAGGTCAGCATTGAAATGCCGTCGGTGTTCGCTTCGACAAGCTTGGTCAAGGTATCTGCTTGGGTTAGCGGCACATCACCATACAAAATCAAGCTTTTGCCATCGGCAGGCAAGTGCGGTAGCGCCATCTTGACCGCATGACCCGTACCCAGTTGTTCGGCTTGCTCAGCAAAAGTCACGGCATAATCCGCCAAATCCGCCTTGACCATCTCACCACCAAAGCCATAAATCAGCACCGTGCTGTCAGATTGAATGCTTTGGCAAGTATCAAGTACATGGCGAACCAATGCCTTACCTGCTAAGGTTTGTAGTACCTTTGGGCGGCGTGATTTCATGCGAGTGCCTTTGCCAGCGGCTAAGATAATGGTGTGTAGCGTCATGGGATTTTCCTTAAAAATTGTTAATCCATCAATTTTAGCAAAAATTCATGAGATTTTGGCAAAATTTTATACAGCTTTGGTTGTGGTTTTGTTATAAATCAGGGAGTTTACAAAACTTCAATATCATTCAATGTGCCATGTATTTATAATGAAAAATAACACAAATACACCCACAAGGAAAACTGTATGAAAATCAATCACTATATCAATTTTGACGGTCAAGCCGAAGCGGCATTTGAGTTTTATGCCAGCGTGTTTGGTGGTGAGCCACGCATGATGCGATTTGGGCAAATGCCAGCAGGCAACAACGCTCTTAGCGAGCGTGATGCCAATTTGATTATGCACGCTGAACTGATGATTGGCGAGCATTGTCTGATGGCATCGGATGTGGTATCAGGCACTTGCGGCGGTGATGAGTCGTTGTTGCGTGGTAATGCACATTCAGTGAGTCTAGATTTCACCGCTGATGAAGTGGATGAAGCGACACGCCTATATCATGCGCTGTCTGATGGCGGTACGGTAGTTGCGCCACTCGATAAGACCTTTTGGGGTGCGATGTTTGGCGTGATTAAGGATAAATTCGGCATCCAATGGATGGTGAACTGTCAGCTATAAGCCATTGATTTGGTTGATAAACTGCCGTTGTGTGGTTTATCAGCCAAATGGCACAAAGCTAAACACCACAATCACCGTAATCATCCCTGCAATGATACCTGCAAGCACATCATCAAGCATAATCCCAAACCCGCCCGAGACATACTTATCCGCCCAGCTAATCGGTGCAGGCTTTAGCACATCAAACAGTCGAAATAACCCAAAACCAAGCACAATGACAATCCAAAAAGTCACGGAATTTGGATAAAACTCACTCATCTGCCCAAACTGATGTAGCACAAATACCGTCGGCAATAGGCTTAGCCACATACCCACCCATTCATCCCATACGATGTGCGGATCATCTTCAATATCCATCAGCTGTGATGTCTTGCCGCAGATGTGGCTGCCGATGATAAGTCCAATCAGTGTCACTGCCAAAAACACCCAAAACCCCGCCCAAATCAAAGGCAGGGCAATCACCAATCCGCCAACCGTCCCCCAAGTGCCAGCAGCACGGCGTGGCAAGCCCGAGCCCAAGCCAATGCCAAGCCAATAGATGCACTTGTCAAAGGTGCTGGCACTCGGTGGGCAAGGTGGGCATTGATTGGATTTGTAGATGTCAGGTTTGGCTTGGCTCATGGCTTTCCTGTTTGACAAAGTCACGCTTGTAGGCGATGTGGTTTTGGATATTGGTCAGGGCGTCGCTTTCATCCCAAATTTGCAATTCCCACGGATAATAAAAGTTGCTGGCATTTTTGAAATACACATGGATGCCAATGTAGCCATCCACATCTCGCAGATACCAGTTTTTTAGACCGTATTTTTCTTTAAATTCATCCAATTTATCCAAAATCAAAGCAATATCCGCCGATGGCAAAACAATACGAGCACCAAAAATATCATTTAAGATATTATTCACGGGATATTGATTTTGTCTTGCCAAATAGCGAGCGATTTTGGCGTGGATGCTTTCGGAAGTTTTCACCCGATAATAAAAAGCAATATCTTTGGTGTCGGCAAAGAGCAGATAGTCGTTAATCGCTTCGTGCAGATTGAGCCGATAGGATAAAATATGCTCAATGGGAACATTTTTTAGTGTACGGCTTAAATTGACCTTTTGCACCTTACCTGTTTCAAAATAATCTTGTGAATATTTGGCATGAATCAGATTAATTTCACGAATCAGGCGTTCGGTTTTTTCAAGATTATCGCTCATATCATCATCCTAAAAATGCTCAAATCCTTTGATGTCAAAGGCTACCGCTTGTCCATGTTCGAATAACTGCACGCCGCTATCTGCCGTGATTTCTCCGATGGCATGAATGGATAAATCGGGAAAATCCGCTTGAAATTGGGCAAATTTTTCTTGATTCATCGTAAAGCACAGCTGATAATCATCACCGCCATTTAGGATGTGCTGATATTTTTGGGCAAAGGGCAACTGATTCAATGAGTCATCGCAAGGTATATTGTCCAGATATAGCTTTGCACCCACGCCACTACCGCTTAGGATATGCCCCAAATCTTGCCCCAAGCCATCAGAAATATCAATCATGCTATTGGCATAGCCATGCAAAGCTTGCCCAAGTGCCACCTGCGGCTCGGGATAATCCAGTGTTGTGCGAAGTGGGCTTGCCTGCCCTGATAGGACCTCAAATAAGGCAAAAGCAGCACTGCCAATCTTGCCACTGACACATATGATATCATCAGGCTTAGCGCCTGTGCGTGTGATGGCGCATCCTGCAGGCACAAAGCCCATCGCCGTCACGCTGATGGTGGTGGTCGGTGCATAAGTCGTGTCACCGCCAATGAGCTTAACGCCATAATGATCACAAATCGCATATAGCCCATCGGCAAAATCCGCCACCCAAGCTTCATCATAGCTTGGCAGGCTCAAAGCAAGGGTGATGCTGTGGGGCGTCGCACCCATTGCGGATAGATCAGATAGATTGACCGCCACCGCCTTATGACCGATGGCGCGCGCTGGTGTGTCCATTGGATAATGGCGATTTGCCACCATCGTGTCGGTGCAGATCACAATCTGCTGACCGATGGGCGCATCAACGACGGCGCAGTCATCACCGACGCTGATGGCGATATCAGCAGCGGCTGGATGACGGCAAAAATGCCGAGCGATGAGCGAAAATTCGGACATAATCAGCCGTTTGATTTTTTCGCTTGATCAGCTTTGACTTCGGCTTCACGTACGACTTTGGCGTATTGGTCAAGCACAGCATTGATGAGCTTATGCGCATCGGTCGCCCCAAAATGGGTGTTCAATTGCATGGCTTCATCAAGTACGACTTTATAAGGGATGTGCAGACTGTATTTGAGCTCGTACGCACCGATGAGCAGTACGGCTTTTTCGATAGGATCAAGACGATCAAAGCTACGATCGATGTAGCTTGAAAATTCCAGCACCAATTGATCTGCTTGCTCTGGGATCTGACGCATCAATTCATGATAATAGCCCAAATGCACAGTATGCATGGCATTATCCGCACGAGTACGAGCGGCGATGGTGTGTGGCTCGTTGCCGCCCATCAGATGGCGATCAATTTTTGAGAAGCGATAATCGGTCAATAGCCACTCATAAAGACCCTGTAGGGCAAAACGGCGTGCCTTACGCACGGCGGTGTGAGAAGTCTTATAGCCTGTGTCTGATGGGATAATATGGTCTGTCATAAGCGATGTCCAGTAATGGCAAAAGGATGCATATGGCTTACTATACCATAAATTCGCCAGTGCATAAATTGGCAAATCAAGCAAATTTGCAAGGCGTGCCAAGCATCCGATTGCAAAGCAAAAGATCAATTGAAGCTGTTAAATAGTGCAGAATGATGACTCATTCGTGATGCGTCGCCAAAACGCACCGAGCATATCCACCCTATGATGGATATGCCAAGATGGATAAACTTAGATGGCTTTTAGGACTGAGACCATCTCGAGAGCAGTCATCGCGGCTTCATAGCCTTTGTTGCCTGCTTTGGTGCCGGCGCGCTCGATGGTCTGCTCGATGTTTTCGGTGGTCAAGATGCCGTTAATGACAGGCTTACCTAGGCTGAGTGCGACTTGGCTTAGACCTTTGGCAGACTCATTGGCGACGATGTCAAAATGCGGTGTCGCGCCACGGATGATGGCACCGAGTACGATAATAGCATCATATTTGTCCGACTCAGCCAAACGCTTGGCGGTGAGTGGTAGCTCAAATGCACCAGGCACACGCACCACATCGATATTTTCGCCTTGCACACCGTGGCGTACTAGGGCGTCGATAGCACCTTCAACCAAGCTTTCGACCAAAAAGCCATTAAAACGGCCAACAGCGATACCGATGCGTACAGCAGTGTTATTGTCCAAAGCGCCTTCGATGTGCGTGATGGCGGCTTTTTGTGCAGTGTAAGTTGTCATTGTCTTATCCTAATTTTAAAAATATATGAATGATTATCATGAGGCTATTGTAGCATACATTGGCTGTGTTTTTAAGCGTCATTTTGCAACCTTTGATTGCAAAATTGCTTATGATTCAGCTGTCTGATTGGCTAATACAAACTGGCTTAACTGACTTTATCGTGCTTGTCGTGCTTTATCGTGGCTCAACCAATCGCATGGGAATACCTTGAGCCGCCATAAAGGCTTTGGCTTCACCGATGGTATAATCGCCAAAGTGAAAAATACTCGCCGCAAGTACCGCATCAGCACCGCCTAAGGTCACGCCATCGGCAAGATGCTGTAAGTTGCCCACGCCACCGGATGCGATGACAGGAATATTGACACTGTCAGCGATGGTGCGAGTCAGCTCAAGGTCATAGCCACGGCGTGTGCCATCACCGTCCATGCTGGTGACGAGCAATTCACCTGCGCCACGAGCGGTCATTTGTTTTGCCCATTCGATGGCGTCGATACCTGTTGGCTTGCGACCACCGTGGGTAAAGATTTCAAAGCCCATACTGCCATCAGGCTTGGTCACTCGCTTGGCATCGATAGAGACGACGATGCACTGATTGCCAAAGCGTGCGGCGGCATCATTGACCAAATCAGGATTGGTGATGGCAGCAGAGTTGATGCCGACTTTGTCTGCGCCAGCGTTCAGTAGGTTTCTGATATCTTCGATTTTACGCACGCCACCACCGACGGTTAGCGGAATAAAGATGGACTTGGCAATCAGCTCAACGGTATGGTAAGTGGTATCTCGCCCATCGGATGTGGCGGTGATGTCCAAAAAGGTGATTTCATCGGCACCTTGGTCGTTGTAGCGTTTTGAGACTTCGACAGGATCGCCTGCATCTTTGATATCAACAAAATTCACGCCTTTGACAACGCGTCCATTTTCGACATCAAGGCAAGGGATCAGGCGTTTGGCAAGCATGGCGTATCCTATGGCAGATTATGGGCAATAGTTGGCAGTAATTGGCGCTTATGCCAGAAATAATCACTGCTTAATCCTAAAATAACTTGGCAATTTTATCAAAAAATCATTAAAATATCAGCAAGTTTTTATCGCAGGGCGATTTGCCCGATTTGTGCTGATTGTAGGAAATCTTATGTCTGTTTATACCCATTTGTCTGAAGATGAATTTTTTGCGTTTTGTGGTTTGTTTGGTGTCAAATTCAAAAAAGCCATTCCCATTGTTCAGGGGGTGAAAAATTCCAATTGGTTCGTGCAGACAGATGGCGACGAAGGCAATGATTTTTCTTATGTATTTACCCTATACGAAGAGCGAGTGCCTGCTGATATTATAAAGATGGCAACCGTCATGCACGCTTTAAAGGATAAATTACCGATTGCGCCACCGCTTGTGAAGCTCACTGCCAAAGGCAATCAAATCGGCGAAGACTGCGTCATGCGTTATGAAAATAAAGCGATTTTGCTCGTGCCAAAATTGGCAGGCAGTCATCCGACACAGACAGACACCGTGATGTGTCATGAAATGGGTAAGGCATTGGCAGTGCTACATGACACCTTAACAACCCTGCAGCCTGCCGAAGATTATGGCGTGCCACTGTACGACTGGGCAAGGGTCAAAGAGCGTGAAACCGCCTTTATGCCGACCGATGAAGCTCGCCTTATGAACGACATTTGGACAGCGTATGCCAATTTGCCGAGCGATTTACCAAAGGGCTTGTGCCATTTGGATATGTTTACTGATAATACCTTGTGGGATTTTAGCGGGGATACGCCACGCTTGACGGGCTTACTTGATTTTACTGAAGTGTCGGTTGAGCATTATTTGATGGATGTGGCAATCACCATCAATGATTTTTGTACTACTTGGGGTAATGCCACCGATGGCGAGAGTGTGAATTTTGACACCGCCAAGATGGATGCCTTTGTGGCGGGATATGAGAGTGTGCGTCCTTTGACTGATGATGAAAAGAGAGCCTTGCCTGTGATGCTTTCCTATTCTGCGACCATCTTTTGGCTACTGCGTCTCAATGTCATCCATTATAACCGTGAACAAGGACGTACGGGCGATGACATTATGGTCAAAAATCCTGATTTGATGAAACGCTTGGCGAGTTTTCATTGGGGGCGTGTCTGATGTGCCAACTTCTAGGAATGAACTGCAACACCCCAACAGATATCGGCTTTAGCTTTGCGGGTTTTCGGCAGCGTGGCGGGCTGACCGACCATCACGAAGACGGCTTTGGGATTGCGTTTTTTGAAAAAAATGCTCATGAAGCAGGCGTGGGTTTGCGCCAATTTCATGATGATAAGCCAAGCCATTCATCACCGATTGCCGATTTGGTGAATAATTACCCCATTCGTGCGATGAATGTCATTGCCCATATCCGCAAAGCTACGCAGGGCAGTAACAGCCTTGCCAATACCCATCCCTTTGTGCGTGAAGTGTGGGGTGAGCAGTGGGCATTTGCGCATAATGGGCAGATGACCGAGAGTTTCGTCAAACGCACCGAGCGTCTGATGGCGAACGGCAATGCCGAGCATTATACGCCTGTGGGTACGACTGATAGCGAATTGGCGTTTTGTTATCTATTGAACCGCCTAAAAGCCACCTTTAAAAGCCGTCCATCGGACGAAGCGTTATTTGCCTTTTTGACGGCGCAGTGTCGCTATCTGTCCGCCAATGGTTTGTACAATTGCTTATTGTCTAATGGTGATTGGCATTTGGCGTATGCAGGTAGTTTATTATTTTATCTAACCCGCAAAGCGCCATTTGGTGAAGCCAAGCTGTCTGATGGCGAGATGACGATTAATTTTCAGGATGTCACCACCGAAAATGACAAGGTAACGATTTTGGTCACTGTGCCTTTGACGGATAATGAAAAATGGCAACAGCTTGCCGTCGATGAGTGCGTGATTTTTAAAGATGGTGATGTGGTATTTCGTGATACACCCAGCAAAAAAACCTATATGAGCATCGAAGAAGGCATCGCTTTGGCACGCTCAGTCGGGGCAAGTGTCTGATGGCGACTGCCAGTTTTGCCGATGCATTTGCCACCATTGACCAAGCATGCCCTTGGCTAGCGCCATTTGCTCGTATGCATCAGGCATTTGGCATGGATGGTAAAGTGCCATTGTCTGCATGGCTGAATGAGTATTTTAAAGAAAATCATTTATCGCTAGCAAGCCACACAGGGCGAGCGCTTAGCTTTACCGACCAAAGCGATTTGCCACATGGCGTGGCGTATGAACGCTATATCGGCGAGACGGGCAAAATCCCCACACGGGATAATCTGCACGATTGGTTTGGGGCGTGCATTTGGGCAAGTTTTCCAAAGTCCAAAGCCATGCTAAATTTTCATCATCTAAAGCATCTGGGCGACGATGCCACAGGCAATGGGCGTAATCGTGTGCGTGATGCCATCACGGTATTTGATGAAAATGGCATTATCCTAGCGGTGAGCGATGATGCGATAGGGGCAGCTATTGCCGAGCGTTTGTGTCAGTTTGATTGGATGGGGTCGCTTGTTGCCCCAAGACAGTTTTGGCATCAGCCAAATACCGATGAGCGAGCAGATGTCCATGCCCAAGCTGTTATCTTTGGGCATGCACTATTAGAGCAACTGATTCATCCCCGCAAAAATCTGTGCGGTCATACGCTGATTGTCCCGGTGGATGGCTCGTTTTTTAAGATGTCTTTTGCCGAACGCTTGACGGTATTGGATGAGCGTGTGGCAGCACAGCTGAATCATTGGCTATCTAATCCTGCTACCACGCCAAGAGACTTACAGCCCTTGCCTGTGCTTGGTGTGCCGTATTTTTGGGATGGTCAAGATGCTGACTTTTATCAAGATACCAGCGTATTTCGTAGTGGGCGTAGAACATGATGAAAATTGCCTTATTTTTACACTTAATCGGTGCAAGCATTTGGGTAGGTGGACATCTGTATCTACTCATTCGCCTGATGCCAACTTTTGTGCGCAAGCAAGATGTGGCAGGCTTTTTAACATTCGAGAAAAGCTATGAACCGCTTGGCATGACAGCCCTAGCAGTGCAAATCATCACAGGCTTATATATGCTAAACGCCATCACGCCTGTGGCAACTTGGCTGACACCGATGGGGGCTTTGACTGCCTTGATTCATGCCAAATTAACTTGGCTACTGCTCACCATCATCACCGCATTACATGCAAGATTTCGTGTGGTGGCAAAGCTTGAGCAGGGCAACTTTACCGACAGCACGCTCAAGGTGATGGCAGTTCATGTGGGCTTGATTTGTCTGTGGTCATTATGTTTTGTGGCGACAGGGATGGCGTTTCGGTATTAACCCATCAGCTGACGAGTGATACGCACCAAGCCGCGCCACAAATCTTGATAGGGTGGGGCAAAATAATACAGCACGCCCAGCACCAGATATAGGCAAGCATATTGCACGAGCTTATCTTTTTCAAACAGCTTAATCGCTGTGCCAAAGGATTGCTTGAGTCGCAGGCCAAACGCATCCACGCTATAAATCTCATCCAGCAGCAAATGCACCATCGAGCCGATAAATAGCACAAGCCCAAACAGCCAGCTGACAAAGGCTGTCAAATGCAGTCCATAAAATGCCCCACAAACCACCACCAAAGCAAACACCGCCATATAAGGAATCGAGTGCACCATGCCGCGATGTGTGGTCAGACGGCTAAAGGTTTCAAACACCCCAAATCGTAGCACCAAAAATCCCACCGCCCAGACCATCAGCGAATGCAATATCAGCTCATCACCGCTATAACGGTTGGCGTATAAGATGGTGATGAGTGTCGATGTGATGAGCGAGACGACCAAAAATCCCTGTGCGGCAGGGCGTGAATGCTCAAGGTCAATATCAGGCAACAAACTGCCAAGCGTACCGATGATAGCACACAGTAGTGCTGTCGTCAGCCCATACAACTGCGTGCTAAAGCCTGCAACAGCAACACCAACACTTGCCAATGCACCAACGCCAAGATGAGTATGAAAATTTGCCATAATGCTCGGATAAATGCCGTATAACAAAAAAGCCAGTCGCTATATGACTGGCTTTTTGCTCTCAGATGAGAAGAATATTGGCATCCCATAGGGGATTCGAACCCCTGTTACCGCCGTGAAAGGGCGGTGTCCTAGGCCTCTAGACGAATGGGACGCAAAGCGTGTTATTTTTTTATTTTTAATCAAAAAAATAACTCAAATTTAAGCGTTTAAGCTTTAGAATGCAAGAAAATGCCTAGGTGCTTACATTCATCATTAGCGATTTGGTGGAGCTAAGCGGAGTCGAACCGCTGACCCCTTGCATGCCATGCAAGTGCTCTACCAACTGAGCTATAGCCCCGTGCTAATGAGTGCGTATTATACAGTAATTTTTTGGAGCGTCAAGCCTTTTTTGCAAAAAATTTGCGAATTTGTCATAAATCCCATAATGCTTTGATTTTGTTCATAAATTATCAATAAAAAACGGCACATCGATGACGGATATGCCGTTTTGTGCTTGCTATAACTTGGCTATCACCAAACCATTACTAAGCCAAGCAATTATTCATCCGCCAAGAAATTTGGCAAAGCTTTGTTCTTTTCTTCAAGCTTTTTCAGCTTTTTCTTGCCAAGACCGCCAAGCACTTCGGTGGCATGGCGCAGGCGAGCTAGCGTCATATCTGCACCAAGCACGAACATCGAGTTCATCACAGGGGTGCTTGATGTGCTACCGGCAATGGCAACAAAGAACGGCTGCATAAAGTCCTTAAGCTTAATCTCAAAATTCGCTGCCAAGCCCTTGAGCACCTTATAAATGTTCTCTTCGCTCCATTCAGGCAAGCTCTCAAGTTGCCATGTGGCAAGGTATAGGATTTCAAGCAGTTGGTCGGTGTCGAGTGATTTATGCGCAAAATCTTCGGCGGTGACATTTGGTAGGTTTTGGAAATAAAAACCCGCCCAGTTGATGGCATCAGACAGTAGATTGATGCGTGGCTGAATGGCTTTGGTGATGGCGGTAAGCTTAGCATCATCGCTTGCCCATGATAAGATAGTATTTTTTAGATTTTCTACATCCATCGCACGCAGGTATTCACTATTTAGCCAGTAGAGTTTTTCGATATCAAAGACAGGGCCACCAAGTGAGACGCGCTTAATATCAAAGCTTGCAATCATCTCATCTAGGGTGAATTTTTCTTGTTCATTTGGCAGGCTATAACCCATGCGACCTAGATAGTTTAGCAGGGCTTCAGGCAATACGCCAGCATCACGATAGTAGGTGATGGATGTTGGGTTTTTGCGTTTAGACAGCTTGGATTTGTCAGGGTTACGCAGTAGTGGCATATGGCACAGTACAGGCATCTCCCAACCAAAATATTGATACAATAGCTGATGTTTTGGCGCTGATGGCAGCCATTCTTCACCACGCAGTACATGGGTGATTTGCATCAAATGGTCATCGACGACATTGGCAAGGTGGTAAGTTGGCAGACCGTCAGTCTTTAGCAAAACTTGCATATCGACCTGCTCCCAAGGGATGGTAACTTCACCACGCAGCATATCATGAATGGTGCACACGCCTTCAGTTGGCACACGCATACGGATGACAAATGGCTTACCGCTAGCGGCTAGTGCATCCGACTCTTCACGGCTAAGATTGGCATAGCGACCGTCATATTTGACCGGCAGGCCTTGTGCCATCTGCGCTTCACGCATGGCATCAAGCTCTTCGGGCGTACAAAAACAGCGGAACGCATGACCATCATCAAGTAGCTGCTGGGCGTATTTTTTATAAATTTCACTACGCTCCGATTGGCGATACGGTGCGTGCGGGCCGCCGACATCAGGGCCTTCTGACCAAGTTAGCCCCATCCATTTTAGGGCATTTAGAATCATTTGCTCGGATTGGGCGGTTGAGCGTACTTGGTCGGTGTCTTCGATACGCAGGATAAATTCGCCGCCCATCGATTTGGCAAAAGCTAGGTTAAATAGTGCAATGTAAGCAGTGCCAACATGAGGAAAGCCTGTTGGACTTGGGGCGATACGAGTACGAACTGGACGAGTCATAATAATCTCAAAATAATTTCAAAAATGGCTAAGATAACGCATAAATTGTGGTTATGATACCAAATTAGCACGATTTTTGGTAGCTGAAGATGGCTGAATGCTGATGGATTGGCAAAGCTGTTTAAAATCAGTAACAAACGCATACAAAAAACCGCCACATTTTCCCCAAAAATACACCAATTACTGCTAAAATAGTAAGGTTATATTTCCATGCGATTGTTTAATAAAATTTACTTTATGGTGAATTTATTAAATTTTGAAATATAAGCACATAATTTGGTGAATTTTGATGAATCATGATGCATCATCAGCCATTGAATGACTGTCAATTCGTTAAAACTTAGCCAAACTAAATTAGCTAAGACCCAAAACAAGCCAAACCAAAACCAGCATAAGGGGCGATATGTCAAGCCAAGCCACAGCCGATTTTAGTCATACTACCGTTCTACTCGAAGAGACGGTGGCAATGGTGCTTGGTGTCAAGACACTTGCCGATGTGCCAAAGCGGTCGGTATCGGGCATCTATGTCGATGCGACCTTTGGGCGGGGCGGGCATAGCCGATTGTTGCTTGAGTATTTGGCAGATGATGCTTGCCTTGTGGTGTTTGATAAAGACCCTGAAGCCATTGCGGTGGCACAGGATTTGGCGCAGGCGGATGCTCGTATCAAGGTAGTGCATGACAGCTTTGCAAGTCTGACAGACAGCCTCGTGACACTTGGCATTGATAAAGTCGATGGCTTGATGGCAGACCTTGGTGTATCAAGTCCGCAGCTGGATGACGGCACTCGTGGCTTTAGCTTTATGCGAGATGGGGCGGTGGATATGCGTATGGATACCACTCGTGGCGAGCCTGTGTCGGCGTGGCTTACTCGTGTGTCTGCTGATGAGCTTGCCGATGTGCTGTTTGAATATGGCGAAGAGCGTCATTCACGGCGTATCGCTCGGGCGATTAAGGCGATGGAGAATTATGACTCAACGCTGGCACTGGCAGAAGTCATCAAGCAGGCGCATCCAAATTGGCAAAAAGGCAAACATCCTGCCACCCAAAGCTTTCAGGCGATGCGGATTTTTATTAATAATGAGCTTGGCGATGTCGATGAGTTTCTTACCCAAAGTATCGATGTGCTAAAAGCAGGTGGCGAGCTTGCCGTGATTAGCTTTCATTCGCTCGAAGACCGCCGTATCAAGCAGTTTTTACAAAAACATAGCCGTGGGCAATACGACGAAGATGCACATCTACCGATACCGCCTGTACGCCCAAAATACTTTGGCAAGCCAAAGCGAGTCGCGCCAAGTGATGCCGAAGTCAAAGCCAATCCCCGTGCACGCAGTGCGTGGCTGCGTGGCGCAACCCGTAGCGATGTGGCGTGGGTAGGCGATGTGTGATTGCTAGATGGCAATGATTTGATAATTGATAAAGTTTAATGATATTTTTTAGTGATAGTTAGTAGAGCAACATGAGCAGTCCAAAACTCAGTAATTTTATAAATGAAAACACACAAGCCATTCGCACCAATTTTACAACAGTATTGCGTGTGATTTTGGCGATTCTTGTGTTGCTGATTTTTTGGACGGCGCTGAGTATTGTTGAGCAGACCAATGAGCGACATCAGGTGCATATTCAGATTCGCAAATTGGATCTTGAGCTTAGCGATCTTCGCACCGAAGAGCAACGGCTGATGATCGAGCAACAAACCTTTAGTGCCACACCACAAGTGGCAAGCCGTGCAGTTAGTGAGCTGGGTATGTTTTTCCCAACGGGTGAAAATCGCCGAGTGATTGCACCATCAGCAGGGCAAACGCAGTCAGAGAAACAGGGAAAATAAGATGAGCCAAGATAATAAATCCCAAAAGACTGCGCCAAAAAGTGCGACCATCACACCGCCACTGCGTCGCAAGCGTGTCAGTGCCAAGCGAGAAAAGAGTGCTCAATCATCAAATAAGCTAGTGCAAGGCGCAAAATGGCTACTTGCCAAAATCATTGCCCCAAAACGCCAATCAGCAACCTTGATGGGCGGTACTCAGGACGTCTGGCGATACCATGTCATTTGGTTTTTGATTGTGCTTGGGGCGATTTATTTGGCGGGTAGTGCTGTGTATCGTCAGGTCTTTGATGCGCAGTATTTGGTTGAGTGGGGCAATGAAAAGACCACAAGGACACGTGCCCTGACTTCAACACGGGGTTTGATTTTTGATCGCAATAACAAGCCGTTGGCCGCCAATGCGCCACTTTATACCATCTCGCTTGACCCTGTGGCTTATGCAGAGCGTTATTATGACTTGAATAAGACGCTACAGACCAGCAAATCAGACGCTGTCAAAGAACGTGCCACCAAAGCGCTTGAAGAGATGGACTTGGTCAAAATTGCTGCTGTGGCAAATTTCCCATTGGCAAAGCTACAAGAAGCGGTGGCGTTGAATCATAAGCTGAATTATCAAGCTGATGATATTGATGATCAAATCAAGCAGGCACTGCCAAAAGGCGCAGGCAGTCGCCGACTGGTGCTATTAAATAAAGTCGCACCAGAGATTGCAGCACCACTACAAGCACTGAATATTAAAAATATTTTAAATACCGAACGCTTTGACCAACGCTACTATCTACAAGCAGAGCCAAATGCGCAGATTCTTGGCTTTATGGGGCGATCGCAAGAAGATGATAGCGTGGTTGGTCGTGCCGGTCTTGAAGCGCAGTTCAATCAGTATTTGACGGGTTCACCGGGCGAGCTGATTGTTTTGCATGACCGCTACAATATGCCAATCAATGAATTGTCGGAATCCAAGCCACAAGTCAAAAGCCAAGATTTGCACCTGACGATTGACTCTCGCTTGCAGTATGTCTTGTACAAAGAGCTTGAGCAAGTGGGGCGTTTGCAATCTGCTCGCTCAAGCTCGGGCATGGTGGTTGATGTCAAGACGGGCGAAGTGTTGGCAATGGGTTCTTGGCCGTCATTTAACTCAAATAAGCTATCGGATCGTGATGGTGCGAATGAGCGTAATCGTCCTGTGATGGATGTCTTTGAACCGGGTTCGGTGGTCAAGCCGTTCACGGTGGCGGCGGCGCTTGAGTCGGGTAAATTTTCGACCAATACCATCATTGATACCAATCCGGGCAATTTGAGTGTTGGTGGCTATACCATCCGTGATGGCAAAAATTTTGGCGCAATCACGTTGGCACGTTTGATTCAGCGTTCAAGTACCGTTGCATCAGCAAAAATCGCTTTGGCACTACCTAATGATGCCATTGTCAGTATGCAACAAAAATTTGGCTTGGGTCAAAAAACAGCACTCAACTTCCCATCAGAAGCATCAGGCACGCTCAAAGTCCCGTCGGCAAATGAATTATCACGCCGAGCAACGCTCAGCTATGGCTATGGTCTAGAAGTGACCTTGGCACAGCTTGTACAGGCTTATGCGACACTTGCCAATAATGGTGTCAAACAGCCACTGAACTTGGTCAAAGACATCGAAAAAGCCAAGCCGGAGCGAGTGATTTCGGCGGCGCATGCCCAAGAGATTGTCAAAATGATGGAGCTGGTGACAGCATCGGGCGGTACGGGTGCCCAAGCAGCGATCAATGGCTATCGTGTCGCAGGTAAGACAGGTACATCACGCCGTGCCAATCCGAAAGGGGGTTATTATACCGATCAGCATCGTGCGGTATTTATCGGTATGGCACCGGCGTCCAACCCACGCTTTGTCGTGGCGATTTTGGTGGAAGATCCACGTAAGCAGTCATACGCAGGGCAGGTGTCTGCACCAGTATTTCATAATGTCATGAAAGAGGCGTTGCGTCTTTATAATGTCGCTTATGACAAGCCATTATATGCCGAAGCACCAAAAGCTCAGGCAACAGCACAAGATACACCACCAACCAAAAAACAACCGTAAAACCGTAAAATCGTAAAATACAGTAAGGAAATATCATGAGCGTGGTCAGCTTTAGCGAAATTTTAGATCGTGTCGCACAGACACCAAATACCGTTGCATCAGCCATTGGATCGGCGCAGTTGCAGGCTTGGTTCGCACCGATTTTGTCGCACGAGATGGCAAATTTTTGTTTGGATAGTCGTAAGATTGGTGCAAAAGATGGCTTTGTATTGCTCAAAAGCACAAGCCAGGATGAAACGAGCGCCATCGACAGTGCCAATCGCTACATTCAGGCCGTCAAAGATACCGCAAGCTTTATCATCACCGAGTTTGATGCGACAACGCTCAATCTTAATGGCGTATCCATCCCTGTAGTGAGCTTGCCAAGTATTCGAACGATTTTGGGTGATTTGGTGGCGGCTCGATTGCAGCTTAATGGTGCTGTGCCACTGCCAACGGTCGTTGCTGTCACTGGCACGAATGGCAAAACCACCGTCAGTCAGCTCGTCGCTCAGCTGTGCCAATCATCTGGCGTGTCATCTGCCATCATGGGTACGGCAGGCAATGGGCGATTGGGGCAGTTGGTGCAGTCGGCGAACACCACAGGCGATGTGCTGATGGTGCATGAATTTTTGTACCAAATGGCAAAAGAAGGCGTGCAGATGGTAGCACTAGAAGCCAGCTCACATGGACTGGATCAATATCGCTTGCAGGGCGTGCCTGTGGCAGTGGCGATTTATACCAATTTATCACATGATCATCTCGATTATCATCGTGATATGGATGATTATCGTGATGCCAAGGCAAAGCTGTTTGAACCAACGCTTTTCCCAACGCTACAAGCAGGTGTCATCAATGCTGATGCCGAGTATCAGCTGTTTGGTGACACCAAATCGTACCCAGTATATCGCTATAGCCAAAAAGACAGCGCGGCTGAGTATTATGCCAAGACAGTGCAGCCAAGCTTAGACGGTGTGGCGATCGATGTCAACACAGTGCATGGCGAGATGATGGTACATAGTCCGCTACTTGGCCTATTTAATGTCGATAATCTGATGGCAAGCATGGCGGCATTTTTGGCGTTGTATCCACAAAAGGCGGATACTTTGTCGACTTATATTACCCAGCTTGTCGGTGCTCGTGGGCGAATGCAGCGAGCTGTCTCAAAGACTGGCTCGTTCATCGTCGATTATGCGCACACCCCTGATGCACTGGTGCAAGTACTCTCAAGCCTACGCAAGCACTGTGATGGCAAGCTGATTGCGGTGTTTGGCTGTGGCGGTGATCGTGATCGCACCAAGCGACCTTTGATGACACGAGCGGGGCTGGATTTTGCTGATCATGTGATTTTGACAGCGGATAATCCCCGCTCCGAAGACCCAAATGCCATCCTAAAAGATATGCAACAAGGGCTATCTTGTGAAGATCATTACAAAATTACTATCGAAGCCGACCGCAAAAAAGCGATAGAATTAGCGGTTCGCACCGCTTGTGCTAATGACATTGTGGTGATCGCAGGTAAAGGGCACGAGACTTATCAAGAAATCAAGGGCGTCCGCCATGACTTTGATGACTTGGCAATCTTGGATGAATTTTTAGTTAAGTTTAATAAATAATCGATACATTGATTAGTTTAATATTATAGTAAATAAAGGCAATCTCATGACCAATCAAACCGCCTATGTGTGGCAAGCAGACAAGCTCCAGGCCGCCACTCAAGGTCAGTGGCACAATCTCAACGATACTGTCATCACTGCGACCACCATCACCACCGACACCCGCAAAATCGGTGCTGGTGATGTCTTTTTGGCAATCAAAGGCGAGCGATTTGATGCGCATGAGTTTGTACAGACCGCCAAAGACAATGGTGCGATGGCGGTGATTGTCGAGCATGAAGTGGACTGTGATGTGCCACAGCTGATTGTCAAAGATACCAAGCTTGCCTTGGGGGATTTGGGCAAATATCGCCGTGATGCACATCCTGATTTGACCGTCGTTGCCTTGACTGGCTCAAGTGGCAAGACCACTACCAAAGAGATGATTGGGGCGATTTTAAGCCAAATTGCACCGACCTTGATGACTCGTGGCAATCTTAATAACGACCTTGGCGTGCCAATGATGCTACTTGAGCTCAGCGATGAACACCGCTTTGCTGTGATGGAGCTGGGTGCGAACCACTTGGGTGAGATTGCTTATACTGCCAATCTGGTGCGTCCTGATGTCGCTGTGGTGCTGAATATCGGCACGGCGCATTTGGGCGAGTTTGGCGGTCGTGCCAATATCGCCCGTGCCAAAAGCGAAATCTATTCAGCGCTGCAAGCCGATGGCGTGGCGGTGTTGCCATTGTCTGATGAATTTTATGAAACTTTGGCAAATGAAGCGGCCAAATTCACCGAACAAGCCTTAAGCTTTGGTGAAAAATTAGTGAATATCGATGAAGCAGGGCTTGATGAAGCTGATGCGCAGATGCTCAAAGTAGAAGGCGTGGATAGCGTGCTTGTGATGGGTGATTTATTCGCTGATGATATCGAAAGCTTTGCCACGCATTGTACATTTACTCTAAACACCAATCTGGATGTAGATGATGTCGAAAGCCTGCCTGTGCATTTGCCATTCATCGGTGAGCATAATGTCGCCAATGCACTGGCAGCAGCGGCAGCGACTTTTGCGCTGGGCGTGGATTTGCCGACGATTGTCAAAGGGCTTGAGTCAGCTGTACCGCCAAAAGGTCGCTTGACACGCATTGACTTTGGCGAGCATATCTTGATTGATGATACTTATAATGCCAATCCAACATCGATGATGGCAGCCGCTCGTGTGCTAGAAGCCGAAGAAAATACCAAAATTTTGGTCATCGGTGATATTTTTGAGCTGGGCGATGCTGCCGACAGTGAGCACGCAAGCTTGGGCGAGCATTTGGCGACGCTTGGCATTGATCATGTATTGACTTTGGGGGTGCATATGACGCATACCGCTAATGCCATCAATGCCATCAAGCCGATTGCGACACATTATCAAGATAAGCCAACTTTGCTTAAGGATTTACAACAATTACTTAACCAAAGCAGTGCCACCGTGCTATTTAAGGGCTCTCGTGGTATGGCAATGGAAACACTAATTAATGATTTGGCCACCGTCTAAGACAGTTAAGATACTTTAAGGAAAAATTATGCTTTATTGGTTATTGCAACAAACAGACATCGCCATCGGGTCATTGACCTTGCGAGCCCTGCTTGCGGTAATTACAGCATTGGTCATCGTGATCTTGGGTGGTAAGCCTGTGATTAATTATCTGCGTACGCTTAAATACGGTCAAGCGGTGCGTGATGATGGCCCAAAAACCCACCTAGCCAAGCAGGGCACGCCAACGATGGGCGGTGTGCTGATTTTGGTGGCGATTGGAATTGCGACTTTGGCATGGGCGGATTTATCCAATCCTTATGTGTGGATTTTGATGGTGGTGATGGTCATCTTTGGCGCCGTCGGCTGGGCGGATGACTGGCTAAAAATCAAGCACAAAAACCCACAAGGTCTAATCGCTCGCAAAAAATATTTTTGGCTGTCGGTTGGCTCATTGTTCGCCGGCGGTTCGCTGTATTATATCGCCACACAGCAAGATGCAGTGACGATGGTTGCCATGCAAGATATGCTAATTCCACTGTTTAAAGATGTGGTGATTCCATTTTCGGCGATTCCGTTGGGGCTTGGCTTTATTGTTGCGACTTATTTTGTCTTGGCAGGCTCGTCCAATGCCGTGAACTTGACTGATGGCTTGGATGGCTTGGTGATTTTGCCTGTGGTGATGGTTGCTGCTGGTCTTGGTGTGTTCGCTTATATCTCGGGTTCTGCCAACTATGCAGATTATATGCACGTACCGCACATTGCTTATAATGGCGAAGTGACCATCGTCTGTGCGTCAATCATTGGTGCAGGCTTGGGGTTCTTGTGGTATAACGCTGCGCCTGCCGATGTCTTTATGGGCGATGTGGGCGCATTGTCGCTGGGCGGTATGCTTGGTACGATTGCGGTGATGACTCGCCAAGAGCTTGCTTTTGCCATCATGGGTGGTATCTTTGTCGCTGAAGCGGTGTCGGTGATATTGCAGGTGGGCTCGTATCGTCTGCGCAAAAAACGCATTTTCTTGATGGCGCCACTACATCATCATTTTGAAGAAATGGGACTCAAAGAAACCAAAGTCGTCGCCCGATTCTACATCGTCTGCATCATCCTTGTGGTGCTTGGCTTGATGACCTTGAAACTGCGCTAATTATAAAACTGCGCTAATTACAAAGCTACGATAATCACTGATGTGAATTTACCGCTCTGCATGGGGCGGTATTTTTTTGTCAAGTTAGAAATCTGCAAGCTGTATTCACGGTTTTTACAAGCTTTAATCAGGTATCACTTGCGATGCTGTGTTACAATATTAATTCCCATTATCATCGACAGGTTTGAGTGGTAGTTCATTGAAGATAAGTGCATATCGATGATAATTATCAATTTTTTTAATAAAATAATAAGAAGTACATCATGAGTTATCAAAATCAACAACAGGCGACCGCTGCGCCATTTCCCACGCTGTGGGTGATGATGCTTGGCTTGATGGTTGCTATCGGGCCACTTGCCATTGATATGTATCTGCCCGCACTGCCAAAGATGGCGGATGCGTTTGACGTGAGTGTGGTAAATATTTCCAAATCTGTGCCGGCATATTTTGTGGGATTGGTGCTGGGTCAGCTGTTTTATGGGCCATTTAGCGACCGTGTGGGTCGTGTCAAGCCGATGTATCTGGGCATGGCGATTTTTGTGGTGGCGTCAGTGATTTGTGCGACGACCAACAATGAATATGTGCTGTTCGCCGCTCGTACCATGCAGGCGCTCGGTGCGTGTGTGTCGGCGGTGGTGACTCGTGCGGCGATTCGTGATACGCTAAACCCTGTGCAGTCGGCTCGCGCGTTTAGCTTGATGGTGCTTGTGATGGGTGTAGCACCGATTTTGGCACCAAGTCTGGGCGCGGCGATTTTGCAGGTGGCGGATTGGCATACGGTGTTTTGGTTTTTGGCGGCGTATGGCGTACTGATTGCAGTTTTGACTAAGTTATTCTTAAAAGAAACCCTAAAGCCTGAAAATCGCAACACCGAGCCTGTCAGTCATGTTATCAGTCAGTATATAGATTTGTTAAAAGATAAAACTTTTATTGTACCTGCGCTGTCAGCAGGACTGCTACAAGGGGCATTTTTTATTTATCTGTCGGCATCCAGTGAGCTATTTATGGTGAATTTTGGGCTAACCGAGCGTCAGTTTGCCATCGCTTTTGGGGCGAATGCCTTTGGCTTTATTGCCTTGACACAGGTTAATCAGTTTTTGACCAAGCGGTTTCGCTTAGTACAGCTACTCAGATTTGGTGTGCTGATTCAGCTGATTTCATCACTGGTATTGTTGGCGCTTGGGCTTGTCTTTGGCGGTGATGCCAATGTGGTGCTGGTGTTTTTGAGCATTTTTTGTTGTATTGCAGGGCTTGGCTTTACCCAGCCAAATGCCGCCGCCATTGCACTGGCGTACCAAAAAAAGCGAGCAGGCATGGCAAGTGCGCTACAAGGGTCGCTACAATTTTCGGTGGGGATTTTTGGCGGATTGCTCATTGGCTTGTTTGACCTAAATGTCGTGTTGCGTCTTGGTGTGGTCATCAGCGTGCTTGTGGTGCTTGGTGCGCTGCTTGCGTATCGCCTTGACCCAAGACTGGATTTGTCCAAGATGGATTAATCGGCTAATAAATAGATGGCAAAGTCATCACAAAGCCATCAAAGCTATGCCCACGCCAAGCTGTGCGTGGGTTTTTTTTATGCCAATAACTCGCTAACATTCAGCTGAATCTGCCGTCCGCCAAGCCCTGCCACATCATGATGCACAAGTGTCTTTAGCGTCTGCAAAAATTCTGTGCGTGGCATCAGTGTCGCCCCAAGACTCATCAGATGTGGATTTTCAAGCTGGCAATCAACGAGCGCAATCCCTGATTGTTGGCACAATCGCATCAAGCCCCAAAACGCCACTTTTGACGCGTCGGTTTGTCGGTGAAACATACTTTCACCACAAAAAATCGCACCGATATTCACCCCATAAAGTCCGCCAATCAGCTCACTTGTCATCGGCGCACCCGCCCAAATCTCAACGCTCACCGCCACGCCCAAGCGGTGCAATTCACTATATGCCAGTTTCATCTCATCATGAATCCAAGTCTCGCTCGTATAGTGGCGTGGCTGACTACAGGCATCGATGACGGCATCAAAAGCAAGATTGGTCGTGAGTGTCCAAGGCTGTTTTTTGGCAGTGCGTACGAGCGATTTGCTCGGGTGAAACGCATCAGGCACAAGCACACAGCGTATACTTGGCGACCACCAACAAATCGGGTCATCGGCATCAAACCAAGGAAACGCGCCCGAGCGATAGGCGTGCAGTAGCGTCGCCACCGACAAATCCGCCCCCGTACCCAAAAATCCATCGCCATCAGCCATTAGTGCAGCATTTTGAAAATCATACGGGCAAGTGTCAGCTAGGGTGTGAAGTGATGTCAAGGTGTGGTTTGATGTGGTCATGTTGGTATGTACTGCATTAAAATCCATGCAAAAATTGTATCATATTTTATGCAAGACAGCGTATTGCCAAATGTGATTGGTGGCTTTATGTGATTGAGTTTATACAATAAATTATCACGGGCTATCCACGGACTTATGCTTATTCCCATAATTATTTGTTATAAGATATCATGAATTGAATAAATTATATCAAATAAATTCATATACATATCGTAAAAAATCATACATAAATATAACGTTTTTTATTGCAATTTGGTAAGAATACAGATATATTGCACAAGTTTTTTATGGATTCTTATAAATTGTTACATAATAACATTTATAGTCTATGAAGACTCACTCCCGAATCACAAGTTAAGGACTACTTGTCTATGAAGTTTAATATTTTTTCTATGTCGTGTGTAGCGCCACTTGCTTTGCTAAGCACGGGTATGATTTCAACATCAGCGTTGGCGGCGCCACAGATTTATGGTGCAATCTATATTAACTCTGATGCAAGCTTTTCTCGCACCAAGACTAGCTATACTGATGGCACACCAACCGAAATCACTTCTGGTCGTAACCGAGTGTTGATTTTTGATGATGCATCTCGTATCGGCGTTCGTGGCTCAGAGACGCTATCTGATAAAGTTGATCTTCGTTATCGTATCGAATGGCGCAACCCATTCGATGTCAATACACGTACCCTAGAACCGCGTGATGCTTGGATTGGTCTAGCGCACAAGGATTATGGCACATTTAAAGCGGGTCGTATGCTGACTTATGATGCTTATTTGAATGATATGCCATGGGGTCGCCCATCATATTATGACGGTCTGCGCACGAATAACAGTTTGCGCTATGAGTCAACTGTGGTGAAAGGCAATCAATTCACCGCTCAATATATCATGGATGAGAATACAGACAGCACGACTGCGGGTACAGATTCACTGAATGGTGATGGCTATGCACTGACGCTGAGTCGCAACACTGATAAATATAGCATTGGTGTTGCTTATGTAAATGCTGAAACTGATGACAAGGCAGAAAGACGTGGCGTGGGATATATCGTACAGCCATTAGATGAAGCGTGGCGTGTCAATGCATCATATCAAGCAACGCCAACTGTAAAATTGGCAGCAATGTATCAACAAAATAGCCATAATGGCACTCAGTATGGCGAAGCCGCCAAAACCGAAAAAGCCTTTGCTATCGGTGCTAGCCGTACACTGGATAAGTCGGTTGAGCTTTATAGTCAAGTCAATGTCTATAAAGATTTTAATGAATACGGCACAAGATATGATAATAAATTTGATATCATCTTTGGCGCAAAAAAAGACTTTAGCTCAACCACTTATGCTGGTGTAGAGGCATTCTACTACCAAAAATCAGCTGATGTTCCTGCGCATATGGATGCCGGCAGTGCTGTTAAGGCGCATCGTATCGAAGATCAAACGTCTGGTTTGTCACTGTACAGTGGTTTTCATTTCTAAGCTGAGTTGATGGTGGCGAAATTCTACAATGAGTCACCAAGTAGCACAAAACCGCAATCATCTGATTGCGGTTTTGTTTTGTCAGTTTAAACTCAATAGAAAATTTCATTTTGAGTATTTTGCAATATTCTTGCTCATTGACTACTAAAAATTCACTTTTTGAATAAAATAAAAAGCTTTTAAAATACAATATGTTATAAAATAATTGCACAAATTCTAGAAATTTTTTGAAACAAATGCTTGTATTTTTTGCAAAATTATCATATATTTTTGTTGTCATTATATTACATTATGTTGTATTCGTATGACAAAATAGTATCTATTGTTATTTTTTGGTAACTTTAGAGAACCCTTGAATGGAATTTCAAGGTTTAGGGAATTTAGCTTTTGTAGTTATAAATAGTCTATCAGGAGATGACTGAAATGAAATTAGCCAAGCTTTTTGTACTTAGCTCAGCAGGTATTTTGGCAGCGTCGGTAGCCCATGCTGCGCCACAAATTTATGGTGCATTTTATGTAAACGGCATCACAGGCTACGAAAAAACCACCACAACCAAAACCGATGGCACTACCAACACAGACTCAAGTCATACACGTGCACACTTGTATGATAATGGTTCTCGTATCGGCGTTCGTGGTTCGGAGAAGCTGACTGATAATGTTGATGTGCAATATCGTTTGGAATACCGCACGACATTTGACAATGAGCATCGTATGCTTGAGCCACGTGATGCTTGGATCGGTCTTGCACACAAAGAATATGGTACAATCAAAGCAGGTCGTTTGATTACTTTTGACCCATATTATGAGAATGTACCAGGCGGTCAGGCAGTTGCTGTTGATGGTATCCGTGCCAACAATAGCATCCGCTATGAGTCGCCAGTGGTTGATGGCAATCAATTCACACTGCAATATATTGCAGACGAAAACCGTCATGATACACTTGGTGGCGATGGCTATGCAGTTTCGGTCGCTCGCCAAAAAGATAATTATGGTCTAGCAGCGGCATATGTCAACGCCAATGTAAATGCAGACGAAATCAATCGTCAAAAAGCAGACCATAATGCACATGGTGGCAAATGGTACAATCTAAAAGATGCCATCCGTGTTGACACTTGGTACAAGCCAACAGAAGATTGGAAATTGGCCGCTATGTATCAGCACAACCGTTTCATGACAACGGGTTCAGAAACTGAAAAGGCATTGATGCTTGGTGCTACCAAGACGATTGACACTATGGAGTATTATGGTCAGCTCAATCTGATCGATAATCCAGATGGCAAAAACGGCGACAAGTACGGACTGCTTGCTGGTGCAACCAAGAACTTTACTTCAACCGTCTATGCTGGTGCGGAGTTGGGCTTGCACAAGGCTAAGCTGAACAACACTGCAGCTGATGTTGCCAAGACTGAAACAAAAACTGCAGAACTGGTTCTGTTCTCAGGTATTCGTTTCTAATAAAACCAAAACTCCACTTAAGTGTTTGACAGACACCAAGACCGTGAATTTTTTTTCACGGTCTTTTTTTTGGGATGTATAAGCAAAAAAATACACCCAATTGCATTGAGTGTATTGATATCAAGACTTAATGGCGACTATTTCGCCAGCGCATCCAGATATTTCTCAGCATCCAGTGCTGCCATACAACCTGTACCTGCCGAGGTGATGGCTTGGCGATAGATGTGGTCGGCGACATCACCAGCAGCAAAGACACCTTCGACGCTCGTGGCGGTGGCATTGCCATTGAGACCGCTATTGACGACGATATAGCCATCTTTCATGGTCAGCTGACCTTCAAACAGTCCTGTATTTGGCTTATGACCGATAGCGACGAACATTCCCATTGCATCAATCTTTTTGGTGCTGCCATCGACGGTTGATTCGATGATCACGCCTGTGACGCCCATGTCATCACCGATGACTTCTTTGACTTGATGGTTCCATTCGATTTTGACATTGCCGTTATTGGCTTTTTCGAATAGCTGGTCTTGTAGGATTTTTTCAGAACGCAGGCTGTCACGGCGATGGATTAGGGTCACTTCGCTTGCGATGTTTGATAGATACAGTGCTTCTTCGACCGCAGTATTGCCACCTCCGATAACCACAACTTTTTGATTTTTATAAAAAAACCCATCACAAGTCGCACAAGCCGAGACGCCTTGACCCATGAATTTTTGTTCAGAGTCTAGCCCTAGATACTGCGCAGTTGCGCCTGTGGCGATGATGAGTGCATCACAGGTATAAGTGCCGTTATCACCAGTTAGGGTGAATGGGCGATTTTGTAGATCAACTTGATTGATGTGGTCATAAATCAATTCAGTGCCAAAACGCTCAGCGTGCGCTTTCATACGATCCATCAAGCCATTACCGGTCAAGCCGTGCGCATCGCCCGGCCAGTTATCGACTTCGGTGGTGGTGGTTAGCTGTCCACCGACTTGCAGACCAGTGATGATGACAGGCTTTAGATTGGCGCGAGCGGCATAGACGGCAGCAGAATAACCTGCTGGGCCTGAGCCCAGGATAATTAGGCGATGATGATTTGACATAATAATTTCCTTGATGTTCATTGGATGTCGTGTAACTAGTCAGTATATAAGACCAACTGGGTGAATTACAAGTCAATGTTGATGAATGTTGATGAATATTGTGCAAATTGATGATGAGATCAACGAAAGTCACAAGAATACACGCAAATCCATTGGTAAAATGGCATAAATTCGCTATAATGTAGAGTTCGCCATTTGCTTATCAAGCGCCCAAATATATGATGATTTGCAAGCCAATAGATAAGATGTACCATACAATCCATAGATGAAATCTACATAATGAATTTTTTAGAACGTATCTTAGAGCTTGAGTTTTTACGATCCATTGTCAAAAAAATGCCAACAGTGAAGCAGTTGGTATTTGGCGTAGTTGGGATTTTGGCACTAAGCTATTTGTTTTTGATTTTATTGTCATATAACCCTGCCGATCCTGCATGGTCGCAAGTGAGTTCAGAAGCCACAGTGACGAACATTGGTGGTGCGCTTGGTGCATGGATTTCTGATATTTTGCGTACATTTTTTGGCTGGAGTTCTTGGCTGTTTGTGGGTTTTTTGGCGTATGAATTGGTACGCTTGATGGGGATGCGTACGCAAGTGGCTTGGCCATTTCGCTTGGTGGCTTATGGCTCGCTGATTGGTTCGGTGGCGGCGTTATTGACTTATGGTGCAAGCCTACGCAGTGCTGATCAGGCATCAAGTATTGGCGGTGTCTTTGGGCAAGAGATCCAGCAGGCGCTGACCAATGCATTTGGCGGAACGATTGCGGCGTTATTTTTGATTTTCTTTATTTTATTGGTGTCGGCGTTGGTGTTTGAAATTCGCTGGGCAAAAGTGCTTGGCGTATTTTTGGCTTGGCTATTACCAACCAATCGCCGCCAAGAAAAAACCGAAGACGAAACACCTGTTGACGATACCTTGATTGCGGATATTGATGAGCAAGACTCGGAGAAAGTCGTCAAAAATCCTGATGATTATATCCCGCACAATCACAACGGTGCATTTGAGAGCTTTGTTAAGCATTCAGGTGTACAAGATAGCCTAAAAGCAGTTTGGCAACTAGAAAAGGCAGAAGCCGAACAAGCGTCTGATAGCGATTCGCAGAATGAATCTCGCTTTAGCAAAATTGCCCGTCAAGCCATCAAACAATCAGCGGTCAACTCAGCACCGCAGATGGCAGACGTCGCACAAGATGATGCATCTGCCGCTATGATGGCTATGCCTGCTGATGAAATGCAGTCATCAACCAAACAAACCGTATCTACCACGACAACCACTCAAGCACCGACAGTATCAATCGCACCGACAGTAGCTATGGATGATGATGTCGATGCTGATGATGCTGATAATCATCTATGGCAAGATGATGCGCCATCAGTAGATGACAATTGGCAAACTGCACACAGTGCTTGGCAAGCTGATGCCGATATGCCGATGGATGATGGCTTTGATGATGACGATGATGCAATGTGGGATGATGCACCTGCACCTGCACCGCAGACAGCGAGCAAATCTCGTGCGATGGATACGCTTAGCTATCGTATGAGCCTAACGCCACTGCCTGAACTTGATTTGCTTGATAAGCCAAATTATGACCAAAAACCTGTCGTCACCGAAGCTCAGCTTGCAGAAGCATCAGAATTGCTTGAGATTAAATTGCAAGAATTTAACATCAAAGCCAATGTCATCTCAGCGATGGTTGGCCCTGTGGTGACTCGTTTTGAAGTGGATCTGGCACCGGGCGTCAAGGCGAGCCGTGTCAGCCGTGTGGCGCAGGATTTGGCACGCTCGATGTCAAAGGCATCACTGCGTGTCGTTGAAGTCATCCCGGGTAAGCCGTATATCGGTATCGAAGTGCCGAATAAAGAGCGTGAAATGGTGCGTCTGATTGAGCTACTCGACACACCAGATTTTCGTGACCCTGACAAACAAATCGCCATTGCGGTGGGTAAGGATATTGGTGGTAAGCCTGTGATTGCCGACCTTGCCAAAGCGCCACATATGCTGGTCGCTGGTACGACAGGCTCGGGTAAGTCGGTCTTGGTGAACTCATTTTTATTATCCATGCTACTTAAGTACACGCCTGATGAGCTAAAGCTTGTCTTGATTGACCCAAAACAGCTGGAGCTTGCCAACTATGGCGATATCCCGCACCTATTGACACCGGTGATTACCGATATGAAAGATGCGGTAGCAGCATTGACTTGGTGTGTCAATGAAATGGAGCGCCGTTATCAGCTGATGAGTAAGCTTAGGGTGCGTAAGATTAGCGAATTTAACAAAAAAGTCGAACACGCCGAAAGTGTCGGTGAGCCGATTTATGACCCGCTATGGCAGATGAATGATAGCGTCAGTCAGTCCAAACCGCCAAAGCTAAAACCACTGCCGACCATTGTCATCGTCGCTGATGAATTTGCTGATATGATTATGCAGCTTGGCAAGACTGCCGAAGAGCCAATCGTACGCCTTGCTCAAAAAGCTCGTGCCGCAGGTATTCATCTACTACTTGCCACACAGCGTCCGACGGTCAATGTCGTGACAGGTCTTATCAAGGCGAATGTGCCTGCTCGTGTGGCACTTAGAGTAAACTCAAAAGTCGATAGCCGTACCATCATCGAAGAAGGCGGCGCTGAAGATATGCTCGGTCATGGTGATATGATGTTTATCGGGCCGGGCAAAAATAACCCAGAGCGTATGCATGGCGCATTCGTCGATGATGATGAAGTCAACCGTGTCTGTGATGCGTGGCGTGAGCGCGGCAGTCCTGATTATATCGATTTGTCTGACAGCTACACCTTTGAAGGTGAAGGCAGTGGCGATATGGGCAGTGGTGGCGCATCTGCTGATGAGCTGTACGAAGCGGCCGCCGCCTTTGTGGTGGAGACACGCAAGCCATCGATTTCGGCGGTACAGCGCAAATTTAGCATCGGCTACAACCGTGCTGCTCGCCTACTTGACCAAATGGAAGAGCGTGGACTGGTCACAGCGATGGACCACAGTGGCAAGCGCCAATTATTGTTATAGGTGAGAGATGGATTTATCTAGTGGGGCGATTGCGACCTTAGTGGTGCTTGGCGTGGCAGGCTTTGCCATTGGTAATTTTATGGGTGCTCGCCCAAAGGCGTATGAGACACGAGTGGCGGATTTTCGCTTGATGGCACGGCAATTTGGCATTTATCCTAAGCTTGTGGCATGCCCAACTTGGCTAACTGCTCGTTATGATGCTATGCGTACCGCCAAATCAAGTGATGCAAGTTTGCCAAGTACCAAAAAAACCACACCAATGATTGCGCAGTATAGCCTTGTGATGGATGAATTATCCTTGCCGATGGCACAGTATCTTGCTCATGACGGCGTATGGCAGCTGATGGATATTGGCGTGGTCAATACCCCAAAAGGCGAGCGTCAAGTGCGTGTGCTTGATGGTGTGCCGATTGAGCTACCTGATAGCATTGGCGGGTGTGTACTTGGCTTATCCATCAAGGCAAATACCATTGCCCTGTATTGGCTCGATGATAAATACCAATTTAGCCACAAAGCACATAAGCTGGATAAAGCACAAGCGACGGCGGATTTGACGGCGATGCAGGCATCGTTGCAGGCGTGGGCGATGCGTGTACAGCAGGCATAAACCCAAAAAAATCGCTAAAATTTGCAATTGTGCATTGACTTTTTGATAAAAATTTCGCTAAAGTAATTGACAAATTGCTCATTACCCCCTATAAAGGCAGTTTTAGTAACATTTCTTCGCAAGGGATCATTGCGAATTTGGATAATATTAAGGCAAAGACATGGCAACCACCAAAAAAACCACCACCAAAGCTGCGGCAAGCACGACCACAGCCAGCGCCAAGGGCAAAGCCTTGGTGATTGTGGAGTCGCCTGCCAAAGCCAAAACCATCAATAAATATCTGGGCAATGACTACATCGTCCGCTCAAGTGTCGGTCATGTGCGTGATTTGCCTGTCGGCGGCACAACCACCAAGACTGCCAAAGCGGATGATGAAGGACTGTCTCGTGAACAAAAAGCCGAGCGTGCGTTGGTACGCCGTATGGGTGTTGATCCTGAACACGGCTGGAAGGCGGTCTATGAAGTGTTGCCAAATAAGACCAAAGTCATCCGAGAGCTCAAAGCACTTGCCAAAGATGCCGATAAGATTTATCTGGCGACGGACTTGGATAGAGAAGGGGAAGCGATCGCTTGGCACCTAAAAGAAGTCATCGGCGGTGATGATGCCAAATACAGCCGTGTGGTGTTTAACGAAATTACCAAAACCGCCATCCAAAACGCCTTTGAGCATCCAGACCAGCTGAACATCGACCGTGTCAATGCACAGCAGGCACGCCGTTTCCTTGATCGTGTGGTCGGCTTTATGGTGTCGCCACTACTGTGGGCGAAAATTGCTCGTGGCTTGTCAGCAGGGCGTGTGCAGTCGGTGGCGACTCGTCTGGTTGTTGAGCGTGAACGAGAGATTCGTGCCTTTGTCCCTGTGGAATATTGGGAAATTCATACCAATAACAGCGCAGCGGGCGAGACATTACGCCTAGAAGCCACCAAGCAAAATGGTAAAACGCTCAAGATGAGCAACCAAGCCGAAGTCGATGCTGTGGTGCAAGTCCTACAAAATTCAGCCTTTGTGGTCTCAAGCATCGATGAGAAACCAACCCAATCACGCTCATCGGCACCATTTATCACATCGACACTACAACAGGCAGCCAGCACTCGCTTGGGCTTTAGCGTCAAAAAGACGATGATTCTAGCGCAGCGCCTATATGAAGCAGGTCACATCACTTATATGCGTACTGACTCGACATTTTTGAGCCAAGATGCGCTAAATTCAGTGCGTGGCTATATCAGCCAAAACTTTGGCGATGCTTATTTGCCTGATAAGCCAAATTTTTATGGCAATAAACAAAACGCCCAAGAAGCGCACGAAGCCATCCGCCCATCATCGGTAGCGGTCAAATCATCACAACTAACTGGCATGGAGCGAGATGCGCAGCGCCTGTATGAGCTGATTTGGCGTCAGTTCGTCGCTTGTCAGATGACACCTGCTCGCTATCAATCGGTGAATTTGATTGTCACTGCGGGTAATGTCGAGCTCAAGGCAAAAGGCCGTACGCTCGTGTTCGACGGCTATACCCGAGTACAGCCACCTGCCAAGAGCGATGATGTGCTATTGCCTGCGGTCAAGGTCGGTGAGAGTCTGCCACTGATTAGCGTTGAGCCATCACAGCACTTCACCAAGCCGCCTGCTCGCTATAGTGAGGCAAGCCTTGTCAAAGAGCTTGAAAGTCGTGGCATCGGTCGTCCATCGACTTATGCATCGATTATCTCAACCATTCAAGAGCGTGGCTATGTCAAGCTTGAAAATAAACGCCTGTATGCCGAGAAAATGGGCGATATTGTCACCGAACGCTTGGTGGAGAGTTTCCCTGATTTGATGGATTATGCCTTTACCGCAGGGCTAGAAGATAAGCTGGATGAAGTGGCGGTGGGGCACGAAGACTGGAAAGCGGTGCTGGATAATTTTTATCATGGCTTTAAGACAAAGCTAGAAACTGCCAAATCCAGTCACGGTATGCGTCCGAATGACCCAACCAATGTGCCTGATATTCACTGCGATATCTGTACTCGCCCAATGCAGGTGCGTACAGGTAGTACGGGGGTATTTTTGGGTTGTACAGGCTACAATCTACCACCAAAAGAACGCTGCAAAGGCACCAAAAATCTGATGCCAGTATCGGCATTTGAGTTCGATGCTGATGATGATTCAGCCGAAGTCAATGCGCTGATGGAGAAAAAACGCTGTCCAAAATGCAATGCAGCGATGGATGGCTATATCGTCGATGGCGGGCTAAAGCTACATATCTGCGGTAATAATCCTGACTGCGATGGCTATTTGCTTGAGCAGGGTGTCTTTGAAGTCGGTGGGGCGACCAATGATGCGCCGACCATTGACTGTGATAAATGCGATGGGCAAATGGAGCTTAAGACCGGTCGCTTTGGGGCGTATTTTGCGTGTCGTAAGTGTGATAATACCCGCAAAGTGCTCAAAAATGGTCAAGCTGCGCCACCGCGCATGACGGCGATTGCCATGCCTGAGCTACGCTCGCAGAAGTTTGATGATCATTATGTACTGCGTGAAGGGGCGGCAGGGCTATTTTTGGCGGCATCAAAATTCCCGAAAGTGCGTGAAACTCGTCCGCCAAAACTCACCGAACTGCGTAGCATCAAAGACCAGCTAGAGCCAAAATTCCATTATCTGTTTGATGCGCCTGATGTCGATGATAATGGCAATCCGACCATCCTACGCTGGAGTCGCAAAAATGCCGAGCAGTATATCGGATCTGAAAAAGACGGCAAGGCAACTCGTTTTGCGCTAGTTTGGCGAAATGGCGCTTGGATGAGTGAGTAATTGTAAGAATAAACCATTCATTGCATACATGAAAAAAGCAAATCCATCGCGGATTTGCTTTTTCGTTTCTATAAACAGATAAAAAAATTGGTCAAGCAATGTACTTGACCAATTTGTCTCAAGCATCAACTTGAGTGCCAATGCAGAGATTTAAGCCTTACGATCAGGTAGGCTGATATTCATCTCAAGGACATCAACGCTGTCTTCGTGGCGATGATTGATGTTTAGATCATCAATATTGACGCCATTGACATATTTGCCGACCACTGCCAAGATTTCTCGTTTCATCTGCTCGATACGCTCAGCGGTCAAACGAGTATTTAGGCGATCATGGCTTGCAACGATGACTTTTAGGCGATCTTTGGCGATATCGGCACTGCTTGGGTTGCTATTACCACCACCAAAAAGCGAACTCCAAAATCCTTTTTTCATCATTAACCCCCAAATAGTCGTTCAAAGAAACCTTTCTTTTTCACTTCTAGATGACGCAGTGGCACTTCTTCGCCCAAGAAGCGAGCAACGATATCTTCATAGCACTGACCGGCTGCCGAGTCGGTGAAATGGATGACAGGCTGACCTTGGTTCGATGCTTCTAGGACAGTGTTGCTCTCTGGGATGATACCGATGAGTGGCACACGCAAAATTTCATCAGCGATGGTACGATAGTCCATCATTTCGCCTTCTGAAGCACGAGTTGGGTTGTAGCGAGTGATGACCAGATGTTCACGCACGCTACCGCCTTCTTCGACTTTTTTGGTGCGGCTTTGTAGGATGCCGATGATGCGGTCAGAGTCACGCACTGATGATACTTCAGGGTTGGTGACGATGAGTGCTTCATCAGCATGATACATGGCTAGCTGTGCGCCACGCTCGATACCGGCAGGACTGTCGCAGACGATGTAGTCAAATGCCAAATCTTCTGACAGCTCTTTCATCACTTTGGCGACACCTTCGTCGGTCAGTGCGTCTTTGTCACGAGTTTGTGATGCAGGTAGGATGAATAGGTTTTCGTATTGCTTATCTTTGACCAGTGCTTGGGTCAGCTTGGCATTACCGCTGATGACATCGACAAAGTCATAGACGATGCGGTTTTCGCAGCCCATGATAAGGTCAAGGTTACGAAGACCCACATCAAAGTCGATGATGACAGTTTTAAAGCCGCGCTTGGCAAGACCTGCACCAAATGATGCGCTGGTAGTGGTTTTGCCCACACCGCCTTTACCTGAAGTTACTACGATGATTTTTGCCACAATGGCACTCCTTAACTGATAAAATCGCTCAAGCGGTAGGAAAAATTGTTCCAAAAATAAGACCGCCATAAATTTGCTTTAGGATAGCATATTTGGCGGTCATCATCAATTCATCTGATGAATTTTATGCGATGAAAATGTTAATTTTTGCTAATTGCTGTTATGTTCACAGATGCTTATAACTGATTTAATAAGGTGAACACCAAGCCCTTATCTTCATCATAAGTGACTTGTACAGCTTGGTCAATCATCTCGCTTGGGATGGCGTCACGCAGACAAAAAGTCCCTGCGACTGATACCAGTGACGGATTGAATTTTTGGCAAAAAATACGAGCATTCTTATCGCCTGTCGCTCCAGCGACCAAGCGACCCAGACCACGACCATAGACATGCAGGCTATTATCGGTGATGGCTTCAGCGCCGTCATTGACACCGCCGATGATGGTCAAATCGCCACCAAGATGCTGCAGGCTCTGACCCGAGCGTAGCATCTGCGTATGAATACCGCTACTAAGCTGTACGCTGTGGTCTTGGGCGGTGACTAAGGTTGCGCCTTGTTGGGTGCTTGATGCTGCCGCTGAGACAGGCTCGGCATCAGGTTTGGCATCTGCACTGCTTGTATTGTTGGCATTGTTGCTTGAGCTATTTTGGGCAGGTGTCTGGGCTGGCTCGGCTTTGATGACTTTATCTGCTTTATCAGAGTTTGGCAGGCGTTCGATGCGCTTGCCATCAGCAGGGAAAATCGCCAAACGCAAATCGTGTGCCTGATCATCAAGCGCGCCACTGACCACGCCGATTGGCTGGACATTGAGTAGCCATAGCATATCAATCAATGCATCAAGCTCAATATCGACATCACTATCAATGACGATGGGTAGGCTGTCGGCGATTGGGTTGTCTTCGAGTGCACGACCGAGTTCGGTGCGGATTTGCGCCAAATCATTGGTGGTGATTTTTAGACGGCTAAAGGTTAGCATTTTGCCATATAAGGTGACGGCTTGGGTCATAGATGTACCATAATTCTTAATCAAGTTATCCACTGATTGTAACATTTTTTTGGTGATGAAAAAATAGCAAATATGAGTAAATTACACTTGACAAACCATCCAAAATACGGTTTAATATGCACCACTTTGGCGTGATAGCTCAGTTGGTAGAGCAACGGATTGAAAATCCGTGTGTCGGCAGTTCGATCCTGCCTCTCGCCACCATATTAAAAAAGCCTTTCGATGATGTCGGAAGGCTTTTTTGTTTTGCTATTTGGTAAGTTTTTTGGGCTGGTGGGCATCCTTTATTAGATCATGGCAAATCACTTGCTTAAAGTGATACGCAGATAAAGAATCATATATAAATGTGCAAGTGAAAGGATATTCTACCAAGTAATATGCAAATAACCTTAAGTCTAAAGCGATAATTTGCCTGTAAAAATAGACCCATATAACCAAAAAATAAATTTAAATATTGAAAATCAATAAGTTATAAAAAATATGTAAAAATTTCACAAATTCCCCTTGA
>NZ_MUYU01000018.1 GCF_002014825.1 Moraxella pluranimalium | reverse complement strand
ATTGGGGGTCGGTTCAATTTTGATGGGTTTTTTGTGTATTACAAGACTAGAAAAATTAGCGTTTTTCTCGGGCTTTGAGCACTTTTTTGACCTTATCACGGGCACGAGATTGCTTGAGTGTCGATAGATAATCAACAAACAGCTTACCATTTAGATGATCCATCTCATGCTGAATACACACCGCCAATAGCTCATCAGCATCAATGCTAAATGGTTTACCATCACGGTCAAGCGCATCGATTTTGACACGGGCAGGACGCTCGACTTCGTCATAGACTTCAGGTACAGACAGACAGCCTTCTTGATAGGGCTTGGTCTCATCGGTCAGTGGGGTGATGGTAGGATTGATAAAGACCTGCGGCTGTGGCTCTTCGCCATCTCTTGCCAGATCCATCACAATCACCTGCACATGGCGATCCACCTGTGTCGCCGCAAGACCAATACCACGAGCATCGTACATGGTCTCAAACATATCATCAATCAAGGTTTTGATGGTCTCATCCACGACCGCCACAGGCTGTGCGATGGTACGCAGGCGTGGGTCAGGATAAGCCAAAATCGGTAATAGTGCCATAATTTTCTCGTTGTATTTCTTAAAATGTCTCAAAAATGAATCGTCTATTATAACGAAAATGGGGGCAAAATGACAAATTACCAACCAATTTATCCAAAGTTTTTCTCAATTTTCATCATTGATTTTATAAAATCATCAATTCATCAAGATAGCAGTTGGCAAGGTGGGTAATTTATGCCAAAATATTGGCTTATTTAAAAAAGTCAGCAAAGGATAACTTATGAGTGCTCGCACCGCCACCATCACACGCAACACCGCCGAAACTCAAATCAGCGTCAGCATCAATCTAGATGGCACAGGTCAAGGTGTGCTCGATACGGGCGTGCCGTTTTTGGATCATATGCTTGATCAGATCAAACGCCACGGCTTGATTGACCTAGATGTCAAATGCGTGGGTGATACACACATCGATGACCATCACAGTGTCGAAGATGTCGGCATCGCCATCGGTCAGGCGCTCAAAGCGGCTTTGGGCGACAAAAAAGGCATTCGCCGTTATGGGCATTTTTATGCACCACTCGATGAGAGTCTAAGCCGTGTCGTGGTGGATATTTCAGGTCGCCCGGGGCTACATATGGATGTGCCATTTACCCGCTCGCACATTGGCACGATGGATGTCGATTTGTTCTCAGAGTTCTTTTATGGGCTAGTCAATCACGCCTTTATCACGCTGCACATTGATAATCTAAAAGGCAAAAACAGCCATCACCAAATTGAGAGTGTCTTTAAGGCGCTCGCTCGTGCGCTACGCATGGCGATCGAGTACGATGAGCGTGCCTTGAACCAATTACCATCAACCAAAGAGATGCTATAAGGGAGCGATGATGACTACTCCAACGATTGCGCTACTCGACTATGGCGTGGGCAACCTATATTCTGTGGCAAACGCCCTAAGTGTCGCTGGTGGCGATGTCGTCATCACAAGCGACCCAAAAGTCATCCAATCAGCGGACAAAATCCTATTGCCAGGTGTCGGTGCGATGCGTGATGCGATGGCAAATATGGTGGCGCATGGCATTGATGTGGCAGTCAAAGATGTGCTAGCGACCAAGCCTGTGATGGCAATTTGTGTCGGTATGCAGGCGATGTTTGATTATTCTGAAGAAGGCGACGTGCCATGTCTTGGCATCATCAAAGGGGCAGTGCGCTTGTTTGATGAGACTTGGGTCGAAAATGGTCATGCGATCAAAATCCCCCATGTCGGCTGGAATCGTGTCGATGCCGACACCGACCATGTGCTGTGGGATGGCTGTAATCATGAGCATTTTTATTTTACTCATAGCTACTACTGCGATCCTGCGCCTAATGATGATTTAATCATCGCCACCACCGAGTACGGTGAGAAATTTTGCTCAAGCATCATTCGGGATAATCTGTTCATCACTCAGTTCCACCCCGAAAAAAGCCACAACGCAGGGCTAAAACTGTTATCCAATTTTATCAAGTGGCAACCGTGAAAGATACCAACACACCCCAAAATCAGCTTTTGGGGTGTTTTTTTGGTAAGTCAAGTGACGGTATCTGACTGCGTCAAGCGGTATCAGTCATCCACTTTATGTTCAGCACTTGCCAAAAATCCCACAGGCACATTGATAAGCATGAGCACAGATAAGACAATCAGCGGCACTTGCCAATCGCCAAAGGTCTCAAACAGCCAGCCCATGCTCAGCGGCCCAAACATCGCAATAAAATAGCCTACCGCCTGCACCATGCCCGATAAATCCCGAGCGTTCTCCGTGCTACTAGTGCGTAGTGAGAACATCATCAGCGACAAGGTAAACACCACCGCACAGCCAAAGCCCATCACCGCCGACCACAGCACGAGCTGACTTGGCATCATCAAAATACCAAGCACGCCGATGGCATTGCACACACAGCCTGTCGCACCGATGATACGTGTGGGCACAGCGTGGCGAATCAGATAAGTCAACAGCAAAATCGCAGGCGGTGCCATCAGCTGAAAAATCAACGCCGTCTGCGTGGCACGCCCCAAATCTTGCCCAAAACTAGTACCAATCGATGGCAAAAAGCTTGCCACCGTATAAAATAAAAACGACTGCACACCCATCATCACTGCCATCTGCCAAGCAGACAAGCTACGCCACGGACGAAAGCGAACCGTGTGCTGTACTGCCGTATCTGCCACTGTCTGCGTGTGCCGTGTCCGATAAATCAGCGTCCAAATCAGTGTCGTCATACAGCCAAATATCGCCCAGCTACTCAGCGCCGCCTGCCACGACAAGCCATCCGCCATCGGCACGACCACCACCGCACTGATACCTGCGATGGCTGACATACTCAGGCTAAAGATACCTGTCGCAAGCGCAATATGATTGGGGGCGTAGTTTTTGATAAAAGGGGCGGTGAGTGCGTTGAGCATCCCGATGGCGAACGACAGCACAAGCGTCCCTGCAAATAGCAATGGCGCACCTGCCCAGACACGAGTCGCCACGCCAAGCGTCAACAGCGCTGTCATGGTAATCATCATGATCTCTAGCCCAAACCGCTTGGCAAGCATGGGTGCAATCAGCGCACCGATGGCAAATAACGGCATGGGCAAGGCACCCAGCAAGCCAATATCACCAGCGCCAAGTCCCAATGTCTGCTGTAGCATCGATGCAATCGAGCCAATCATCACAATCGGCGAGCGCATATTGGTCGCAGCCAAGATAAGCCCAATGATGAGCAGTGGCACGATAAAGCGAGCTTTGGTGGTGGTTGGGTGTGTCATGATGATATGGCAAAATGGCTTAAAATTTGCGATATTGTAACATGAAACCTGATTGCCAATAGTCAAAAAAAGATTGGGACTAAGCCAACTTTTGGTAAAGGACGGGCTAGAGTTTAAGTGCCTAAGAAAAAAACAAAAAGACTTGGTGTAATGCAACCAAGTCTTGTGCGTGATATGAGTGTGATTAAGCAGGCTTGGACAAGCTTTCGGCTTTGGATTTGGTGTCAGCATCCAGCTTGGCTTGGCTTTCGCACTTGTTGGGGTCATTGCCACAAAATTGGCAATACTCATCACCCATCAAATTGGCAACGCCGCCACATGAGCCTTTGAGTGGTTGTTTTTTGACCAAATAACCAACACCCATGAATAAGAAAAACAGTAGAAACACCCCAAAAGTCACCGCAAAAATGGGGATGAATTGGCTGATGATGTCGCTCATGGCTGTCTCACTTTATAGGTTTACAAGGATTGTGGTTATTATATCACTTTTGCTGATGAATGTTGGCTAAGATTTGTCACTGTGTTTGGCGTTTTGTATGACTTTGTTTAACAAAAGCTGTGTTTATTAGCAAATCCAAAACTAAGCTTGCTAAGCAGTTTTATAAAAAAATGACCCATCACACGGACGGGTCATTGTTGATGTCTTGAACAAAAACTTTGGATTATTTGTCTTTGACTTCGGTGTATTCAGCGTCCACCACGCCATCATCGGCAGGCTTAGCATCTTGTTGTGGCTGTGCGTCAGTACCTTGTGCACCAGCATCGGCGTAGATTTTTTGACCGATTGGTAAGAAGGCATTGTCAAGTGCTTCAAGCTTGGCTTTGATGTCATCGACATTGTCTTCTTTGGTCGCTGCTTCTAGCGCTTTGATGGCTTCTTCGACAGCGGCAGTTTCTTCGGCAGTTGCTTTGTCGCCAGCATCTTTGAGTGCTTTTTGGACAGCATGGATACGGCCGTCTGCTTCGTTACGAGCATTGGCAAGGGCAGCAAATTTCTCATCTTCAGCAGCATTCGCTTCAGCGGCACGGATCATCTCTTCGATCTCGGCATCAGACAGACCTGAGTCGGCTTTGATCTGGATTGACTGTGATTTGCCAGTGCCTTTGTCTTTGGCGCTGATGTTCATGATGCCGTCAGCGTTGATGTCAAAGGTGACTTCGATTTGTGGTACGCCGCGTGGTGCAGGTGGAATGTCAGTCAAATCAAAGTTGCCAAGCAGTTTGTTTTGGTTGGCGATTTTACGCTCACCTTGATACACTTGGATTGATACCGCAGGTTGGTTGTCGGCTGCTGTTGAGAACACTTGTGATTTTTTGGTTGGAATCATGGTGTTCTTCTCGATGATCGCAGTCATCACGCCGCCCATGGTTTCGATACCTAGGGTAAGCGGGGTCACATCTAGTAGCAATACATCTTTTTTGTCGCCTGACAGTACCGCACCTTGAACTGCTGCACCCATTGCGACCGCTTCATCAGGGTTCACATCTTTGCGTGGCTCTTTGCCAAAGAATTCTTGTACTTTTTGTTGTACTAGTGGCATACGAGTTTGACCACCGACTAGGATGACATCATCAATGTCGCTGGTAGATAGGCCAGCATCTTCTAGTGCAGTTTTGCAAGGCAAAATCGTGCGAGCAACCATCTCTTCGGTTAGGCTCTCAAGCTTAGCACGGCTGATGGTGATGACAAGGTGCTTAGGACCTGTCGCATCAGCGGTGATGTATGGCAAGTTCACTTCGGTTGATTGGCTGCTTGATAGCTCAATTTTGGCTTTTTCGGCAGCTTCTTTTAGGCGTTGCATCGCTAGTGGGTCGCCTTTTAGGTTGACATCTTGTTCTTTTTTGAACTCTTCAACCAAATAATCAATCAATGCCAAGTCAAAGTCTTCACCGCCAAGGTGAGTGTCACCGTTGGTTGCTAGTACCTCAAATTGTTGTTCGCCATCGACATCAGCAATCTCGATGATTGACACGTCAAATGTACCACCACCTAGGTCATAGACAGCGATGGTCTTATCGCCACCTTTTTTGTCCATGCCATAAGCAAGGGCAGCAGCGGTTGGTTCGTTGATGATACGCTTGACATCCAGACCTGCGATTTTACCCGCATCTTTGGTCGCTTGACGCTGTGCGTCGTTGAAGTACGCAGGTACGGTTACGACGGCTTCAGTCACAGGCTCGCCCAAATAGTCTTCAGCAGTCTTTTTCATTTTACGCAGTACTTCAGCACTGATTTGTGGTGGCGCTTGTTTTTTGCCATCGACATCTACCCATGCATCGCCATTGTCAGCTTTGACGATTTTGAATGGGACAAGTGAGATGTCTTTTTGGACTTCTTTGTCTTCAAAACGACGGCCAATCAGACGCTTGATGGCAAATAGGGTGTTTTTTGGGTTGGTGACGGCTTGGCGTTTTGCCGATTGGCCGACCAAGATTTCGCCATCTTTGAACGCAACGATTGATGGCGTGGTGCGCGCACCTTCTGCGTTTTCGATGACTTTGACTTTGTCACCTTCTAGGACAGCCACACATGAGTTGGTGGTACCTAGGTCAATACCGATTACTTTAGACATAGTTTACTCCAATTTTAGATATTTTAATGTGAAAATTTTTACTAATTAGGCAAGGTTGAAAATTTTATTTTAACAATCTTGCCAAGCTTAACTGCTATATTTGTGTGATTTTGTACTTTTCAAGGGAGAAAATTGAATTTTTTTCAAAAATTTTTGACTTTTAAACCATTGAAATCATTCAATAAATCCCAAGTCAACGCATTAGCCGCCAACAAGCACCATTGCAGGGCGTAGAGTGCGTTCGTTGAGCGTATAGCCTTTTTGGAGCACTTGACCGATGGTGTCTTTTTCGGCATCAGGGAAGATGCCAACAGCTTCGTGAATATCAGGATTGAAAGCATCACCAACTTGACCGACTGCGACCACGCCATTTTTTTCAAGGACGGTAAGCAGTGATTTGTGGGTCAGTTTTAGCCCTTCAAGGGTGCTGTCATCAGCGCCTGCTTTCTCGCTGGCTTTGATGGCGCGCTCAAGGTTATCGACGACATCGAGTAGTTCTTTGGCGAATTTTTGTAGGGCGTATTTTTTTGCCTTGTCCGTTTCTTGTTCCATACGACGCTGGGCGTTGTAGGATTCGGCATTGGCACGCGCGGCGACTTCTTTGGCGTCTTTGACTTGTGCTTCAAGCTCGCTGATGGTGGCTTTGAGTGTCGCAACTTCGTCAAGCTCGGTCGCTTGCTCGATGGTTTCTACGCTATCATCCAAGATGTCGTTGTTGGTTTGCTCGGTCATAATTACCCCAAAATTTAGTTTCAATGAAAATCCCTACATTGATAATGGTAAAGGGGTATTTTTTCAAGGGAATGGGGTGATAAAAGATGAAATTTTTGGCAAAAAATCGCCAAGTAATCGTACCGATGGCGGGTGTGACGGATAATCCGTTGCGATAGTTATGCAATGATGGCTGATGGCTTGGTATGGATAGCACGCCCAATCGCCTGTACGGACAAATCATCAATCGTGCTGATGATGGCTGATGGCTCGTGCGTACGGATGATGCGGGCAAGTCGCTTGCCCAGTGCCAAATAATGATAGCTCGTCCCTGCGTGCGGTAGGCTTGCCCAAGCTTGATACGCCATCTCACTGCTGATGATGACATGGGCATGGCTAGGCATGGTGGGCAATGTCGGCAAGATGGCGCTAAAGTTATCATACAAATCAGACGGTGTCGTCCGCTCATACCACTCAATCGCATCGATGTGCACGCCCTTTGCCACCAGCGTGTCGTGTAGCAGTCGCCGTCCGCCAACCCCACGCCAAATCAGCACTCGGTCATGTGCTGTCAGACTTGCGATTTGCGGTAGGCTTAGCATCCCTTCGTTGTTGGTGGTCTGGGGCAAGATGACATCAAAGCCATGCACTTGCATCACTTGGGCGGTGGCAGTGCCGACGGCGATGATGGGTGTATTTGGCAGATGGATGGGCATAGCCACCTGATGCGTGTGCAGATAGTCCAAGGCTCGCCGTGCTGACTCGACACTGGTGATGACCAGTGCATCATACCCCCCTTGACAAAACTGCGCCATCATCACCCGTGCATCATCAGCGATGGGCAGTGAGCGAATCTCAAGTAATGGTAAATCCACCACTGTCACGCCCACCATCTGACGGATGACATCACCCCGATGAATAGGGCGGGTGTTGATGAGCACGGGCAAGGTCGTTGGCATATTAGGCGTTATCAGCGGATTGATACACTTCTTGTAAAATCGCATCCGCACCTTGGGCGAGTAGCTCACGGGCGATTTGTTCGCCAAGCGCTTCTACTGCTGTGATATTGGCAGTCTCATCATCGCCTAGGGTGATGGTGTTTTCGGCTTTTAGTAGCACCTTGCCATCGACAGAGCCGACACGACCACGCAGGCGCAGTGTGCCATCATCGATGGTAGCAAAGCCTGCAATCGGCACTTGGCAGCCGCCTTCTAGCGTACGATTCATCGCTCGCTCTGCCATCACGCACAGGGCAGTGGCGGTGTCATTGAGCGGTGCGAGTAGTGACAACATCTCATCATCACCAGCTCGGCATTCGATGGCAAGCGCCCCTTGACCCACCGCAGGTAGCGATAGCGATTCATTGAGCTCATGGCGAATGCGAGCATCGAGTCCTAGTCGCTGAAGTCCGCTCGTGGCTAGGATAATCGCATCATATTCACTAGCATCGAGCTTGGCTAGGCGTGTGCCGACATTGCCACGCAGGCTTTTGATGATAAGGTCAGGGCGAGCTTGACGAAGCTGGCATTCACGGCGTAGGCTAGATGTGCCAAGCACTGCACCACTTGGCAGCTCATCAAGGCTTGCAAAGGCATTTGACACAAAAGCATCGGTCGGTGCATGACGCTTGCAATACGCCCCAAGCGTCAAGCCTTCGGGCAATACCATCGGCACATCCTTGAGCGAATGCACGGCAATATCAGCACGCCCATCATATAGAGCCTGTTCAAGCTCTTTGACAAATAGACCCTTGCCACCAATCTTGGCAAGTGGCGTATCCAAAATCTTATCGCCACGAGTCACCATCTCAAGTAAGGTGACGGTCATCTGCGGGTACAGGCGTTCAAGCGCATCTTTGATAAAATTGGCTTGCCATAGTGCCAATGGACTTTGGCGAGTGGCGATGGTCAGTGTGCGAGTGGTCATAAGCGTGTCCAAATTTTGCAAAAATCATAAAAATTATCCTATTATAAAACCTTTGGGGCATAAAAGCCATGTTATGCCTGCGGATAATTGATGAATGCGATGGCGAAGATGTGTTATACTTTGGCAAAGTTAAGTAAATCAAAGGATTTATCATGAGTGAACAAACTTCAAGTATGTGGGGCGGTCGTTTTAGTGAAGCGACCGACAGCTTTGTCGCCGAATTTACCGCATCGGTGAATTTTGACAAACGCATGGCAAAACAAGACATCCAAGGCTCTATTGCCCACGCCACCATGCTGGGTCGCTGTGGGATTATCACGATGGACGAAAGCCAAACCATCGTCGATGGCCTAAAGCAAGTCCAAGCCGAGATTGATAATGGCACATTTGTATGGTCGGTGGCACTCGAAGATGTACATATGAATGTCGAGAGCCGTCTGACTGCCATCATCGGTGATGTCGGCAAAAAGTTACACACAGGACGCAGTCGCAATGACCAAGTGGCGACCGACATTCGCCTGTGGCTACGAGATGAGACCGATAATATCTTGGTATTGCTAAAACGCTTGCAATCAGGCTTATTGGATTTGGCGGATAAGCACACCACCACCATCATGCCGGGCTTTACCCATCTACAAACAGCGCAGCCGGTGAGCTTTGGTCATCATGTGATGGCGTGGTTTGAGATGCTGACCCGTGATAGCGAGCGTTTTGCTGACACTCGCCGTCGTATCAATCAGATGCCACTAGGCAGTGCAGCTCTAGCAGGCACGACTTATCCGATTGACCGCACCATCACCGCTGAACTTCTCGGCTTTGAAGGTATTTGCCAAAATTCGCTAGATGCTGTCAGCGACCGTGATTTTGCCATTGAATTTACCGCCAATGCGTCGATTCTGATGATGCATCTATCTCGCATGAGCGAAGAGATTATCCTGTGGATGAGTGCGCAATTTGGCTTTGTGGCAGTGCCTGACCGCTTCTGCACAGGCTCATCCATCATGCCACAAAAGAAAAATCCTGATGTGCCGGAGCTGGTGCGTGGTAAGGCGGCGCGCGTGTTTGGTCAGTTGACCACTTTGCTGAGCTTGATGAAAAATCAGCCACTGGCGTACAACAAAGACAACCAAGAAGACAAAGAGCCGCTGTTTGACTGCGTGGATACCTTGACAGGCTCACTACTTGCCTTTGCTGATATGTTGCCAAATCTTGTGCCAAATAGCGAGAATATGCGAGCGGCGACGATGAAAGGCTATGCCGCAGCGACCGATTTGGCGGATTATTTGGTCAAAAAAGGTCTGCCATTCCGTGATGCGCATGAAGTGGTCGGCAAGGCTGTGGCGTTAGGCGTCGCCAAAGGTGTGGATTTAAGTGAGCTTAGCCTAGCTGAACTACAAAGCTTTAGTGAACTCATTGGCGATGATGTCTTTGAGTGCTTGACACTAGAAGGCTCGCTCAACGCCCGTAATCACATCGGTGGTACAGCGCCAAATCAGGTCAAGGCGGCGATTGCCCGTGGTCGTGAGCGGATTTGATTGCTTGAATGATAAATCAGCCCAAAGCATAGGTTTTGGGCTGATTTTTTTGGTGATTTATAAGCCATCCCACGCCATTTGGCTAAAGTTGATGACCTTTGGATGGCTTGGGCGTTCGCTCTGCTGTTGTAGTGCTTTACTGCGATGCACCAAGAAGTCCAAGAGATGATTGCGAATTTTATAATAATGCGCATGATGATGGATATTATCCCTGTGGCGTGGCTTCGGAATGGTGTTTTCGACAATCTCCGCCAAAAACGCCCGTGGACCATTACTCATCAAAAATATGCGGTCAGCGAGCAAAATCGCTTCATCAATATCATGGGTAATCATAAACACCGTCTGCTGCGTTTCATCGACGATATTCACGAGCTCATCTTGAATCACCCCACGAGTCAAAGCGTCCAGTGCCCCAAACGGCTCGTCCATCAGTAACAGCTCTGGCTGTGTGGCAAAGGCACGGGCAATCCCCACACGCTGTTTCATACCGCCTGATAGCTGACTTGGCTTTTTGTCTTTGACCTTGCTAAGTCCGACCATCGCTAGATAAAAATCAATTTTTTGGGCAAGGTCATTGGCGCTGATGTTGGGCGTTTTTGCTTTTAGAGCAAAGCCGATGTTCTCGCCGACAGTCAGCCATGGGAGCAGGGCATGACTTTGGAACACCACACCCCGCTCAAGGCTTGGTTTGACAACTTCTTTACCATTCATGGTGATGCTGCCTGATGTGGCGTTTTCAAGTCCTGCTAGGGCGTTTAAAATTGTCGATTTGCCACAGCCTGAATGTCCAATCAAGCAGATGAACTCATTTTTATAAATATCAAAATTGACATTTTCAAAGACATTATCGCCATCGCCGTAGCGTTTGGACAGACTGCCAACTTCAATCAATTTGCCATCATTATTCAACATAGCTCACCTTTTTTTGTAGCACGCCAAACAGCATATCCAGTACCATACCCACCAAGCCAATCAGCAGCACAGCAAAAATCACATTGGCAAGCGATAGATTATTCCACTGATTCCACACAAAATAACCAATGCCCGTACCACCCACGAGCATCTCGGCAGCAACAATCACCAGCCACGCAATCCCCATAGAAATACGCATACCCGTAACAATGGTCGGTGCGGCAGCAGGAATGACAATTTTGGTAGCGGTCTGTAAAGGCGACAGCTCAAGCGTCTTGGCGACATTACGCCATTCACGGCGGACAGACGCCACCCCAAAGGCGGTGTTGGTGAGCATTGGCCAAATAGAACAAATAAAAATCACAAAAATACTGGACGCATTAGAATCTTTAATCGTATAAAGGGCAATCGGCATCCACGCAAGCGGTGAAATCGGCTTTAAAATCTGCACAAACGGCGTGGCAGCTGCGCCCAAAATCGGCGACATACCAATGGCATAGCCCAAAGGAATCGCCACCATCATCGCAAGCAAAAAGCCTAAGAGCACCCGCCCAATAGAATAGCCAAGCTGAATACCAATGCCTTTATCATTTAAGCCATTATCATAAAAGGGATTGGACAGGTGCTTGGCGGCTGTTTGCCCAAAGTCGCTCGGCGTAGGAAATTCACTCTTTTGGCTTGCGACCAATGCACCAGGCTCAGTAAATTCAGGAATATCACCCATCAGTACGCTGTACTCAAGCTTGAGCGGGTCGGTCGGTGCATAGACCTTTTGTGGCAAGGTCGCCCATTGCCAGACGCCAAGCGTCGCAAGCACGATGAGTAGGGATAATAGATAGCCTTTGGTTTTGGTTGTCAGTTTCATACGCTCACCTTTTGACCGATGGCAAAGGAATTGATGTACTCATCAGGACGGCTTGCGTCAAACGCCTTACCCATCACGGTGATTTGTGGTTCGTTTTCTTTGACGGTGTAGCCCATTTCTTGCATTTGTTTTTTGGCATCGGTGAGCATAAACACTTGATTTGCGATATCTTGATAATTGATGTTGTCTTTTAGATAGCCCCAGCGTTTCATTTGCGACAGCATCCACACCGCCACCGACTGCCATGGCATGACATCAAAGCCCATGCGGTTAGGGAAATCTTGGACATTGCCCACGCCATCGGCAAAACGCCCCATGATGGACTGGCGTAGCACCAATTCAGGCTGACCTAGGTATTTGGCAGGCGAGAGCAGCTTGGATAAGTCTTTGCGAATGCTTGGCTCATTTGCCATGACATTGGCTTTGATAATCGCACGATACATTGCCAAAAAGGTTTGCGGATTTTCATTGATGAACGCTTGTGAAGTACCAAACGAACAGCACGGATGCCCTAGCCAAATATCACGGCTCAATGTGTGGATATAGCCTGCTTTATCCCAAACGGCACGCTGATTGAACGGCTCGGGTCCAAAAAAGCCGTCAATGTTGCCTGCTTTTAGGTTGGCAATCATATCAGGCGGTGTGGTCAGGCGAAGCTTGACATCTTTATCAGGGTCAAGTCCATGTTCTGCCAAGAAATATCTGAGCAGATAATTATGAATGCTATGCTCAAAAGGAATGGCAAAGGTGAAGCCTTTCCAGTTCTTTGGGTCGCGGTTATTGGCGTGCTTGAGCGCCATCACCAGAGCTTGACCATTGGTGTTTTGAATGGCGGCGACTTTCATGTCTTGTTTGGCTGAGCCCAAGCCAAGACTGATGGCAAGTGGCATCGGCGCTAAAAAATGCGTCGCATCAAGCTCTCGGTTCATCATCTGGTCACGCACGAGCGCCCAGCCTGCGCGCTTATGCAAATTGGCCTTGATGCCTTGCTCTTCATAATAGCCCAATGGGTCAGCCATGATCAGCGGTGTTGAGCATAAAATCGGCAAAAAGCCAATATCCACGCTCTTTTTTTCAGGCTTAAGCACATCAATGGCGGCAGCTTCTTGTAGGCTTGCTAGGGGCAAGACGCTTGCGATGGCGGCAAGGGCAGTGCCTTTACCGACTGATTTTAAAAACGCACGGCGAGTCGGCTCATGTGGAAACAGTGCCTTGACTGCCACCGCTTCAATCATATCGGTGGTGGTATGCTCGCTGCGGCTGTCGTTTTGGACATGGGCAAATCGCTCATCAAGTAGCAGGCTTTGATTGCACTCTGTTTGGCTATTGTGTTTGCCACACGAGCAGCCAAACTGAATGGGCTTATCATCAAAGGGGCGAAAAATATTAGACATAATAAACACTTAGAATAAAAAACAGCACCATGTTACGCCCAAAAGCGTCGGCATGGTAAATTCACTTTTAGGATATGATTATAACTTCAGCTCAATCTTGGCAGTGGTTACGCCGTCACGCGCTTGGGTCATTACAAACAGCGTATCGCTATCGTCAATGATTTGCCAGTCGCAAGTTTTGTCAGGATTGCCTGTGACCGAGACGATGATGGACTTGGTTTTTAGGCGAACCAGTGGCGCTTTGTGCTGATAGCCTGCGTGTGGCAAGGATAAGATTTCGTGGCTGATGGCGGCGGCTTGCTCACGCAGTGGTGCAACAAAACGGCATGGCTTGCCATCAATCACGATACAGTCACCGATGGCAAAAATATGCGGATTGGATGTGCGTAGGGTATGGCTATCGACGATGATGCCTTGTGGGGTATGCTTAAGGTTTGCCATGCGTGCCAAGCGATTGTCGGTGATAAGCCCCGTGCTTGCCACGATTTCATCAACAGTGATGATGTCATTATCAAGATGGATTTGATAGCCGTCAGCTGTCTTGTCGATGCCATGCACGGTAGCGCTGCCATGATAGCGGATACCGATGCCAGTGAGCGCATCTTGGACTTTTTGACCTGCGATTGGCGGTAGGATTTCGGCAAGGGGCAACTCATCACGGTTGATGAGTGTGACCTGATGACCTGCTTTGGCGATGTCTTCAGCAAGCTCCACGCCAATCATACCAGCACCGATGATGGCGATGTGTTGGTTTGGACGGGCAGATAGTTTGGCTTGTAATTGACCAAACATATCAATGTGATTAATCCGCCAGACTTTATCAGCAGGCAGGCTTGGTGGTAAAAATGGTGTCGCCCCTTGAGCAATAATCAAATGGCGATAGCCAAAATCACCCCGTGTCGTGCGTACCAGTTGTTTATCGCTGTCAATGGCGGTGGCAAAGGTATAGGCAATCAGGTTGACATCGAGCGTTTTGGCAAGGTCAATCGCTTTTTTGGTGATGAGCACATCAGGCGTTTTGTTTTGGCTGATGGCAATGGACAGCTGCGGCTTCATATAACGGTCACCGCTGTCAGAGGTGATGAGCGTGATAGGGAGGCAATCATCAAGCTTGCGTAGCGCTTCAATCGCTGTCCAACCTGCCGTACCACCGCCGATGACGATGACACCATTATCGGCACAGGGCTTGGCGATGACCGCCAAGGTTTCTCGCTGAACAAAGGGCTCAAAGTCTCGTTTGGTCACGCCACACAGTGGGCACATCCAGTCGTCAGGAATATCTTCAAAGCGAGTACCTGCAGGCAGTCCGCCATCAGGGTCGCCCAATTTTTCATCATAAATCCAGCCACAAGCACGGCACAGATATTGTCGCCATGCACCACGGCCATCGGTTGGGTTGCCGTCTTTGTCCATGTTCATAGGTGCTATCATGTCACTCATTGCTCATTCCTTAGGTTGGTGATACATCGCTCATCAGCTGCTGTGACAGACTGCGTAGGTGCTTGATGGCAGGCGTGACAATCGCCACAAAATGCGCTTCACGAATACGACGCTGTGGTGCAGCAGTCATCAGATAGCCCTTTGCGCCTTGGTGTAGTAGTGCTGCTTGGGTGGCGGTGAGTGATAATTGTGCCCCTTGGATGCGAGCATCTAGCACATCTAGGAAAAATTCTTTGTGCGACTCAAACGGTGTCTTGGCAAGGTCAAGCGTGCGTGCCACAAGCTTATCTAGTGACTCTTGCAGTGTGCCTGCTTGGTCTTCTAGGTATTGATTGACATGGCAAAGCTGAGCATCGACAGCGATGATGTCGTTAATCGCCCCTTGGATAATACCTGCGCCAATGCCAAGCTGCATCAGCACAAACGCCCCGCGAATACGCTCAATAAAGGCTTTGGCAGGGTCGGCGATGATGGTGTCTGTCGGCACAAAGTACTGATTGAGCTCAATCTGCCAAGTGCTTGAGCCTTCCATACCGCTAAAGGTCGGGCAGGCGTTTAGTTGCCATTGTCCACGGCGTGCGTCATCAAAGCTTAGCAAGAAAAATACATCTTTATTCTCACCGTCCACACGAGCGATGGCACCGCAGTATTGGTTCGGCGCAATGTGGCTAATCCATGGCAGTGTACCTGACACTACATAACCGCCATCGACTTTGGTCGCTCGCAAAATCATCGATTCGATATTGGCAAAAGTTTTCATTGGATTGGACAATGCCGTACCGCCAAAGCTATCACCGACAATGTGGCTTGGTAGGATGTTCGCCTTGAGCGTGGTATTTTCTGATTGGTCAAGATACAAGCCACACACCTGATGACACCATGACAAAAAGCCTGTCGTACCGCAGACTTCACCAATCTTGGCAGTGGCAAGGATGGCATCACCAAAGCGGCTGCCTTGGCTAGACAAATGCGCCGAAAATGCCCCAAGTCGAGCCAGCTGTGCCATCTCGGCAGTCGGATAATAGCCTTTGTCAATGGCGATGGGGTCAAGTGATTGGCGTGCGGTTTGACTGATATTGGTCAAAAAATCAGGCGATTGCCACGCCAAGACGGCATCGGTGGCAGGATTGATGGATGAAGTGTCGGCAAAATACGAGTCAAACTGATGCATACAAGACCCCAAACGGTACAACGGCTTAAAAATTAAATAAACAGATTATTATAGGCAGGTGTGCGGTAAATTTCTTATTCTGTTTTTGACTAAGGATAGGTATTTATCGGTACATCATTTGGATATTAATACAACTAAGCCCCAAACTTGCGTTCAGGGCTTATGTTGGCCGAGCTTAAGCTGTCCAAGCTTAGGGCGCATACGCCTGCAATTCTGGGTTGATGTCGTTTTGGGCGACATTGTTGGCATAGTTGCACAGGGTCGCTAGTGCCACACCAAGCACCACATCTAGGATGTTTTGCTCACTATAACCTGCTGCTTTGACCGCTGCTAGTTCTTCATCAGATACTTTACCACGCTTATCAATCAGCTGCATGGTGAACTGTGCTAGCGCTTGATATTTGGCGTTGTCTTCGATGGTGGTGCGAGCACGCAGGGCGTTTAGCACATTTTCAGGCATTTTTAATTTAAGTGTACCGATTTTGGTATGACCCGCCACACAAAAATCACAGCCATTGTGCGCCGCTGCAGTGATTTGCACCACTTCGATTTCTTCAGGCGTTAGGCTGGTGCGGCTGTTGAGTTTACCCACTTCTTGATACATTTCAAGCGCTTGTGGTGAATTAGCAAGTACGCCAATCAGATTTGGGATAAAGCCATTGGCTTTTTGTACCATTTCCATGCGCTCTTTGGCTTTTTCTGGGGCGGTTTCTAGGGTATTGACGGTTAGACGAGCCATCTTGTTTTCCTTATAAAAAGTTAAGTGAAAGATGGGCTTAGTATAGGGATGGTGATGGGCTTTTGCAAGGGGCGTAGGATAAATTTATCAGCGATGGCGGTTTTGTGCGCCACTTTATCTGCATTATAAGGCAAATGTGCTAAAATAAGCCATTATTTACCAGTAGATACACAGCATGATTGAATTTAAAGATGTGGCGGTGCGCCGAGAAGGGCGACTGCTATTTAGCGATGTCAATTTACAATTACACAAAGGACAAAAAATCGGTCTGACGGGCAATAATGGCACGGGCAAATCCACCTTGTTTGCCACCATCTTGGGTGAATATACCACCGATCTTGGGCAGGTCTCGATGCCGTCGTCATGGCAAATCGCTCATATGGCGCAAGAGATTCATGCCACCGATATGCTTGCCATCGACTATGTACTCTCTGGCGATGCCGAATGGTGGCAACTCAATGACAAAATCAGCCGCCAAGATACGCTGTCTGCCGATGAGATTGCGCCGATTTATCAGCGATTTGAAGAGATTGATGGCTATCGCACCCGTGCTAAGGCGGCGATGATTTTGTCAGGCTTGGGCTTTGGTGAAGCTGAGCACGCTCGGGCGGTGGCGATGTTCTCAGGCGGCTGGAGAATGCGTCTAAACCTTGCTCGCACCTTGATGCACCGTGCTGATGTGCTATTGCTTGACGAGCCGACCAACCATTTGGATTTGGATGCGATTTTGTGGCTCGAAGAATGGCTACAAAAGTTCGATGGACTCATTTTGCTCATCAGTCACGACCAAGCATTTTTGGACGCCATTTGTGGGCATATTTTGCACATTGAGCAGGGCAAAATCACTTTATATACAGGCAATTATAGCCAATTTGTCCGCACCCGAGCCGAACGACTTGCCCAAGAGCAACAAGCCTACGAAAAACAGCAAGCCGTGCGTGCGCACCTAGAAGACTACATCCGCCGTTTTCGTGCCAAAGCGACCAAAGCCAAGCAAGCCCAAAGCCGTATCAAACAGCTTGACCGTATGACTGAGCTAAGCCCTGTGATGGCGGATAGTGCGTTTAGTTTTAAGTTCTATGAGCCATCGCACATGGCATCCCCGCTCATCAGCCTTGATAATGCCACCATCGGCTATGATGGCGTGCCGATGATTTCTAAGGTAAACTTACAAATCACCCCAAGCGTACGCATGGGTATTCTAGGGGCAAATGGCGCAGGCAAATCCACCTTAATCAAAGCCTTGGTCGGTGAGCTACCACTGATTAGCGGTGTGCATAAGGTGTCTGAGACATTGAAACTGGGCTATTTTAATCAGCATCAGATGGACAGCCTAGATGATGATGCCACGCCGATGCTGATGCTAAGACGCATCGCAGGGCAGACATCGGATGCGGATTTGCGGGCGTTTTTGGGTAGTTTTGATTTTCGGGGTGAGCGTATTGACACGGTGAGCCGACTGTTCTCGGGCGGTGAGCGAGCTCGGCTGATGCTGGCATTATTGGTGTGGCAACGCCCCAATGTCTTGGTGCTTGACGAGCCGACCAACCATCTGGATTTGCAGATGCGAAATGCGTTGATGCTTGCACTGCAAGACTTTGCAGGGGCATTGATTTTGGTGTCGCATGATCGTGATTTGATCCTATCGGTGTGTGATGAGCTGTGGCTGGTTGCCGATGGTCGCTGCACTGAGTTTGTCGGTGATATGAGTGACTATGCCGAGCATCTCAAAAAAGCTCGCCAAGAACGACAGCTTGCCCACAAAGAATCAAAAGAACCCGTCAAAGCTGACAGTGCTAACCCACAAGCACAGACCCCTGCCAATGATGGGCTAAGCAAAGAAGAGCGACGCAAAAAAAATGCCCAAATCCGTGAGCAGACTGCGCCACTGCGCAAACAAATCGCCAAGCTAGAAAGTGAGCTTGAGACGCTGAGTGCCAAGCTTGAAACGATAGAAACCACACTCTCTGACAGCAGTCTGTATGATGATGCCAATAAGCCAAAGTTATTAGAATTATTAAACGAACAAAGCGACATCAAAGCCAAAATCGACAGCGCTGAAGAGAGTATGCTCACAGCGATGGATGAGCTTGAGACACTTGAAGCGGACTTGGCATAACAAGAAATGATGGGATAAGATGACAAAACATTCTGGGCAGTCTGATCATTTTATTGATTATTATCAATTACTTGGCGTGCCAAAGTCGGCAGATGTCGCCACCATCAAGCGTGCCTACCGCAGTCAAATCGCTCGCCATCATCCCGACAGAGTCGATGGCAGGCATGATGATGAGATGGCAAGCCTGCTCAATACCGCCTATGCCACGCTCAAAGATACCGATCTGCGACAACGCTATGATGAGCGATGGCTTGAGCATCAAAGCAGACAGTGGCTACTCGCCAAAAAACAGCAGGTAGCAGATACGGTAGGCACATTTGCCAAACAGCAAGTTGATAAGCTTGGTAAAGTCGTCAAATCCAAAGTGCCCACATCTGTACAAGATAATATCGCAAGCGGTGCAGGGCGTATCGCAGGGCAAGCCATCAAGCACGCCAAGCGACTGTGGCGACAGCTTAATCATACAAGTAAGCTACCCATTTGTCAGATTAGCCTACAGCTGGCCTATCATGGCGGTGAAGTGACTTTCACGGTGAACCATCAGACATGGCAGACGACGCTACCTAAGGGGCTGACCACAGGCGACACCATTCATCTGACTCGTGGCGCTGACACAGTCACGGTGCAGATTGCCATCAGCGAGCCCAATGTCATCGTGCGTGGGCTGGATGTCTATTATACGGTCGCCTTGAGCCGTCGCGACATCGATACAGGGGCGCAGGTGGTCTTGCCACCGCCACTATCGTTACAGCTTGGCGTGCCTGCCCATGCGTATTATCCGACCAGTGTTCGCCTAAGCGGTCGGGGCTTGCCAAGTAGCGATGGTGCAGGCGATTTGGTGGTGGTCTTTGAAGTACAAGGCTAAGTATGCGTGATACTGTATAAAATTTAGCCAAACAAACCACTCCGCCCTAGAAAAATCACCCCATCGCCACCATCAACAACCAACCGCACAATTTCCTACTTAAGTCAGAGATGCCCATGCCGACACAGTTTCACCCACCATTATGGCTAAAAAATCCGCACCTACAGACGATTTTGCCGAAGTTTTTGGTCAAATTTGAGCCAAATTACACACGCACCCTAATCAAAGATTCACTCAACCAAAGCGATGTGGCGTTTGATTATCTTTTGACCGATGAAATTATCGGTGATGATGGTAAATATCACACGCCACTGGTGGTGCTGTTTCATGGCATGGAAGGCTCAAGCCAAAGCCACTATGCACGCACGCTAGCAAAGGCAGTGCAGGCGCAGGGCTATCATTTTGTGGTGGTGCATTTTCGCTCATGTGGTGGCGTGGCGGTATCGGGTGATGTGTTTTATAACGCTGGCGACACCAAAGAAGTGCATCATTATTTAGAATATCTATCCAATCAATTTGCCACCATCTATGCCATCGGTGTATCGCTGGGCGGTAATGCCCTAGCCAAGTACATGGGCGAATACGGCACATCAGCACTGTGCCAAAAGGCGGTCGTCGTCTCGGCACCGGTGGATCTGGCATCGGCATCGGTGGCGATGGAGCGACTGCTCGGGCGGCACATCTATACGCCATATCTACTCAACCCTATCGTCAAAAAAGCACTAGATAATCGCCTAAGTGCCGATGAAATCCAATTGCTCAAGCGTGCCAAGCGTATGGGTGACTTTGATGAAGCCTTTACCGCACCACGACACGGCTACCGCTCAAAGAACGATTATTACCGTCAGGCGTCGGCACTGCCTTATCTGATTGATGTGGCGCATCCGACGCTGATTATCACTGCCAAAGATGATCCGTTTTTGGGCTTGACGGCGACGGCAGGCGATGTGTCGGCGGATGTCACTTTGCTTGATACCAAGCACGGCGGGCATATTGGCTTTGTGGATTATGATTATAAAACTCGTCAATTTGATCTGAGTTTCGTTGCTAATTCTGCATTATCATTTTTTAATAATAATTAATAATTATCCATAGGCAAAGCGTGATGCGTATCTTATTTATGGCGGTGATTGCCATCTTATTTCAGCTGTGCACCTATGCACTGGCATCAGGCGTGCAGTGGCTTGTGCGTCCGCGGGCGTCCGATACGATGCTAAAGGCAGTGATGATAGCACTGTTTGTCATAAGCAACATCATCTTGGTGCTACTGATCACAGGCTCGTTTCGCTTTGGCATGAGCTATCTTAGCATGATGTGGATTGCGGTGATGGCGATGGCACTGACTTTGGTGGCGGGCTTTGTGGCGTCCAAAGCTGGCATCACGCTTGGGCATAGCCTTCGAGCCTTTGGTGTGGCAAGCTTTGTGGGCTTGATTGGGCTGGGTCTTTATAATGTCTATACGCCGACGGTGCGTCACCTAAGTATCCGTATTGATAAGCCGATGCCTGCGCCTGTGCGTTTGGCGATGGTGAGTGATTTGCATTTGGGGGAGCTTGTTGGTATTGATCATCTTGATAAGCTTGCCAAGATTTTACAAGATGAACAGGTGGACCTGCTACTGATCCCGGGTGATGTCATGGATGATGATACGGTAGCCTATGATGCGCTTGGCATGGCAAGTCATTTCAAGGCGGTGGTCGATGCGACTGGCTATGGCGCAGTGGCAAGTCTTGGCAATCATGATTTGTACCGCAGACAAGCCCAAACCGACATCATCACCGCCATCACCGACACAGGCGCAGTGCTACTTGATGATAAAACCACCCAAATCGACATCCAAAAAGACAGCCAAACCACAAGCCTATCGGTGATTGGTCGCTTTGATGATCATTATGCCAAGCGTCTTGATACCAAAGAGCTACTTGAGCAAGTCGATAGCACCAAGCCTGTGATTTTACTTGATCATCGCCCAAGCCAAATCGATGACAACAGCCAATTACCCATTGATTTACAAGTCTCGGGGCATACGCACAATGGGCAAATTTTCCCAGCGAATTTTATCGTTGCGATGATGAACCGCATCGGATATGGCTATGAGCAAGTGGGCAATATGCACACGGTGGTCTCATCTGGCTATGGACTGTGGGGCGTGCCGCTGCGTCTAGGTTCGCAGTCTGAAGTGTGGATTATCGATATGGTGGGCAGTGCACCAAAATAGCAAAACCGCCTTTGGTGTTCAAAATCGGCTTTACTTTTTTTAAAATATGGCTAGAATGAATGGGCGTGTCGTGGTTGGCACGCCCATTTTATACTTAAGGGGAATATGATGACCAAGCTTTATGGATTAAATGATACCGTCGTGCCAAACCAAGACGGCCTATTCGGTGAATTTGGCGGTAAAATCGGACATCCTGCACTGGCAGCAGCGATGCAAGAAATCGAAGACGGCTTTCGTGCGATGATTGCTGATGAGAATTTCTTAAAAGAAATCGAAGCGCTACAGTTACATTATGTCGGCCGCCCAAGCCCAATTTATCATGCGCGCCGACTGTCTGAGCATTTAGGTGGTGCGCAGATTTATCTGAAGCGTGAAGATTTGAACCACACAGGATCGCACAAGATTAATCATTGTCTGGGCGAAGTATTGCTTGCCAAACGACTTGGTAAGAAAAAAGTCATCGCCGAGACAGGTGCAGGACAGCATGGTGTGGCACTAGCGACAGCATCGGCACTGCTCGGGCTTGAGTGCGAAATCCACATGGGCGTCGTGGATATCGCCAAAGAACATCCGAATGTCTCTCGCATGAAGATTTTGGGTGCGACACTTGTGCCCGTCTCTCGTGGTGCAGGCACGCTCAAAGAAGCGGTGGACAGTGCGTTTGAAAGTTATCTGAATCAGCTAGATGACAGTATGTTCGCCATCGGTTCGGTGGTAGGTCCTGCGCCGTATCCTGAGATGGTGGGGTATTTTCAGTCAATCGTCGGGCATGAAGCTCGCCGTCAGTTTAGCGAATTGACAGGCGGACTGCCTGATGTGGTGACAGCCTGTGTGGGCGGTGGCTCGAATGCTTTGGGTCTGTTTAATGCGTTCTTGGATGATGATACGGTGCGTAAAGTCGGCGTTGAGCCTGCGGGTGAAGGGCTTGACAGTCATCATCGCCATGCAGCGACCTTGACCTTAGGTGTCAAAGGTGAAATCCAAGGGTTTAAATGCTATGTACTACTCGATGAAAACGGCGAGCCTGCGCCTGTGCATTCAATTGCATCGGGGCTGGATTATCCTGGTGTTGGGCCACAGCATAGCTATCTGAAAGACAGCGGTCAAGTAGAGTATCAATCAGCGACCGACCAAGAGTGCCTAGATGCCTTTATGCTACTGTCACGCATGGAAGGCATCATCCCTGCGCTTGAGAGCTCGCACGCGGTGGCGTTCGCCATCCGTGAAGCCAAAAAGCTTGGCAAAGACCAAAAAATCTTGGTTAATTTATCAGGGCGTGGTGATAAGGATTTGGACTTTGTATTAAGTCAGATTGATGTGTGAGTTGATGGGATAAACAAAAAAAGCGGAAAAGATAAATTTTCCGCTTTTTGTCTGCTATGTTAGCCTTTTAACCCAAGCACATCTTGCATAGTATAAAGACCCGCTGGCTGTGTGGCGACCCACTCGGCAGCTCTGACCGCACCTGTGGCAAAGGTGGCGCGGCTTTGTGCCTTGTGGGTGATGGCGATGATTTCACCATCCATGATGAATTCGACTGTATGCTCGCCGATGATTTCACCACCACGGATAGCGTGCATACCAATATCCCCCACTTGGCGTTTGGCAGCACCGTGACGGCCGTGCACTAGGGCATTTGGCAAGTGCTGACCACGAGCATCGGCGACGGCTTTTGCCATCATCAGTGCTGTGCCTGATGGCGCATCAATCTTGTGCTTGTGGTGGTGTTCGATAATTTCAACATCCGCATCTAGTCCAAGCACGCGCGCCGTGGTCGCAAGTAAGTTTAGCGACAGATTGACCCCCGTTGAGTAGTTGCCAGCATAGACGATGGCGACATGTTCGCTGGCGGCTTTGAGCTTGGCTTCTTGGGCATCAGACAGACCGGTTACGCCCATCACCAGTGGTACTTTGTGTGCAAGGCAAGCGTCTAGCACTTCATCGAGTGCTTCAGGTAAGCTAAAGTCAATCAGCGCCTGCACGCCATCCAGCGTGATGGTGGATAGTGGCACGCCTGTTTTGCCCACGCCGATAAATTCCCCAGAGTCTGCACCGATGAGACTTGAGATACTGCGGACGAACGCCCCTGCAAGCTTGGTATTGGGATTGTTCAGCGTTGCTTCGATGAGCATTCGACCCATACGACCTGATGCGCCCATGATACCGATATTGAGTTGACTCATAATGACATCCTTATGATGGTTGTTTTGATGAGTTTGATTATACCCATTTTAATCTGTTTTTTCATCCAATTTTAACACCTTGAGCGCCTGCTCAATATCCGCCATCAAATCACAGGCATCTTCAAGCCCGATACAAAAGCGTACCAGATAGCCATCGGCAAGATGGTTGTTGGCAAGCTTACGCATTTTTTTGATGTCATAGAGCATCACAAGACTGGTCGCCCCGCCCCAGCTAAAGCCGATTTTAAATAGCTGTAGTGCATCGACAAATCGGCAGACATCTGCCCATGAATAGTGCTTATCTAGGATGACGCTGACCAGTCCTGCGCTTTTGGCGGTCGGGCAGTTTTGTTGCCAAAATTGATAGCTGGCATTGTCTGTCATTGCAGGGTGTAGCACTTGGCTAAATTGCGGTTTATTTTTTAAAAATTCTAATAATTCTAAGCAAGTGGCAGACTGCTTATCATAACGCATACTCATGCTAGGCAGACTGCGATAGACAGTGGCGCAGTCATCACCTGAGATGCTGATGCCTTGTCGTGCGTGCGTGAGTAGCAGTTTGGTGTGCAAAGCCTTATCCTTGGTCACCACGCTACCCATCAGCACATCACCGCCGCCGCTTGGGTATTTGGTCAAGGCGTGCACGGCAATATCCACCGCTAGGGCTTCATCACCGATGGCAAACGGACTAAAGGCAAGCGATGCACCCCAAGTATGATCAATCGCCGTCAAGATACCGTGTGCTTGGGCTTTTTTGATTAGTCCTTGTAAATCAGGAAATTCTAGCGTCACTGAGCCCGCCGCTTCTAGCCAAATCAGCCGACAGCGATCTGATGGCGCAAATGAACTGACGTCTAATGGGTCATAGACCTTTGGGATGATGCCGTAGTGATTTTGTAAAAATTCTAAATGTTCAGCGTTTGGTCCATAGGCATTATCAGGCAGCCACACTTCATCACCTGATTTCAAGAATGTACTATTGACCAAATTGATCGCCGACAGACCGCTTGGCGCAAGCAGGCAGTAGTCGCCCCCATCAAGCCGTGCAATCTGATCGGCAAGCGTATAAGTCGTCGGCGTGCCATGCGTGCCATAGCTATAATCATAGCGGTCCGTCCAGTGGCGGTTAAATAGCTGTGCGGTGCCTTTGAACACAATCGTCGATGCTCGATATACAGGCGGCTGCAAGCTGTCAATGTACTGCGGGGCGTGGCGAGCATCATGGATGAGTGCGGTTTGATTTTTCATAAAATATTCCAAAAATAAAAGCCATCATACGCAGGATATGATGGCTTTGTCAAATGATTTAGGTGCTGATATCAGTCAAACAAATCTTTGACATCGTCTTTGATCTTATCAAAGAAGCCTTTTTTCTGCTCGCCGCTATTTTTCTCGCCTAGGCTCGCTTGTAGCTGGCGCATCAGCTCTTTTTGTTCTTGGGTCAGATTGACAGGCGTCTGCACCACGATACGGCAAATCAAATCGCCTTGCATATGTCCACGCACGGTGGTGACACCTTTGCCACGCACACGCAGTAGCTTGCCTGATTGTGTACCTTCGGCGATTTTGACTTTGATTTTGCCATCGAGTGTCGGCACTTCTACTTCATCGCCAAGCGCTGCTGTCACCATCGAGACAGGGACATCCATATGCAAATCCGCCCCACGACGGGTAAAGATGCTGTGCGGCTGTACACGCACTTCGACATATAGGTCGCCATTTGGCATACCGCTGTCGCCTGCTTCGCCTTTGCCTGCTAGGCGCACACGGTCGCCATCATCGACACCGGCAGGGATAGAGACTTCCAAAGTTTGCTGTTCGCTTTTTTTGCCTTCGCCATGACAATCAGGGCAAGGGTTTTTGATTTGTTTGCCTGTGCCATGACACTGTGGGCAGGTCTGCTGCATGACAAAAAAGCCTTGCTGCATCCGCACTTGACCTTGACCGTGGCAATGGCTACAGGTGACGATGTCGCTGTCTGATTTTGCCCCTTTGCCATGACAGGTGCCGCAGGTGACTGATGTCGAAAAGGTGATTTGTTTTTTGCAGCCTTTGACCGCTTCTTCGAGCGTTAGGCTGATGTTGTACAACAAATCCGCCCCACGGCTGGCACGACGGCCTGAACCACCGCCAAATCCGCCAAAGCCACCACCGCCACCGAATGCCGAACCAAAAATATCACCGAATTGGCTAAAGATGTCTTCGGCGCTAAAACCACCACCGCCAAAGCCGCCTGCGCCCATGCCCTGCTCATAAGCATCATGACCCATGCGGTCGTAGGCGGCACGCTTTTCGGCATCACTTAGGGTTTCGTAGGCTCGGGTGGCTTCTTTGAGCTTTTCTTCGGCTTCTGGATTGTCTGGGTTGCGGTCTGGGTGGTATTTCATCGCAATTTTACGAAAGGCTTTTTTGATTTCTTTTTCGTCGGCAGAACGATCCACGCCCAATACACTATAAAAATCTTTACTCATATCCAAAACTCATAAAAAATACAAAAAATATGCCTAAATATGGTGCTGATGGGGTGATTTATCAAGCCTAAATTGTCAAATACCTGCAAATTTTGGGGAATTTTTTTTAAATTAACTGTGCCAATTCAAATGCACTGAGTCGCTGTATGGCAGATTGTAAAATGCCTGTTTTTTTGTGCTTGGCTTTTTGTGCTTGACAGATACCAAACAAAAAAAGTAGGTTTCACGTGAAACCTACTTATCGGCAAGATGTTAAATCTACATCAAAACTGCGCAATCTCATCAGGCTTTAGGAAACGACATTCGCCCATCTCAAGCCCATCAAGGGTGATATCACCGATGCTAGCTCGGTGTAGTTCGATGACTTTATTACCAAAATACGCCATCATACGCTTGACCTGATGGTATTTGCCTTCGGTCAAAATCAGCACGGCGTGCGTCTCATCGATGAATGATAATTCGGCAGGGCGGGTTTTTTCGTCATCGCCATCAAGCAAGATACCGTTTGCCACTTGTTTGATGGCGTGCGCCTGTGCGTCGGCATCCATCGGGTCGGCTAGGGTGAGTTCGTAGCGTTTTGGCTGATGGCGTTTTGGGCTGGTGACACGATGTAGCCATGCACCATCATCGGACAGTAGCAGTGCGCCTGTGGTATCGACATCGAGCCTGCCTGCGATGCGTAGGCTATCGACTTCGGGCACAGCGATCAAATCGGTGACGATGGGGTATTCTTTGGCTTTTAGGGTGCATTCAAAGCCGTCTGGCTTATACAGCAAAATATAGCGGTTGCCTTCGGCGACAGACAGTGGTTCACCTGCCCAAAGCACTTCATCACAGGCGACATCGATGTGATGGCTTGAGTCTTTGATGATGATGCCATTGACGCTGATTTCGCCGGCGTGCAGGACTTTTTTGGCGTCTTTGCGAGACAGTTCGGTGGCTTTGCTTAAAAATTTATCCAAACGCATGAGTATTTCCATCGATAAATAATGCTAGTGTAGCATATTTTTGCTAAGCGTGCCGAGTCTTGATGATTTGTACAAATGGTCAAAGTGTGGGAAAATATCCCAAATCCACCACAAAAGAGCAGTTGTGAGCTACCAAACCCCAAGCCAGCCGTGTGAAGCGGTGTATGAAATCAAAAAAAGCGAGTTTTTGGCATTCGCCTATCCCATCAATAGCCGAGATGAAGCGATGGGATATGTCGCCACGCTCAAGGCGCGCTATCCTGATGCACGCCATCATTGCTATGGCTATATCATCGGCGATCCCAATAACACCACCAGCGCAGGCTTTGATGATGATGGCGAGCCAAACGGCACGGCAGGCAGGCCAATTTTGAATGTCTTACAACATAAGGCGATCGGTAACTGCATCATCATCGTGGTGCGATACTTTGGCGGGATTAAGCTTGGTGCAGGGGGCTTGACCCGTGCTTATGCGACATCGGCACAGATGGCGGTGGATCAGATGGCGCTGACGACATTTATCCCAAAGGCGGTGGTGACGGTGCGAACAAGCTTCGCCCATGAAGCGCAGATGCGCTATCTGATCGGTGCGGTTGATGGCGAGATCATCTCGGTGGGCTATGACGCTGATGTCATCATCCGTGCACAGATGGATGCGGCGCGGGTGGATGACTTTGGCGCAGGGCTTGGGGTGTATGGCGTGGTGGTGGATGAGTGAAAAAAGCCGTTTGAATGCTTTTGTTCAAACGGCTTTTTTATCGCCCAATCTTTTCAGCCAGCCTGAAAACGATTTAAATCGGCATGGCTCGCAATGGAATAATATTTTTCATCACTAATGTAGAAGTAATCCCCGTAATATGCGGTAGTTGTGTTAAACGACGGTCATATAATTGCTGAAACGATTTCATATCTTGGGTAACAATGTGCAAAATAAAATCAGGGTCGCCCAACAAACTTTGTGCTTGAATAATTTCAGGAATATCCATTAAGGCTTGTTCAAATTCACGGATATTGTCGCCACTATTATTTTTCATTTTCACAAACACAATGGCGGAAAAATTCAAGCCAATCCGTTCGGGATTGACTTCGGCACGATAACCGCTAATCACGCCACTGTCTTCCAGTTGCTTTAACCGTCTTTGACAAGGCGAGATACTCAACCCCACTTTATCTGACAATTCCGTGAGAGAAATTCGCCCATTTTCTTGGATATGAGCCAAAATTTTCTTATCTAAATTATCCATACGCAAAAATTTTCTAAAAATAAGGCAAATTATAGCAAAAAACGCAAACCTTTTTTATAGCAAAATCGGTACAATTCTCTTATCAATTTAAACAACTTCTTGGAGAGAATGATGAATTTTGATACAAAAAATCAAAGTGATTTTGCGTGATGATTTGGCAACGTGGCAGGCGTTAAATGTAACTGCCTTTTTGATGAGTGGCTTGGGTGCAACGCAAAATATTGTGGGCGAACCCTATCAAGACGCTAGTGGTGTTCAGTATTTGCCAATGAGCCAACAGCCGATTATGGTACATCAGGCAGACCGTGCAACATTATTGGAACTTTTGCAAAGTGCCAATCAAAAAGAAATGGCGGTGGCAATTTATACCGAAGAATTGTTTAAAACTTACAATGATGTAGATAATCGTGCAGAAATTGCCAAACATGAAACGAGCAATTTAAATTTGGTTGGCATTGCCATTCGTGGTAAGAAAAATGCGGTGGATAAATTAACCAAAGGCATTGCATTACATTCATAAATTGAGAAAGCTGTCTGAAATGATATTCAGACGGCTTTATCATCACCCATCCCCCAAAGCAAAAGCCACAAGCTTTCACTTGTGGCTTTTTTGGTGCATATCCTGCGTGCATCCTTACGGTGTTTCCATACTTAACAGCTTATCATCCTTGCTTGATACATCCTGTATCGGTTTCCTTTGCTGTTGGATATATTATGCCAAAATGACAGTGTCAGTAAAAGTGGCAAAAATCGGCAATGTTTGTACGAAATTTCGTACACGCTCGCCACCTGTCCATCAGCCTGCCACCGACACACCGAACAAGCGACCAATCATCGCAGTCGCCGCCATCGCAAACACACCCCAAATCAGCACTCGAGCCATTGCCGGTACGACTTTGGCACCGCCAAGCTTGGCAGAAAAATAACCCAATAGCGCAAGCCCCACCAAAGTCGTCGCACCAAGCATGATGCTCAAATCCGCCCCAATGCGATTGCCAAGCCACAGGCTAACGAGTGGCAACACCGCACCGACGACAAAGGCGGCCGCTGATGCCATCGCCGCTTCAAGTGGCTTGGCAGAATGGGCATCACTAAGCCCAATCTCATCACGGGCGTGCGCTTCTAGGGCGTTGTGCTCGGTCAAGGCGACGGCGACTTGCTTGGCAAGTGTATCATCAAGCCCACGCAGTTTGTAGATTTCAGTCAGCTCGTTCAGCTCTTTGTCAGGATTGTGCTTGAGCTCATAGGCTTCTTTGGCAAGGTCGCTTTTTTCGGTATCCGACTGTGATGACACCGAGATGTACTCGCCTGCGCCCATTGACAGCGCACCACCGATGATGGCGGCTAGGGCGGTGAGCATCAAGATATTCATAGTGGCATTACCTGCGACCATACCCATGAGCAGGCTAGCTGTCGAGATAAGACCGTCATTCGCCCCGAGTACGCCGGCGCGTAGCCAGTTGTTGCGTGAGCTAAAATGCGGTTCGGTATGAGCTGAATACATAGTTTTTTCCAAAATGCATTGATTTGAGCCTATTATACGCCAAGAATTGGCATCGTGAATGACTGATTTGTCTTTAAATTGTACTTAAAAATGTTTCTATTTTTTGCCTAATTTCTTATCTGAAAATGGGTCTTGTTTACAAATTTGCTTGACGATAGTTATATAATAATATAACATTATGTAACTTTATTCATTGACTTAATACATTTTTGAAATAATTGTTATACTTTATCATTGATTAGGAAAAAATCATGCACACCCAAACAAGACGCCTAAGCCCATTATTACTAGCAATCGGTGGTGTATTCGCCATGCAGTTAGCTTATGCTGATGACGCCACATCTGCCGCACCTGCCACGACATCGACGGATATTGTGCCAACTGTGGTGCTCGAAGGTGATGAGATAATCGTCAGTCGTCGCACCGCCCAGAGCCTATTTGGACAAGCCAAGCCATCGGATGTCATCATCAAGCAAGAGACACTCAAGAAAAATTCGGCAACGCTTGGCGATGCTTTGGCAGGCGAGCTTGGCGTACACTCCAACCACTATGGCGGTGGTGCATCTGCGCCCATCGTCCGTGGTCAAGAAGGTAAGCGACTCAAGGTACTCCAAAACAGCACCGATGTGCTTGATATGGCAAATCTATCACCTGACCATGCGGTGATGGTCGATACCTTGCTTGCCAAGCAAGTCGAAATCGTGCGTGGCGCAAGCACCCTGCTGTATAGTGCAGGTAATGTCGCAGGGCAAATCAATGTCGTGGATGATGTGATTAAGACGAGCGTGCCAAGTGTCGCTACTGGTGAAGTCAGTGCCCGCTATGGCAGTGCTAATGATGAGAAGCTAGTCAGTGCAGCGGTATCAGCAGGGATTGGCGAGCATATCGCCATCACCGCACAAGGGCTCGTTCGCCGTGCGGGTGATTATCAGACGCCCAAGCATCAGCAGTATCATTTTGATAGCGAAAAAGCACTCAAAGCACACATCGCCGCCCCTGATAACTTGGCAAGTCTAGAGTCAGAATATCAGCACTGGCTTGCCAATCGCCATCAGACGCCGTATTTTCGCTATCGTCCTGTAGGTGAGCGTCACTTTATCCGTAGCGAGAGTGATTATCAAACCAAAAAACAAACCTACCAAAACGCCATCGTCACACCGCAGACGCTCGATTATCTGCCTGAGAGCTGGTCGGAGTCGGATGCGTTAGCACTTGGTGGCTCGTGGGTGGGTGAGCGTGGCTATGTGGGCGCATCCATCAGTCATCGCCATGATGAGTACGGTCTGCCTGCGCACAATGCGATGTACGAAGGCTGTGGGGCATATGTGATTTTGCCATCGAGCGAGCGCAAAAAGCCGTATCTGATGAGCTATCCACAGCTGATGGATGAGACGGATGTCAATTATCTTAATCCACGAGCGGACTGCTTGCAGGCGGCATCGTTTGATTCGAGTGGCAATCATACGCACAGCAGTACCGAGTCGCATGAGCATGGTGCGCCTTGGATTGACTTGACTAATCGTCGCTATGACATCAAGGCGGCGGTATATCAGCCGATGGCAGGCGTGGATAAGCTTGGCGTGAGCGTCGCTCATGCTGATTATCAGCATCAAGAAAAAGAAGGCACACGCATCAGCAGTGATTTTCGTAACAAAGCCACCACCGCACGCATTGAGCTGACCCAAGCACCCACTGAGCGACTCTCAGGCATCTGGGGCGTGCAGTATCTGACGGCGGATAATAGTGCACTTGCCCCGAGTGTCTATAAAGGACGGCAAATGCTTGGCACAAATAGCACGGATAATTGGGCAATCTTTGGGCTACAGCAATATCAGCTTGGTGATGTGACGCTAGAAGCATCGGCTCGTGCGGCATCACAGCGTATCAAGATGCACTATGATACCGACAAGATTGCATCAGTGATGCAGCCCAATCCGATTAGTGAGCGTTGTGCCAAAAATGCGGTTTGTTCAGCGACTGTCGCTGCCGCCAATGCCGAGCGTGCATCTGATTTGGCAAATGCTCTAGACAATACCAAGCCAAACGAACAGCACGCCTTTTCATACGCCATCGGTGCTAAGTGGCAAGTGACGCCTGAATACCGTCTAAGCATCAGTGCATCGCACCAAGAACGCCTGCCAACCGCTCAAGAGCTTTATACGCATGGGATGCACCTAGCGACCAGCTCATTTGAGGTGGGGAATAAGGATTTGACCAAAGAAAAATCCAACAACATTGAGCTTGCACTCGGGTATCAAGGCGAGCGACTGGATTATCAATTATCCGCTTATTATTATGATTTTGATAATTATATCTATCTACAGACGCTCAATGAATCGCTTGGCAATAGCACGGTGATTGCGCCGTATTCGCTCAAAATCAACCGCTATAGTCAGTCTGGGGCGAAGTTTCATGGCTTTGAAGGTAAGATTGGTTATCAGTTGAATGATACTTATCATGCATCCGTATTTGGCGATGTCATCTCTGGGCGATTGGTGGATTTGCCCGATGCGGTGGTGGCGTATGATAGAACGACAGGCGAAAAAACCTATGAACCACAAGCCAACCGACCCACGCCACGCCTACCGCCCATGCGTCTAGGCACACGCCTAAAGGCTGAGTTTGGTGAGCAGTGGACGGGCGAGCTTGAGTATTATCGAGTGTTTGACCAAGATAAATTATCCAAATTCGAGCACAAGACCGCAGGGCATGATATGCTAAATTTGGGGCTGGCTTACCAAAAACCGATGGCATATGGCGATGTCGATGTCTTTATCAAAGCGGATAATCTGCTCAATCAAAAAGTCTATGCACACGCAACTTATTTGCCCTATATTCCGCAGATGGGGCGTAGCATCAGCTTTGGGGCGACTTATCATTTTTAGGTTGTCATGTCGTGATAAGCCATATGGCAAAGCAAAAAATCGGTGCAAGATGCGCCGATTTTTTTATAAAAAATTTGGGTAAAAAGTTTGAGCGATTTGATGAAAATTGGGTAAAAATAGGAGAAAGTTTGCTGATAATGGCATGATAATGACGGTTAAAATAATGGGCTGATTAATCAGAAAATCACTTGAGTTTTGATAAGAATTGATGAATAATAGAAGTGGGAAAAAGAGTGAAATATCATCATTGATGACATCGATTAACCAAGCAAATAAGGAGCTATGACCATGAAAAGCACTGAGCATTATCAAGATGTGTTACTTGCGCTCAAGCAAGAATATCAAGCCCGTATCGATAAGATTAAAGACCGCATCGCCCACCCAGATGACAACAGCAACCAAGACTGGGACGACCAAGCCGTCGCTGCTACCCGTGATGAGATGCGTATGGCACTCGTGCACGAAGCTGAGCATGAGCTCACCCAAGTCAATGCTGCACTTCGCCGTATCGAAGAAGGTGGCTATGGCATCTGCGCCGAGTGTGGCGAAGACATCGAAGAAGGTCGCTTGGATGCTGTGCCGTTTGCCACGCTGTGCATGACACACGCCAAATAAACGCCAAATAAACTTAGACGGATGCAATAAAAATGCGGTTCATGATGAACCGCATTTTGTTTGGGATAAGCATTTTGCTTGCTTAGCCTGTATTGCTTATTCTTCGACCTGACTGCGTAGATACTGCGTCAATAGGGCGACAGGACGACCTGTGGCGGTGTTTGTGCTACCACCTTTCCATGCGGTGCCTGCGATGTCTAGGTGTGCCCATGCTTGACCGTCTTTGATAAAGCGTTTTAGGAAGCACGCTGCGGTGACTGAGCCCGCTTCACGACCACCGATGTTTTGGATGTCGGCGATTTTTGAGTTGATTTGGGCATCATAGTCATCATCAAGTGGCATATGCCATACCAAATCATTGGTAAATTCGCTTGCCGCTTCTAGAGCAAATAGCGTATCTTCATCGTTACTGTATAAGCCAGAACGCACGCTACCTAGCGCAATGACGCACGCACCGGTGAGTGTGGCGGTGTCGATGATGGCTTTTGGTGTGTAGTTTTCTTGGACATAGCACAGTGCATCGCACAGTACCAGGCGACCTTCGGCATCGGTATTTAGGATTTCGACACTTGTGCCGTTCATCGCGGTGACGACATCGCCCGGGCGAGCTGAACGAGCTGATGGCATATTCTCGGCGCAGGCAATCACAGCGACGATGTCGATGGCAAGATTGGCTTCGGCAGCCGCTCGCACTGTGCCTAAAATCGATGCCGCACCGCCCATGTCAAATTTCATCTCTTCCATGCCTGCTGATGGCTTGATAGAGATACCGCCTGAGTCAAAGGTCAGACCCTTGCCGACCAAGGCGATTGGGTTAGACAGACGAGCTTTTTTGCCAGCTCTTCCGGTTTTGCCATAGTATTCGATGACGGCGAGTTTGCCTTCTTCGTCTGAGCCTTGCGAGACGGCGAGAAAGCAGCCCATGCCAAGTTTTTGCATTTCTTTTTCGCCAAGTACGTTCACGCTGATTTTGTCGGCGTACTCTTTGGCGAGCTGCTTTGCTTTTTTGGCTAGCTCCGATGGGCTAAGGACATTTGGTGCTTCATTGGCAAGGTCGCGAGCCGCACTCACGCCTTTACCAGTTGCAAGGGCGAAATCCAGTGCCGTTTGATAAGCGCTCAATTCATCACGGTTTGAGATGATGCTAATCTCGCTGATGGCATCAGCATCGGCAGGCTTGCTCTTGTGATGGTCAAAGCGATAAGCAGCCGCCAGTAGCGCTAGGACAAACTGCGTAAAGTGCTTATGGCAGATGGTATCACCCCACAAGATAGCCGCTTTTTGGCTGTTTTTGATGGCGGTATAAGTGGCAGCGGCGACTTTGGCGATGTTGCCCGCTAGTTTGTCAAGCTTGCCCACACCGACCACAGTCACCACAGGGAAATCTTTGGCATGGATGGCATAGTCAGTCACGCTCTCGCCCAGCCCTCCCTTAAAACCGCTTTGTTTGATTAGGCTATCGGCACGCAATAGATATTCAGCATCACCAAAACCACCAAGCACATCCCCTGCGTCAGTTGCATAGACGACGATGGTTGGTAGTGGGTTATTTTTGGTGGCTTTTTTGAGTGTCAATTCGGCGTGGACGCCAAGTTTGATTGCACTTGTTGGCATAGTAAATCCTTATAAATTATCTAAAACACTGGTCTAAAAATCAGAAACGCTTTTGTGAAAACACGCATCTAGTGTAGCACAAATTACGGTCATGCAAAAATGAAATTTACAGGGCAAATCATCGGTAAATCCTGATAATGACACGCATCGGCTTGGCAAGATGGGTTGTAATCATGCTGTAATTATTAAGCAAAAATTCGCAACAAAATAAACTTATCAAATCGCTTAAAACTTAGGCGGTTTTTTGTTATCATAAGCCATTTGCCAATCATTTTTTGGAAGTCCTTTTCTGTGATTTTACGCCGTTATATCACCACACAAGTTGCTAGTACCACCGCCTTGGTTTTGGGCTTTTTGGTGGTGATGTTGCTTGGTGGTCGCTTGATTCGTTATTTTGGTATGGCGGCAGAAGGCGGTTTGGGCGTAAATGTGCTGTTTAGCCTGATTGGTTATAATTTGCCGTATTTTCTTGAGCTGATTTTGCCCTTGTCGTTTTTTATCGCATTGATGCTCGTGTTTGGGCGGCTATATTCTGACCATGAGATGGCGGTGATTAATAGTAGTGGTATCAGCCGTGGGCGTTTGGCACGGATGCTTGCGCCGCTCGTGATTGTGCTGATGCTGCTTGAAGGGTGGATTGCGCTCGTTGCCAAGCCGTGGGGTATGGAGCGTGCGACCAACATCTGGACTGAGCAGTCGATGACGCAGGTGTTTGATTTGATTCGCCCAAAAGAGTTTATCAGTAGTGGCGATTATCACCTATATGTCGGTGAGATTGGTGCTCGTCGTGAGTCGCTCCAAGATGTCATCGTCATTCAGATGAATGCCAAAAAAGGCATGATGGATACGCAGGCTCAAAGAAATCAAGCACCGACGCATCATGAGATTCAAAGCGAAGATGCCGCAGCGCTTGAGCAGATTCCTGATGAATACAAAAGCCAAAAAGATTCTTTGATTTTTGCCAAATCTGCGACCCAAGTCGCCACCACAGACGGCTCAATTCAGTTGGATTTACACCAAGGGCGTCGCTATGAAGTTGACCCAACGAGCCAAAAATATAGCCAAATCGGCTTTGAGCGGTATCGTATCACCTTGGCGGGCAAAAGCGCACCCGATACCCAAGCCATGCGTATCGAAGGGCTCTCTACTAAGGCATTGACCGAAGTCATCAGCGGTCAGGCACAACGAGAAAATACCAATGAAGTCTATGCTGAGCTTGGCTATCGACTAAGCTTGCCTTGGCTGATTTTGCTTGCGGTGATGCTCGCTGCGCCCTTGTCTTATGTCAGACCCCGTCAAGGCAGATGGCTCAAGCTCATCCCTGCGATTTTTATTTATGTGGCGAGTGTGCTTGCGGTGATTTCGCTCAAAGACAGTATCGCCAAAGGCAAGCTGTCTGCTATGATGTATCCTGTGGCAATCTTGGCGGTGGCGCTGTTTGCTTTATATCTGAATTATCATGATAGGCTGATGAATCGACTCCGCCTAAAACGACACACAAGCGAGACATCCCAATGAAATCCTTGATTTTGCCAAGATATGTGATTCGTTCGGCGCTCCTTGCGATGACGGGTGCGGTGGTCGGCTTGTGGCTATTGCAGACGATTTTTGCGTATTTGGCTGAGCTTGAAGATTTGAGTGATACTTATACGCTCAAAGAGGCGCTGCGCTATATTATTTATCGCTCGCCGTATTTTTTATCCGAATTTATCCCGACAGGTGCGCTGCTTGGTGCGGTGGTGGGGCTGGGTTTGCTTGCCAATCATAGTGAGCTTGTCATCATGCGAGCAGCGGGGCTGAGCTTGTATCGCATCATTGGCTGGGTGATGTTGCCGGCGTTTGTGTTTGTGCTGATTTCACTTGGGGTCAATCAGTTCATCCTGCCGACCGCCAATTATCAAGCCAGTGCTATCAAGCAAGGCATCAACCAAGACAAACTCATCACCATCAATGGCTACTGGTCGGTTGCCAATCATGATAATACCCAAGATGTGGTGTATATCAATTATGCCGACAACGCCGGCAAGCTTGGCGAAGTCAAACGCTATCAGCTCATCGATGGCAATCTGACCACAGCGCTCAAGGCAACAGGTGGCACGTATCAGCCACAAGCAAGCAATGACGGGCTATATACTTGGCAACTCAATCAAGTCAGCCAAGTCGCCATCAGCCAATCAGGGGTCAAAAAATCCAGCGTGGATAATCAGCTGCTTGAATTGCCGATTGCGCCAACGGATGTGCATCTGTTGACCCGAGAGCCTGATGAGCTGTCGCTCACCGATTTGTATGCACACGGGCAATTGATGGCACATCAAGGGTCGCGCTCGCTCAAGCATGAAGTGGCGTTTTGGCAAAAGCTGTTTTCGCCATTTTCGGTGCTGTCGTTGGTGCTTGTGGCATCATCATTTGTCTTTGGCTCGTTGCGCTCGCAAGGCTTGGGGCTGCGTATCGTCTTGGCACTCTTGACGGGCTTATTATTTAGCTATTTGACCGACCTTGTAGGCTTTGTGGCATTGGCCACAGGATTGTCACCGATGTTGATGGCGATTGTGCCGATTGTGCTGAGCACCTTAGCAGGGATGTATTTATTAAACAAAAAATCCAATTAACCAACATAAACCCAAAAAAGCAATCTATCACAGATTGCTTTTTTAGGCACGAATTTTGGCTTTTGGCTATGAGTGATTAACATGAGTGATTGATAAGCTGACGCGCAGAACCGCTTAGCTTTGTTAGCCACCAACCCAATTAGCCTTTGACCAGCTTTAGGCGTTTGGCGGTCGCCATACAGGTTTGATAACGCCCATCAACTCGAGTGGCGAACCAGTTGGTATTGTAGTCTTTACTAAGCTTTGGCCCTGAGATGACCACCTGTGGCATGATGGCGTAGCTTGGTTTTTTGCCATATTTTTGTTGGAATAAGTCACTGACCGCTAGATAAGTCTTGGTCTGCTCAAAGTCCTTACTTTTTTCTTTACGCAAATCGGCTCGGATTTGGCGTTCGTTCAGCGGTGTGGGAGCGTTGGCAAGTAGCTTGACGACGGCAAGCTCGGTGGATGATTTTTTGCTGATGGGGTCGCCATCTTTGTACAACAGCAAATCACCATCGATATCAAGCTTTGTGCCACTTAATGAGCTGACCCGCTGCTGAAAGGCGGCATTGCGACTTGAATACATCCCAGAGTTATAGTCAGCAAAGCGATACAAGGGCTTGTCATAATCCGCCTGATACACCATCAAGCGATGGATGCCATAATACAGCCCACCAAACTGCGTGTACAAATCACTGCGCAACTCTCTATCGCTCATATTGGTACGGCGATGTTCACGCGCATAATCGATATGCACCTGCATCGAGCCAAGTGTGGTGACAGGATTGATGCGCTCATCGATGCCCTGACCAGATAGCTTGGTGATGTTGGCGATGCCTGATACCTTATAAGTCTTTGTAAAATAATCAAAAATTTCTCGGTACAGCTCATCAAGCTCTTTTTCGTTTTTGACCGCTTTGATTTGTTTGATGAAATTATCTTGTTTGGTTGGGCGAGTCTCTAGCATATTGCGAAACACGCCTGCCAAGTTTTTGCCAAGCTTATCTTCAAGCTTCTCATCGATGGCTTTTAGGGCGGCGTTGCCAAGATTTGCCACGCTAGGATTGGCGTGAAAATTGGACTCTTGGTCAATGATGGCGATGGTCGTACAGATGTTTTGGGTATTTTTGACCAATTTGAGCTCATCATAGACACGAGCGATGTCCGCCGCCCAGCTTTTGGTGTTTTTGACTCGGCTTGGGATGAGTTTGGCGATTTCTTGGTCGGATAAGGTGGGCGTGCTTTGGGTCGTTTTTTCGACCAAATCACAGCTTGCCAAGCCAAGCATACAGCTAATCGGTAAAGTAAGCTTAAAAAAACGAGAAGTACGCATAAAATCCTTGAACGACATTGGGAGTTTTGCCAACAACGAAAACAAGCACATCCAAACAAAAAAATCAGGCAGCATTAGCCTGCATCTCCAGTTTGAGTGTTAGCATATCTTAATCAATCATACCTTGCATGGCAATAGGCTTGTGCACATTGTACAAAAATACACCAAGCAGAAAGCTTGTCATAGTGATGGCAAAGCAAGCGAAAAAAATCCGCCAAAAACACCTTTGACGGATGGATAAGTGGGTCATGCAAGGATTGGGAGATTAGTTGGAGCTGGTCATGATGCTTGGGTCTTGATGTAGGCGCATCAAGCACTCTTGTTGCGTGGTGGCGACCAGCTTGCCAGCTTGCCAAAACTGCCCGTGATTGAGTCCTTTGGCATGGCTTGTGGTATCGCTCCACATCTCATACAGCAGATAATCTCGGATATCAAAGGGGCGATGAAAATGCATCGAATGGTCAATACTCGCGATCTGTAGCCCTTTGGTCATAAAGCTCAGCCCATGCCCCATCAGCGCTGTACCTGCCAAATAAAAATCCGACACAAAGGCAAGCAGCGCTTGGTGCACCGCAACTGGTTGTTCATCCAACTCAGCAATGCGAATCCAGTTGGCTTGTCTTGGCTTGGTGGGTGCAGGCGAGATGGGGTCTTGGGGATTGGCAGGGCGAATCTCGACATGACGCTCACGCAAAAAGCGTGCTCTGAGTGCTTCGGGGATACGCTCTAGGTGGTTTGCTTTGAGTTCTTGTTCGGTTTTAAGCGATTCAGGCGGTGGATAATCAGGCATGGTTTCTTGGAAATCCAGCCCACCTTCCATCGGCGAAAATGACGCAATCATCGAAAAAATCACCTGCTCTTTGCTGACTTTTTGACTATCTTTATCCAGTCCATCGACATACTGCACGGCGATGACTTCACGAGCTGATAGGCTGCGGCCATCACGCAGGCGACGCACTTGATAAGTCACGGGTAAGCGGATGTCACCGCCACGCAAAAAATATCCATGCAGGCTATGGCAGGGCTTGTCATCTTCGAGCGTGTGCGCCGCCGCCATCATCGCTTGGGCGAGCACTTGACCGCCAAAAATACGGGGTCCGACATAGTCATGACTACTGCCCACAAAGGTATCGGGTGCGCTTTTGGTGAGTTTTAGGGTGTTTAATAAGTCTTCAACTTTATGCACGGCATCAGGTGGCACGACTGCATAGCGCTCAAAGGAAGTTTTCATAAGTATCGCTGGTTGATCAATGAGTTTGGATGGCAAAAGTATAACACTTTTTTGGTGGATTTTGAGCCAAAAATCAAGCCAAACGCCCCAAAAAATGGTAGAATGGTCTATCCAGTCTTCACGGTCTATGAGAATATGCTAAAGTTTCCTAATTGGTTTTCTTCAAAGTCATCCAAGTCTGAAAAACAACACACGAACGAACAAGGTGGCAATCGTGCGCCAAGCTCCTATCGTCAGCTATCAGCAAAGGGATTGTCGCTTGCGGTCAAGCCGACCTTGATTGGCGAAGTGCCACAGCTTGAACCAAGCATCCCAACCTTTTATGTGCTACGTGCTTATTCTCGCTCAAACAGCCTGCTTGTGGGTATGCAGACCGATGAGCTTGGCTTGCCATCAGCACTTGCCGAAGTGCGCACGGATGGAGTGCATGAGACGTCAGCGATGATTTTTTTGAAAGACCGTCGCTCTGATGGTACACGTCAGACGAGCGTACCACGCCTAGAGCGATTGATTAGCGCGTGTCTTGATAATCCTGAGCTGAAGATTCAGCTGGTGCCGGTTACGGTGCTGTGGGGGCGCGCACCTGACAAGGAAGAGTCACTGTTTCGCCTGATGATGGCGGATGAATGGGAATCACCATCCAAGGCAAAACAGCTATTCAATATCGGCGTGATGGGTCGTGATACCTTTGTGCGATTTAGCGAACCCAAGGATTTGCAGTCACTCATCCGTGATGCCAAAGCAGGTGTAGGTGATGATTTGACTACAACCATCGCCATGCGCCTAAAAGGCTATCTGGATAAACAGCGCACCAGCATCATTGGCCCTGATTTATCGGATAAGCGAAACATCGCCGGCACGATCCTGTCATCACCAGTGGTGACTGCTGCGATCGAAAAACACGCTACCGAGACCGGCAAATCCATCGCCGCCGTCAAAGCAGAAGCCCAAGGTTATCTTGGCGAAATCACGAGCGACTATTCACATTCGGTGGTGCGATTTTTTGACCATTTCTTAACTTGGCTATGGACACGTCTGTATGATGGCGTCGAAGTGCGTCACTTTGAGCGAGTGCGTGCGCTTGCGCCTGATTTTCAAATCGTCTATGTGCCGTGTCATCGTAGCCATATTGATTATCTATTATTATCTTATGTGATTTATAAGCGTGGCTTGCGTATTCCCCATGTCGCTGCGGGTGAGAATCTCAATATCCCTGTGCTTGGCGAGCTGCTGCGTAGTGGCGGTGCGTTCTTTATGCGTCGTAGCTTTAAGGGCAATGCCTTGTACAGCACGGTGTTCAAAGAATATGTGCACAGCCTGATGCAGCGCCAAGCGCCGATTGAGTACTTTATCGAAGGGGGGCGTTCTCGCTCGGGTCGTCTGCTACCGCCAAAGCTTGGGATGCTAGCGATGACGGTCAATAGCCACCTGCGTGAGCCTGCCAAGCCTGTGGTCTTTATCCCGACCTATATCAGCTATGAGCGTATCATGGAAGGGGCGACTTATGTTGGTGAGCTCAAAGGTAAGCCAAAAGAAAGCGAGAACTTATTAGGTCTACTAAAAACTGCCCGCAAGATTGAGCGAATTTTTGGTACGGTGCATTTGGCATTTGGCGAGCCGCTGTATCTTAATGATTTTATGGCAAAATTCGATGTCATAGCCCAAGATGACAGTGCGGATAACGCCACCAAGACTCATGCTATGGTGCAGAATCTCGGCGTCAAAGTGATGCAAAACATCAACAAAGCCGCTGTGGTCAATCCTGTGTCACTGCTTGCGCTCGTGCTACTATCCACCCCAAATGCCGCCCTTGATGAAGTGCAGTGCCTTGAGCAGATTAAGCTGTATCAGCACATCGCCCAAGCACTGCCTTATGATGCCGACACCTATGTCACGGATATGACACCAAAGCAAATCCTAGACTATGGCATCAAGCTAAAACTCATCGAACGCACACCGCATATCCTAGGCGATATGATTCGTGTGGCGGATAAGCAAGCTCCACTACTGAGTTATTTTAGAAATAATATCTTGCACGTGTTTATCATCGCAAGCTTCTTGGCGGCATTGGTGCAGCGTAATGGTCGTATTTATCGGGATAAGCTAGATAGTATCACTGAGCTGTTGTATCCATTTTTACAAAGTGAATTATTCCTAAAAACTGCCCTACGCAACATCGCTGATCAAGCCGAGCGTGTGCTAAACCTACTCATCGAGCGTGGTGTCATCGTCGATCTGGGTGATGGTGTGGTCGGTAGCCCCGAAGGGAACTCTGAAGCCTATCAACAGCTGATGGTGCTGGCAAGCCCAGCCCAGCAAAGCCTTGAGCGGTATTTTATGGCGCTGACACTGCTGTCTGAGCAAGGCTCAAACCGCCTAAATACTGAGCAAGTGGTCAATCTGTGCTATGTGCTTGGTCAGCGTGTGTCGGTGCTACACGCTGATGATTTGCCAGATATGTTTGATAAGGCGCTGTTTACAAGCTTTATGGATACGCTGGTGCGTGTCGGCTATGTCACCATCGATGATAAGACAGGGCTGCTGACCTTCGATGAGCGCATCGATAAGATCGCTGAGCATGCCAAATTCGTCCTACATCCTGATATGATGCAGCTACTGCGCCACACGGCAAGCCTAAGCCATGATGAAATCACCCTTGCGATGCAAGAGATGGGCAAGAAGAAGCGGTGGCGGTAGGAGTGGGAATATGGAAACTTTAACTTTTGTCGGCGGTCTTATTACTGGAGCGTTTGCAATTTATCAGGTGTTCTTGGGTTATTTTAATAAAAACATCTCAGAAGAGCGTATCAAATGGCGGGAGAGAATTAGAGAAATTTCTACGGAGTTGGTAGGTTTAGTGCACAAAGCGGAGCGTGGTGACGATGATAAGAATAGATGTCAAGTATTAATTGCTGAATTGCAATCGCGACTCAATCCTTTTGATGAGAACGATTGGAAGCTTTTAGAGTTTGCAGAGAGAATGTTTGGTAGTAATGAAAGTGAATTTTCTCGAGAAATAGCGGTAAAACAATTTAAATGCGCAGTTTCTATATTATTAAAGCACGATTGGGAGCGCAGTAAAAGAGAGGCTGGTTTAAGCTATCACTTAGATATTGGACGGGCGGTTAATCGAATCGAAATGACCTCTGGAATTTACTGCCACCGTTACCTTTTAGATTTTAGTAAGAAGAAAGAATATGTTTACACAAAACCTAGTTTGTCTGAGTTTTTATGGCAGCTTGTCAAAAGGTATTGGTGGTTGGTTTTGGTATTGTTGCTGATATGTTTTTTTCAGACTAATGATGTATGCATGATTATGACAAGTAAGCTTAATAGCTAAAAAGTGATAAGTAAAGAAATGTATGTTATTGAAACACATAGTAGATTTTTGTATTAATTTGCATACAGGAAAATTATTTTATCTTAAGCGTGCTATAATGGCAAATCGGTTGATAAATACGAATGAATTTAAATTTGTATATGTTAAGTTGAAATTTATGAATAACAAATTTATTGCCCAATCGGCGCAAATATCAAAGTCTGCAATTATCCACCATCCTGTCACTATTGGCAAGATGGCCGAAGTTCATGACAGATGTATTTTGGGTTCTTATTCTCTAGTGAACAATTATTCGGTGCTTTACTCCGATGTGGAGGTAGGTAGGTATTGTTCTATTGCCCGATTTGTTGAAGTTGGTGTAGCTGCACATCCTCACGATTGGTTATCAACTTCAAATATTCAGTATAGCAATACTTTGATGCGAGGCCATCCAGATACCACTTTTAGAAGAAAGGTTGCTTTTGAATACGATAGAGAAACAAAAATAGGTAATGATGTTTGGATTGGTGCTAAAAGCATTATAAAATCTGGTGTTAAAATTGGACATGGTGCAATAATAGGGGGGGGTGCTTTTGTGCATAGAGACGTCCCGGATTATGCTATTGTTGTGGGCCAGCCAGCCAGAATACTCAGATTTCGATTTGATGATGCTACCATTGCAGACTTATTGGAGCTTTGTTGGTGGGATTTTGCACCAAAAGATTTAACAATGGTTGATTTTAAGAATGTTAAAAGAGCTATAGAACAGATTAAAGAGTTAAAAGCTCTGCCAAATATGTAATTAGTTTATACTTTAGTCCAAAGCAAAAAAGGTTATTTTATGATATTGTCAGTTATTTTTCCGGTCAGAGTATCTAACAACCGTCAATATGTGTTAGATAATATTGCCCGCATCCTATCTATAAAACCAAATCATCCTGATGTGGAATTTATTTTGGTGGATTCTGGTAGCACCTCATTTTTTTCTGAACAAATTAAAAGGTTATGTAATAAATACCAGACTAGGTATATTTATCAGGATACTCGTAGCCAAACTTTTTCTATTGGTAGGGCTAGAGATTTAGGTGCACAAGTCGCAACTGGTCAATGTATAATGTTTTTAGATGTTGACCTGGTTTTTGACAAATTATTTTTTGACAAAATTATCGCTGAAATTAAAATCAGGGATATGTTTGTGAATATTGCAGAATATTTCTGCATCCCATGTTTTTATATAGATGAAGGATATTCATCGGAATTTTTGGGTCTGGAAGATATCACCAATCCGGCGCATTATCGAAAATTACAAAACGATTATGAATGTGGTAATAATACCGGGATTCAGAGTTTTGCTCCAGCAACTTCCCTTTTTGTGATTAATCGCTGGCATTTTTTGTCAATCGGTGGACATAGAAATGAATTTTCCGGACACGGCAGCGAAGATTTTGAGCTTGCACATCGATTGGCGACCTATGCCCGTAAACATCATCGAACATATAATTATTATACGGATAAGAAAGATTATTCATCTATTGAATATGAGGGCTTTAGAAGCTATTTCTCAATGGCGGGATATTCTGTATACAATAATGGACTTTTTGCCGTTCATCTTTGGCACCCCAGACCTAAGGACAAATATCAAGTTGCTACACCTAAAAACAAAGAGATGTTGCAAACATTTATGAGAGATTTTGATAGCGGTAAGTCAAAGATAGACCCCTTAGATGACTTAAGCAAGAATGATGTTACGCTCGTGTTCGGTGTTAGGAAGGATACGGCGTGGTTAAGCATACGCCAGCTTCTACCATTATTGGGAAAAGTGGAGTATATTTCTGAATTGAAAGTTGACATTAATAAAATTGGTGACTTAATTAGGTCAAGAAATATAACTAGATTTTTATTTTGGAATCCGTATGGAAATGAAACTAGATTGGCTATATACCGATGGGCAATTTTAAACAACTTTCCTTTTTATGTCTTTGAAAGAGGTGCGTTGCCAGACTCATGGTTTATTGATAAGGGATTTAATGCAGATAGCTTATCTTATGCACAAGAGAACTGGGATAGATTCTTATCTAATGACGAAATCATTGATACTGAAGAATATATTAACAGTGTCATCCAGTCTGGAAATACTTTGGAGAAGAATGATAACTACCGAGGTGAAGCCCTTATTCGAGAAATATTTGATGTAAAATATCGAGTTGGAGGTAGAAAGATACTTTTCATCGGACTTCAAAGGCCTAGCGACAGCGTTATTAAATTCTTCTCTGGGGCTATTCAGAGTTATGACAACTTTATAACGGCTGTTAATGATGTTATTGCTTCTCTTGATCCGCAGGAATGGTATATTGTTATTAAAAAACACCCACTTGAGCCAGAATTTCCAAAAGGCTTAAGCGTCTCAAATAATGTATTGTTGGTGGATAATGAATATCATATTCACGATTTGCTTAGTATTGCGCATAAGGTAATGCTTATCAACTCAGGCGTTGGACTGCTTGCTATGTTGTTTAGAAAGCATGTTATTCATATGGGGGAGGCTTTTTATAGTTTTCCTTCAATTAATAGCTATGCAAAATCCAGCAACGAGGCTATCAAAATGCTCGAAAGTGAGTTTATCGTCTCTGAATCCGATGTGATTAAATTTATTCATTATCTGAAAAATGATTTTTACTCTTTTGCAAACGCAAGTTATTCGCGTAGAACCGAGAAGGATGGAAGTTTTAGGTCTATCTTGGAATCTTTGGAATTTTATCAAATCCGAACTCCAGACGGTATAGCGCTAGATGTAAAATACAGAGAGTATGCCATACCATTGCACTCCAAAGTTTATGGATTTTTTCTACCAAGCATTATCAGAGAAATGAAAAAAAATCCGAGTGTTTTTCGCTCGCCTATAGATGTATTAAAGCATCAAAATGTGGTTGCGGCACCCCCTGGCACTAAGCCTTTGGCCGATCAGGTATCCAAACCAGTGTCCAATGTAGAATCTACCAAAACCCAAAAATTGGGGCAGGTTGAGGTTTTGGTACAAGCGCAGTCTTTGGATGAGCCTACCTTGCCAGAAGTTGATAGAAAAGAGGGTGTAAGGCAAATGGAAGCATTGGCTGAAGTTGAGAGGTTGGTACGATTGAAAAATAAATTTAAAAGAGACCCTTATGCTTTTTTTGCCGATTCTAAGAATCCAGCCTTGAGCAAGTTAAAATTTTTTTACAAGAAGGGTAGAAAGTGACTAATTTTGATTTTATGTCATCGGCTAAGAAGTCTATCGCTGTAGAAATTCAATCTCTTCACGAACTGCATGCAGTTGTGGATGAAAAATTTATTCAGGCCTGTCAGACCATTCTTGCATGTCAAGGTCGGCTTATTATTACCGGCATGGGTAAATCTGGTTTGGTCGGCCGCAAGATGGCGGCAACTTTTGCATCGACGGGCACCCCAGCATTCTTTGTACATCCAGGTGAAGCGGGTCATGGTGACCTTGGTATGATCGTTAAGGGTGATGTGGTTATTGCGATCTCAAATTCTGGTAACAGTGATGAGATTAATGTGTTGCTGCCTGTGATTAAGCGCCTAAATATTCCCTTAATTAGCATCAGCAAAAATCTCAACGGCCGTCTGCCAAAAGAAGCAGATATTGCTTTAACCTTGGGCGAGTTTGAAGAGGCATGTCCGCTTGGTTTAGCCCCAACTTCTAGCACAACAGCCACCATGGTGCTTGGCGATGCTTTGGCCATCGCACTGCTTGAAGCAAGGGGGTTTAAGTCTGAAGACTTTGCTTTATCCCATCCGGCAGGCTCTTTGGGTAAGCGCCTATTGACTCATGTGGCCGATATTATGAAAGCTGGAGACGATATTCCTGTAGTATCTGGCAATACGAGCATCATGGATGCTTTGTTTGAGATTACTGAGAAGCGACTTGGCATGACAGTGGTTCATGATGCTGAATATGGCTTGGGTGTCCTGACAGATGGCGATATTCGCCGTCTGATTAGCCAAAAACAAGATATGGATCAGCCTATTAGAACAGTGATGAAAAAAAATCCACTATCAACCACTTCTCAAACGATGGCAACTGATGCATTGCAGCTTATGAAAGAAAAGGGTGTGAACCAATTGCTAGTGCTAGACAATCAGAACTTGGTGGGTGTTTTGGCATTGCGTGATTTGGTTCAAGCAGGTATTAATTAAAAAGGTAAAAAATGAAAATTACAGATAAAATCTCAGTTGGTAATAACCTTCCGTTCGTTCTATTTGGCGGCATTAATGTTCTTGAGTCTCGAGATTTGGCAATGCGTGCTTGTGAGCAATATACAGAAGTTACCAATAAGCTTGGCATCCCTTATGTATTTAAGGCAAGCTTTGATAAGGCAAATCGCTCTTCAGTACACTCATTTCGTGGACCTGGATTGGATGAGGGGTTGAAGATCTTCCAAGAAGTTAAAGAAACCTTTGGCGTGCCTGTTATTACTGATATTCATGAAGTGTATCAGGCTCAGCCTGCCAGTGAAGTGATCGATGTCTTGCAATTACCCGCATTTTTGGCAAGACAAACGGATTTGGTAAAAGCTTTGGCAGAAACCAATCGTCCAATCAATATTAAAAAACCGCAGTTTTTAAGTCCGTCACAAACCAAAAATATCGTTCATAAATTTAACGAAATGGGCAATGATAGGCTGATGCTGTGTGAGCGTGGTAGCTGTTTCGGTTATGATAACTTGGTTGTGGATATGCTTGGTTTTGGTGTGATGAAGCAAGTTACTAATGATTTGCCGATTATCTTTGATGTCACCCATGCTTTACAGAGTCGAGATTCTGGCTCAGAAGCGTCAGGAGGGCGTCGCAACCAAGTTGTGGATTTGGCACGCTCTGGTATGGCAATAGGATTGGCAGGGTTATTCTTGGAGGCTCATCCAGATCCCAATCAAGCAAAATGTGATGGTCCAAGTGCTTTGCCGTTGAATCAATTGGAGGCTTTCTTAAGCCAGGTAAAAGCGATTGATGATTTGGTAAAATCTATGCCTAAATTGGAAATTGAATAACGCATAACAAAAAGCGCAGTTTATTTACTGTGCTTTTTGTTATAATATGCAAGTTATCATTTTGGATTAGACTTGAAATCATGACCGCCATCACCCACGCCATTATCCCTGTTGCAGGCTTTGGTACTCGTATGTTGCCACTGTCTAAGGCAGTGCCAAAAGAGCTGCTGCCACTGGGCAACAAGCCTGCCATACAGTATGTCATCGAAGAAGCCATCGCTGCTGGGATCAAAAATATCGTTCTGGTCAATCACGCCCAAAAGATGGCAATTGAGAACTATTTTGATATCAATAGCGAGCTAGATACTCAGCTGCGCAGCAAGGGTAAAGATGTACTTGCCGACAGTCTCAACTTCTTGCCTGATGATGTGACTATCACCAGCGTCCGCCAAGGCAAACCGTTGGGGCTGGGTCATGCCGTGCTACAGGGTCGTGCCGTGGTGGGCGATAATCCCTTTGCGGTATTGCTGCCTGATGTGGTGCTAAACCCTTATGCGTCTGACTATCGGGCTCATAACCTTGCCTTTATGATGGCTGAATTTGCCAAGACAGGGCGTAGTCAGATTCTAGTCGATCCTGTGGCGACGGCAGACATTCATAAATATGGTATCGCCCGCCTAGCCAACACCCAAACCATTGAAAAATCAGATAACAATATCTGCTTTGATGTCAAAGGCTTTGTCGAAAAACCATCGGCTGATGTTGCACCGTCCAACCTTGCGGTGGTGGGTCGCTATGTGTTTGATAATGCGATTTTTGACTATCTTGCCAAGACTGCCCCAAGTGTCGGTGGCGAGATTCAGCTCACTGATGCCATTGATGCGCTGATTGGCACACAGGGTATGGATGTAGTGACGATGGTGGGCAACAGCTTTGATGCTGGCGATATGACCAGCTATATGCAGGCCTTTGTGTATTTTGCTGATAAATTGGGTGTCAAGTCTGCGAATTAAGGATAATTCATGAGCCATACCACCAATACCGCTTGGCAAGCCCTACAAACGCTTGCTGCCACCACATCAAATATCGGTGAATTATTTGCTGATGGTAGTCGCAGTGAGCAATTTAGTGCGGCTGCTTGTGGGATTTATATGGATTATAGCAAGCAGGCGCTGGATAATGAGCGTCTGTCGGCATTGATAGCCCTTGCCAAATCCAAAAATTTATCCCATAAAATCAATGAGTTATTATCAGGTGTCAAGGTCAACGACACCGAAAATCGTGCTGCCTTGCACACGGCTCTACGCCTGCCAAAGGGTGAGCCCTTGTTGGTGGATGGTGTGGATGTCGGTGGGCAGGTGCATGATAGCCTAGATAAGTGCGAAGCGATTGTCAGCCGTATCCGCGCTGGTGTGTGGCGTGGCTATTCGGGCAAGGCAATCACCGATGTGGTCAATATCGGGGTTGGTGGCTCAGACCTTGGACCGCTCATGGCGGCGACGGCACTGGAGGAATGGGCAGATACGGACATTCGGGTGCATTTTGTTTCCAATATGGACGGTACACAGCTTGATGGCTTGCTTAAAAAACTCAATCCGCAGACGACACTGTTTATCATCTCGTCCAAATCTTTTGGTACAATTGACACACTCTCAAACGCCAAAACTGCCAAGGCGTGGCTACTCTCCACTGGCGCCAAAGAACAAAGTCTACTGCGTCGGCATTTTATCGGCATCTCTACTCGCACCGATAAGATGAGTGCGTGGGGCATTCATCCGGACAATCAGCTCTTGCTGTGGGACTGGGTGGGTGGTCGCTTTAGTATGTGGTCAGCCATCGGGCTTGCCATCGCCATTCGTATTGGCATGACGGGTTTTCGTGCACTGCTGGCGGGTGCTTATGCGATGGATACACACTTTGCCACCGCTGACTTTGAGCACAATCTGCCTGTACTGCTTGGCTTGATTGGCGTGTGGAATTCTACCTTTTTGGGGATCAATGCCCATACGGTGTTGCCTTATGATGGGCGATTGTCGTTTTTCCCCAATTATCTGACCCAGCTTGAGATGGAATCCAACGGCAAATCGGTGGCGCGTGACGGCGTGGCGGTGGATTATGACACCTGTCCGATTCTATGGGGTGATATTGGCTCAAACGCTCAGCACGCTTTTTATCAGCTACTACACCAAGGCACTCAGCGCGTGTCGTGCGATTTTATCACGCCGATTCGTCGTTATGACAATCAGCAGCACCATCACGATGCCTATTTAGAAGAGCAGCATAAATTATCCTTGGCAAATTGCCTTGCTCAGTCGCAGGTGCTTGCTTTTGGTAATGGGGCGCTTGGCGAAACTACTCAGGATGAATTGAATGAGTTTAAACGCTATCGGGGCAATCAGCCGTCCACAACCTTATTATTAGATAGTTTAAGCCCATCTACTTTGGGTGCACTCATTGCCCTATATGAACACAAGGTCTATGTGATGAGCGTGTTGTGGGGAATTAATCCTTTTGACCAATGGGGTGTGGAAGTGGGCAAAGTGATGGCAAACAGTGTGTTTGACGCCCTAAATGATGGCAAGGCGGAGGGCTTTGATGGCTCAACCAATGCACTGCTTGCCAAGATTCTACAGGCTCAAGCCTTACAAGGGGGTGTGTGATGACTGATTCTATCCTACTCATCGGCTGTACCAATGAGTCCATCAATACCGCCATTTGGCTGGCAAGTCTGAATAAATCAGTGCAATTATTGGCGGATGAAAGTGCAGTGTCGCACACATTGGCAAGCTATAAATTTGACCATCAGATGTCAGCCCTATGGCAAATGTACACGCAGACAGGGCAAATCACCGTGGTGGATACGCCTAGTGTTGCCGCCTATGCGTGGCTGTTTTTGGATGCCCAAGGCGTGGATAAGCAGTTGTCATCGTTATTTGACACCACCGCTCAAGTCATCTTAAGTGGTTCGGTGACTATCGGTGATGTGGCAACTTTGGCAAATGAGTTTGTCACTAGCCAAGTCTGCTATGTGCCGTTTGTGTTTATGAAAGATGGTACGGGTTTTGGTTCATTATCATCGCCTGATATGGTGATGATTGGTGAGAAGACCCTGGGCGTGCATACGACCAATGAGCTGCTACTCATGCTGTTATCTCGCACGGATAAGCAGTTTGTTGGTGATATTAAGACGGTGGAATTTGCCCGTGCAGGGATTATGGCGATGCTTGCCACACGTCTAAGTTTTGTCAATGAGATGGCGCGTCTAGCGGATGCCAGTGGTGTGGATATCACCACGGTGCAGACAGTGATGGGGCTGGATAAGCGTATCGGCAAGGATTATCTGTCGGCAGGATGGGGCTTTGGCGGTCAGACACTGCCTACAGAAGTTGAGCTACTTGATCAGTTTTTTAAACAAAATCATGTCCAAAGCCGTCTATTATCCACTGTATCGCAGATTAATGAAGACCAAAAAGAGCTGATTTTCCGTAAATTTTGGCGATATTTTGATGGCTTTATTGATCATAAATCCGTGATGATTTGGGGTGCAGGCTATCGTGCCAATACGGGTCGCACGACCAATTCGGCCATTCATCCGCTCCTAAAGCTGTTATGGTCATATGGCATCAAGACGAGCATTTATGCCCCGAATGCAGGCTTTGAGCTGACGGAAATTTATGGCGATGAGCCGTTATTTGGTCTATGTGATGATGCTTATGATTTGGTGGGAAGTGATGCTTTGTTTATCCTAAACTGGTCAGAGACGGTATTGCCAGCTATTGACCGATTAAATCAGTTTGGTTTACCGATTTTTGATGCCAAAAATATCTTGAATAATCAATTGATTGCACACTACACAGGTGACTATCACGGTATTGGTCGTAATCATAGCAAGGGTGAAGTATAATGAAACAAATCTTAGTAACAGGTGGCGCAGGCTATATCGGTTCGCATACCTTGATTGAGCTTATCGCGGCAGGTTTTGCGCCTGTGGTGTATGACAATCTGTCTAATTCAAGTCCTGTGGCGCTTGAACGAGTTGAAGAGATTGTGGGGCAAAGCATCCCATTTATCCAAGGTGATATTTTGGACAAAGACTTGCTTGCCAAGACCTTTGCTGAGCATGATTTTTTTGGCGTGATTCATTTTGCTGGACTAAAAGCGGTGGGCGAGTCGGTCGCTAAGCCTGTCAAGTATTACCAAAACAATGTCGCAGGCACGCTGAACCTACTTGAAGTGATGCAAGAATACGGGGTGAAAAACTTTATTTTTTCATCATCGGCAACTGTCTATGGTGATCCTGAAGTATTGCCAATCGTTGAGACTGCCAAACGCTCTTGCACCAATCCGTACGGTCAGTCTAAATTGACTGTTGAGTATATCTTGGAAGATTTGGCAAAAGCAGATAATGCGTTTAATATCGTCTCACTGCGTTATTTTAACCCAATTGGTGCACACAAAAGTGGTCTGATTGGCGAAGACCCAAGTGATATCCCGAATAACTTGATGCCTTATATCAGCCAAGTAGCAGTGGGTAAATTGGAAAAATTGTCCGTTTTTGGCAATGATTATGACACCGTCGATGGCACAGGGGTGCGTGATTATATCCATGTGGTCGATTTGGCAAAAGGTCATGTGGCAGCGCTGGAATATTTGGCCAAGGCATCAAGTGGCGTTGGTTTTTGCCCTGTCAATCTAGGCACAGGCAATGGCACATCAGTACTACAGCTTGTGGATGCTTTTGTGGCGAATACAGGGCAAACTGTACCGTATGCCATCGTCGATCGTAGACCTGGCGATGTGGCGGCTTGTTATGCCAGCAGTGACAAGGCGCAAGAGTTGTTCGGCTGGACGGCAACATTGGGCATTGATGAGATGTGTGCTGATACATGGCGTTGGCAAAGTGGTAACCCCAATGGCTATCGTGGCCGATATGGCGGATAGCGCCAAATGCAAACAAGCCCATGCAACTATCTGCATGGGCTTGTTGTTTGCGGACTGGTTGTTTGAGTTTGGGTATTATTCCAAAAACGCAAAATGCTCAACATCCATCTGCATCATGACTTCGCTTGGTACGGTCATGCTCTCAGCGTGTGCCGAGCTTCTTGGTAGCAGTTTCTCAAAATAAAATTCCGCCGTTTGTGTTTTGGCAAGATAAAACTCTTTTGGCTGCTCGCCACCATTTTTAAGTTTATCAAAACTCACTGCTGCCATACGCGCCCAATGGTATGCCATCATCACATAGCCTGAATACATCAAAAAGTCATCCGATGCTGCCGAGACGATATCACGGTCTTTGCGAGCGGTCAGTAGCAGGCGTGCGGTCAGCATATTCCACTCAGCACACAGCTTGGTGAGGGTCCAGACAAATTTACGCATATCTTTGTCCAGTGCATATTCACCACACCATTTCATGATACCTGCTGTATAGTCACGGATGACCTTGCCACCGCCATGCAATAGCACCTTGCGACCGAGTAGGTCAAGCGCTTGCACGCCTGTGGTGCCTTCGTACAGTGTCGAGATGCGTGCATCACGGGCGATCAGCTCCATGCCAGATTCTTTGATATAGCCATGACCGCCGTAGATTTGCTGACCATGTTTGGCACACTCAATGCCAAGCTCAGTCAAGAAACCCTTGAGAATGGGTGTATAAAAACCAATCTTATCATCCCATTGTTTGATGGCTTCTTCATCACCTTTTGCCACCGCTTCGGCAAGCTTATCCGCATAGCGTGCGGTGTGATAGATCATCGAACGCGCACCTTCGGTAAATGCCTTTTGGGTGAGTAGCATACGGCGTACATCCGCATGGTGGATGATGGCATCGGCAGGCTGATTTGGCTCTTTGGTACCTGATAAAGCGCGCATCGAGCGGCGTTCTTTGGCGTATGGAAGGGCGTTTTGGAATGACAGCTCCATGTGTGATAGGCCTTGGATGCCTGTGCCGATACGCGCAGTGTTCATATAAGTGAACATGGCTTTTAGGCCTTTGTTTGGTTCACCGATGAGAAAACCTGTCGCACCATCAAAGTTGATCACACAAGTAGCTGATGAGGTGATGCCCATCTTATGCTCAATTGAGCCACAAGCCACCGCATTGCGCGCGCCGACTTCGCCAGTATCTGTAGGCAAAAATTTCGGTACGATAAACAGCGAAATGCCTTTGGTGCCAGCAGGCGCATCGGGTAGGCGAGCCAGCACGATATGCACGATATTTTCGGTCAAATCATGCTCACCTGCTGAGATAAAAATTTTACTGCCTGTGATAGCGTAAGTGCCGTCATCGTTTGGCATGGCACGGGTTTTCATTTGGTTTAGGTCAGTACCGCACTGTGCTTCGGTCAAGCACATCGTACCTGACCATTCGCCTGAGATAAGCTTGGGTAGATAAGTGGCTTTTTGGGCGTCATCGCCATATTGCAAGATGGTGTTCACCGAGCCTGTGGTCAGACCTGGATACATCGCCCACGGCCAGTTGGCAGTGCCCATCATCTCAGATTTGATGAGATTGAGTGACATTGGCAGGTTCATACCGCCAAAGGCTTCAGGATAGCTGATGCCTTGCCAGCCGCCTTCGACGAATTGCTGATAGGCTTCTTTAAAGCCTGTTGGTGTGGTGACTTCACCATCCTTAAAGGTGCATCCTTCGGCATCGGCAGGCTGATACAGCGGCGATAGCACATTTTCGGCAAAATCAGCAAAGCCTGACAAAATCATGTCCACCGTCTCGGCATCGGCAGCCGCACCATTATCCAGCGTCTGATAATGCGCCTGAAAATCGAACATTTCATTCATCAAAAATTTAATTTCACGAAGCGGGGCTTTATAAGTCAGCATAACTCATCCTTGTTGGGGGTATCGTGTGATACGAAGATTGAAAATTGGGTCAGTGATTGGCAATCGCCATTAAGAACACTATACAACAAATTGCACCAAGAAAAAGCGTTTTTTGGCTTATGATAACTTATTTTCATAATAAATTTTATTTTGGCAAATTTTTTGTTATTATTTCTGACTTTTTTGTCAAATAAAAAGGGCGATTTAGCATCGCCCTCAACCTTTTTTTGTGCAATTTATAGCTTGTTATAGCTTGCACGCACCGCCTTCACAGCCATCATCATTGATGCTATCGACGCCACCTTCGACAGCCACGCCGTCAAAGTCGTCCAGTAGATTGTCCAAATCATCAAAATCAACATCAAACTCGTCTGCCATCTGCTCGCTCATCGCCTACTCCTACTTAAGTGATAAATTTAAATTCGTCTAAGGTTCGCCTAAGATGGTGCTACCTGCCACAAAATTCAAGGTGCAATCGCCACCGCTGATAAATCCACCGTCGCCCCCGTCCACAGCTCAAAGGCAAGCTTGGCTTGATGAATCAGCATCCCGAAGCCATCGGATGTGCCTGCACCTTGATTGGCAAAATGTGCCAAAAATGCCGATGGCTTGCCGTACATCATATCATAAGCAAAATCCGCTGTGATACGCCCAAAATCCATCGACTGACCTGTGGTGGTCGCCGAAGTGGCATTGATGATGACATCAAAATGGGTGTCTTGTTGTAGTTCATCTAAACTGTGTGCAGATAAATTTGGGTGATTAAAGTCTTGTACAAGCTGTTCGGCTTTGGCAAGGGTGCGATTATAAATTGCCAAGTGCGCCCCTTGATGCAGTAGGGGCAAAATCGCCCCACGAGTCGCCCCACCTGCGCCCAAGATGGCGATTTTTTTATTAGTTAAATCAATACCTTGACTCAATAAATCTGACACCAAGCCACGACCATCGGTATTATCGCCGTATAGCTTGCCATCACGCACCATTAGGGTATTGACCGCCCCTGCCATCTTGGCATCATCGCTCAATGCCCCTGTACTATGGCACAGCTGATGTGCAGTTTCCTTAAAAGGCAAAGTGACATTGGCGCCCACGCCACCACCAGCAAAAAACGCCTGCACCACCGCTTCAAAGCTGTCCTTGTTATCAGGACAAAACTGCCGCTGATAGCAGATATCTAGCCCGACACTCTCGGCGAAGGCATGATGGATTTGCGGACTTTTTGAGTGATTAATCGGATTGCCAATGACGATAAAATGCTGCATGAATGTATCCAAACAAAAAAATCGGACAAAAATGTGCCATCAGTGTCGCTGATTTTGGCAAAAATAGCAAGGGGAAGTAAAGCTTTGGTGGGTATCTGTGTTAGAATAATCCACAAATACGCATCATGGAACCAGTATGAGCACCGATACCACCGCCCAACCACCAAAGTCCAAACGCACTTGGCTGATTGCTGCTGTCATCTTGGCGGTGGCGATTGTGCTGTTTTTGACCTTTCGTCCTGTGACTCCTGCCGAGAGCGTGGTGGCAGATGATGGCAAGCCAAAGGTTTATGAGCCTGTGGTGTATGACACGGCGACTTGGCAGAGCTTGCCCAAGTCAGCGACGGATGCCGAAGGCTTGATGGCAGAGCTTGGGGCGGCTGCGACCACTGAGCCTGCGCTTGATTATTATGGCAATCAAGCCGAGCGTTATCGCTATAGTGCGGGGCATGAGCCACCGCTATATGCCATCTTATCCGATGGACTGCTTGAAGTGGTGTGGTATTATCCTGCACCGACTGATGATGACAAGACTAAAGCACAGGCGATTGACTTTGCCAAGCGTGTCTATCACATGATGGGCAAGCTTGATGGCGAGCAGGGCACGGCGGTGGTCGCACAGATGCTACAGGGCAAGGCGGTGGCACGGCAGGCACTTGGCAAGATGCGACTGACCTATGCCAAGTGCCAAGATTATCAATGCAAGCTTATCTTGGCAAAGTAGGTCTATCCAGATGGCAGCGATAACTACTGCACAGAGCATGACTTATCCACTGACCAAGCGGACGTTGGATGTGATGCAGATGCGTGCCTTTGCTTATGGCGATGGGTTTTTTAGCACGATGGGCGTGCATGATGGGCAGATTGTGGGTGTCGATGGGCACCGCTTGCGTATCACCAATTCACTGTCGGCATTTGGGATGCAGATGGATGTCGATGGGCTGATGGTACAGCTGGGTAAGCGTGCCAAGCAGATGCAACACGGCATCATCAAAGTCATCATCTCTCGCCAAGCGCAGGCGGTGCGTGGCTATGGTTATCTACCGACAGCAGATGGCATGGTGGCGATGGCGGATATTCGGCTGATGCCATCGGCGCTATACGCACAGCATCAGTGGCATGATGGCATACCGATTGCACCAAGTATCACCATAACGACGCTGACGAGCACCATCGGTCATCGCACGGCACGCTTGGCAGGGTTAAAGCTGATTGCCTGTCCTGAGCAAGTGCTGGCACACGCTGAGCTACTCGCGCGTCAGCAAGCAGGTGATGACAGTGATGATGGGCTGATTGCCAATGTACATGGGCAGTGGGTCTGTGCGACGGTGGGCAATATTTTTTATCAATTGGATGGGCATTGGTACACGCCACCGGTGGATATCTCGGGCGTGGCAGGCGTGATGCGTCAGATGGTGATGGCAAAAGCAGTGCAATCGGACAAAGCTGTGCAAGAGCGGATATTGTCCGACGATGATTTGCCAAAGCTACAAGCACTGTGCATGACCAATGCCGTGCGTGGCATCGTCCCTGTGGCACAGCTTAAGCTGGCAGGGGCTATCAAGCCATTGCAGATGGTATTGCCGATTGGGGATTGTGAATGATGATGTCGGTAATTTACCTTATGAATATACTTAATAAAAAAGACTAGCCAATCATATCAATTATGAGTAGAATATAACATATATTGGCAATCCAATAGATATCTTTCGCTCAACATTTAAAAAGGATGGCTAAAATGTTTAAAAAGCTTGTTTGTGCATCATTACTATCACTTGGCGCTTTGTCTGCGACAGCGGCAAATGCTGGCGGTAAAGATGGTGATATGTGTTACTCTATTTATGAAAGCACGGATGCGGATTTTCGTTGCTATAAATTATTTGATAAAAAACCTGTAACTGTACATGATATTTATCAACTAGGCTATCAAGTGGTTGCTATGCAAAAAATGAAAAGCTCATTTCTAATCATTATTGAGAAGCAAGACTAAACCATCCAAGAAATTGCACAACCCCCAAGCTATACAGGTTTGGGGGTTTGGTTTTAAAATTGGGATGTGTATTATCCAAACCACCACCATTCTTATTAGCTACAATTTTTGGATGGCAAGGCGTGGGGGATATTTGGTAAAATGGGGCAAATTTTTTTTATGAGTTGTCCCGATGGCAAAATCACCCAACACTTCCAAATCAGCCAAATCTAGGCAAGCCAAGCAGTCCAAGCAGTCTGCCAAATCAATCATCATCGCCATCATCGCTGTGCTATTGCTTGGCGTGCTGGTGCTGTATCAGACGATTTTTGCCAGCAGTCAGCACCCTGAGATGAACTTGAGCGTCAAAAAAGGCGATACTTATTATAGCCTGCTTGCCAATGAGTCTTGGTCGGGTGCGGCGCTGTCGTTGTCGCCAGTTGCCAAAGCGTATTTGGCACTGATGGCAAATAAGCCACTACAAGAAGGCGAATACACCATCCCAAGCGGGGCAAGCCTAGCGACGGCGCTCGGTATCCTACAACAAGGGGGCAAGACCGAGCAAGTCACCATCCGTATCATCGAAGGCAAGACGGTCAAGGATTTGTACCACGCCATCAAAACCACCGACGGCGTCAAGCTTGAGCTACTCACACCGCCTGCTGATGGCTATGCATGGACGGATGTCGCACGAGATAATGAAGCGGTGGCAAAGGCGTTGGGGATTGAGTCGCCTAATGGCAATCTAGAAGGCTGGTTTGCGCCCAATACATATCATTTTAATAAAGGCGTCAGCGACAAAGCCATCTTACAAAAACTGTACGACGACCAAAAACGCATCCTAGATGATGCATGGCAGGGCAGAGACCAGAACCTGCCTTATCAGACGCCATATGAAGCGCTCATCATGGCAAGTATCATCGAAAAAGAAACAGGCATCAAGTCCGAAAGAACGCTGGTGTCATCGGTATTTGTCAATCGTCTGCGTCAAGGGATGCGCCTACAGACCGACCCGACCATCATTTATGGGCTGTTTGACCGCTATGATGGCAAGATTTATCGCAGTAATATCAACGAAAAAACCGCTTACAACACCTATCAAATCGACGGCTTGCCACCGACGCCGATTGCCCTGCCATCAGCCGAAGCTATCCGTGCTACTATGCATCCTGATGCATCCGATGTGCTGTATTTTGTGGCGACGGGCAATGGCGGGCATAAGTTTAGCAAAACGCTAGATGAGCACAGCAAAGCCGTTGCTGAGTATCGTGCTGTGATGGCACAAAAGGAAGGTAGCCAATGAACGCACGATTTATCAGCTTTGAAGGCACAGAAGGCGTGGGCAAGACCACAGCCATCGACGGACTGTGTGAGCGTCTAGCAAGTCGTGGCATTGATGTGGTGCGTACTCGTGAGCCGGGGGGTAGTGCTTTGGCGGAGCATTTGCGATCGATTTTTTTGGATCCAAGTCGCACGATTGATGCTGACACCGAGATTTTGCTGATGTTTGCGGCTCGTGCCGATCATGTGCATCAGGTGATTTTGCCGGCATTGCAGGCAGGTAAATGGGTGGTGTGCGATCGGTTCTTTGATAGCACGGTGGCGTATCAGGGCTTTGGGCGTTTTGGCGGTGATGCCAAAGCGCTCAATAAGATTGAGATGCTGATTGAGTCGTTTGTCCCCGTCATGCCAGATACGACGCTATGGCTGGATTTGGATGTTGCCACAGGCATGATGCGTGCAGGTAAGCGTAGTGTGGCTGACAGGCTTGAAGCCAATGATTTGGCGTTTTTTGAGCGTGTGCATCAGGGACTTTCGTATCAGCACAGCAAGCACCCACAGCGTATTCATCGTATCGATGCCGATGGCACAGTGGCACAAGTGGCATCTCGTATCGATACGGCACTTGGCTTGTAATGGTTTGTGAGCTGACAGCAAGAATTGTTGGATTATGGCAAGAAATTGTCGCCAAATCTCACTTGACGGTAAGATAGAATTTTAGGATACTAAAATTTTCTAAATCAAAACGATTATCAAAGTCATCTACCGTCCGATGGGCTGATGCTGTCACGCTGTCATTGATTATGTCAATTCAACAAGGACGATACGACATCTTGGGATAGATTATGAAAAAAACAACATTGGCACTGCTGCTTGGTACAAGCATAGCTCTACCTATCGGCACATCCATCACTGCCATCATGCCGACGGCGGCATACGCATCAGTCGGTGTGGATTTTTCGGATTTGGTCGAGCAAGCATCGGCAGGCGTGGTGCGTGTCAGCATCACCAAAAAAGTCGATAGTGAGACGCTTGCCACCGCCCAAGCCATCGAAATGCTCAAAGATTATCTGGGTAACAGTGCCAATCTGCCACAGATGCCTGTGGTGGAGCAGGGCTATGGCACGGGATTTTTTATCAGTCGTGATGGTTATATTTTGACCAATCATCATGTCATCAAAGATGCCGAGCGTATCACCGTGACGCTAAGCGACCGCACCGAGCTCGATGCGCGCTTGATTGGCAGTGATGAGAGCTCAGACATCGCCGTGCTCAAGGTCGATGGCAATCAATATCCTGCCCTGCCTGTTGCCAAGACAGACACGCTCAAGGTTGGTCAGCCTGTGCTTGCCATTGGCTCGCCGTTTGGCTTTGATTATTCGGCATCGGCAGGGATTGTCTCTGCCAAATCTCGCAGTATCCCAAGCGAAGGCTCTGTGCCATTTATCCAAAGTGATGTCGCCCTAAATCCCGGCAACTCAGGCGGGCCCTTGTTCAACCAACAAGGCGAAGTCGTTGCGGTCAATTCGATGATATTTAGCGGTACAGGCGGCTATATGGGGCTGTCGTTCTCGATACCGATTGCCACAGCGATGGATATTTATGAACAAATCAAAACCACGGGCAAAGTCACCCGAGTACGTATGGGCGTGACGGTGCAGGATTTGGACCGCAACTTAGCAGAAGTCTATGGGCTGCCCAAGCCACAAGGGGCGCTATTGACCCAAGTCGCCCAAGACTCTCCTGCCGAGCGTGCAGGGCTACAAGTAGGTGATGTGGTGCTCAGTTTCAATGGCACGCCGATTGGACTTGCGCATGAGTGGTTTGATTTGACCAATAAAGCCAAGCCAAATCAAGACTTTAGCCTAACTTATCTGCGTCAAGGCAAAACATATACTGCCAAGGGCAACTTTGGCGAAGCACCTGCTGATGTCGCCGCCGAAGCATCCAGCCAAAGCGATGGCGTGCGATTGGGCTTACGCCTGCGAGAGCTATTGCCAAGCGAGCGTCGTTCATTGAGCTATCAAGGGGCAAAAGGTGGTGTGATGATTACATCGGTGGATTTGGTGGGTAATGCATCCAGAGCAGGCATCATGGCAGGTGATGTGATTGTTGGGCTGAATAATTATGCCGTCACGGGGGTGGATGACTTTGCAGATGTGGTGGCAGCTTTACCAAAACAAGGCGTTGTCCCTGTACAGCTGATTCGTCAAGGCGAGCCTGCCATCATCGGTATGCGGATTGAATAATTTTTGATGTGGGTTAAAAATTTGCTATAAAATTATCATCCAAATGTGATAAACTAAAGCGTACCGCTTGCTTGCCAAGCCCAAGTTTATTTTAGATTTTGCATCAAGGCTTTTTATGACAGACGCATATCAAGACATCAAGTCCAAGTTACAAGGGGCAATCACTGCCCTAATCACCCCGATGACCCCAGATGGTGCGGTGGATTATGACAAGCTTGCCAGTCTGATTGAGTGGCAGATTGCCGAAGGGATTCATGCCTTGGTGGCGGTCGGTACGACGGGCGAATCAGCGACTTTGACGATGGCTGAGCACAGTGAAGTGATTCGCTTTTTTGTCAAGCAAGTGGCAGGCCGAGTGCCAGTCATTGCAGGTACAGGGGCAAATTCTACCCACGAAGCCATTGAGCTGACGACACACGCCAAAGCAGCTGGTGCTGACTGTGCGCTGCTTGTTGTGCCTTATTATAATAAGCCGACCCAAGAAGGAATGTATCAGCATTTCAAAGCCATCGCCGAAGCGGTGGATATGCCACAGATGCTATATAATGTCCCAGGGCGTACCGTCGTCGATATGAACGAAGAGACGGTCAATCGCCTAGCTGACATCCCAAATATCGTCGCCATCAAAGATGCTACAGGCGATGTCGAGCGTGGCAAAAGCCTAATCAAACGTGTCAGCGATCGTATCGTCGTCCTGTCAGGCGATGATCCAACAGCGCTTGAGATGATTAAATATGGTGCTAAAGGTGATATTTCGGTGACTTCAAATGTCGCACCAAAAGCCATGAGCCAAGCATTTGCATTGGCGCTAGATGGCAAATTTGATGAAGCGGCGGCGATTCATGACACCATCAAGCATCTGCACCAAGATTTGTTCATCGAATCAAGCCCACAACCGACCAAATACGCCCTGCATAAGATGGGCAAAATTGATCAAGGCATCCGCCTGCCATTGGTTTGGCTATCGGAAGCTTACCACAGTGTGATTGATGACGCATTGGTCAAAGCCAAGCTGATTGAATCCTAAGACTTTGGATTATTTATGAAAACTTTAAAGCTAACAGCAGGTATCATGGCAGCTACCATCGCATTGACAGGCTGCAGCGCCACCAAGAACCTACTTGGCAAGCGCGATAATGGCAGTCTGGATTATCGCACTGCCCAAAAGATTGACCCAATCAAATTGCCAGCCAATCAGCCATCTGCCGAGTTTGTGCCACTGTATCAGACACCGACAGTCACAGGCGATGTACCGGCATTCACCAACGAATCAGGCAAGCAATACGCCTTGCCAAAGCCGCCAAGCGTGCGTTAATACCCCAAAAGTGCGATGTGATGTGTCGCACTTTTGTACTTAAAACCTGACCATTTTTTGATGTTTGCAACTTTGAGAGCTCCCATGGAAAAACAAGCACTACTTTATACCGGCAAAGCCAAATCTGTCTATGAAACCGCTGATCCTGATTTTTTGGTATTGCATTTTCGCAATGATGCCAGCGCATTCAATGGCGAGAAGATGGCAAGCCTTGACCGTAAAGGTATGGTAAACAATCGCTTCAATGCTTTTATCATGCAAAAGCTTGCCGAAGCTGGCATCGAGACGCATTTTGAAAAGCAATTATCAGACGATGAAGTCTTGGTAAAACGCCTAAAAATGATTCCTGTCGAAGCGGTCGTGCGTAACTATGCCGCTGGTGGCTTGATGAAGCGTCTGGGTCTATCAGAAGGCTTGCCACTATTGCCACCGACTTATGAGCTGTTTTATAAAGATGATGCGCTTGGCGATCCGATGCTGTCAGAATCAACGGCGATTGCGCTTGGCTATGCCACACCTGATGAGCTACGCCAAATGCAAGAGCTGACCCTAAAAGTCAATGAAGTGCTATCAAAGCTGTTTGATGATGCAGGCTTGATGTTGGTGGACTTTAAGCTAGAATTTGGTCTATTCCACGGCCGTGTGGTGCTTGGCGATGAGTTCTCACCAGATGGCTGCCGTCTGTGGGACAAAGAAACCAAGAAAAAACTGGACAAAGACCGCTTCCGTCAAGGTCTAGGCGATGTCGTCGAAGGCTACGAAGAAGTAGCTCGCCGTATCGGTGTGCCACTAGAATAAGCCCAATTTTACAATCTGACAGGGTGGATGCAAATTCGCCCTGTTTGTTTATCCGTCCATTATTTTGCAATCGCTATGTATTTTCAACTGTATAAAATCGTCACCTACATCCCTGAGTCTGCCCTAGAAACCGTCAAAAATGCCATGTTTGAAGCAGGGGCAGGACACTATGGCAACTATTCGCACTGCTGTTGGCAGACGCTTGGCGTGGGGCAGTTTCGCCCGCTTGATGGCTCAAATCCAAGCATTGGCGAAGTGAACCAAACCACCACTGTCTCTGAATGGAAAGTGGAAATGATCGTCCCTGAAAACAAGCTGTGCGATGTAGTACAGGCTTACAAGGATGCGCATCCGTACGAAGTGCCTGCGTATGAAGTGTATCAGACGGTTGATGTTGAGTCAGATTAAGACATCATCAAGCTGATATGACAATCAGCCCCCAAGTGGTTTGCTTGGGGGCTGATTGCTCTCATCAGGCGATAGATTATTTTGGCTCAACCAAGATTTTGACTTGGCTTTTTTCTTTAACCAACGCTTCAAAGCCTTCTTCAACGATATTTTCAAGCTTGATGCGTTTGGTGACTAGCTTGTCTTTGCTAAAGTAGCCTTGTTCCATGAGTTTAAGTACCGCAGGGAATACATCACGATAGGCGATGATGCCTTTGACGGTTTTTTCTTTGATGACGATTTCGTTAGGATGGATAGATGCTTCACCTTCCCAAATGCTGACAATTACGCACTCGCCGTCATTTTTGATGGCTTCAATTGATTGCTTAAGCACTGGGGCGACGCCTGTGACTTCAAACGACACATCTGCACCGCCATTTGTTAGGCGTTTGATTTCGGCGACGGTATCGACTTTGGTTGGGTCGATGACGATAGCGCCAAGTTCGGTTGCTTTGGCTTGGCGTTCTGGTGATAGCTCAACGGCATAAATGTCAGACGCACCAGCAGCTCGCAAGGCTTCGATGACAAGCAGTCCAATCGGGCCGCAGCCAAAGACCGCAGCGGTGTCACCAGCTTTTAGCTTGCTTTGGCGGACGGCATATAGGGCAACAGCGGCAGGCTCGGTCAGTGCGCCTTGCTCGTAGTCGATGCTGTCAGGTAGCTTGTGCACAAGCTCGGCATCCACCACACAAAATTCAGCAAAACCGCCATCTGCCATTAGACCGACAAAGCCTAGATTTTCATCTAGGTTATATTTGCCTGTCAAGCCATTTTTGGCAAGGATAGGCTCGACAGTGACACGGTCGCCGACCTTGATGCCTGTAACATCGCTACCGACTTCGACGATTTCACCGGCGAACTCATGACCCATGGTGATTGGGGCTTTTTGACCTGAGTATGGATGGTTGTCTTTGGTAGGGATAAAGATTGGGCCGCCTAAGTATTCGTGCAAATCAGAACCGCAGATGCCTGTGTATTTGACGGCGATTTTGACTTGATGGGCTTTTGGGCTTGGTATTGGGGCGGTTTCGACACGGATATCACGCTGACCGTACCAGCGAGCGACTTTCATACTCATAGGAAATGTCCTTTGATTTATTTAAAACACACCGACAAAATCATCGGTAGTACTTAGGTTGGGTGCATTAGGATATTTATCAAGGGTGGATTTGGTGCTAGGTTTATGCGTATATGGAATAATTAAAAATATGACTATAATTATCCTATCTTAATAATCAGTATTGAGATGATTGATGACTGATGTATCAATAAAAAAACGGTGGCTATTACACCACCGTCTATATCATTCGCTATCTTTGATAAGCTTAGTCATTTGACTCACCTTGCCAAAGCCCTTTGGCAGGGCTGCGCCACGAGTAGCACGCTTGCCAGTATAATTGGCGATGTCATTGGGCTTTAGCGTCAAGGTGCGCTTGCCTGCGGTAATGACTAGGCTGTCATCTGCCGATAGGCTTGCGATGGCGGTGATGGTCTCATCGCCTTTGAGATTGACAAGCTTATTACCTTTGCCTTTGGCAAGCTGTGGCAACTCATCAAGTGGGAAAATCAGCAGATTACCATTAGAGACGCTCACCGCCACAAGCGTATCGCTCGCATCCATCACCGCCACAGGTAGTAGTGTGCCATCGCCTAGATTGATGCTGGCTTTACCAGCTTTTTGGGCGGTGTCAAGGTTATTGATACTATTGACAAAGCCGTAGCCCGTGCTGCTTGCCATGATAATATTGTGTGGCGTGCCAAATAGTAGCTGTTCGATTTTGCTGCCGCTGGCTAGGTTTAACAGGCTGGTAATCGGGTCGCCTTGACCACGAGCTGATGGCAGATTGACCGTATCCAGTCCATAGCTACGCCCTGTGTTATCTAGCAAAATCAGGCGTTCGGTCGATTTACCAAGTGCGTGGGTCAAATAGCCATCGCCAGCACGATAGTTCATCTCGCTTGGGTCGGTGCTGTGTCCTTTGGCAAGGCGAATCCAGCCTGCTTGCGAGATGACCACCGTCACAGGCTCGGCGCTGATGAGCTCGGTGGCTTTTAGACTGGTGGCTTCATCACGCTCCACCACAGGCGATCGGCGCGCATCGCCATGCTCTTTGGCATCGGCGGTCAGCTCATCGATGAGTAGGGCGGTCAAGGCATCCGGATTGGCAAGCTGTTCGGCAATCACCGCACGCTCGGCTTCTAGGCGGTCACGCTCGGCGTTGAGTTCGATTTCTTCGAGCTTGGCAAGCTGACGCAGTTTGATGTCCAAGATGGCATCGGCTTGGATGTCCGATAGTCCATAGCGATTCATCAGCTCAAGCTTGGGATCGTCTTCTTCACGGATGATGCGGATGACTTCATCGATGTTCAGATAAGCAATCAATAGACCTGCCAAGATATGCAGTCGTTTGTCAATCTTATCCAAGCGGTGATTGAGCCTGCGGATGACCACGCCACGACGCACCGACAGCCATTCAGATAGGATGGTTTTTAGGTTTTTGACTTCAGGCTTGCCATTGACGCCGATCATGTTCATATTGACCCGAAAGCTGGTCTCAAGGTCGGTATTGGCAAATAGATGCCCCATGATTTTATCAATCTCAAGCTTGCCTTTTTTGAGCTCAATCACGATACGGCACGGATTGGCATTGTCCGATTCGTCATTGGCATCGACGACCCAAGGCAGTTTCTTATCGTTCATCAATTTGGCGATTTGTTCGATGATTTTGTTGCCAGAGACTTGATAAGGCAGGGCATCGATGACGACGAGATTTTTTTGTTTTGGGTCGATGTGATAAGTAGCACGCATCTTGTAGCTACCACGACCAGTCTCGTACATGGCGACGAGCTCATCTTTTGGAGTGATGATTTCGGCGGTGGTCGGCAAATCAGGCGCAAGGATGGTCTGGGTCAGCTGCTTAACCGACAAATCAGGGTTCTTTAATAGGCGGATACAGGCTTTGACGACTTCGTTCAGATTGTGCGGTGGGATGTCTGTTGCCATACCGACAGCGATGCCTGTGGTGCCGTTTAATAAGATATTAGGCAGACGAGCAGGCAAGGTGACAGGCTCGGTCAATGAGCCATCAAAGTTATCTTGCCAATCCACCGTACCTTGCTCAAGCTCGGTCAGTAGCGTATTGGCATACTGGCTCATCTTGGCTTCAGTGTAACGCATGGCGGCAAAGGATTTTGGGTCATCAGGACTACCCCAGTTACCTTGACCGGTGATGAGCGGGTAGCGATAGCTGAACGGCTGTGCCATCAGCACCATCGCTTCATAGCACGCAATGTCGCCATGCGGATGGTATTTGCCCAGCACATCACCGACGGTACGAGCGCTTTTTTTGGGCTTGGCGGTGTGGCGTAGCCCAAGCTCGCTCATGGCATAGACGATGCGTCGCTGTACAGGCTTGAGCCCGTCAGCAATGTGCGGTAGCGCACGGTCCATGATGACATACATGGCGTAGTTGAGATAGGCGTATTCGGTAAAGTCGCTTACCGAGCGGGTATCGATGTGCGTGGTCATAATAGGGTATCAATCAGAAATAATCGACTATGATAGCAAGTTTTATCAGCGTTAGGCAATGCCAAACCGACCGATTTATAAGCAAATACAACAAAAGCAATGACCGTCAAGCCATTGCTTTTGTTGGGTAAATAAAATATTACAGGGCTTGCAATGAGCTTTCCATACGCTTGGCAAGCTGTACATCACGGCTTTGGACAGCAGATTGTTCTGCATCGCCGATACGCACGCTCACGACATTGTAGTCATGTTGCCACACTGGATAATGCTCAAGGCTTTGGGCAAAAAATGACACACGCACCATAAAGCTCATCGCCGTGGCAAAATCTTCAAAAGTATAAGTCTTAATCAGGCTGTTGCCGTCACGAGACCACCCCGGTAGTCCGTCAAGCTGTAGGGCGACTTGGTCAGAAGTTAGACTGCTCATAGTATTTCCTAAAAAAATAAATCAGAATGTGGCTTATTTTAGCACAGATTGATATTGGGTGTGCTTATTTATGTAATGCGCAACAAAAGAACAGCTTGGCACGACTTTCTTATCATGCTTGATGGCATAATCTAGGGCAAATTTGGTCAATGCCGAGCCGATGCCACGACCGCCAAGTGCGCTTGGGACGATAGTGTGGTCATAAATCAGCGTGTCATCGCTAGCCACTTGATAGCTCAGATAAGCGGTGATGCCATCGATGGTGGTCTCAAAGCGTTGTGCGGTGGTGTTGTGGGTGATGGTCATGGTCATGGTGCGTCCTTGTTGTATCACTGTCTTTTGCATGATAATACAGTTTTTAAATAATGTAAATGGGTGGGGCGTTTTGCCTTCTTGTTATTATATGATATGCTAAGCCAAAGTATATCCAGAGCAGACACTCATGACACGAGCCTATTATAGCAATCAAATTTCCGATTTTCTTGATGAAGGCCAAAAAAGTATTTTAGGGAAATTGGCAGCAAATCATCGTCATCAAGTCCTAGAACATGCCCAGAACAGTGCATGGCAAAGACAGATTGCGATACTAAAAGCCCAATTGGCCGGACTAGAAGGGCAGATTTATTTTGAATTTGCTATTCCGCGTATGGGCAAACGTGTGGATAATATTGTGATATTAGGGCGGCAAATTTTTGTATTGGAATTTAAAATCGGTGCAACCTCTTATGACAAACAAGCCATCGAGCAAGTCATTGATTATGCACTAGATTTGCATCATTTTCATGAGGGTAGTCACAAGATTACCTTAATCCCTGTGCTGATTGCCGAAAAAGCACAGGCGAAAGTGATTGATGCAGATAAACTTCAACAAGCACGTGATTTGCGCTCGGCCATTTGTGTCAATGCAGAAAACTTAGGCCAATTTTTACATTCATTTCCGCATCAGCCCTTACTAAATGTACAAAAATGGGAACAATCGGCGTATAAACCCACGCCAACGATTGTAGAAGCGGCACAAGCTTTGTACCAATCGCATGATGTGCAAGAAATTACCCGTTCTGATGCAGGTGCAGAAAATTTATCCATCACCGCACACCGTATCAATCAAATTATTGAGCAAGCCAAAGCCAATAAACAAAAAGCCATTTGTTTTATTACAGGCGTGCCGGGTGCTGGTAAAACGTTGGCAGGGCTTAATATCGCAAATCAGCGCTTGCAAATGGCAGAGGATGAGCATGCTGTTTTCTTGTCTGGCAATGGCCCGTTGGTAAAAGTACTACAAGAAGCTCTAGCAAGAAATGTGGCTGGCAAGGACAAAAGTAAAAAAGAGGCGCTCAAAGAGACCAAAGCTTTTATTCAAAATATTCACCATTTTCGTGATGAGTATTTAAAAGACACGCAAGCGCCAACCGAAAAAGTGGTGGTATTTGATGAGGCGCAGCGCGCTTGGAACAAAGAGCAAGCCAGTAAATTTATGAATCAAAAACGCGGACAGAGTGATTTTAATCAATCAGAGCCAGAGTTTTTGATTGATGTGATGAATCGCCATCAGGACTGGTGCGTCATCGTGTGTCTGATTGGTGGCGGCCAAGAAATCAATACGGGCGAAGCAGGGCTTGGCGAATGGATGATGGCGCTCAAAGAACATTATGCTGATTGGCAAGTGCATTATTCAGAGTTAATCGTCGATGAAGCCCATTATTTGTCAGATTTATCATTAAAACACTGGTTGCAAGAACGCGGGCAAGCGCACCCTTCTTTGCATTTGGCAGTGTCAGTGCGTTCGTTTCGTTCAGAAAAAGTTTCTGCTTTTGTTCATGCGCTATTGGCGGGGCATGAGCAGGCAAAGGCTCTTTATCAAGAAATTTCATCACAGTATCCTATTGTCTTAACTCGGGATTTGACAAAAGCAAAATCTTGGCTGATTGAGCAAGCCAAAGGCAGTGAACGTTATGGCTTGATTGCTTCATCGGGTGCGCGTCGTCTAAAAGCGCTTGGTGTGAATGTCAAAAATGAGATTGAAGTCGAACATTGGTTTTTAAATGGTAAAGATGATGTGCGCTCGTCGTACTTTTTGGAGGATGTGGCGACTGAATTTGACGTGCAGGGGCTTGAGCTGGATTGGGCGTGCGTGGCATGGGGTGAAAATTTTTATTATCACAATGGGCAATGGCAGTATCAAAATTTTAAGGGCAGTAAATGGCAAAATGTCAATAAAGCGGACGATAGGCAATATACCCAAAATGCCCACCGTGTACTACTGACACGTGCTCGGCAAGGTATGGTAATTTGGATTCCTGAAGGTAGCAGGGCAGACGATACTCGCAAACCGTGTTTTTATGATGGGACTTATCAATATTTGCGTTCGTTGGGCATTGGGGAGTTATAATTTATTCTCCAAATTCCTTAATTCCTTGAATAATTTGACAATGGTCAATATCAGCAGAATGACAATTGATAATGCCTTCAAGCAAGGCTTTGATTTTTTGACATTGCTCGATTTGATGGTCAATTTGGGCAAGGCGCTGTTTGGCAAGCGTATCAGCGATTTGACAAGGGTTACTTGGATTGGCTTGCAAGGCAAGCAGTTCACGGATTTCATCAAGACTAAAGCCAATAGCACGGCACGCCTTAATAAACTGTAATTCATTGAATTGCACTTCACTAAATACTCGATAGCCATTAGTATTTCGCTGTGCAGGTGTGATTAACTTTAGCCGTTCATAATAACGAATGGTTTCAAGATGAACGCCACTTAATTTGGCTAGTTCGCTCATTTTATACATCATTTCCCTCTTGACTCCGTAGCTACTACAGGGTTTATAGTATATCTCATCACATGATGACTTGATAGGGGAATGATGATGGCTTGTACATCTTGCTCACACGACACACATGATAAACAGCTTTCGCCACGTTATAAAAAAGCCTTATGGATTGCTTTAGGGCTAAATTTGGCGATGTTTGTCATTGAAATTATGGCAGGGATTAACTCAGGGTCGGTGTCCTTATTGTCCGACAGCTTAGACTTTTTTGGCGATAGTGCTAATTATGTGATTAGCTTGATTGTGCTACCAATGGCGTTATCTTATCGTGCCAAAGCTTCTTTGCTTAAAGGGGCGACAATGGGCGGGTTTGGCTTATTTATCTTAGCAACTACATTGTATCGCCTGTGGTATGGTGAAGTTCCTAGCCATAGCGAAATGAGTATTGTCGGTGTACTTGCTTTGTTGGCGAATTTATCAGCACTTTGGGTGCTCTATCATTTTCGTGATGGCGATAGTAATATGAAAAGCGTTTGGCTGTGCTCTCGTAATGATGCGATTGGCAATGTAGCAGTGATTGGGGCAGGCATTGCCGTATATTTTACCAGTTCAAAATATCCTGATTTAATCGTAGCATTTATTTTGGCAAGTTTGGCGTTAAGTGCTAGTTTTACCATTATTAAACAGGCACTAGGGGAATTGGGGGATTTATCCACATCACCATAACACCAACCGCCCAATAAAAAACACTCTAAAATCGTTGCCAATTTTAGAGTGTCCAAGTAGGATAATCATCGCTACTTATTCATTGCTGTCTTTTTCAAGCTTGTCTTGTAGGCGACGCAGATAGCGAGCTGCTGCTTCTTGACCGCCCAGACCGAATGACAGAGCAAATGCCACCGCCACAGCGCCAAGCGTTAGACCAAAGGCAAGATTGACGATGCTGTCAGCGATACCCATCGCTTTTAGACCCATCGCTAGTACCAGACCCATGATTAGGACTCGGACGATGTTGGCTAGGAATTTTGAGCCTTGTTCAGAACGCTCAACCACACCAGCGATAAGATTGGCAAGCCAAAAACCGATGGTCAAAATCACCGCACCTAGAATGATTTGGCTGCCAAAAGCGATAAACATAGTCACGATGTCACTGATTTGACCAAAGCCAAGCAAATCTGCCGCTGCGATGATGGCAAATAGCATCGCAAACACAAGCACGCCACAGCCGATGACATCAGACAGTTTTTTGGTGCCTAGCACGTTTTGTAGTCCGATTTTATTTGGTAAATCATCCAGTTGGGTGTTGGCAACCAAGCCTTTGATGACATCAGCAACCAAACGCACGACCAAGAAAGTAACGACAAGCACCGCCAATGCTGTAAAGACATTTGGCAATGACTCCATCACTTTGTTCAGCATATTGGTGGCAGGGCGTGAGATAGACTCAACTTTTAGTGCATCCAGTGCTGCAATGGTAAATGGCACAATCGTAAGCAAAAATACCACCGAACCTGCGATATTTGGCAGATTATTTTTGCTATCGACACCAGCTTTGCTAACTAGCGCCTGAATGTTTAGGCGTGAGACCACCGTTGTTACCATGCTGCGGACAATCTTGGCAACGATAAAGCCAATGAACATCACAAAGCCTGCCAACATCGCATTTGGCATAAAGGCAAAAATCTTATCAATCATATTGGTCAATGGGGTGAATAGCCCATTTAGACCCAGACGACCCACGACCATAGTCAGTACAATCAGCAAGATGAACCAATAAATCAAGTCAGCGATAATGCCACTGATAGGCTGAATGCCTGCTTCAGAAGAGAGTTTGCTATCTAGCTTGGTTTTGGCAAGTGCTGCTGCCAAGACACGACGGATGATACCTGCAACGAACCAGCCGATTGCAAGGATAATCAAAGCCCCAATGATTGAGCCCAATGGACCTTGTAGGCTTTGGTTTAAAATGGCGATTTTTGAAAAATCCATACCATTGCTCCAAATTCATAAAAAATCAATAAAAAAGTTCTTATCAATGATGGGGAATGCCCATGCAATGTGTTATTCCATTTTAAACCACAAAAAGAGAAAATCATTGATAAAAACCGCAAAGTTTCGCAGATTGTAACACCAAATTGGCAATTGTTTCGCCTACTGTTAAACTATATTCACAAAATTAACAATATTTATACAGCGACCACAATAAAATCGGCGTTTTTGATGGCGAAATGCTGAATTTTTTGCTATTATTGGCACACATTTTTGTATTTCTTTTTTCACCATTTTTGAGAATTTTTTTATGAAAAAACATCTATTGGTTTCTGCAATCGCTGCGGCATTGGTTTTGACTGGTTGTAATAAAGATAAAGAAGCTGCATCTGCTACTGATGCCAAAGCCGAAAAATCAACGGTCGTGACCGAAAAAAGCACCGAAATGGAAAAAGTGAGCTACTTGCTTGGCTTTGGCGCAGGTCAAGAAGCCAAAACAATCGATGAAGCGATTGATTTGGAGATTTATAACAAAGCACTAAAAGATGGCTTTGAAGGTAAAGAAAGCGCATTGACCGAAGAGCAAGCACAAGCGGTCATCACAGCGTATCAAACTCGCAAAACCGAAGAAATGAAGAAGAAGTTTGAAGAAACTGCTGCCAAGAACAAAACTGATGGCGAAAAATTCCTAGCCGAAAATGCTAAGAAAGAAGGCGTAAAAACCACCGCATCAGGCCTGCAATACAAAGTCATTACTGAAGGTAGCGGTAATTCACCAAAAGCAACCGATACTGTTATCGTGAACTATGAAGGCAAGCTGATTGATGGCAAGGTATTTGACAGCTCATATGAGCGTGATATGCCAGCACAATTCCCGCTAAATCAAGTCATCAAAGGCTGGACTGAAGGTATCCAGTTGATGAAACCGGGTGCCAAATATGAATTTTATGTCCCATCGGCACTGGCTTATGGTGAGCAAGGCAACCAAAACATCGAGCCAAACAGCGTGCTGATTTTCACCGTTGAGCTACTAAACGATGCACAAATCAAAGAAGCTGAAGCTAAAGTGAAAAAAATGATGGAAGAGCAAGCTAAGGCAATGGAAGAAGCACAAAAAGCCCAAGCTGCGACCCAATCAGCCGCCGAAGCTAAGCCGGCTGAAGCTGCCAAGACCGAGAGCAAATAATCCTAGCTGATATGTTGCGATAAAATCCCTGAAAAGTACATTTTCAGGGATTTTGTTTTGGGTGATTTTGGTGAATTGACAATTGATACTTATTTATTCAGCCATGCAATCAGCTCATCAACCGGCGGTGCGCCGTAGATATATTCACCATTTGGCTTGATAATCATTGGCGTGCCACGCATATTGAAGCTTTTGGCAACAATCATATTGCTTGTCATTGGGGTTTTGCACCAAGCACGAGCCGGTGGCTGGATGTTGTATTGCATCAAGTTCAAAAAGGCTTGATTGCGGTTTTTGCTACACCAGATGTTTTGGCTATTATCGCTACTGCCAAAATAATTGACCAGATATTTATTGACCGTGATGTTGTCAATGCGGGCAAGATTTTGTTCAAGCTTACGGCAGTAGCCGCAATTGGGGTCGGTGATGACAGAGAATTTGACGCCGCCTTTACCAGTTTTAAACACCAAAGCGTTTTTTGGGTTCAGTGCTTGATAATTCACCGTATTGGCAAGTGCAGGCAATGTGGTCAGTAGCAGTGCACCCAAGCCAAGCTTAAGTAGTGGTTTCAGTCGTGGTTTAACAAGTGTCTGTGTCATCATCATTCCATGTGTTAAGACCGCCCATGCATGAGCGGTCGGGTAGAATTAGAGTTGTTTTTTTAGAACTTTTGAATTACGGCTGTGGTCATACACCGCTTGACGCTCGGCAGGCAAATCATCGACCGCCACTTCACTAAAGCCCTGCTCAACGAACCAATGCGCCGTGTGTGTCGTCAGGGCAAATAGCTGATGGCGACCGTGACTGCGCGCCTGCTGCTCCAAGAATGCCAATAAATCCGCACCACGGCTGCCTTTGCGATAGTCAGGATGGATGGCAAGGCTTGCGACTTCGGCTGACTGCTCATCAAGCGGATATAGGGCAGCGCAGCCTAGGATAGTGCCGTCTCGTTCGATGACATTATAATATTCAATCTCTTGTTCGAGACGCTCTTGGGTGCGACGAATCAAGATGCCTTGTTCTTCAAGTGGCTTGAGTAGTTCTAATAAACCAATCACATCATTGACAGTGGCACGGCGAATCTCTTCGTATGGGTCGTGGCTAACCAGCGTACCCGAGCCATCACGGGTGAACAGCTCTTCGATCAGTGCGCCGTCTTTGGCATAGCTGATGATATGCGTGCGGTGCACACCTTCACGGCAGGCAGCGGCGGCACAGCGTAGGAAATGAGTAATCTCTTCTTGGTCATTGCGATCACGCAGTAGGCGATCGACTTCGTTTGGGATCATCTCATGCAATAGGCGACCATCACGGCTGATGATGCCATCTTCTTCACCCAAGAAAATCAGCTTATCAGCACCTAGTGCTACTGCGGTGCGTAGAGCGACATCTTCGGCAAGCAGATTAAAAATCTCACCGGTGACCGAAAATCCTGTCGGCCCTAGGATGACAATGTGGTTATTGTCCAGATTGTGGCGGATGGCATCGACATCGATAGAGCGGACTTCACCAGTCATCTGATAATCCACGCCATCACGGATACCAAAAGGGCGAGCGGTAACAAAATTACCCGAAATCGCATCAATGCGAGAGCCGTACATTGGTGAGTTGGCAAGTCCCATCGACAGCTGCGCTTCGATTTGTAGGCGGATTGAGCCGACCGCTTCGAGCAGAGCAGGCATCGCTTGCTTTGGCGTGACACGCACATCATCGTGGATATTGGTGGCAAGCCCTTGTTTAATCAGGTTTTGTTCGACTTGTGGGCGTGCGCCATGCACGAGCACAAGCTTAATTCCTAGACTATGTAGTAGCGCAAAATCATGAATCAAAGTGCTAAAACCATCACGAGCGACCGCTTCACCACCAAACATGATGACAAAAGTCTTGCCACGGTGGGTGTTGATATAAGGGGCAGAATTACGGAACCAATGAACATGGTTGAACTGTGATTCGGTGGCGGCGGTGTGTGTGGTAATTGGATTCATGTCGTAGCTCCAAGTGGCTCCAAATTGGGCAAAAATGCAAATTTTTCTTATGGGTACATTTATGAGAAAATAATCTTGATACGATAACAAAGTTTTGGGATTCTGCCAAGTTTTTTGGCGGATATTTGATGGATAATTGCCAAAATTATGACGCATTTTGGGGGATTATCAAAAATATGCCAAGAAATTTGCCAAAATCCGCCCAATTTACCATAAATAAACAGTTGAACGGTTCGCCATTGCCCAAAGCTGTGATATGATACGGGCAATTCATTTGACTGATTTATAGTTTATAGGACACGCTTATGAAAGCTTATAAGATTCTAGCAATTACCACTGTGGCGGCGACGTTAGCAGCGTGTGGCGCAATGCCAAGCACCAAAACAGCAACCACAGCTACCCCAGCACCAAGCGCATCAAAAGCAAGCGCCGCAGCAGTAACGAGCGTACCTGCTGGTGTCGATGCAGTTGTCAATGCCTTTGTGGTGCGTACAGTTGATGGTCAAGAGACGCTTGAGCCTGTAACGGCAGCCACCGCCATCAAAGCAGGTGATGTGGTAGAATATCAGGGTCTATTCACCAACAAAGGTGCTGACCGTATCCGCAATATGACAGTAACACTCAGCCTGCCTGAAGGTGCGGTATTCACCGGTCAAGCCGACCCTGCACTGGGCGCGCTAGCGAGCGTTGATGGCGCACGTTTCTTGCATATGCCTATCCGTGCCAATGTCAATGGCGTGGTACAAAACCTACCATTTGAGCAATACAAAGCCTTGCGCTGGACCATCGAAGAGATTGGTCTGGGCGGTACAGCGGTTGTTAAATACCGTGCGACCATCCGCTGATTGATTGCTTGCTTGATTGATTGGCAATGATGCCAAATAACCGTCCTGTTGGGCGGTTATTTTTTTGCCAAAAAAAGTAAATTGGCTTGGCAAAGTAACGATAGCATTACCGAACTGTTATCATATTGTATAAAAATAATTTGCAAATAAAAAACATTCTTATTTGGTTTGAATCTTGGCTATCTGTGCATTATAATGGCACGGCAAATTTGAGCGAACTTGGCAAGTGATACTTGTTCATTGGCTCAAGCAACGATTAATCATAGGGGTAATTATGAAAAAGCGTTTATCACTGGGTTTGGCGGTCATGATGGCACTAGGTTTGGCTGCTTGTGGCGAGTCAAAAACCGAACAAAACAACGAATCAGCCCAAGCGACCCAAGCCGATGCCCAAAGCACCGAAACGGCTGCACCAACAGGTGATGTCACCATCAAGACAGCCACCGGTGATGCGACCATTGCGGGCAATCCACACCCGCTGGCAGTGTATGACATGACAGCCATGCAGAACCTTGCTGTGCTTGGCGTGGCGGTCGAAGGGATGCCATCTGAGCTACGCTTGACCAACCTAAAAGCGGCGAACACCCCAGATTCAGCAGAAATCGGCACTGTGCTAGAGCCGAATCTTGAAGCACTGAACGCCCTACAACCAAAAGCCATCATCGTCGGCTCTCGCATGGCAGAAAAAGCCGAAGAGCTTGGCAAAATCGGCACAGTACTGAACTTAACCATCGACACCAAAAACCCGTACGAAGCCACCAAGCAGCAGCTGACTGACTTTGGTAAGCTATTTGGTAAAGAAGCCGAAGCGACCACTGCCATCGGCGACATCGATGCGGCAATCGCAGCCGCCAAACAAGCGGCGGCAGGCAAGGGCAATGGACTTGCGATTATGGTGAATGGCAATAAGCTGTCTGCCTATGGCGACAAATCTCGCTATGGCTTTTTGCATACGGCGTTTGGTATCCCGATGGCAGATGCCAATATCGAAGATGCTCGCCACGGTCAGCCAATCAGCTTTGAATACCTACAAAAAGTCGATCCAGATTGGCTATTTGTCCTAGATCGTGGTGCAGCGATCGGCGAAGAAGGTGAATCAGCTGAAGTGGTGCTAGATAATCCACTGATGCACGGCACTAAGGCGTGGAAAAACAAACAAATCGTCTATCTAAGCCCAGACAGCTATTTGGCATTTGGCGGTTATTATCAATGGCTCAATGACGCCCAAATCGTTACCGATGCGTTCAACGCCAAAACTGCACAATAATCCCAAGGATGGCAGGTGTGATACTTGCCATCTTTTGTTTTGCTGATATTTTCCGAGTAGTTAGCCAATCCGTGCGTATCTTGAGAGTGTTATGACCACCGCCACATTATCCAATCCTTGGTACAAAGCCATCAGCATCAATGCTGCAAGCCTAGCGGTGATGGCGGTGCTGATCGTGGTGAGCCTGTCTGTGGGTGTGGCGGATTTTAGTTGGCAAAACCTGATCACAGGCCAAGTCAGCCAAGACACCCAAATCCTACTACAAAGCCGTATCCCCCGTACGCTTGCCATCATCTTGACTGGTGCAGGCATGGCGATCAGTGGCATGATGATGCAAGTCGTGCTAAAAAATCGCTTTGTCGAGCCATCGATGGTCGGCGCTACCCAAAGTGCGGCACTTGGGATGCTCATCACTGCACTTGTATTGCCATCAGCACCTATCATCGCCAAAATCAGTATCGCTACCGTCTGTGCGATGGCGGGCATGATGATTTTTATGATGCTGATTAAGCGACTGCCTGCCACCGACCATCTGATGATTCCGCTTGTGGGGATTGTCTTTAGTGGTATCATTGATGCGATGAGCACCTTTATTGCGTATCAGACCGAGATGGTGCAGCTGCTTGGTGTGTGGCGATTTGGCGATTTTTCGAGTATTTTGGCAGGTCGCTATGAGCTACTGTGGCTCGTCGGTGCGGTGTCGGTGATGGCTTATGTCTTGGCGGATAAGCTGACCATCATTGGGCTTGGCGATCATATCGCAACCAACTTGGGGGTGAATCGTGAGACCATCTTACGCCTATCGGTGGTGATGGTGGCTTTGGTGAGCTCGGTGGTGGTGGCGACGGTTGGTATGATTCCGTTTGTCGGGCTGGTCGTGCCGAATATCATCAGCCGACTGATGGGTGATAGACTTAGGCTTACCCTACCTGCGGTGGCACTGCTTGGTGCATCGGCGGTGCTACTGTGCGACATCATTGGGCGGCTGATTATTTATCCGTTTGAAATCCCTGTGACGGTGGTCTTTGGGGTGCTTGGGGCGATGGTGTTTTTGTATTTATTATTAAAAAATCCCAAATAGCTTTCTTTATAATTAATTTACTAAATCATCACTGACAATCGCCAATTTTTTCGGCTTTTTTAAATAATTAACCTGATCAATCATGTCTGTTACCCAACTGTTTGCCCGTCCTATTGCGCTGATTCAGGCACGACCGATTGCCGTGATGGCGGTGCTACTTGCCATCGCCATGCTGCTGTTTATGAGTGTCAATGCCAGTGGTAATTGGTCGTTTATCCTAAGTTTGCGTGGTAAAAAGTTGCTCGCGCTTTTGGCCGTCGGTTTTGCCATTGGCACATCGACGCTACTGTTTCAGACTTTGACGCACAATCCGATTTTGACCCCAGCGCTGCTTGGCTTTGATAGCTTGTATGTGCTGATTAAGAGCTTGATGGTGTTTTTCTTGGGGTCGGTGGGGATGGCGTCGATACCGACTTTGGGTAAGTTTGGCTTTGAAGTCATCATCATGCTTAGCCTATCGCTTGTGATGTTTCGGATGCTGTTTGGGCGACACAGTCAGGATTTGACACGGCTGATTTTGGTGGGTGTGGTCTTTGGGCTATTGTTTCGCAGTTTGTCATTTTTGGTGGCTCGGATGATTGACCCCGAAGAGTTTGTGACCATCCAATCAGTGAGCTATGCAGGCTTTAACACGATTAATACCCAAGTGCTCAGCGTCGGCATGGTGCTTTGCGCCATCTGTGCGCTACTCATGTATCGGATGCGCCATAAGCTAGATATTCTACTGCTTGGGCGACTGCCTGCGATTAATCTGGGTATTGATTATACTCGGCTGACGCTTGGGATGCTTGCGATGATTGCGCTGCTGGTCGCTGTATCGACGGCGATGGTGGGGCCGGTGACTTTCTTTGGGCTTCTGGTGTGTGCGCTGACCAATGCGATTAGCCCATCGATGCATCACGGCAAGCGACTGGTGCTTGTGAGTCTGATTGCCATGCTGTGCTTGGTGGCAGGGCAGATGATTTTTGAGCATCTGCTCAAGATGGCAGGCGTGCTTGAAGTGGTGATTGAGCTGGTAGGCGGTTTGGCATTTTTGTGGATTATTTTTCATCAATATCAAAAGCAGGCAACACGATGATACAAGTTCAAGGCGTCGGCTATCGACTCAATAACGGCACGCAGATTTTGGATGATGTTAATTTGTCACTGCACACAGGGCAAGTGGTGGCGCTGATTGGGCCAAATGGCGCAGGCAAATCCACCTTATTCAATCTGATGGCGCGCATCACGCCACTACAGTCGGGCAAGGTGAGCTTTGGCGGCTGTGATGTGGCGACGACAGACAGTCGCAAGCTTGCCTGTACGCTTGCCATGCTCACCCAAGAAAATCATGTGCAAGGACGGCTGCGAGTGCGTGAGCTGTTAATGTTTGGGCGGTATCCGCATCATCAAGGCGTGCCAACGGCGGTGGATGATGAACGAGTTGAGCAGGTGATGGCGGAGTTTGAGCTGACGGCGCTAGCGGAGCGGTTTTTGTCCGATTTGTCCGGTGGTCAGCGTCAGCGGGTGCTGATTGCGATGGTGGTGTGCCAAGATACGCCGTATCTGCTGCTTGATGAGCCATTGAACAATCTGGATATGTACCATGCAGGGCGATTGATGCGTAAGCTTCGAGTGCTTGCCAAAGCGGGCAAAACCATCGTCATCGTCCTACACGACATCAACCAAGCGGCGCAGTTTGCTGATACGGTGGTGATGATGAAATCAGGGCAAGTCATCGCCACAGGCAAGCCTATCGATGTACTGACCGCAAGCACGATGAAACAGCTGTATCAAGTCGATGCCACCGTGCTATATCATGATGGCAAGCCTGTGATTGTTGATGCGATGGCGTGATGAATTGGCTTGGTGTGGTGGCTGTACCAATGATAAACTGCTACTAACTGTGCCGTGACAATTTTTTGGAGAAATTTTATGTCTGATTTTAAAGAAATTATCAATCGTTCTATGGCAATTCGTGCCAAATATCATGCCCTAGAAGACAAGCATCATGGCTCAAAATGGACGATAGAAGAAGATGCCTTAGCATTTTTAACCGATGCAGGCTTGGTGGGTCGCTTGACGATGGCACATGAAGGACGTTGGACAAAGTCAGATAGCGATGTGGACAGTGAGCTTGCCCATAAACTTGCAGAAAATATTTGGTGGCAAATTGTCTTAGCTGAACGCATGGGCATTGATATCAATGTGTCGATGGAAACATTTTTGGCAAAGTTAGAGCGTCGATTGCCTTAATTATCATCTGACACCCGATAGCCAGCCTTTATAGGTTGGCTTTTTTAGGCATGGCATAATGTTGACAGTACATACTTTATGTTATAGCATACGAATCAGTGGTTGGGGGTGGAGTAAAACAAGAATAACGCTTTGAAAAAGCATATATTATCAAGACAAGGCAGTGGCGATATGATGCATCAATACGGATATATTTTTAATAAATACTTCAAAATTACCTGTCTTTTCTTATTGGTGCAGCAACTGATTGTGGCATCATCGACCTATTTTATTGCCAAATTGGCGGCAGGCGTGGGTGCAGGCGACATCCAAATGCAGTATGCCGTGCTGTTTGTGGCATCATTGGTGGTGGTATATTTGCCGGCGTATTTTTGCATGGTGTATTTGGAGCGTGCCAAATACAGTGCTTGGCAGGCGTATGCTTGGCGGTTTGAGCAGTATTTTTTGGGTCAGGCAAGCTTTTATGCTGATGATGTTACCAAGACAACAAGCCTATCCATGCTTGCCCAAGAAAGCAAAAGTTCGATTGATGAGACGCTAAACACGGTATTTGATGTGTTGGGGCTGATATTAAATGTCGTGCTTAATATTGTGGTGTTTGCATTGATGTTAGATAGTGTGATTTTGCTGGGTTATGCATTGGGCATGGCGGTGGCGTTTTTCTATCTTAAGCGTTCACGCCGTATCAATCAAGTGGCGCAAGAAGCGCAACAAAGCCGACTTGCCGTGATTTCGGTGCTCAATCATGCGTGGGATAATGTTGTTTTGAATAATCAATACAATCACACACTGTATCAGCAGACATTGGCACAAAAATTTGATACCGTAACCGCTGCCAACGTTCGCTGTCAGGCGGTGCGACATGGCTATTCGAATGTGGGGATGATGCTACTGCTATGCCCTGTGATGCTAATGACGGCGGTGATTTTTTATCAACATATCACACAGCTTGAGCTGTTGGCGGTGCTGATTGCGACTTTGCCAAGACAGGTGCAGCTGCTACAAGTGTGCTATAGCTTGCTTGGTCATCATGTCAATATTCGGGTGATATGCTCAAGATTACAGGGGCTTAGCGAGATATTGAGTACGCCAAAGCCTAAGTTGCAGGAGCGAATTTGTGCTGATAAACTCAAGGTTTGGCAAACTGGGCAAGTGTTTAACCCAAATGCATTGCCTACCGCTGGGCGCATGACGCTCATTGCGGACAATGGCGCTGGCAAAAGCAGTCAATTATTATTGCTCAAAGAGCAGCTGGGCGAGCAGGCGTATTATCTGCCCACAAAGCATCATCTGTATTTTCGTGAGCGGATGGCAGGCTCAACAGGACAGCAGTTGATGGCGCAATTTGATGAGATTGCAGGGCTTGATGTGCCTGTGATTTTGTTGGATGAATGGGATGCTAATTTGGATGCAGATAATACCGCACAGCTTGATGCACGCATTGATGAGCTTGCTTTGCATAAGCTGATTATCGAAATCCGTCATTTGCACAAGCACTAAGCAAGACTAAGTCAAATAATACAAAGCTAAGCTAAGCAAAACTAAGCCAAGCAAGCTTAAAGCAGGTGCTACAGATGAGTTTACTGATTGGCTAATAATTGCTCAATCTGCCCCTTATCCTTGATTTTTTTGATGATGTGCCACAGCGTGTCCGCTTCATCATAGCCTTTGGTGAGCATACCTAGCCACTGCTTATAGCGACCAATCAGCCCATTTTGGTTATCCGTAGTATCCGCCAAAAATTGTAATTGATATTGGCATAAGCTTGCCCAGTCCATGCCATCCAAGCCTGCAATGGTAGCAATCAAATCAGGACGAGTGACCGCCCCACGACCGAGCATCAGATGTGGGGTATCAGCTTCAGCCATACAGCGTTTGGCGTCATCCGCTGTCCAAATCTCACCATTGGCAATCACAGGCATCCCAAGCGTGGTAAAGGGGGCGACCTTATCCCAATAAGCAGGGGGCTTGTAGCCATCGACTTTGGTGCGAGCATGGACGGTCAGCCAGCTGGCATTGGCGGATTTGATGGCTTGTCCGATGTCAGTCATCAGGCTCGTGTCCGTGTAGCCCAGACGGATTTTGGCAGAGACGGGGATGTCGCTTGGCACAGCACTCCGCACAGCGCTGATGATGTGGTACAGCACTTCGGGCTCTTCTAGCAGTACCGAGCCACCTTTGTGGTTATTGACTGTCTTGGCAGGACAGCCAAAATTTAGGTCAATCGCCGCCGCCCCAAGGCTGACCGCTGTCACAGCGCTCTCTGCCATCGTCTCGGGGTTGTTGCCCAGTAGCTGAATATGCACAGGTGTACCGCTGGCTGTCCGACCGCCGTGATGTAGTTCTGGGACAAATTTATAAAAAACATGGGCGGGCAAAGGATAATGCGTGACACGGATAAACTCACTCACCGCCCAGTCATAAGGCGCGCCAAGTGTACAAGCAATATCAGTCAAAATCCGTCGCATCAGCGGGTCAGTCAGACCTTCCATCGGGGCAAGTAGGCGGACAGGATGGGGGAAGAAATGGTTAAAAGTCATAAAGTTCGGATAAATACTGTTAAAATATTGGAATGGGGTTGAATGCAAACATTGATGGCAGCTTAGCCATAAATCACTTTTTTGTGCACCAAGCCATGCAGCAAATCGCCAATATGATGTACATCAAGCAGGCTTTTGCCACGAGTGCAGGCGACATACAGCAGGCGCAGCTCTTCGGGGGTGATTTTGACCGATAGCGCATTGACATCGTACAAAAAATCATCGCTGATTTGTACCCGACCCCACTCAAGCCCCTTTGCCTTGTGCGCTGTGGAGACGACATAGTCGGCATGGCTTTGGGTGGATAGGCTATTGATGGCTTTGGTGATGGTGCCTGTGCCGTGCTCTTCGATGAGTTTGACCCAAGTTTTTAGGTCACGACCTTCGCCAGTTTCGCTAAACTCTTGGACTTCGCCCCAGTGATTGAAGTAGGCAAGCTCGGGGATGCCATAGGCGGATTTGCCGTTTTTTAGGCTGTCCGCCCCTTGACAAAAGCGTAAAATTCGCTGACTGTCCGCCTGCAGTGCCACCTTATGCCCAAGCTTGAGCCCATCAAGTAGATGGCTCATAGCGGTGGCGTTGGTGCGACAAAGAATGGCATCTTTTGCGCTGTGTACTAGGCTTTTGGCAAGGGTCGATGGCTGATTGGGATTGCCTTTGAGCGGGATATCTTCTTGTAAGGCGGTCAAAAACACATTGGCAACATCGGCAATCGCCTCCCCAAAACGAAACGACTGCGTCAATAGCGTCTGCGGATAGGGCAGGCGTTTCATGGCGTTGAGCGCGCCACGCCATTCATAAATCTGCTGATGCGCATCGCCGACATAGATGGTCTGCTTATCTTGACGGATGAGTGCGCCCATCATCAAGGGGTCAGCGTCTTGGGCTTCGTCAAACAAGATAAAATCGGCAGGGATAATGGGATTGGACAGCGTCCATAATTTTAGATAAATATCATGGCTGATGCCTGCTTGATGGCGTGGGTCAATCGACTGTAGCCACCGCCGTTCAAAGGCGGGATACAGTGTCTGCTGTAGCTGACTGGCATCGGCTTCGCTCATCCATGATGGCGCACTGATGTGGCGTGGGGCAGGATAGGCGGATGATGTCTTACAAAAGGTGGTAATCGACTCGCTGATGATATTGGCAAGCTTGGCAGGCGTGAGCGTGACGGGTTTTTTGATACCATCAATCATCCGCTCGGTGCTAATGGCAGTCAAATCAAGCTCAGCCGCCAGCCGTGACGGTGTCAGGCGGGGTAGGCTAATCTTGGCAGTGATGTCACGATTGACATGGCGATAAGCGAGTGAATGAAAGGTCTGACAGCGGACATTGGGCGGAAATTTGCCCTGTGCTTCGGCGGCGATGGCTTTGTTGAATGCCAAATACAGCCCACGACCACGCAGATTTTCGCTGATGAGCTTAAGCGTCGTTGTCTTGCCTGCGCCTGCATAAGCGACAATCTTGAACGACTGCCCCGTCAATGCCATGTCCAAAGACGCCAACTGCTCATCAGTCGGCGTGGGGGTGGTAGTGGTCATACCATGAATGGCAGGGCTGTGATAACCACTCGATGTGGCACTGTGTTGGCTCATAGATGGTGGGACAGTCAAAAATAAGCCATTATAGCATATTTACCCCAATCATCACAGGCAAAGCAATAGTCTAGTGAGTGATTGACAAAAAAACCTGCACAAACTCGATGATTGGTGCAGATTTGATGGCTTTGACAATGCGTGATAAAGGCGGGCTGTTTATAATTTACCACCGAACTGATATCGGCTGCCGGCGTGCCACATATTGACAATGGTTACCGCTTGTCCTTGTGAGCGGGTTTTGCGGGTCAGTAGTAGTGCAGGTTCGCACTCAGCCATCTGTAGAGCGGTACGCACGGTGTCGGTGGGATTTTTGGCAAAAATGGTGTATTCACCCGCTTCTAGGGGGACGTGAGCAATCAAAAAATCACTGGTATTAACTTTGGTAAAATCCTGCTCAATAAACTCAGGGATGACTTTGGCATTCACCCATCGCTCTTCATACTGCACGGGCTGATTGTCCGCATAATGAATGATGCTGACTTGATAAACCTTGTCATCGGCTTGTGGCGCACCGCCAAAAAAGATGGTGCTAAGCTCATGATTATCAGGTAAATTGAGCTTGTGAATATCCAAAGTGTCAATCAGCACCACGTCGGCGCGATAAGTTTTGCCGGCATCGATGGTGTCTTTGGCGATGTTACGCACTTCAATAAAGGTGTGATTGTATTTTTGCTGTGCCACAAACGTGCCTGAACCCTGACGACGCTCAAGCACACGTTCATTTTCTAGCTCTTTTAGGGCGCGATTGACCGTCATGCGAGAGACGCCAAATTTCTCAGCCAAACTGATTTCGGCAGGAATGGCACTCCCTTGATGCCAAATGCCGGCATGGATGTTGGTTAGAATGGCATTTTTGATGGTCAAATAGGCAGGTTGTTTTGGCACGATTTACCCCTTGTTGGCACGCAGATGGCTGATGATATTGCCATCAATACCCCAAAAAAAGACATGAAGCTGGCGTATCCATTGAATAACAGGATGAAAATTGACACATCATAGCACAAAGTATCAGGTGTGTTAATCATTTGTTGATGAATGTATATGCGACTGCCAATCTGATGATGATAAGTGCTGACAATTGCCACCCGTTTTATCAAAAAAATCGATAGGTTTATTAATATTATCAAATTATGATGATAAATTGGCTGTGTTATAATTGACAAAAATTTTAGAAATACATAGGGCGTGCTTGTCATGCCCTTCGCTACATTTAGAAGTGATTGTTATGTCTTATCCCAAGCCAAATAACCATTCAGCCAACTTTTTCTTTTTGGTGTTGCCACGATTTGCCCTGTTTTGGGTGTGTGTGGCGCTCATTCCTGTGGCGTGGTTTTTTCAGATTTGGTGGTTGCTTGTCATTGCAGTGGCTTTGACCTGTCTTGGCATTTATAACATCAACCAAAAACGCCATGCGATTTTGCGTAATTATCCCATCAGTGGACACATTCGCTTTTTGTTTGAGAATTTTCGCCCAGAAGTGCGTCAGTATTTCATCGAAGGCGACCGCGAAGAAGTGCCATTTTCACGCTTGCAGCGCTCCATCGTCTATCAGCGTGCCAAAGATTTGGACAGCACCACTGCCTTTGGCAGCTTGAATGATTTGAGTAAGCCGGGGACGGATTGGTTCTTGCACTCGGGGCGTAGCCACAAGATTGATAATCATGATTTTCGTGTGCGTATCGGTAATGAGCGCTGCCTTAAGCCTTATGATTTGTCCGTGTTTAATATCTCGGCGATGAGCTTTGGGGCGTTGTCTGCCAATGCCATCGAAGCGCTGAATAAAGGCGCAAAAGAAGGCGGTTTTGCCCATGATACGGGCGAAGGAAGTATCAGCCCTTATCACCAAAAGCATGGCGGTGATTTGATTTGGGAGCTTGGCACGGCGTATTTTGGCTGTCGTGATGAGCATGGCAGATTTAATCCCGAGACCTTTAAACAGCGTGCCAGTCTTGAACAAGTCAAGATGATTGAAATCAAGCTATCACAAGGCGCAAAACCGGGTAAGGGCGGTGTGCTACCGTCATCAAAAATTACCGAAGAGATTGCCTTGACCCGTGATATTCCGATGGGCAAAGACTGCATTTCGCCGGCGACGCATCCTGAATTTAGCACGCCAAAAGAGCTGGTGCAGTTTTGGCAGCAGCTGCGTGAGCTATCAGGCGGTAAGCCTGTGGGCTTTAAGTTATGTATCGGTATGCCGTGGGAGTTTATGGCGATTGTCAAGGCGATGAAAGAAGAGAATAACTATCCTGATTTTATCGTCATCGATGGTGCTGAAGGTGGTACAGGTGCTGCGCCTGTGGAGTTTATGGATTCGGTGGGGATGCCACTTGTCGATGCGCTGATTTTTGTCCAAAATACTTTGGTCGGTGCAGGCATTCGTGACAAAATCAAAGTCGGCGTCAGTGGCAAAATCATCAGCGCCTTTGATATTGCCAAGATGATGGCGCTTGGGGCGGATTGGTGTAACTCGGCGCGTGGCTTTATGTTTGCGGTGGGCTGTATTCAGTCTCGCTCATGCCATACCAACAAGTGCCCAACCGGTGTCGCCACCCAAGACCCAGCCCGCCAAAAGGCACTGGATGTGCCAGATAAATCTCGCCGTGTCAAAAACTATCATGGCAACACCCTAAAGGCACTCGCAGAAATCGTCGGCTGTGCAGGGCTTACCCACCCAACCGAGCTGATGCCACATCACATCGTGCGTCGTCAGCCCGATGGCTGGATCAAGCTACTGTCAGAGCATTATCAATTCATCGAATCAGGCTCGCTACTGACCGGTGACTGTGGTCGCCGTGTGCTCGATGATATGTGGCTGCTTGCCGATCCGAACAGCTTTCAGGCGATGAGTATCGCTGATGAGATCGTCGATGCGGAGAATGAACGCAATCGTGCCTAATGCCACAGCACCCATACCAAGACATCGCCAATCGGTGATGTCTTTTTTTGTGGGTTTCATGTGGAACTTAGTTAATCAGCTATGCTTAAGCTTGCTTTCAATATTTTAATCAAAATAAACCAGCCAATGACTTAATATCATCAATACTCTGTTTCAAGCTCATGGTTTCATTATGCAAAATCGCATATCTCAAACTTTCCATACACAAACTGGCACAAATAAATGATTGATAATGCAAAGAATGTCCCACCATATTTTGCTTAACCAATTCATCAGCAAAAGCAACTCGCAACATTTTGTGCATATCATCATATAGCCCATAACGGCGAGATTGGATTCTCCATAACGCTGAAATAGTGTGCCGAGAATTGAGAAAATCTTGAAAAACTTGTTCGGTTTGACAATGTTCATTAGCGAGCAAATCCGCAAATTTTTGTTTAAAATCAAAAAACACTTCATCAATTAAAGAAACCAATCCCGAATAATAACGGTAAAAAGTCGTGCGATTAACCCTTGCTTTTTCAATCACATCTTTAGCGGTAATCTCATCAAATGGCTTTTCGTGTAACAAATCAATTAAAGCACGGTGCATAGTTTCGCGTGTTTTAATCACACGCAGGTCGGTTTTGTTCATGGCTTACTCGTTGGTTAAACTATTTGCTGGTTAATTTCATTATAAGCATACTTTTTATGTATTTTGTATGGATATGCTGAAATTTAAATATCATTTATAGCTATTTTAACACATAAAAATCTCCTAAAATACACTTATCTTAAATTTTCAACACACACAAGGATTTTTTATGAAACGCACTATCGTCATTACTGGGGCAACATCGGGTATCGGCAAAGAAACGGCATTGGCATTTGCCAAATTAGGCGACAATATCGTGGTCAGCGGTCGCCGTAAAAAAGAAGGTTTAGAAGTTGTCAATGAAATCAAATCGTTGGGTGCGAATGCGATTTTTGTCAAAACAGACATTACCCAAGAAAATGAAGTCAAAGCCTTGATTGAACAAGCCGTTGCCCATTTTGGTAAAATTGATGTAATGGTCAATAATTCAGGCATTGCAGGGCGTGAAAATGTACCATTACATCAACATTCTACCGAAAATTTCCGTGAGTTGATTGAAGTCAATGTGATGGGGCTATTTTGGGGAATGAAATACGCCATTGACGCAATGCTCAAAACTGGCGGTGGCGTGGTGGTCAATTTGGCGTCTATTGCAGGTTTAAATGGCATTGAATTTACTTCACAATATTCGGCAAGCAAACACGCAGTGGTCGGCTTAACCAAAAGTGCGTCGTTAGATTATGCGACGCAAGGCATTCGGGTCAATGCCGTTGCCCCTGGGGCAATTAAAACCGATATTTTGCAAAATGCTATTAACGCAGGCGTTTATCCAGAAGATAAAATTGCAGGCATTCACCCGATGAATAAAATGGGCGATACGAGTTCTATTGCTAATGCGATTGTGTTTTTGGCATCGCCTGATGTGCCGTTTATGACAGGAACGATTTTAAATGTTGATGGCGGTTTTTGTGCCAAGTAATTTTTAAAAATCAATGGGTTTTGGTGTTTTAATAATGCCAAAACCTTTCACTTTTTAGGATAATAAAATGTATCAACACACGATTGCTTGGTATCAAGGCGAAATTTTGGAAGCATGGTTTATTGTGGGGGCGGGCGTTTGTTTGGGGCTGATTGGTTTGCTGTGCCATTTTTATGGGCAAAGTACAGGGGCGAAAGCCTTGTTTGTGCCGATGATGGTGCTTTTGGTGCTGTTTTTGGCGATTGGTGTGCCGATGATTTATAGCAATATACAGACCATGGCAAACGTGGCAGACACTTATCAAGCCGTGGGCGAAACGCAATTTGTTGTCGATGAATTAAAACGGGTAGCGAATTTTCAATATTTGTATCCGATGTCTATTGCGATTAGTGTGGTTAGTTTTGCGGTGGCGTTGGCGTTATTGCATTTTGATGTGGGCGTGAAATGGAAAGCGTGGGCAGTGGCGTTACTTATTTTGGGGACTTCGTTTGCCGTGATTGACTATTTTTCTAAAGAACGAGCGAATGGCTATCGGGCGGTTTTGGAACAGGCGAAAAAGTAAAGCAAAACACCGTTTTATTTTACTGAGTTTGTCAACTTTCTAAAGTAAAAACACCGTTTGCAACTGTCAAACGGTGTTTTGGTCTAGGAAATCGACTTAGAAAAATCCCATCGCCTTGGCAGAGTAGCTGACCATTAGGTTTTTGGTTTGTTGATAGTGGTCAAGCATCATCTTGTGTGTCTCACGGCCGATACCTGATTTCTTGTAGCCACCAAAGGCAGCGTGTGCAGGATAGATGTGGTAGCAGTTGGTCCACACACGGCCTGCTTGGATGGCACGGCCAGCACGATAGGCGGTGTTACCGTCACGGCTCCAGACACCCGCGCCAAGTCCATACATGGTGTCGTTGGCGATGGCGATGGCTTCGTCAAAGTCCTTGAAGGTGGTGACGGACAAGACAGGGCCAAAGATTTCTTGTTGGAAAATCTCCATGCTGTTCTCACCCTTAAAGATGGTCGGCTCAATATAAAATCCGCCATCAATCTCACTGCGTGCTTCACCGCCAGTCAATACTTCAGCACCTTCTGATTTGCCCTTAGCAATGCAGCCTAAGATCTTGTCTTGCTGCTCTTGGGATGCTTGTGCGCCAATCATGGTCTCGGTGTCGAGCGGATGACCGGTTTTGATTTTCTTGACACGCTCAACAGCTTTTTTCAAGAACTCTTCGGCGATGCTCTCATGCACCAGTGCACGAGATGGGCAGGTACAGACTTCGCCTTGGTTTAGGGCGAACATCGCAAAGCCTTCGAGTGCTTTGTCCAAGAAGTCATCATCTTTGTCCATGACATCGGCAAAGAAAATATTCGGTGATTTACCGCCAAGCTCAAGCGTCACAGGGATAATGTTCTCGGTGGCGTATTGCATGATTTTTTGGCCGACTTCGGTTGAGCCGGTAAAGGCGACTTTGCCGATGCGTGGATTGGTCGCAAGCGGTGTGCCGACTTCAGGGCCAAAGCCATTGACCACATTGAGCACGCCTTTTGGTAGCAAATCTGCAATCAGCTCAATGAGTACCATGATGCTGACAGGGGTTTGTTCGGCAGGCTTGAGTACGATACAGTTACCTGCCGCCAGAGCAGGGGCGATTTTCCATGCCGCCATCAAGATTGGGAAGTTCCAAGGGATAATCTGACCCACCACACCAATCGGCTCGTGGAAATGATACGCCACCGTATCGTCATCGATTTGGCTGATGCTACCTTCTTGGCTGCGGATACAGCTAGCAAAATAACGGAAATGGTCAATCGCAAGCGGAATATCGGCTGCCAGCGTCTCACGGATTGGCTTACCATTCTCCCAAGTCTCGGCGACCGCCAGCGTCTCAAGATTGGCTTCTAGGCGGTCAGCGATTTTTAATAATAATGCAGAGCGTTCGGTCGGTGAGGTCTTGCCCCAAGCGTCTTTGGCGGCGTGTGCAGCATCAAGTGCTAGCTCGATGTCTTTGGCATTGGATTTGGCGACTTTGGCAAAAGGCTTGCCATCGACCGGTGAGATGTCATCAAAATATTCACCATCCACAGGGGCGACCCATTGCCCACCGATGAAATTGTCGTATTTTTCTTTGAAATTGACTTTACTGCCTTCGGTATTCGGATTGGCATAACGCATGATAAGTTCCTTTTATGAGTGACTGTGTCATCAACGCAACAGGCGATGCCACCATGCATTCCCTGCATTGTCGATACACTTATAATGCATGAAAAATTTGATGCTTGGCAAATGGCATCTTGTAGTTATTTTGTATCAATAACTTGCTAAAATGTAAACAAATAACGTATCACTGGGCACAATCAACTTTAAAAAAATCAATGATAACGATTAAAATTTTTCGTATAAAAAGCCGTCAAACGTCTTGACATTTTTAAAATTCTTAAAATAACAGACTGTTTAGCCAAACCTTGAAAATAATTGCGTCAATCGGCACGAATTTTATCGACATTTACACGATTGAAACTTGTTATCTTTAGAAAAAAGGCGTACACTATATAGCGGTATGTCTTATAACAAGACGCATAGTTCGTTGCCATCATTTGATGAGTCAGTCAGGATGGCAATCTGATTTTGGCTAACCATGGCGTAATACAATGACAAACAGTAAAGAGACGGTGGCGTTTTTAAACACCGAATTGGCGGCAGACAGTGCAGCCTATGTCGAAGCACTGTATGAACAATATTTAGAAGATAATAACAGTGTCAGCACCGAGTGGCAAACCTACTTTGCCAACTATCAGCAACCGACTGATGCTCCACACAATGCCATCAAAGAGCAGTTCTTGCTTTTGGCACGCAACCAAACCAATGCACCACGAGCAGTAGCTCAGTCTTCTGGTGACACCAATCCAAAATTGATGGCAGTACAGCAGCTGATCTCATCGTATCGCCGCCGTGGTCATCGCATGGCAAACCTAGATCCGCTAGGACTACAAGATCGCCCACAGCTAGAAGAGCTGACTTTGGCATATCATGGTCTATCTGAAGCTGATCTTGACACCGTATTCCCAACCAATGATCTTGCCATCGGCAAAGACAGCGCAACGCTGCGTGAGATCATCGAGATCCTAGAGCGTATCTATTGCAGCAGCATCGGCTATGAGTACATGCATGTATTCACCGCCACCGAAAAACGCTGGTTTGAGAATTATATCGAATCAAATCAAGGTCATATCACCTTTGACAAAGCCAAAAAACTAGAAATCCTAGAGCGTCTAACCGCAGCTGAAGGTCTAGAAAAATATCTAGCTCGTAAATACACAGGTGTGAAGCGTTTTGGTCTAGAAGGTGGCGAAAGCTTTATCCCTGCAATGCATGAGATGGTACAGCGTGCTGGTGGCTACGGCTCAAAAGAAGTCGTTATCGGTATGGCACACCGTGGTCGTTTGAACCTACTTGTCAATATCTTGGGTAAAAATCCAAGCGATTTGTTTGATGAATTTGACGGTAAAGTACAGCCAGCGGTTGGTTCAGGCGATGTCAAATACCACAACGGTTTTTCATCAAACGTGATGACCCCGGGTGGTGAGATGCACTTGGCATTGGCGTTCAACCCATCGCATCTAGAGATTGTCTCGCCAGTACTGCTCGGCTCAGTGCGTGCTCGTCAAGCTCGTCGCTCAGACAAGTACGGCTATGAGATTGACAACAGCACCGTTATGCCAATCGTGGTGCATGGTGATGCTGCCTTTGCAGGTCAGGGCGTGAACCAAGAAACTTTCCAAATGTCACAAACTCGTGCCTATAAGACAGGCGGCACCGTGCACATTGTCATCAACAACCAAGTAGGTTTTACCACATCACGTCCAGAAGATGCTCGCTCAACCGAGTACTGTACTGATGTTGCCAAGATGGTTCATGCACCGATTATCCATGTCAATGGTGATGACCCTGAAGCGGTGGTATTCGCTTCTCAATTGGCGGTGGATTATCGCCGTGAATTTGGCAAAGATATCGTGATTGATATCGTCTGCTATCGCCGTAACGGTCATAACGAATCAGATGAGCCATCAGCCACACAGCCGCTGATGTATGCTGTCATCAAAAAACTACCAACCACTCGCACGCAGTATGCGGACAAGCTTGTCGCAGCAGGCGTGATTAGTGCCGAAGAAAATGCCAAGTACGAAGACGACTATCGTGTCGCGCTAGACAATGGTCAAAATGTCGCAAGTGGCTGGGTCAGCGAGCCAAATACCGAATTGTTCGTGGATTGGAAACCTTATCTGGGTCATAAGCTAGAAGATGACTGGGAAACTGGCGTTGATATCAATAAGCTAAAAGCCTATGGCGAAGCAATGGCAAAAATCCCAGAAGGCTTCACCTTGCAGCGTCAAGTGGCAAAAGTCGTGGAACAGCGTCTAGCCATGCAAACCGGTCAAGAGCCACTGAACTGGGGTGCTGCTGAGACTTTGGCTTATGCTAGCCTTGCAGACGAAGGCTCATTGGTGCGTATCACCGGTGAAGACGTCGGTCGTGGTACATTCTCACATCGCCACAGTGAGCTGTACAACATGAATGACGGCAGTATGTACATTCCGCTACAGCACATTTCACCAACCCAAGCACGATTTGCGACTTATAACTCGCTACTATCCGAAGAAGCGGTGCTTGCCTTTGAATATGGCTATGCAACTACAGTGCCAAATTCATTGATTATTTGGGAAGCGCAGTTTGGCGACTTCGTGAACGGTGCGCAGGTGGTGATTGACCAATTCATCTCATCAGGCGAAACCAAATGGCAGCGTCTGTGTGGTCTAACAATGCTATTGCCACACGGCTTTGAAGGTCAAGGCCCTGAGCACTCATCAGCCCGCCTAGAGCGTTTCTTGCAACTGTGTGCCGAAGAAAATATGCAAGTCATCACACCGACAACACCTGCGCAGATTTTCCACGCATTGCGTCGCCAAGTGGTTCGCCCAGTGCGTAAGCCATTAATTGTGATGTCACCAAAGAGCTTGCTACGCCATCCGCTAGCGACTTCTGAGCTGTCAGAACTGGCAACAGGTAAGTTTGAGACAGTATTGCCAGAGATTGACACCATCGACAACAGCAAAGTGACTCGCTTGGTACTGTGTGGCGGTAAAGTGTACTACGATCTACTTGATCAACGCCGTAAGCTGGGTCAAGAGCATATCGCCATCGTGCGTATCGAACAGCTATATCCGCTACCAGAAGCACGCATTCTAGAAGAGATTGCAAAATATCCAAATCTAGAAGAAATCATCTGGTCACAAGAAGAGCCATTGAATCAAGGTGCGTGGTACTACCTAGCGCCAGAGCTATATCGCATCGTTGTACCTGCGCCAACCAAGGCGAAAATCATCGCACCATCAGCTCGCCCAGCGGCAGCTGCACCGGCGACTGGTTCACCGAAGATGCACGCAGAACAACAAAAAGCCCTAGTCGCTCAAGCGCTTGGCGTTACTGTTGATGAGCTACAATAATTGATCCGCAGCCAAATCATTTGACTGGTTTGGCTGTTTTTCCTTTTTAAAATTAAATTAATTGATATTTATAAACTTTTAAGGAGTTTATTATGGCTGAAATCAAAGCCCCAGTATTCCCAGAATCAGTTCAAGATGGTACGATCGTTGAGTGGCATGTTGCCGAAGGCGAAGCAGTCAGCCGTGACCAGCTATTGGCTGAAGTTGAGACTGATAAAGTTGTGCTAGAAATCGTTGCCCCTGATGATGGCGTAATCACCAGCATCGTCAAAAATGTCGATGACACTGTCCTATCAGCAGAAGTGGTTGCTATTTTTGAAGCGGGCGCAGTCGCTGCAGCACCTGCCGCTGCACCAGCTGCCGAAGAAGCGCCAAAAGCAGAAGCTGCCGCAGCTGCACCAGCACCAGCATCAACTGGCGCTGAAGGTGATTTCAAAGACCAAAGCCCAGCAGTACGTAAAGCTGCCAAAGAAACTGGCGTAAACCCTGCTGATGTTCAAGGTTCAGGTCGTGGCGGTCGTGTGACCAAAGCAGACATGGTCAACCCAACGCTAAAAGGTGACAATGGTCAAGTCATCGCAACTGCCGTAGGTCAGCGTATCGAAAAACGCGAGCCAATGACTCGTCTGCGTAAGCGTATCGCTGAGCGCCTATTGTCAGCTACCCAAGAAACTGCAATGCTGACCACCTTTAACGAAGTGAACATGAAGCCATTGATGGATCTGCGTGCCAAGTACAAAGATCGTTTCGAAAAACGCCACGGCGTAAAACTTGGCTTTATGTCACTATTTGTAAAAGCAGCGACCGAAGCGCTAAAACGCTTCCCGGCGGTGAACGCATCAATCGATGGCAACGACATCATCTATCATGGTTACTATGATGTGGGCGTGGCAGTATCTTCTGATCGTGGCTTGGTTGTGCCTGTACTGCGTGATACTGACAACATGAGCATGGCTGATGTTGAAGCGGGTATCCGTGACTATGCGATCAAAGCTCGTGAAGGCAAGCTATCTATCGAAGAGATGACTGGCGGTACATTCACCATCACCAACGGTGGTGTCTTTGGTTCACTACTATCAACCCCAATTATCAACCCACCACAAACTGCCATCCTAGGCATGCACGCCATCAACGAGCGTCCAATGGCGGTCAATGGTGAAGTGGTGATCCTACCGATGATGTATCTTGCGCTATCTTATGACCATCGCCTAATCGACGGTAAAGAAGCGGTACAGTTCCTAGTGACTATCAAGGAGCTGATCGAAGATCCACAAATGCTACTACTAGACCTATAATGTCTGTAGCATGATTCACACAAAGGATTGTCGGCTGATGGCTTGGCAATTCTTTGTCCATTTTATAAATCAATAATAAAGAGATAGTTATGAAAAATTCTTATGATCTAGTTGTCATCGGCGGTGGCCCAGGTGGCTATGAAGCAGCAATCCGTGGCGCACAGCTTGGCTTTAGCGTAGCGTGTATCGAAAAGCGTGTTCACAAAGGCGAACCTGCGCTTGGCGGTACTTGCTTGAATGTCGGCTGTATTCCATCAAAAGCACTGCTTGACAGCTCACATCGCTATGAAGCAACCAAGCATGAGCTGGCTGAGCACGGCATCACCACAGGTGATGTGAACATTGACATCGCCAAGATGCTTGAGCGCAAAGATGCGATCGTCAAAGGCTTGACTGCTGGTGTCGCTGGTCTACTAAAAGGCAATGGCGTGGACTGGCTACAAGGCTGGGGTACGCTGGTTGATGGTAAATCGGCTGAAAAACAAGTGAAATTCACTTCACTAGAAGGTGAAGAGTCTGCCATCACTGCTAAGTATGTCATCCTAGCAGCAGGTTCTGTGCCAATCGAAATCCCAGTGGCTAAGACTGACGGCGAATACATCGTTGATTCAACTGGTGCGCTAGAGTTCGCTGAAGTGCCAAAACGCCTAGGCGTAATCGGTGCTGGTGTGATCGGTCTTGAGCTTGGTTCTGTATGGCGTCGTCTAGGTGCTGAAGTCGTCGTTTATGAAGCGATGCCTGAGTTCTTGGCAGTGGCTGATAAAGAAATCTCAAAAGAAGCAGCTAAGCTCCTGAAAAAACAAGGCCTAGACATCCGTGTCGATACCAAAGTGACCAATGCAGAAGTGGTCAATGGCGAAGTGGTTGTAACCACTGATGTTAAAGGCGAAGTAAAAACCGAGACCTTTGATAAGCTAATCGTCTGCGTCGGCCGTCGTGCTTATAGCGAAAAACTACTTGCCGAAGGCTGTGGTATTGAGCTGACTGAGCGTGGCTTGGTAGCAGTAGATGATCAATGCAAAACCAACCTAGACGGCGTCTATGCCATCGGTGACCTAGTGCGTGGCCCAATGCTTGCACACAAAGCGATGGAAGAAGGTATGATGGCAGTTGAGCGTATCCACGGCGAAAAAGCGCAAGTGAACTACGACACCATTATCAGCGTCATCTACACACACCCAGAAATCGCATGGGTGGGCTTGACCGAAGAAGCTGCCATCGCTAAGGGTCATGAAGTCAAAACTGGTACATTTAGCCTAGCAGCCAACGGCCGTGCACTAGCACAAGGCGAAGGCATGGGCTTGGTCAAAGTCGTGGCAGATGCCAAAACTGACCGCCTACTAGGTATGCACATGGTCGGCGTGGGCGCAGGCGATATCGTCCACCAAGGCATGATTGCGATGGAGTTTGTATCTAGCATCGAAGATCTACAGTTGATGACTTTTGCTCACCCAACTGTCTCTGAAGCGGTGCATGAAGCGGCACTATCTGCTGATGGCCGTGCAATCCACGCTATCCAACGCAAAAAACGCAAGTAATCAATAAACTGATTGATTTAACTTAAGTTTGATACACCCCAAAAGTTTTGCGCTTTTGGGGTGTTTTTATGGCAAAATAACACAAAATCTAGCACCTATCGATGACAGGAGTATCGATCAGATGGCGACAAAAGCACGCAAATCCAATAAGCAAGGGGCGGTTTACCTGCTTGAAATGCTTAAGAAAATTCCTAAACGGCCTAAAAGCATCAGTAGTAGCGAGCTACATCATGCACTGACGGCACAGGGCTATACGCTCAGTCTGCGTACGCTACAGCGGGATCTACAGTCGTTGTGCGATGCGTTTGGGATTATTTGTGATGATCGTCAGACGCCTTATCGTTATCAGTGGTCGGCGCAGTCTTCTGGCGTGAGCATCTCGCAGATGAATGACCAAGAAGCGTTGTTGCTGCAGTTGGCATATCAGCATCTGAAGCATTTTTTGCCAAATTCTGCCAAGACATCGCTGGAGTCTCTCTTTGCACAAGCAGGCTATGAGCTGTATCATCGGGATGCGACCGATGATCATGCCAAAGCATGGATGAAAAAGGTTGCCATTGCGCCGATGGCTCAGCCATTATTACCCCCTGTGATTTTGCCTGAAGTGCTTGATGCTATCAGCACAGCCCTGTATGACAATCGATATTTGACCATCAGATACGCCAATCAAACTCAGCGTCGCCACAATCTTAGCAGTGAATACAGCATAAAGCCTTTGGCGCTCGTGCAACAAGGGAGCAATCTGTATCTGGTCGCACAGTTTGATGGCTTTGATGATATTCGTCATTTGGCACTGCATCGCTGTCAGGCTGCGGCCGTGTCGTCGCTGACATTTGAGTATCCGAGCGGGTTTGATTTATCGGATTATATCAATCAGCAGGCGGGTTTTGGCTTTGGGCGAGAGCGGATTTGCCTTGAGTTTTGTATTGATGTAATTGAAGGATTCCATCTGACCGAGACGCCATTATCAGCTGATCAAGTGATACAAGCGCATGATGGCTATTATCATGTCCGTGCCACCGTGATGGATAGTGATATGCTAGATCGCTGGCTCAATGGCTTTGGCGAGAGCGTGTGGCAGGTGAAGAAGGTGGCGGTGGATGAGCTGATAGATGCATGATAAGGTATAGTGGGCGCAAAACAAGTGGCAAAGCAAGACAGTCTGCCGCAGCCTATGGGCTTTATGGCATGAGTGGTGTTTGGTAAATTATCTAAAAAGTTTGTCATAACCACACCCAAAAGCCTAGCCTAAGTGCGTAACTGTCTAAGCGCCCAACTTTTGGGGTGTGGTTTTAGGCTTGGTTTTTTCAGAAATTTTTGGATTCTGTCTGCTGTTGGCTGGTTTTGGTATTGTGTTGTGCTTGCTTGCGCATCTTGCCAAATTCCTCTGTATAGTATTCTACATAGACCTGAAAATCACCCATGTGTGGCGATGATACCGTGATGGTTTCGGCTCTTGGGGTCTTAAATCGTGTTTCACGATCACCAACAAATGGCTCTTTGCTTCCAACAACTGTGTAGTCGTTTTGCTTAACATAAGAAACAATCTTTTTGTAGGTGGTATGATCCATGGGGTCGGATTCGTGTATCTGCATAAAGACATAAACCAATTTTTGATTGGTATCAAAGCCAAATTGCACATGATTTAAGCCTTCTATGCCAAAGCCTGTGCCGTCATTTTCTAGAATATATCCACCGGCGTATGATTTGGCATATTCATCAAATTGGTAATTTTCCAAGCGTTTTTTGACGGATTCAAAGGTCGATGCCTGTAGCTTAAAGCCTAGCACATTAGTGCCTGTGATGCTTGGGTCGTCTTCTGGGTCGGGTGTCGTTGGCGCAGATGTCACTATAGGAGTAGTGACCGCCGAATCAGCGGCATGAGCATGCGATGTATCATCACTTGGGTGTGTGGCGGTGTTTGATGTATCAGTACAGGCGGTGGTTGCGCTCAATAATACGATTGTGCAGCAAAAAGTTTTTAGTGGTGTCATGACAAATCGCTCCTTGCAAATGAATTTATTGTAATAATATTTCAAAATATTTGCAAGAATTAAGCTCTGTTTGTACAACAGAGCTTAATTTGAGTTGTGTACATAGGGCTAGTGTCGGTGATTTTTTAAGATTTTTTTGTAAATAAATTAAACCGTCTATTTAAACTTCACCACGCCCACGCCATCAGCTTTGGCGTTTTGCTCTTGGATGATGGCGGTCTCATCAGGGGTGGGGCGGCGTTCGCTGTGCCCACAGTCGATGCATTCGATGTATTCATCAAACTGTGGCGAGAACACCTGAATTTGTACGATGACATCGACTTTTTTGCATGATGGACAAGCAACGCCAGCTAGAAATTGGCGTTTTGGGCGATTGGATTGATAGCGCATGACCGCTCCTATGCCAAGCCACGATGGCGAAGCAGTGCTTCATTAGTCGCCTTGCGACCACGGAACGCCAGATAGTTGTCTTTGGCATCTCGTGAGCTACCACGAGCCAAAATCTCGGCACGAAATGCACGACCGGTAGCAGGATTATAAATCCCATCTTCTTCAAATTTACCAAACGCATCCGACGACAGCACTTCTGCCCAGATGTACGAATAATAGCCACAGGCATAACCACCGGCAAAAATATGACTAAAGCCATTGCCAAAACGCTGATAAGCAGGTGGCATCACCACCGCAATTTCTTGGCGGACGGCATCGGCGACAGCTAGGATGTCTTGGTAGCTGACATTGCCAAAGTTCGCCATTGATTGACTATGTAGGCGCAAATCATACAGCCCAAACTCCATTTGGCGTAGGGTCTGTAGTCCTGTTTGGAAATTTTTGGTGCGAATCAGCGCGTCTTTTTTATCGCTTGGCAGTGGCTCGCCAGTGTCGATATGGCGGCTGATTTTTTGTAAGCCTTCATCAGTGATGGCAAAATTTTCCATAAACTGACTGGGTAGCTCGACCGCATCCCACTCCACGCCACTGATGCCTGCCACATCCGCCACACCGACTTCGGTCAATAGATGGTGCAAGGCATGGCCAAACTCATGGAATAAGGTATTGGCTTCGTCAAAAGATAGCAAGCTTGGCTTGTCATTCACCGGCGGGGCAAAATTCCCCACAATAAAGCCCACAGGCAAGGTGGTGCTATCGCCTTGCTCGTTGCGTTTTTGGAAATCATCAAGCCATGCACCGCCTTGCTTGCCACTACGGGCAAATAGGTCAAGATACAGACCGCCAAGCAATTCACCGCTATTTTCATCGCTCAATTGACAAAATAGCACATCATCATGCCAAGCAGAATACGCCTGCTTATCCACAACTTCGATGACCACGCCAAACAAGGTGCGACAGATGTCAAACAAGCCATCGAGCACCACAGGCAATGGGAAATAAGGGCGTAGCTCGTCAGATGTCAGGCTAAATTTGGCTTGGCGGATTTTTTCGCTGACATAGGCGACATCCCAAGGCTTAAGCTCATCAAGTCCTAGAGATTTGGCAAATTCCTGTAATTCGGCATATTCTGCCAATGCTTTTGGCTTGGCTTTGTTTGATAAATCTAACAAAAACGCTTCGATTTCTTGGCTGTTTTCTGCCATCTTGGTCGCGAGCGAATATTCACTATAATCTGCCATGCCAAGCAATTTGGCTTTTTGGGTACGCAGATTGATGATGTCGGTCATGAGTGGCGAATTATCAAAGTCTTTGGTATCAGGGCTTTGGTCAGATGCACGAGTATTGTAGGCGTGATAAATCTCTTCACGCAGTGCACGGCTATCAGCAAAGCTAATCACCGCCAAATACATCGGAATATCAAGTGTTGCTACATAATCACTTGGCAAATTGACATCAGGATGGCTAGCACGATAAGCATCACCAGCGGCCTTGAGTAGTGCCAAGCCATTGTCGCTAATCCCTGATAATTCATCAGTAGTCAGCGGGCGAGTATAGTGGCGAGTGGCATCCATTAGATTATCCGAAAATTTGGCGGATAATAGGCTAAGCTTACTTTGGATGTCGGCAAATTCGGCTTTTTTGGCGTCATCGAGTGCCACGCCTGATAGCACAAAGCTTTGTAGGGCTTTTTTGATGGCTTGGCGTTGGGCGTCATTTTGATGCTCATTTGGCAATTGCTCAAAGCCATCATGCACGGTCTGATACAGCTGATACAGGGCTTTTGATTGACCCACACGAGTGCCAAAGGCAGACAGCTTGGGCAATACTTCATGATGTGCATGGCGAATATCGTCAGTGCTTGCCACGCTATTTAGGTGTGATAATACGCCAAATGCACGCTCAATGGCACGGCTAAGCGTATTAAAAGTTTCAATTTGTGCAAAAGCGTCTGCCACGCTCACATCACCATCCATCGCTTCGATGGCATCAAGCTTGTCGGTGGCGGTTTGTAGTGCTTGTTCGGTCAAGGCTTGCAAGGAATTTGGTGTGGCTTTATCAAAATCCACCAATGCCAAGCGAGCATCCAGTGGGCTTGTGGTCAAATCAATCGTAGTCATCGTCATTGCATCTCAATTATCAAAAAAAGCTGGTTCTATTATGCGTCCAAATGCATATTTTACAAGACAAATTCATGCTACAATAGCCTTTTATTGCGATAAATTCACTCATGACACCCATCACGATTACCAGTTTTAATATCCACAAAGGTATGTCGCCGACCAATCGTGCCGTGCGATTGATTGGCATGAAAGATGCTTTGGCACGCCTAAACCCTGATATCATCTGCCTACAAGAAGTCCAAGGGCAAAATCTAAAACGAGCCATCGCCTTTAATGAATTTCCATCACAGCCGCAGCATGAGTGGTTTGGCGAGTTTTTGGGTTATGCGGATAGTTATGGCAAAAATGCCGAATACGAGCATGGTCATCATGGCAATGCCGTGCTGTCACGCCATCCGCTTGACCCCAAGCACAATGTCAATATCACGGTCAATCGCCTAGAAAAACGGGGCATTTTGCACTGTGAAGTGGTGCCTGATGGATGGCAGATGCCTGTGATTGTGCTGTGCTGTCATTTAAATTTACTACACAAAGACAGGCTAAAACAATACCAAGCCATCCGTGAGTATATCGCCACTTTGGATAAGCAAGCGCCACTGATTTTGGCGGGGGATTTTAATGATTGGTCAAAAAAATCTTGCCAAGCGCTGTCAGGTCTTGGGCTGGATGAAGTGTTTGATGTCTGTCATGGGGCGTATCCTGCGACTTATCCTGCCAAGATGCCGATGCTCTGCCTTGACCGTATCTATGTGCGCGGGCTACAGGTGCATAATGCGATGGTGCATGGCGGTGTGCCGTGGTCAAATTTATCCGACCATCTGCCGATTAGTGCGGTGGTGTCGCCGATGGATGCTTAAAATAAAAAGCCCACCCGAGCGGATGGACTTTTGCGTATGTCTGGGTTGTAGGTCAATCAGACCACGTTCTTCCCAGCGAACAGGGTTATTATAGGATGATTGATGGATGATTTCAAGTGATAATCAGAAATTGTGTTTAATAAAACGACAGCTGTCGCCAGCACGCCTATCGACTTATGAGAAATATACGAATAATTTGGACGAAGCGATACAATTGTATTGGTGGAATATTCAAATTTCTTCGGCGTTATTTGAATGTATTAGCATCTGTGAAGTTTTGATAAGAAACACCATTTCTCAAGCTTTGATTGAATTGCATGGCGAAAATTGGGCAATGAACAAAACTTTTCAGGCAAGCTTGGCGGATAAAACCCGTAAAAGCCTACAAGAAGCCATCAATGGCGTGCAATCAACTGACCAAGTCATCGCTAAATTATCCTTTTTCTTTTGGCAACAGTTTTTTACCAAGCGATTTGATCATCAGCTTTGGCAGGGCAGGCTTGCGAAGTATTTTCCCAATTTGATGATGCCTACTTTGCCCGAAGCACGTAAAGCTATTTTTGATGATTTGGAAAAAATTCGGTGGCTACGAAACCGCATTGCACATCATGAACCAATATTTAATAAAGACATTGAAAATTCTTATCAAATAATTCAGCAATTGATTGCTTATCAAAGCCCAAGTATTGCCTGCCAAATGAATGATTGGCAAAGAGTGGAAGTCTTGTTACAATCATCACCAATTCAACTTATCCAACCAAAGGAAACTCTATGAAACAATGGGTCTTAGCCAGCAATAACAAAGGTAAGCTTGCCGAATTTCAAGCATTATTTGACCAAGCGAACTTGGGTGTACAAATCATCAATCAAGGCAGTCTGGGCATCGATGATGCTATCGAAGATGGGCTAAGCTTTGTAGAAAATGCCATCATCAAAGCCCGTCATGCATCGGCTGCTAGTGGTTTGCCTGCGATTGCTGATGACAGCGGTCTGTGTGTGCCCGTGCTTGGCAATGCACCGGGGATTTATTCGGCACGCTATGCAGGCACGCATGGCGACGATCAGGCGAATAATGAGAAGCTGTTGGCGGAGCTGCGTCCCTATCGGGGGGATGCGCCGATTGCGGGGTTTTTTGTGTGCGTGCTTGCGATGGTGCGTCATGCCGATGACCCGCTACCACTGATTGCGATTGGCAAATGGCAGGGTGAGATTTTGGATGCGCCCCGTGGTGAGCATGGCTTTGGCTATGATCCGCTGTTTTGGGTGAATGAGCTTGGCAAATCATCCGCCGAGCTTGAAAAGTCTGCCAAAAATGCCATCAGCCACCGTGGGCAAGCGATGGCACAGCTGTTGGCACAGCTTTAAGCGGTGCAATGTAGCCAATTATCAGCATTAGTTGATAGCATCAATTTGCACCATTTTGCCACAATTTAATACGAAACTTTTGGCGTTTTGGTTGTAATTTTTGCAATGATTGGCTATACTGTGTTACTTTTAGTATTTTTATGTGCTTATTGTTAATTATCATTAAAAAATGGATTTAGTTAGCATTGGCACAGCCAGATTTTTGGTCAGTTTTTTGACCGACCTGTTTCGTTTTTTATTTTAATTTTAAGGTGAGTTATGAGCGATCTACAAGTATCTGTGAATGTCATCTCTGACAAAGAAACACAGCTAACCGTAAAAGTGCCAGTTGGCAATATCCAAAACAAAGTTGAAAGCCGTATCCGTAGCGTTGCTAAGACTGCGAAGATCGACGGTTTCCGCAAAGGCAAAGTGCCTGTATCACACATCCGTGCCCAATACGGCGCAGGCATCCAACAAGAAGTCATCAACGATGTCATCCGTGACACCGTATTTGAAGCACTAGCAGCCGAAAAAGTGCGTGTGGTTGGCGTGCCAAACATCGATGATGTCAAGCTAGAAAACGATTTCTTGGTTTATCAAGCGACTGTTGAGACTTTCCCAGAAGTGGAAGTTAAAGGTCTAGGCGAAATCGAAGTTGAGCGTCAAGTAGCGACCGTGTCTGACGAAGATGTCGATGTGATGATCGAAAGCCTACAAAAACAACGCCAAACTTTTGAAACCAAAGACGGTGCAATCGAAGATGGCGACCAAGCGACTTTTGATTTCTCAGGCTCAATCGATGGCGAAAAATTCGAAGGCGGCAGCGCTGAGAACTACACGCTAGTGATCGGCTCTGGTCGTATGATTCCAGGCTTTGAAGATGGCATGAAAGGCATGAAAGCTGGCGAAGAAAAAACCATCACCGTTACTTTCCCTGCGGACTACCAAGCTGAACACCTAGCGGGCAAAGATGCACAGTTTGTCATCACTGTCAAAGAAGTCAAAGCTGCGACCTTGCCTGAGCTAAACGATGAATTCTTTGCACTATTTGGTGTGACCGAAGGCGGTCTTGACAAGCTAAAAGCTGATGTTCGCAAGAACATGGAGCGTGAAGTTAAGCACGCAGGTCGCAACCAAGTCAAGCAAGCGGCATTTGATGCGCTACTAGAAAAGAACGAATTTGATGTGCCAAAAGCGATGCTGGATCAAGAGATTGATCGTCAGCGTCAAATGATGCTAAACCGCTTTGCACAGCAGTTCGGCGCAAACCCTGCAAGCTTTGATGCAAATATGCTACCAAATGAGCTATTTGAAGACCAAGCATTGCGTGCGGTGCGTCTAGGTGTGCTAGTAAGCCAAATCATCGAAGCACAAAAGCTAGAAGTGGATCAAGAGCGTGTCTCTGCGTTCATTGCTGAAGCTGCTGAAAACTACGAAGACCCACAAGAAGTCATCGACTACTACACCAACGACAAGCAGCAGCGTGCTCAAGTTGAGTCTGTGGTGCTAGAAGATCAGGTCGTGGATTATCTACTGGGTCAAGCCAAAGTGACTGAAAAAGAAGTCAAGTACCAAGAGCTATTGGCGGCAGCACAACAACAAGCCATCTAATTGCCCAAGTACTTAGACGGCTAAAGGTTGAATTTTAGCAAATTGACAAATGCCCCAAAGCGTATGCATTGGGGTTTTTGTTCTCAAGTTTCTTAGTATGGATAATTAATTAAACAGTGGAATATTTATGAATATCAAGAACAATCCTTTTTATGACCAATTGGCGGATGCTTATCATGCACCCCAAAACGCACTTGTGCCGATGGTCATCGAGCAGTCAGGTCGTGGCGAACGCTCATTTGACATTTTCTCTCGCCTATTGCGTGAGCGTGTGATTTTTTTGACCGGTCAAGTCGAAGACAACATGGCGAACCTAATCGTCGCTCAGCTATTATTCCTAGAAGCGGACAACCCCGAAAAAGATATCCATCTGTACATCAATTCACCGGGCGGTGTGGTGACAGCGGGTATGGCGATTTATGATACGATGAATTTCATCAAGCCAGATGTCTCAACCATCTGTCTAGGTCAGGCGGCATCAATGGGCTCGTTCCTACTGTCAGCGGGCGAAAAAGGCAAACGCTATGCGCTCGCCAACTCTCGCGTGATGATTCATCAGCCGTTGGGTGGTTTTCGTGGTCAGGCATCGGACATCGAGATTCACGCCCGTGAGATTATCGAGCTCAAAGCCAAGCTAAACCGTCTATTGGCGGAGCATACTGGTCAATCTGTTGAGACGCTTGAGCGTGATACTGACCGTGATAATTTTATGAGTGCCGAGCAAGCCAAAGAATACGGGCTTGTGGATATCGTGCTACAAAAACGCCCAAAAGCCCTATAAGAGAAGAGTGCTATGAGTAAAACCGAAGTACCAAGCTGCTCATTTTGTGGCAAGAAAAAAACCGAAGTCGAAAAGCTCATCGCAGGCACTGATGCCAATATCTGCAATGAGTGCATCGAAGTGTGCGGTGATTTATTGGGTAATCAAAAAAGTAAAGACAAGCCTGCTAAAGCCAAAACCAGCAAAGCAGATAAGGCGGATGACACCAAAGCAGACAAGCAAGATGGCTTGGAAGATTGGCTCAATAAACCACTGCCAAAGCCAAAAGAGCTACGAGCGTATCTGGATGACTATGTCATCGGTCAAGATGCCGCCAAAAAAGCGCTGTCGGTGGCGGTCTATAACCACTACAAACGCCTAAAAGTCGCCCAAAATGATGCCGATGAAGCGGATGTTGAGCTTGCCAAGAGTAATATCTTATTGATTGGGCCGACAGGTTCGGGCAAGACATTGCTTGCACAGACACTTGCCAAGATGCTTGATGTGCCATTTGCGATGGCGGATGCGACGACCTTGACCGAAGCAGGCTATGTCGGCGAAGATGTCGAGAACATCGTCCAAAAGCTCCTACAAGCGGCGGACTACGATGTCGAAAAAACCCAAAAAGGCATCATCTACATCGATGAGATTGATAAGATTTCCAAAAAAAGCGAAAATCCATCCATCACTCGTGATGTCTCAGGTGAAGGCGTACAGCAAGCACTGCTCAAGCTCATCGAAGGCACGGTGGCAAATATCCCACCGCAAGGCGGTCGTAAGCATCCACGCCAAGAGATGATTCAGGTGGATACCAGCAACATCTTGATGATTGTTGGTGGGGCGTTTGCAGGGCTGGATAAGGTCATCCGTCAGCGTACCGAGAAGACAGGCATTGGCTTTAATGCCGATGTCAAGGCGGCGGATGAGTCGAGCATCACGGAGTTGTTCCGTGAAGTGGAAGTCGAAGACTTGATTAAGTTTGGTCTGATTCCTGAGCTGATTGGTCGCCTGCCTGTGATTGCAAGCCTAGAAGAGCTCGATGAAGCGGCGTTGGTGCAGATTTTGACCGAGCCAAAAAACGCACTGGTCAAGCAGTATCAGTACCTGTTTAATATGGAAGGGGTGAAATTAAGCTTTGAGCCTGATGCATTGACCGCCATCGCCAAGCGCGCCATGACTCGCAAAACTGGTGCTCGTGGTCTGCGCTCGATTATCGAAAATGCCCTGATGGACACCATGTACGAGCTGCCAAGCATGACTGATGTCAGTGAAGTCATCGTCACCAAAGATGTTATCGAACAAGGCGACAAGCCTACCGTCAAGAAAAAATAAGCACAATCAGCTTTGTGCATCAAAGCCCATCGATGGTCTATCGGTGGGCTTTGTTGTTATTCATTTGGAAAGGGTCGCAGTTTATCAGCATCAATCCATGCTTGCACCCATTTATCAGGTGGTATATCAAGCCCGCTTACGCCGAGCGCATCAAGTACCTGCTTGGTGTCGATGACTTTACCGCTCATCAGATTGGTCACGCCTGTGCGTAGCAGTGCGTGCGATGTCGGTACGCCTTTGGCATACATGGTCTGCTCGATGTAGAACCAACGCTCATCGATGGCGCAGATACGAGTTTTGATGGTGATTTTATCAAATAGGCGGATGCGTTTACGGTATTGGATGGTGCTACCTGCGACCACTAGCCCCCAGCGGTTGGCGATGAGTTTTTTGCCAAGTCCTGTACGGATGGCAAAGTCGTTGCGCCCAAGGTCAAACAGCGTCAAAATCCGCCCATTGTTCATTTCAAGAAAATTATCAATGTCATTGATATTGCACACAAAGCTGACTTCGCCAGTGTCGGTGACGCCAAGCGTATCACCCTTTAGCGTGTGATAGATGCTTTTGCCAATGCCTGTGCCAAGACGGATAAAAGGATACATAAGACGTTCCGATGTGCTTAAAAAGATTTGCCCATGATAGCAGATTTTGGCGGGCTAAAGCAGGCGAATGATGACTGATGGGTCGCCCATCTTTGATAAGTTATGATAAAGTTATTATAAATCTATATATTTGTAAAAAAAAGCTAAATCTGCCAAGTCTAATGCCCAGCTTAGCGGTCACATAGCAGATTGGTCTTGGGCTTTTACTTTATCCATCCAGCAAATCCATTGATAGACATCATAATCAGGCTTACCTGCAATAACGACAGTCCAATCGGTGGCGGTGCTTGGATTGACAGATTTGGTTGCGCCATCTAGTCGCTTGCCTTTGGCATCGTGCCAGCTGATTTCATCAAGCAAATAGCGGTCATTTGCACAATCCGTCAGCCAGTGTGTGCGGTCGATGGCGTAGCTTGTGCCAAAGTTGGTTTTTTGGAAATGCTCATGGCGCCGCTCAATCCATGCGCTGGTATAAAACCCATTACGCATGGGATGGCGAGCGATACTGTCATAGTTGATTTTGATGTATTCGGCTGTATTGGGTTTGCCCAAAAATGTCTGATACCAAGTGTCATCATCGGCACTAGCATCTGTGTTGGCATAAGCAGATGCGCCAAGTGCTGCACTTAGCATCACGCCAAGCATCAACCAAGACAGTGTTTTCATAAACTTCTCATCACCCTATACAGATAGATGAGTGTATTATACAAATCATCTTGGTGCAGTTCAATGCGTCTTGATTGAGCTTATGCTGATACTTGCTTGGTGATAAACCGATTAATAATACTCCGCAAGCTCCATCGCACGAGCATCAAGCTCGGGTACTTCGCACAGATAGCGGGCGACGGTTTGGTCGTTTTTGCTACTATAATACTCTTTGGCATATTGCTTGCAGCGGGCTTCACGCTCGGCGTTGATGGCTCGTTGCTCGGCACGCAGAGTTTCTCGGGTGTCGTCAGATAGATTGTTCCAGACGCCATTGATGTTCGCCACAGATGCTTCATAGAGTGCACGAGCTTCTGATGGGCTCAGATAGTGCACAGGGTCATCGCTGACATCGCTTTGGACGGGTGCTGGGGGCTGACTGCGGATAGTCTCGGCATAGACACGCAATTCTTCGGTGCGTGCATCCATGCGTGGCACTTCACAAGCAAAGCGAGCAGCTTCTTGGTCAATGGCGGCGGTGTATTGGCTAGCGGCTTGGGCTTTGCAGTCGGCTTCACGCTTGGCATTGATGGCTCGTTGCTCGGCACGCAGGGCGTTTTGGGTGGATTTGGGTAGGCTGTTCCAAACGCTATTGATACGATTGACCGCAGCCAGATATTGGGCGTGCGCTTGGTTGCGTGCTGTCTGTTGTTCTTTGGTCACGGTGACCACAGGCTTTGGCGGGTCGATAGTGACAGGTGTGGTCGGCTCAAGTGGCTGTACTTCTTGTAGAGTAACAGGGTTGGTTTGCACGGTTTGGGCAGGTTGATTGATTGGCGTGACTGTGTCGTCGTCATCAAATGTCCCAACCGATGACAAGAACATATATGCCAATACAATAATGGTCAAAAGTACAAAAAACAGCCCAATCAGCCAAGCGATAATCTTAGAATTGCTCGTCTTGGCAGGCGCACGATAGCTTGGTTCAGACATCTGATACACTTGCACGGGCGGTGTATAGGGCGGTGCGCTGGCAGGCTGTGACTGATTGACTCGTAGCCACGCATCATAATCGGCTCGCTTGGCGGGGTTGCTGAGCACATCATAGGCTTGATTGACCATGCCAAGCATATGCGCCTGTGCAGGGTCATGGCGATATTTATTGATTTGGGCGTGATAGGCGGCTTGGATGATGGTGATGTCTGCGCTTTGGGCGACACCTAGGATGTCATAATAAGTTTGTGTGCTCATGATATATTGGCAAGTATTTCAAAGGATTTATTACAGATATATTACAAAAATATCGGGGATTTGTAAATGGCTGATGGTCATTTAAGTCAGTGCTTTGGATGTATTATTTAGCTGTTCAAAAAGTTATTTTGTGTAAATAATAGTTGCAATCATATTTCTGAAGTTATATAATTACAATTACAGTATCTTAACTGTGTTATTAATCCTAAGGATGAATTATGAAAAAACTTGCAATGATTGGCTTGGTAGCCGCACTTAGCACAGGTTGTGCAACCCAAACTTATCTACTGTCAGAAGGTGGTCAAACTGCACCATCGGCTGATAAATGGCAACATTTCTTCGTTGGCGGTATCGGTCAAGAAGTGGTAGAAAATGCCGCTGAAGTTTGTGGTGGCGCACACAAAGTTGCCAAAATCGAAACGCAACAATCATTCTTGAATGGTTTGGCAAGCTTTGTTTCAAATGGTTTGTACACACCACACCAAAACAAAGTTTATTGCAAATAATTAAATACTTAAGGAATAATCATGAAAAAGATTGTAAGTCTTGCTGTATTGGCAGCTGTGATGACTGGCTGTGCTGCACAAACTACGTTGGTGAACGGTGGCGCTAAGGCAACGCCAACCTATCAAAAATCACAACCATTTTTTGTATCAGGCATTGGCCAACAAAAAACCGTGAATGCCGCAGAAGTTTGCCAAGGCGCTCATAATGTGGCAAAAGTTGAAAGCAAGCTTGAGCCAAAAGATGCTGTTTTGAGCTTTGTGACCTTGGGTATCTACACCCCACGCACTGCAAAAGTTTATTGCAAATAATTGATTTTGCTTAAGAAATTTTCTTAAGAAATCTGCCAAAAAGCCCAGATGGTCAACTCTGGGCTTTTTGATTTTATCAAGTGTGTAATGGCTGACAGCTAGGGCAATATACACTCGCTCGCCCACCGATTTTGGTGTTTTCAAGTAGGCTGCCGCAGTGATAACAGCTTTCGCCATCTCGCCCATAGACCAGTAGCGTCTGCTGAAAATAGCCCGTCTTGCCACTACCAACGGTGAAATCTTTTAGGCTTGAGCCGCCTTGGATGATGGCTTTGGCAAGGATGTGTTTGATATTGGCGACCAGTTTTTCAAGCTTATCATCATCGATTTGATAAGCTGGTGTCAAAGGATGAATGTGGGATAAAAACAGACTTTCAGCAGCATAAATATTACCCACGCCAACCACCACCGCCTGATCCATGATAACTGATTTGATGGGTTTGGTGATGGCTTTTTGGCGTAGATTGTCCGTGCGATGGATGATACGGCGTAGATAATCGACATCAAAGGCATCATCAAGTGGCTCAGGCCCAAGATGCGACAAGAACCGCTCGGCGGTATCAATTGTGCCGATATAGTCATCATTGTGCGTCCACAAGATCATCCCAAAGCGTCTGGGGTCATGATAATGTAGCGTCGTCGTCACGCCATCATCATCAATAAAATCAATCAGCAGGTGATCATGCTTGCGAGCGTCTAGGTCTCGATGCTGTTGTAGGCTGCCTGACATCCCAAGATGAATCAGCACCGTCTTGTGCCGATGATCAATCGTGTGATAAAAATCTAAGAGCAGGTATTTGGCACGGCGACGCACCGCCACGAGCCCAAAGCCGACCAAAGTGCCCAAATCGGCAGGAATGGCATAACGCAAGGTCGGATAGCGGATGCTGACTTTGGTGACGGTTTGGTTCAGTAGTGGCTCAAGGCTGGCTTTGGTGGTTTCGACTTCGGGTAATTCTGGCATGGTCTGTACTTATGATCAGTTAAGAAAACCAATGCCGTATGCTACTCGGCATTGGTTAATCAAGTGTGAAAGGGGCGTTATGCTGTGGCTCGGCGAGCGTGTAGCACCCCGGGCTGTTGCTCGATTTTATTGAGCAGGCGTGATAAATGCGAAATGCCTGCCACTTCTACATAAAACTTCATATGGCTAATCGCACCGTCATTGCTCAGTGTTTCGGCTCGGCTGATATTGACTTTTTCACGGTCAATCACGTGCACCAAATCTCGCAGTAGCCCTGATGTGTTTTGTGCTTCGACATGAATCACCACAGGCTGATAACGACCAAAACTGTCTTGCCAATGTGCATTGACCCCACGATCAGGCTCTTTTTCGATCAGTCTTAGGTATTCAGGACAGCCTTGATTGTGGATGCTGATCCCGTTTGATAGTGTGACAAAGCCAGTAATCGGCTCGCCATGCACAGGGTTACAGCATTTGGCAAGGTGCATCTCGACATTATCAAAACCATCCAAGTCAATCTTAAACTTATTGGTGCGAGCAGGCGTCTTGATGTCGATGGTTGGCACATCTGGCACAGGTTCTGCGATGTGCAGTTTTTGGGCGACTAGGTTGCTGATTTGGGTGACACTCACATCACCGATGACCAGTGCGACATACAGATCGTCTTCGGATTTGACCCCAAGCTCACCAAAATAGTCGGACAGATTGACCTGATTTGGGGCGATGGATAAGCGGTCAAATTCTCTAAGCAGTAGCCCTTTGCCGGTTTCGATATTCTTATCACGGTCTTGTTTGTTGAACCATTGGCGCAGTTTGGATTTGGCACGATTGGTATGGATATAGCCAAGCGATGCCATCAGCCAATCACGATTCGGCTCACGGCTGGATTTGGTGATGATCTCAATCTGATCGCCTGTCTTGGGCTGATGGGTGAGCGGTACATAGCGACCATTGACCCGTGCGCCTTGAGCACGGTTGCCGACTTCGGTGTGTACATAGTAAGCAAAGTCAAGCACCGTCGCCCCTTTGGGCAGCTCAGTGATATCACCATCACGGCTAAAGACATAAATCCGCTCAGCATTATCGACATCCAGCTCAATCTCATCTTCGCCATCAGGGATGTCTTGACCGAGTAGCTGACGCAGTGAGCTGATTTTTTGGGTGAGATAATCGTCTTTTTTGGCTTTTAGACCTTCTTTATAATTGACATGAGACGCTTTGCCAAGCTCGGCTTCAAAGTGCATATCAAAGGTACGAATCTGCACTTCAAGCGTACGATTCTCAGCAATCACCGCTGTATGCAGTGATTTGTAGCCATTGGGCTTGGGATTGGTGATATAGTCGTCAAACTGCTCAGGAATGTGTCGCCACAGTCCATGTACCAGACCTAGCGTATAATAGCACTCGGCATTGGTATTGACCATCACCCGCAAGGCTCGGATGTCATAGAGCTGATCAAAGGATAAATTCTTTGATTTCATCTTGCGCCAAATTGAATAGATGTGCTTGACACGCCCAGATACTTCGCCTTGGATGCCTGCTTTTTCAAGCTCGGCGCTGAGTTTGGCTTTGACAAGCTCGATATAAGCTTCACGCTCGCTGCGTTTTTCGGCAAGTAGTGAGGCGATTTTTTTGTATTCATCAGGGGCAAGATAGCGAAATGCTAAGTCTTCAAGCTCCCATTTAAGCTGTGCAATCGATAAGCGATGTGCAAGCGGTGCATAGATGGTCATCACTTCACGAGCCACTCGCTTTTGGCGATCAGGCGGTGAAAATGACAGCTCACGCATGGCAAAGGTACGCTCAGCAAGCTTAATCAGCACCGCACGCACATCATTGGTGGTGCTGATGAGCATACTGTATATGTTGGATAATTGATCTCGCTGATTGCTCTCAAAATAATCTTCAAGTCGCTTGTTGCTCTCAATACTCTCAGACAGCTTACCCATCGCAAGCGTATCAGTGACCAGCTGTGCGATGTCATCGCCAAAGTTCTTTTTGATGGTATCGATACTGACAAGCTCACGGCGAGCGGTGCGATACAGCATGGCAGCGGCTAGGGCGTTCTCATCTTGGAATAGATACGCCAAAATATCTGCCATGCCGATACCAGTGATATACGCACCTGAGCGGGTGACATGGGGTTTGTTGACTTGGATTTGGACGAATTGGCAGGCTTTGCGCAAAATAGGCAAATCATCCTTGCCGATACGAGCGGCGACTTTGGCAATCCACGCTTCGATGTCGATGTCTGAGACATTCAAATCGCTTGGATTGATGGTGCTGTTGGTGTGGTCAAGGGCGCTGACCAGCTTGTGATTGGCAAGCTGTGCCTTAAAATCAGGATGCAGCTGTTTGGCGACCAAACTTGCCGCCAGTGTCGCACTGTCCATGCTGCTACTGTTACCACCCAACAGGGGCAGGCTGTCACGAATCTGTACCACGGTTGTATCCTTGTCCAAACCAATTTCGTTTTATTATCTTAGTATTATGGCACTTTGGCGTGTAATTTTAAAGACAAAATCGATAAATTTTATGCCAAAAAGTCATGAATCAGCAGTTTTATAAAATAAATCAAGTAATTTTATCCAAACCATGTTATAATCTCATCTTTCGTGAATAATTCACACACGCTTTTGATGACATCGCACCGATTTTGATGGGTAAGTTTGACTTGACCCATGTGATGATATGATTTCTTGCTAAGCTTGTGGCTTGCCACCTGCTTTGTCTATTTTATCTTTATTAGTCCTAACTGTCGCGATGATTTTGGCTTGTTTTTTATTGTGCTTTTTTTGCACCACGACAAGCAGTTGAGCGACAATACGCCACCCAAATCCAAAATGCAATTTTGTAGCAAGCCTAAAGCATCTGCTGAAGTTGGCTTGTCGGTTTTTTTGACCAAAAAAATTGGCTCATCGTGGGGGCATGACTGATACAAGGTTTTTTATGACTAATCAATTACACGCCGCAGACACCGCCCAAGCAGACGAGCAGGCAGGCGAGTTCGTGCTACAATTTTCGGACTTAGGTCTGCACAAAGGCATCATCAAGGCACTGACCAAAAGTGGCTACACCACGCCAACGCCTATCCAAGCCCAAGCCATTCCCCATGCGCTAAATGGTCGTGATTTATTATTATCTGCCCAGACAGGCAGCGGCAAGACAGCGGCGTTCGTCCTACCTGTGCTTGATAAGATGAGCCGTCTGCCCAAGCTTGAAAAGCACATTCATGCGCTGATTTTGACCCCGACTCGTGAGCTTGCCTTGCAGGTGCATGACAGCGTGCGTCGCTATGGCGATGGGATGCGTGGGATGTTCAGCGTGCCGTTGGTGGGTGGTGCGCCGTATGGTGGGCAGCTACGTGCACTGCGTAAGGGCGTGCAAGTGGTGATTGCCACTCCGGGCCGTTTGATTGACCATATGCGTGAAGGGCGTGTGGATTTGTCAGGGCTTGATATGCTAATTTTGGACGAAGCTGACCGTATGCTGGATATGGGCTTTGCCGATGATATCAAAGAAATTCTAGAAAACACCCCAAGCACTCGCCAAACGGTGATGTCATCTGCCACTTGGGATGGTGCGGTGGGTAAGATTGCTGAGAGCTTTACCACCAACCCTGAGCGAGTCTCGATTAAGGTTGAGTCAGCGCACATCGATGAGAGTGTGTATTTTTGTGATGATTTTAATCACAAAAACAAAATCCTGCTTGAAGTGCTGAATAATCCAGAAATCAAACAAGCCGTTATCTTTACCGCCACCAAGCTATCTACCGAAAAGCTTGCCGACACCCTAAACGAAGTTGGCTACAAGGCACGCTATCTGCATGGCGATTTGCCACAGGGCAAGCGTAACCGCATCGTCAGCGACATGAAAGCAGGTAAGTGCGACCTGCTCATCGCCACCGATGTCGCCGCTCGTGGTATCGATATCTCTGCCATCAGCCATGTGGTGAACTATGATTTGCCCCGCCAAGTCGAAGACTATGTGCATCGTATCGGTCGCTGTGGCCGTGCTGGGCGTACAGGCGTGGCGGTGAATCTGTGTAGCCTAGATGACAACAAACAGCTTGCCAATATCAACCGCTACCTTAAGCGTGATATGGCGATTGCCACCATCGAAGGACTAGAGCCACGCCGAAATTTTGGTATCATCGATGAGCCACGCCGTAAAGGCAAAGGCGGTCGCAATCGTCGCCGTGATGATCGTGACGGCGCTCGCCAAGAGCGTGGCGGATTTGGTCGCAAATCTCGTTTTGAAGGTCGCTCGGATCGCTTTGAGTCTCGGGGCGAACGCTTTGATGATGCCAAGCGTTTTGAGCGTGGTGCTGAGCGTGGCGATCGCTTTGAGCATCGTGGCGAGCGTTTTGAAAGTCGTGGCGAACGCAGTTTTGAGCGCAATCACGAGCGTAGCCATCGCCGAAACTTTGATCAGCCGAAGTCTGAGCGTTTTAACCGTGAAGAGCGTTTTGAGCATCGTGAGCGTGGCGATCGTAGTGATCGCAGTTTTGATAAGCCATACAAAAATCGTGACAGCTACTATCGTGCCGATGGTGATCGCTTTGAGCGTTCAGAGTGTAATGAGCGTGGTTTTGAGCATCGTGGCGAGCGTCGTTTTGACAAGGGCTTTGATAAAGGCTTTGATGTGCCGAAATTTGACCGCAATGACCGTTTTGAGCGTGGTGCACGAGCTGATCGCCGTGAGAAGTTTGGCAAAGATAAGCCAAGCTTTGATAAAGGGGCAAAAGCAGGCGCTAAGTCATTCAAAGACCGCCCACACGGCAGCCATCGACCAAAAGCAGTTGAAGAAGTCTTTTTTGCCAAACGCCAAGCCAAAAAAGCTCGCAAATTTGGCGATGCTTAGGGTCAAATCAGTACTAAATCAGTGCTAATTAGATGACAAAAAACCCAAGAATGAGCCGCACCCCAAAA
>NZ_MUYU01000017.1 GCF_002014825.1 Moraxella pluranimalium | reverse complement strand
GAATTGGGGGTCGGTTCAGCGCTGGCATTTTTTATTGGTTTTTTTATCAAAATCTTGCTATAGTAAATCCATCTCATTCTTACAATCATCGGAAAAAATAGCATGAAAGTATATCTGGTCGGTGGTGCGGTGCGTGATGGACTGCTTGGACTACCTATTAAGGACAAGGACTTTATGGTTGTGGGCACGGATACTGCCACCATGCTCGCTCATGGCTTTAGTCAAGTCGGTGCGGATTTTCCGGTATTTTTGCACCCTGATACGCACGCTGAATACGCACTTGCCCGCCTTGAGCGTAAAGTCGGCACAGGACATACTGCCTTTAGCGTGCATTCAAGCCCCGATGTCAGCCTAGCTGATGATTTATTACGCAGAGATTTGACCATCAATGCGCTTGCCATCGAAGTGACGGGCTTATTTGATGACACGCCAATCACAGGCGAAGTGATGGATTATTATGGCGGACTTGACGATTTGCACGCCAAAGTACTACGCCATGTCAGCCCTGCCTTTAGCGATGACCCCTTGCGTGTGCTACGAGTGGCTCGCTTTTATGTCCGCTTTGCCCCGCTTGGCTTTGTCATCCATGATGACACGCAGGCACTCATGCAAAGCATCTCCGCCCAAGGCGAATTATCACACTTAAGCCGTGAACGCATTTGGCAAGAGACAGCTCGAGCGATTGCCGAGCCACACGGTTATCATTATATCGACTGCTTGCATCAACTTGGGATTTTGGCGCATCTATTGCCGACACTTGCCGAGCGATTGGCAGATGATGACAGATATCAAGCGATGATGACAAGATTGCAAAACGCTTGTCAAGCAGACAGTCCGCTTGCCACTCGCCTAGCGATGCTGTTTTCGGTATTTGGCGATGACATTAATGGGCTTAATGACTGCCTAACACGGCTCAATGCCCCAAAAGCCATCGGTCAGTTTATCCATGCGTTTATTAATTATCATGCGACACTACTTGCCCTGCCAAATATCACCGCCGAGCAGCTACTCACCGTGATTGAGCATACCAAAGCCCATAAAGATGATACACTACTGATGTCGCTGTATGATGCTTGTGAAATTTATCAAAATAAATCAATGCCTTATCCAAAGGTATGGCTAGCTGATGCCATCACTCGCTATCAGTCAATCGGTATGGCAAATATAGATAGCACACTTACTGGCAAAGCCATTGGCGATGAGCTGACACGCCTACGCACACAGGCACTGTATGGGCTGATTGGTAATTTTCAGATGGCAAATGCGTTGACGGTATTTTAATATTTAGTTTGCTTATCAATTTATCCGTATCTTAATCACAACACTTAGCACTCATTAACTATGCCAAAAATCTACGCCATCGGTGATGTTCATGGCTGTCATGCACAGCTGACTACCTTATTAACTGCACTCTCAATTGGGCCTGATGATACGCTGATATTTTTGGGTGATGTCATTGATCGGGGCGCAGATAGTAAAGGTGTGCTAGATACCATTTTGCATTATCAGTCACTTTGCCAAGTTGTACTCATCAAAGGCAACCACGAAGAGATGATGCTAGGTGCGGTGCATGAACGAGAATATCTGAAATATTGGCTAAAATTTGGCGGTATCGAAACTTTACAATCATTTGATGTCAGCACTGATTTACAAGGCTTAAAGCAAATACCTTTTGAATATTTTAAATTGCTCAAATCTGCTGTGGATTATTATGAAACCGCAGAATTTATCTTTTGTCATGCCACGCCCTTGCCACACTTAACAATGGATAAGCAAAGCGATGAAGGCTTGCGATGGCGATTTATTCCGCCCGATGGTCAAGATGCGCATTGCACAGGCAAAACCATCATTTGTGGTCACTCAACCCAAAAAGATGGTAAAATCTATCATCATAATAACTTAATCTGCATCGATACCTGCGAACATGGCAATCATTGCCTGACAGCGATTGAAGTGACTCAAAGGCAAGTTTTTCAGGCGGATGCGACAAGCTGCCGAAGTTATTTTTTGACACCGATGAACACCGATTAGTCTGCTATGATTTGGCATATCTAAGCAAACTGATATAACCATACTGATAGAAATATTACACCACTTATGAACAAAACTGCGCTCATCACAGGTGCTGCCAAGCGAATTGGCAAAGCCATCACCACCACCCTACACGCCGATGACTATAATGTCATCATCCACTATCATCACAGCCATGATGAAGCTTGCGCCTTAGCAGATAGACTGAACGCCATTCGTCCCAACTCTGCCAAGACCATCGGTGCAAGCTTGGATGTCGTCAATGACAGTCAGATGCTTGATGCATTTACAAAACAAGTGCTGTCCTGCTTTGGCAGGTTGGATGTCTTGGTGCATAATGCGTCGAGCTTTTATGCTACGCCATTTGATGGCACGCATGAGACGATGATGGCACATTGGCAGGATTTGATGCTGACCAATGCCAAAGCACCGCTGTTGCTGACACACGCATTCGCCAAAGAACTTAAACAAAATCAAGGCAGTATCCTAAGCCTGCTTGACATTCATGCTGATGCCAAGCCCTTTGTCGGTTATCCGATTTATAATATGGCAAAGGCGGCGCATCGCATGATGGTACAGAGCTTAGCACTTGAGCTTGCGCCTGATATCCGCATCAATGGTGTCGCCCCCGGGGTGAATATCTTTCCTGATGACGACCAAAATCCCGAGCTAAACAGCCAAACCCAAGCCATCTTGACAGACTCTGTACCGCTCAAATGCATCGGCACACCCGATGACATTGCTAGCGCCGTGCTATTTATGGTTAATAGCCGCTATATCACAGGGCAAATCTTGGCAGTGGATGGTGGTCGTGGGCTGACCTTAAAAGGTGGGTGATGGTGGTATTTTATCACATTTATATAAGATATTATTGATATATTATATATAATAAAAAAAGCCAAGCAATTGATTTGCTAGGCTTTTTTATTGATATTACTAAAATATCATCTATAATATGTTTTATCAGAGCAGGTACTGGCATACCAAACTCTGATAGGTTACCGCCACCGACCTTAGTCAAGTGGTGGCATCCTAGGAGAAAGCGATGAATGTGTTAATCAGACTACTAATCGCCATCATCTTGTTCTTAATCAGCGGTAACGCTTACTAAGACAAGCACCTAAGGGTAGATGGGCTACCTAAGGTGGGCAGAAGGGAAACCCTGCCATCTCCTAAAACTTATTTTTATCTTAGCATATTTTGCCTGTTTGTCAAATCCCCTATTTTCTCAAATTCGCCCGTCAATCAACCAACTTTTCAAGATTAGAATAATTTTTCACCAATTTTTACAAAATAATTTGCCAAAATTGGTGAAAATTGAACAAATTACCAAAAAACTTGCTGACAAATCACTTTTTTTGGGCTAAAATTCACAAGAACTTACATGGGTATTGATTTTTGTTACAAACTAGCAATTTTGATACCCATTTTTTCAACCCTACTTTTTTTAATTCTTGGAGCAGATAGCCTAATCGAACCAAATTCAAACGATTGCGTTTGATACGATGAAGCTTAGTTCTCTTTTGTGTTGGCTGCATTTTGCACACTTAAAAGGAATACCATCGTTGAATACTTCACCTACCCCGAATGTCGCTAAACTAAAGCGAAATCTTGGACTTTGGCACGTCATCATCATCGGTCTTGCCTATATCCAACCAATGACTCTATTTGATACCTTTGGTATGGTATCTCGTGATAGTGGCGGTCATGTGCCAATGTCTTACCTGTTTGCTTTGATTGCGATTTTGCTGACTTCAATCAGCTACGGTCATATGATTCGCGCATATCCATCTTCAGGTTCTGCTTATACTTATACCCAAAAATCAATCAACCCAAGCATGGGCTTTATGGTAGGCTGGTCAAGCTGGCTTGACTATCTGCTATCGCCAATGGTTAATATCATCCTTGCGGTACTATACCTAGAAGCACTATTCCCATCAGTGAACCACTGGGTATGGGTGATTGGCTTGACGGCATTGATGACAGGCGTGAACATTTTTGGTTCAAAAGTGGTGGCGTATTTTAACAGCTGGATTGTCTTTGTACAGATTATCGTCATCGCTGTGTTCACCTATCTGATTTATACCAAGCTAAGCATTGGTCTGCACGCTGACGGCACGCTCAAAGAAAACACTTATGAGCTATGGAGTCTAAAGCCATTCTGGGATGAGATGACTTCTGTCGGTGCGCTAATCACAGGTGCGACCATCCTATGTTTCTCGTTCACAGGCTTTGACTCTATCTCAAGCCTAGCTGAAGAAACCAAAGATGTCAAAAACACCCTGCCAAAAGCCATGATTTTGACTACGCTGATTGCAGGTATCATCTTTATCATCAGCGCGTATTTTATGCAAACTTTCCTACCAAGCGATCCATCAATCTACTTTGAAGCGGTGGACGAAACTCAAGCAGAAATCCTGCTATTGGTCGGTGGTTCTGCATTCCAAGCAGCAGTTCTAGGCTTTGCGATTGTTACCGTCATGGCATCAGGTATCTCGGCACACGCTGGTGTATCTCGTCTGATGTATGTGATGGGTCGTGATGGCGTAATCAGCAAAAAGATCTTTGGTCAAATTCATCCAAAATTCTTCACTCCAGTGAACAATGTATTGATTGCAGGTGCGATTGCTTTGACCGCAGGCTTTATCAGTCTTGAGACTGTTGTAAACCTAATCAGCTTTGGTGCATTGACTGCGTTTAGCTTTGTGAACCTATCTGTCATCTTCCGCTATGCAATCCGTGACAAGATGGTACGCAACATCAAAGAAATCTTCAGCTATGTCGTCGTACCAGCATTGGGTTTCATTGCGATTTTCCTAATGTGGCTAGAAGTTGATGGCACGACCTTTAGTGTCGGTCTATTCTGGGCAGCACTAGGCTTTATCTGGCTAGGTATCAAGACTCGTGGCTTTAAAGCACCAGTCCCGCAGTATAAAGAAGAAGATGTATAATCTTTGATCATATACACAAAATATCCCCGATGCTTGTCGGGGATATTTTTTATTCTGCTTATAGATAATCTTATAGATTGGTTGTTATTTTTCCAAATTGTAACTATAATATAGCAATTTATTTCAGATTCCTAAGGGTTAAGTCATGCTATTTCCTACCGTGGAATATGCTTTATTTTTCATCGCTGTATTATTCTTATCATGGTATGTATTTCGTGGTAATGCCATAAAAAAAGCCTTTTTGCTCATTGCTAGTTATATTTTTTATGGCTTTTGGGATTGGATATTTGTACCGCTGTTGATTGGCATTTCGCTGATTAGCCATGTTGCCGCTTATTATATTCAACAAAATCCAGATTCACCCTATCGCAAAAAAGTACTCATTGGTGGTATTGTAATCTGCCTTGGCATCTTGGCATATTACAAATATATCGGGTTTTTCATTCTCAATATCGTCAATATTTCCAATTGGCTAGGCTCGCCACTGACCATCGATTTTGAATCACCGATTCTACCTTTAGGTGTATCATTCTTTGTGTTCCATGCAATCTCTTTGATGGGTGATGCTTATCGCAATAAAATCAGTGTCAAAATCACTACACTTGATTCATTGTTATATATCGCATTCTTCCCCCAGCTGATTGCGGGGCCAATTTTGCGCGCATCATCCTTTTTGCCACAACTTGCAATCACACCAGATGAGAATCGCATTCGTACCAATTTGGCACTTATGCTGATTGTGGCAGGCTTGTTCAAAAAAGTTATTATCTCCAACTATCTTGCCTCAATGATTGTTGATGATGTTTTTGCCACACCGACAGCTTATAGCGGTATTGATATTCTTTTTGCTGTTTATGGTTATGCCGCTCAAATCTATTGTGACTTTTCAGGCTATACCAGTATTGCAGCTGGCTGCGCTATGTTGCTAGGCTATAAGTTTCCAAAAAACTTCAATGCACCCTATACCGCTGCTAGCCCTCAGGAATTTTGGCATCGTTGGCATATCTCACTTTCAACATGGCTAAGGGATTATCTATACATTCCACTGGGCGGATCTCGCATTTCTGAAGGTCGAACGTATTTCAACCTATTCATCACCATGGTGCTTGGCGGCTTGTGGCATGGTGCAAGCTGGACTTTTGTCATTTGGGGTATCTTACACGGTGGTTATCTAGTTGTGCATCGCTATTGGTCAGGATTGGATATTGAATGGGTGCAGTCACTACGTGCATCAACTGCATGGCTTTGGATTTCTCGCTTGCTCGTATTTCACGCCGTTTGTATTGGTTGGGTATTTTTCCGTGCAACATCTTTTGAGAATGCATTCGACATCTTCAAGGGGATATTATCATGGGGAAGCTCAGAACTTCTTAATCCAATCGTCCTACTGCTAATCTTCTTGGGATTGTTTGCGCAATATCGTCCACGTCGCTGGGATCGCTTGGTTGAGTTTGAATTGTCACAATGGTCACCTGCACTGGTTGGTGTCTTATTGGCTCTATTTATTTTTGCCATTGAAGTGCTTGGTCCAACAGGTGTTGCACCGTTTATTTACTTCCAATTCTAGGGGGCGATATGAGACGCAAATATAATTATAAAACTGTTAAACAATTAAGCGTTACTGTGCTTAGCTTTATGGTAGTGTCTGCATTATTAGATGCTAAAGGGTTGGTTGCATGGGCCGAGCGGTTAGATCCTGGTGTTATTCGCACACTATCACTTCCAGTTGTTACAAAATTGGATCAAATGACCGAGCCGCTAAAACTCTCAAGCATTCGCCAACCGATTGTTGCATTTTTGCACGATACAGCACCAAGCGAGCCACAAGGTGTAGTTAATCAAGGTGACGCTACAGTTGCACAAACCTCGCCCACCAACATTACCACCACAGCACCAAAGCAAAAGGTAAGCGAAACAGACTTTGCAAGCATCAATGTCCCAATAAACACAGCGTTGCCAGCTGAATTTGCACAGCTTAATAACAATACACCAATCACAATTGCATTAGCGGGCGATTCGATGATGGCGGTTGGTTTGTCGAGCAGTATCCAAAATCACTTTGCCAACGACAAAAATCTAAAATTTGTCAAAGCAAGTAAAGCTGCCACCGGTCTTACTCGCCCTGAAATTTTTAGTTGGCCGATTAATTATCCGAAAATGATCGGTCAAAACCAACCCAATTTAGTCATTGTTGCTATTGGTGCTAATGACGCTCAGGATATTGATATTCAAGGTCGGGTAATTCATTATGGTGAACCTGAATGGTTTGCCATCTATGAAAAACACATGACTGAATATCTAGATATCATTAGCCAAAATAACGCAAAAGTTATTTGGATTGGTCTGCCTGTCATGAGACTACAAAAGTTCAACAAAAAACTTGAATTGATGAATAAATTCACTTATCAAGTAACTAAGAATTACCCAAATGTAACTTGGTACAATCCAAATCATATTTTCGCCGGAGAAAATGGCGAGTATAAAGAATTTGGCACAGGCACGGATGGCAAAAACATCCAGATTCGTAGTGGTGATGGCATCCATTTAACCAATGGCGGTGCCATGCTCATGGTACCATCGCTATTTTCTTGGTATAATCCACCCACTCATTCAGAAGATACTGGTACTTCACCATGAAATTTTTGACTAAATTATTACCATTTGCACTACTTGCCTCATCATGGGGAGTTATTATGCCCGCAACCGCAGCCGAGCCATATAGCAAAACTTATTATAAGCAAAAAGAAGTCTATCCTGCAGTAACTGCACATTCTATGGGCGAGGGCGCACAACGAGTCTATGTATTTTTGCCAACTGAGACACCTGCACATGTAAACACAAAAATGCCGGTGGTGTTTTTGCATCATGGTTGGCTTGGCATGAACCCAATGAACTTTGGTGCATTGATTGATCATCTTGCGCGATCAGGCCATGCAGTCATCTATCCTGTATATCAAGAATCAGAAGCTACTAATCCTGCAACCATAACCAAAGAGGCTGTTGACGCCGATAAGCGTGCATTAACCTTCTTGCAAGAGCAAGGATACACGATTGATCCCGATCGAGTGATGTATGTTGGCTTCTCGATGGGTTCAGCAATCAGTTTAAACATTGCATTAGATCCCACCCATTTTGGTTTGCCAAAACCAAAAGGCATGGTGTTGATGAATCCAGGTGATGCTCACCATGTCAAAAAAGGCGAACAAGCCAAAAGTATTATCTCAGACATCAGCCATTTTCCAACAGATATTCCGATTGTTGTTATGAGCGGTGAAGGAGATACAAGCATTGGTTTGCCGACTGCTCGCAAAATTGCAAGCAAGTTATGTCATCTACCAAACACTCATCGGTCTTTACTGATACTACCTTCGGATAGTCATGCAGGCAAAACCGTAAAATCAGGTCATGGCTCTGCTGGCTCACCTGATTTTCGTTATAATTTTGAATTAACATCACACGATTATCCAAAAACCTTGATTGGTAGAGAGGAATTTGAAGATACCGTCTCACTAAACCAGTTGGATTTTCATGGATTTTGGCGTGCAATTGTTGATCTCAACGACAGTTTGGCACATGGGTCGCCAGTTGTGTTGGGTGCACAAGGCGCTAAAGACTTACCATTAGGCGCATGGGATGATGGTACGCCATTCAAACCCATGCGAGTTGAAACTCCTTGTAAATAACACAAAAAAAGGGATAAAGTTTACTTTATCCCTTTTTTAAATCACATTGCTGATTACATATGATTTAAAACACCTAAATACTCATCTCCACCCGAGCGCCAATCGCATCGGCGATTTCTTCGATATCCACCGCTTCACTAAGCTCAGTGCTAAACTGCGCATTTTGTAAATCTTGCTCAGCATCGCTCTCACACTTAGGATATAGCTTTGGCAAATCAAGCATCTGCTTAACCAGTGCTTGCTTGAGTGTATCACGACGACCAAGATAGCGCTGATAAAACGTGGAATTAAGCAGGCTTGCCCCACCTTGCCCCACTGCATAAATCGTCGCCAGATAGTCTCTTGTGGTCATACCGCTATTTTGCTCTTGTAGATAGGTTTCTACAATCATCGCAAGACGCACCATCCGCTCACGACGCACCGTATATAGCTCACCAAACATCTTGTTAAGTCCAGATGTCGTTGATGACAATCGCTCTTCGATATGATTAAATAGCACCGCACGATGTGGCAAATTCAACAACTGAAGTACAATGCGCGCCACGCCTGCACCTGCGCCATCACCCACATCATTCATCAAAAACATCCGCTGTTCATAATCAATCAAGATTCGGAGCAACAGCTCATCCTTGCTCGAAAAATGCTTATACAGCGTCCCTTTTGCCAAATCAAGCTGCAACGCCAAGCTATCTAGCGTCAAATCCCCTTCGCCCGACTCCAGCAGCAGCTGCTCGGCCATTTGCAAAATCCGCGCTTCTCGAAGTTCAAACTGTTGCTTGCGATTTGTCATAGCTTTGCCCAATCAACATAATAACGCAAAATTATAGCAAACCGCACAAAAATTGGTAGTGGCTTTTTGTCAAAGTTGTGGCAATTTTGTCTTTTATTTATCAACTATTTATCACCAAAATCACCACAAAAGCACAACTCACAGCCACGCCATCGCCCAAGCCCATCATCTGTATCATTTATACTCAAGCCCCGATGTCTTTTTTGCCGTCTGTGGATGCAAATTTTTTTGCCAATAATCGTACAAAATTCATCCAAAAAACTGTGAATAATTGTTCACTTTTTATAGGAAGTATGATAGCATAATAAAAGGCGGTCACTGCGTGCAAACCTTTGCCACACCAAGCTTTGTGCAGTGCCATTGATAGGCTATTGATGGTATTTTGCCCAAATTTTTGGAATGCTGATCGCTGTTTTTGCAAACTTTTTGGAGAAAGCATTAAGTTTGTCGCCCAATTTTATAGGTAACCTTCGTTTATGAGTATCGAACGCAATCCTGAAGCCTTTAAAAATGCGCCCATCAACTGGGTGCCTGCCATCGTGCTTTTATCTACGCCACTATTGGCAATCATCCTAGTGCCTTGGTATCTATGGACACACGGGGTCAATCCTGCTATTTGGACAGCTTTTGCCATCTTTATGGCGTGGACGGGTCTATCCATCACCGCAGGCTATCACCGCCTATGGGCGCATAAGGCGTATGAAGCCCACCCGATTGTCAAATATTTCTTATTGCTTGGGGCGACCTTAGCCGTCCAAAGTTCCGCCTTTGACTGGTGCTCAGGTCATCGCACGCACCATCGCCATGTCGATGATGAATATGAAGATCCGTATTCGGCTCGCCGTGGTTTTTGGTTCAGTCATATGGACTGGATGCTACACAAATACCCAAGCGGTCAGTATGATTATAAAAATATCCCCGATCTCAAAAAAGACAAACTACTTACCCTTCAGCATAAATACTACGGCTTTTGGGTGGTTGCGACAAACCTAGTCGTCGTCGGTATCGCAGGTCTGATCACTGGCGATATGCTAGGAACATTTTTGATCGCTGGTCTATTGCGTCTTGTGCTGACACATCACTTCACCTTCTTTATCAACTCGCTTTGCCATATGATTGGCACTCGCCCTTATACTGATACCAATACTGCGCGTGATAATGGCGTGTTGGCAATTTTTACTTGGGGTGAAGGTTATCACAACTACCATCATTATTTCCAATACGACTATCGTAACGGCGTCAAATGGTGGCAATACGACCCAACCAAATGGTTCATCGCGATTTTGTCAAAAATCGGTCTCGCATCAGACCTGAAGCGTGTCGATAATCTGACCATCAAGCACGCCGAAGTCACCATGCAGTTTAAGCGTGCCCAAGAGCGTATCGCAAACGGTGGTGAACCTAGCCTAGATGAGCGTTTGATGGCGTTCAAAGAGCATATCAGCACTGAATATGACGAATTTACCAAAACCGTCGAAGAATGGCACGCTCTAAAAGCCCGAGCTATTGAACTAAAACGAGCGGAATTTGCCAATCGCCTACAAGAAGCTGATGACAAGCTCAAAGCGCAGTTTGCCGAAGTCGAAGCCAAAATCCTAGCGCACAGCGAACGCATCGAAAAAGCATTTTTACAGCTCAAAGGTAAAACTGCTTAAGCTAAAGACTAAGCTATCAAGCTTTAGCGACGCTTTTTCTCCGCCCTTTATCCGACACTTGGATAAAGGGTTTTTCTTTTTTTATTGCATTATCACACTTAGCCAAAGTGTGCTACACTTGTCTGAACCATTTATCACCACCCTTAAGATGCCATGAAATTTATCACCGACTACCATAAACATGACGAACGCCTGTACCGCCATATCAACCCCATGCCACTTGATACACCCAAGCTAGGTGCGCTCAATCGTGCATTGATTAATAAGCTTGGGCTTGGCAGTCTTAGTGATAACGACTGGCAAGATGTCATCAGTGGGCGACTGACACCACTGGCAAGCCAGAGTCCGCATGGGTTACAGCCGATTGCGATGGCGTATGCAGGGCATCAGTTTGGACAGTGGGCAGGTCAGCTTGGCGATGGGCGTGGCTTATTAATCGCACAGCTAATGGATGATGATGGACGGCTGACAGATTTACACCTAAAAGGTGCAGGACGCACGCCCTACTCTCGGCATGGCGATGGGCGAGCGATGATTGCTAGCACCATCCGTGAATATCTGTGCGGTCATGCGCTGACTTGTCTTGGTATCGGCTCATCGGATGCGATTGGCTTTGTGGTGTCGGACACGCCCATTCAACGCTATCAGATGGAGCGAGCCGCTGCACTGCTGCGTGTCAGTGATTGCCATGTCAGACTGGGGCATATCGAATGGGTGACGATGTATGCACCAGATTATTTATCGGGATTTATCACTCATATTTGCCAAAGTTATTATCCATCGCTATACGATAGCACGGCAGATACAGCAGATGTGCCTGCGCTGATAAAGCAAATCGCCATCAATACCGCACAGATGATTGCCAAGTGGCAACTGGTCGGCTTTAGTCATGGGGTGATGAATACGGATAATCTGAACATCACAGGTACGACGCTTGACTTTGGGCCCTTTGGATTTATGGAAAGCTTTAACCCTGCTTGGATTAATAACCACTCCGACCACACAGGCAGATACACTTACCAAAATCAGCCGATGATTGGCTATTGGAATTTGGCAACAGTGTTCAAAAATTTACAGCGTATCGGCGTGACACCGACCGCCATTGATGATGCGCTAGATAGCTATGAACAAGCGCTACAAGATGCTTATCATGATGGACTTGCGCATAAGCTTGGCTTTGCCAAAGCAAGTGATGAGACGACGGCGCTTGGCTATGAACTACTTGATTTGATGAAAACTTATCAGCTGGATTATACCAATACCTTTCGTGCACTGATTGCGGTGGTAGATGTTGCAGTGGATGACATGGCAAATAATACGCACAGCGATACTGCCGACACGCACGAACGCCGACTGCTTGGCACGCTCACTCGTGGCCTACCGCACAAGGCACTAGATACTTGGCAAGCATGGGTAGCACGCTTTACTCATCTTATCCAAGCCGAAAACGACACTCAAGCAGTGATACAGCGACTGACAACGCACAACCCTGTCTATGTGCTACGCAACCACATGGCACACACTGCCATCACGCACGCCCTAGCAGATGATTTTGGTGAAGTGCACCGTTTATTTGAGATACTTAGCACCCCTTATCAAGTCAGCCCCAAAGCAGTCGCCAATGACATCACGCCTGCCTTAGCCGACCAACAAATCGCCGTCAGCTGTCTATCCTAACAATCTTGCACCAAATGCACAGACAGGCGGATAATCCTTTATGCCAATCAGGATTTTTGGTAAAATAGCACAAATTTTGGGCAAAGCAACAAAAAAAGCTCTGCCAATCGGTCTAAGAGAGTGCCATGTTAAGCATTTATTTATTAATTCCGCTCAGTCTCATGCTATTTGTGGTGGCGATTTGGGCGATTTATTATGCGGTCAAGTCCAATCAGTTTGAAGACTTGGACAATGCCCCCGAGCAAATCATCCTAGATGACCGCCAAGCACGCCGAAAAATCCAACAATCAAAACATAAATAAGGCATCGTATGACTTTTGCACTGATTTTTGCTGCGCTAAGCATGGGTTTGCTTGGTTCGCCGCACTGTCTTGGGATGTGTGGCGGTATCGTGGCGGCGTTTAGCCTGTCGATGAAAGCACACAGCCCCACCAAAAAACTGCTACTCATGGCGTGCTATCATCTAGGACGCTTGGGCAGTTATGTACTGCTTGGGCTTGTGGCGGCGACCGTTGGTAAGCATATTTTTGCGCCATTGATGGCAAATGGCAATCTGCCAAAATACCTGCTTGGCGGTGTGCTGATCTTTGCAGGCTTGTTGATGTTTGGCTTGCCTGTGCTAAATAAGCTTGAAAAAGCAGGCCTTGGTCTATGGAACGCACTTGCGCCAATTCGCAGTAAGGTACTACCGATGGATACCGTGCCAAAGGCGGTGTTTGCAGGCTTGCTGTGGGGATTTTTGCCCTGTGGTCTGGTGTATGGGGCGCTTGGTGTGGCACTAGGGCTAGCGAGCAATGACCAATTTGGTCTGTCGGCAGCAGGGTTTATGGTGTTTTTTTGGCTTGGGACTTTGCCGATGTTACTTGCGACAGGTTCGCTGATTACTTGGCTAAAATCCAAAATCACCACCTTGCATCTGCGTAAATTTAGCGGTGCTATCATGATTATCTCAGGGCTTGCCATTGCCTTTAGTATGCCACTCATGCACAAACTGCACGGCAATCATGGCGACCACAGCAACCACAGTGCACACGCCAATCACAGCGACCATAGCACGCACGATACAGCAAGCGCAGATGGTAATCACACCGCCCACTCAGCGCATACAGACCACACACAGCATCAGCCTGCCAATCCATCCACCGACGCCAAGCCTGATGCACACGCCACTCATACTGACCCCAATCATACCGACCATAGTCAGCACACGCATCATTGACCAATAAAAATCAAACACCCCAATTGGCTAACAATGCTAACAATTGGGGTGTTGTGTCTTGGTTTAGTGCCATTAAAGATGCGCCAAATCACGCATCACACACATTAAGCATCGAGCAGTGCCTGCGCCGCCGCCAAATCCAGCGTCCCTTCATAAATCGCACGCCCTGTGATCGCACCAAGTAGATGCTCGCTATATGGCTTGAGCGCATGGATGTCATCAAGATTGGTCACACCCCCTGATGCGATCACCGGCAGACCGCTAAAGCGAGCCAGCTCCACCGTCTGCTCGATATTCACACCCTGCATCATGCCATCTTTGGCGATGTCGGTATAGACGATGCTTGACACGCCCGCATCAGCAAAACGCTTGGCAAGCTCGGTCGCCTTGACATCAGTGACATTCGCCCAGCCGTGTGTCGCTACCATGCCATCTTTGGCATCGATACCGACGATGATGTGTCCTGCGAACTCTCGGCACGCTTCTTCGACAAATTCAGGCGCTTCAACTGCCTTTGTGCCGATGATGATATAAGTCAGCCCGGCTGCCAAATAATGCTCAATCGTGCTCAGGCTACGCACACCGCCGCCCAGCTGAATCGGCAAATTCGGATGTGCTTTGGCAATCGCTGTCACCACATCTTTGTGCACAGGCACACCATCAAACGCACCGTTTAAATCCACCAAATGCAGACGGCGCGCGCCTTGAGCCACCCATTGACTCGCCATCGCCACAGGGTCATCGCTAAATACGGTGTCATCGTCCATTCTGCCTTGTTTTAGGCGGACGCATTTACCATCTTTTAGGTCGATGGCAGGGATAATCAGCATAGACATAAGTTTTCCTTATTAATAACGGTCTATCAATGGACAGCATTTTAGCAGGTTTTGGGCAATTATCCTAGCATTGCTTACAACAGTCTAAGGCAAAAACTTGCCAATCATCGCCCACATCACTTGTATATACTTATTAGTTTTAGAAATATAAATCGGTAAAACGGGCTTTTTTTGACAAGTTTTAATGATTTTTATCATGCAATCATTAGATAAGCCTATAATTTTTCGGCATTTTAGCGTATAATTGAAAGGTTACTTGTGTCAATTGTACTTTTTTGGTAATGTTATAGCAACATAGCTTTGATTAGCAGTTATCACTATTAGTCATTGCACAAGCCTTTAGACAAAATCAACTTGCAGCTATCTGATAGCCACAAGCTTTGGATGTTTTTAGGGAAATTTGGTAGCCAGCCATTGCAAGCCTTGTTTTGGGCTGTTGCTGTGCTGGTGTGTTTTGGTCTTAATTTAAGTATCCGCTTATGATTACCATCAAAAAAGGCTTGGACTTGCCCATCACTGGCGAGCCATCCAAGCAAATTAGCGAACACACGCCAACTCAAGTTGCGCTTGTCGGTTATGACTATATCGGTATGCGTCCAACGATGTTTGTAAAGGAAGGCGATATTGTTGCCAAAGGACAGGTGTTGTTCGAGGATAAAAAGCGTGCAGGTGTCAAATACACCGCTCCTGTGAGTGGTAAAGTCGTCGCCATCAACCGTGGCGAACGCCGTGTATTTGAAAGCCTAGTCATCGAGCGTGATGATCATGCTGCCGCCGAAATCACCTTTAATGGCTATAATTCAGAAGATTTGAGCCTGCTTGATCGTAGCACTGTGGTTGAACAGCTGGTCGCATCAGGCGAATGGACAGCACTTCGCACTCGTCCGTTTAGCCGCTCACCTGAAATTGATAGCACACCTGATGCCATCTTTGTCACCGCAACCGACACCAACCCATTGGCGGTTGATCCTGCGGTGGTATTATTTGAAGAAATTGCTTCTTTTAATGATGGCTTGGCAGTTTTATCAACGCTCTCACCAAAGACCTATGTCTGTCATGGTGATGTCGCCCCTGAGAAAGTAAGCAAAACCGCAGAAGGTAACGAAACCATCTATCAAGGTTTCACCGGTGTGCATCCAGCAGGTAATGCAGGCACGCACATTCACTTTTTGCGCCCATTGGGTCGTGGTACGACAGTTTGGACAATCAATTACCAAGATGTCATCGCCATCGGCAAGCTATTTACCACCGGTAAAATCCACACCGATCGCCTAATCAGTCTGGCAGGCCCTGTGGTCAAAAACCCACGCCTAATCCGTACCACTCGTGGTGCTGACCTGCTTGAGCTGACCCGTGACGAGCTAAACGGTGATGACAACCGTATCATCTCAGGCTCTGTGCTATCGGGTCGCAAGGCAACTGGCGCTGTGGCATTCTTGGGTCGTTTCCATAACCAAGTCTCAGCATTGGCTGAAGGTCGTGAACGCCCTGCGATGCACTTTTTTGCTCTAGGTAGCAACCGTTTTTCAAAATTGCCAATCTATATCTCGCAATTTTTCAAAGGCAAAAAATACGCCTTTACCACCAGTACCAACGGCTCACCACGCGCGATGGTGCCAATCGGTCTTTATGAGACTGTCATGCCACAAGACTACCTACCGACTCAGCTACTGCGTGCACTGATTGTCGAAGACATTATCACGGCGGTGGATTTGGGTGCTTTGGAGCTTGACGAAGAAGACTTGGCATTGTGCACCTTTGTATCACCGGGTAAATATGAATTTGGTGATATTTTGCGTGATAACTTGACCCGTATTGAGCAGGAAGGCTAACCATGAAGTTCATTCACAATATCTTTGACCGTATGGAGCCATCATTTGCCAAAGGTGGTAAGTACGAGAAATATTATGCTGTGTTTGAGATGTTTGACACCTTTTTCCGTCAGCCGTCATCTCAGACTTATAGCGCTTCTCATGTGCGTGATGGTGTGGACCTGAAGCGTATCATGATTACCGTTTGGCTATGTACTTTCCCTGTGATGTTCTGGGGTATGTACAATGTCGGCTTTCAAGCCCTTACCGCCATCCAACAACTGGGCATCACCCCTGACGGCTGGCGTACCATCATCACCGATATGGCAGGCTACGACCCAAATAGCCTTTGGGCGTGCTTCCTTTATGGTGCGATGCAATTTTTGCCAATTTATGCCGTGACCTTTGCTGTTGGTATCCTATGGGAAATCATCTTTGCGGTCGTGCGTGGCCATGAAGTGAACGAAGGTTTCTTTGTGACTTCGGTGCTATTTGCCCTATCACTACCACCAGATATTCCGCTATGGCAAGTGGCACTAGGCATCAGCTTTGGTGTTGTCGTTGCCAAAGAAGTGTTTGGCGGTACAGGTAAAAACTTCCTAAACCCTGCCCTAGCTGGTCGTGCGTTCCTATACTTTGCTTATCCTGCCTATATGTCAGGTGATGCGATTTGGACAGCGGTCGATGGCTTTAGTGGCGCAACCCCACTTGGCTTGGCAGCACTAGGCGTAACCCCTGATAAATTCGTCGATGCCTATGGCAACACCATCACTTGGATGGATGCTTTCCTTGGTAATATGCAAGGCTCTATCGGTGAAGTCTCTACCCTTGCCATCTTGATTGGTATGATTGGTCTATTGTGGACTCGTATCGCATCATGGCGTGTGATTGCAGGCTCTGTGGTGGGTCTGGTGGTGACTGCATTCATCTTCAACCTAATCGGCGGCGAAAACCCAATGATGAGCCTGCCTGCTCATTGGCACCTAGTCATCGGTGGCTTTATGTTTGGTGCGGTATTCATGGCAACTGACCCTGTGTCAGCAGCACATACCAATACAGGTCGTTGGTGCTACGGTTTACTTATCGGCTTTATGACTGTGGTTATCCGTGTGGTGAACCCTGCATTCCCAGAAGGCATCATGCTTGCCATCTTGTTTGCTAACTTATTCGCACCACTATTTGACTACTTCGTCACTCAAGCCAACATCAAACGCCAAACTGCACGGAGATTAAGCAATGTCAGCCAAAAATAGTAATATCAGCACCATGGCGACCGCACTCATTTTGTGCTTAGTGTGTTCGGTGATGGTGTCAGCTGCGGCGATTAGCTTGAAGCCTAAGCAAACAGCTAATATTGAGATTGACCGCAACAAAAACATCTTGATGGCAGCCAATATGTTTGATCCTGCCAAAAATACCAATGCAGATGCTCAAAAGCTGTTTGAAAATGTTGAGATTAAGCTTGTCGATACCAAAACTGGTCAATTCGCCACTGATGAGCAATTATCAGCGGCAGGCATCAGCGATGTCGGCGCTTATGATGCAACCAAAGCCAGCAAAGATCCAAAGACCAATATTGATCTAGGCTCTGATGACCCTGCACAAATCGGTGCATTGCCACAGTTTTTGAAAGTATATCTGATCAAAGATGAAGGCGGTCAGCTAAAAAATATCGTCCTGCCAATCAATGGTAACGGTCTATGGGGACAAATCTATGGCTTTTTGACCCTAAAAAGCGATTTGAACACCATCGAAGGTATCAGTTTTTATCAGCACAAAGAAACTCCGGGTCTAGGTGCACTGATTGAGACCCCGAAATGGCGTGCTACTTGGACGGACAAACAAGCCTATGACGAACAAGGCAACATCACCACAGGCGTGGTCAAGTCAGGTTCGCCTAAGCCAAATCCAAACTATGTCGATGGCATCACCGGTGCAACCATCACCAGTAGCGGTGTCAATCACATGGTACAGTTCTGGCTAAGTGATAGAGCTTATAAGCCATTTTTAGATAATCTAAGAAGTGCTAAGGAGCAATAAAATGGCGGAAAACAAAAAACTTCTGATTAGCCCAATCATCCAAAACAACCCGATTGCCGTTCAGGTGCTTGGTATTTGTTCTGCGCTTGCAGTCACCATCAGCATCAAAAACGCATTGGTCATGGGCATCGCTTTGACATTGGTTACGGCATTTTCTAGCTTCTTTATCTCATTGATTCGCAACAAAATTCCGTCATCAATCCGTATTATCATTCAGATGGTCATCATCGCATCGCTGGTTATCGTGGTTGACCAAATCCTAAAAGCCGTCGTCTATGACACCAGTAAGGCGTTGTCAGTCTTTATCGGTCTGATTATCACCAACTGTATCGTTATGGGTCGTGCTGAAGCATTTGCCATGAGCAACCCACCAATCCCAAGTTTCTTGGACGGTTTTGGTAATGGTCTAGGCTATTCATTGATGCTGTTTTTGGTTGCGGTGATTCGTGAATTTTTTGGTAATGGGTCATTGTTTGACATCCAAATCCTACAAAAAGTCACGGATGGCGGCTGGTATGTGCCAAACGGCTTGCTACTACTACCACCGTCAGCGTTCTTTGTGATTGCTTTGTTCATCGCTTTATTGCGTCTAAAAAACAAGCACCTACAAGAGCCTGCGGATTTTGTTATCAAGCCAAACTCTAAAGGGGGACACTAATGGAATACATTAACCTATTTATTACGTCCGTCTTTATCCAAAACATGGCGCTTGCCTACTTCTTTGGTATGTGTACCTTTATTGCGGTATCAAAAAAGGTCTCTACCGCACTGGGTCTGGGCATTGCTGTAACATTTGTGATGGCAATCACCGTACCTTTGAACAACTTGCTTTATCAATATCTACTCAAAGACGGCGCATTGGCGTGGGCAGGTTTCCCCACGCTTGACTTGTCATTTCTAGGTTTCTTGAGCTATATCGCACTGATTGCTGCTGTGGTACAGATTCTTGAGATGTTCTTGGATAAGTTCATGCCAGCACTGTACAATGCTTTGGGTATTTTCCTACCGCTAATCACCGTAAACTGTGCCATCATGGGTGGCGTACTGTTCATGGTTGAGCGTGATTATAACTTCGCCGAATCTGCGGTCTATGGCTTTAGCTCAGGCTTAGGTTGGGCGCTTGCAATCACAGCAATGGCAGGTATTCGTGAAAAGCTAAAATACTCTGATGTGCCAGCTCCTTTGCGTGGCATTGGCATCACCTTTATTACCGCAGGACTGATGGCTCTAGGCTTTATGTCCTTTGGCGGTATGTCACTATAAGGAGAGCAAGATGGATTTTGGTATTTTGTTTGGTGGTGTCGGTATGTTTATCGCCATCATCATGGCATTGGTCGTCGTCATCCTGATGGCTCGTGCCAAGCTTGTCAATACTGGCAAGGTTAATATCAATATTAACGAAAACCCTGATAATAACATCAGCGTCGAAGCAGGCGGCAAGCTACTACAAACCCTAGCAGGCGAAGGTATTTTCCTATCATCTGCCTGTGGTGGCGGTGGCTCATGCGGTCAGTGTCGCTGTAAAGTCATCTCAGGCGGTGGCGATATTTTGCCAACCGAAGAGAGCCACTTTACCCAAGGCGAAATCCGTGACGGTATGCGTCTGGCGTGTCAGGTTGCTGTTAAGCAAGATATGCAAATTGAGATTGACCCAGAATTTTTTGATGTCAAAAAATGGGAATGTACTGTTATCTCAAATGATAACGTGGCAACCTTTATTAAAGAGCTGACATTGAAGATTCCTGAAGGTGAAGTCGTCCCATTCCGTGCCGGTGGCTATGTACAGCTAGAAGCCCCACCGCACACCGTGCATTACAAGGACTTCGACATCGCCCCTGAATATCACGAAGATTGGGATAATTTCAATCTATGGCGTTATACCTCAACGGTCGATGAGCCTGTGATTCGTGCCTATTCGATGGCAAACTACCCAGAAGAAAAAGGCATCATCAAGTTCAACATCCGTATCGCAAGTCCACCGCCACGCGGCCCTGAAGGTATCCCACCGGGCAAGATGTCATCGTATGTCTTTAGCCTAAAACCGGGTGATAAAATCACCGTATCAGGCCCTTATGGTGAATTCTTTGCCAAAGATACCGATGCCGAGATGGTATTCATCGGTGGTGGTGCAGGTATGGCGCCGATGCGTTCGCACATCTTTGACCAACTAAAACGCCTAAAATCAAAACGCAAAATCAGCTTTTGGTATGGCGCTCGCTCAAAGCGTGAAATGTTCTATGTCGAAGATTATGACGGATTGGCAGCAGAGTTTGACAACTTTGAATGGCACGTCGCTCTATCTGACCCACAACCAGAAGACAACTGGGAAGGCTACATTGGCTTCATTCACAATGTGCTGTATGAAAACTATCTAAAAGACCATCCAGCACCTGAAGACTGTGAGTTCTATATGTGTGGACCTCCGGTGATGAACGCTGCGGTTATCTCAATGCTCAAATCACTGGGCGTTGAAGATGAAAACATCCTACTGGATGATTTCGGTGGCTAATCACCAAAAAACCCAAAATCCCTGCCGTTTGGCGGGGATTTTTTTGGGCAAGTCTTTTTGATAATTGGCAAGTTTATCACAAAGATTAAATCTCTATCAAAACAAAACCGCCTTTTATCACAAAAGGCGGTTTGCAGTGATTTAAACCAACAAAATCAGTCAATCGGCGGTGTGTAGTTACCGCTTGCGATGTCGTCTTTGATGCGTTCAGCCTCAGCGAGCACTTGGGCAAGTAGCGCTTGGACATTTTCAAGCGTCGCCACAGGGCTAAGTGTGGTCATCTTCAGCGACTGCACATCTTGGCAAGCATCAATCACCCGAGTTACGCCGATATTGGCTTCACCACGGGCAAACAGCTCATCAGCGACATTTTGGTTCAGACTGTCGATAAACTCGGCAGGATACCCCGCTGGCACGACACGGAACAGCACCGATGCAAACTGCGGCTCAACCAATAGCTCAAGCCCATCGGTCGCCTTGATATAATCCGCCACTTGACGAGTCAGCTTCACCCCATGGTCAATCATTGAGCCGTACAATTCTTCGCCCAATGCTTCAATAGTCATCCACAGCTTTAACGCATCAAAACGGCGTGTGGTCTGTAGCGACTTTGACACCAAATTTGGCACGCCATGCTCTTCGTCATAAGCAGAGTTCAGATATTCTGCTTCATAGTGCATAAAGCGGTAATTTTGCTCATCTTTTAGTAGGAACGCACCGCATGAGATGCTTTGGAAAAAGTGCTTATGAAAATCCAAAGTTACCGAATCCGACAGCTCAATACCATCAAGCATATCACGGTAGTCATTGGACAGCAATAACGCCCCGCCCCATGCTGCATCAATGTGCATCCACGCACCGAATTTATCAGTCAATGCACGCACCGCCTTTAAATCATCAATCGCCCCTGCATCGGTCGTGCCTGCTGTCGCCACCACACAGGCGACGATTTTGCCGTCATCTTGTAGTGCTTGCATGGTTTGCTCAAGGGCTGCGATGTCGATTTGGGCATTGTCATTGACAGGGACAGTCACCACCGACTGAAAGCCCATGCCCATCATCGCCATGTTTTTTTGGACGCTAAAATGAGCATTTTCAGAGCAAATCACCTTGACCTTTTGCATGGCGTCCGCAGGGATACCATCACGCTGTACTGACCACGGCTGACCATCAGCATTTTGATAGTTTTTGGCGATACACCAATCACGAGCCAGTAGTACACCCATCAAATTCGACTGCGTACCACCTGATGTAAAGACACCCGCCTGACCGCTACCATAGCCGACTTTTTGGCGTAACCAGTCGATGAGCTGTACTTCCATCAATGAGCCTGCAGGGCTTTGGTCCCACGAGTCCATCGATTGGTTGGTGGCGTTAATCAGCACTTCAGCGATTTGGCTTGTCACCATCGTCGGGCAGTGCAGATGTGCCAATGAATGTGGATGATGCACCTTTAGGCTTTTATTCAAAAACAGCTCAACCAGTCGCTCAAGCGATGCGTGCACACCTAAGCCTTCTTTGGTCGGCTCAAAGGCGATTTCTGAACGCAGCTGTTTGATACTACCGCCGGTGTACATTTTGTCATTTTTTAGCCAGTTGGCGACGGCTTGGGTTGCCTGCGCCATCGCTGATTCATAATCGGCGATCGATTGGGCATCGTTGCACAGTAGGGCTTGTTTATGTTGGTCAAAAGTTGGCATAATTCACCTGTTTATAAAATTTCTACAATTCAATTAATTGCAATTTATGGTCAATGAACTAATGATTAATTAACTATCAGTTAAATGCACAAAAAGCAGTTGCCATTTGATAGCAAATGACACTGCTTTTTTCATTGATGAAAGCTGATTAGCCACGCACTGCTTGTAGTGCTTCACCGACGGCTTTTTTGAAGCGTGCGATAACCTCGCTGCACTCATCAGCAGTGATGGTGATTGGGCAAAGTAAGCGCACTACCGTACCACCACGACCACCACGCTCAAGTAGCAGCTTATTATCAAAGCAGGCTTTTTGGATGGCAGCGGCAAGCTCGGCATCTGCAGGGTATGAACCCATGTGGTCAGCAGCTTTACGCTCATCGACAATTTCGATACCTGTCATCAGACCACGACCACGCACATGACCGATGCATGGATATTCTTCGGCGATTTTCTTTAATTCGCTACGCAAAAACTCGCCTTGGATGCGCGAGTTTTCGGCAAGATTATTTTTGGTGATTTCTTCTAAGACATTGTAGCCTGCTGCCATCGCCAGCTGATTGCCACGGAATGTACCTGTATGACCCGCTGGTGCCCATGCGTCAAATTTCTTATTGATTGCAAGTACGCACAGTGGCAAACCACCGCCAACAGCCTTACTCATCACCACCACATCAGGGGTGATGCCTGCGTGTTCAAAGGCGAACATCTTGCCAGAGCGAGCAAAGCCTGCTTGTACTTCATCTAGGATAAGTACGATGTCATGACGGGCAGTGACTTCACGGATTTTTTGTAGCCATTTGGCAGGTGCTGGGACGACACCGCCCTCACCCTGGATGGCCTCTAGGATGACCGCAGCAGGCTTGACCACACCGCTTTCGACATCTTCGATGAAATTCTCAAAATAATAAGTCAAGGCATCGACACCCGCTTCACCACCTAGACCCAGTGGGCAACGGTATTCGTGCGGATATGGCATGAACTGCACGCCTGCCATCAGATTGCCAACTTTTTCTTTGGCAGATAGGTTGCCTGTCATGGCAAGCGAGCCATGCGTCATGCCATGATAGCCGCCGCTAAAGGCGATGACATTGTCACGACCTGTATAAGTCTTGGCAAGCTTAATCGCAGCCTCTGTGCCGTCGGCACCTGTTGGGCCACAAAATTGCAGAACGAAGTCTTGTGGGAAAAATGACAACAACTTTTCGGTAAACGCATCTTTGATCGGCGTTGTGATGTCAAGGGTGTGCAATGGCAACCCGCTTTCCAATACATCTTTGATGGCGTTAATCGTGGCAGGATGGTTATGCCCAAGAGCAAGTGTGCCTGCGCCAGCTAAGCAGTCAAGGTACTCATTGCCCTCGACATCGGTGATCCAGCAACCTTGCGCTTTGGCGATTGCCAATGGCAGCTTGCGTGGGTAACTGCGAACATTAGACTCCATCTCATTTTGGCGAGTTAGGTAGTATTCATTGGTCGCATCAGTGATTGGTTTTACAGGTGTTGCATTCATAAAACAGCCTTAACAAAGTTTAAGTCGTGGTTATCTTTTCCTATGACTTATGGGTGAAAATGACCAAGTCTATGACTTGAGTGTATGCTTGTTTTCTATCACAAAAACAAACAAGCGCATGATACGCCTTTTTTTAAAAAATAAAAGCTTTTTTTGCCAAATTGCCAAACTTTTTTGTAACAAGGCGGATTTTAACAATCATCACACGCTTGCCATATTTACTTACGCTTTTTAGCGATTGACACAGATGATTTTATAGAAATTTTATGGCAATTTCGTTACAATAGCCAATTTAATTGACACACCAGTACAATGACCATCACCGACCCACTTCGCAACACCAAAATCCCCACCACTGACCCACAAGCAGGGCTAAAGCTCACCGAGATTTTTTATTCGCTACAAGGTGAAGCATTGGCCTCAGGATTGCCGACGATTTTTATCCGACTGACAGGCTGTCCGCTCCGCTGTACTTATTGTGATACCACTTATTCATTTACAGGCGGTGAGCGTTTTAGCTTAGATGAGATTATTGATCATATCAGTCAATATCCGTGCAAGCGAGTCTGCGTGACTGGTGGTGAGCCTCTGGCACAGCCCAATGCCATCGCTTTGATGGATAGATTATTAAGCTTGGGTTATGAAATCTCGCTTGAGACCGCAGGAGCATTATCTGTCAAGGATGTCCCTACTGCCGTCTCAAAAGTGATGGATCTAAAGACACCTTCATCCGGTGAGATGAATAAAAATCTGTGGAAGAATTTGGATTATCTCACTCATCACGACCAACTCAAAATCGTCATCGCCGACCGTGCGGACTATGACTGGGCGGTGGCACAGCTACACGCTTATGAGCTTGACAAAAAAGTCGGTACGGTATGGTTCTCGCCAATGTTTGATGTCCACACCGCTCACAAGGGCGAAGTGCCAAATATGGCAACACAACTAGCCGAATGGATACTGGCTGATGGCTTGCCGGTGCGTTTTGGGCTTCAGTTACACAAAATCATCTGGGCAGACGCCAAAGGTAAATAATCAGCAAACAAGGATGTCGTAATGCTAAAGCTTATCCTAATCGGTGTGGTCGCAGGGGCATTTTTTAGTGCGACTTTTGTGCTCAATGAGCTGATGGCAAGCCAAGGTGGTCATTGGTTCTGGTCGGCATCCATGCGCTATGTGTTTATGTGGCTACTGCTGTCCGTGATGATTGCCATCAAAAGTGGTGTGGGTACGCTTGTCGGCCTGTGCCGTTTATTTGGCGAGCATTATAAATTTTGGTGCATCGCAGGCGGTATTGGCTTTGGGTTATTTTATGCACCGCTATGCTTTGGTGCGGATCATGCACCTGGTTGGGTGATCGCAGCGACTTTTCAGTTTACGACAGTGGCAAGCCTGATCGTGCTTGCACTCTTTGGCGAGACGATCAATAAAAAAGTGATCGCCACCAGCGTGCTGATCTTTGCTGGGGTGGTGCTGACCAATATCGGTGAAGGTTTACATGGCGGTACGACAGGTTCGCTGACGACTTTGCTACTGCTTGGTGCATTGCCTTGCTTAGTGGCGGGATTTTGTTTCCCGATTGGCAATCAACTGGTTTGGTATGCCACTCGTCCACCATCAACGCATCCTTTGTTATCCAAAGTACCGCATTTGACCAGCGAGCTAATGGCTAGCCCTTTGCATAAAGTATGGCTATTATCGGTGGGCTCGCTACCGTTTTGGCTCGTGCTTGGACTCATTGCCCAGCCACCGATGCTTGGCGTGTCGCAGGCGTTCAATTCGCTGTTGGTCGCCTTATTTGCCGGTGTCATCGCCACATCGCTGTTTTTATTCGCCCGCTCTAAGGCAAGCAATAGCGGTCAAATCGCAGGAGTGGATGCCACTCAAGCCACCGAAGTGATTTTCTCATTGATTGGTGGTGTGCTACTGCTTGGTACGCCGATGCCGTCAGTGATGAGCTGGATTGGCATTGTAATGGTGAGCGTTGGGATTGTGTTATTTTGTCGGATACAAAGTTAGATGAATTTACCGTTTAGCCCTGAACAAATGATCTATCTGCTCGACATGGTCGGCATCATCGCCTGTGCCATCGCTGGGACGACGCTTGCTTTGTACAAGCGATTTGATTTGTTCGGCTGTATCTTGGTGTCGATGGTCAATGCCATCGGTGGCGGGACGCTCCGAGATGTGATGCTGGATCGCCATCCGCTGTTTTGGATGACGGATTTAAGCTATGTCGTAGTGATTACGCTAACATCCATCCTAGGGCAGATGTTCTTTCATCGTCATCAGCGGATTGATGGGATACTCAAGCTATTTGATGCGATTGGTCTTGCGGCGTTTAGCGTGATTGGGCTGACGGTGGCATTATCCTTTGATGCGCATCCGATTATCGCCATCTTGATGGCGGTGATGACGAGCATCGCAGGGGGTATCATGCGTGATATGATTTGTAACGAAATCCCCCTAGTGCTCCAAAAAGAAATCTACATCTCAGCAAGTATCGCAGGCTCGGTGCTATATCTGATACTGCTGCACTTTGGTGTCGCTGACTGGGTGCGTGAGACGGTGGCGCTAATGACCATCTTTGGCATACGGATGCTGGCGGTGAAGTTTGATTGGCATTTGCCATCGATACAGTTGAGACGGTAACGGGTTTATTTTTAATCGCCACAACAAGCCATTTTCTACAAAATGGCTTGTTGTTTAACCCATCACCCTGCGATGCCATCTATTCTCGGCTGCATAAGCATCCGCCCAAAGCCAATCACAAACAGCACAAAGCACATCACCCACAGTAGCTGCGAGTAGCTGAGCACTTGTAAATAATCATCCACCATCATCGGCAAAAACACACGCACCAGTACGCACAGTATCATCAGCCCAAACATCAGCGCAGTCAGCTTGGGCGGTGCATGGATATTACGCCCAGTATGTCCAAGACTTACCCGAGCCATCATCGCCACCGTCGTCATACCGATGGCAGTCAGCGCCAGCGAATGCACAGCAAGGCTTAGACTGTATGCTGTCCATGGTAGCCATGCAAGTAGCAGTAGTGACACCACCAAGCCCCAAAACGACAGATACAGCGACCACAAGAGCGGCTTTTGCCAAATACCCTGATGATACCAGCCAATCAATCGCCACGCATTGACCCCTGCACACACAAGCGCACTCACCGTCAAAAGTACAGGCTGCGATAACAAAGTACCAATCGCCACACCGATAAAGCTGATTAGGCTAATTCTATCTCGCCAAAGCGCATTAGGCAGTGCCACCTGCTCGCCTGTAGGCTTGCCATCACGGCCGACCATCACGCCTTTTTCGATAAAAAACGGCAACACCCGACGCCCAATCGTCAGCACCACGCCGACGATGAGAAACAGAGCAACATACAGCGACACGCTCATCCACGCCTGCTCATTACTCATCATGCCAACACCAAAGCCAAGCTGACACAGTAGCAGTAGCACAAGCTTGGCTACGATACCTGCTTGGCGCTTTTGACGAGCCAGCCACACCGCACGAGTCACCACAAAAGTCGTCAGCACCCAAAACAGCACATCGCACAGCCAAGCCATCACAAGCCCCACATCGCTACCTATGATGCCCGCACCAAGCCACAACACTCGTGCGATGAGCCACGGCACAAAAATCCCAAACAATCGCCAGCCCACAGGCATCGGCACACTCGTCCATGCCTTGACCGCTGTCAATAAAAACCCAGCAATCACCGCACAACCATAGCCAAACAGCATCTCATGCCCATGCCAAAAGATAGGGTTTAGCACCGCCAAAAACTGCACCTGCCCAATGAGCAACAAATGCCACGCCACCATCGTGATGATGGCAAAGACGGACGCACTTAGAAAAAATATCCGAAAGCCGAGATTAAGCACAGGATGTGGGGATTTTTGTGGTTTGGCGATATTAATTAGCATGGCTTAACCTTATTTGTATGTTTAATGATTATGATGACAAGCTTACACCCTGCGACTAGCGATAATCTCGTGCACCAAAAATCGCCGTGCCGACACGTACCATCGTCGCCCCCTGCGCCACCGCATCCGTCATATCATGGCTCATCCCCATACTTAGACTGTCCCAGTGTGGTAGCTCAAACTGCGCTGCCATCGCATCAAATAACGCCTTAGTACGGACAAAGGCATCACTACCCGCCTTATCAGGAATGACCATCAGCCCACGCAGGCGCAAATTCTCATAATCCATCATCGCACGGATAAGTGACGGTAACTCATCAGGCAGACAGCCAGACTTACTGTCTTCATCATCGATATTGACTTGGATAAGTACATTCAAGGGTGGTAATCCTGCTCGCTGTTCATTCAGTCGCTTGGCGATGACATCTCGCTCGATGGTGTGCACCCAATCAAAATATTTGGCAATATCACGAGTTTTGTTACGCTGAATGCTACCGATATAGTGCCAAGTGATGGGCAAATCTTTGAGCATATCGATTTTACCAAGTGCTTCTTGTAAGTAATTCTCGCCAAAATCTTGTTGCCCAATCGCCACCAAATCAGCAATCATAGTAGCAGGCTTGGTCTTGGACACTGCAATCAATCCACAAGGGCTAGCTGCGCGATTAGCAAGTACATTTGCGGTATCTAGTGCAGATTTGACAGCTTGATAATGATTAAGTAATTCATTTTTATCATAATTTTGAACATCTTGTGATGACATAGCACACCTATCGTTTGGCTGTTTTTATGATAAATATTGTAGCATAATTTGCTGATGGCTTGTGTATTTTGCCAAGTTTTGCTTTAATAAGCACATCTAATTTTAGCGATAATAAAATGACACCGAATTTGACCGACCTACTCAGCTTTGCACACGCAAAAGGCGCATCCGATTTGCACCTATCAGCACATCAGCCGGTGATGGCTCGTATTGATGGGCAGATGATACCACTTCAGCTACCCACACTCAGCCATCAGACGGTGCTTGAGATGATGCGCTCGGTGATGAGTGCTGATGAGTATCAGACTTGGCAAGCCCAAAAAGAGCTGGATTTTGGCATACAGACGGCTGTGGCTCGCTTTCGGGTGAATGCGTTTTTTGGGCAAATGGGTGCAGGAGTGGTGTTTCGTGTCATTCCATCATCCGTGCCAAGCCTTGATGCGCTTGGGATTGCGCCGCTCATCACGCCGATTGCCAATCAGCATACAGGACTTGTGCTTGTCACAGGGGCAACAGGCTCGGGCAAATCAACCACGCTGTCCGCCATCATCAACCACATCAATCACACTCGCCAAGCGCACATCATCACCATCGAAGATCCGATTGAGTTTATCCACACATCCAGCGCATCGCTCATCACTCAGCGTCAAGTTGGACGAGATACGCACAGCTTTGAGCAAGCATTGCGAGCGAGCCTGCGTGAAGATCCTGATGTGATTTTGGTGGGTGAAATGCGTGATTTGACGACCATTCGCCTAGCGCTCACCGCAGCAGAGACAGGGCATTTGGTGCTTGCCACACTACACACCACGAGCGCCGTCAAAAGCATTGATCGCATTGTCGATGTCTTTGATGCCGCCGAAAAATCACTGATTCGCACCATGCTTGCCGACTCGCTCACCGCCGTCATCGCTCAGCGGCTGCTACCTGCCACAGGTGGCGGTCGTGTGCCTGCATTTGAGATTTTGACACACACGCCTGCGGTTGCCAATTTGATTCGTGAAAATAAACCATCACAACTACAATCAGTGATCCAAACTTCGCAAGCACACGGCATGATTAGCCTTGATCAGTCGCTCAAAGCACTACTCGCACAAGGCAAAATCAGCATCGATACCGCTCGTGAGCACGCAAGCGACAGCGCTTTGTTTTGATGCTTTGTTTTGGCAAATTTAACTTGATTGCATAAACAAAAAAGCTTGGCAATGAACGCACTGCCAAGCTTTTATAAAGGCTTTTTATGTTGCCAATTTTACTGATTTGGTTTATCAGCTACCGATTAGCTGTTGCTTAATACTGCTTAGCTTTCGGCGGTTTTTTGACATTCGCTACTGTCGCACACACCATACAGCACCAGCGAATGACCCGACAGCTTAAAGCCGTTCTCTTCAGCCACTTTAAATTGTTCAGCTTCAATGACTTCGTTATGAAACTCAACAATCTTGCCACAAACATCACACACCAGATGGTCATGATGCTCATCTTGGACAATCTCAAATACCGATAGATTATTCTCAAAATTATGACGCTCAACGATACCCGCTTGCTCAAACTGCGTCAGCACACGATACACCGTCGCCAAGCCCACATCTTCGCCCTGCTCTGCCAAAGCACGATAGACATCTTCGGCGCTCATGTGGTGATGTTCGGCATTTTCAAGCAGTTCAAGAATTTTGATGCGTGGTAGCGTTACCTTCAGTCCTGCTTTGCGCAAATCTTTATTTGTAAAAGCCATAATCAACCCTTAAAAATCTCAAAATATAACAATGTATAGATAAGCCATAATTTACCACAAAAAACGCAATGTTGCACCTTTAAATCGTAACTGCAAGCAAAACATCACGATGAGTTTTACCAAATCATGGATAAGTCTTATAAAAATGTAAAATCAACGCCCAAACTTGCCAAATTTACTTGCATAATCGATGCGTTATGTTTAATATGGTCTGATTAACCGTTTATCCATGGGAGCAACCATGCAAACCACAAAAAAATCAACGCTTTTAAAATTTGCCAGCATCGGATTGGTGGCGACGCTTGCTTTGACAGGCTGTAATGTGTTTCGTGTTTATACCATCGATTTGCCACAAGGTACGCCACTGTCTCAAGCGCAGGCGGATAAGGTGCAAATCGGCATGAACGCCAACCAAGTCCTGTATCTACTTGGCTCGCCGTCGATGCGTGATACGCTTGCGCCAAACCGCTGGGACTATCTGTATGACTACACCGCAGGCACTGATGGCAAAAGAAAGAAAAAACCGAATGTCAAAGATGCCAGCCAATATCTAAGCATTTATTTTGATAATCAAGGTCGTGTCGTGCGTATCGATGGCAAAGACAGCCTGCCTGCGACTCGTCATTGATTTGATATGTATAAAAAGTCCGCCCTAGAGCGGATTTTTTTATAGCGGTTTATAGCCAAGTTTTTTGAGTGTGATTTTGGATTTGGATTTGCGTTTTGCCATCGGATCAATGGTCAAGGCTCGATAAATCTCTACCCGATCGCCGTCTGTCAGCACAGTATCTAGGCGCACTTTTTGGCTATAGATGCCGACATACCATGCCTTGTGATTGGGCTCATCAGCTTGATGCTCATCACACCATGCGCCAAACCATGCAAGCGTATCTTGCGTGTCACAGTCGCTCATACCGATCGCTTGCATGACAGTTGTACCCACAGGCACTGACAGCTCTTGATAATACTGCTTGCCATCAGCACTCACATGACTGATGGCAATCTCAATCATGCTAGCCATTCAAGCACCAATCCTACCACCGCTACCGCAATGGCAATCGGCACAATGATACGCACCAGCACACGCCACAGGTTATAACGCATCTCGCTATTGAAATTCAGTGTCTTTCTTAGATGGCTAATTTTCATCACAAAGCCTGAAAACACCGACAGCAGCAGCACTGCCACTAGACTTAGCGCAATCAGCGCCATCAATAACGCCTGCACAGGTACAACGCTCAAAGCCAAAGTCAGCACCAAAGTCGCCACTAAGCCAAGTACCATACCAAAGCGTGCCATCAACTGCATCCCTGCATAATACAGCATAAATGATGCAATCAACAGCATACCCAGACTTGTCACAATAAACGATGGCACGGTCACCAAAGCATTGCCGGCAAGCAGTGCAAACGCCCCAAAAATCAGCTGAGTAAGCCAAATAGGCACAATAAAGCCTGTCAAAGATTTTTTGGCCTGCATCAGATGCGGTGCAATACTCATCCCACCAAACCAGTACAGACCGCTACCCACGCCAACGCACAGCAGTGCCAGCACCACCGCCTTTGCCCATTCACCAAGGCTGATATCCGTCATCACAGGCACACTCACCGAGCTGTCAAGCAGAGCAATCATTGAGCCTGCGATGACAAGTAGCATCCCCACAGGTAGCAGACGAGCCTTGAGCAAGCTTAAAATCAGTGCCACCACCGACACGCCTGCCGCCACACCAAAGCTTGGTACGCCAATAGTGCGACTCATCTCACCAAACTGCGACATCGCACCTGCTGCAATACGTGCGCTGATGCTTGATGCAATCAAAATCGCCACCAACACAGACAGCACCGCAAAGCCACGCCAAACAAGGCTAGCATCTGCTTCACGGGTCAGCTTTTGCATCCCTTGCCAAGGCGTCTGCCCCGAACGAGCCGACAACGCAAATTCAGCAAATAGCACAGGCAGACCGACAACCACCATGGCAATGAACCACAGTACCCAAAAGTCCAACTCTCTGGCCATGTTTGGGGCGATTTGACCGACAAACAACAGTGGCAAACTGCTCGCCACAAAAAAGACCATATAACGATGTAGCATAGTTTTCACCATGAGTAAAAGTTTGTGCTATTTTAGCATTAAATTTGGTCAAGATGTGCAATTGTTCACACTGCCATCTTAAGCCTTGTCAATTTAAACCCTGTCAATCTTGGCACACACCAAACTTACCAAGACCGTTTTTACCACCCTGCCATCAACAAAAAAACCCCAAACGGGGCTTTTTTGGTGCAAAACACAGATTAGTGCAATGCTGAAATGTATTCTGATAGGATTTTGATATCACGATCAGACAGCTTTGAAGCAACAACTTGCATCATGCCTTTTTCGCCTTTTTTGGCAGCGTCGTTGGTACGCACTTCCATATCGGTAGCTACTTCGTCTTCACGACCAGCAGCACGGAATAGTTTTAGCTGAGTTGCGATATACGTTGCGTGCTGACCGCCTAGACGTGGGAATGCAGCAAAGGCATTGCCTGCACCTTTTGGATCATGACAGCCTGCACATGGAATCACGCCACGAGTCTTGTCACCACCTAGATATAGCTTGGTTGCAGCGGCAACGGTTGCTTTGTTACCATAGCCCGGCATCCAAGGTGCTTGGTTGGCATAGTAGCCTGCAACGTTGGCAAGATCTTGCTGAGTCAGGCCTGCCAATTGCGCTTCCATCACACCGTTACGACGTGCTTTGGTCTTAAAATCCACCAATTGCTTATAGAGATATTTGATGTTTTGACCGCCAAGGTTTGGCTGGGCAGGGGCAACGCTCACGCCATTGACACCATGACAGGCAGCACAGTTGGCATCAACGATGGCTTTACCTGCTTCGATGTCATAGGCAGGTACAGGATAAGAAACAGCATTGGCTGACAGACCTGTCAAACCGATACCCATCGCTAGGGCAAATTTGGCTAAAGTTACTTTTTTTGCAGGTTTCATATGACAATTTCCTACTAACTTGGCTAAGTCTTGGGTTTTGTTCGATGCTTGAATGACGGTGTCAATTCAGCGCATATTTATGTTCTACAGCCACTTGATTGGGCATAATCCTAAAAACTTCTGCTATTATAGCAAGAGTTGGCTAAATTTTCCTACAAAAATTGTGGTTTTAGTAACATTTTTTTCAAAAAAGTGAATTTTTGGCTAAAAATCGGGGATAAATCGCTGAATTTTGTTCAAAAATTAATCCACTTAACCGCACTTGACCCGCTTTATGTTACCAAGCCACCGCCACTCAGTCGCTCATTTATTTGCTCATATAGTCAATCAACTCGGCAAATTCTTTGTCGCTACACGTCTGACACAGACCCATCGCAGGCATCTGTGGCATCCCTTGACGAGTGGATTTGACCAAGCCGTCCATGCCTTTTTGGGTTTTGAGTTTTTGCCAAACTTGCGTGTCGCCTTTTTTTGGCGCAGACAGATTGCCACTGTCATGACAAGCGGCACAGCTTTTTTGGTAAGTACTGGCAACATCGGCTGATGCCTGAGCACCAACACCCACAGCCACGCACAGTAATGTTGCCATTAGGCTTAATTGTTTCACTAAGTTTTCCTTATGCATCAGATGATGACACTGGTTGGATACCAAAACTTATCACATCTTTTAGCCTTTTATTATCAGCATTTTTCTTGTAATTACAAGCCTAATTTGGTAACTGCTTTTTTGAATGATTGTCATTATTATTAAGCACAATGTGCCGATATCGCAACTTTGCCAAACTTTGCCTTTAAAGATGACGCCCTTCGTGGTAAACTTAGCCCAAAATCCTATCAACATTGAACTCATGAACAGCACCGACTATTTAAAAAAAATTCACCAAACCAGTTTTTTGATGTCCGCACCGACTTTCAAGCTCTGCCCCGAAGACAGTGGCTTTGAAGTGGCATTCGCTGGCCGCTCAAATGCTGGCAAGTCATCCGCCATCAACACCATCACCCACCAAAAACAGCTCGCCCGCTCATCCAAGACGCCGGGGCGTACGCAGATGATTAACTTTTTTAAGGTGGGCGCAGATGAAGCTCGTATCGTCGATTTGCCAGGTTATGGCTATGCCGCCGTGCCTGAGAGTATGAAAATCAAGTGGCAAAAAGAGCTAGAAGAATATCTGGTCTCACGCAAATCATTGGTTGGGCTTGTGTTGATGACCGATATTCGCCATCCGCTTAAGTACTTTGATGAGCAGATGCTCCACTGGGCAAAAGATGGCGGCCTGCCTGTGCACGTGCTATTGACCAAGTCAGATAAGCTAAAGCGTGGTGCTCAAAAAACCGCCCTACTTGCCACCAAAAAACAGCTACAAGCACTGGATTTGCCATTTAGCATTCAGCTGTTTTCGGCACTCAAAAAAGAAGGCATGGATGAGCTTGCACTTGTACTTGGCGAATGGCTACATTTAGCCCAGATTGATAATAAAGCCAAAGCTGATGATGCCACTTCATCAAATGACAACGCTGATACCAGTACACAAACAGACGCTCCATCAGACACTGATGCAACTGACACTCAAGCGGTGACTACCGATGAATAAAGGCGTGCTATACATCGTCGCCACACCGATTGGCAATCTGTCTGACATCACCGCTCGTGCCATCGATACGCTCAAAAGCGTCGATATCATCGCCTGCGAAGATACTCGCACATCAGCTAAATTGTTAAATTATTTTAACATAAACACCCCGACAATCGCCTATCATGAGCACAATGCCGACAGCCAAACCGAGCGATTGATTGACAAACTGCTCGGCGGGCAATCGCTTGCACTCATCAGCGATGCAGGCACGCCACTGGTGTCTGACCCCGGTTTTCGCCTAGTCAAGGCGGCGCATGAGCATGGCATCACGGTCGTGCCGATTGTCGGTGCGTGTGCGATGATTGGGGCATTGTCAGCGGCAGGCTTGGCATCGGATAAGTTTAGCTTTATTGGGTTTTTGCCAGCCAAAAGTCATGGCAGACAAAAGACGCTAGAAGCATGGCAAAATCGTACTGAGACGCTGATTTTTTATGAAGCGCCACATCGTATTATCGACAGTCTTGCTGATATGATGGCGGTATTTGGTGCACATCGTGAAGCAACGCTTTGCCGTGAATTAACCAAAACTTTTGAAACCATCAAAAAACTGCCACTTGGCGAGTTGCTTGACTTTGTCAAAAATGATGCCAATCAACAAAAAGGTGAAATCGTACTCGTCGTGGCAGGTGCTGACGACACCGAGCAAGAAGTCCAAGACTATGACACATGGCTACTACGCATCGCCCAAGAGCTACCGCCCAAAAAAGCCGCCGCTGTCGTTGCTGATGTCTTGGGACTTAAAAAATCTGCCGTCTATGACAGACTGCTTGCCCTACAAAGTGCATGATATATAATTTAAACTTAATGGTATAAACACAGGAGAATAGCAATGAGCCTAAAAGATACACTCACCGAAGCGGTCAAAACCGCCATGAAAGCCCGTGAAATGGACACCGTCAAAGTCCTACGCAATGTCCAAGCTGCGCTCAAAAAAATCGAAATTGACAGCCAAATTGAGCTTGATGACAAAGCGGTGCTTGAGCAACTACAAAAGCAAATCAAACAGCGTCAAGAGTCATTGACCATCTATCAAGCCAATGGCCGTGAAGACTTGGCGCAAAAAGAACAGTTTGAAATCACCATCATCGAGCAGTTCCTACCAGCACAGCTATCTGATGATGAGCTAACCGCCATCATCACCGCAACCATCAGCGAAACTGGTGCAGCTGGCATGAAGGACATGGGCAAAGTGATGAATGCCGTCAAAGAAAAAACCGTCGGTCAAGCTGACCCTGCGGTAATTTCAGGCTTGGTCAAAAAAGCACTAGCAGGTTAATCAATTTTTATCAAAATTGAACAAAACCCACAAAAACAAAAAGTGGCGATATCAATTGTCACTTTTTGTTTGTCTGATGCTTTTGGATAACTTTTTAAATATTTTTATCAGTTAATCAAATATGTTTTGAATTTTATAGACATACTTTGTTCATTAACAGCTAATAGCTAAGGTTTAAACTCCTGCGCATCCACAATGGCTTCTTTATCTTTTTTGAGCATGGTTAGTATCATCTTGGTGCGTTCTTGCTCGCCTGCTAGCCGTTCAGCTTGGGCAATGGACTGCAAGGCCGCTTGATATTGCCCCTGCCACAGTGCTTCTTGGCTACGCGCTCTGAGCGCATTGATGGTGGCGATGGTCTTGGCGATGTCATCTTGGGCACTTCTTGCCATCAGCTCATAGGCTTGGGCGGCGTATTGCCACGCCACTAGGTCATTTGAACCATCTTGGGTGAGTAGCGAGAGTAGGCTATTTGCCTTTTGACCATCGCCATGATGGATATGATAATTGGCAAGCACCAAGCGTAAATCTCGGCGCTCGGGATAGATAGCTTGGCATGGCGTGAGTATCTCGATGGCGCTTTGATAGTCTTTTTTGGCAAATGACAGGTGCGATTTGGTCAAGCACACAAGCGTATCAGCGGTGTCAAACGCTACGCCATCAAAGACTTGCTTGGCTTCGTCATGTCGCTGACGGTCTGCCAAATAAGTCGCTAAAGCAAGCTTTGCGCCATCACTTTGGGCGGCGTTGGCGACAAGCTCGGTATGCGATGTTTGATTAGTGAGATATTTGATACGCCACACCCAGCGGTCAAATAGCTTGGCTTGGGTTTGCTTGGCGCTCATCATAGGTGCAGGATGGCTGGCTGCTCGGGCATTGGCTTCGCTGAGCCGTTCGGCGGTGAAGGGATGCGACTGCATAAAGCTTGGCATAAAGGCATTTTTTGCTTGATTGATGTTCAGCTGTCTTTGTAATCGCCCAAAAAATCTTGGCATCGCATAGGCATCATAGCCTGCCTGCACCAAGATTTGCATACCGACACGATCAGCTTCTTTTTCGTGCTCACGGCTGTGCGTGGCGGCATTTTCGGCGGTTGCTGTCTGTGAGCCTGCCATCGCAAGCAGTGCTGCGTCACCCCCTGCTGCCGATGCAGCAATCGCCGCCAACAGACCACCCAGCTGTAGTGCCATGAGTCGCTTATTATTCTCCATGCGGTGCTCATAGTGCTTTTGGCTGATATGCGCAATCTCATGCGCGATGACGCTCGCCACTTCATCTAGTCCCTGAGCGGATAATATCGTTCCTGTATTCATACCAATCAAGCCACCCGGCACAGCAAAGGCATTGATATTCTTATCCATAATCAATGGCGTGGCATACAGCTGACGAGTACGCACGACGGCATTCATCTCGCCAGATAGCTGCATCAGCACCTGATTGACCCATGGATCGGTGACGAGCGGTAGCTCACGGTTGATTTGGCGTAATGACCAAGCGGCAATCTGCTCATTGCGATGCACTTCATAAAACCCTGCGCCCTGCGTCATGGCAGGTAGCACCAATGGCGATGGCTGTGATGGATTGGCATAAGTCAACGCAGGTTTTAGCCCCATCGATACGGCTAGTGCAACAACACCATAGGTAACTTTTGTGCATTGAATTGATTTTCGCATTTAAATTGCTCACTCATTATCAACTTAATATTTCTACATTTATTCATTATGACGAATACTTCCATCGAATTTCGGCAATTTTTGTTAAATCTATTGACATTAACGTTACATTTTGTCAATATAAGTTGTTGCCAAGTCATTTTTAGCAATATTCACGCAGTAATTTGGCAAATTCTGTTCAGGGAGATAATCAGCACGGATGTTGCTTGTTTTGTCCACAATGTTCAGCATTTGACAAATTGTAGAATGCCAAATATTCGCCAAGCACTTGGAACGCTGATTTAATTCATATAAGGACAGATTATGAAAAATTCTTTGATGACACCATCTCGCCTAGCACTTGCGCTTGGCTTTACTACCGTTTTGGCTGCCTGTGGTGGTGACAAAAAAGCCGAAAATACCGCACCAACAGCCGAACCTGCCGCAGCAGCTACTGATGCGAGCAAGGTAGAACTGGCCGAAACTCAAGAAATCACCATCAACAACGCTGCCGAGCCTGAGTCGCTTGACCCGCACAAAGTATCAGGCGTGCCTGAGTCAAATATCCTACGCCAAATGTTCGTGGGTCTAACCAGCACTGATGGCGACGGCAACACCATTCCGGGTATGGCAGAAAGCTGGGAAACCACCGATAACAAGGTCTGGACATTCAAGCTACGTGATGCCAAATGGTCCAATGGCGATCCTGTAACTGCCCATGACTTTGTGTATTCAATGCGTCGCCTTGGCGATCCTGCCACCGCATCACCGTATGCCACTTATCTAGCGGATGCCAAAGTGGTTAACGCCCAAGACATCGTTGACGGCAAAGCCAAGCCTGACACGCTAGGCGTCAAAGCCATTGATGATAAGACACTTGAAATCACCCTATCTGAGCCTGTGCCATATTTCCCTGATATGTTGATTCACACATCAGTCAAGCCTGTGAACCAAAAAGTCGTCGAAGCACATGGCGACAAATGGACTGCGCCCGAAAATATCGTCGTCAATGGTCCATACAAGCTAAGCAGCTGGCAGGTCAATGAGCGCATCACACTTGAGCGCAACCCGCAGTACTTTGATGATGCCAAGACCACCATCAACAAAGCTACCTTGCTAGTCGTACCTGCTGCAACCACTGATGTACAACGCTACAAGGCAGGTGAGATTGACATGACTGCTGACTCACTACCGCCAGAGCAATATGATCAGCTCAAAAATGAGTTGGGTGCTGAAGTCATCGAGCCACCAAAGCTTTGTACTTATTATTATGAGTTCAACCATACCAAAGCGCCATTTGATGATGTACGTGTGCGTAAGGCACTATCATTGGCTCTAGATCGTGATATCATCGTTGATAGCATCCTAAAACAAGGTCAAAAAGTCGCTTATCAATTCACCCCTGAAGCCACCCAAGGTATGAAAAACTTTGAGCCTGAGTGGAAATCTTGGGATAAAGCCAAGCGTATCGAAGAAGCGAAGAAACTCTTGGCTGAAGCTGGTTATAGCGAATCAAATCCATTGAAGTTTGAACTACTATACAACACCAACGAACAGCACAAGACTTTGGCAGTGGCAGCATCGTCATTCTGGAAAGATTCACTTGGCTTTGTTGAAGTAACACTTAACAACCAAGAATGGAAAACTTATCTAGAAACTCGCCGTACCCAAAAGCATGAGATGGCGCGTGGCGGCTGGTGTGCTGACTACAACGAAGCATCAACCTTCTTGAACACCTTTAAGTCAGACAACTCAAGCAACTACGGCAAATACAACAGCCCTGCCTTTGATAAGCTAATGGCAAGCACGCTTGGCGGTGACGTTACGGCTGAACAACGTGCTGACATCTACCGTCAAGCAGAAGCTGAGCTTGATAAAGACACTGCTACCATCTTTGTATATCAATACACTGCGCCACGCTTGGTTAAGCCATATGTCATCGGTTTTTCTGACAAAGACCCAATGGGCAATTGGCACATCAAGAACCTAAAAATTGCAAAACACTAATCCGTGATTGCAATAGCACTTCTATAATGAAGTATAGCGACAAGACCAAGTGCTTGTCGCTATTTTTTTATGCCGATATATGAATCCATCATAGGTAAATCAGGCATCAATCAACCCCTTGTCATTTGGCACACATTCAGGTATTATCTAAATAGTTTTATTCAAAACTGTTTTATCCACATATCGGATAGCCAACTTTGGTCACTGCCATGTATGAGCATGGTGATTGGTATTTAAACGCTAGACTGTTGCACTTAAGCCCATTGTGATATTTGGCTATAGCATTACTTTCAAGGACGCATTCATGTTTTTTAAACCCAGCACACTTTCTGTCGGATTGGCACTGAGTCTAGCTCTGACACTTACCGCTTGCTCAAAAGACACCGCCAAGCCTGCTGCCACCGCTAATCCAACCGGCATCACCATCAACAATGCCAGCGAGCCTGAGACGCTTGATCCGCAATTGGCTCAAGGCGTCCAAGAAGCTAATATCATCCGCCAATTTTCAGAAGGTCTAGTCAGCACGGACAATGACGGCAATCTGATTCCGGGTATCGCTACCGAATGGACGACGAGCGATAACAAGGTCTGGACATTCAAGCTGCGTGATGCCAAATGGTCAAATGGCGATCCTGTGACCGCTGAGGATTTTGTGTATAGTTTTCGCCGTCTGGTCGATCCTGCCACAGGTTCGTACTACGCAAGCTACCTAGAAGATGCTAAGCTAGTCAATGCCCAAGCCGTCATCGATGGTAAGGTTAAGCCTGAAGAGCTAGGCATCAAGGCGATTGACGATAAGACACTGGAAATCACCCTATCTGAGCCTGTGCCGTATTTTGTGGATATGATGATTCACTCATCGGTACAGCCTGTACATCGTGCGACGGTGGAGAAATTTGGCGAAAAATGGACAGATCCTGCCAATATCGTCGTCAATGGCGCGTATAAGCCAAGCGAATGGGTGATTAACGAAAAAATCGTCCTACAAAAGAACCCAAGCTACTACGATGCCGACAAAGTCAAGCTTGAGAGCCTAACGGTACTACCAATCCCACAAGCCACCACTGATGTGCTGCGCTATCAAGCCGGTGAGATTGACATCACCGCAAGCGAATTGCCACCAGAGCAATTTGAACAGCTCAAAAAAGATCATGGCGATGAACTAAAGACCGCACCAACACTATGTACTTATTATTATGACCTAAACCACGAAAAACCACCGTTTAACGATCCAAAGGTGCGTCAAGCACTGGCATTGACGCTCGATCGTGAACAAATCGCCGAAAAAGTGATGGGTCAAGGTCAAGTGGTGGCGTACCAATTCACCCCAACCGCCATCAAGGGCAATGTCAAATACACCCCAGAATGGCAAGCATGGGATAAAGCCAAGCGCATCGAAGAAGCCAAAAAACTACTTGCCGAAGCAGGCTATAGCGAGTCAAATCCGCTGAATTTTGACCTGCTTTACGACACCAACGAAAGCCACAAGAAAATCGCCGTAGCAGCCAGTAGCCTATGGAAAGACTCGCTTGGCTTTGTCAATGTCAATCTGACCAACCAAGAATGGAAGTCGTATCTCGACAGCCGTCGTAATGGCAACTATCAGATGGCTCGTGCTCGCTGGTGTGGCGACTACAACGAAGCATCGACTTTCCTAAATCTGCGTAAGTCGAACAACACCAACAACTGGACACGCTATAAGTCGGCTGAATTTGACAAAGTGATGGCGCAAACTTTGGCAGCAGATCTGTCTGATGCTGATCGTGTCAAATTGTACGAGCAAGCCGAAGGCATTCTTGATAAAGACCACGCCCACATTGATATTTTCTACTATGCCAATGTGCGTCTGGTTAAGCCACGTGTCGGCAACTACGCCAACAAAGATCCACTCGATCAATGGCACGCCAAGTACTGGACATTGCAATAATTTGATAATTATTAGCAACATTAGCACAATACTGCTTATGTCATCATGGTGGCATAAGCAGTTTTTTTTATTCGCCAATACGTCTTACTTTCTATCATTATTCCATAAATTCATAAAAATTCTTATTTATTATGCATAATTACGCTATATAATGGGGCTTTTTACGGATTTATTGATAACGTCATAGCAAAAAACTTCGAATAAACTGATAATCTGTATTCATCTTTTGATATAATAGTGTAAATGTTTGTATCTCAACAAGCATCACACTGTCACACTTAAGAGTAGTTATTAATATATAGCTGCAAAGCCAGAATCTATGTCGATATAGGCATGATTCAAGCATACTTTGCACGCCCACCACATGGATATTGATTTGTGTGGGTGGTGGTAAATCAATGGAAGCTTTTGCCAATTGGCAAAACAGAGGTTTTTTCATGTTTAAACTAATTCTTAGACGCACCTTGGAAGCAATTCCAACGCTACTTTTTCTTATTACCATCTCGTTTTTTATGATGCGTTTGGCACCGGGTAGCCCTTTTACTGGTGAGCGTAACTTGCCACCTGCCGTCCTTGCCAATATCGAAGCCAAATACAATCTCAATGACCCACTTTGGCTACAATACCTAAATTACCTAAAACAACTTCTACACGGTGATTTTGGCCCATCTTTTAAATACAAAGACCATACTATTAATGGACTACTGTCTGATGCTCTGCCAGTCTCGATTGAGCTTGGTATCTATGCATTTGTGATTGCGGTCATTATCGGTGTTACTATGGGTGTCATCGCAGCACTCAAGCAAAACAGCGTATTCGACTACAGTCTGATGACGCTGGCAATGGCTGGTGTGGCAATCCCAAGCTTTGTCAAAGCGCCGCTGATGGTGCTGATTTTTGCAGTAACGCTCAAATGGTTCCCAGCAGGTGGTTGGAACGACGGTGCGTTTATGAACCTAGTGCTACCTGTCACCGCTTTGTCCCTAAGCTATATCGCAAGTATCGCTCGTATCACTCGTGGCTCAATGATTGAGACCATGAACAGTCAATTTATCCGTACCGCACGTGCCAAAGGCTTACCGCTACGTCATATCGTCATCAAGCACGCCCTACGCCCTGCATCACTGCCAATCATCTCATATCTTGGCCCTGCATTCGTAGGTATCATCACAGGCTCAATCATCATCGAAACCATCTTTGGTCTGCCAGGGATTGGTCAGCTATTTGTTAATGGTGCATTGAACCGTGACTATAGTTTGGTGCTTAGCTTAACCATTTTGGTTGGTGTCTTGACCATCGTATTCAACGCCATCGTTGATATTCTATACGCTGTCATCGACCCAAAAATCAAATACTAAGCGTTCGATTACGATATTTTTTAAAGGATTGTTTATGTCTAACACTGCAAGTGCCACGCAAGCACCTACTCAAGTCAAAGAAATCAAAGGACGCAGTCTATGGCAAGATGCTTGGCGTCGCTTTTCTCATAACAAGGCCGCTTTGGTCAGTGGATTTATTCTGCTACTGATTACCGCTTTTGTGGTTTTTGTGCCGATGGTTGCGCCATTTGGCTATGCCGATACCGACTGGGCAAATATGGCATCAGCACCATCGATGGAGACCAAACACTATTTTGGTACGGATAACCTTGGTCGTGACCTACTGGTGCGTACCGCTGTCGGTGGTCGCATCTCACTCATGGTCGGTATCGCTGGTGCATTCGTTGCGGTACTATTTGGTACTATCTATGGCGCAATCTCAGGCTACGTCGGCGGTAAAGTGGATATGCTGATGATGCGTTTTGTTGAAGTCTTGAACGCATTCCCATTCATGTTCTTCGTGATTTTGCTTGTGACTTTATTTGGTCGTAACATCATCTTTATCTTTGTTGCCATCGGTCTGGTGTCTTGGCTTGATATTGCTCGTATCGTACGTGGTCAAACCTTGAGCCTAAAAAACAAAGAGTTCATCGAAGCGGCTCATGTCGGCGGCGTCTCTGGCTGGAAAATCGTTACCCGCCATATCGTACCAAACGTGCTTGGCGTGGTCGTGGTCTATGCATCGCTACTTGTACCGGGTATGATTATGTTTGAATCATTCCTAAGCTTTTTGGGTCTAGGTGTTCAAGAGCCGATGACCAGCTGGGGCGCACTACTACAAGAAGGCTCGCAGACCATGCAAGTCTCACCATGGCAACTGCTAGTACCGTCTGTTTTCTTGACCATCACCCTGTTCTGCTTTAACTTCATTGGTGACGGTCTGCGTGATGCACTTGATCCAAAAGATCGCTAACAGATGACACAGATTTAAGGATATTAACAAGGTATGGGGATTGTCATACCTTAGGAGAACAACATGGCTTTATTAGAAGTATCAGACCTAAAAGTCAAATTTGCCACCGAAGACGGCTTGGTCACTGCCGTCAATGGACTCAATTTCAAACTCAATCAAGGCGAAACGCTTGGCATCGTCGGTGAATCAGGCTCGGGCAAATCCCAAACCGCCTTTTCGATTCTAGGACTGCTTGCCAAAAATGGTCGCACCGAAGGCTCAATCAAATTCCGTGACCAAGAACTGGTCGGAATGCCAGAGCATGAGCTGAACAAAATTCGTGCTAATGAGATCGCCATCATCTTCCAAGATCCGATGACCAGCCTAAACCCATTTATGAAAGTGGGCGATCAGCTGTCTGAAGTCTTGGTGCTGCATAAGGGCATGAGCAAGGCCGAAGCGTGGGAAGAATCCATCCGCATGCTTGATGCGGTCAAAATCCCCGAAGCTCGCAAGCGTATCGGTATGTATCCACATGAGTTCTCAGGCGGTATGCGTCAGCGTGTGATGATTGCGATGGCGCTACTGTGCCGTCCAAAGTTACTGATCGCTGACGAACCGACCACTGCACTCGATGTCACCGTGCAAGCACAGATCATGGCACTACTAAACGACCTAAAGCGTGACTTTGACACCACCATCATCATGATTACCCATGACTTGGGCGTCGTGGCGGGGACTTGTGATCGTATCCTAGTGATGTATGCTGGTCGTACGATGGCATATGGCAAGACCGAAGAGATTTTTTATAATCCGACGCATCCATACACCATCGGTCTGCTCGGTGCTGTGCCACGCCTAGATAATGACAATGAGCGACTCACTACCATTCCGGGTAACCCACCAAACCTACTGAACCTACCAGTCGGCTGTCCATTTGTTGAGCGTTGCCAATACGCTATGGATATCTGCCACAGCACACCGCCTGAGCTGCAATTCTTGCCGAATGAGCGTCAGCGCGCCTGCCACTGGAAGCACCCAAATCTACCTGTAGGAGAATAATGCATGAGTACCCCACTATTACAAGTTCGCGATGTACAAACGCATTTTGACATTCATAAAAAAGGTGCGTTCTTTTGGCAAAAGCCTGCCACCCTAAAAGCCGTCAATGGCGTGTCATTTGACCTAAAAGCAGGCGAAACCTTAGGCGTGGTCGGTGAGTCAGGCTGTGGTAAATCGACACTGGCTCGTACCATCATTGGTCTAGTCAAAGCCAAATCAGGCAGTATTTTGTTTGATGGTGAAGAATTGGTCGGCTTATCTGAAAAAGGTTGGAAGAAAAAACGCCAAGAAATTCAGATGATTTTCCAAGATCCGTTGGCATCATTGAACCCCCGTATGACCGTCGGTGATATTATCGCTGAGCCACTGCGTACTTATCATCCTGAGCTTGGCAATGAAGAAATCGGCAAGCGTGTGCGTGAGATGATGAAAAAAGTGGGTCTATTGCCCAATGTCATCAACCGCTATCCACATGAGTTCTCAGGCGGTCAGTGTCAGCGTATCGGTATCGCTCGTGCGCTCATTCTACGCCCAAAGCTAATCATCTGTGATGAGCCAGTATCGGCACTGGATGTATCGATTCAGGCGCAGGTGATTAACCTACTCCAAGAAGTCCAAGAAGAAATGGGCTTGGCGCTGATTTTCATTGCGCACGACCTATCTGTCGTCAAGCACATCTCAGATCGTGTATTGGTGATGTATCTGGGCAATGCTGTTGAAGTCGGTACTGACACCGCCGTGTATGACAAGCCAACGCATCCCTACACCCAAGCACTGATGTCAGCCGTACCGCTGCCTGATCCGGAGCTTGAGCGTACCAAAAAAGTACAGCTACTTGAAGGCGATCTACCTAGCCCAATCAATCCGCCATCAGGCTGTGTGTTCCGCACTCGCTGCCCAAAAGCCACCGATGCTTGCGCCCAGACCAAGCCAAGCCTTGCTGGTAATGAGGATCATCAAGTGGCGTGCTTACACGCACAGGTGTAAGTTGAGATGATAAAAAATCGGTTCAATATGAGCCGATTTTTTTATTTTTGGGCAAATAATCATGCACATCAATTTTACAATCATGCTATGATAATCTTAACCAACCCATACAAGGCATCCAATGAAAAAATTCTTTTATCCAACCCTATTGGCAAGTCTAGCGATCATCCCCTTGAATGCCAATGCAAAACAGACACCCAATCAACAAAAGATTTCTGTAGTAAAGAAGGTGTATCAAAATCTTGATCAAAGACAGGATATTATCTCAAACAATGCAAGTCCCACACTAAAATTGGCACTTGATCATGACATCGCTAGCACGCCTGCAGATGGGGTACCGTGTCAAGACTGGGGTTATATTGGCGGACAAGATCCAATCATCAGAAATATTAAATATACCGTGCTAAAGAACGGTAATGTTCGTGCCACTTTTAAAAATCATGGTCAGACCGAATACAACGACTTTCAGTTCAAACAAGTTGATGGCAAATATCTCATCAATGACATTTGGGCAAGCGATACTTCATTATCATTTTTGCAAGATATAAAGTATTGCCAAGAGCACGGCTTGAATTTAGCAGAAAATATCTTTGATGATATTTAAACCTTTAATCAATCGCCGTCCAAACGAAGTTACAAAGCAAAAGTCTAAGTTGCTTGTATTATTGTGCTCAATTTCACATCACCACACAAGCAATTCACCTTGATAAATCAAGTTTTGCCCTTATAAAAAGCCCAATCACTCAAATCTATTGCCAAAATTAAGACAGTACCCATGACAAGCCCTATCTTTGATTTTTTAGATACGCCTGACCAAACAGAACTATCGGCACAGCTGACCGATCAGCTACATCAGGCTACCCTACCACTAGATACGGTGACGGCTTTTTTTGACGCACGCAATCTACCCTGCCCAATGCCACTACTCAAAGCCAAGCTTAGCCTGCGCTCAGTCGCCGATGGCAAGGCACTATATCTGATTGCCACGGACAAAAATTCTCAGCACGACTTGGTGGCATTTTGCCAAAAAAACGGTTATACCGTCCATGCATGGCAAAGTGAGCAGGCTAATACAATAATTTATCATTTTATTATCATAAAACCTTAATAAATTATATTAATTAACTAAAAATTACCGCAAACTTTGCTGATTGTAAAATTTATAAAACAACCACATCTAACACTAGCCACGACCGCCAATTTGCCGTACAATACAAAGCAATGAATAACAAAATTTAGTGGAAACAATGGCACCAAGAAACCGACACGATGACTATCACGATGATTATGATGGTCACAGCTATGATAATTATGACGACGGCTATGATGAAGATTATGCCGATTATGAAGATGTGCTTGATGATGAACTCATCGGCGAGCTCGATGATTTTGACGAGACGCTGATTGATGACATCGATGACTTGGACGAATCGGACACCCAACCCACCAACAAACGCCCACAAATCATCGATCATGGCGATACCGACAAGCACAGTATCCCGACCAAAGAGCTTGTGCCTGCGATGCCAACGCACCTAGCCGCGCCAGGGGTCAATCTCGGTGCATATATCAATACCGTGCACCAAATCCCCATTCTCACCCCAGAGCAAGAGCAAGAGCTCGCCCTGCGCTACTACAATGATGGCGATGTCGAAGCGGCGCGCCTGCTTGTCATGAGTCACCTGCGCTTTGTGATTCATATCGCACGCAGTTACTCAGGCTATGGACTCTCCCAAGCCGACCTGATCCAAGAAGGTAACCTTGGTCTGATGAAAGCAGTCAAGCGTTTTGATCCCAATAAAGGCGTGCGTTTGGTCAGCTTTGCAGTGCATTGGATCAAGGCCGAGATTCACGAGTTTGTCATCAAAAACTGGCGTATCGTCAAAGTCGCCACCACCAAGGCGCACCGCAAGCTGTTTTTTAATTTAAGAAGTCTTAAAAAATCCAGCAATCAGCTGACACTCGAAGAAGCCACCGCCATCGCCAATGATTTGAATGTCACCGTCAAACAAGTGCTTGAGATGGAATCACGGCTCACTAGCTACGATGCGTCCTTTGAAGCACAGGATTCAGATGATGAAGATGGGCGTTATGCACCGCAGTTATTCTTAGAAGATGCCGCCGACCCTGCCGATATGGTCGAAGAAGCCGACTGGGAAGAGAACACCACCAACGCCCTAAAAGATGCGATGGACAGTCTTGATGACCGCTCACGAGACATCATCACTCAGCGATGGCTCGCCGACCAAAAATCCACCCTGCATGAGCTGGCCGCGGTGTACAATATCTCCGCCGAACGAGTCCGCCAAATCGAAAAAAATGCGATGGATAAAATCAAAGAAGCCATCACGCTTGACCGTATGATTTTGGAAAATGACTAAACAATAACCATCATCCGCTTGGATAAGCTTATCAAGCCACAAGCGAATGATTCACAGATGATATGATGATGAACTGGCTAAAAATCGCAGCACTGAATCTTGCCATTGGCGTGGGTCTTGGGGCGTTTGGCGCACATGGGCTCAAAAAATTTGCCGATAGCTATGCCATCGACATTTGGCAGACGGCCACCTTGTATCTGTTTGTACACGCCTTAGGACTGCTTGCCATTGGTGTGTTGCACACAGTGAGCCAATACCGTGCTGATAAGTCTGCCTATCTGATGCAAGGCGGTATCATTATTTTTAGCGGTAGCCTGTATGCGATGGCATTAGGCGCACCCAAATGGCTCGGTGCGATTACACCGGTTGGCGGGACGCTGTTTATCGTAGCATGGCTATTGCTTGCTTTTGGTCGTCATACTGTTAAGCATTGATAAACGATTATCTTGCATCACTCAATCCATCAGATAACAAAAACGGATATCTTTATGACCCAGTTACTGCTAAACGGACAAGCGATTGAAACGACAGCTACCACCGTGCTTGAGCTACTGACCGCACAAGGACTGACCCAAGGACGCTTTGCCGTCGAAATCGATGGACTGCTCGTGCCAAAATCTCGCCTAACCGACACTCCACTTAGCAATGGCATGACCATCGAAGTGGTACAAGCTGTCGGCGGTGGCTGATGACGCTTATTAGCCTGATTAAATAAAAAAATACCCAATGATTATCACAGCCTGTTAGTAATAAAATGACAATCATTGGGTATGTTTGTACTATCGCACATCAAGCAGGTTTTTGCAAGCTGTTTTTAACTTGTTTTATACTTGGTTTGCACTTTGAGATTTTTTCTTAAATTTTATCAAATAAAGCCAAACCATAAAAGTCTAAAAAACCCATCACCCGCCAACACCACAGGGACGAGCCATGAGCACCATCCGTATCGCTAGTATTCAGCTGAACAGCCAAACCGATATCGACGCCAACCTTGCCATCATCACCCATGCCATCGGTGATGCCGTCACGCACGGTGCTCGGCTGATTGTCCTGCCTGAGAATGCTTGCGTCATGGGTCGCCAAAGCGAGCTTGCCGATAGATTTGATGAAATTTGTCAATTTTATCAATCACTTGCCAAGACTCATGGCGTACATATCCTAGCAGGTACACTGCCTTGCCCCACCAGACCCAATGGCACAGCCGTCGCCCATGACAAGGTGCGACAAGTGAGCCTACTTATCGACGACACAGGCACTATCAAGGCTCGCTATGATAAAATCCATCTGTTTCGTGCTACCGTCGATGATGCCACAGGCAATTATGATGAAGGCAAGACCTTTGAAGCGGGCGATAAACTTGTCGTCGCTGACTGCACCATCGATGGCGTGGCGGTGGGCATTGGCATGATGATTTGCTTTGATGTCAGATTTCCTGCACTAGCACAGCGGCTACGCCAAATGGGTGCGGACATCATCACCGTACCTGCGGCGTTCACTTATCAGACGGGCAAGGCACATTGGCAACTGCTCCTGCAAGCCCGTGCGCTGGATAGTCAGTGCCTAGTCGTCGGCTCGGCACAAGGCGGCAGCCATCACATCGGCTCAAGCACACGAGAGACTTGGGGGCATTCGTTGGTGGTGGATGCTAGTGGCAAAGTGATAGTAGATAGTGGCACGACCGACATCGGCGCTGATGGCTATGCAGTGGTGTATGCCGAATTTGACTCTGCCAAGCAAACCAAAATCCGCCAAGTGATGCCGATTTTTGACTGTCATCGCTTGGGCGCTTAACTCATCTGCCCTTATTGATTGGAGCTTTAGCATGAAAGCTTATCCGTTTTATCTCGTCAATGTCTTTGCCGAAAGTCATTTTGGCGGTAATCCCTTGGCGGTCTTTCCCCATGCCGATGGGCTAACTGACGAGCAAATGCAGGCGATTGCCAAGCAGTTTAATCTATCCGAGACGGTGTTTATTCATCCACCGACCAATAAGCATGGCGTGTCGGCAGCGGCTGATTTACGCATTTTTACGCCAAATTATGAATTGCCACTGGCAGGTCATCCGACGCTTGGCAGTGCGTTTATGCTAAGACAACTGGTTGATTTGCCAAGTCATTTTGTGTTAAACACCTTAGCAAAACCCGTTGAAGTCCTAAGCGATAATGACCGCATTGAAATAAAAATCAAAGGCTATAACGCCGTCAAAAGCCATGCTTCAAAAGATGCCATCGCTCAAGCAAGCGGTATCCATGCAGATGATATTGCTGATGGCGGTTATTTTATGAATAGCGGTACACAGCAATTTTTGATTGAATTAACCAATCATCAAGCACTACAAAATCTGCAACTCGACATCGCAAGACTGCGTGAATTGAATGTGAATAATCCGTTTAAGACCACTGATGAGCCGTCGGTGTATTATTGGGTAGCTGATGGCGACATCATCCATGTTCGAATGTTTTTTGAACAAAATCGGGTGATGGTCGAAGACAGCGGTACAGGCTCGGCGTGTGCCAATTTGGGGGCGTATTTTATCCTGCAAAATCAATACCCTATCGCCAAAACCATCCATCAAGGCGATGATATGGGGCGGCCCAACCGCCTAACGCTCAAAGTCGATGATGAGCAGACGATTTTTGTCGGTGGGCGTGTGGTGCAAGTTGCCAAAGGTGAGTTTTTGGTGTAAGTTTTTGGGTGTAGATAGATAAATTGGTCGCTTGACAAGTAGTTTGCCAAGCGATTAATTTATCCATCTGTGTAATTTGACGACTTATCATAACAAGCTCAATCCGCCATCAACGCAGCCGTTTAAACATAGCCATCAATCCGACCATGCCATCTTAAGCACGCTTGCCACCACCCACGGCGTCACAAGCACAGCAATGATACTGCCTGCTGCCATTAGCGCCAATGTCGGTAAGCCATTGAGCCCTGTGGCGTGCAAATCCACCGCACCGGTGGCAAAAATCAGTACCGGCAGCTGCATCGGTAGTGCAATCAGTGGCACTAAGATAGCGCCATTTTTGAGTGTCAAAGTCAAGCTACTAGCAATCGCCGACAACGCAAGCAGTAGCGGTGAACCAACGATGATGGATAAAGCCAGCACAAGCGCATCACCGGTCGCCATACCAAACAGCACAATCACAAGCAGTGATAACAACGCCACCACGCCTGCGCTAAACAGCCAATGCACCATCAGCCGAGCCAGCACCCACAGCGTCAGCGGTGCTTTGGCGACGACCATCTGCGCAAGTGTGCCATTATCAAACTCGCCACGGAACAAATCATCCACCCCAATCACAAGCGCAATCAGTGCAGCAATCCACACCGCCGACGGCGCAAGGCGAAGTAGCAGATTGGGCTCACTACCGATGGCAAGCGGAAACAAAGTAATGATGAGCAAAAACAGCACCAAAGGAAATAGCCACTGCACCGCCCCTTGTCGTTTGATTTGCCATTCACGCTGTAGCATGGTCATAAACGCTTGGTTCATCATAAGGCAAACTCCGCCAAATCCAAAGTGCAGTTGGTTGCGTGCGTCGCCTGATGGCTAGTCATCAGTACCGCACCGCCATCACGGGCGAACTGCCCGATACGAGCTTCAAGCCGCGCCACCATCGCCACATCAAGTGCCGTCAATGGCTCATCGAGTAGCCAAAATGGTGCATCTGTCGCATCCAGCACAAACAGCCGAGCCAAGCCGACACGACGCATCTGCCCTGCCGACAGCTGAACGCTTGAGACATCCGCCAAGCCCTGCAAGCCCACTTGCTCAAGCGCCCCTTCAAGCACATCATCATCCGCCTGCATACCATACAAGGATAACAAAAACCGCAGATTTTGCCCCACTGTCAAAGCCGAGCTAATCCCAAGCTGATGCGACACATACACGCACGCCCCGTTGATAGTAGCTGACCCTGTCATGATGGGTAGCAAGCCTGCAATCTGCGACATCAAGGTCGTCTTGCCCAAGCCATTTTCACCAATCAGATGGCAAATATCCCCCGAGTACAGCGTCAAATCCACACCTTGACACAGCAAAAAATCACCCCGTTGCACAGCCATCTGCTCTAGGGATAAAATCGGCTCGCCTGCACTTGGTCTTATGATATTTGACGATAAAGTCGCAACTGTCATGAAGTTCATTACCACAAAAAATTTATCCGCTATCATACCAAAAAACCACATCAAAAGCTAAAAAAGCACGCAATCGCCACAGATTTTACAAAAATTTTGGCAAATCTGCCCCTTGATAAGATGCTGATGGTAGTTTGATTGGCACTTTGGTAGAATTTTTGGTATGCTAAGCATCCAAAACACAGCACCATGACGATGATGAAATTATTAAAAAAACTAAAACAACTGCTCAATCTAGATACACCACAGGATGATGCACCCAAGCCAATCAGCGAGCCCGTACTGCCTGATACAAACAGTCAAATGCCGACTGCCAAGCCAAGCCTAAGCACGCTTGAGTATCTGCCCATCACATCCGCCATCGCCGAGTGGCTCAATCAGCACGGCTGGCAGCTTGAGCATCGCCCATCAGATGCCTACGGCATGATGCCAAGCGGTGTCGCGCAGGTGCATCATTTGATTGTGCCTTTTGGCGATGGTGGGGATGAGTGGACTTGTGTGTTTCGGATTAATGAGCGCACCAAGCTTGTGTCTGTGTTTGGCGTCTTGACCGATGTCGTGCCACTATCCCACTATGCGCCGATGATGATGGCGATAGCGATGGCAAATCTTGGCATCCCGTTTGGCAATCTTGAGATGGACCCAACCGATGGCGAAGTGCGTGCCAAAGTCAGCTTTGATGCGGAATTTACCAATCTTGACGACCATACACTGGATTGCTATTTGCAAGGTGTGGCAAGCCTATCCGAACTTGCCCAAAAGCTGTATCACGATGTGATGAGCGAACAAGAGCCAAGCCCGATTGTACTGGATTATCTCAATGCACCTTTTACATCTGGTGATACCCATGATGAGACATCTGGGCAGTTTTTTGAGCCGACACAGCAATATCAATAAGTTATTCTAAATTATAAAAATCCATCATCTATGTTCAAAATCGCCCATTCGCCCATCTTTTGTCATGCTGTGCCCGAAGGTCATCGCTTCCCGATGGCAAAGTATGAGCAACTACCCATCAAACTGATTGCTGATGGCATCACGACACCCAGTCAGTTTTTTGAGCCACCGATGGCAACAATAGATGAGATTTTAACCACGCACACGCCTGACTATTGGTACGCCCTAGACACACTGACACTACCTGCCAAAGAGTGCCGTAAAATCGGTCTGCCCATGAGCCAAGCACTCATCGACCGTGAACGCTATGTCGTCGGTGCAACCATCGCCTGCGCCAAATATGCGCTGACAGACGGCTTTGCTCTATCCACCTCTGGCGGCACACACCATGCTTTTGCCGATAGCGGAGAAGGATTTTGTATCCTCAATGATGTCTGTGTAGCGAGCAATGTCCTACTGAGAGATGGACTTGCCAAGCGCATCCTAATCCTAGACCTAGATGTCCATCAAGGCAATGGTAATGCAGCCATCATGGCGGATAATCCATCGGTGTTTGTCTTTAGTATGCATGGTGAGAAAAATTATCCCTACCACAAGCCAAAATCCGACCTAGACATCGCCCTAGCAGACGGCACAGATGATGAAGAATATTTAGCATTATTAAACTATCATCTGCCAAAGGTGCTGGATGAGTTTTGCCCTGATTTTGTGTTTTATCAAGCGGGGGTGGATGTGCTGGCTGATGACAGACTTGGGCGCATTAACCTGTCTATGGATGGACTTATCCAAAGAGAACAATTTGTCATCGAAACGCTCCACAACCACAAGCTACCAACTGTGGTTACAATGGGTGGTGGCTACGCCCCTGATATTGATGTGATTGTACAGGGGCATAGTGTGGTGTTTGGGGTGGTTAGGAGATTTGTTGTGCATTTCTAATTCTTTGAACCAGCATTATGTCCTCTCTTGTTCTAGGATTGCCCTTCATGTGACTATGATTTGGTTCATTGGCATGGCAATCTACACACAGCGCCTCAAGGTTTGAAAAACTACAATTAGCCTTATTACCATCCTTGTGATGCACATGAAGTAATCGATGGTATGAGCTTAGATTAACATTACATTTTTCACAAATCCAATACTTGGACTCTCTGTAACTTTTTGAAATCTCATCCCAATTCTTTGGATATACATTCAATCCACCCGTTTGCGGAGAGTGATCTTTTTCATCAAACACACTTCTAGGATATTTTTCAAAAAATCTTTCGAATGTAAAATCGTTTACCAAAGTATCTCTTTTACCCTGTGCCAAGTTATTATGATAGCCATCCCAGCATAACTTTGCCAAACAATTTTTACACACACTCAAAGGAGATAAGAAAGAATCTATAACAGCCCTACCATTAACAATATTAACCTTAAATAGGTTTTCATTGGGCTGAATCCCTATATATCTGCGCTTACGATGATTTTCGACCATCTGTTGATAAGTAGAACAATACGCCACATGAAATTTTGGTAAACTATATTCACCTGAATAACTTGCAATATCTCGAATATATACAACAATTCTATTGCCTTCATATACAAGTGTATGGTCACTATGTTCACAAACCTCGGTCTGAATATCAATTTCTTTGCCTTCACCTGTCAGCTCTAGATGACCCGCATATTGCTGCGCATTCCTAAAATCGCCATATACGTTTCTAGGTATACCCATCTTCTCTTTAAGCGTATTTAATGCTGTGTGGTTATAAAAATTAGGCAAACGAATTTTTATTGTCATTATCTAGATTCCTGACCCAAATCATCAATGATATTTTGAATATATTCATCAGCCTTGGTGCGAACTTTAAACTCAACCCTTTGTGAACCTTGTTGGTTTTCGCTACCATCTTCATTATAGATTAACTTCGAGGAAGACAAACCATTAGCAGTTAAATATTTTTTTACCCAATCTTTATCTTTGATACTAGGTGATGTCAGTAGATATTGTAACACACTTAAAGTTCTTGCTTGCGACAATTGCATATTCATAAAATACGCTTGATCATCAGAAACACCAACACGCCAATGGCTTGATGTATGCCCCTCAATTCGTATCTCTTCAATTTTATTCTTATATTGCGACTTGCTTAAAACTTCAATATAACGAGGAAAGAAGTCATTCAAAATAGCAATAAATTCAGGCTTTAATCTGTCGCTACCTGTATCAAACAACACATCTGGAGATTTGAAGCGAACAACCAAATTTTGCTGATCGCATTCCGCACCCCAACCATTTAGGTCATCTGCAAATTCTTGACACAAATCCCTACCAAGGCTACTTTTTGATGAGCTATACTCAGCTGCAGCGCTGCCAATTTTATGCATGTATAGGATTGCGATTAGCATAAATACCATCATCAACCCAGTCATTAAGTCGGCAAGAGGAATCCAATGATCTTCAGAATTTTTAGACATCAATCACCACCTCTTAACTGCTGGGTTTTACGCTCGATAGCCTGCAATGCATTTGCTGTTTTTTGATAATCACTTGCAAATTTTTCCGTCATTGCTGACAGATTACCACCCAATCCTGTCAATGATTCAGTTAATGCTTTTTCAAGACCGCTCACCAATGCATCAGACTGACTACTAACCCTGGTTGTTAAATCCGAAACATGACGATTAAACTCATCAGCTGAATTTCGCATAGTTGTTGCAATCCCAAGAATTTGGGTCTGTATCTGCGGTAAGTCATCGGAAGCCCTAGATACTATTGTTGCAAGCTGAGTAAGCTGTAGTTGGATTGCGTTGCGCTGCTGATCGAGATTGCTCAGAATCTCTTCCAGATTATTTGCTATATCAGCAAAGTCTTCCGCCATTTCCAAGACACTTTGATAATCCTCATGAATCTTTTCAGATGCATTTGCCAATCCAACAACCTCGGTAACGGTTTGCTGCATTGCTTGCATGATAGAATTTAAAGCGTTTTCAGACTCTTCAATATAGGATTTATATCTCTCTTGCCATTCCAATAAACCACCAACAGCTGTATTCAGTTGTTTAAAATTATCACCAAACTGCTCATTAATTTTTGTATTAAAATCCCTAACTACATCACTTAAGGCTTTAACAAGCTCCTCCGATGAAGACTTTGCTAATTTTTCCAAGGCTTCTTTTTGTGCATCTGCCAAAATCTCTAGATGTGCATTATTTTCCTGCCTTAATAGAGAAATTTCCTCCAGTAATTTTTGATTAAAACTTAACAAAGAGCGATTAAAGTCTTCATCGTAATCCAACTCTTCCTTTAAAAAGAGCAGACGTATTTTGATAACTAATGCACCAGCAATACCGAATACAGAAGCCCAGAAAGCCGTTTTTAAACTACCTAATAATGCAGGGATACCTTCTTGGATATTGGCGGTATCAAAATTCAACAAACCCCATGCAATCGCAAAAAATGTGGCAAAAATACCAAAAGTTGTTAAAATTGTCGGTGCTTGGCTGGCAATTTTGCCATTTTTACCAACCTGTGAGTAAAAATAAATCGCTGCACCTAAGATTAAGATAATAAAGAATAATGTTTCAACGGTTAGTCCATAAAACAACATAGTTTAATCCATTTCCAAAGGTATCAAATAAACAGTCCTGAGTCGAATACAAATTGAAACTGAGCCAATTACAAACTCTTCATTATATTCAATTTATACAGCCAACAGGGCGAGCAGGCATCCACCCGCCCATTTAATTACTCTAATAACTTACAACCCCTTCAACTGCTCCACCTGCTTAGCAATTTCGGCAAGCTGAGTGTTTAGCTCATCAAGTTTGGCTTTTTCGGCGGTGACCACCGCTTCAGGTGCTTTGGCGACAAAGCCTTCGTTAGATAGCTTACGAGCGATGCCATCGGCTTGTGCTTGCAGTTTTTCGGCGACTTTGGCGAGACGGCTTAGCTCTGCGGTCGGGTCAATCAGCCCTTTCATCGGTACAAGCACCTTGACCTGCCCTACCATACTTGATGAGCACAGTGGTACTTCGTCAGTATCAGCGACGATGGTGAGTGTCTCGACTTTTGCCAGTGCCTTGAACTGATTGGCAATACGGCTTAGTGATGCTTGCTCGGTGTCGTTCGCCCCTTGTAGTAGCACAGGCAGACGCACAGCATTACCCAGCTTCATCTCGCCACGGATATTACGCACCGCACCGATGAGTGCTTGTAGCCATGCCATATCCTGCTCGGTCTCGGCACTGATATCATCGGCATTTGCCACAGGGAAATCGGCGATGACGATGCTATCAGCAGATTTGCGGCCAATCAGTGGCGCAACCGTCTGCCACAGGCTCTCGGTCAGATACGGCATGATTGGGTGGGTGAATCGCATGGCGACCTCAAGCACATGAATCAGCACATAGCGAATCTGCGCCTTGCGCTCATCGCTGACACTGTCGTCATTGAGCGCTGATTTGGCAAGCTCGACATACCAGTCGCAATACTCATTCCAAATAAACTCATAAATCGCTTGGCTCACCAAGTCAAAGCGATAAGTCGCCATCGCCTCATGGATGCTTGCGATGGTTGAGTTTAGACGGCTGACAATCCATTTTTCGGGTAGTTCCCACAGCTGTTTATTGGCGGTTTTGTCAATGGGTAGCTCATTACCTGCTTTATCCACGCAGTTCATCAGCACAAAGCGGGTGGCGTTCCAAATTTTATTACAGAAATTACGGTTGCCCTCAATACGCTTGATATCAAAGTTGATATCACGGCCTGTACTTGCTAGGCTTGTAAAGGTAAAACGCAGTGCATCGGTGCCAAATGCCTCAATACCATCGGCAAATTCTTTGCGGGTAGATTTTTCGATTTTGGCGGCGTCTTTTGGGTTCATCAGCCCCGTCGTGCGTTTCGCCACCAAGCTTTCTAGGTCAATGCCATCAATCAAATCAATCGGGTCAAGCACATTACCTTTTGACTTACTCATCTTTTGACCTTGACCATCACGCACCAGACCATGCACATAGACGGTCTTGAACGGTACTTGTGGCGTGCCATCGGCATTTTTGACAAAGTGCATGGTCAGCATAATCATGCGAGCCACCCAGAAGAAGATGATATCAAAGCCAGTCACCAGTACGCTGGTTGGATGGAAAGTCTGCAATGCTCGTCCGTCATCATTTGGATTGCCCCAGTCAAGCGTACTGAATGTCCATAGACCTGAGCTAAACCAAGTATCAAGCACATCTTCATCTTGGCGCAGGATGACATCGGCAGGCAGATTGTATTTACTGCGTACTTCAGCTTCATCATGCGCCACATAGATACCGCCCTTGTCGTCATACCACGCAGGGATACGATGACCCCACCACAGCTGACGGCTGATGCACCAGTCTTGGATATCACGCATCCACGCCATGTACATATTCTTGTATTGTGCAGGCACAAACTCAATACGACCGTCTTCGACCGCCTCAATCGCAGGCTTGGCAAGTGCCTCAATCGCCACATACCATTGGTCGGTCAAATACGGCTCAACAATCTCACCACTGCGGTCGCCTCGTGGGGCTTTGAGTGCGTGCGGTTCGATTTTTTCAAGCCAGCCTTGAGTTTCGGCATCTGCCACCAGTTTTTTGCGGGCATCAAAACGAGCCAAACCTGCATAATCGCTCGGCGTCGTCTCAAGCGTCGGCTCACGCTGAGTTAGGCTCTCATAGACCTGCATATCAGCTAGGATATTGGCATTTTTGTCAAAGATATTAATCAGTGGCAGATTGTGGCGTTTACCCACTTCATAGTCATTAAAATCATGCGCAGGGGTGATTTTGACACAGCCTGTACCAAAGTCTTTTTCGACATAAGTATCCGCCACGATAGGCACGATACGACCTGTAATCGGCAGGACGATATTTTGACCAATCAGATGTGCATAGCGTTCATCTTCAGGATGTACCGCCACCGCCGTATCACCAAGCAAGGTCTCTGGGCGAGTGGTTGCCACGACCAGATAGTTCTGACCATCTTTGGTTTTAAGTTCTTGATTTTCAAAGAAATATTTAAAGTGCCACAATGAGCCTTGTTCGTCGTGATTTTCTACTTCCAAATCAGACAATGCCGTCTCAAGCTTGATATCCCAGTTTACCAGACGCTTACCACGATAGATGAGACCATCATCATACAGCTTGACGAACACATCTTGCACCGCTTTTGATAGGCCTTCATCCATCGTAAAGCGTTCACGGCTCCAGTCCACCGATGAGCCCAGACGACGGATTTGGCGAGTGATATTGCCGCCCGATTCATTTTTCCACTCCCAGACTTTTTCTAGGAATTTGTCACGGCCCAAGTCATGGCGTTTGATGCCTTGTAAGCCAAGCTGACGCTCAACGACCATTTGGGTTGCGATACCTGCATGGTCAGTACCTGCTTGCCATAGCGTGTTGTAGCCCATCATGCGGTGATAGCGAGTCAGCGTATCCATGATGGCATTATTAAAGCCGTGCCCCATGTGCAGTGAGCCTGTGACATTCGGCGGCGGCAAGGCAATTGAGAAGGCTTTTGGCTTCGTGTAATCCGGCTTAAAATAGCCTGCATTTTCCCAGCCTTGATACATCCCTGCTTCGATGTCGGCAGGATTGTAGGCAGAAGATAGGCGGTCTAGGGCAGTTTGGATGGCGTTGTTGGTCATAATCAGCTCTCAAATTTATACTTAAAAAAATGGTTCTATTTTAGCAAGTTTTCGGCGGTTTGTGGGGATTTTTGATGGGAATTTATTGGGTAACTTGTCTAGTATTTTTTATCAAAATGACTTTGGATTGATAATTTCAATTCCTTAATATTTATATGTATTTATTTGGCGTATAATAAACCCAAGCACATTCAAAATAAGAGTGATTATCATAAGGACATCATAACAGGTGTCCTTTTTTTGTTTTGATTAAATATTGAGTCTATTATGAACAAATCAAGCTTAGGCTTTAAGCCCATTCCTATGCTGATTGCCATCGCTTTGGCGGTGGCGATTATCCTGATTCCAACCCCTGATGGCGTGACACCGCAAGCATGGAATCTACTTGCGTTATTTGTCGGGGTGATTGCAGCGATTATCGGCAAAGCCATGCCAATCGGCGCAATCTCAATCATCGCTATCACTTTGGTGGCTGTCACAGGCATCACCGTCAGCGATGGCAAGGCGGATGCCGCCATGAAAGATGCCCTATCAAGCTTTGCCAATCCACTGATTTGGCTGATTGGTGTGTCCATCATGATTTCTCGTGGTCTATTAAAGACAGGGCTTGGTGCACGCATTGGTTATATTTTTATTGCAATTTTTGGCAAAAAGACACTTGGCATCGGCTATAGCTTGGCATTATCCGAGCTCATCTTAGCCCCTGTCACCCCAAGTAATACCGCTCGTGGTGGCGCTATCATGCACCCGATTATGCGCTCTATCGCCGAAAGCTATGATTCAAACCCCGCCAAAAACACCCAAGATAAAATGGGTAAATACCTAGCGCTGGTCAATTATCACAGCAACCCAATCAGCTCGGCGATGTTCATCACCGCCACCGCCCCAAACCCAATGGTGGTCAATCTCATCGCCGAAAGTCTGGGCAGTGAGTTTCGCCTAAGCTGGAGTCAGTGGGCGTTGGCAATGCTTGTGCCGGGTCTTGTGGCGTTTATCTTGATGCCTTTGGTACTGTATTTTCTTTACCCACCGACCATCAAGCACACGCCAAATGCCGTGCAGTTCGCCAAAGATAAGCTTGCCGAGATGGGCAAAATGAGCCGTGATGAGACAATCATGCTTGCCATCTTTGGTATCTTGCTCGCTTGCTGGGCGGGCGTGCCTGAGCTGTTGTTCGGCTTTAAGATTGATGCCACTGCCACTGCCTTTATTGGGCTTTGCTTATTGCTACTATCAGGTGTTCTGACTTGGGCGGATGTCACTTCCGAAAAAAGCGCATGGGATACCATCGTCTGGTTCTCAGCACTGATTATGATGGCGACATTCTTAAATAAGCTTGGCTTAATCGAATGGTTCTCAAACTCGCTTGAGACAAGTATTAGCGGTCTAGGCTTAAGTGGTATGATGGCAGGCTTATTGCTACTGGTTGCTTATATGTATGCACACTATATGTTTGCAAGCACCACAGCGCATATCACGGCGATGTTTGGCGCATTTTTGACCGCAGGTATTGCACTTGGTGCGCCGCCGATGTTCTTTGCGCTATTGATGGCGGCAGCATCTAGCCTGATGATGACTTTGACGCATTATGCCACAGGGACTTCGCCGGTGATTTTTGGTTCAGGCTTTACGACCTTGCCTGAATGGTGGAAAGCAGGCTTTGTGATGAGCGTGGTCAATCTGCTGGTATTTGTCATCATTGGTGGCGCTTGGTGGAAAGTGCTTGGCTATTGGTGATATTCATTTGTTAAACAATCATTTAAAACCATCTTGTGATATCAAGATGGTTTTTTGACTGCTGAACGCTTATAATTAATGAGCGTATTTGACAAATCCATGCACCGCTTATCTTACTCGGTCAAAAGCCCCACCCCATAAACCAGCACTTCGACACCGCCATCCATATCGCACATCTCAAAGCGTAAGCCATAGATGACATCACAGCCTGCTTTGTGCGCTTGGGACTTAGCACGCACCACCGCTTCACGGCGAGCACGGTCAAGCAGGCTTTCATAGACGGTCAAGTTCTTGCCAAATAAGCTAAGCACACTTGCAATCACAAGCTTAAATCTATCTTGGGCGATGACAACATTACCCGTCACAAACACAGGCTCGCCTGCGCCATCAGGCACATCGATACGCTCGCTCGATACTCGGATATGACGGTATTTGGCTTCATCGGCGACTAGGCTTGCCAAATGGCGACGCTCGGCACGAGAACCAAAATACCACCCGACAAAGAACAAGATAATCGCAATCAGCCAATCAATATTTCTTAATAATATTGCAGAAATGTCCATGATTATTCTGTGCCGTCAGCCTGCCCAAAAGGATTGAATTTCTTTTGCACCTTGACCGCCGTGCCATAGACGAACAGCTCTGATGCGCCTGCGGTGATGTTCGATGTCGAAAAGCGAATACCCACGATGGCATCTGCACCCAGTGCTTGTGCTTTGGCAATCATTCGTGACATGGCTTCTTGGCGAGCTTCTTCGAGCAGCTCGGTATAAGCAGTCAGCTCACCGCCGACGATATTTTTTAGACCTGCTAATAAATCCTTACCCACGTGCTTACTACGCACGGTGCTACCATAGACGACATCAAGTCGCTCGGTGATGATATAATTTGGCAAATGCTCAAGATTGGATAACTGCATAACTTCCCCACATGATTCATATTTGATAAAAAAGCAGGATGTACACACCCTGCTTATCGCTTTGTCAATGACTATCAATGCTTAGTCATCGGTGTGAAATAGCAAGAACAGCTCGGTGATGTTATCTTCAAGGGCGTTTGCCATATCAGCTAGCATCTCATCGCTGCGAATCTCATCAAGCTCTTCGTCAATGCCTGATAGCACTACCATTGGCAAGGTCAAATCCGCCACATCTTGCTCGGTGTTTTCGTCATCAAACCAATCGACATTTTCATCTGAATACATCGCATCCACAAAGCCAATCGCCCATGCCGCTAGGTCGCCATCTTCGCTAAAGTCTTCGGCTTCTTCGCTGGCATCGAACGGTAGCTCAATCGGCTGTTCGGCTTTTAGAGTGTCAATCAGCTCTTGACGCCATGCTTGTAGTGCATCTTTGACTTCGCTTGGTACGCTTGCATCCGCCCCTTCAAAGAATGCTGATAGCCAATTTGGCAATGGCTTACCCACCACAGTTGCGGTCAAAAAGCCATGCGCTGCAATCGGGTCTAGACCCATTTCATTGGCAGGTGACTCAAGATAAGCAAACAGTTCTTGTTTATTCATTTTTCATACTCTTTTTAAAAATAAGGCTTATACCAACACAATGTCAGTATAAGCAAACATCTTGTCATTGACAGCTAGGATCAAAAATCATCGTCCAAGTCATCAAAGTCATCATCAAGATCATCAAACTCCGCAAAATCGTCTTCTTCTAGCGCACGCTTGAGTTTGTTGATGCGTTGCTCTTCGAGTAGTGCGTCGATTTTTAGGCGTTTTTCTAGGGGTTTTGCCTTGCCTTCATCGGCAAGCTTGGCATCAGCATCTTCTTCAAAGTTATCATCATCAAAATCATCATCAATATTACTCATAATGACTCCTTAGCTATCGTTGCAGTCGAATTACCCAATCAGCCATCACAACGGATTTTTCCTAACTCCATGATAAATCTTGGGCGTGTTGTAGCCTTATAAATCAGCTTGTGCGTTTTGTCAAGTGTTTTTGCCAATTCATTGAGATTTTTGATAAAAAAACCATTCAATCTTCCAAGAATACCGCATCACGTGCCACACGCAGACGGCTGACGGTGCTTTGGCTCATCGATGTGATGATTTGGCAATTACGCTCTGATGGCGAGCTTGGGTTGTGGATTTTGGTCAATGTGCCAAAGATTGCCACTTCTTGGCTTGCTGATGGCTCAAACAATACCAACAACGGCTGTCCACGACGCTTTGAGATACTATAAATAGTATTGGCCTGTGCGGTGTCACTGGCAGTTGTGGCGAATTTGAGTGCAAATTGCCCAAGCTCACGGTGTCTGTCATAGACGATTTGGTTCACCATCAAAATCAGCTTGGATAGCATCAATGCAGCTGTGGCAACTTTGGCATAATCATTGTCACGCACAAGCTCAATGCTTGCCCCAGTTTCATCAAAGCTTTTGATGGCACGGATAGACACGCCTGCCAATAGCGGTGTTTCAAGTAGTTTGGTTGCTGCCTTAGACACCATCTGATCACACAGTGCAAAGTACATTTTTTTGTGGTCATAGCTGACTGCTTGGATCAGCTGATTGGGGTCATCAAATCGCACCTGAACTGTGTAGCTATCCACCGCCGGCGGTGTCGCTGCTGTCTGCTGATTTGTGCCATCATCAGATGCATCAGTCTTAGCAGTATCTACCGCTGATGCCGGTTCAGCTGATGCATTATCTTCGCTCGGTGTAGGCGGGGCTTCAGTTGGCGTTGGGGTAGCCACTTCACCGGTTAATAAGCCTTGACTTAATAGGCGGTCACGGGTCTGTCTGGCAATCTGTAGCTTGAGCTCTTTGGTCGGGCGAGCGATATGTCCATAGACCACCCACAATAGCCCATGAATGACCAGCATAGCCAATAAAAATAGCCACTGACCTGACAAGATGGTTGCTGTGCTCACCGCTTTGGTCTCTAGCACTACCGAGCCTAACACCTTATCACCAACGACAATGGTCTCGTTTCGTGTGCGATAGCCATTTTCGCCTTCACCTATCGAAACAACGATATTATCATCAGCATCATAAATCGCCACAAATGCCACTTGGGGCTCTTGGGCGTACTGACCTGCGATATGGCTCATGCTCACACGGTCATTGGCAGCACTCGGCATCGCAAGCTCTGCGCCCAATTCAGCGACCAAGCGCTCTGCCACCACTCGGTGCTGTTCTGTCGTTTGTCTATCTGAACTGATGACAAAAAACACCGTATGCAAAAATAAGCTAATAAGCAGAATAATTAAAAATAAGGTTCTATTGGGCGCTGAATAAGTCATGATAACTTTAAAATAACCAAGTGAATAAGGCAAAAACACTTTTGTTTTGCAAAATAAACTAATTTTCCCATGTTTACTATGATTACGCAACTGTTTTTGAGCCAAATACACAATTCCATCACATTACCCTTTTATAAAAGCTGGTTTGGTGCTAATATGTTCACTCTATGGCGGATTTATCTGCGGTTTTATTTCACCAAAAAAAACGAGTTTTATCATGACCATCACTTATGCCCTACCAAATAACAGCCAAGCATGGCTACACGCCTTTTCACAGCTACAAACACTGCCACCTGCACTGCACGGGGTGGATTTGACCACAGGTCAGCACAGCGAGCAGATTGAAGAGCTGCCGATTTTTGGTATTGTCGTGGTGGCAAGCTCGCCTGCCGTCGATATTGATGTGCTGATGAGCGAGTGGGTGCAAGCACAGCCCAACTGGCAACTTAGCATCGTCAATGATGACGAAGCCGCCAAAGCATCTGCCCATCTGATTGAGAGCAATGAGACACTGACCGCCGTCGCCATTCACCGCTATCTGCTGTCTTATACAGGCGCACCGATGAGTCAGGACAAACGAGTGGCGGCCGCACACATCATTGATGAGCAAATTACCCAGCATCTATCCGCGCAGCTACAGGCCGATGTGCATATCTTATCCGCTAACAAGCTACTGACACAGCATCGCTTGGCGTGCTTTGATATGGATTCGACGCTGATTCAAGAAGAAGTCATCGTTGAGCTTGCCAAATTCTGCGGTATCGAAGATAAAGTGGCGGATATCACCGAGCAGGCGATGCGTGGTGAGATTGATTTTGCAACGAGTTTTGCTCGTCGTGTGGCACTACTTGCTGATGCACCGATTGGCATTGTCGATGAGATTATCGCCAAGCACATTCATTTTCAGCCGGGTGCAGCAGCCACCATCAAAGCACTCAAGGCACTTGGCTATCATACCGTGCTGATTTCGGGTGGCTTTGAGCCATTTGCCCAATATGTCGCAAGCACGCTTGGCATGGATGAATATTATGCCAATCCGCTACTCAATGACGGCAAAACATTAAGCGGACTGGTCGATGACAATATCCTAGATGGCAACCAAAAAGCCATCATCGCCCAAACCGTCGCCAAACGCCTAGGGCTGTCAATGAAAGAAGTCGTCTGTATCGGCGATGGTGCGAACGATTTGCCTATGATGGCGGTGAGTGATTTGGGTATTGCTTATCATGCCAAGCCCATCGTACAGGCGCGTGCTGATGCCGCTGTCAATCTGACAGGGCTTGAAGGCGTGCTATATGCACTGGGTCATCGACTCGATGTACGCTGATTGGTTACAAATTTTTCGTCGAAAAATCACGGATAATCTGCTACCCTTTTCATTTTAATTTGTCATTTATTTATCGATAGGATTTTTATGCTGACCATTCCCGTAATCAATGTCAAAGCCGACCCGCTAGACGCTCTTTTGGCAGGCTTAGGACTGCGTTTGCAAAACCTTGCCAAAGCTCGCAATAACGAGTCGTTTAATAATCTTGTCAAAGAACGCACCGTCTGCATTCAGTTCGTTGCACCCAATGTTGAGCGTTATTTTCGCTTTGACCAAGGACATTTTGGACAAACACTCGGCACAGCGCACGATGCGGATTTGACCATTGATTTTAAAGACTCGATGACCGGTGTCAAGCTACTGACCAAAGGCGATGTGGCGGCCTTTATGACAGCTATCCAAGATGGCGATGTCAAAATCACGGGTGATTATAAGCTGGTGCTATGGTTTGTAGGTATCGGCAAGCAAGCAGCGACCATTCCCGAAGAATATCGTGGCTATGTCGAGCAGGCCAAGCCCTATATCGAGCTTGCCAAGCCTTATGCCGAGACCGCCAAAGATGCACTACTTAGCCTAAAGAAAAAGCTGGGTAAATAACCGTTTTGCCAATGATTTCACCCAAAACTGCAAATGGATTTGCTATTTGGCAAAAATTTCAGTACAATCGTTCACCAACTATCGACCGATAAGATGCGTCAAATCACGCATATTAAACACAATAAACACCGACAATACGACGATGACCACCATGACACAAGCTACCACCAAGGACGAAATTGCTCGTTTATTTAACCTACCGCTGATGGATTTGCTGATGCAAGCCCAGACGGTGCACCGTGAGCATTTCAACGCCAATGAAGTGCAAATCAGCACCCTATTATCCATCAAAACAGGCAACTGCCCCGAAGACTGCGGCTACTGCTCACAGTCAGGTCATCATCGTGACAAGACAGGCTTAACTGCCGAAAAACGCCTAGAAATCGAAAAAGTGCTTGCAGCTGCACGCCGTGCTAAGGCGCAGGGCTCATCACGCTTTTGTATGGGTGCAGCGTGGAAACATCCAAGCGCCAAAGATATGCCGTATTTGGTTGAGCTTATCAGCGAAGTCAAAGCACTTGGGCTTGAGACCTGCATGACTTTGGGTATGCTAAATCCCGACCAAGCCAAAACCTTAGCAGATGCCGGCTTAGATTATTATAATCATAACCTAGACACATCTCGCAGCTACTATGACAGCGTCGCCACCACACGCAGTTATGATGACCGCCTTGAGACCATCGAATATGTCCGCAATGCGGGTATCAATGTCTGCTCGGGCAGTATCGTTGGCATGGGCGAGAGCCGCCAAGACCGCATTGACTGGATTTATGAGCTAACCCAAATGCCGATTCCACCACAGTCAATCCCTGTGAATCTATTAGTACCCATCAAGGGCACACCGCTTGGTGATAAGGTGCTTGCCGAAGGTCAGCTGTCTGTCATCGAGTGGATTCGCACCATCGCGGTAACTCGTATCTGCTGTCCGACAAGCTATGTACGCCTATCTGCTGGCCGTGAGAGCCTAAGCGATGGCGAGCAGGCATTGGCGTTTATGGCGGGGGCGAATTCATTTTTTTATGGGGATAAGCTACTGACCACAGGCAACCAATCTACCGCACACGATGACAGACTGATGGCAGAGCTTGGGCTGACCCCAACTCGCCCCATGCCAAAGCCACAAATCATCGATGCCATGAGTGGCACTGCCATCAATCAAGAACGCCCCGAAGGTTGTCCGCTAAGCGCCTAATGAGTGGCTAATGAGTAGCTAAGCGGTCGTCCATTACCATCTACTCGGCAAATCAATGACACCAAAAGATGTGCTATAATAAGCGCATCTTTTTTATTGGACGTCACAATGCTAGAGTACATCAGAGCCTTTCATATCATCAGTATGGTTTGTTGGTTTGCAGGGATTTTTTATTTGCCACGCCTATTCGTGTATCATGCGATGAGTGATGATACACTAAGCCAAGAGCGATTTGCCCTGATGGAGCGCAAGCTGTATCGTGGGATTATGACGCCTGCGATGATTGCCACTTGGGGGTGTGGACTTCTGATGATTGCCCTAGCACCAAGCATCTATCTATCTCAAGGCTGGCTACACGCCAAGCTTGTTCTTGTGGTGCTACTTACCCTGTATCACCTGTCCTGCGGTCGCTTTCGTGTTCGCTTGATGGATAATCCTAAGCTTAAAAGCCATGTCTATTGGCGATGGTTCAATGAGATTCCTGTGTTTATCTTGATTGCGGTGGTGATTTTGGCAGTGGTCAAGCCGTTTTAAGCAGTACTTATGCCCCAAAAAAACTAAAGCCCTAGCTGATGCTTAGGGCTTTAGTTTTGCCATCTTATCAATCCGCTGTGCTGACCATCTTAATAACGGCGTTTTTCTTGGCGATGCTTTGACCATCAAGCACCGCTTTGGCAATGCTCATCTCTCGCTCGCCTGCAAAGCCTGTAAAATGATACTCAATGCCACGGTCTTTGACAATTAGCCATACGCCATTGATGTCCACCTGTGCAGACTCGGACAATGTCAAGGACTTATCATCAATCATAAATCGCTTGGGTGTCAGCCTTAATTCACCAACACCAAACACATGACGGCGCTTCGCCTGATGACGCTTGATATTAAAGCCAAACATCGCCACAGCGAACACAAACAACGAGCCGATGGCATACGCAACAGGCATGGTAAAGCAAATCACCGCTACGACAATCCCAAGCACAAGCAGTCCCACCGACCACCAAAACAATGGGTCGCCCCCTTGTCCTGTCAGACGAATGCTGACGCCATCATCATTGACCGTCAGCATCTTACCAGCCCAATGCTTGCTGCTGCGCTTCGATGATTTGGCGGATACCAGCTTCAGCCAGACTTAGCATACTATCAGCTTCAGCTCGGGTGAATGGCTTATCTTCTGCCGTGCCCTGAATCTCAATAAAGCCCCCTGCTTGGGTCATCACCACATTCAAATCGGTATCACAGGTTGAATCTTCGGCATAGTTCAAATCCAGATACGCCTTGCCATCTTTGATACCTACAGACACCGCACCGACCAAGCCCAGTAGTGGGTCTTGGGTCAGTTTCTTTTCTCGTTGTAGGTATTCAAGCGCATCAATCAGCGCCACCGCCGCCCCTGAGATACTCGCTGTGCGTGTACCGCCATCGGCTTGGATGACATCACAGTCGATGTGAATGGTATTCTCGCCAAGCTTTGATAAATCAAGCATCGCACGCAGGCTACGACCAATCAGACGCTGAATCTCTTGGGTGCGACCTGACTGCTTACCACGAGCAGCTTCACGCTGAGTGCGTGTGCCTGTCGCACGCGGTAACATTCCATATTCAGCGGTCAGCCAGCCTTGCCCTTGTCCCTTGAGCCATCTTGGTACACCTGCTTCGACACTGGCAGTGCATAGCACTTTGGTATCGCCAAAGCACACGAGTACCGAGCCTTCGGCGTGCTTGGTGTAGTGGCGGGTAAAGCTGATTGGGCGAAGTTCGTTCAATTGTCTGCCATCAATACGCATAAAAATCTCTGGTCATTGTTGTGAATTTAAGCAATTTTACCAAGTTATGCCCAAAAACACAAAACAAAAACCTGCCATCACTCGATGATAGGTGATGACAGGTTTTGATAAGTCGATATCACTTATTTGCTTTCTTCAAGCTTACGCAAGTCTTTGCGCAAAATCTTACCGACATTCGACTTCGGCAGCTCACTGATGAACTCGATGTATTTTGGACGCTTGTAGCCGGTTAGATTTTCTTTTGCCCACGCACGCACTTCTTCGACGGTCAGGCTTGCATCTTTTTTGACCACAAAGATTTTTGGCACTTCGCCACTGTGCTCATCCGCCACACCGATGACACCACATTCTAGGATTTTTGGATGCGCAGTCATCACATCTTCGACTTCGTTTGGATAGACATTAAAGCCTGAGACCAAAATCATGTCTTTTTTGCGGTCAACAATCTTGATAAAGCCTTTTTCGTCCATCACGCCGATATCACCTGTGCGGAAATAGCCATCAGCGGTCATCACTTTGGCGGTCTCATCAGGACGCTTCCAGTAGCCCGGCATCACTTGCGGGCCTTTGGCGCAGATTTCACCCGGCTCACCCATTGCCACTTCGTTGTCATTCTCATCTAGCAAGATAACATCGGTTGCAGGGAATGGGATACCGATTTTGCCGGTATAACCGCCTGGTGGGTTTAGGGTCAAGACAGGGGAAGTCTCAGACAGGCCATAGCCTTCAATGATGTAATTGCCCGTCAGACGCTCCCACGCTTTGGCAGTGTCAGACAGTACCGACATACCGCCACCTAAGGATAGTTTTAGATTGCTGTGGTCAAGCGCACGGAAACCTTCGTCATGCACCAAGCCATTAAACAGCGTATTGACTGCAGGGAAAAATACAGGACGATATTTTTCAAAGTCCTTGCACAGTGATTTGAAATCTCGTGGGTTGGTGATAAGCAGCATACTAAAGCCCATCTTCATACCCAGTAGCGCACACGCTGTAAATGAAAAAATATGGTACAAAGGCAGCGCCACAGCGATATATTTACCGCTCAAATCCTGCTCGGGGAACACCTTAGAAACAAACGGAATACACTGCTCAACATTCGATGCTAAGTTGGCATGAGTCAGCATCGCACCCTTAGCAACGCCTGTCGTACCGCCTGTGTACTGTAGTGCAGCGATGTCATCGAGCGACACCTGTGGGCGATTATAAGCCGATGCAGATACTTGATTTAGCGCTTCTTTAAAGCTGATATGACCCGGGATATTCCACGATGGTACCATTTTTTTGACATGGCGTACCACCGCATTGACAATAAAGCCCTTGATACCCAGCATATCACCAAGCGATGTGACAATCACGTGCTTGACTTGACCCTTATTCTCCACACGCTCAAAGGTCTGCGCAAAGTTCTCAACGATAAACAACGCCTTAGCTTCAGAGTCATTGAGCTGATGCTCAAGCTCATGTGGTGTGTATAGCGGATTGACATTGACAAGTGTCAATCCTGCACGCACGATACCAATCATTGCAATCGGATATTGCAAGATATTTGGCATCATCACTGCTACTTTGTCGCCCTTGACCAAGCCAATCGATTGCAGATAGGCGGCGATTTGACGGCTATAATTATCCAGCTCTCGATAAGTAATCGATGCACCCATGCAGGTGAATGCTACCTTGTTGCCATGACGGGCAAAGGCTTGTTCAAAAATATCAATCAGCGAATTAATATTATCAGGTAGGCTAAAATCAATCTCAAGACCATGTTCTTGATATGTCTTACGCCAAGGACGGTCAGCAGGCGTGCTAAAAGTTTGTGCAGTCATAATACTTCCTTATGTCTAAAAATCCATCATCCGATACCCAGTCGTATCATAGGCTTGGGCACTGTCAAAACACCCACCTTAAATCTATCATAAGTTGGACGCTGAAACAAGGAGATTGGACGATTTTTTGAGAATACAGTTGTAAGCCATTACACCATGTTTTGCACAATTTTCCAAGTAAAATCAATCAAAATCGCCAAAATATTGCAAAATTTTACAAATAAGACCAACTCGCTTGAGATTTTTCGCCATATCACCATCCATTTATCAGCACAAAAAAAAGACACCGTGATAGACACGATGTCTTTTATGATTAAAAATCAGTCAAATATCATTCAAGCATGGCTTATAGCTTTCTTAGCTCTTTACGCAGGATTTTGCCGACATTGGATTTGGGCAATTCATCGACAAAGGCGATTTGCTTAGGGCGTTTATAACCGGTCAAGTTTTTCTTCGCCCATGCTTTGATGTCATCGGTGGTGAGACTGTCATCTTTTTTGACCACAAAGACTTTGACCACTTCACCGCTATGTCCATCAGGCACGCCGATAGCGCCACATTCAAGCACTTTTGGGTGTGCTGCGATGACTTCTTCAACTTCGTTTGGATAGACATTAAAGCCTGAGACCAAAATCATGTCTTTTTTGCGGTCCACGATTTTGAAATAGCCCTGCTCGTCCATCACGCCGATGTCGCCTGTGCGAAAATAACCATCAGCAGTCATCACTTTGGCAGTCTCTTCAGGCTGTTTCCAGTAGCCTTTCATCACCTGCGGGCCTTTGGCGCAAATCTCGCCTGCTTCGCCCATCGCCACTTCATTGCCGTCATCATCCAGTAGGATAATGTCGGTCGATGGGAATGGCACGCCGATTTTACCCGTGTAGCTACCGAGCGGGTTAAAGGTCAAGACAGGGGAAGTCTCGGACAAGCCATAGCCTTCGACGATGTAATTACCAGTCAATTTCTCCCATGCGTCAGCCGTGCTTGGCAAGACTGTCATGCCACCGCCCAAAGAGATTTTCATATTGCTATGGTCAAGCGCACCAAAGCCCTTGTGGTGGGTCAAGGCATTGAACAGCGTATTGACCGCAGGGAAAAACTGCGGGCGATATTTGGCAAATTGCTTGGTCAAATCATCAAAATCACGGGCGTTCGGGATAAGTAGCATCGCAAAGCCCATCTTCATGCCAAGCATCGTCACCATAAACGAAAAAATATGATACAAAGGCAGTGCCACCGCCATGTATTCACCATGCTGATATGGCCTATCAAAGCCTGATTTGACATAAGTCATGCACTGCTCGACATTGGCAATCAAATTACCATGCGTCAGCATCGCACCCTTAGCGACGCCTGTCGTACCGCCTGTGTACTGCAAAATCACCACATCATCAAGGGTCAGCGTTGGGCGAGTGTAGTTGGTAGAAGTTTTTAGTATATCTTTAAAGTTAATCTTATTTGGGATGCAATAATTGGGCACCATTTTCTTGATATGACGCACGACGGCATTAATCACAATGCCCTTAATGCCCATCATATCGCCGATGCCTGTGGTGATGACATGGCTAATTTGCCCTTTATCCTGCACCTTTTCAAAGGTATGGGCAAAGTTCTCAACGATAAACAATACTTTGGCTTCACTGTCTTTGAGCTGATGCTCGAGCTCATGGGCGGTATATAGCGGATTGACATTGACAAGCACAAGCCCTGCTCGCACAATCCCCATCATCACCGCCAGATACTGCGGTGTGTTTGGCATCATCACCGCAACTTTATCGCCTTGATTAAGCCCTAGCGACTGCAAATACGCTGCGATTTTTAAGCTTATCTTATCAAGTTCGTCATAGCCGATATGCACACCCATAAAGGTGATGGCTTTTTGCCCCCGATTGGCACGAAAATTGACATCAAAAAAATCCAGCAAATTATTCACGCCATCAGGCATGACAAGCTGAATATCCAGATTGTTTTTGCGGTAAGTGGCTTGCCAAGCACGGTCGGCAGGCGTGGTAAATGATGAGTAATCGGTCATGTTTCTTCCTATGAATGTTGTTGTCATTGACGGTGGCGGTCAAATGCCCAAGCTGATAACCAAGCGAATAATTAGATAATCATGTGCAAAGTTACGCAAGCCACCGACTTTTGACAATCAATTTTTGTGAACCAGTTTTCATAGTTTTTGATTGACAAGCGAATGAAAATTTGGCTTAAGTGTATTTATTTTATAGAGTAATTATTACTACTAATCAATGCGATACAATCCACCAACTGCCTTGCGATGGTGGATTTTGGGGCTTTGGGCAGTTTTTGGGCGGTTTTGGCATATTTATCAGCAAAAAACACCATCATCGCATTATCATCACTACCAAAGCCGATACTGGTGTCAGACACATCATTGACGGCAATCATGTCCAAGTTTTTGGCGACAAGCTTGCCTTTGGCGTAGGTTTCGGTGTCTTGGGTCTCAGCTGCAAAGCCCACCGACAGCACATCAGGATAGGTCTTGACGATGGTGGCAAGCACATCGGGATTTTTGATGAGCTCAAGGGTCATGCCATCGACGCCATCGGTTTTTTTGATTTTGTGCGGGGCGATGGTCGCCATCTTATAGTCTGCCACAGCAGCGGTAGCGATGAACACATCGGCTGTGCGGCAGACATCTAGGCAGACAGCAAGCATCTCATCAGCCGTGCCGACATCGATACGGCGGACACCCTGTGGCGCTTGTAGATGCACCCGCTTACCGCTCACGAGCACCACATCCGCCCCTGCATCACGGCACGCTGCTGCCAGTGCATAGCCCATCTTGCCGGTAGAATGATTGGACAAAAACCGCACAGGGTCAATCGGCTCAAGCGTCGCCCCTGCAGTGATGACCACTGTCTTGCCCGCCAATGACTGTGGCAGGTGGCGACGTGCCACAAATGCCAAAATCGTCTCACACAACACTTCAGGCTCAGGCAATCGCCCCATGCCCACATCACCGCACGCCTGCTCACCGCTATCTGGTGTGATAAGCTCATAGCCAAAGCGGGTAAGCTTAATCAAATTATCCTGCACAATGGCATTTGCCCACATCTGCTGATTCATCGCAGGTGCGATAAGAATCGGCGCATCAGTCGCAAGACACACGGTGGTAAGTAGATTATCCGCCAAGCCATTGGCAAGCTTGCCGATGGTATTGGCAGAAGCTGGTGCTATCACCACCACATCCGCCCATTTGGCAAGCTCAATATGTCCCATGCCAAGCTCGGCAGTCTCATCAAGTAGCTCGGTATGCACTTCATGCCCTGTCAGCGCCTGCAAGGTCATGGGTGTAATAAACTCACACGCCGCCGCCGTCATCATCACACGCACTTCACAGCCTGCCTTGATAAGCAGACGAGCCAGCACTGCCGATTTATAAGCGGCAATACCGCCTGTGATGCCAAGTAGGATTTTTGGGGAAGTGGTCAAATCAGTCATGGCTATCGCCTATGTGGGGAAATGGGGTATTATAACGCACTTTGGCAAGATGGGGAAATGAATGTGTGTTTTTGCTTTGTTGCTAACAGCATCAAAACCAATGCAAAAAGTTAAATTGAATATCCAAAAAGATTAAAATTCCCCAATAAATCAAACTACAAATCGCAAAAGCCATCAAGCCAAGCAAAGTATGAATCACACCGCCCAAGCCGTGCTTGACACCTGCTAATATCATACCGACAAGATACAGCACAAAGAAAATCGCCCAAATAATTACAAACAACCACATCAGTATTGTCATCGTATCCCGCCTATTTTTGTCATCAAAGCGTATTGGCGAATCAATGCTTAAAATAGCTTAAAATGAACCGCTCGTAACTTCACCAAAACACATACCGCACCACCATCGCAAAGCACATCAGCACAATCACAGGACGGATAAATTTAGCACCGCCTTTGACCACCATCTGCGAACCAAAAAACGCGCCAATCACCTGCCCTGCCATCATCACAAAGCCCACTTTCCAAAGCACTTGACCGCCGACGATAAACAGTGCAAGGCTTGCGATATTGGTGGCGAAGTTTAGCAGCTTGGCGGTGCCTGTGGCTCGTATCAAATCCATTCCACGCAAAGCGACATTGGACAGTGCAAAAAATGTCCCCGTACCCGGCCCAAGATAACCATCATAAAAGCCGATGAGTGGTACGATGGTTTTTTGCCATGTGCTTTGGCTGATTTTGGGCGCGCGTTCAATCTGCCCAAGATTGGGCGCAAACAGCGTATAAAGCCCCACGCCTGCGACCAGAAACGGAATGACAACTTTTAACATCTCAGGCGGTGATAGTTGCACCAATATCGAGCCAATTGCCGAGCCGATGGCCGCCATCATAAAGGCGATTTTGATATCTTTTGGGTTGATGACGCCTTTTTTTATCATCGTAAGACTTGCCGAGAACGACCCTGCCGATGCTTGAAGCTTATTGGTGGCAAGGGTGGCAATCGGTGGCACACCTGACAGCAATAACGCAGGAATGGTCAACAGACCGCCACCGCCTGCCATCGCATCGACAAAGCCCGCCACCATCGCCACACCAAACAACAGCATCAATATTTCTAAGCCTAGCTGAATATCCATTATAATATCACTTATCAAGTCGTCGAAAATACCAAAAAATGCTTTATTATACGCCCAATTTTTGATACATTGGAAAAAATGATAACACTTATCAGAAAACAATCAAAGACCCAAAGCAAGCCTTAAGTTTGCACTTACCGTCTTGTTATTAGGAAAAACTTTACCATGTTTGCACAGATTAAGAAATTTTTGGCACTCGAAGCTGCCGGTGGTATCATTCTTGCCATCGCTGCGATTTTGGCGATGATTGTCGCCAACTCACCCCTACACGATGCGTATCATGCGTTCATTCATGCGCCTGTGGTGGTACAAATCGGTGCGTTTGAGATTGCCAAAGATGCCCATCACTGGATTAATGATGGCTTGATGGCGATTTTTTTCTTTTTGGTGGGGCTTGAACTCAAGCGTGAAGCACTGATTGGTGAGCTGGCTGATGTTAAGCAAATCTTAATGCCTGCACTCGCTGCTATCGGTGGTATGATTGCACCTGCGTTGATTTATGCAGGGCTAAATTATCAGCACCCAGAACAGCTTGCCGGCTGGGCAATCCCTGCAGCGACCGACATTGCCTTTGCGCTTGGGGTGCTCAGCCTACTTGGTAATCGTGTGCCAAATGCACTCAAGGTATTTTTGGTGTCGATTGCGATTTTTGATGACCTTGGGGCGATTATCATCATCGCATTGTTTTATACATCTGAATTATCACTGGTTTCGCTTGGCATTGCAGGGATTTGCTTGCCGTTTTTGTATCTATTAAATCGCATGAATGTCGTGCGTCTGACGCCGTATCTGCTGATTGGTCTGATTATGTGGGCGGCCTTGCTCAAATCGGGTGTTCATGCGACTTTGTCAGGGGTGCTGTTGGCATTTTTTATTCCTTTAAAGAATAAATTTGACCCAGAACATTCACCGCTCGAAGAGCTTGAGCATGATTTGCACGGTACGGTGGCGTTTGGGATTTTGCCGTTATTTGCCTTTGCCAATGCAGGGATTTCGTTGGCGGGCACAAGCCTAGACACCCTGCTACATCCTGTACCACTTGGCATTGCTGCAGGCCTATTTATCGGTAAGCAAATTGGCGTGATGGCAGCGGTGCTACTTTGTCTAAAGCTTGGTCTAGCAAACCTACCGACAGGCACGAACATGAAACAAATCTATGGTGCATCACTGCTGTGCGGTATCGGCTTTACCATGAGTTTGTTCATCTCGGGGCTTGCTTTTGGTGGTATTCCAGAAGGCTTTGACCCACGACTTGGCATTATCTTAGGCTCTATCATCTCAGGTGTTGCAGGCTATCTGTTACTGCGTAAAGCTGTGCCAAATGCCGAGCATCCTGTGCTTGCCAAAGATAGTGGCGATGGCTATATCCCATCTACGCACTAAGCAATATCTTGACCAAAAAGCAATCCCCCATTCTGTAGAATAGGGGATTTTTTGATGATAAATGGTTAATTGTCATCACTTATCTTTCGCTAATCCAATATCGACTCACCTGTACGCCATTAGACTTAGTCAAGATATTTTCTAAGATGCCACCGTTTTTCTCAATGACTCTTGCCGATGCAAGATTGTCATGCTGACAAGTAACCAATACCTTGTGCACACCCATCTCATTGAGTGTACGGACAGCAAATGCCAGCACACGAGTTGCAATGCCCCGTCCTTGATAAGCAGGATGCGTACTATATCCGACATGACCGCCTTGTTGTAGCAGCGCATCATTGAGCGTGTGGCGTATATGCACAATCGCAACCACCACATCATCTATCAATGCAATATAGGTGCTGTCGGCGACTTTTTGGTATTCAAACCACTGCGTGCCTGCTGGTGCATTGATATAATTAATCCAACCGACAAAGCCACCGTCCATAAAAGCATTGAGCTCATTTGCGCCGTGCATGGCATCAAAGACGGCATTAAATTCACGGCGAAAAGTCAAAATACGCGCTTTATCATCCAGTGTCGGGGTTTTAAACTGCAAATCCATCATCGTTATCCATGCACCACATCCGCCACAAGCCGTGCGACCAAATCCGCCATCGACTCATCACGGCACTGACTCACGCCTGTACCTGCCCATAGGCTCATCAGGTTGTCATCTTGTGTGCTAGCTCCATGCGCTCTTAGCGACTTGGTCATGGCATTCATCGTCGGATAAATCGGAACGTGTGGATGACGCACCAGTCCATCAAGATGAATAAAGTCCTGCATATAACCTGTCACCAAGCCCCGAGCAAGCTTGCCCGAATACAGCCGAGTCAGCCGAGTCTCGCCACCTGCTAATAGGCGTGATTTCCACAATGGCGATATGCACGACTCCGCCGTACTCAAAAAAGCCGTACCGACAGCGACGGCTACCGCCCCGTGATTGAGATAATGGCGTACCTGCTTGTCATCATGAATACCGCCTGCTGCAATGAGTGCAATCTGTACTTGCTCATCACTTAGCCTGTCTGTCACCGCTGTGAACAGCTGTGCCAATGCCATCGGTGATGCTGATTCATCCAGCCAGCCACCACGATGTCCGCCTGCTTCAGCACCCTGCACCACGACCGCATCAGCACCGACATCCGCCCATGCAATGACTTCATCAGGGCAGTTGGCAGTGCCAATGACAAGCGTGCCCACTTGCTTAAGTGCCTGCACCTGCTCAATGCTGATTATCCCAAAGGTAAAGCTTGCCACAGGCACAGGATTGTCAAGCAGTACTTGAAATTGGCCATCGAACAACTGCGCAGGCTTATCATCCAGCACAGGCGCAATGCCAAGCTTATCATAGTACTCACCAAGCCACTTAGGCATCGGCTCGCTGTATCGCTCGGTGATGGCTTGTGGTAGCACCATCAGATTGACACAAAACGGCAAATCAGTCGCCGATTTGATATCATCAATGCTTTGGTGTATCTGCTGTGGCGTCATCATCCCCGCGCCAAGCGAGCCCAATGCCCCTGCTTGGCAGGCAGTAACCACAGTTGCACTATTACTCGCCCCTGCCATCGGTGCTTGGATGATGGGTGATGATAATAGTGCTTGTAGCGATGGCTTCATGCTTACCTACCCCGATTGATTAATCAGACTAAAAACTGGTCTCAACCACTCGCCCTGTCAGCGTCTGACCGCTAAATGGCGTGTTTTTGCCTTTTGAATACATGGTGTCACTACCCACTACCCACGATACAGTTGGGTCGATGACAATCGCACCGCCGATGGCTTGATAGTCGTGAATGCCTGCGATTTTGGCAGGGTTTAGGCAGATTTTTTGAACCAATTCATCCGCCGTCAAGATACCATCATTGACAAGCTTCACCCCAAGCGCCACAAAGGTATCAAAGTTACTAATCCCCGGTATCGCTTCGCCAAATGGTGCTTGCTTGGCAGATGATGACAATGGCTCATGATGACTACAAATCGCATCAATCGTGCCATCTTTTAGCCCTGCAATCAGTGCTTTTTGGTCGGTATTACTACGAAGTGGTGGCAGTACATATGCCGATGCGTCATAGCCTTCGATATCGTCATCGGTCAGGTGCAGCTGATGCATGGCAACATCACAAGTGATCGGCAGACCGCGCGATTTCGCCCAGCGGATCAACTCCACCGAAGTGCGGCAGGTGATTTGGCTAAAATGCGCGCTGATGCCTGTTTCTTCAACCATCAATAGCTGTTTGGATAATGCCACTGTCTCGGCAAGCCAAGGAATGCCCTGCAAGCCGTGAAACGATGCGATATAGCCTTCGTGTGCCACACCGCCTTTGGACAGGCTTGGCTCATCAGGATAAAAGAACACTTTGAGCCCAAAAGTCGCTGCATATTCTAGCGTGCGCAGCATCACCATATCATTGGCAAAGCCGCAATTGGCATTGGTCACAGCGATCGCACCGCCTTGCTTAAGACCTGCTAGATTCGCAGGCTGCTCACCATTGAGCCCATCGGTCAGCGCGCCTAAGATATGCAGATACACACCGCCATCTTGCATGGCTTTTTCGCGAAGCCCTTTTAGCAGCGAGCCATTTTGTAAAATTGGGTCAGTATCAGGTGGTAGGACAATATGCAAGATGCCATTTTTGCGAGCCGCTAGACCCTCAGATGCCAGCGTGCCATGTGCTTGATGACCTGGTTCACGCAGTCGTGCACACAAATCGACAATCGGCGGAAATACCCAATGATTATCATCAAATTTATTTGCAAAAGTGACGGTTTGCCAGTCGCTTGGTAGATAATTTTTCATGATTTGCCTTATTAAAAATCTGTACAATCCGTTAAAACATTCTAATTACTTACAAACTTTATTTATAAGCCCTTATAAGCATCTTGACCTGCGACCGACAGCGCCATCACCGCCATGCGCACCGCAATACCGTTATTGACCTGCTTTAGAATCACTGACTGCGGGCCATCGGCGACACTGGATGCGATTTCAACACCACGGTTCATCGGACCTGGGTGCATGACCAGTGCATTTGGGCGCGCCTTTGCCACGCGCTCATCGGTGATGCCATATGCCTTAAAATACTCACTCGATGATGCCAACAACGGCGAGCCAATGCGTTCATTTTGGATGCGCAGACCGATCAGCACATCACAATCCACCACGCCTTCATCGATATTCTCAAACACGCTGACGCCATAACGCTCAATCCCTTTGGGTAATAAAGTGCGTGGTGCAATGACGCGAATGTCCTTGACGCCGAGTGTCTTTAATGCAGAGATATCAGAGCGTGCCACACGGCTGTGCTTGATATCACCGATGATGGCGACAGACAGCTCATCAAATGGCTTGGTTGCTTCACGATGGATGGTCAGCATATCAAGCATTGCTTGGGTTGGGTGAGCGTGCCAGCCGTCGCCTGCATTGATGATGGCGATATTTGGCGTGACTTGTGTCGCCATAAAATGCGCCGCCCCTGATGCATTGTGGCGGACGACAAACATATCAGCACTCATTGCTTCAAGATTCCACAGTGTATCTCGCAAGCTCTCACCCTTGGTGGTGCTTGAGCGTGCGATGTCGATATTGAGCACATTTGCCCCCAAGCGTTTTTGGGCAGCTTCAAAGGTCATGCGTGTGCGAGTGCTCGGCTCAAAAAACAGATTCATCACCGTGCGTCCTGCCAGCTCTTCGGTGTTGGTCAATTTACCATCTTGGTCAAAATAGCTCATTGCCTTGGTGATGATATTTTCAAGCTGAGCTTTGTTTAGCCCTTCCACGCCCAAAAAGTGACGAATCGCCCCATCGTCATTCAGCTGTGGGCGGACTAGCGATGCATTGAGTCGTGCATCGACATCGGTCAAGATATTTTGCGACATAGAGATATCCTTGCAAGTAGTTTAAAAAGCATTACCCAATCACCACACAAAAACCTATGATTTCTAGGGCAAATTTGCTACACTATTAGCCAGATTGTTTGGCAAGTACGCACTGTGCCGACAATTAATTTATTTTATAAAATAATGTGTACAATGGCTTTGGAATCGTGATTTGGATTGATGCTTTATAGTTTAGCCGATTTACCGCCAACTACAAAGCAAAAAATGAGATTTTTTATCAAGAAAATCGCCAATCTGACACCGCCATCGCCATAACAACCGCCATGACAACAAAGGATGAACCATGACAACTTTACACGACTATCTGCAAACACATAGCACACCTGAGATTGCAAGCACCTTGACCACGCTTGCCACCGCCAGTATCTCAATCAGCCATCTACTGGACAAAGGTGCATTGGCTGGCATTCATGGCGAAGCGGGTAACGAAAATGTCCAAGGCGAAGCCCAAAAGAAACTCGATGTCATCTCAAATGATCTGCTACTGGGCGCTTTAACTCGTAATCCACACTGTGCAGGCGTGGCATCCGAAGAGCTTGATGACATCAGCCCTGCCAACGAAGATGGCTCATTGCTCGTACTGTTTGATCCACTCGATGGCTCAAGCAATATCGACATCAACATGACTGTTGGGACGATTTTCTCGATTTTGCCGTATCATAATGTCGGCAAAACAGCCACTGCCGAAGATTTTTTGCAAAAAGGTGAAAACCAAGTTGCCGCTGGTTACTTTATTTATGGCACATCGACCATGCTGGCGCTGACTTTGGGTGATGGCGTGGCGATGTTTAGTTTTGACCCAAATACCCAAGCTTATATCCTTATCAATGAACGCGTACAAATCGCCAAATCCACCGCCGAATACGCCATCAACGCATCAAATCATCGCTACTGGCTACCACCAATCCAAGAATACATCGATGGTCTGGTCGCTGGTGATACAGGCGTACGAAACAAAGACTACAATATGCGCTGGGTGGCTGCGATGATTGCTGATGTCCACCGCATCTTGATCCGTGGCGGTGTATTTATGTATCCATTTGATACCAAGATTGCTGGCAAAGCAGGCAAACTACGCCTGATGTACGAAGCCAATCCGATGAGCTTTGTGATTGAGCAAGCAGGCGGTGCATCAACCGATGCTGTGGCTCGCATCATGGAGATTGAGCCGACACACATCCATCAGCGCATCCCTGTGGTACTCGGTGCTGTCGAAGAAGTGGCATTTGTCAAAGAATTGCACGCCAAAGCAGGTATCTTGGCAAATGGTGAGCCAGCCTAACACCGACCATCAGCATTAAGGGCGAGATTTTCGCCCTTTTTGTGGCATTTTTATCATCAAAAAAAACGATATCATGACCATCATCTCATCTGCCCAAAATCCCACCATTAAACACGCTCATGCACTACTGACCAATCACCGTACTCGTAAAAAAAGTATGCAGACCGTGCTTGAAGGTGTGCATTTATTGACCGCTTATTTGGATAAAGGCTTGACGGTGGACAAGCTGATCATCAGCGAAACTGCCATCCATCATCCAGAGATCGCACCCATCATCGCACAAATGGATGAGCGAGCCATCATCACCATCACCGATAAGCTCTACAAAGACATCCGCACATTAGGCGATGGCGTCGATGTGATGGCAATCATCGATGTGCCGACACAGGCGCTCGGCACCATCACGGATGACTGCCTAATCCTAAATGGCATACAGGACGCAGGCAATGCCGGCACGCTACTTCGCAGTGCATCATCGGTCGGTATCAGCACCATCATCAGCACGGCAGGGTCGGCAAGCCTTTGGTCGCCCAAGTGCCTACGCGCTGGCATGGGGGCGCAGTTTTCGCTGACCATCATCGAGCAGGTGAGTACTGATGCACTACTATCATCTGTCAAAACGCCGCTGTACGCCACCAGTAGTCATGTGGATAAGGTGATTTATGATCATGATTTGACTGGTAAGGTCGCTTGGGTGCTCGGACACGAAGGTCAAGGCGTCGAAGCTGCTATCCTAAACCAAGCCACCGCCATCGCTCTGCCGCAGCCTGGTGGTCAAGAGAGTCTCAATGTCGGCGTGGCAGGCAGTATCTGCTTTTATGAGATGCTCCGCCAAAGACAGTATTAGACCTAGATACTATGCGTCATTGGTTTGGCTCGATTCGGTTTTGGATAGCGGTTGCGATTTTATTGGTTATCAGTATCATCGCGACCGATGACCGCATCATCGTACGGCACTACACTTGGCAAGCACCGCATGACTCACCTGCCACAGAGACGCTGAGCATTGCCATCATCACCGATTTGCACAGCTGTTTTTATGGCAACAACCAAAGCCAAATCATCGATATCCTGACATCTCGACACATCGATGCCATCGTACTTGGCGGTGATATCTATGATGATGTATTGCCACAGACGCACGCAGATGTATTATTATCCCAGTTGTCTGCCATCACGCCCAATGTCTATTATGTCAATGGCAATCACGAACTATACCTGCCCCATGACACCTATCAGCAGATAGAACAAAAAATCCGCCAATACGGTATCCATATCCTACATGGTCAAGGTCAAGCCATCAGTGCTGACAGCCCTGTGATGATTTGGGGTGTGTCAGATCCTGTCAGCGGCCGATTCGCACAGGATCTCAGGACAGTTGGACAGCTTGCCAAGGCTCAAAAGCCCAATATCTTAATCAGCCATCGCCCTGAGCACATCACCGATTATACGCGCTATCCTTTTGACATCGTCATCAGTGGGCACGCACATGGTGGACAGTGGCGTGTGCCGTATCTGATCAATGGGCTATTTGCACCCAATCAAGGCATCCTGCCAAAATACGCTGGTGGCAGCTATCAACTGCCCAACCCATCAAGCCACAGTCAGCAGACACAGCTCATCGTCAGCCGTGGACTGGCTCGTGAATCGACACGCTATATTCCTAGGATTTTTAATCGCCCTGAAGTGGTGTTTTTGACCATCAATCCCAAATCGGGGCAGTTGTGAAATGGTTGTGGTGTGTGCATACAACAACTTTTTGATTTAAATTGTGTTTTTTTATGGTGTGTAGTATGTACTCTACCGTACTTTTATAACAACCCTAGATAGAGATTCACAAACCATTCATAAACAGCTTGCTCACGAAAGAAAGTGGCGGAATGGCTAGTGCGACCACGACTTCCTGATATCAGTTGCCATTCATTGGTATCGGACTGATTAAGGATAAAACCACCACATTCACCATAAATATCTCCCCAAGACCAATCATTGATGTTACCTAAGGGCAACATTTCAGGGCGAATAATTTGCCATTGTCTAAACACTTCAATTTCTTTGATGCGCTCAATAAAATCACCATAAGTATTCAAGGGCTTAAGCATGATTTGCATTGCTTGACAGACTTCATCATAAGTTTTATATTTATTTTGCCATATCAGATTAGAAGCAATCACTTCTTCTGAAAAAACAGGCAACTGCCTACCTAGATAGCCGTATTGGTCTAGGAATATTTGGATGCGGAAGGTGTCATCATCATATGTTGATACGGAAATTGACTGATTATCTCTTAATAAATGTATTAGAGACTTCTTTTTATATTTTTCCTGATAATCCAGCCCCATTCTTTGAGCATTTACACCCGAACTGGCTTTTAAAGGAAACCCAAACCCACCAATTCTATCAAAGTCAATATTAAAATGAGTAAAAAAGAATTCGTCAAGAATATTACCACTTATTAAAAAATCTTTTAATTCACTATTTGATTTCACGGATATATTCTCCTTCTATTAAATTTTGAATTTTGTTATCTGTGATAAGTGCATCATTAGCCCAAGCATAGGTTGCATACAACACACCATCAAGAACCATTCATTCAATGGCGTGCAGTACACACTCTACTGTACTGTACTTCACCAAATCAATCCCCATAATTTATAAGCCACAGTTCATTTATTTGGTAAGATTGATTAATGCCAGTGTATCATTTAATCCGTGCTTTTGGTAGCCATCAGCGTATACAAAGCACACCTTCCATACAAAAAACAAGCCCATCACCCAATAAAAAACCTTGAAACCATTACAGTTTCAAGGTTTTTTGATGTTTATCAAATCACAGCTTAGCAGTCAGCTCTGGCACGACAGTGAACAAATCCCCTTCTAGGAAATAGTCCGCCACGCCTGCGATTGGTGCTTCTGGGTCGGTATTGATAGCGACGATGGTCTTAGAGTCTTTCATACCCGCCAAATGCTGAATCGCACCTGAGATACCCACAGCGATGTATAGATTTGGGGCGACGATTTTACCAGTTTGACCGACTTGATAGTCATTCGGTACAAAGCCTGCATCCACCGCTGCACGGCTTGCGCCCACCGCTGCGCCTAGCTTGTCAGCTAGTGGCTCGATGTATTTGGTGAAGTTCTCACCGCTGGCTAGTGCACGGCCACCTGAAACAACGATGCTTGCCGAAGTCAGCTCTGGACGGTCAGATACTGCAAGCTCTTCTTTGACAAAGCTTGATTTGCCTGCGTCAGTCGCTGTCGCTACCGCTTCGATGGCAGCTGAGCCAGTCAGCTCAGCTGGCTCAAATGCAGTGGTACGCACGCTGACGATGATGATAGATTCGCTTGATTTGACGGTAGCGGTGGCGTTGCCTGCGTAGATTGGACGCTCAAAGGTATTGGCATCAACCACAGCGGTGATGTCTGATACCATGCTGACATCCAGTAGCGCTGCGACGCGTGGCAGGAAGTTCTTGCCTGTGGTGGTCGCAGGTGCGACGATGTGGCTATAGCCTGCCGCTAGGTCTTTGACCAATAGCGAGACATTCTCAGCCAGCTGATTGGCATAGGCGGCATTGTCCGCTAGCAATACTTTGCTGACGCCTGCGACTTTGGCAGCTTGGTCAGCGACTGCTTGACAGCCTGCACCTGCAACCAATAGATGCACGTCACCACCCATCTTGGTCGCAGCGGTTACGGTGGCGAGCGTTGCTGATTTTAATTCTTTATTGTCGTGTTCTGCATAGACTAAAATTGCCATAATTCTTATCCTTAATCTGTAATAACCGTATTAGATGACGCGTGCTTCATTTTTTAGCTTGTCAATCAGCTCATCAACAGAAGCCACTTTGACACCTGCTGAACGCTCTTTTGGCGCAACGACTTTTAGCGTCTCAAGCTTAGAAGTCATATCCACACCGAAGTCCGCTGGCGTCTTGGTTTCTAGTGGTTTTTTCTTGGCTGCCATGATGTTTGGCAGTTTTGGGAAGCGTGGTTCGTTCAGACGCAAGTCGGTGGTGATGACCGCAGGCAGTGGCAAGGCAACGGTTTGCAGGCCACCGTCAATCTCACGAGTGACATTTACTTTATCACCTTCGACGACCACTTCTGATGCAAAAGTACCTTGACCCACACCCATCAGTGCCGCTAGCATCTGACCGGTTTGGTTATTGTCATCATCGATGGCTTGCTTACCAAGTAGGACGATTTGCGCGCCTTCTTGTTCGGCGATGCCTTTTAGGATTTTAGCAACTTGTAGCGGATATGGCTTGGCATCAGTCTCAACCAAGATACCACGGTCAGCACCCAGTGCCAATGCTGAGCGGATTTGCTCTTGGGCTTGGGTTGTGCCGACGCTCACTGCGATGATTTCGGTAGCGACGCCTTTTTCTTTTAGGCGTACCGCTTCTTCGATGGCGATTTCACAAAATGGATTGACTGACATCTTGGCATTGGCAAGCTCGACACCAGTTTCGTCTGCCTTGACACGCACTTTGACATTGTGATCGACGACGCGTTTTACCGCAACTACTATCTTCATAAAGTCCTCTTTAATTTTCAGATGTAAAGGTGAAAAAGTTTAATGAATAGGGTACACATTTAGCAGGGATTTGTAAACCTTTTGGGGCAACTTTTTGGGGGCGAAATGCCAATTTTGACTACCCAGTCACATTGCTTGAAATCGCAAATTTTATCTTAAACAATCCATCCCAAAAACTCAAACCACATTCATTCATAAGCCTAGAACCATTTGGCATAGCAGATGACAATTGGCATGATGGATAATGACAAGTCATCACCAACCCGATGTGTCCTGCCTTGATATACAGCCCATTGATAATCTGTTACAATGACCCTTCCGTCACGACAGATACCGCCATGAAAACACTCGCCACGATGACCGATGACCAACAAGGTTATTTTTTTACCCTCATTACCATGCTGATTTGGGGCAGTTTTAGCCTGATTGCACGGCTAAACGCCTATTGGCAAATCCAAGTATGGGATGTGCTTGCCATGCGATTTGGGATAGCGGCGATGATTTTGTTGCCGATTTTGTGGCTAAAAAAAGACTATCGCTTTTTGTTCGATTATCGCATGGTGCTATTGGCGCTGTCGGGTAGTATCGGCTATTGTGTGTTTGTGTATAGTGGATTTTTTTATGCGCCCGTGGTGCATGGCGTGGTGTTTTTGAACGGGACTTTTCCGCTATTTGCCGCACTGATCGCCTATCTGATGCTCGGGCAAAAAGTCGATCGCCAAACAGGTATCGGGCTATCCATCATCGTCATCACGCTGATTGCTATGACGGTGATGATGTCGATGACCGATGGTGGCTTTGGCGTGGGGGATGCGATGTTCGTCGGCAGTGCGGTGTGCTGGGGGCTGTTTTCGGTGCTGCTACGCAGATGGTCATTTACGCCGTGGCAGGTGATGAGCGGTGTCGGCATCTGGTCGGCGGTGCTGTATCTGCCTGTGTATGCGATGTTTGTGACGCCACAGTTTGCCCATGCCGAGCCACTACATTTGGCGGTGCAGGGGCTGTTTCACGGCATTGCGGTGGTGATCGTGGCGACGCTTACTTATGCCAAGGCGGTGGAAAAAATTGGACTGTTTAAGGCGGGTAGCATCGCCAATCTTGCGCCATTTATCGCAAGTATCCTAGCCGTGCCACTGCTTGGTGAGTCGCTCAATCCCATCATGGTCTGCGGTCTCATCGGTATGGCGCTTGGGGCACTACAGCCGTGGCGGTGGGTGGTGCGGTAAGAATTTAAAAAAACAGGGCAAATATTAATCGCCCTGTTTTGTGGTTATGTGTGGTTATTTTCTTTTTGCAATCGCTTTAACCGCATCATATTGGCATAATAGAAATGCCTCTCTTTGATAGCCAGTATCAGAATACGGCAAGCCGTCAGGTTGAATACCTTGATGTTTAGCTATGCATTGCTTATCTGCTTTTTGAAATCTAGCCTTCTGAGACTTATTGAATAATTTTACATAGCCATTAACAGCATTCTCAATACAATTATTCGCGGGCGCCGATGCTTGAGCTTCCCTAAAGCACTTCTTAAACACTCTATCGATTTTTTGATATTTTGCAGTATTGGCGTAAGCTGGGTTGCTCAGTGTAGCCATTGCCACAACTGCTACAGCAAGTACTTTGACCGACTTCATCATACACTCCGGTTGATTAACAAAAAATAAGTACTACATTAGCACATTCAAAAGATTTTTTGTAGAATTATTTTTACATAGCAAATACCGCCCACCCATAGGCAGACGGTATTTGCAGGATGACTTGGTATCAGTCAGCCAATCATCAAACCGCTTGAATCGCAGTCAAGGCGATGGTATAAACGATGTCATCTACCAAGCAGCCACGAGATAGGTCATTGACAGGCTTGTTCAGACCTTGTAGCATTGGGCCGACAGCGATGACATTGGCGTTGCGTTGTACCGCTTTATACAGCGCATTACCCACTGATAAGCTTGGGAAAATAAAGACATTCGCCTGACCTGCTACAGGTGAGTTTGGCGCTTTTGATTTTGCCACGCTCTCAACTACTGCTGCATCGTATTGTAGCGGGCCATCGACTGCCAATTCTGGCTTTCTTTGGCGGACGATTTCGGTTGCATTTGCCACAAGATCAACATCCGCGCCTGCACCTGATGTACCAGTTGAGTAGCTGATCATTGCTACTTTTGGCTCGATGCCAAAGGCTTTTGCTGAATCAGCAGTTTGGATAGCGATCTCTGCCAGCTCTTCGGCGTTTGGATTTGGGTTCACTGCACAGTCAGCATAGACCGCTACAGATTCAGGCAGCAGCATAAAGAAACAGCTAGATACTAGGCTGTACTGCGGTGCAGTTTTGATCAGCTGAAACGCAGGACGGATGGTGTTCGCTGTGGTGTGAATCGCACCTGATACCAAGCCATCGACATCGCCCATTTGTAGCATCATCGTACCCAGTACGACAGTGTCTTGGAGTTGCTCTTTTGCCCCTGCTTCATCAAGCTTACCCTTACGACGCTCAACCATCGGTGCGACATATTGCTCTTGCAAAGTGGCAGGATCAATGATTTGTAGATCGCTTGGTAGGGTTAGACCTTTTTCATCAGCGACTTTTTGTACTTCGTCTTTGGTCGCTAGCAAGATACAGTCAGCGATGCCACGAGTTTGGCAAATCACCGCTGCTTCGACCGTGCGTGGTTCAGCACCTTCTGGTAGGACGATGCGTTTTTTGGCGGCTTGAGCTTTTTTGACCAGCTCAACACGGAACGCCGATGGTGATAGATTTGGCTTACGGGTGCCTGCTTTGATAAATGCTTTGGCATCGCCTGTGGTTGCAACTTCACCGACTACACGCTCGCCATACACTGCCTTGCCGATGCTAAGTAGTGCTGTGTTATCACCCACCAATACCACATCAGCATCTAGCGCTAGTGCCAAATCACGGTTGACTTGGTTGGCATACGGATGTTTTGGATTGATACCTGCCACAACCTTGATGGCGTCGCTGTTTTCATTTGCTTTGGCATAGATCAGCTCAAGCAAATCATCTAGATTGTTCTTTGCCAAAGCTGTTTCAAATGCCGCTTGACCAAATGATGCAAATGGCAAAAACGCATTGTCAGCGGTTTTGGTTGCAAAGCCATCGATGTCAAATTCTTCGACAGGCACAAGTAAAATTGTCGTCATAGTTTTTCCTAAAAATTATCTTTATCTAGCTAATTAACTTAAAATCAATCAAAAACGCACCGTCAAAAACAGTGCGTTTTTATGATCACAGACCAAGCACCGCACGGCTTTCGCTAGCGATTTGGAATTCTTCGTCAGTTGGGATAACCCACAGCTCAACCGCTGAATCTGCCGCGTGGAAGCTACCTTCTGCACCACGGAATAGCTCAGCATTTTTTGCCAAGTCCGCTTTTGCACCGATGTGCTTGAGTGCGCCGACGATGGCAGCGCGCATATCAGCGCCATTTTCGCCCACACCACCAGTAAATGCAATACCAGTCAGCTCAGGCAAAGCAGCGGTCAAGCCTAGGATATATTTGGCAGTGCGATAAGCGAACATTTGTAGTGCAAGCTTGGCATCTTCGTTGCCTTCTTTGTCGGCGGCTTCTAGGTTACGCATATCGTTTGAAACGGTTGATACGCCCAATAGACCGCTCTTTTTGTTCAATAGTGTATCAATCTCATCGATCGACATACCTAGAGTGCGGCTTAGATGGATGTGCAGACCTGGATCAACATCACCGCTACGAGTACCCATCATTAAGCCTTCTAGCGGGGTGATACCCATGCTGGTGTCTTGGCTTTTGCCGTCATAGACCGCAGTTGCCGAGCAGCCGTTACCTAGGTGAGCGATGATCCAGCCATGTGTACCTGCTTTGTCAGTCAGCTCGCTAGCACGGTTTGACACATAAGCGTGTGATGAGCCGTGGAAGCCATAGCGACGGATTTGGTGCTCAGTGTATAGTGCTTTTGGCACAGCATAGCGATAAGCGTGCGCAGGCATGGTTTGGTGGAAGGCGGTATCAAAGATCGCCACTTGTGGCAAATCAGGATAGATGCTATTGATCGCACGGATACCAGCAGCGTTTGCAGGGTTGTGTAGTGGTGCAAGTGTGGTCAGCTCATCGATGGTCGCTAGCACTTCATCAGTGATGACGGTCGCTGATTTGAATTTATCACCGCCATGTACGACACGATGACCCACTGCCACAGGCTTGTGTTCTTTGATTAGATCTTCTAGGATGACTTTTAGAGCATCAGCATGGACGCCGTTTGGAATCTCGATTACGGTTGCTTCGCCATCTAGGTTTTTGTGCTTGATGCGTGCTTCAGGGTTGCCCAAGCCTTCTGCCAAACCTTCGATACGGCTTTCGCCATCTTCGCTGATTAGGGCGTATTTGATTGATGATGAACCGCAGTTCAGGACTAGAGTAGGATTCACTAAGCTCATAAATGCTCCGACGTGATGTGATTTGTTGTTGATGTTCCATATGGGTTTGTCCGCCCACATTTTTTGTATGGATAACCAAATAAATTAACCTTGATTGACCCTATTGTCAAGCTATAAATCATAGATTTGAATAAATTAATCCATCTTGGCAAGTCAAATCACCGCCACGCACCCAAGCCACTTGATACAATTTAACAAAATATTGACAAAATAATGAACCATCGCTTGGCTTGTGGCATGAAATTTTTTGCCAAAAAACCTGACAATTTTGGCGTAAGTATCTGAAATTATGCTACAATGAGAGCATTTTATTCTCAAGCATTTTGGATAGCGACCATGAAACACACTTTAGCATGGCTTTTGATTGGCTCTGCCGTTTTGCTCACCGCCTGCGGTCAAAAAGGCGCATTATACCTGCCGACAGACAGCACGCCTGCCATTGATAGCACGCCAAGTATCGACACTAATGGCGATGCGACGACCATCAATCCAGATGATTATTAATTAACCCAATTCTCCATCATTGACTAAATATTGACCAAATAATAAGAGATTCTAATGACTTTTTTGCCTGCCAGTCGTACCATTGATGGTGCGCTTAGCATTGATGCTAGTGTATTGACCGATGCTTTGCCGTATTTTTCTTATGTGGATAATATCCTACATATTGATGGTGTCAGTAGCCAAACTTTAAAATCACACTATGGCACGCCCCTGTATGTCTATTCACGCCGTGCGTTATTGGATAATTATCATGCTTATACACAAGCATTTGATGAGATTGAGCATCAGATTTGCTACGCTATCAAAGCCAACTCAAATCTTGCGGTGCTAAAGACCCTAGCCGATGCTGGTGCAGGCTTCGATATCGTCTCAAAAGGTGAGTTGGCTCGTGTGCTACAAGTCACCGATGCCAAAAAAGTCGTCTATTCAGGCGTGGGCAAAACCCATGACGATATCGAATATGCGCTAAGTGCCGATATCCACTGCTTTAATGTCGAAGCGGTGAGCGAGCTTGATAGTATCAGTCGTGTGGCAGTGAAGCTTGGCAAAACCGCTCGCATCTCCCTGCGTATCAATCCTGATGTCGATGCCAAGACGCATCCGTATATCTCAACTGGCATGAAAGATAATAAATTTGGCATCAGTCATGAACAGGCGGTGGCCGCTTATCTGCACGCCAATAGCCTACCAAATCTACAAATCACTGGTATCGACTGCCATATCGGCTCACAGCTACTCGATGCACAGGGCTTTAGTGATGCACTTGATAAGCTTATCGAGCTAATTGATGAGCTATCTGCCAATGGTATCACGCTTAATCATATTGACCTTGGCGGCGGTCTTGGCGTGCGTTATATTGACGAAAACCCTGTCAGCGTCGATGACTATGCCAAGCTACTTTTGCCACGCCTAAAAGCACTAGGGCTTAAGCTATACCTAGAGCCGGGTCGTAGCTTGGTTGCCAATACAGGCGTACTCTTGACCAGTGTCGATGTGCTAAAGCCTACCGAGTTTAAGAACTTCGCCATCGTCGATAGCTCAATGAGCGAGCTGATTCGCCCTGCGCTGTATGAGTCGGTGATGGCGATTATCCCGACAGACCTATCCAAATCGGGCGACGAAAAAGTATGGGATGTGGTCGGCACAGTCTGCGAGTCGAGCGATTTTATTGGTAAAGATCGCCTGCTGTCACTGTCTGTCGGTGATACTTTGGCGGTGACAGGTGCAGGCGCTTATGGCTTTACGATGGCGAGCAACTACAACACTCGTCCACGCCCTTGTGAAGTGATGGTCAATGACGGCGCGCATCGTGTGGTGCGTAAGCGTGAAGTACTATCAGATCTGTGGCGTGATGAGATTGCTTAATGAGCAAGTTTAGCAAGTCATGAAAATAAAAAAAGATGAGCAGTGTCGATTGCTCATCTTTTTTTCCAAAATCAGCCGTGCAATGCCTTATAAATCGTACTTGCCAAGACTTTGCCAATACCCTTGACTTCGCTGATGTCTTTTTCGGATGCACCCAGTAGCTGCCCCATGCCGCCAAAATGATTGAGCAAATCACGGCGACGTGTTGCCCCAAGCCCCGGAATAACTTCAAGCACCGAGCCTGCTCGTTTCTTATCACGCTTTTTGCGGTGGGCTGTGATGGCGAAACGGTGTGCTTCATCACGCACCTGCATGATTAGGTGTAATGCCTTGCTATCAGCAGGTAAGTCTAGTGGCTCATGATTGACAAAATGCAGCACCTCAAGCCCTGCTTTACGCCCTTCGCCTTTTGCCACACTCACAAGCAAGGTATCATCTAGCTTACCAAGTGCCGTCAGCACTTCGATGGCGATATTGAGCTGACCCTTACCGCCATCAACAAGTAGCAAATCAGGCAGTGGCTGTTTGCTATATCGCCGTGTCAGCACCTGCCTCATGGCAGCATAGTCATCACCTGCGGTGATGTCATGGATGGCGTATTGGCGATAGTCTCGCTTACGTGCACCACCTTGGTCAAACACCACGCACGAACCAATCGCCGCTTCACCCATCGTATGACTGATGTCAAAGCACTCGATACGATCAATGGTGCGATCTGTTACGCCATCAAGCGCCACTCTAAGTGCCTCAAAGCGCGCGTGTAGCTCTCGGTGGTCTTTGAGCTGTGCGGCTAGTGCATTATTGGCATTGAGTGTGGCGATATTGAGCCAATCTGCTCGATGTGTCTGCACTCGGTGCTTGATGGTGGTCTTATGCCCAAACTGACTTGCCAACGCCTCACTCACCGCATCGGCATCTTCAAGTGCGGCATTGATGATGATTTCGCTTGGCAAATCATCACTCACCTGAAAATAAAACGACAGCAAAAACTCAGACAGTTTCTCACCCAGATGCTTGGCATCAGGTGCAATCTCATCCGGAAAATAATTCTTACCACCCAATACCTGCCCACCGCGCACCGTCAGCACATGAATCGCCGTCACGCCTGCTTGCTCAGTGATGGCAAAGACATCTGCCTCGCCATCGAGTCGATACACCGACTGCTTGGCAGACAAATCATTAATCATCGTCAAGCGATCTCGATAAAACACCGCCTGTTCAAAATTCATCTGCGATGCCGCTTCTTCCATCTTGGCAATGAGCATTGTTTGAATCTGCCCTGTATCACCCTGCAAAAATTTCAAGGTCGCATCGACATCAGCATCATATTCTGCCTGCGATACCATGCCAACACACGGTGCCTTGCAGCGTTTGATTTGGTATTCTAGACAAGGGCGTTTACGCTGATTAAAAAAATTATTGGTGCAGCTTCTTAGCATAAATAGCTTTTGCATCAGTGCAAGTGACGTCTTGGCACTCGTAGCCGATGGATAAGGCCCAAAGAACCGCCCTTGTACATGATTACCCTTGCCCCGACCGATACCCAAGCGTGGAAATTTATCCGTACTGACATAGACATACAGATAGGACTTATCGTCTCTTAGGATGACATTATAAGGTGGTAGATGATTTTTGATTAAATTTTGTTCAAGCAATAACGCTTCGGTCTCGCTGGTGGTGGTGATGATTTCGACATCATAGATTCGCTGTACGAGCGCTTGAGTCTTTGGATGTTCGATGGTCTTGGCAAAGTAGCTATTGACCCGATTTTTGAGCGATTTGGCTTTGCCGACATATAGGATGTCGCCAGTTTTGCCCAGCATCTTATATACCCCAGGCAAGTTGGGTAAGCCTTTGACCAATGCCGACAGATGTGCCTTGCGATCGACACCATCCGCCAATACATTGCGTGACATCACCTGCTTGGATACTGGCAGCACCATTTCATCATCGATAGGCTCGTTCATCTCATCAATGAGTTGGTCTAAATCTGGGCGGTCTTGGTTGGTCGGCATAGCAAAACATCATCACAAAAGATGCATTATTTTAGCACAAATTTGATCAACTCAGGCATCAACAAAAGACGCATTTATCCTGCACAAAAATTAAACAGCTTTATTTCATCTACAAAATATGGCACAATACTGCGATAATTTTGAGGATCGATACATGGCTCTAACGACCGCCAAAAACAAACTCGGCAAGCTGATTAAACAAGGCAAAGAAGCCACTTATCCACAGCTTGTACCACACATCATCAAAAGCAAGCTGAATACTTTTGCACCGTTTCTGGGTGCAGGCATTCGCCTTGAGATGGTGGATCTGGACAATGGCTTATGCGTGGTGGGACTGCCGATGACACGGCTGAATAAGAGCCTAACTAGTACGCAGTTTGGTGCCAGTATGCATATGATGACCGACCCATTTATCTGCACCATGCTGGCACATAAGCTCGGCAAGGACTATCAGGTCTGGGATATCTCATCGACCATCGAGTATCTAAGCACTACCGATGATAAGGTCACCGCCCGTATCAAAATCAGTACAGATGAAGTGCTTGAGATTCTTGAGCTTGCCAAATCAGGTGATACCATCCACCGTGATTATCACATCGACATCACCGACAGCCAACAAAAAATCATCGCCAAAGTGACCAAAACCATTGGCATCAAGCGATTAGAAAAAGCTTAAGAAAAAGTTTGGGCGGGTTTGATTGTAGTGTATTACATTTATTAAATGTCCATACCAACATCCCAAACTTTGCCTACAATAAAATCTCCTGCCTTTGCGTTACAGTACAAGAAATACTTTTGTTGGTTTTACTAAATTCCAGTTCTATTATCTCATCATCCTCAATCACATAGCCTGACCCATTCGTCATATAAGTGACAATACCCACATCTTCATCTTTAAAAAATTTGCTTTTAATCAATTGATTATAAATAGTCTTTTGTTGCGTGTAAAACCCGCGCTTTTTCAACTCCCTTCGAAAAGAATCGTAAAAATCAGGACTGTCCGGTTTTGCTGCCCAATATGCAACTCCCAACTCTCTGCCCGCATTCTTTTTATAAAAGGTGGATTGATAGGTTTTTAATACTTCATCTTCACTATTTAGCCACACCCCATTAGAATCATACTGTGGCATATTTCTTATTTCACTAACCCAATACTTCTTTGTGCCAGCATGTTCAATATGATCAACATTTCCTGCAAAAAAGGATGGCAATAATTTCATAAAATCTTGATTGGCAAATTTCATTTGCACAGATAGACCGCCTTCAACCATGCCATAGCCCACTTTTAATACTTTTAGCGACTGACCAAATGCGGTTGCATTTTTCAAATTTAGCGTGACTTCTGCTACGGCACCATCGTATTCCGGTGAAATGCTAATCACACTTGATTTGAGTTTTTTGGGTATTTTAGGTGTTACAGATTCAGTTTGTGGATCTACAGGTAAAATGGCAGTAATAGTACTAGCATCACAATTATACTGCATACTATCCAAAAAAGGAGTCCAGTCCACAGGTGCAGCATATGACACAGTTGCCATCGATAATAATAGCGTGGCGGTAGCATATTTTAACATTTAAACTCCTTGCATATATTAAACCAAATAATTAGACTTTGTAAATTATTATACCACATTCTGCCACACTGCCCGCTGATGAAAATCAGGTGGTACAGCATGCTGATATGCATAATAAATCGGCACAGCTTGACTATCAATCACAGGGTATAAAATCACCGTTGGGTTAATCTTTAGCCGTGCTACATCGATGCTTGTCGTAGTTTCTGTCGCTTCATTAGCCACTTCAAAGCCAAAGCAAAATGCTACTTCATCTTGATGGGCAAAGCTTTGTACGTCGTACGCATGATTTGCCACAGGTGGCATCACATCGGGTGTGCGATAGTCATCAAACTGATAGCTATTAAATTCACCTGCGGTATTGGCATTGATTTCTAGATAAGCAGGCTCATCCATATGACCGATAAAGCACTCAAAGCAATCTTGTTGCCACAAAAAATCCGCTCGGCACATGGGTAATTGCTTGGCAGATTCGCCCAAGTCCGCCACCGCAAACACATCTTTGGTGTGGCAAGTTTTTTCTACCATAAAGCTCACCTGCATCGCACCATCCATCACCGACACAGATGCTGTGATGGCGGGCACTGATACCACCTTGTCCAAATGCACAAAATCGCCATCAATGACAGCGATTAGGGGAAATGTACGCACCGTCTCAATCACACGATGCGTAAACAATAACCGATGCAGATTCATCAGATAACCATCAAAAACCAAAACGGCTTAGGTTAGATAGCTTTGGATTTGGCTCAGGGTTGGCACGCAGTAGTAGCACCATGCGTCCGATGTGGTGAATCACTTCAGACTCAGTAGCAGCAGCGATGGCATTGGCGCACTCTTTGCGTTCATCGGCTGAACCTGCTGGGATTTTGATTTTGATGAGTTCGTGGTCGTGCAAGGCGCGTGCCACTTCTTCGATTAGGGTTGGGGTAAGACCGTTTGCGCCGACGATGACGATTGGGCTAAGCTGATGGCCGATGCCACGCAGGGCTTTGATGTCTTGAAGTTTTGCTTTTTTGCTCATATGAACTCGTAAGATACATTTTAAAGCGTTTATTATATCAAACCAAGCTTAACTTTTCATCCAAATAAAAAAAATAACATAAGATTTTGCCAAAAACTTGACAACACTTTTAAAAATGTTATCTTAACTACTAGTTGCTACCTTATTGCAATCCTGTACTGTATATTTGTACAAATATTAAGCTTTTGTACAAACCAACTGTTTTTTCGGTTATTGACACCGTATTTTAAGGAGAAATTATGACAGTTTCAGTAGTTAAAGTCTTAGCGGTTAGTATGTCAGCCATCGCCCTAGCTGCGTGCAGTAGCGGTGGCTCTTCGTCAAGCAGTAGTACAACAACCACGCCAGTTGTTACCAGCCCAACCACAGGTTCAACCAATAGCAATACAACGAACAACGCCATCAAAGGCAACCAAATCAATCTAGGCAGCAATCAAGTCGCTGGCGCAAATCAAGCGACCGCTGCTACAAACAATGTAGCGACAGTTACCATTGATGGCAAATCTGTCAGCTTTGATATGCAAGGCATTTCTGCTCAAAAGGTTAATATTACCTCTTGAATTGTCAAACCAAGTGCAACGATTTTTTGAAGTAAACTTCATAAGGTGTTTTCCAACCTAAACATTTACGTGGTCGTAAATTCAGTTTATTGATCACCTGTTGAATATCAACTTCGCTCCACTGATTGATGTCTTGGTGCTTCGGAAAGTATTCACGAAGTAACCCATTTGTGTTTTCATTCGTTCCCCGTGTCCATGGTTGATGTGGCTCAGGGAAGTAAAATTCTACGCCCAGTGCTTCTGTTACCAAACGATGTTGGGCAAATTCTTTACCACGGTCTGGCGTAATTGACCGCAATATATGTGAATCCAGCAATTCAATCATGGCTTTTTGGACTGCTTCGGCTTTTTTGGCAGGAATTTTCTTCACCAACTCAAAACGACTTTTGCGTTCCGTCAGCGTCAGCAAACAAGCTCCACCCGCTTTACCCAGTACGGTATTGGCTTCCCAATGTCCAAAGCGACTGCGATTTTGCGCCGAAATGGGACGGTCGTTCAAATGGTTGGATATCTGAATTTTGCCACGTTTTTCATGATGATTTTTTGTATGCCGTGTTTTGCCTTTGTGGCGCAGTTTGCGACTGGCTTTGCGTTCTCCTATATCAAACAGCCCTGAATAAATACCACGATAAATGGTTGAATAACTAATGGATAATTCAGATTTTTCCAATTTTAATCGTGCACTGATTTGTTCGGGAGACCAGTTTTCTGTCAGAAACTTTTCTTGCACCAAATTGAAATATTCAGGCTGCTCTAATTTGCGCTGTGCTTTGCTATTTTGACGATGCTTCAAATAGCTGTTTTGTGCGTTCGTTGCACTATGGTGCTGGAGCTACGTCCCAGTGCTTTGGCAATTTCTGCTTGTTTTTTGCCCTGTGCGAGTAAAATCATTATCTTTTCTCGCTCGTTTATTGTAAGATGTCGGTAGGAAGTACTCATCATTTGGAAGTGGTTTTTGTGTGGAAACAAAATTATATTCTAGTTGATGAGTACTTCTTTTTTTGTTGCACTTGGATTGTAAATTCAGCTTCATTTATTCCTTCAACCAATGTGTCAAATGATTCCATATTCTAGTGTTTTCTTACATTACCGCCAACGGTTAGTATATGAAAAGTAGGCGATTTCGAAGTGCCAAATTTTCGGTTAAGCACAAAGTATAATACGAGCCAAAAGCCTTGAATTTACTACTGTTTCGCCTATTTTTTATATACATTGTTAGCGGGTCGTTGTTTTTGTTTATCAGTCATTTATGTGTTTTTCTATTCCATCAATTATTGATTTCCAATCATCAACGTGTAATTCGTGTCCTGTACCTTCAAGGGTGATTAGATTTGAACCTTTTATTTTTTCTAGTAAAAAACCTGCATTCTTATAATGCCAAATTTTGTCGTCTGTTCCGTGGATAATTAAGGTGGGTTGTTTGATTTCGTTTAATCTGTTCCAATATTCTTCACCACCTTGCAATGCAGC
>NZ_MUYU01000016.1 GCF_002014825.1 Moraxella pluranimalium | reverse complement strand
ATTCGTAAGTAATACGCATTACTAAGCAAACACACAAAACACTGCCACTATGTGGTGGTGTTTTTTTGTTGGGTGGCGTGCGGTTCAGCTAATATCAGCGCACCAATATTTGGTGGTGATGTATTCTTCGATGCCGTATTTTGAGCCTTCACGCCCAAAGCCTGATTGCTTGACACCGCCAAAAGGGGCGACTTCGGTGGATAGTAGCCCTGTGTTTTGGGCGACCATGCCGTATTCTAGTCCTTCAGACACTCGCCATGAGCGACCCAAGTCATTGGTATAAAAGTATGCCGCCAAGCCATAGATGGTATCGTTTGCCATAGCGATGACTTCTTCTTCGGTGTCAAAGACAAACACAGGGGCAATCGGGCCAAAAATCTCTTCACGGTAGATATCCATCTCAGGGGTGATATTGCTGATGATGGTGGGGTTAAAGGTGAGCTTACTGGCATCGTTTTTGTCACCACCAGTGATGAGCGTTGCCCCTTTGTCTAGGGCATCATTGAGTAGATGCTCAACCTTTTGCAAGGCTTTATCATTAATAAGTGGCCCAACTTCTACGCCTGCTGTCATGCCGTTGCCGACTTTTAGGGCATCGACTTTTGCCTTAAAAATTTCTAAAAATTTATCTTTGATGTTTGATTGCACATAGACGCGGTTGGCACAGACACAGGTTTGTCCTGCGTTGCGGTATTTTGAGCCGATTAAGCCTGTGGCGGCTTTTTCAAGGTCAGCATCTTCAAAGACGATAAACGGGGCATTGCCACCGAGCTCTAGCGAGAGTTTTTTGACCGTGCTGGCACATTGCTCCATCAGCAGGCGACCGACAGCGGTTGAGCCTGTAAAGGATAGCTTATGAATGCGTTCGTCTTTGGTCAGTACGCTACCGATGGTTGGGGCGTCACCTGTGACGATTTGTAGGACACCTTTTGGCAGACCTGCTTGTTCGGCAAGTACCATCATGGCGATCGCTGAAAATGGCGTTTGGCTATCAGGCTTGACAATCATGGTACAGCCTGCTGCTAGGGCAGGGGCAGCTTTACGGGTAATCATCGCCGATGGGAAATTCCACGGGGTGATGGCGGCACAGACACCGACAGGTTGCTTCAAAATAGTGTAACGCAGGGCAGGGTTGGTGGCTGCCATGACATCGCCATAGACACGCTTGCCTTCTTCGGCGAACCAGCGGATAAAGCTGTTAGCGTACGCCACTTCACCACGAGCCTCGCTCAGTGGTTTGCCTTGCTCAAGGGTCATGATGACCTCCAAATCATCGATATTGGCATCAATCAAATCTGCCCATTTGTGTAAAATATCGCCACGAGCCTTAGGGGTGAGCTTCGCCCAAGATTTTTGGGCAATCTCGGCGGCATCGACGGCAGTGCGTACTTCATCAGCGGATAAATCAGGCACAGCGCCTAGATGTGAGCCATCAAAGGGGTTAACGATGTCGATGGTCTTGCCGCTTTGGGCAGTGACCCAAGAGCCGTTTATATAGCAGGCTTGTTGGATAAGAGCAGGATTGTTTAGGTGAGTGGTGATTGTCATTGGCTTTCTCATTAATAGGTTCTTTGGAATGCTTAGATGCTGATAAATTGTGATTATTATAGTCATTATAAAGAAATTCATAGTACTTGTCATGATGGATGTTGGTACAGACAAATGGTGCTTTTTTTATGATTTTTTGATATAGTGCGTTTATCTATTGTGATGGACAGAGTATGCGAATCGAGAAAAGCTTTGGTATCAAAAGCGCTTATGGTCAGCTGATTTTATTGGTGTTTTTGCCGATTGTGATTTTGGCGATGGCAGGGGCGTATTTGGTGATGGTTGAGACACGCCGTGCGATTTTATCCGAGCAAGATGCGTTGGCGCAGGCGGCGTTAGTTCGCTATGAGCCGATTGTGCGCCCTTTGTTGATGGACCTTGAAAAAAGCCAAGAATCGCTCAATCTGCAAATCGAGCAGATGGATGACAGCGGTATGCTACAAGCCATCACGCCCAAGCCCAATCCGACGACGACCAGCGAGCATTGGCTCAACCAACTACAACAATCACGCAATCAGCATGTACTGCGTGTGGCGGTGATGGATGAGCTTGGGCAGATGCTATTTACCACAGGGATGCAGTCGGATGCGCCGTGGGGGGTGTTTGATAGCGATGCCAAAGAAGTGATGCGTATGGCGACGCCTGTGGGGACGGCGTATGGGATGCCGATTTTGTTCAATAATAAGCGGTATTGGCTGTTTGTCGATATGGACAAGACGCCTTTGACCATTGCTTATTATCGAGTGGCATTGGCACTGGCGATTACTGGCTTGATTACCATTTTGTTACTACTGCTGATTTTGAATATCTATTCTAAGCGATGGATTGCGCCGATTTATGAGATGCGTCTGTACTTACAAAGGCTCAATGCCGAACATCTCTCCAAGACGCCGACACTACGCACCGATGGCGAATTTGCTTTGTTGATTGATGATTTTAGCCGTGCGATTAAGCGGCTTGATGTCAGCTTTACTGAGCTTAAGAACCATGCCGAAGAGACTGAGCGAGATTTGCAACAAGCCTTTGATGAGATGGAAATGCAAAATATCTCCATCCGTAACGCTCGTGATGCGGCGATTTCAACCAGCCAAGCTAAGTCCGCTTTTCTTGCTAATATCAGCCATGAACTAAGAACACCGCTCAACAGTATTGATGGCTTTATCAATCTACTCGCTCGTAAGGCAGGCTTAACTAGCGAGCAGGACTTATATGTCCAAACCATCAAAAAATCCAGTGCGCATCTACTCGCCCTAGTCAATGATGTGCTTGATTTTTCAAAGATGGAAGCAGGTAAGCTTGCCCTTGATAGCCATGACTTTGATCTGTATGCAGCGGTGTATGATGTCGTGGATATGCTATCGCCGGCAGCGCTCGAAAAACGCCTACGCCTTGCGGTGCTGTTTTATCATGATGTGCCAACTCGTGTGGTTGGTGATAGTTTACGTGTTAAGCAAATTTTAACAAATCTGGTGGGTAATGCCATCAAATTCACCGATACAGGCGGGGTGATTGTCCGTGTCAGCCTAGCCGAAAAAACAGGCTTTTTGCACATTGCGGTCGAAGATACGGGCAAAGGCGTCAGCGAAAGCGACAAAGCACAGCTGTTCCAAAGCTTTAGCCAAGGGGATTTGTCCGTCACTCGTCGCTATGGTGGCACGGGGCTTGGCTTGGTAATTTCTAAGCAATTGACCCTACTGATGGGCGGCTCGATTGGATTTTTTGATAATCATAGCGAAAATATCGCCAACACGGGGGCGACTTTTTGGTTTGAGATGCCAACAGGTGTCCAAGATAATGATGATGCCATCGATGTGATGACGCCATTGCCTGATAAGCTATACTTGCCAATGCAGGTGCTTGTGTGGATTAACCATGCGCCAGCATTGCAGGTGCTAAAAGCAAGCCTTGCCGGTACAAAAGTACAACTGACAGTGGCAATCGGTTTGGCTGATTTATTAGAAAAACTGGATAAAAAAGACACCGAATACGACTGGGTTATCGTCGATAATTTCGGTCAAGATGCCGCCAAAGATGATGTCGGGGCAATTTTACGCCAAATTCGCCTAAGATATACAGGCAAGCTTGCCAGTTATGGTTATCAAGTTGGCATGAACAGTCAGCTACTCGAACGCTATCAGACGCACGCTTTGTATGAGCCGATGGACAAGCGGCAATTGTACGCCATGCTGTGCAACCAAGATGAAACCTTGCTCAATGACCAATCGTCTCGCCAAGCCAAATTTGTCGGCAGACGCATCTTGGCGGTGGATGACCATTTGCCAAACTTGCTTGTGCTCGATGCGCTATTGACTGAGCTTGGCGTTGAAGTGGTCACCGCAGGCAGTGGTTTTGATGCCATTGAGATGATGACTAAGAGCATCACGGGTGCAAGTCCGCCGATTGATTTGGTGTTTATGGATGTGCAGATGCCACGAATGTCGGGGCTTGAAGCATCGATTCAGATTCGCAAAATTGAGCAGGCGCACTTATCTGAGCCTGTGCCGATTGTGGCGCTGACGGCGCATGGCTTGTCGGACGAAAAAGACCGCTTGGTATCATCAGGGCTCAATGACTATGTGGGTAAGCCAATCGGACAAGTACAGCTTGTGCAGACACTACAAAAATGGCTCGGTCGTAGTCGTGATGATATGCCTGAGCCTGCTGAGCAGACGGTGCAGTTTGAGCCTGTGGCGGTGGATGAGCTGGCTGTGACGGCTGATGCTGGACGGGATATTGATTGGGCGGATGCGCTTGAGCGTTCGGCGAATAAGCCTGATTTGGCGATGAAGCTACTTGGTATGATTATCGATGGGGCGGATAACGAAAAACAAGCACTCGAGCGTGCTTGGGCGGATCGAGATCGTGCCAAGCTTGCCGAGATTAGCCATCGCATGGTGGGTGCATCACGCTATGCAGGCGTACCACGACTGCGTGCATCGTCCGAAGAGTTTGAACAAAAATGCCGAGCTGATATGACGGATGCGAGCGCCAGTCAGTTCATCGCCATGCGTCCTGCCTATCGTGCACTGATTGATGCACTCGATGCACTTGATGCCTTACAAGGTGTGGCATTGGATGAGTTGATTGCACAAAATACCGCCCAAACGACTAAGGCGACTTCAACAAATGCTTAACAAAAATTTGCTTGGATGTGAGCAAATTTTGGGATAAACTTAATAGATAAACATTCATTCACTCATGGTAAGGATAGATTATGAAGCGTGTGATTTTGGGTATTGTGGCGTCATCACTGATGGTGGCAGGCTGTGCGACGATGTCAAAGGCAGAATGCCAAGTGGCTGATTGGTATCAAGTCGGTGCTAAAGATGGCAGCAGTGGGCATGATTGGAGTCGCCTTGCCAGCCATGCCAAAGCGTGTGCCAAAGTGGGTATCACGCCTGACCGTGATGTGTGGGAACAAGGTCGCCAAGCAGGACTGCAAAGCTACTGCACCACCGCCAATGCCTATCGACTTGGCAGAAGTGGTAGTCGTCTCAATAGCGTCTGCCCAAGCGAGCTTTTGGATGTGCTGACCCGTGCCAATAACTATGGCTACAATATGAACCGCTTGGAGAGCCAAATTGAAAAAGACCGAAAAGAGCTCACAAAACTGCGTGAACAGCTCAAAAAACTCCAAGAAGGCGACAACCTAGAATTTAAGAGCGAAAAAGAAGCTCGTGCCTATATGGTGGGTTTGCCTGCCAAGATCAATGCTTTGGTGGATAAAATCATCGAAGATGAGCGAGTGCTAAGCGAAGCAAAGGCTTATAATCCGTATAATTAAACTGATTTTGACCATCAATCTTTGATCGATTGTCAGAGCTCGAAGGACGAAAACGCTGAAATTTTCGTCCTTTTTATCACTTGTCAGAAAATTTGCCTTAATTTTCTGTTATAATAGACGGTATTTATTTCTGATCATTTTGCCAGTTTTTAGTGGCGTCTTTTGCAAGGGTAAACACCATGATGAGCACCATCGCCGGTTTGGGTTTTTTGACCGATTTTCAAGCACAAAAATTAGCCGAACAGCTCAAAGACAAGGCCAATCTGAGTGTGAGTGCATTGAGCAGTCAGCAGGTTTATGTATTTGATGCGCCATTGTCTGATACAGACCACAAAAAAGCATTGGATCTATTGAATCAAGGTCAAGCGCCTGCTTTGGTGAGTGCTGGTGATAATCAAATTCAAGTGGTGGTTGCGCCACGCTTTGGCACGATTAGCCCATGGGCGTCTAAGGCGACTGATATTTTTAATAACTGCGGTGTCAATATCCACCGTGTCGAGCGTGTGGTGGTCTATACCTTGACCGGCGAGAATCTGCCAAGTCGCCTGCCGCCTGCTGCCGAAGCCATCTTGCATGACCGCATGACCCAAAGTCTCGTGTATGAGCTTGGTGATGTGTCAGCCTTGTTCGTCGATGGCGAGCCTGCGCACCTAAGCACGGTCGATATCATGGGCAAAGGTCGTGATGCACTGGCGTCTGCCAATACCGAATTTGGCTTTGCGTTATCAAGCGAAGACATTGATTATTTGGTCGAAAACTTTAGCAAGCTAGGTCGCAATCCGACTGATGTCGAGCTGATGATGTTCGCCCAAGCCAACTCTGAGCATTGCCGTCATAAGATTTTTAATGCCGAATGGACGATTGATGGCGAAGTTCAGCCAAAATCACTGTTCAAGATGATTCGTAATACCCACGAAAAACACTCTGAAGGCATCCTATCAGCTTATAAAGATAATGCAGCGGTGATGGAAGGCTTTGTTGCCGAGCGTTTTTATCCAACCAAAAACGACGCTGGCGAAGCGCAGTACGGCTTTCATAATGAGCAAGTCGATATCTTGATGAAAGTCGAAACGCACAACCACCCAACGGCGATTGCCCCATTTGCAGGGGCGGCGACAGGCGCAGGCGGTGAGATTCGTGACGAAGGCGCAACGGGTCGTGGCGGTAAGCCAAAAGCGGGCTTGACAGGCTTTAGCGTCTCGCATCTGCACTTGCCAAATATGCCTGAAAAATGGGAAACATCAGGCAAAGTATCAGCAGCTGACTATGGTAAGCCATCACGCATGGCGTCAGCGCTAGATATCATGATCGAAGGCCCATTGGGCGGTGCGGCATTCGCCAATGAATTTGGTCGCCCGAACCTAAACGGCTATTTCCGTACCTTTCAGCTTGATACATCAGCCGAGCAAGACGGCAGCCAAATGCGTGGCTATCATAAGCCAATCATGATCGCCGGTGGCTATGGCAATATCAAGCGTAATCTAGTACAAAAAAATGCCATCCAAGAAGGTGATCTACTCATCGTACTGGGTGGCCCTGCGATGCAAATCGGTCTAGGCGGCGGTGCAGCAAGCTCGGTAGATAGTGGCGAGCTGGACGAAGGCTTGGATTTTGCCTCTGTACAGCGTGATAATGCTGAGATGGAGCGTCGCTGTCAAGAAGTCATCGATACCTGCTGGGCGATGGCAAAAGACGGCAATGACAACAACCCAATCATCTCAATCCACGATGTCGGTGCAGGCGGTCTATCAAACGCCATGCCTGAGCTTGTCGATGATCATGAGCTGGGTGCGCATCTGAATCTGCGTAAAGTGCCATCACTAGAAGCAGGTATGTCGCCGATGGCAATCTGGTCAAACGAAGCCCAAGAGCGTTATGTGCTTGCCATCCGCCCTGAGAGCGAAAAGCTGTTTGATGACATCTGTGCTCGTGAACGCTGTCCGTATGCCATCTTGGGTACGGCGACTGCGGTGCGTCAGCTACAAGTCGATGACAGCCTATTGCCAGAGCAACCTGTCGATATGCCAATGCAAGTACTGCTTGGTGGTACGCCAAAGATGAAGCGCAGCTTTAGCCGTCGTGATAATGAACTGCGTGCGCTCGATGTCTCATCAGTGGATTTGGCAACGAGTATCAAAGATGTCCTGCGCCACCCAACGGTCGCCAGCAAGTCATTCCTAATCAGCATTGGCGACCGCTCAATCACTGGTATGGTGACCCAAGATCAGTATGTGGGTCGCTATCAAGTGCCTGTGGCAGACTGTGCGGTGACGAGCACGAGCCTAACCGCCATCACAGGTGAAGCGATGGCAATGGGTGAGCGTGCGCCTGTGGCATTGATCAGCCCAACTGCATCAGCTCGCCTAGCGGTTGGTGAAGCAGTGACCAATATCGCATCAGCCCGCATTGCCAAGATTAGCGATGTGACCCTATCGGCTAACTGGATGGCAGCCTGTGGCGACGAAAAAGAAGACGCCGCACTATTTGATGCAGTACACGCAGTCGGCGAAGAGCTATGCCCTGCGCTTGGTATCACCATCCCTGTGGGCAAGGACAGCCTATCTATGAAAGCCAACTGGCAAGATGATGGCGTGGATAAGTCAGTCAGCTCGCCGATGAGTCTGATTATCACTGCCTTTGCCCCTGTCCAAGATGTCGCAGGTACGCTGACCCCTGCGCTCGTCAATAGCGATTCGGTGCTGTATCGCATTGATTTGTCAGGCGGCAAGCTGCGTCTGGGCGGTTCGATTTTTGCGCAGACATTGAGCCAGCTGGGTAATGATTGCCCTGATTTGGACAGCGCATCTGACCTTGCCAATTTCTTCGCCTTTATCCAAGCGGCTGCCAAAGCAGGCGTGATTAAGGCTTATCATGACATCGGTGATGGTGGCCTTGTGGCGGCAGTGGCTGAGATGCAGTTTGCTAGCCGTATGGCGATAAATCTTGCCCTAAGCGATGACAATCTATTGGGTCAGCTATTCGCCGAAGAGCTGGGTGCGGTGGTACAGGTATTGCCTGAAGATGTCGATGCCTTTGTGGCATTGGCGGCAGAGCATGGCGTATCAGCGTTAACAAGCCTAATCGGTGATGCCAAAGCAACGCCGGCAGGTGGTGCAGGTGTGGATAAATTGACCATCACCACGCCAAGCGTACAGCTTGCCTTTGAGCGTAGTGAGCTACAACAAGAATGGGCAAAAGTCAGCCATGCCATCCAAAGCCTGCGTGACAATCCTGCGTGTGCCGACCAAGAATTTGCACTCATCAGCGACATCAACCATCATGGTTTGATTGCTGATGCCAATTTTGACCTGGATTTGGCGGTTGAAGCACCATATATCAACAGCCGTACGAGCCTACCAAAAGTCGCCATCTTGCGTGAACAAGGCGTCAATGGTCATCTTGAGATGGGTGCAGGCTTTGTGCGTGCAGGTTTTGATGCTATCGATGTACATATGAGCGACTTGATGAGCGGTCGTATCAATCTGCGTGATTTTGAAGGCTTGGTGGCGTGTGGCGGCTTTAGCTATGGTGATGTGCTGGGTGCAGGCTCAGGCTGGGCAAACTCGGTGCTATTCCATGATGAGCTGCGTATGCAGTTTGCTCGTTTCTTCCATCGTCCTGAGACCTTTGCACTAGGTGTATGTAATGGCTGTCAGATGATGAGTCAGCTCAAGGACTTGATGGTCGGCGCTGAGCATTTCCCACGCTTTAGAGCGAACAAATCAGCTCGCTTTGAAGCACGCACGGTCAATGTCCGTGTTGAACGTACCAAATCCGTCCTGCTAAAAGGTATGCAAGACAGCATCTTGCCAATCGCCATCGCCCACGGTGAAGGCTATGCCGATTTGGATGACAAATCAATGGCAGAACTGGCGCGTCATGGCCAGATTGCCCTGCGTTATGTTGACAGTCAAGGTAATCCAACCGGGCATTATCCGCTGAACCCGAATGGCTCGCCAGAGGGTGTGACGGGTATCTGTAGTAATGATGGCCGTGTGACCTTGATGATGCCACATCCAGAGCGTACCTTGCGTGCGGTCAATCACTCGTGGAAACCTGATGAGTGGCAAAACGACGGTGCGTGGATGCGTCTATTCCGCAATGCTCGTGCGTTCTTGCGTTAAGCATGAATTAATAACAGAGCAACTCATTACCCCAAATCACCTGTGGTGGTTTGGGGTTTTGTTTTGGGTTATCATTATTTACATGGATAACTTATAAATAACCCTATGGGAAATTTGCATAAAATTGATTAAATTTTGAGCAATTTTAAGCTAATAATAAAATAATTTTACAAATCAATGGGATATTATCAGAAATTTTGCCCAATTTATCCCAAAAATGACTTATAATTATAAGAGTCTTTTCATGATGTCATGAGCATTGTGATAATTATTCTGATTGTCTTATTAATCATGGTTTGTCGGGCTTGATTTCGGCAGGCGTGTGATGACTAGTTAAAGGAGGGTTGTATGGAAATTACACTCAACGGCTACTATACGCTGATTTTGGCGACGATGGTACTATTGCTGGGTAAAGTGATGGTCAAGCGCATCAAGTTTTTATCTGATTTTAATATCCCTGAACCTGTGGCGGGTGGCTTAGTTGCTGCTGCCATCGTCTATGCGCTGAACGCTATGTTTGGCTATAGCTTTACTTTCCAAAAAGAGCTACAAACAGCGTGTATGCTGATGTTCTTTGCATCCATCGGTCTGTCGGCAGATTTTGGTCGCCTAAAGGCAGGCGGTAAGCCACTGCTTGTGTTTTTGGTGGTGGTGTCAGGATTTATCATCGTCCAAGATGCTGTCGGTGTCGGCGTGGCGTCAGCGCTCGGGCTAGACCCGTTGATGGGCTTGGTGGCAGGTTCGATTTCTTTGACCGGTGGTCATGGCACGGCAGGGGCGTGGGGTGCGACCTTTGAAGATAAATACGGCGTCATCGGTGCAACCACGCTAGGAATCGCTTGTGCAACCTATGGTCTGGTGGCAGGTGGTATCATCGGCGGCCCTGTTGCCAAGCGACTCATCACCAATCTGGGTATGAAGCCAACCGAAGAAAAAGAAAATCGCTCAGCCGTCGAAGAAGTGGCGGACAGTCAGTCGCTATACAGCACCAAGCACAACATCGATGACGATACTGCGCACAAAGAAATGTTCGAGCGTCCTGACAATATCCGCTTGATTACCGCATCATCGACCATTGAGACGCTGGCACTGTTTGCGGCGTGTTTGGCCTTTGCTGATATCATGACAGGCATCGCCAAAGACACTTGGTTTGAGCTACCGACCTTTGTGTGGGCGTTGTTCGGCGGTGTGGTGATTCGCAATACTTTGACCACTTTTTTCAACTTTGACATGTTTGACCGTGCCATCGATGTCTTTGGTAACGCAGCGTTGTCGCTATTTTTGGCGATGGCATTGTTGTCGCTCAAGCTGTGGGAGCTAGCGGACTTAGGCTTATCAATCCTTGTGGTCTTGGCGGTGCAGACGGTTGTGATGATTGCTTATGCGTATTTTGTGACATTTCGCATCATGGGCAAGGATTACGATGCAGCCGTGTTGGCGGCAGGTCATTGTGGTTTTGGTCTTGGGGCGACGCCGACAGCGATTGCCAATATGCAGGCCATCACCGACCGTTATGTACCATCGCATAAGGCATTTTTGATTGTGCCGATGGTGGGTGCGTTCTTTGTGGATTTGATGAATGTCGCCATCTTGCAAGGTTTTTTGGGTGTGATTGGCTAATTATCCAAACTCACCCAACTTCAAACAAATCACCCGATAGCACTGCCGTCGGGTGATTTGTTTGTTTTACTTTAAGCCCAATGTTTTTTCTTGGATGTATGTCCAATGCCCACATTAAATTGATTAGTTGGGTCAAGGGCTTGATAATGTTGTTTTAGGCTTGGTTTTGCCACATACAAATGTCCAACATTATGTTCAGCAGGATACTCTGCACGACGCTCATCTAACAATTTCCACATTTCATGCTCCATTGCCAGCGGGTCTATGCCTTTTTTCACAATATAATCTTGATGGAACACATGGCACATAAAATGTCCATAATACAATTTATGGATAATATTTTTTTCCATCTCTTCAGGCAAGGTTTCGACCCAATCACGGTCATTACGGCGTAGGGCAATGTCTAAAGCAACAATGTCTTCCACTTCATTGCGATGGGTATCACGATAACGAATCGCCGCTCCTGCAACCGCAAAACGGTGTAAAAATGCCTTACGACCTTCTTCATCATCACATAAAAAATAATTGCCTGTCGTATGTTTGGCAAAATATTCTGTTAAAAATTGTCCGACCGTTTCGACATCTTGGTGTTCAATGCGTAAAATTAAATGATGTTCGTATAAATCACGAAACTCATTCATACGTTTTGGCAAATGCGAAGGCATTAAACTGGTAATCGCTTGTAGCGTATGGTCAGTTAGCCCTTTAATATGTAATTTTTCACAAAGACCATCGACTTTATCTTTTAAAGCAAAGGCATGTGGAACTTTAGCTGTACCAAATTTTTCAATAAATAAAAAGGTATCTTTGCCATATTTTGCCCCAATATCGTAGGCGGTACGGTGAATATATTCCCCTGCAATCGGCAAGCGTGGTAACTCGGTTAATAAGTAACGGCGAATTTCGGTTAAATCATTGTGGTCATTACTGCCGATATAAAATACTCGGCTTGGAATTTTTTCAAAGGTATCTAAACGCACCGCAAACACACACACTTTCCCTGCCGAACCTGATGCTTCAAATAATCGGCTTGGGTCAGCATTAAAACGAGCAGGGGTGTCTGCATCGACTTGGCGGACATCGTGGGCATAACGCTTATCAGATGCTGTGCGTCCGTGATTTTGACAGCACTCATGCACTTGGTAATCATTATTTTGTAATCGTGTTAGGATTTCTTCAGGTGTTTCTCCTAAATCAATCCCTAAATGATTGATGAGCTGTAATTGTCCATCTTCATTGACTTTGGCATATAGGGCAAGTTCGGTATAGGCAGGCCCCCGACGGACGAGTGCACCACCTGAATTATTACATACACCGCCCAATACTGATGCACCAATACACGATGAACCAATCACCGAATGCGGTTCACGGTTAAAGGGTGCAAGCGTTTTTTCCAAAGCATCTAAGGTTGCCCCCGGTAAACATACGACTTGTTCACCATTTAAAATGGGTTGAATACCTGTTAAACGGCGAGTGCTTAAAATCACCACAGGACGGTCATAGTCGCCATAGGGCGTTGAACCACCTGTTAACCCTGTATTTGCTGCTTGCATGATGATAATACAATCCGCTTCAACCACGGCTTTTAGCACTTGCCATTGTTCTAAAAGCGTTGCAGGAATAACCACACATAGGGCTTTGCCTGCACCAAAACGTCTGCCTTGATTATACCAACGCATATCGCCATCTTGGGTCAGTACATACTCTTTGCCGACGATGGATTTTAGGGTGTCAATCAGTACCGCTGTCATGACTTATCCTTATTTTGACAATGTGCCGATGGCTTGACCCATCACTACTTTTTGACCATGAGTGATGCCATCAAGCCAAGTGTTGCCTGCTGATTTTGGCAATACAACAATCGCTGTCGAGCCCAGATAAAATCTGCCAAGCTCATCGCCTTTTTTCATATCCATATCATGCGTGCGATACTGAATGTACGGCGTACGGCGAATTTGACCAGTCGCGACACATTCGATTCCCGCCACAATCATCGCACCGACCAGCACCACCGCAGCACGACCAAACTCAGTTTCAAACAGACATACCAAGCGTTCATTGCGCGCGAACAAATCAGGTACTGACTCGGCAGTGGCATTATTCACCGAAAAGAGCGTGCCTGGTACATAGCGAGTGGCAATCAGCTTGCCATCAAAAGGCAGATGTACACGGTGATAGTTGCTCGGTGCCAGATAAATCGTCGCAAAACTGCCATCAATAAAATACTGTCCATCATCATAATCAGCCAATAGCTGACCGACTTCATAATCACGGCCTTTGGCTTGTAAGATGGCTTGGTGGTGAATGTCGCCTGCTTGCGACACCGTACCATCAGCAGGGCAGATGATGCTATTTTCATCGTCATCAATCGGGCGGATGTTGTCTTTTAATTCACGAGTAAAAAAGTCATTAAAACTGGCATAGTCATCGAGCGAGCCACGCTCATAGTCATCGAGCGTGATGCCATAGGCTTTGGCGAAGCTGTGGATTAGCGCTTTTTTGACATATGGGTTTTGGCTTTTGGCAAGACTGCCTGCCAATTCGCTTAGGGCTTGTTGGGGGACAAGATTTTGGGCAAGGGTAAATAGGCTCATAATGATGATATTCGCTAAACAAAATTAGCTCATTTTAGCACATCATGACAGCTTTGTAAGTGGATAAATGTTAAACCCGATGGCTATCTGTGATTTGACAGCCATCGGGTGTGGCTTGGCGGACTTATTCACCATAAATGGCACGGATGACCTGCTTAAAATACGCAAAGGCATCATCAGCGCCTTTTAGGGCGGCAGCTTTGTTGTCAGCAGTTTCAAGCGTATCAATTTGGGCTTTGGTCGCTCGCCAATGTGCCATACGACCATCGCTGTGCGCCGCCAAATGACTTGCACCATGCTCATCAGACAGCTCAATTTTACCTGCTTCTTTGTACAAAATCGCCGCGCCGACATTTGAGCCTTCGACGCAGTACAGCCAGCCGATGGCTTCATCATCGCTAAAGCTTGGGCTAGGTAGTTCGCCTGTAAAGGGCGTCACTTGCAAATCTGCCATGTCTGATTTGACCCGTTCAAATCGAGCAAGCGTGGCTAAGCCATCGATACGCTGGGCAAGTGCTTCGTTGTGGTAGATGGGATTGACGGTCTGGTGAAAGGCGTATTGCGCCTGTAGAAATTTGCGATAATTATCCAATGATGCAAATGGCTGCATCGACATCACAAGGTTATCGACGCTGTCATGGGTGGTGCGTGAATGTTCTTTGAGTGCTTCGGTCAATGTCATGCGCTTGTCTCCTTTTTGATGGTCATGGATGGTTTTGGCTTGTGTGCCAATTTTTTTGGCAATAAGGTAACAGATTTCGCCCAATTTGTAAATAAGATAATTAATGATAATCATTAGTATTTACAAGAAAAAGTTGGCATGATACCATAACCCATTCCTAAGAATACCCATCAAAGTGGTAAGGGGGCTGTATGCCAATGTCAATGATTGATTTTATTGATTATCTACTCTTTGGATGATTGGTTAAAATAATCATAATAACTTGGTATTGGGTGTGTATTGAGTGCACATCGTGCCAATTTATCCAAGATATGCCGACTAATCATTGCTTACCGCTTTTGGATTTTGATATGCTACAGACTATGAAAAGACCTGCTGACAGCCTGATTCACAAAAATACGCTCATGCGTGGCGTATTTTTTGGCTTGGGCGTGGTGTTTTTGGTGCTTGGGCTGATTGGCGTGATTGTGCCGGGGATGCCGACGACGGTGTTTGTACTGCTGGCGGGCTATTGCTGGGCGAGAAGTTCACGGCGGTTTTATGCGTGGCTGATGTCGCATCGTATCTTTGGCAAGATGCTCACCGATTGGCAAGAGCGTCGAGCGATGCCACGCTTTGCCAAGTATCTGGCGTGGCTGATGATGACGGCATCGACGGTGGTGATGTTTGTGCGGTTGCCTGATGATTGGCTGTGGCTGGGTTATGTGATGGCAGCGGTGGCTATTTTGGTGGCGATTTGGATGGCAAGACTACCTGATGCCTAAATATACAATTAAGATAAGTATTATTGCAATTTGGCTGACAACTTAGTATAATAGCCACCTTTGGAGACGTGGCTGAGTGGTCGAAAGCGCACGCCTGGAAAGTGTGTATACGTTAATAGCGTATCGAGGGTTCGAATCCCTCCGTCTCCGCCAAATCTACTTTTCAACGATTTCCAAGATTTTCCAAAACCATCATCAAACCCTTATAAATACAGCCTTTGAGCTGTTTTTTTATGCGCAAAATTTCCTAAATATTCCTAAGGTTTTCTAACCTAGCCAAAGATTGTGTTGGTATATTTGTTGGTATATAATTAGTTCTATACCAACAAAAATGACTATTTTTTAATGTTTTTCTCAAATTTTTGTCAATGTGTTGGTATAGCCTTTTTTTAACCTTGTCAGAAGGGTTCGTGATGCTAACAGATACCAAAGTCAAAAACTTAAAACCAAGCGAGCGTTGTACTGCCAATCGCCCAGATAAACACTCTGATGCCAATGGCTTACAGTTGTGGGTGCGTTCAACTGGCACAAAGTCTTGGATTAGTGCTTATCGTTTTCACAACAAGCAACAGGTAATGACTCTTGGTTCATACCCTGAGATTTCACTGGCTCAGGCACGTCAGCTTAATGCTGAAATTCGCTCTCAGCTTGCTAGAGGCTTAGACCCAAAAAACGAAAAACGCCTAGAAAAAGCCAAAAATTCCAACATTAAGTTGTTCAACGATTATGCCTTAGAATGGCTAGAAGAGCGTAAAACTACCGTAAAGCCAAGAACCTATCAACAAGACTACAATCGCTTACACAAGGATGTTTTACCATCTTTTAAAGGTATTGGTTTAACGCAAGTCACCTTTGATGACTGCAAGTCTATGGCAAGTAGCATAGATAGTCGCAAACATAGCGATGGCTCGCCACCACGAGAAGTAACGAGACGGACGATTGATTTAATAAACAACATTTTCAAGCGTGCCAAAATGGAGAGATTGATTACGGTTAATCCTGCCGAAGATTTAAAAGCCTTGTATCCCAAAGGCAAGACTCAGCACATGAAGCACGTTGCTTTGGAAGAATTGCCAGCCTTGTTGCAGGCTATCAATAATTATCATGGGCATGAGCAAACACGTTTTGGTATGATGTTTTTGGCATACTCGTTTTGCCGTACGATTGAACTGCGTATGATGAAATGGGAACACATTGATTTTGAAAATAAATTGTGGCGTGTGGATATTGATAATCTAAAAGTCGCTCGTAAGCACGTCGTGCCATTATCTCGGCAAATGCTTGAAATTCTTGAGCAAATGAAAAAAATCACAGGTCGGTATGAATACGTGTTTTTTAATACAGGTACTCATCAGCCGTACAGTGAAGAGTTTATCAATAATGCGTTGGATATTCTAGGTTATGCTGGCAAGCAAACAGGGCATGGCTTTCGGCATATTGCTTCAACCAATCTGAACGAGCTTGGCTACATGGGTGATGCCATTGAAAAACAACTTGCACATGATAACAAAACCACGATTAGAGCAGTTTATAATCATGCTCAGCATTTAGAAGAGCGCCGTAAAATCATGCAGGTATGGGCGGACTTTTTGGACTTACTTCGAGATACAGGGAGAGTGCCAAACTTTCAGCAAGCTCGGCAAACCCTTGAAAATAACCTAAAGCAAGAACAAGCGTCTATTGTAAATATGGAGACCCAAGCCCTGATTGATGAACTAAAAAGGCGTGGGGTTAATATCTAGTCTAGTTTTTTATATTCTGCATCAATCCAATTGTTTAAAACGTCAATCGGCTTAGATTTATGTTTGTCAGAAATTTCTAACATTTTGAGAAATTGTTTTCTTGATAAAATATACTCTAAAGCTGATTCCGTATCCTTTTTATCTCGCCATTTTTTTTGAGTCCATGCTTTGTGCATTTTTTCTTTGAATATTTGGTATTCTGTATAGTAAGAATAATTCCAAGTCAATTGGATGCTTACCATAATAACATCGTATTTATCGGCTAAGTTATCAGGGTAAGTCAGCCCGTACTTTGGCAGAAGGCGTTTATTGTCCAAGTAACCCAAACACCAGTTTAATAAATTTTCATCATCTTTTTTTATCCAATCAAAATGTTTTAAATATTGCAATGTACATTCATAGTCTTTCTTTACTTTATTATAAAGATAAATTTTATAATTTAAGTCAAAATCAACTTGTTTGCAATTGTCTATACGGTGGCATGAATCAATCTCGCATATTAGATTTTTGAAATAGTTTGGGAGAATGTCAGTCTTAATATTGGAGAATGTATTAAGTATTTCCTCATGATTTGCAAACCATAGCTCATGCCTTTTACTCCGATGAACCCAATCTACGCAGTCATCTGGAACTGAATTTTCTATTACTCTAGATTTTAAATCACGCAATTCTTCCTCATCCTTAATGCGTTTTTGCAAAATCACCAAGAGGTAGTCTTTATCTGTTCTTAAATCAAATCGTTCATCAAACATTATTTCAGCCATACTTAATGCAAAAACTATTCTTCTGTAGTTTAAACCTTCGACCCAATCCGATATTTGTTTATATAGTGAATTTGACATTTAGATATTCTCCTTAGTTTAGTCATTAATCCGACTCATTATACGATTATATTAGTAGATACTACAAGAGTATTTTATAGATATTAAGTGTATTTTATATGTATTTATTGAGATTTTTACGTAGATATTACGTAGATATTATTTTGGTTAAATAACCGAAAATACTGGTTTTAAGCCTATTTTCTATCTGATTATTCGAAGTTAGAGAAAAAACTAACTTTCTCTTTTGTGATTTGCTGTGTGCCAGTTAAAGTTCTTAGTGTTCACTAGCCATAATCAACACAATTCACTAGCCATGCTAGTTGGTTATTAATCTAATCAAGTATAATTAAATATATCTATACTCACTATCCTTGCTATTTAGTCTAACTTATCATCATCATTCAATCATCTATCCTATGCTGTAACCAATCAGTCAATGCCAAACTGTAAAAAAACATTGAACACCACACTGTTATGAACCTTTCAATCAACCAAGCAGGAGTAACAGAAAATGTTCAATCAATCCAATCATCAAACCCCTAGTCAAATCTTGTTTGATATTCATCAATTGGTTTTAGACCTAATTTCAGGAAGGCAAGAGATTGCTTATTGTAAATTTTTGATTAAAGATTGTCATGAGCGATTTTGGATATATTTTAACAATCAGATAAATTATCAATTCAGTATAAGCATCGAAGTTTTTCTGTATGCTTACGAGCAAAGCTGTCAAACAGGTTATAGTCAAGACAGCTTTATGATGAGTTTTGATGCAGGGCTGTTTTTAGATGTGCTGTATGAATCTAAGCATGAAATTGAGACCGAAATTATCAGCTGGCGAAAACAGGAGCTAACAAACCGCCAAACTCTGATAAGTTATGTGGAGTCTGTGATTAGTCATTATTCACGATTGTTGTTTGTTCGTGTTGATTTGGGCTATCCAAAAGCATCTCAGCATTTGATGGATGTTGCTGATGTGAATAATCACATGAAGTTATTATTAAAACGCATCAGTAATGGTGATACTTGTTTTCGTGACTTGCAGGGCTACGCTTGGGCGTTAGAGCAAGGGGCGGATAAGGGCTATCATTGCCACTTATTGCTGATGTATGATGGCTCAAAACGTCAAAAGGATTATTATTTGGCTGATGAAGTTGGCAAAGTTTGGCAACGACTAACAGATAAAGTGGGTTGTCATTTTAATTGTCACACAGCTGATTATAAAAGACGTTTTGCTGATATGGGTAAACTGGGGGTAGGTATGATACATCGCAATAATCCAATGGAAGTAGAGAATGCGTTAAACGTGGCAGGCTATCTCGTCAATCCTGAAAAGGACAATCAAATGTTACTTGCTAAACTGCCTAATATGCGTACATTTGGCAAAGGTATATTTAAGTCAAAGAAACGCCGTGGCTTAAATTAAATGTTCATATCAAAACTTTTTCAAATCTATAATACTTAATTGAATCAAGGGCTTACCATAAAGGCAAGCCCTTTTTTTATGCCGTAAATTTTTAACCAATGGAGTTTTGTATGAAACCATTTTGCAATAAATGCTACTCAACTCAGGTCTATCCTGTTAAAGGGGCAAGTCTTAATTTTCCTGAGTCGCTCAATCAAACCGTGTTTTCGCCCACAGTGCTTGCAAGCGTGGGTGTAAAAATCTGTAAGAATTGTCAGGTGAATCCCATGATTGGCATGGCGGTTGGCACGCTTTTTGGTGTTGGGTTTAGTATTTGGCAACAGACATCAAGTGGTAAATCGCTATTGGGCAATGTTGGGCAAGATTTGTACTATTGCTCTAACTGCCAAAATGTCTTTAAACCCACGACTATTCATGATGGTGAGTTCAATAAAACCCCATCAGAACCATTTTCTAGTATTGATATTTAAAGGAGTCTTATATGGCACATTTAGTAGAAACTATGGCATACGTTGGTGACACCCCTTGGCACGGTCTAGGTAGCCAGCTTGCCCCCAAACAACCCATTGAAGTATGGGCAAAACAAGCAGGTATGGACTGGACGATTGAATCATCGGATGTCAGTTATTATGCTCATAATGACAAAGGTGGTGATTTGATTATGCCGTTTAGTGATAATAAAGTCTTGTATCGCTCAGATACGCTTGAACCGCTGTCCGTGGTATCTCAGCGGTATCAAGAAGTTCAGCCACGTCAAATCTTGGAGTTTTATCGAGATTTGACCGAAAAAGCTGACTTTGAATTAGAAACCGCTGGCGTATTAAAAGGTGGGCGTAAGTTTTGGGCGTTGGCTCGTACAGGGCAGTCAGTTACCTTAAAAGGTGGCGATGTTAGTCATGGCTATATTTTACTAGCAACCGCTTGTGATGGCACATTGGCAACTACTGCTCAATTTACGTCCATTCGAGTGGTGTGCAATAACACGCTTGCCATCAGCTTAGCTGATAAAAGCGGTAGTGTGGTCAAAGTGCCACACAGCACAGTGTTTGATGCTGAAAAGGTCAAAAACCAGTTGGGTATTTCCATTAAGCAGTGGGATGAGCATAATTACCAAATGAAACAGCTTGCCGAGCGACGTGTGAGCCAAGCCGAAGCGGTGAGTTATTTAAACCGTGTGTTTAATGATGTGGATGATAGGCTAATTGTGTTTCCAACGTCCAAGAAAACTGGACAAGCCGTTCCTAATGCCAAAGCCATGAATCAAATCCTAACCATGTTTAATGGTCAAGGACGTGGGGCTGAACTAGACTCCGCCAAAGATACGGCGTATGGGCTTTTATGTGCGATGACTGAGTTTGTAGACCATGAACGTCGTGCCATGTCCACCGACCATAGACTTGATTCTGCTTGGTTCGGCACAGGGGCGAGTTTAAAGCAAAAGGGCTTGGAAGAAGCCATGCGGTTAGTGGCTTAATCTTAATCATTTGCTTTTGATGGTGCTTAAAGCAATTTATCCGATACTGTTCTTGTTGTAACAACCACGTTCCCAGCAGGGGACGTGGTTTTTTTATGCCGTGTGTTTAAACCGTGCATCAAGGCACGGATTGTATTTTTAACATTACCAATCATTTTAACTAATGGAGTCTTTTTATGAATCCAACTTTATCTCAACCAAACGCACAAACAAACAGCAGTCCTACTGGCATTGTGGCGTTAAAATCAGATTATCCAATCGCCAAAGCGGGCAAAAGCGTGAAATCTGTGAATTTGGGCAAGCCAATCCGTCTAGTCGATACCAAAGACTTAAGCCACCAAGAATGGCTAGATGTTAGAAAGCAGGGCATTGGCAGTAGCGATGCCCCCACCGTATGCGGAGTGAATCCATATATGTCGTTACTTGAATTGTGGCTGATTAAAACAGGTCGTACCGAGCCTAGTCAAACACCAGTAGATGGCTATGCTCCGCTGTACTGGGGTAAGCAGTTAGAACCCTTGGTTGCCAAATACTACACCGCCAAAACGGGCAATAAAGTCCGCCGTGTCAATGCCGTGTTACAGCACCCTGAACACGAGTTTATGCTTGCCAATTTGGACTATGCGGTGAGCAACCCTGATGTGGGTGTGTTAGAAATCAAAACCGCTGGCATACATGGGGCGAAGCTTTGGCAAAATGGTGTACCGTTATATGTTGCTTGTCAGGTGCAACATCAATTAGCGGTGACTGGCAAACAGCTGGCTCATGTCTGCGTGTTGCTTGGCGGTCATGAAGCTAGACTCTTTGAAGTCAAACGTGATGATGTATTGATTGAGCAAATTATCAAACAAGAACGTCAGTTTTGGCAGTATGTTAAAGATGATATCGCTCCACCTGCTGATGGCAGTGAGTCAGCCCAAAAAGCCTTACAAGCTTTATGTCCTAGCGGTGTAGGCGAGATTGATTTTAGTGACAATCTCTTACTTAACGATTATTTTGACGAACTGCTTGAACAAAAACGCTTGATTGATGAACACCAAGCTCGTTTTGACTATTTAAAGCAACAGCTTTGCCAAGCTATGAATGAGCATGATATCGCCACATTTGCCCACGGCTCTATCAGTTGGAAAAAGTCCAAAGACAGCGTAAGCCTAGACAGCAAGGCGTTGCTAAAAGATAAGCCTGAGCTGTTAGAGCAGTATCCACAAATCAGACAAGGAAGCAGACGCTTTGTTATCAATCATGCCAAATAAGCGTTTTAATTAACTTTGGCGACATAAATCCCATGCCCTGTATCTAAGCAGAGCATGGGATTTTATTTTACAAATAAACTTGTTCCAACAGTTTAACCAATTCACACATTTTATCCAAAAGGAGTAATCTCATGATTAAAGGTTTAACCATTACCCCACCGATTCTAGGTCGTATCAGCATTGGTAAAGTCGTCGAGAAAAACGGTAAACGCCTACCGCAAAAAGACGACCAGTTCACCATTACCAGTCAAATCCAAGGCAAAGATGGCTGGGTCAATCATCCGCTTGATGACAAATTACGCCAACATAGCCCCAACGGCAAACTGCGTCAAATCCCTGTACGAATGTTGTTTAATACGCCTGAATTAAACTTGCGAGCTGAGTACACCTTGTTTGACAGACAAACAGGCAGACCAATCTGTGTCGGTAATGGTGAGACGTGTCAAAGACGAACCAGTAACGGCGTGGAGCACTTGCCTTGTCCAAGTCCTGAAAGTTGCCCACTGGGACAAAACGGTAACTGCAAGTTATTTGGTAGGCTGTACACCAATCTAAATGCCAATGATGAGTATTTGGATGAGCTTGGCTCATTTGTATTTCGTACCACAGGTTATAACTCTATTCGCACACTTATGGCACGTCTTAGCTATTTTAATGCGGTGTCAGGGGGATTGTTGTCCTGCTTACCACTGCAATTAACCATAAGGGGTAAAAGCACGGCTCAAAGCTATCGCACGCCGATTTACTACGTTGATTTGACCTTGCAGGACGGTTTTAGCCTAAAAGAAGCGGTTGAAAACGCCCAAGCCATCTTTAAGGAGCAACAGCAAAGCGGTTTTAACCAGCAAGCCTTGGAAGAAGTCGCCAAACAAGGCTATGCCAATTCTGCCTTTGAAGTAGATGGTGATGAAGGTGGTGAGATTGTTGATGAGTTCTATCCAGTTGAAAATCCACCGATTCAAGCCAATCAGCCTGCCAATGAGAGCTGGTCGATTGAGCAGGGGTTACGAAGAAGCGTGAGTGCGGTGTCTTGAGATTGGAAGATTTTGGAAGAGTTTGGAAGATTTTAAAAAATATGGGAAAGCCATTTGTTATGTGAAGAGCAATCTTTGCCATTAACTAGGAGATTTTAATATGACCAACATCAATCCAGCTTTAACCAATTACATCATCCAAGACGAAAGAACTGGCGTAAACATCATCATTCCAAAACTGTTAAGAATCAAAGAAGTACAGCTTTATACCTGTATGAGTTGTTCGGCGATTTACGACATTATGAATAAAAAGTCACCACGCTATGATGCAACTTTTCCCAAGAAAGTAAAAATCGGTGGCAAAACCCTTTGGGTGGCAACTGAAATCGCCGAATGGATTAATAACAAAATAACCAACCGTTAAGGTTGTGGGAAAATAAGCTCACAAGTGTGAGCTTATTTTTTTGTCATTTTTTCATGTAATTACCAATTAAGAATTTATGATATACTAAGCAACATCTATTTTTAAAATCTAATATGGACTTTATATGACTACCCAAGCTCCTATCACTCTACAACAAATCCTTGATAAGTACCGTGAAATCAGCCATACCCAAAGTGTAGTGGTACACTAATCCCGCAGTCCTCAATAAGTGGTACAATATCATAAAAATGAGGATAAACCATGAGACGACCAAGACGAAGCTTTAGTGCAGA
>NZ_MUYU01000015.1:129724-215176 GCF_002014825.1 Moraxella pluranimalium | reverse complement strand
ACTTTTGGGGTGCGGCTCAGATTTTGGGATTTTTTTTAAAGTGACTAAAGTAATCAGTGATGTGCAAAATGCCTTGCCGTTAAATGACATTAATTAACCACTAAACAGTCATCAAAAAACAACCATCAAGATGTCTTTAGCACCTGACTTGCCATTTGCCCCATCTGATTGACATCGACGACGACACCATCAGTACTGAGTATATCGCCACAGTGGGCGTGCAAAGCAACGATTTGATGAATTGGTGTATCGGGTGCTTGAGCGAGTATGCCTGCCATCATGCCGGACAGTACATCACCCATGCCGGCGGTTGCCATAGCTGCATTGCCTAGCGTGCAGATGTGAATCGTGCCGTGTTGGTCGATGGTGAGTGTGTTAGCACCTTTGAGTACCCATTGACCGCCATAGCGTGCTTGTAGTGCACGGATGGCATGGATACGGTCGGCTTCGACATCATCAGCATGGATGCCGAGCAGGCGAGCCGCCTCGGTATGATGTGGTGTGGCGATGAAATGAGCTGGCAGGCGTACATCGGAATGATGAGCTAGATGCCACAGTGCGTCCGCATCCATGATGACAGGGATGTCAAGCTGTGCCAAAGCCTGTAAAGACCGCTCAAAAACCTGCACCGACCATGCATCACGCCCAAGCCCCATACCGATACAGACGGCTGTCATATGTGTCAGTCTATCAAGCGTGATATCGCTGATATCCTGTACCATTAGATTGGGTCTGCGAGTGATGATGGCAGGGTGGTGATTGGGATGGGTGGAGATGGTGACACGACCTGCACCGACACTGATGGCAGCCTCGCCACTCATGATGACTGCACCGCCCATCGTGGGATGACCACCGATGACCATGACTGAGCCATAGTCACCCTTGTGCTGATGACTGCGTGCACCATCACGGATAGGTAGGGTGGGTAGGGTGTTATCAATCCAAGCGACCGCAGACAGCGCATCATCGGCAGGGATGAGTGGTAGGCAGACGAGCTTACCGACATGGCTTTTGGCATAGCCCATCAATAGACCTGCCTTATAACCCATCAGACACAGCGTCATATCAGCAGACATACACACAGGTAGTGGCATCCCTGTATCAGGATGTAGCCCCGTGGGGATATCGATGGCGATTTTATAGCTTGATTGGGCGTTGTACGCATCGACGACAGCTAGCATCTCATCAGAGAGCAGATGGTCTAGACCATTGCCAAATACCGCATCGATATGCACATCAGCCACCACAGGCGTATCCGTGATACTGATACCTGCATCGATGGCGGCTTGGCAGGCACACATGGCATCGGCGCTGGTTGGCGGTGCGATTTGATAGATATGCACTGTATGATGGCGTGACAGATAGACGGCGAGCAGATAGCCATCACCACCATTATTGCCACTACCGCACCAGATGCAGATTTGTGATGGTGTGAGCACTGACAGCAGATGATTTGCCATCATGAGCGCTGCTTGTTGCATCAGCCCGTAGCTGCTATTACCAGCGGCGAACCATCTACTTTCCCAGTCTTTGACGGACTTAGCCAGATATACAGGAGTGGGGTGGGTCATCATCTTATCCTTAAGTAGTATTCGGCTTTAGGCGTGTGCTTGGCTTTGTGCGAGCAGCTCACGACTTGGCACACCGCTATGAAAGCGTAGCATCTCATCAGGCGTATCAATCAGCTCTCGCTCGACTTCACGAAAGAACGCCACTCGCTCATCAATACTCTCATCGGTAATCGAGCGAGCCAGTGCCAGATAATCTTCATAATGGCGTGATTCTGATTTGAGCAGATATTTATAATAACGAGCCAATTTCTCATCATCGATGACATCAGCCAGTGCCGAGAACCGCTCACACGAACGCGCTTCAATAAACGCCCCAATAATCAGCACATCCACCATCGCAGCAGGTTCATGCGTACGCTTGTGCTTGAGCAGTCCTTTGGCATAGCGACCTGCAGGCAGATAGTGCCATGCGATACCACGATCTTTCATCAAGGACAGCACTTGTTCATAGTGTAGCATCTCTTCACGCACCAGCTGCGCCAGTCGTTCTTGCAGATCACGGTGAAATTCATAACGAAAAATCAAGTTCATCGCCGTCCCTGCCGCCTTTTTTTCGCAGTTGGCGTGGTCTTGGAGTAGTAGGGGGAGATTGTCTTTGGCAAGGCTTAGCCACGCATCGGATGTGCGACAGCCGAGAAACTCATAAATATGGCTAATATCTGTCTTGGCACGAGCACGAGTGGTAATCGTCGCCAAATCATCATCTGGGTGAATGTCGGTTGTCTGTGTCATAAATCATCCAAAAACTGTATTAAATAGGATAACTCTATTATAGCACAATTGATTTTGGAGAAATTTATCAAAATAATAAAGATATTTATTAACTAACATTACAAATATTTCTGTCATATAACTGTAACATTTGCTGATAAATTGTCCAAAAAATAGCGAACATTTGTACAAAAAAGTCAAGTTTTTGGCTCAAAAAGATGTAACAAAGTTTGTAAAAATGGGCGCAAAACACCTCATTAGCACCCAAAAATCTGTATAAAAATCATACAAATGGCAAAAAAATTAACGATTTACTTACGAAATTGTGGAAATTTTTGAATTTTTTAACTTATTGAAAAATAACAAGAAATAAAAAAATTTCACAAAATATTGGCAAAAAGTTCACAAAAGGTATTGCAAAATATTTCAAAGTTGGTATTCTATAAACACACAAATGAAACTGTGCGGAATTTTGCAAAGCTAGGTAATCAAGTGTTGCTATAAAGTTGCAAAATTCTAACTACAGAATCTGTCAAAACCCAAAAAAACCGCATCAACAGTTATACGGTTATGATATAGGTTGATGTATCGGGCATTAAGCCCAACTTTAGTGGAGAAAACCCATGAAAAAACTAGTTCTAGCTACTGCTATCGCTGCTCTATCAGTAACTGCTGCGCAAGCTGCACCTACTGTATATGGTAAAGCATTCCTAACTCTTGACACTACTACTTCAAAAACTGAAGGTCAAGAGCGTGTTGATGGTCGTACCCAGCTTAACTCAAATGCTTCACGCATTGGTGTAAAAGGCTCTGAAGCACTAACTGCAAATACTGACGTTGTATATAAGCTAGAATACCGTGTGGAAGTTGATGACAACACTCGTACTTTTGAAGCTCGTGATGCGTACCTAGGTCTAGCTAACAAGCAATATGGTACTCTACTAGCTGGTCGCCTAACTGCTATCGACGGTCGTGTTGACTATGCAAACGTAACTACTGGTGGCGTAATTGGCTATGCAGAAGTTGAGGGCGCTGCAGCTGCAGCTACTCACGGTGCTGACGGTGTTCTTGCATCATTTGATGCAGAGCGTGTAAACAACGCAATCGCATACGTTTCTCCAACTTACAATGGTCTAACTGCATCTGCAATGTATGTAATGGACGAAAATGCATCAACTGACACTTTGAATGGTGACGCTTACGGTGTTGCGGTACAATATGAGCCAGCAAACCAACCATTCCGTGCAGGCGCATCATATATTTCTGCAAGCAATGCACTTAGCGGTGAACCATTAAAAGCAGTGCGTGTATCAGGTGCTTTTGACGCAACTCCAGCATTGACTATTGGTGCGCTATATCAAAACACTGACCTAAACACCAACGACAACGAAAATACTTTCACTGTTAGCGGTAAGTACAAAACTCAAACTCCATGGACTACTTATGGTCAAGTGGATGTAGTAACTAACGCTAAAGGCGTTAAAGATGACGAAGCACAACGTTATGTCGTTGGCGGTAAGTATGCATTCAACAAGTCAGCTACCGGTCATGTATATGGTGCATTCCTAAATCAAAGCAATGCAGCAAATGTTGATACCAAATCATTCGGTATCGGTACTGGTCTAGAATACAACTTCTAATCTGAAGCGATTTTAGATACCACAAAAGCTCATCCTACGGGATGGGCTTTTTGGTTGATGATTTGAATATAAAATTGGTAGAGTGTGCACGGCGTATCTTTCTATACATCATTCTAATGGTGCGTGGTACGCACCTTACTTTTTGGGCTAAAAGAAAAGCCTACCAAATGGCAGGCTTTATCAACAAAAGACGGCGATTTATTTATCCCGCAAAATCTGTGTACCGACACCTTCTTCGGTAAAGATCTCAAGCAAGCAAGCGTGCGGTACACGACCATCGACGATGGTAGCACTACGCAGACCTGATTTGACGGCATCGAGTGCGCCAGCGATTTTTGGAATCATGCCACCTGAAATCGTACCATCAGCGATCAGTGCATCGACATCATCGGCAGATAGATGGGTTAGGACATTGCCTTGTTTATCCAGTACGCCTTTGATGTTGGTCAGCAGTAGCAGGCGCTCGGCACCGAGAAACTCAGCGACACGACTAGCAACTAGATCAGCATTGATATTGTAAGTATTACCATTGGCATCGACACCAAGCGGTGCGATGACAGGGATAAAGTCACTGGCGATGAGCATATCGATGACATCTTTATTGACCGATTCTACTTCACCGACGAAGCCAAGATCGACCGCTTGTGGGCGACCTTCGTCATCGATTTTTTGCATATATAGTTTTTTGGCACGGATAAGATTGGCGTCTTTGCCTGTCATGCCGATGGCTTTACCGCCATGTTTGTTGATTAGGCTGACGATGGATTTATTGACCTGTCCGCCAAGCACCATTTCGACGACATCCATCGTTGCTTTGTCCGTCACACGCATCCCGTCGATGCGTTCGGATTCACGGCCAAGTTCTGATAGCAGGCTATCCACCTGTGGGCCACCGCCATGCACGACGACAGGATGGATACCGACGGTCTTGAGTAGCACGATATCACGAGCAAATGAGCTCTCAAGCACAGGATCGGTCATGGCGTTGCCACCGTATTTGACGACGATCAGCTTGTCTTTGTACTTTTGGATATAAGGTAGGGCAGTGGTGATGACTTCAGCGGTGAGCTTGGCATCTTCTAAGCTTAATGACATAAAAAATCCTTCTAATTCAACATGATATAAATCTGATCTTATTGACGACCTGACGAGCCAAAGCCACCTGCACCACGCTCGCTGACATCACTAAATTCATCAACAATCTCAAAGCTAGGACGTACCACAGGCACGACCATATACTGCGCCATACGCTCAGCAGGTTCAAGCACAAAATCAGTAGCGCTGCGATTCCACACACTGACCATTAGCTCGCCTTGATAATCAGCATCGATGAGACCGACCAGATTTCCCAGTACGATGCCATGCTTATGCCCAAGCCCTGAGCGTGGCAAGATGATGCCTGCATAGTTTGGGTCGGCGATATAGATGGATAGACCTGTACCGATCAGCTTGGTTTCACCGGCTTTGATGGTGATGGGCTCATCGATACACGCACGCAAATCAATCCCTGCTGAACCATCGGTCGCACGAGTGGGTAGGGGGAAATTTGGATCTTGTCCGATTTTTGGGTTTAGGATTTTGACTTGTACACTGTTCATGGCGTCGCCTTATTTATCTAAAAATCATCTAAAGTTATCAAAATTGGCAGATATTTGCAATATGTTTGGTGATATTGTTCTGAATTTGCCAATAAAAAAGCCCGAAATATATTCGAGCTTTTTGGGGATTGCCAAAATTAGGCGTTGCCATTGGTTTCGGCTTCAGCTTGTGCTTCAAGTTGGCTTTGGATATAAGCTTGCTCAAAGTTCACTGGTGCAAGCAGCAACTGTGGGAAGCTGCCACGTGATACCATATCACTGATCGTTTCGCGTGCATAAGGGAACAGGATATTTGGGCAATAAGCTTGTAGTAGATGTGGTAAATCATCTTCAGGGATATTTTTTAGTAGGAAAATACCTGCTTGCTGTACTTCGGCGATGAATGCCACGGTGTCTTCAAGCTTGGCAGTTACGCTGACAGTCAGCACAACTTCTTTATAATCTTCATCAAGATCGGTTACGCTTGCGGCGATGTTGATGTCGGTTTCTGGTTTCCATTGCTTGGTAAAGACTTCAACGCTAGGCACTTCAAATGAAATGTCTTTGGTATAAATACGCTCAAGACCAAGCTGTGGTTGGGTTTGTTCGTCTGACATGGTATGCTCCTTGTGTCAAAATCTGTCAATGTGTGAATTTGGGCAATATTAATGAATAAAAATCAATGAATAAAATTCATTAAGCCAACATCGCATCCAATTTGCCTTCTTGATTCAGCTTATTCAGCTGATCAAATCCGCCAACAAAGGTCTCACCAATAAAAATCTGTGGCACAGTGCGATAGCCATTGGTCTTGGCTGATAGCGCTTGACGCTCTTCGGTGGTCAAATCGTACATACTGATTTCGCTGTACTCTACGCCTTTGTTGGTTAGTAGCTGTTTGGCGTTGGTGCAGTATGGGCAAACTGGGGTGGTGTAGATGGTTACTTGGGTCATGTTTATTCTCAAAAAAATGCTAACTTTCTCATGATATGGGGTAAGTCGCCAACAATTTCAAGGGTGCTGATAGCTGTTATTTTTTCTTAGCACCAACCAGTGGCAAGCCTGCTGCTTGATAGCCTTGGATACCACCTTCTAGACGCATGAAATTTGGGCGTGCGATGAGCTGTACCGCTGCACCTGCTTGGATACCGATGTCGCAGACGATGATGACAGGGACTTCGATGCCTTGTAGCTCGGCCAGGCGATTTTTGAGTTCGGTGAATGGGATATTTTCACTGCCTGTGATGTGCCCTTGGGCGAACTTGTTGGCAGGGCGGATGTCGATGATGCGTGCGTTGTGATTATTGACCAACAGACCAACTTCACTTGGCGGTACTTTACGCCCACTGCGTTTGCCTTCGATGGCAAAAAATGCGATGGCAAGAACGATTAATAAACCAAATAAAAACGGGTGATTGCCCACAAACTCAAACCAGCGTTCCAAGGGATACTCCATAAATAATCTGTGAAACGATTATTATAGCGTTAAATGACGGTAAATGCACATCATTTATCAGTATGCATTGCTTATTTACCCTGTGGCTTGGCAGCAGCTTGTCCGTTTTTGGCTTCATCAATCAATGATGTCAAGCTCTCAATCCGCCGTGCCAATACTTCACCTTGTGCAGCAGCTGCCCAAAAAGCACAGCCTTTGGCATTGCTATGATGATTGCAATCACGAAATTGGCAAGTGCCCGCCAATTCATTCAATTCATCAAAGCCTGCCAAAATATCATCAGCCGACAGATGCCAAATGCCATATTCACGAATACCCGGCGTGTCAATGATACCACCTGCGGACAGATTTTGGTCATCATAAGCAAGCAGGCGACTGGTGGTCGTGGTATGCTGACCAAGCTGTGAGTTCACCGAGATGATGTTGGTGGTTTGGCGTGCATCGGGCAGCAGCTCATTGATGAGACTTGATTTGCCAACACCTGATTGCCCGGCAAAGATAGACAGCTTGCCATCGATATGCTGATGCAGGATGTCAAGACCGTCTTTGGCGACGCTTGATGTGGTGATGACACTAAAGCCATATTTATCGCCAAGTGCTTGATATTCTGCAATAATCTGACCGACATCGGGATGGTCGGGCAGTAGGTCGGATTTGTTAAGCACCAGTAGTGGCGTGATGTCATTGAGCCGTGCGATGAGCAGATAACGGTCAATCAGATTGACCGCAGGCTTGGGCAGGGGGGCAAAGACAATCGCCAAGACATCGACATTTGCCGCCACAGGCTTGACCTTGTGATAGCGGTCAGGGCGAGTGATGAGTGTTGTGCGTGCAAGTAGCTGTTCGATACGCCCAAGATTGGCGGTGGTATCTAGGCTGAATTTGACCGCATCCCCTGTGGCGAGCATCGGTAGGTTGGTGCGTGTATGACATCGCCAAATCGCCCCAAGTGCGACTGCGGACTTGTCTGTACTATCTATGCCATCGCTAGGCTCGGCTTGTGCTGGCAAAATCTGTGGCAAGGCGGTGATTTGCACATCGAGCTGTTTGCCAAAATGCGAGATAATCACGCCTGTAGCAAGCGTGCCGTCATCGACTTGGATGCTTTGGTTTTGTTCGATTTGGCGAGTTTGGCGTTTGGTCAGTTTGCGTTTGCGAATGAGCGACATAAGAAGCGATTAAAAATAAAACCACTGTAACACAAAAGCCGTCCGACGGCAAATTTATCCATCATGAGTTTGTGATAAGTAAATCGATTATCAAAAAAACACTGTCTTATCATAAGCTTAGCAACTATGCTACATACGCAATTATGCCACATACAGCTCATACGCATATACGCCAAGACTGATGGCAATCGCCCACATGACAAGGGCAATGATGGCATCTAGGATTTGCCAAGTGATGGCTTTTTTGAATAAGGGTATCAAAAGTCGTGCGCCATAGCCCAGACCAAAAAACCAAGCGGCAGAGACCAGTAGCGAACCTACCAAAAAAGCGATTTTTTGTTCAAAGCCAAGCGTACCTGCCACACCGCCGATGATGACCACCGTGTCCAGATAAACATGGGGGTTAAGTAGTGTCAGCGCAAGGGTCGTGCCGATGGTGGCAAGCAGTGTGCTTTGTTTGCTGTCATTATCAAGCGTAAGACTAGTGCCGCCTGCGATAGCTGAGCGCATGGCACGCAGTCCATATACGGCTAGAAATAGTGCGCCCACCACCGCCAGGGCGATGGTTGCCATCGGACTTTGGCTAATCAGCGAGCCAAAGCCAAGCACGCCAAAGCTCATCAGCACAAAGTCGCACAAAAAACAGGTCAATGCCACCCAAAAAATATGGTTTTTCATCAAGCCTTGCTTGAGCACAAAGGCATTTTGAGCGCCGATAGCGATAATCAGACAGCCTGAGACAAACAGACCTTGGATAAATGCTTGGCTTAATGAGCTGGAAATCATAAAAGTACCATGTGGCTAAGTAGGGTTAAGTGTGATTATCAGTGTGGTTAAGCGTGGCTAAATGTGGCTAAATATAGCTGGGATGGCTATAAACTGATACAGTGATAAAAAGTGGAATGATACATATCAAAAACCCCAGTCGAGTGATATAGCGACTGGGGTAATGAATAATGGCGGAAGCTGAGAGATTCGAACTCTCGGTGGGCTATAAACCCACGCCGGTTTTCAAGACCGGTGCATTCAACCGCTCTGCCAAGCTTCCAATGCGTCGTATTATATAGAAAATTTTACCAAATGCAAGCGATTTTAATGTAATTTTTGGTAAATGGTGCAAATTTTACAAGTTTTTTGTCTTGCTAAGGCGTATTATAGGAATAATTTGGGCTTGCGTCTTGGGGTGCTGATTTCTTCTAGGCTGATTTCGTCACTGGTTCGGCAGTTATCTTGGGGTGCGACGATATCTCGTGCCAATGCGGCTATTTCATAGACAGTACGGCGAGTGTGGATTAGGTTGTCTTTGGGCTTAAACCAGCTTGGGGCTATCGCAAGTGGCGCATCGATGGCGATGGTGGCAATACCTGCTTGGGCAAACTGCCTGCGTGCTCGAGCCATGTGGTAGCGGTCTGTGACCAGATATACAGTCTTGGGCAGTTCGTGATGAGCGATGAGTTTGGCGCTAAAGATGGCATTTTCGCAGGTATTCATACTGGCGTTGTCGCTGATGATGACTGCTTGTGCGCCAAGTTTTTGATTGAGATAATCCATCAGCCATGGCGACTCTGCACCACTGGTGATGATGGTGTGTGCGTGTGTTTGATATGCTTTGATGGCTGCATCGGCACGGCTTTGGCTGTAGTGGTTGAGTATGATTTGACCGTCGCTATCTTTGGTCAGACCACCGCCCAGCACCACGATGGCAGATGCGTCATCAGCTGCCTTAGGTAGGGTGATGGTAGAATGCAGTGATAATAATCCACTACCCACAGTAGCAAAAATCGGCGTCACGACCGAGACTGTACCGATGACAATGACGACACCACCGATGCCAAGCGCACAAGCAAGCTTGCCAAGTATGCGGCGTCGCTTAGACGGCTTGGGTGAGTTAGATGTAGCTACCATCAGCATTGACCCAAACAGGTTCACGCACGAGCGTGATGCCAAATTTGTCATGCACGGTGCTGATGATGTGGTTCGCCGCTACCTTGATGTCGTCTTGGGTGGCGGTCAGTGGCGCATGATTGGTCAGTACCAGTGCTTGCTTGGCGTGGGTGAGAATTGGCTCAATGCCTTTGCCTTTGAGCCCTGATTGATCAATCAGCCAACCTGCTGGTACTTTGGTCTCATCATCGCTGACAGGATACGATGGTATCGTTGGATAACTGCTTTGTAGTGCCAAAAACTGCTCGGTTGGAATGACGGGATTTTGGAAAAATGACCCGCAATTTGGTAAGATGGCAGGATTGGGCAGTTTGGATTCACGAATGGCGATGACCGCTTGATAGACATCAAGCGGACGGATGATTTCACGATTATCATCATGGGCAAGCGATAGGGCGTGTGCGTGCAAATCGCCATAGCCTGTGCGGGTGATGGTTGGGTTTTTGTGCAGGCGTAGGGTGATGGCGGTAATCAGATAGCGGTTTGGCTCATCCTTAAAGATGCTATGACGGTAGCGAAATTGGCAGTCATCACGGCTTAGCGTGTGAAATTCACCCGTCGCCCATTCATAGACTTGTACGCACTCAAGCGCATCTTCTAGCTGTACGCCATAAGCACCGATATTCTGCACAGGCGCAGCACCGGCAAGTCCTGGAATCAGTGCCAGATTCTCAAGTCCATACCACCCTTGATGCGTGCAATGCGTGACCAGCTCATGCCAATTCTCGCCTGCCATCACTTCAAGCAGGATATATTCATCAGTCTCATCTATGATACGCTTACCCATCATGCGTGGCAAAATCACGGTGGTATCAAGCCTACTCGGTAGCAATACATTGCTCCCACCTGACAGCACAAACCAAGAATCGCCAAGCTCAAGCTTGGGCAGTGCATCAGCATCATGAATGATGATGGCAGTATCAGCCACACAGCGTAACGCCATGGTATTCAGATGTGATAGGTCGTATTGATGACAAATTTGATAACTGTCTTGAAAGCTGTCTTGATAACTGTGTTGATGAGTGTCTGACATGATTGCTACTTATAAAATAATCGCACGGGCGTATGCAAGCATTATAATGACTTGCCATCTGCCTGTAAATAGTCGCACCTAAATAATAACAAATCTCATATACGACTGTGCCATGCCGCAAGATAATCATCAGCAATTTGCTCTAAATGCGCAAACATCGCCACAAAATCCGCTTCATCACCATAATAAGGGTCAGCAACCGCCTTGCCCGTCGGGTCAAATAACTGCAACTTTGCCACCGTGCGACCATCAGCATTTTGTATGGCTTGGTTGTGTAGTTTGGTCAGATTTGCCAAATTGCTCTCATCCATCGCATAGATTTGGTCAAATTCATAAAAATCTGCCACGCACACTTGTCTGGCTCTTAGGGCAGATAAATCATAACCAAGCGATTTGCCGACTGTGATACCCCGAGTGTCGGGCGGATTGCCCGTGTGATAATTGGCAGTGCCTGCCGAGTCTAGGCGAATGGGCAGGTGTGCATTGGCAATCTTCGCTGCCATCACCGCTTCGGCGGCAGGTGAGCGACAGATATTACCAAGACAAACAAATAAAATACTACTTGGGTAAGTCATAGTAATCCTTAAGATGGAATGTAAATATCACGCTTTCGGCGCATCGTGATGTGAGTGTAAAATCAGCTCATCCACCACCGCCGATAGCACGACGGTCGCAAATGCCCCTTTTGGTAGCTCAAAATCCAGCACCAACGACGCATCATCTACCCATCGCCAAGTCAGTAACCGCACCAATAGGCGTAAGGGGCGATAGCTGATTTTGGCGTCAATCTTGTGTAATCCTTGACAAAATACCGCAAAGTCATCACGGCTAAGCACGGTATCATACAGGCGTGCGACATCATTGCTGTGCTTGGGCGTGCCTGTGCCATACAGCGGGGCGGTGGGGTGAATATCACCACTATTTAGGCGGGCATGGATGTCATCATCAATATCAGCGACAAAGATTGACCCTGTGCCATTGAGATTAAACACATCACCATCAAGTGCCGTTTGCCAACTGCCATCAGCCACACGAGCATCAAGCATGGCGTTAAATAGCACACTGCGAGCGGTCGAAATAAGCAAGCTATCACGCTCGGCGGTTTTCTTATTTGGGCGATACGGCTTGGGGCTGGCTAGGATTTTGTCAAAAAACTGCTTGGCTTTCTCGGTATTTTTGCCATCATTGCCAAATCGCTGTTCGCCAAAATAATTTGGCACGCCGCTAGTTTTGATTTGGTTTAGCCTGTCATCGATGGCTGATTTGTCACCTGTGATGGCTCGCAGGGTGATGGTGAAGTGATTGGATTTGTGCGTACCACGACCCAGCTTGCGACTATGCCAAGCTTGCTTAATAATCTCGGCGGACTCGCCGTTATGCAGATGTGGCTTGATAAACTCGCTAAAAGGCGTACTTGGCACGGCTTTGGTTGGCAGGCGGATGCTGAACCACTGATGGGTGATGGCATGGCGGTCTTTTAGCCCCGAATAGCCGACATCTCGCACGGGCACGCCTGCCCAATCAGCAAGCAGGCGGGCGACATAGGCGGTGTTTAGATTGACTTTGGTGATATATAACCACAGATGTTCGCCGTCACAGGTGTGCTCGATGGCAAGATTTTCGGTGACGATAAAGTCAGCAGGCGTGGCTTTATAAATCGCTTGGCAGATGGGATGGGTCATGGTGTCGCTCGGTCATGCTCGCTAATGAATGGCTTAGCGAGCATTGTATCATACAAACAACTTCTTCGGCAGATAGCCAATCACCATCTCATCAGCCGTCGCCGTGCTATCTGCGGTGATACGCAGGCGGTAGCGGTCTTTGAACGCTTGGGGTAGTACATCGCTGACATTGTGAATCTCGTCAATATCCACGCCGTATTTATCATCGATATGTGATGTCGCCCGAGTATTAGCAATATTAAATTCTTGATAAAACTCACTTTGTTTGGCGATGGCGGTCGCTTGGTGGATGCTGTCGGCGACGATGAGTAGCTTGTGATGATATTCTTCAAAGTGATTGGGCTTGTAGCCACCGAGATTGACAAAGTACAGCTGTTTGTCAGATGACACATCAGGTGTAGTGTGCCTGTCGATGACTTCGATGCGATAGCCATCAACGGCGGTGACTGTGCGATAGGCGTCCAAGTGCCAAATGTCCTTAATCTGTGCCCAAGCCGATTCAAAATACGGTATCAATTCATGGACTTCATCGGCGATACCAAAGAAAATATCGTGTTGTTCTATGAGCCGACCTTTGGGCGTAGCACCGATTTTTAGCATATATAGATACATAGTTTCCCCTGTTAATAACCTTGTTGGTTTAGTTCATGGTATTCATCACAGCTTTTTTGATAGCCATTATCGCAAGCTTTACCAAGCCATTGTTTGGCGAGTGTTAAATCTTTTTTGATGCCTTGACCATGATAGTACATTTTGGCAAGATTGATTTGGGCAAAAATATTACTTTGTTCAGCAGATTTTAAAAACCAATCTTTTGCTTGTGTGTTATCTTGAGTTATCCCAATACCATTGCCGTACATTGCACCAAGATTAAGCTGTGCATCTGCAAGACCTTGTGTAGCAGCTTGTGTGTACCAATACAAAGCCTGCTGATAATCTTGGGGTATAATTTTGCCATCATAATAAAGTTGAGCAAGGTTGAATTGGGATTTTGCAAAGCCTTGTTTGGCGGATTTGGTGTACCACTCCACAGCCTTTTTGCCATTGAGATGACTTGGATGGGTGGCAAAAATATATCCCAAATTATATTGTGCTTGGATTTGATTTTGTTCGGCGGCTTGGTTTAGATAATCAATGGCTTTTTGGGTGTCTTTTGGAATGCCATACCCTTGATAATACATCATTCCTAAATTATACTGGGCGTTCGCATTGCCTTGATTGGCTGATTTGCTAAGCCATTGGTGGGCTTGTGAATAGTTTTGGGTAGTGCCTTGACCGTCAATAGACATCAAGCCTGCGATTAGTTGGGCTTGGTCATCCCCTTGTTCCGCCACTTGACTAAAATAACTAAATGCTTGGCGATAACCATCATCAGTGCCTAGACTGGCATAATACACCCCTTGGTCAAAGGCAGTATTCGCCATCACCGACATCGATAGCATAAGCCCCATTGCCAAAGTTGCTAGCTTTTTCATCTTTTATCCTACCTATCAATAACCCTGTTGATTTAGCTTGCGATATTCATCACAGCCGTATTGATAACCGTTATCGCAGGCTTTGCCAAACCATTCTTTAGCGGTGGTTTTGTTTTGGCGGACGCCTTGACCATTATTATACAGATTGCCAATATTGTATTGAGCTATAGCATGATTTTGGGCAGCGGCTTTGGCATACCAGTTAAAGGCTTGTTTATAATCTTGGCGTACGCCATAGCCATTATCGTACATATAGCCCAAATTTAGTTGGGCGTCAGCATATCCTTGATTGGCAGATTTTTTGTACCAGTGTACTGCTTGATGATAATCTTGCTTTACACCATGACCTTTTTCATACATCACACCAAGATTGAATTGAGCATTGGCAAGTCCTTGATTGGCTGCTTTAGTAATCCATTCAAGGGCTAATCCCATATCTTTTTTGATGCCAAATCCATTGAAATATATATTTGCCAAATCTGCTTGGGCTAATGAATAGCCACGTTCTGCTGATTTTGTTAGCCAAAAATACGCCTTTGTATAGTCTTTATATGAACCAGTATCATATAGATAAATAAATCCCAAGTTGTATTGTGCAAGCGTATAACCTTGTTTGGCAGCTTTTTCATACCATTCGATTGCTTTATCGGCGCTTTGCTCTACACCATAGCCATTGTGATATAAATACCCAATGTTGTTTTGCGCAGCTGCAAATCCTTGCTCGGCAGATTTGGTGTACCAATACAAAGCTTGTTGGTAATCTATTGGAGTGCCTATGCCGTCTGTATATATTACGCCAAGTTGGTCTTGAGCTTTGGCATTGCCAAGATTTGCGGCTTTTTGAATCCATTCTTTGGCTTTTTGGTGGTCTTGTTGAGTGCCACCTATTGCTTCATAATGTATAATGCCTTTTATCATCAGACCATAGGCACTGCCCGCATCTATTGATTGTTGTATTAGAGATTTGCCTTTTGTAATATCTTGATAGATGAAATCATCATGCAGATAAAAGTAACCAAGCATTGCCATAGCATCAGCATTGCCTTGATTGGCTGATTTTTCAAACCAAGAGAAAGCCACCATTGGGTCGCTATTGATATAAAGCCCTTCCGCATAAGCCAAACCAGCATCAAATTGAGCTTTAGCATCACCCGATTCTGCTTGTGCCATTAGTTGTGATTTTCGATTTTCAATTTCTTCGGTGTCGGCATTGTAATTATAATACCGTGATTCTGCCTGACAGACCGAAAACAGGCATAAGCATAAAGCGGTAGCGATTAATGATTTTTTCATAATTCTATCCCTAATTGATTAAAAAAATTCACAATAAATCACAAATCATCGATTTAGATTGCGATATTCATCACAGCCACGCTGATTGCCATTATCACAGGCTTTACCATACCATTCTTTGGCGATGGCAACATTGGCTTTGTTGCGAGCATCATAAGCAAGAATAAAATTACCAAGATTGAGTTGTGCTACGGCATTGCCATTTTTTGCCGACAATGTGTATAAGCGTCTGGACTGCTTAAGGTCTTGACGCACGCCACAGCCATATTCATACAAGTATGCTAGATTGTTTTGAGCGGATGGATTTTCTTGCTCGGCGGATTTTTTATACCAAGTTGCTGCTTGATGGTTTTCACCATGACTTTGATAATAAAACCCAAGTTCATTTTGAGCGAATGAATTGCCAAGATTGGCATCATTCATTATGCTTTCAAATTCATCTTGGGTATAAGAAATAGGGTCTTTGGGTGAACAATTTGTTTTCTTTGTATTGGTTGTGGCAGAACTAGCGATTAAGCTGTCGATTGCAGCATCAATATCTATATCAGATACTGATGCTACATAAGCGGTATTTGATTTGAAATAGCTGTTCGGCTGTGCCCATAAAGTGAGTGGCAAGGCAAATAAACCCAAACCAATTAAGATGGTATTCACAAACTATCCTTATTTATCCGTGAAATTTGGGTAATAGTATAGCAATATTTCTATATCGAAACAATCTATAAGCAACCAATATCACCTTGACAAAAATTACAAAAACTTAGCCATCATCACGCCATAAAACTGCTATAATAGCCACATTTTATTTGCCAAATTTTGGAAAAATCATGAGCGTATCAGCCAATAACAACACCGCACATAAGCCACACAATCCTGATAATTTTATCCGCACACCACAGGGCGAATTTGCCTATCGTGATGCCCAAAGCACCAACAAAGCACGCTTGACAGAGCTACTCAAACAGCGAATTTTGTTCCTTGATGGGGCGATGGGTACAGAGATTCAGAATTATAAACTCACCGAAAGTGATTATCGGGGTGCTCGTTTTGCCGACATCACGAACGATGTCAAGGGTAATAATGACCTGCTCGTCCTGACACAGCCTGATATCATCAGCGCCATTCATAGAAGCTATCTGGAAGCTGGGGCGGACATCATTGAGACCAATAGCTTTAATGGTACGCAGATTTCGATGGCGGATTATCACATGGAACATCTCACCTATGAGATTAACCGAGAAGCTGCCCGCCTAGCTCGCCTAGCCTGTGATGAATACAACGCCAAAACCCCTGATAAGCCCCGTTTTGTTGCGGGTGTCATCGGTCCGACTTCTCGCACCTGCTCCATCTCGCCTGATGTCAATGACCCTGCGTTTCGTAATGTTACCTTTGATGAGCTTGTGGATAACTACACCGAAAGTACGCTGGCACTGATTGACGGTGGGGCGGACATTATTTTGATTGAGACGGTGTTTGATACGCTTAATGCCAAGGCGGCGATTTTTGCGGTCACGGGCGTATTTGAGATGATTGGCTTTGAGCTGCCGATTATGATTAGTGGTACGATTACCGACGCATCAGGGCGGACGCTGTCAGGGCAGACGGCAGAAGCCTTTTATAATTCGGTACGCCACGCCAAGCCTATCTCGATTGGCTTTAACTGTGCTTTGGGTGCAGATGCACTTCGTCCACATATCCAAAGCTTATCCGATGTCTGCGAAACCTTTGTGTCAGCACACCCCAATGCAGGCTTGCCTAATGAATTTGGCGAATATGACGAAACGGCGACCGAGACCGCCACGATGGTGCAGGGCTTTGCCAAAGCAGGCATTGTCAATATCGTCGGTGGCTGCTGTGGCACGACACCCGAGCATATCCGCACGATTGTCCAGATGGTATCACCCTTTGCACCACGAGCCATTCCTGAATATAAGCCTGCCTGCCGTCTGTCAGGGCTAGAAGCCTTTAACATCACTCGAGATAGCTTATTTGTCAATGTCGGTGAGCGTACTAACGTTACGGGCTCAAAGAAATTCTTAAGACTGATTAAAAATGAAGAATACGCAGAAGCGCTTGATGTCGCCCGAGACCAAGTAGAAGGCGGCGCTCAGGTCGTGGACATCAACATGGACGAAGCCATGCTAGACAGCAAGCAGGCGATGATTCATTTTGTCAATCTGATTGCGTCCGAGCCTGACATCAGCCGAGTGCCACTGATGATTGACTCATCAAAATGGGACATCATTGAAGCAGGTCTAAAATGCACGCAGGGTAAGGCGATTGTAAATTCTATTTCATTGAAAGAAGGCTATGATGAATTTGTCGCCAAGGCTCGCCTATGTATGCGATACGGGGCGGCGGTGATTGTTATGGCGTTTGATGAAGTCGGTCAAGCAGACACCGAAGCACGCAAGATTGAGATTTGTAAACGCAGTTATGACATTTTGGTCAATGAAGTGGGTTTCCCATCCGAAGACATCATCTTTGACCCAAACATCTTTGCGGTAGCCACAGGTATCGAAGAGCATAACAACTACGGCGTGGACTTTATCAAAGCGACCAAATGGATTACTGACAACCTACCCAATGCGATGGTGTCGGGCGGTGTGTCCAATGTGTCGTTTAGTTTTCGTGGTAATCCGATTCGTGAAGCGATTCATGCGGTGTTCTTGTACCACGCTATCAATAACGGCATGACGATGGGCATTGTCAATCCTGCCATGCTCGAGCTGTATGATGAGATTGAGCCGTCCGCCCGTGATGCCATCGAAGATGTGATTTTAAACCGTAATAACGAAAACAACGAAGCCACCGAAAAACTGCTAGAAGTTGCCGAAAATTATCATACAGATGGTAAAGCCAAATCAGGCGGTGCTGATTTATCATGGCGTGAACAGAGTGTTGAAAAGCGTATTGAATATGCTTTGGTCAAGGGTATCACTACTTATATTGACGAAGACACCGAAGAAGCTCGCCAAAAATACCCAAGACCGCTTGATGTCATCGAAGGGCCGCTCATGGATGGTATGAATGTGGTGGGGGATTTGTTCGGCGCAGGTAAGATGTTCTTGCCACAAGTGGTCAAATCCGCCCGTGTGATGAAACAAGCGGTGGCATGGCTAAATCCTTATATCGAAGCCGAAAAAGTCGCAGGCGAGTCTAAGGGTAAAATTCTTATGGCGACCGTCAAAGGCGATGTGCACGACATCGGCAAAAATATCGTCGGCGTAGTGCTTGGCTGTAATGGCTATGAAATCATTGACTTAGGCGTGATGGTGCCGTGCGAGACCATCCTTGAGACCGCCAAGCGTGAAAATGTCGATATCATCGGACTATCGGGACTCATCACCCCAAGCCTAGATGAGATGGTGTATGTCGCCAAGCAAATGCAAGAGCAGGGCTTTAACTTACCGCTACTTATCGGTGGTGCGACGACTTCTAAGGCACATACGGCGGTCAAGATTGAACCCAATTACCAAAACGACATCGTCGTCTATGTGGCGGACGCTAGCCGTGCGGTGGGTGTGGCGACGACTTTATTGTCTAAGGATAAGCGTGGCGAGTTCATTGATGAAATCCGTAGCGAGTACAGCGAAGTGCGTGAACGCCTAGCCAATCGTAAGCCAAAAGGGGCGAAGCTGACCTATGAGCAATCCATCGCCGAAGGTTTCCAATATGACTGGGATAATTACACGCCACCTGTACCAAATACACTAGGTCAAGTGGTGTTGGATGATTATCCGCTTGAAAATTTATTGCCGTATATTGATTGGACACCGTTTTTTATCTCGTGGGGATTGGTCGGTAAATACCCAAAAATCTTTGATGATGAAGTGGTTGGTGCCGAAGCCCGTGATTTGTACGCCAATGCGATGGCGATGATTGACAAGCTGATGGCGGATAAGCTTGTCACTGCCAAAGCGGTATTTCGCCTAGACAAAGCCAAGCGTACCGCCCCTGATACCGTCGCCGTTTGTGATGAAGCAGGTAATGAAAGCTACCATTTTGAACACTTACGCCAACAAAGCGATAAAGCAACAGGCAAGCCAAACTACAGCCTAGCTGACTTTATCTCACCCAATGGCAATGACTATTTGGGCGGCTTTACCGTATCTATCTTTGGTGCTGAAGAGCTTGCCAATGAGTATAAGGCAAAAGGCGATGACTATAACGCCATCATGGTGCAGGCAGTGTGCGACCGCCTAGCCGAAAGCTTTGCCGAGCATCTGCATGAGCTGATTCGCAAAGACTACTGGGGCTATCAAGCCGATGAGAACCTAAGCAACGAAGAGCTGATTAAAGAGCAATATGTCGGTATCCGTCCTGCACCGGGTTATCCTGCTTGCCCTGAGCATACCGAAAAAGGTAAGCTGTTTGACTGGCTAGATACCACCAACGCCATCGGTACATACTTGACCGAAAGCTATGCCATGTGGCCACCGTCTAGCGTATCGGGTTTTTATTATAGCCACCCTGACAGCACTTATTTTAATGTCGGTAAAATCAGCACCGATCAGCTAGAAGACTACGCACGCCGTAAGGGTTGGGATATTAAGACTGCTGAAAAATGGCTGAATCCGAATCTATAAGCCATAGTCTTAGACTTAAAAACCGCTTTGATATGATGTCAAAGCGGTTTTGCATCTGGAAATTAAATGCCAACACAATCAAGTATCTTGTGTTCGGGTATTGTGGCTAGTTTCTTACCTTTACGATTGATGAGTTGAAATTGTCCATTGTTTACCACTAGGGCTGTATCGCTGCTAATTTGATCGACGGTGTAATAGCAGTCATTCATATCCAGATTGCCAAATGACATAGCTTCATTGAATTGATAATCGATTATTAATTTACCTGTTTTGTCTATATAGCCGTATTTCACGATAGGGTAATCCCCCTCGTATCGATCGGGAATAATTCCCACAGGGGCTAAGCCATTGGAAAACATACCGGCATAAGAACCCGTTTGTGGGAATTGAGGGGCGAGATAATCGGCAGGAATTACTGTTTTACCGGTTTTATCAATATAATAGACCTCATGGAGTTCACCAATGGGTGTATCCAATTGATTGCCTAGAATGCCTGCCAAACCTTCAGAAAACGCAAAAGGACTTTTGAATTGATAGTCAATTACAAGATTGCCAGTAGTGTCAACATAACCGTATTCTAATATGGCGGTGTTATTGCTGTTATATCCAGCAACTTTACCAACAACTGCCATCCCGTCAGAGAAACGATTGATGTTTTCAATGATATTGTTTGGCAAATCAAAGCTGTGTTCGAAAGCTTTTTTGCCTTCCGTTGTGTAGTAGTATAATCGTTCATTTTTTGCCACAGCGATATAACCATTTGAAGGAATATCCACTCTATCATATTCAGTCGGAACAATAATGTTATTGTGTTTATCTATTATGCCCACCTGATCGTTTAATGACACCCAAGCCATGCCATCAGAAAAAAAGCCAACATCATCATATTGCGGATTGATGACAATCTGACCATTCTTATTAATGTAACCCCATTTGTCATTTTGTTTAATAGCAGCCAAGCCTTCGGAAAACGCATTGACATCTTCGTAATCAAAAGCAATAACAGTTTTTCCTTGGCGATTAACCATGCCTACCTTTTGAGTGATTGTGTTTTTGACAACTGCATAGCCAAATTCATCAAACAAATCATTGCATGATCCGTAGTCGTCAAACATAGTCATATCATAATTATAAACCAATCCTGTAGGCAAGTTTTTGTTACCAGATAGGCATTTACTTCTATCGATGTTTTGTGTCTCACTGTATTCGGCGTAACCAGTCGGCATAATACTGATTAAGCTAGTAATTACAAAAGACTTAAGAATGCTAGAAAACTTCATAGTTTAAACCCGTTGTATTGATGAGCTAATAGTAGTTGATTTTAGCGCATTAAGCAATACTCAAAACAAAAGCCCTACATCAGTAGGGCTTTTGTTTTGAGTAAGGATAGATTAGTCTTTTTTGTTTTTTAGCTTTTCTTCCCAGAAGGTAGCATTACGGATGCCAAGCTTAGCAGGGTCGAAGGTGTAGTTGGTAACACCAGCTTTCTTTTGCTGTTCGTAGTCTTTTAGGGCAAGTAGAGTTGGTTTTGCCATAAAGAAGATAGCCAGCATACCGATGATGTTCAGCCATGCAGTCAAGCCCACACCGATATCACCGATGGTCCAGATGTAGCCTGCGCTATTGACCGCACCATAAGCAACAGCTAGGATGATGATTAGTTTGACTAGGAATAGAGCAAAGTCTGATTTGAATGAACGAGTCAGATATGCCATATTCACTTCAGCGATGTAGTAGTACGCCATGATGGTGGTGAATGAGAAGAAGAATACCGCCACCGCTACGAATACGCTACCAAAGCCACCAAATACGCTAGATACAGCCATTTGAGTGAATGCAGGACCGCTGATGGTGGTTGCAGGGTCAACGAATTGTACTAGGAATTGACCTTCTGGTAGAGTGCCTTGGACGTTGTACATACCAGTCATTAGAATCATGAAGGCAGTCGCCGAGCACACGAACAGGGTGTCGATATACACAGAGAATGCTTGTACGATACCTTGCTGTGCAGGGTGCTGAACTTCAGCTGCCGCCGCATGGTGTGGGCCTGTACCTTGACCAGCTTCGTTTGAGTAAACACCACGTTTTACACCCCAGCCAATCGCCGCACCAAAGCCAGCCATTGGGTTAAAGATGTCGCTCATGATTAGACCAAAGACAGTAGGAATCTTATCAAAGTTAAATAGAATGATAAGCACCGCCATCAAGATATAGCCAAGCGCCATAAATGGAACAATAAACTCAGCCACACGAGCGATACGCTTGATGCCACCAAAGATGATTAGACCAAGTAGGACAACAACGACTAGCGTGACAATCAGGGTGTTTGTACCAACATCACCAAAGGCAGTGCTAACCATTGCGCCTTCACCAGTGATGCCAGTGACAGCCTTGACAACACCGTTGGCTTGTACACCTGGTAGGAACAGACCACAAGAAACAACGAATGCAAGTGCAACCAATAGGCCATAAGCCTTACCAAAACCACCGCCGAAGAATTTTTCGAAGTAGTAAGCAGGACCACCACGGTATTGACCTTTGTCATTGACCTTATAAATCTGACCTAGGGTAGATTCGACATAAGCGGTTGATGCGCCCAAAAACGCCATCACCCACATCCAAAATACCGCACTTGGGCCACCAAAACCAATCGCCGCCGCAACACCAGCAATGTTACCCATGCCCACACGGCCTGATAGTGCAACTACCAATGCCTGAAATGAGCTAATGCCTTCTGGTGATTCGTTGCGAGCAAATAGCAGGCTAATCATTTCTTTGAAATGTCTCAGCTGCATAAAGCGAGTTAGGATAGAGAAGAACAGACCGGTTGCCAAGCATAGCCAAACTAGCCATGGACTCCAGACAACGTCATTTATTGCGTTAATAATGCTTTCCATAAGCATATCCTTAATTTTGTTTTTTGTATCAAAACGATACTAAGATCAATCTGACCATCTAAAGACTAACTCGTCATCAATGCTACTATCACGCACAAGCACGCACAAGTTCACCTTTAGATGATCAATCCATTTGCCCCAAATTGTGTAACAAAATTTAACCAATAAAAGCTTGGCTGAAACAAACACAACTTGGATTGTTGCAATTTGCCATAAAATCGTGATAAAAGCTAGTAAAAAATGCAATATTTCGTAAAAATTGATAAAAAATTCATGATTACAGAGAAAATATGCATAAAAATGGCCAAAAATCGTATGATGACTGGGCTGAACTTTGTCTAACCTTGTAATATTGTTTCAACGAAAAGTAGGAATTTAGTGATTTTGTAATTTTGATTGAAATCTTGCCGTATTGTCGGTATGGTAGCTGTGTGGTTTTTTATCAATTTGATAATTGGCTTATATTTGGCTTTGTATTTTGGTTTGATATTCAAGGGAAAATTAATGAAAACAATGAAAAAACAGTGGCTTATGGGCGGTATGCTTGCGATGACACTTGGTCTATCAGGCTGTGGCTATAATGCCATGCAAGCGCAGGACGAAGAGATTAATGCATCTTGGTCAGAAGTGGTGAACCAATATCAGCGCCGAGCGGACTTAGTGCCAAACTTGGTGGCGACCGTCGAGCGTTATGCCAAGCACGAAGAGAAGGTTTTTACCGAAGTGGCCGAAGCACGAGCCAAAGTCGGTAGCGTGCAAATCACCCCCGAAACGCTCAACGACCCACAAGCGATGGCGAATTATCAAGCCGCCCAAAGTCAGATGACGTCTGCCTTGTCTCGTTTGATGATGGTCTCTGAAAATTATCCAGAGCTCAAAGCAGATGCAGCATTTCAAGACTTGCAAGCTCAGCTAGAAGGCACCGAAAATCGCATCACAGTCGCACGCAACCGTTATATCGAAAATGTCAAAGTCTATAATACCACCGTGCGACAATTCCCAACTAACATCACTGCCAAAGTGTTTGGCATGAGCACCAAGCCGAATTTTGGTGTCGAAAACGAACAAGCCATTTCAACCGCGCCAAAGGTTGAATTTGGTGGTGATAATAAAAATAGCAATTGATAATATGTTAATGTGCTAATGCATGGTGCTGATATATTGTGCTAATTTGGCTTAATTGATATTCATGTATTTATATTAATGCGGCGGTGTTGATGGCTATTTTAAAAAACCCAAAGCAATCATCCAAAGTGACAGCAGCTATCTTGTCGCTTGCCATGCTGTGCCTACCTGTTAATACGCTTGCCAGTCAAGCAAATAGCCAATTAGCGACAGCGACACTGTCATCACAAGAAATACAGACGGCAGAGCGTGCCGATGGTATCACGCAAGATACTCAAAGTAGCACTCCTGCCAATCAGCTGATTTTGGATACGCCTGTCATTGATGAAGTAGGACTATTGAGCACACAGCAGAATCAAGCCTTATCAGAGCGACTGCGTCAAATCCATCAACAGGGCAAAGCGCAAATCGCCATTGTGATTGTGCCTAGCACCGATGGCGAGCCTATCTTTGATTATGCAATGCAGGTGGCGGATCGTTGGGGTTTGGGCAACAAAGATGCGGATAATGGACTACTGATCGTCGTCGCTGTCAATGACCGCAAGATGCAGATTTTGACAGGTTATGGGCTCGAAGGCATTATCCCTGATGCGATTGCCAAGCGCATCATCCGTGAACAGATGACCCCTGCCTTTAAAGATGGTCGCTATGCTGATGGCTTGATGCAAGCGGTTGATGCCATTGATAGTAGGCTACAAGCAGATCCTGAGACGCTTGCTCGGATGAATGCTGTAGGTGCGGATGCACCAGAAGACGTTGCCTTTGATTTGATTACATTATTCATCATTGCGTTGATTATAGGTAAGATTGTTACGGGCATTCTTGGGCGTGTACTCGGTGCTAGCCTAGTTGCAATAGGCTTTGTGATAGTTGGTATGTTCGCAGGACTGAATGTACTGTTGGCGATTCTAGCAGCGTCGGTTTTATTTTTGCTCCTACTTGTGAGTGGCTTGTCAGCTGCTAATAGCTTAGGTACAGGCGGTCAATATCGTGGCGGTGGTCGATCTGGTCGCTCAAGCGGTGGCTTTGGCGGTTCAAGTGGTGGATTTGGCGGCGGTGGCTATCGTGGCGGCGGTGGCAGTTTTGGCGGTGGCGGTGCAGGGGGATCGTGGTAATGAGACAGACAAGTATCGCAAGGTTATTTAGACAGCTGATGTATGTGCCGATGTTTCACAGTCGCTGGCTGACCAACTCGGTCAAGCAGGCGCTTGGCAATGCCATCACGCAAGCCGAGATTGGTCATAGTGGCGAGATTTGTGTGATTATCGAAAATCATCTACCGATTGGCAGTGCTTATCATCAGACTTGCCGTGATAGAGCCATTGAGCTATTTGCCGAGCATCATGTGTGGGACACCGAGCACAATACAGGTGTGCTGATTTATGTCAATCTGTGCGAGCATGATTTACAGATTGTGGCGGATCGTGGCATTGATCGGCGGGTGGCGGATGGCATTTGGCAATCACTGTGTACACAAACCCTTGAGCGATTTAGACAACAGCAAATGGCGCAGGGCATTTGTGAGCTGATTTTGGCAACCGGCGAGCTGTTGCGAACACATCAGCCAAGCAATGATGTGATGGGTAATGAGTTACCCAACTGTGTAAAATACCTAAAATAATTTAACAGAGAATAAAATAATACCATGTCGTACAGTGCAGTGATTTGGCTGATTGGCTTAAGTTTGTTGTTGGTTGTGCTATTTTTGGCAGCAAGTTTAAAGCCGATGTTTCATAAGCCAAAACAGCCATCCATGCCATCGATAGCGTTACCGCCAACGACCCAAAAACTGTACAATATGCTATCACCAAACCTAAAAGATTGCACGCTTGAACCAAAAGCTACTCGCATCATCATCGCCAAATCAGGCGTGAAAAAAGCCATCATCACCATTGATGCACAGGCAGTGATGGCAGAGCGGTGGCTTGATGATGTGCTGATTATCAATCTTGCGCCTGACTTTGTGGCGGCGGATGTCAGTGCGGTATTGACCAAAATCCGTGCACATATTGATGCGGGTAGCTGATAGATAAAATAATCCTTGCTTTTGGATAAAAGTTTTAGTAGAATGTCGCTTTATTTTGCATCCTTGTCGTGTTCGTTATCAAGTGCTATCAAGGGATAGCCACGGCACACAGGTTTATCTGGAGAACTCAAGATGTACGCAGTAATCAAAAGTGGCGGTAAACAACACCGTGTTAGCGTTGGCGAGACTTTGAAAGTTGAGCTACTAAAAGCTGAAAAAGGCGCAACGCTAAAAATCGAAGAAGTGCTAATGGTTGTCAATGGCGCTGACATCAAAATCGGTGAACCGCTAGTTGCTGGTGCGAGTGTAGAAGCTGAAGTGGTTGATCATGGTCGTGGCAAGAAAGTGCGTATCGTTAAGCACCGTCGTCGCAAGCACTACCACAAAGAGCAAGGTCACCGTCAATGGTTCACTGAGCTAAAAATCAAAGCCATCAACGCTTAATTCACCACATTAGTATTTGATACCTAGAGCGCACTCAACGGTATCCCAATAGGAGATATTCTCATGGCACATAAAAAAGCCGCAGGTTCTACTCGTAACGGTCGTGATTCTAACCCAAAAATGCTTGGCGTAAAAGTATTTGGCGGTCAAGACGTAGTTGCTGGTAACATCATCGTTCGTCAACGTGGTACTGAGTTCCACGCAGGTGAAGGCGTTGGTATGGGTCGTGACCACACTCTATTCGCTTTGACCGAAGGTGTGGTTAAGTTCGAAACCAAAGGTCAATTTGGCCGTCGCTATGTTTCTGTATTGGCTAAATAATTCTTAGCTAATTTGATTCAAAGCCAAGACTCATCATGATCTGTCATGATGAGTCTGTTTTGTTTATAGGATTTGATAATTTTTTCAAATCTGATTTATCAATACAATCAATCATTCCAAAATGAGTAACTCATGATCGATCATGTCTTGATGGCGTTTGGGATTACCTTGGCGGCAGGACTTGCCACAGTGTTGGGTAGTGCCTTGGTCTTTTTTCAAAAAACCCCAAGTCCTAGGGTGTTGGCATTTGGACTGGCATTTGCAGCCGGTGCGATGGTATTTGTATCCTTGACTGAGATTTTTGGTAAGTCGGTGGATAGTTTTGGCGAAGTGAGCGACGTAGGCTTTAGCTGGGCGACAGCGGCATTTTTGGCAGGACTGCTTGCTATCTTGGCGCTGGATCGCTTAATCCCCAATCCACATGAGACACTGGATGTCAATGATCCACGGTTTTTGGATAAGAACCAAAATTATCTTAGACGCATCGGCTTGATGTCGGCTTTTGCCATCACGGCGCATAATTTTCCAGAAGGGCTTGCGACGTTTTTTGCTACCCTTGAGAGTCCGACATTGGGTGCGCCATTGGCATTTGCCATCGCTGTGCATAATATCCCTGAAGGCATCTCTATCGCTGCACCGATTTATTTTGCCACGCATAGTAAGCGTTTGACGGTGTTGGCGTGTCTGATCTCAGGTTTGGCAGAGCCGCTTGGGGCGGTGATGGGGTATTTTATACTCAAGCCGTTTTTATCACCAGAGATTTTTGGTTGGGTGTTTGGTATTATCGCAGGGGCGATGGTATTTTTGGCGATGGATGAGTTGCTACCTGCTGCCAAGCGATATTCAGCCGGTCATGAGACGGTGTATGGCTTGGTTGGTGGCATGGGTGTGATTGCAATTAGTTTGGCATTATTTAATTTATAACGCCTATTATTCACCATAAAATAAAGCTCTGTCAGGCGGCAGAGCTTTATTGTTATCATCACGCAATTGGCGAATGATTATTTACCAACCCATTGACGGATTTTTTCACGTTCTTCTTCACTGGCATTGAGCCATAGTTGCATAAAGCCATCCAAGTTGTTAGCCTGTGGTGTGCTAACAGGTGCTGTTGGTGCAGGTGTTTGGCTATTGATGGCTGCGATGGCTTTTTGGTTTGCGACGACAGCTGAATCACCACGACCAAACATACCACCGATTGCACCTGTGATGCCAGTTAGGATACCTGTGCGATTTTCGCTGGTGTTCTCTTGGGCGATGATTGTGCCATTGTGCGATACAGCTAGGCTTGGTGCTTTGGCATATTCTTTGGCAGCGGCATAGTGATTTGGCTGATTTGGCATGATCAGCTGATAAGTTTGATTGTCCGCCAAATCTACAGTGATGGTCACATTGCCTGATTTGAGATAATCGTGATCATTGCTGTTTAGGTTGAACAGGCGATCATAGCGTGCAGTAATCACGTGGCGACCAGCATCCAGTGTAAATTCACGCTGCAATGGCTGTAGCAGACCGTGGCGAATCTCATTACCATTGATGGCGGTAACTTTGATGTTATCATCAACTTTTAATTGCACAGCAGCGAATGCTTGGGTGCTCATGACAGTGGTGATGGCTGCCAAGGCTAGGGCGGTATATTTCATAACTTTATCCTGATAAATAAACTTTTTATAAAATAGCATGATTTATGGGTTTTTGCCACAACTTTATCCATCATTTGAAGAAAATATCAACTGTGCAAGTCTTCATGCTCAATAATCTCAAGCATAAAGGTCTCTCGTAGAATGATATTTTTGGCTTCGGTGATGGTTTTTTTGGGGATTTGCACGCGAGATAGGCGAGTCAACAGCGGTGTGATGTGCTTGAGCACCGTATTGATGTCACCTGCATTGCGTGGGCCTTCTTGGAGTAGATAATCCAAAATCTCATCAGGCAGACGCCAGTTTTTCTTTTTTAGGATGGTATCGAGCAAAATTTTGCGGTCTTCGACATCATCATGAGTAGGCAGAGTGAGCATAGGCGCTAATGATAGGCGAGTGTGTAAATCAAGCAGGCCAATTTGTAGCTCTCGTGCTGGATTGTCTGCTAGATACAAAATCTGCTTTTGGTGCTCTCGAATACGATTGATAAGATGAAACAGACCTTCTTGCCATTCATAGCTGTGGCGTACCAGTTGCAAGTCATCAATGATAATCAAATCAAACATTTCAAGCCCAACCAGTGCCGTTGCGTGTGGGTCTTGTTCGATGAGTTCATCCAAATGTAGGCTAATCGCCATGCGTCCTGTACGCTTGGTATAATAATCGTGAATAGCGTTCGCCAAATGTGTCTTGCCAAACCCATAACCGCCGACGATAAACAGCTCGCGCAGGCTTCCTTCGGTCATCTTATCAATGGCGTCAAGAATAGGGCGAAAACCTTTGGACTTAAAGTCATCCAAGCTGGCTTCTTGGCGAATGTCAATATTCAGCGAGTCTTGGGTAAGTAGGTCGGTCATGGTAACGGTGAGCTCTTAATTATTATCGTTGCGATTATCTTCTATGAAATCAGGCTTTTATCAACTTTTTCAACTGATATATATAGCATATTTACTGGATTTTAAGCAAGATAAATTTCACAAAACTGCACTTAAGTGATGAATTTTTCACCACATAAAAAGCTATTCATCAAACAAGCGATACTATCTGCGACCTTGATGCCAGTCGCTATCAAGATAGGCTTGATAAGCATGATAAAATAGCACATTAATCACCGCTGAAACAGGTAGGGCAATCAGCATACCCACAAAGCCGAACATCGCAGCACCAGCAAGCACAGAGAAAATTACCCACAGTGGCGACAACCCAATCTTATTGCCAAGCAATAGGGGCTGTAGCACATAGCCTTCGAGCACTTGCCCCACCATAAACGCACCGACAATCAGCCCAAGCTGTAGCCAGTCAAAGCCAAATTGAAACACACCAGCAATCAGCGCAGCAATGATACCGACGCCAAAGCCAAGATAAGGCACAAAGCTTGCGATACCTGCCATAATCCCAATAATCAGCCCAAGCTGTAAGCCAATCAGCTCAAGCTGTACTGCATAAATCGTGCCAAGCAGTAGCATGACCAGTAGCTGACCTTTGGCAAAGCTCATCAAGGCATCGTTACAGTCTTGGGCGATTTGTGTGACTTTGGCGGTGTAGGGCTTGGGAATGGCTGATTGCCACGTGGCAAGACGCTTATCCCAACCAAGCAAAAAATAAAACGCAAGCACAGGCACCATCACCACAAGCCCAAAGCTGTTGGCAAAGTTCATCCCTGAGCTTAGGGCTTTTTTGATGAATCCTTGCGCATCGGCAAATTGATAGTTTTTTTGCAAAAATTCTAAAGCAGCATTGGATAAGACATTGGCATCAAGTGGCAACAAATCGGCATTAGTATGCATCGAAATCCAAGGACGCACGACATCATTGTACCAAAGCACCGCAGCAGGCAGCGATTCCCACAGAATCTCAAGCTGTGCCCACAGTAGCGGTACAAGCCATACAAAAAACGCCACCGCAAGCACGGCGCTACTGAGATATACTAGGCTAATCGCCAAAATGCGGGGCATGATACGGCTGACGGCACTGACCAATGGATTCAAAAAATACGCCAAAATAAACGCCGCCACAAAAGGCGTGATGACTGATTTCATCAAAAATAGGGCGTACAACAAGATGCCAATACCAGCCAAAATCAGCAATCTGCGAAAAAATGGGTCAATGCCAGTGCGATACATTAATAAAACTTTCCAATCGGTGAATCACTGTGGACTATTCTAAGCGATTTTGCGCTTTTTAGATATATAAGGCTCAAGATTTTTTGACAAAACTTAAAAAAACTCAATAATTTTGACAACAGAATAAAACTTAACCGAAAAATTTGCTATAATAAACGGCAATATTTTTCCGCCAAATGGCATTGCTTTTTTACAAGGGTAGCTATGACACAGCAAACTTCACTCAGTTATAAAGACGCAGGCGTGGATATTGACGCAGGCGAAGCGTTGGTTTCTCGTATCAAATCAGTGGCAAAAGCCACTTCTCGCCCTGAAGTGATGGGTGGCTTGGGTGGTTTTGGTGCGCTTTGCCGTATCCCAACAGGGTATAAATCACCGCTATTGGTTTCAGGCACGGACGGCGTAGGTACAAAGCTTAAGCTTGCACTACAGCTCAATCGCCATGAGACCATCGGTCAAGATTTGGTGGCGATGTGTGTCAATGACCTATTGGTTTGTGGTGCAGAACCGCTATTTTTCCTAGATTATTATGCGACTGGTAAGCTGGATGTTGATACAGCGGCGACGGTGATTGCAGGGATTGGTGATGGCTGTCAGCTTGCCAACTGTGCGCTCATTGGCGGTGAGACTGCTGAGATGCCGGGAATGTATCAAGATGAAGATTATGACTTAGCAGGCTTTTGTGTTGGCGTGGTCGAAGAGTCTGAAGTCATCACAGGCGACAATGTCCAACAAGGCGATGTGCTGATTGCGCTAGCATCAAGCGGCGCACACTCAAATGGCTATTCGCTGATTCGTAAAGTCATCGAAGTGACTGGCACGGATGTCGCTAGCGAAAAATTGGGCGAGCGTTCATTAGCTGATGCACTGATGGCACCAACTCGTATTTATGTCAAATCGGTCAATGCCCTACAAAAATCACTGGGCAATGCCAATATCCATGCGATGGCACACATCACCGGTGGTGGTCTGACTGAGAACCTGCCACGCGTATTGCCTGAGAATTTGGCGGCGCAAATCGATACTAACAGCTGGCAGCTACCTGAAGTGTTCCAGTGGCTACAAAAAGGCGGCAATATTGAGACGCTTGAGATGTATCGCACCTTTAACTGTGGTGTAGGCTTTATCCTAGCTATCCCAGCAGATAAAGCTGAGCAAGCGATGAGTGAGCTTGCTGCCAGCGGCGAAACTGTCTGGAAAATCGGTGAAATCGTCGAGCGTACCGACAAAGCTGTGGTGTATATCTGATGAGCAATCGTCGTCTCAAGGTCGCTGTGCTGGTCTCAGGTAGCGGCTCAAACCTGCAAGTGATGATTGATGCGATGCAGGCAGGTACTTTGCCAATCGACATCATCGGCGTGATTAGCAATCGTGAAGATGCTTATGCCGTCACACGAGCCACGACTGCCAATATCCCTGTGGCAGTGCTATCACACGCACCAAGTGGCAAGCGGATGAGTATCGCCACTTTTGAAAAGCACGCATTGGCTCAGCTTGAAGCATGGTCGCCTGATTTGGTGGTATTGGCAGGCTTTATGCGTGTACTATCTGCTGAGTTTATCCATGCTGTACCGTGTGCGATGATTAATCTACACCCGTCGCTACTGCCTGCTTATAAGGGGCTGGACACTCATGCACGAGTGATTCGCTCGGGCGACAAGCACCATGGCTGTAGCGTACATCTGGTGACGCCTGAGCTAGACGCAGGGCAGGTATTGACCCAAGCTTGGCTGTCGGTCGATGAGCATGATACCGCTGAGTCGCTTGGCAAGCGAGTGCAAAAGCTTGAGCATCAGCTTGTGCCATATACGCTAGAGCTGATTGCCAAAGGCGTGCTTGATTTGGATGTCATCATGGCAGGTCAAATCGATGGCTTTGTATCTTTGCCATATCGACTGTGGCTTGATTAATCTGTGATTAGTTAAAATAAAATAAATAAGGCTATCGATATGGATAGCCTTATTTTATTGGGTTGGTATAAGAAATCGGATTAATGATTTTCTTTGGCGTGGTTTAGCGTGTATTTTGGAATCTCAATCACCAAATCTTCATCAGCGACGATACACTGACAAGCTAGGCGAGAATCAGGTTCAAGACCCCATGCACGGTCAAGCAAATCACCTTCGATATCATCCATCTCTTCTAGGCTGTCAAAGCCTTGACGGACGATAACATGGCAAGTGGTGCAGGCTTTTGACATATCGCAGGCGTGCTCAATCTTGATGCCACGCTCAAGCAGAGCTTCACACAGATTTTCACCTGAATTAATCTCAACGGTCGCACCTTCTGGGCAGATTTCGTGGTGGGGTAGTAGGGTTACAGTGGTCATAAGTATCTCTTTTGCGTTTAAATTTTACAATAAATTCGTCATTACCAATCACTGGTGCGTGTGCCTGCAAGTGCATCTTTGACATTTTTGTCCATGATGACGCTAGCAAAGTGGTCGCTGGCAGGCTTAAGCTTGGCGACAGCATCATCAAGCACGGCCTTATCATTGCTATCAATGGCTTCACGCACCCCATTCATCAGCACTTGCAAGGTGGCTTGTTCGTCATCGCTCAGTAGTGCACCAAACTCTGCCAATGCTGAAGTCAGCGCAATCAGCTCACGGTCGGCTTCGACTTTGGCTTCGATGAGCATACGGGCTTTTTTGTCTTCATTGGCGTGCGTAAAGCCTGCCATCAGTAGCTGTTCTTGTTGTGCTTCGGTCAGTCCATAGCTTGGGTTGACTTCGATGTGGCTTTTGACGCCGGTGGTAGTTTCTTCGGCAGAGACGGTCAGCTGACCATTGGCATCAATGCTAAAGGTCACTTCGATACGAGCCAAACCTGCTTTCATCGGTGGGATGCTATACAGCTCAAAGCGTGCCAAACTGCGACAATCTGCGACGGTATCACGCTCGCCTTGGACGACATGGACAATCATGCCTGTCTGACCATCTTGGTGCGTGGTAAAGGTCTGACGACGAGCCACAGGAATGGGTGTGTTGCGTGGGATGATGACTTCGACAAGTCCGCCCATCGTCTCAAGTCCAAGCGATAGCGGTGTGACATCAAGCAGCAATAGGCCATCGCCTTTTTTATTAATCAGCTGGTCAGCGGCGATACTTGCGCCAAGTGCAACGACTTCATCAGGGTTGATGCTACACAGTGGCGCACGATTAAAATGCGCTTCGACAGCACGGATAATCACCGGCATACGAGTTGAGCCACCGACTAGGATGACATCATTGAGCGCTGATTTGTCAAGCTTGGCATCCAGTAGCACCTGCTCACAGGCTTGTAGCGTGCGACGGATGACGGGCTCAATGATTTGGCTAAGCGTTTGATTATCAAGCTGTAGCGACAGTGGTGTGCCGGCGATGGTGGTATCAACTGTGACACTGTCGGTATCGGTCAGAGCTTGCTTGTAGTTTTTGGCAAGCTTGGCAAGGCGAGATTTTTCGCTATTATCAATCTGTGCTGGGTCAAGATTCGCCTGCTTAATCAGCCAATTGGCAAGTAGGCGGTCAATATCATCACCGCCTAAGGCTGAGTTGCCCCCTGTGGCAAGCACTTCAAACACGCCATCACTTAGGCGTAGGATAGACACATCAAAAGTACCACCGCCCAAGTCATAAACCAAATAAGTCCCGTGATTGGTCGCCTTATCCAAGCCATAAGCGATGGCGGCGGCGGTCGGCTCATTGAGCAGGCGAAGTACGGTCAAGCCTGCTGCGGTGGCGGCATCTTTGGTGGCGGTACGCTGTGCATCATCAAAATACGCAGGCACAGTAATCACCGCCCCTTGGATACTGTCATTAGGCAAGGCAGCGGCGGCGTGACGATATAGGCGATTTAGGATGTGTGCCGATGTCTCGACAGGGGATTTTTCACCTTGCGCAGTGACAAAGGCGGGCATGGTGGCATCATCGCCAGAGAGTGTATAAGGATGTGAGAATTTGATATCACTGCGAGCTCGCCCCATAAAACGCTTGGCTGAGATGATGGTATTGGCGGTATCATCAGCAAAAGCCAGCGCCTGTTTGCCAGTCAGTGGCGTATCGCTTTGGTCGCCATAATAGACGACAGATGGTAGTAATGGTGTGTCATCAAACGGCAAAACCTGCGCCTTGCCCGAGCGAACCACGCCGACCAATGAATGTGTCGTGCCAAGGTCAATGCCGAGTGCAAAACGATGTTGGTGGGGATTTTTGCTTTGATTGGGTTCGCTGATTTGTAATAATGACATGGCAAATTCTTTAAAATAAATAAAATAAAAGGTGGCTAGTGAAAAGTAAGTTTTCAGTGGCTAATTATACTAAATTTTGATGCCTTATCCAAAGCGCTTCATCACAAAAACACGCCAAAGGGCATCAATTTGGCGTGTGATTTTCCTAAAATTTCCCTAAAATCAAGCGATTAGACATACAAATCGTCATCATCGTTATTTTGGTGCAGGCTTTCGCTGAGCTTGGCGATGATGTCATCGTGTAGTTTGCCGACGAATTGTAATTTTTGGGCAAGGTCACGAGCAGTCGTCCAGTTTTGGGCTTGATAAGCATCATCAAAGCCATCTGCCAACGCTTGACTGGTTTGGCTGACTTCATTTGCCATCTTATCAAGACTTGCTTTATCATCGGTATCATCAAGCGCAATGCGAACTTCCATCATCTCGCCCAAAAAATCCCAATCGCTGATGGATTTATCCAAATCGATATCTTCACCATTTAAGCTAAGCAAATACGCAGCACGGCTATCATCACGCTTTAGGGTGTCATAAGCATGATTAATCAATGATGCGTTTTGGGTGATGGCGATGCTGTCACCGTCTTGGCGGTCAGGGTGATGAGTTTTTTGTAACTCAAGCAAGCGGGCCTTGAGCAGTGTTTCATCAATCCGAAAGCTGATAGGTAAACCAAACAGCGCAAAAAAATGGTTATTCATAGCGTGCCTTAGACAGTGAATGACTCACCGCAGCCACATTCACCTTTTTGGTTAGGGTTGGTGAATTTAAAGCCAGAGTTTAGCCCTTCGGTGACATAATCCATCTCAAGACCGTTGAGATATACCAAGCTTTTTGGGTCAACAAAGACATTCACGCCGCCGCTTGAGAATTTCTCATCGGTATCATTTGGCTCATCGACGAACTCAAGCACATAAGCCAATCCAGAACAGCCAGCCGTACGCACACCGACACGGATGCCTTCGCCGCTACCACGGTTTTCTAAGAAGTCTTTGACATGCTGTGCAGCACGAGCGGTTAGGGTAATCATGACAATTTCCTTCACTAAATTGGCGATGACTGCCGATGTGTATCGGCAGATGTCTAAGTGTTGAACAGGATAATCAAGCGAGCGTCAAACAAGCATTTCATAAATTATGCTTGTGCTTTGGCTTGATAATCTTCAATCGCAGCTTTGATGGCATCTTCGGCAAGTACCGAGCAGTGTACTTTAACCGGTGGCAAAGCAAGTTCTTCTGCGATGTCTTTGTTTTTAATCGCAGCGGCTTGGTCTAGGGTTTTGCCTTTTAGCCATTCGGTGACTAGCGAGCTTGATGCAATCGCTGAGCCACAGCCATAAGTCTTGAATTTTGCATCTTCGATGATGCCATCATCGCTGACTTGGATTTGTAGGCGCATCACATCACCACAGGCTGGTGCACCGACCATGCCAGTGCCGACATTCTTAGCGTTTTTGTCTAGATTGCCCACATTGCGTGGATTTTCATAATGGTCAATGACTTTATCTGAATATGCCATAACTGTATCTCTTATAAGTTTGGTGAATTGGCAAATCGTGCGATGGCTGGATTTGCCAAATTTTCTACTAAATTTTAATCTGTTGTGTTGCAATTAGTATTAGGTAGGCAACACTCGGTAATCGTTTATTTATAGGTGGCTGGTGCTAGGTGGGTAAGCGACGGTGTACTTATGCACATCGAGCATCAGTTCTATAAATAACTATTGTCGAAGTGGTTATCGCCTAGTGCTAGGCAGGCGAACGATGGTGTACATCTAGTACATCAAGTGAGCCTAACGACGCAATAGGCATAACCACACAGACAATCAGTGTTCTTGCCATTCAACGGTTGATAAGTCAATCCCTTCTTTGAACATATCCCACAGTGGCGATAGTTCACGCAGTTTCTCAACCGCTTCATGGATTTGGGCAAGCACACGGTCAATGTCTGCTTCGGTGGTATAGCGACCGATACTAAAGCGAATCGATGAATGTGCCAGCTCATCAGGGCGACCGATGGCACGCAGGACATACGATGGCTCAAGGGTGGCTGATGTACACGCCGAACCTGATGATACTGCCAAATCTTTTAGGCTCATCATTAGGCTCTCGCCTTCGACGAAGTTAAAGCTGACATTAAGCACATTTGGGATACCATGCTCAAGGCTGCCGTTTAGATAGACTTCTTCGATGTCTTGTAGTCCATTCCATAGCTTATCACGCAAAGCCTTGATGTGGGCATGGTCTTCATTAAAACGCTGTACCGATAGGGCAAACGCTTCGCCCATACCGACGATTTGGTGTGTCGCTAGTGTGCCTGAACGCATACCACGCTCATGACCGCCGCCGTGCTGTTCTGCTTTGATGCGTACGCGTGGCTTACGACCGACATACAGTGCGCCGATACCTTTTGGGCCATAGATTTTGTGTGCTGAGAAGCTCATCAAATCGACTTTTAGCTCGCCTAGGTTGATTTTGATTTTGCCAACGGCTTGAGCAGCATCGACATGGAATAGCACGCCTTTGGCACGAGTGATTTCACCAATGGCAGCGATGTCTGTGACTGTGCCTAGCTCGTTATTGACCGCCATTAGGCTGACCAAAATGGTATCATCACGCAGCGCAGCTTCGACCTGGGCAGGGGTAATCAGACCTGTACCTTGTTCTGGCTCAAGATAAGTAATCTCAAAGCCTTCTTGCTCTAGCTGACGGCAGGTATCTAGCACAGCTTTGTGTTCGATTTTGCTTGTGATGATGTGCTTACCTTTTGTGTGATAAAAATGTGCCACACCTTTGATAGCAAGGTTATCTGACTCGGTTGCGCCACTGGTAAAGACGATTTCGCGTGGGTCAGCGCCGACAGTCTGGGCGATTTGGTCACGAGCGTGCTCAACCGCTTCTTCTGCTTGCCAGCCAAAGCCATGCGAGCGAGAAGCTGGGTTACCAAAGATACCGTCAAAAGTTAGATATTGTACCATCTTGTCAGCCACTTCTTTGGCAACTGGTGTGGTGGCAGCGTAGTCAAGATAAATAAGTGATGTCTGGCTCATGCTAGATTTCCGATTAAATTGATTGTTGTGATTTGTGAGTCTTTTTTTGCCCCGCAGACCCGACTTTCTTGGCGGTCAGCGATGGCTTGTGTGTTCTTGGTTTCTAATAACTGCGCTAGGGTGACATTCTTTAGGTATGATTCGATGTGTGCAGACAAATTATGCCACAAATCATGCGTCAAGCACATCGAACCATCATGGCAATCGCCTTTACCACCGCACTGCGTGGCGTTGATGCTCTCATCGACAGCGGTGATGATGCTCATGATGTCAATTTCACTAAGTGGCTTGGCAAGATGATAACCGCCAGATGCGCCCCGTGTGCTATTGACCAGCCCTTTTTTGCGTAGCTTTGAAAATAGCTGTTCGAGATAGGATATGGAGATGGATTGGCGTTTTGCAATGTCGGACAAAGACACAGCACCTTGATGGCGGTTCTCTTGGACAGCCAAATCAAGCAAGGCAGTAACGGCATACCGTCCACGAGTGGTTAAACGCATTGTCTAATCTTCCAAAAAAAATTGCCGAGTTTGAATCGCTCAAACTTAGGTAAACTTACATTTGCCAATGTCTTGGCTTGTTATGATGTGGCTTATTATAATAATTCCGAGTAAATAGGTCAAGATTATTTGTACAAAAAATCCATCAACAAAACTGATTGATGGATTTGATTTGGTTTATCTTGGCTTGGGTGCTTGATAAAGCATCATGCCACGCTTGCTTGATGAGTATCAGATAAAAAAGTGCGACACGATAGCAACAAGTGCAATGACAGACGCCACAATCAGACCGGCAACGGTGGCTTTTTGTTTGTTTTGGGATTCGGCAAGCTGTGTCTTTAGCCGAGCGATGTCTTTGGCTTGCTCATCGATACGCTGATTTTGTTCATTGATTTTGGCACGAAGCTCTGAGAGTTTTTCGGCTTTTTGTTCGGGCGTGGGCTTATTTTCGGGATTGCCACGCAGTTTGTTGATGAGATTTTGGATAGCGCCACCGACGCCGACACGCACCAAGAACGCTTTGACATCAGCGACATCTTGGGTCTCGCCACGGATTTGTAGCGCATCGATGGTGGATTCGCTGTGATTCATCAAGGCATTGACCAGCTGAAAGCTGTAAGCATTGATGATGACATCAGGCGCTTGCTTATTGGCAGGCAATGTGTCATCAAGCAGTACGCCACGATAACCAAAAGTGGCATAAATCTTGGTATGCGGTAGGTAGGTGCGGATACACACCACCTTACCTGATTCGGCAAGTGGATAGGCAAGTTGGCGTAATTTTGGGTCAAATCTTAGCATCAGCGTGATGGCAGATTCAACAAATACCAATAATACATTTAAGATACCACGAGAGATGACACCGTTTGGCTCGCTTGATGAAACGGCGTCGGGTGAGTTCTGTGTCGTCATAATAATCCTAGTTGTTGGGCGGTGCGATTTGTTTTTGGATCACTTGTTTTGTATAAAAAGCCATCAATCACCGCCAAAAAAAATCACATTAGTTGCCATGATACTGTAATTTTGACGAAAATTCAGCGATTTTTTATGACTTTTTCGTTAAAACTGATAATTTTTGCTTGCTTATTGGTGTTAAGCTTGATATAAAGTAAAGCAAAGTTAAATCAAAAGCCTGAATGTGTCGCCAATTTTGCAAGGACATTACTCATTGATGGCAAAATTATGCATATTTTTTGCAAATTCTTGCGAAAAAATGATTTTTTTGCTTGTAAAAGCTTGGCTATCCCCTTACAATGCACACATTATGGCGAATGCCGAACCTTTTCGTTAATCGTAATCTTATGAGGATTTTTTATGAACAAGTCAGAATTAGTTGACAGCATCGCTCAAAGCGCTGGTCTAACCAAAGAACAAGCAGCTAAAGCTGTAAACGCATTCACCGAGAGCGTACAAGGCGCACTACAACGTGGTGATGACGTTGTATTGGTTGGTTTTGGTACTTTTAGCGTCAAAGAGCGTGCAGCTCGCACTGGTCGTAACCCAAAAACTGGCGAAGCGCTAGAAATCGCTGCAAGCAAAGTACCAAGCTTCAAAGCTGGTAAAGGTCTAAAAGACGCTGTTAACTAATTAGCGGTATTTAGACAAAGAGCCACCCAACAGTGATTGGGTGGTTTTTTTGTGCCTTTATTGCATAAAAGTTGGTGAAATTCGCAAACAGATACAAAAAGTATTTTGAGTATTGATAAGAATTAGCGTATCATAGTAAGGTTTTTAAACCAGATTTTGTTTTATATTTGCAAAGTAGCGATTGATATGGAAAAGATGCGTAATTTTCTCCAAAGTTGGCCGGGTAAGCTGATTTTGGTAGGTACATTAATCCCGATGGCATTTTTGGGGGTGCAGGGTACGTTTGGCGGTGCTTCTATTCAGCCGAACCAATTAATCAAAGTGGGCGAGCAAGTGGTGGATGTCAGCACATTCCAAGCTGAAGTGAATGCTGAACGTAATGCCTTGCTCCAAAAAGGCGTGGATGCTAGCTTGATTAACGAAACAGCACTTCGGCAGATGGTGCTAAAGCGTCTGACCGATAAAGCTTTGCTTGAAAATCAGGCATCTGTACTGGGCATGACCGTGTCTGATGAGATGATTACTCAGCTACTACAGCAGTATGAGATTTTTCAGGATAATGGACAATTTTCGAATGACCGTTTTGCTAGCTATTTGCAACAAAATGGGCTAACCAAAGATGCACTGTTTCATCTTGAGCGTCTGCGTCTAAGCTTGCGTCAGCTGATTGGCAGTATCGTTGGTACGGCGATTTATCCAAATAGTCAAATTGCACATTTGCTTGATTTACAGCTTGAAGCCCGTGAAGTGTGGGTGCATCGCTATTCGTGGCAAAATTATGTGGATCAAGTCGAAGTGACTGATGCACAAATCCAAGCATATTATGATGAAAACAAAGCAACGCTAGTTAAGCCTGCAACGGTGGATTTGGCGTATCTTGAGCTAAGTCCCTTGCTGGTCAAAGTTGATTTGCCAACCGAAGATGAAATCAAAGCGCAATACGCGTCCTATCTCAAAGAAAAAGGCATCAGCGATGGGCGTGAGCTATCGCAAATTTTATTGACCGGTGATAATGCCGAAAAACAAGCCCAAGAGATTAAAGCCAAGCTAGATGCAGGCGAGTCGTTTGAGTCATTGGCAAAACAATATTCGCAAGATCCAAGTGGCGAAAATGGCGGTGCAATCGGTAGTTTCAATCCTGCTGTTTTTGGTCAGGATGCAGCGACGGTTGAGCAGGCTTTGAGTGGTTTGACCGTAGGTCAGGTGTCAGCAGTCGTCAAGACGAATTTTGGTTATCAAATCTTTAAGGTAACCAAAGTTAATGACAATGCACCAAGCATTGAGAGCCTGCGTGATGAGCTGATGGATCGTGCTGCGACCTATAAGCGTCAAGCGGTGTTTGCTGATTTGTCAGCCAAGATCAATACGCTGGCAACCGACGGTGTGGGCGTGGCGGATATCGCCAAAGAAGTCGGTGTCGAGCTCAAAGAAATCAAGGCGTACCCACAGACGGATAACACAACCGATCTATCTCAGCCTGCGGTGATTGCAGCTGCATTTGATGAATTCACCATCCAAGATCAAGGCGTAAGCCCAAATATCGCTGTCGGTGACAAAAATATCTGGGTTCAACCAAGCAATTATCAAGCATCTCGTCCGCTGAGCTTTGATGAAGCAAAAGATCAAATCAAGATGACGCTAGCCAAGCAAAAGGCGATTGAGCTTGCGATGGCTGATGCCCAAAAAGCAGCTGATGAAGCCAAAGCAAATAGTGGCGCATCACTCAAAGTCCCAAGTGCCAATATGGGTATGTCAACACGCGCCAATCCAAAGCTGTCACAGCTTGAGTCTGCAAGCTTATTCCTACACCAATCAGCTGAAGGCGATGATGTGTGGGTGGTGCAGACCGAAGATGGTGCAAGTGTGATGGTGGGCGGCCCTGTTGATAAAGCCACTGAATCTCAGCTTGCGCCTGCTGATCGTCTGCGTGCCATGCAGGTGATTCGTGATAATATCGGCGCTGATCAGCTTGAAGACTATGTACGCTACCTGCGTGATACATCTGAAGTCATTATCAATGAAGATGCGCTAAAGGCTCAGCATTGATTTGTTGATGATAATAAGACACTAAGCCTATAAAACAAGCCTGATAAAATAACTATCGGGCTTGTTTATTTATGCTTATCAGTATCAGTATCAGTGTCGATATAGATGATGTAGATGCGTGCCTTGTTCTTAGCTTAACCTTAAGCCTGTGGCTGATGGTTATACGTGATATATGTGATAAGGTATGAAAAGAAAAAGTCTGGTATTGCTACCAGACTTTTTGTATCGACAATATGTTGCTATTGTCAATTACCACTCAAAGTTCACACCAGCGTGATATGAAACATCGCCACCGTTGGTATTGAATGCCAAACCAGCTTTGGTTGCAACGTTTTCGTTCAGGCGATAGCCAGAGCCAACAGCAACGGCGGATGATGACTTGTACCCACCAACTGCAACTGAAACGTTTACTTTGCCAACATTGTATGGCTGGAATAGACCGCTTAGTGCTGCTTGGTTTGCTAGGCCGCTACGTAGATCGTTATTAAGCTCTTCGATGCGTGCTGTGTTGTTGCTGACACGCTTATCTAGTGCATCTACAGTTGATTGATCTGCTTTGGTTGCAACGGTTGCGCTCAAGGCTGCAACATCAGATGCATTCGCTTTAGTACCTACAACAGTGGTTAGAGCATCAACTGTAGCTTGATCTGCTTTAGTTGCAACAGTGTTTTCCAGTGCTGTAACAGCAGTTTTGTCAGCTTTAGCATCAAGTGCAGATTTATCCGCTTTTGTATCAACTACTTTAGCTAGAGTATCAACTGTAGCTTGATCGGCTTTAGTTGCAACGGTATTTTCAAGTGCTGTAACAGCAGTCTTGTCAGCTTTAGCATCCAAACCTGCCAATGCTTCATCAGCAGTTGCTTGAGCGTTGTTAGCTGCAGTTTGTGCTTTAGCAGCCGCTGCATCTACTTTAGAGATTGATTGACCGTTGGTGATTACAAGTTCACGTAGGTAATCAACTTTTGCTTTATCGGCTTTAGTATCAACTGTTGCTGCCAACTCATTTACGGTAGCTTGATCAGCTTTAGCTGCAACGGTATTTTCAAGTGCTGTAACAGCAGTCTTGTCAGCTTTAGCATCCAAACCTGCCAATGCTTCATCAGCGGTTACTTGAGCATTGTTAGCCGCAGTTTGAGCATTATTTGCTGTAGTTTGTGCTTTAGCAGCCGCTGCATCAACTTTAGAGATTGATTGACCGTTAGTGATTACAAGTTCACGCAGGTAATCAACTTTTGCTTTATCGGCTTTAGTATCAACTGTTGCTGCTAATTCATTTACGGTAGATTTATCAGCTTTTGCCGCTAAATCAATTTTAATCGCTTCATCAGCAGCTTCACGAGCAGCTACCTCTGTAGCAATTGCTTCAGCACGAGCAGTTTCTTCAGCAGCAACACGCTCATTCAATGCTTTAACCGCTGCTGTACGAGCAGTCTCTTCAGCCGCTAATTTTTCAGATTGTGCATCCAATTGACCTTGGATTGCTGCTGATTTGGTAACAAATTCTGCTTTGTCTAGTTTATCGGCTTCGAGTGCTTCTGCAGCCGCCTGACTTGCATCGGCTAATGCGCTGATGGTTTTTAGTAGTTTGGCATCTTGAGCATCAACATAGGTTGTATCAGCTTTGGCGTTTAGCTGAGTGGTTGTCGCTTTGCTTTCTAGGTCTTCATGGACCATTTTTAGTGCATCAACCAAAGTTGGGTTGTCGCCGTAGATGTCTTTAAATGCATCATCAACGACGCCAATGCTGTCGATTTTAGCTTTTGTTTCAGCATTTAGGGCGTCGGTATTACCTTGTTGAATGCCTGCAACTGTATTTTCAAGTGCGGTCAAATCATTATCAAGAATGGTTAATGATTCATCTGCAGCAGTCATAAAATCATCAACGCCGGCAAGATAGGCTACAGTTGCATCTTTGAATGCAGTGTAGTCAGCTTTATCAGCTTTTGCCGCTAAATCAATTTTAATCGCTTCATCAGCAGCTTCACGAGCAGCTACCTCTGTAGCAATTGCTTCAGCACGAGCAGTTTCTTCAGCAGCAACACGCTCATTCAATGCTTTAACCGCTGCTGTACGAGCAGTCTCTTCAGCCGCTAATTTTTCAGATTGTGCATCCAATTGACCTTGGATTGCTGCTGATTTGGTAACAAATTCTGCTTTGTCTAGTTTGTTAGCTTCAAGCTCAGCAACTTTTTCGTTGGTTTTGGCCAATTCTGTTTTATCAGCTTTTGCCGCTAAATCAATTTTAATCGCTTCATCAGCAGCTTCACGAGCAGCTACTTCTGTAGCAATTGCTTCAGCACGAGCAGTTTCTTCAGCAGCAACACGCTCATTCAATGCTTTAACCGCTGCTGTACGAGCAGTCTCTTCAGCCGCTAATTTTTCAGATTGTGCATCCAATTGACCTTGGATTGCTGCTGATTTGGTAACAAATTCTGCCTTGTCTAGTTTGTTAGCTTCAAGTTCAGTCAAACCATCGCGCATAGTTTCAGCCAATCGCGTTGTTACGGTTTGTGTTGCTTGTAGTACAGCTTCAAGAGCGGTTTGACTCGCTTTTTCGCTAAGTGCAGTTGTGACTTCGCCTTTATAAGTGTCAAAATCAGTGGTGCTTACTTTATCATTAAGCGCTGTATTATTGCTGACTTTTACTTCCTCAAGCTTTTGAGTTAGGACGGACGCCTCAATTTTGCTACCAATTTGGCTTTCAAGGTTGGCAACACGTGGCTCAAGCTCATCAGCTGTTACAGCGTATGATGACATAGAGATCATTGAACCGGCTACCAAAGTGGCTAGAGTTGATTTCTTGAAATTCATTGAAAACTCCTTGTGGGTAATGAAGTTAAAGAGAGCTACTTTTGTTATGTTATACATAAACTAAAGTGTACTAAATATATACAAACCATTACATTATGTCAATCAATTTTTAAGAAGTTATCAGCCTGATTGCATAAAAAACATACAAAAAGTAGGGAATTGACAATCAGTACTGTCAATTCCCTACTTTTTACATTGTGATTTTGCATATAATGGCTCAAATTAACCTGTACGACCTACTTAACCAGTTCATCCGTCCGAGCTGCCAAAATAAAGTCATTCTTGTGCAATCCACCGGCTTCATGTGACCACCATGACACGGTTGCCTTGCCCCATTCTAATAAGATGGCAGGGTGATGGCCAGCTGATTCGGCGATGTCGCTGACTTGATTGGTAAAGGCAAGTGCTTGCTTGTAATTTTTGAACTTAAACACTTTGGTCAGTCGTTTGATGCCATCGACTTCAACCATCTGCCAAGTGGGGATTTGTTCAAGTAGCACGGGCAATTGGTCGTCGCATAACAGTGGTGCATCTAGGCGACAGACTTCACAGGCTTGGTCTTTAAGTGGGGTGGTCATGATTATCTCCTTATTTATCAATCAGTTAGTCAGTTAATAGGCTTGGGTGCATCTCATACAGTCCATCGCTTTGTGCTTGGCTGATGGCGGTCAGCAGGGTAGCTTCATCAAGTCCAAACGGCGTATCAGGCGAGTCGATGACATAATAAATCGGCTGAATCTTGTCAATGCGATAGGGCGTACGCAAAATATCATTGAGATTAAACGGGCGATATTCAGGCTTGCCCGACAGTGCGTATTCGGTCTCGGCCGGCGAGCTTAGGATGCCGCCACCATAAATACGCAATCCATCAGCGGTATCAATCAGCCCGAATTCCATCGTGAACCAATATAGCCGTGCCAAAAATACCCGCGTCGCTTTGTCCGATTTTAGTCCAAGCTTGCCATAGGTGTGGGTGAATTTGGCAAAGGCAGGGTGGGTTAATAGCGGACAATGCCCGACAATTTCATGAAAAATATCAGGCTCTTGGATATAATCAAAGTCATCACGAGTGCGAATAAAGGTCGCGACGGGGAATTTTTGGTCGGCAAGTAGCCCAAAGAATTTGGAAAACGAAATCAGTGCAGGCACGGCAGCGGTGGCAAAGCCAGTCGTCTGCTGTAACACACGGTCAATATCGGCAAGCTGTGGAATGTGCGTGCTTGACAGTGCAAGCTTATCAAGTCCATCAAGATAATCTTGGCAAGCCTTGCCGACGATACTGGACTGCTGACGGACAAATAGGTCATGCCAAATGGCGTGCTCATCATCGTGATAAGCAATAAATCCTGACGCATCTGGCGTGTGTGCTTGGTAAGTGGTACTCATATCAAATCCCTGATTGTGATGATTATGCCACAATGGTAGAAAAATCAAAGAGTTTCGTCAAATGAAAAATCGTTCGCCTTATGGGCTGATTATTAACTTTTTGTTATTATAATTATTATTTATATAAAATTTGGTTTAATTTATCGGGTTATCCAATGTAAAAAAATAAGCACAACCCAAAGGCTGTGCTTATCATCAAGGTTATCAAATCAATGACGGAAATGGCGCATACCGGTAAACACCATAGCAATGCCATGCTCGTTTGCAGCGGCGATGACTTCATCATCACGCATTGAGCCGCCTGGCTGGATGATGCATTTGATGCCTGCAGCAGCGGCATTGTCGATACCATCACGGAATGGGAAGAACGCATCCGATGCCATGACAGCACCTTCGACGACTAGACCTGCGTGCTCTGCTTTGATGGCGGCGATACGAGCTGAATTGACACGGCTCATTTGACCTGCGCCCACGCCGATGGTTTGGCGGTTTTTGGCATAGACGATGGCATTTGATTTGACATATTTAGCCACTTTCCAAGCAAAAATCAAATCATCCAGCTCGGCATCGGTCGGTGCTTTGTCGGTCACGACTTTTAGGTCGTCTTTGGTAATCATGCCAAGGTCTTGGTCTTGGACAAGCAGACCGCCATTGACACGCTTGAAGTCAAACTGGCTAGCACGCTCATCAATCGCAGGTAGCTCACCGCAGACAAGCACACGGACATTTTTCTTAGCGCCGGTGATTTCTAGCACGCCATCAGCCACGCTTGGGGCGATGATGACTTCGACGAATTGACGCTCGACGATGGCTTTGGCAGTCTCGACATCTAGCTCACGGTTGAATGCGATGATACCGCCAAAGGCCGATTCAGGGTCGGTGGCATAAGCCAAATTATACGCATCTAGGATGCCATCTAGAGAGACGGCGACACCGCATGGGTTGGCGTGCTTGACGATGACGCAAGCAGGCTTGGCAAATGATTTGACACACTCAAGTGCAGCATCGGTATCGGCGATGTTGTTGTATGACAGCTCTTTGCCTTGTAGCTGTTTGGCGGTAGAAACAGATGCTTCACGGGCATTGCTCTCAACATAAAACGCCGCTGATTGATGTGGGTTTTCGCCATAGCGCAAATCTTGGGCTTTGATGAATTGGCTGTTGAATGTGCGTGGGAATTGGGTGTTTGCTGTGGCATCATCACTAGGCTGTGCATCGCTGTCAGCAGGTAGGCGAGCACCAAGCCAGCTTGCAATCATACCATCATAAGCTGCAGTGTGTTCAAAGGCTTTGACCGCCAAATCAAAACGAGTGGCAAAGCTTAGGCTGCCCGCTGTGCCAAGCTCGGCAAGTACACGCTCATAGTCAGCAGGATTTGTGATGATGCCGACATGGGCATGGTTCTTGGCAGCAGAGCGTACCATCGCAGGGCCGCCGATGTCGATGTTTTCGATGGCGTCGCCCATAGTTACATCAGGCTTGGCAACGGTGGCAGCGAATGGATATAGGTTCACCGCTACGATGTCAATGCGGTCAATGCCGTGCTCTGCCATGATAGCATCATCCACGCCACGACGACCTAGGATACCGCCGTGAATTTTTGGGTGCAAGGTCTTGACACGGCCGTCCATCATCTCGCTAAAGCCAGTGTGTGCCGAGACTTCGATGGCATCGATACCGCTGTCGGTCAATAGCTTAAAAGTACCGCCAGTTGATAAAATGCCAAATCCTGCATCCACAAGACCTTTGGCAAACTCAACGATGCCTGCTTTGTCAGAAACAGACAATAAAGCAAAACGCTTTGAACTCATAACTCACCCCAAAAAATTGTGATTACACTGCAATTGATAGCCAAAGCATCAATTTACAATCCAAAAACAAAATGATACCATTGATTACAAATTTTATAAAGCTAATTTGGGTATTTATCCAAAAATTTTCTCAATATATCAGCCATTAGATGTACAAAACAAAAAACCCAAAGCGAATGGCTTTGGGCGATATGACTAAGCGAGATATGATAAGCGATTAAAGCAGACCGTGTGCTTTGAGCTTGGTGCGTAGCGTACCACGATTGAGGCCAAGTAGCTGTGCGGTCTTTGACTGATTGCCACGGGCGTATTTGAGCGTCGCAGTCAATAAAGGTCGCTCAAGTTCGGCAAGAAAAATTTCATAAAGATTGTCGGCATCTTCACCGTCTAGGCTGTCAAAATACTGCTGTACTGCCTGCTCGACATGAACATGAAGTGGCGTCTTTTCTGTATAATTTTTTGCTGTCATCATCTTATTCGCCCAAAAGTTGCTCAATTCATTTGATCTAATTAGTGTGCAAATAGTAGCAAAACACGCCATAACTGCCTATGATTGTTGTGTTATAGCGTGTAGCAAGTTTGTAAAAAATTTGAGCAATCTGTATAAGCGGTGGCGTTATTTTTTGTGACCGCTTAGGCGATTCCAATGACCATCTTCAGCATTATCATAGGCATACGGCGCATCGATGTCAAAGTATGGCGTGTAGGCATTGATGACATCTTGGGTTTGGTTTTGGATAAGGCCTGCCAGCACGATACTGCCACCGTCTTTGAGTAGCTCGCTAAAGGTTGGGGCAAAGTGAATCAATGGCTTGGCAAGAATATTGGCGGTGATGGTGTCGCACAGCTCAGGATTGTCTTTGCGATAGGCGACAAAGTCTTCGGGCAAAAAGGCAATCAGCTTATCTGCCACGCCATTTAGGGCGGCATTTTGGTTGGTGGCAAGTACCGCCTGTGGATCGATGTCCACCGCAAGCACTTGTCGTGCACCCAGTAGCAAAGCCGCCACACCTAAGATACCCGAGCCACAGCCATAGTCGATGACAAGCTTATCAGTCAAATCCTGCTCAGATAGCCAATCTAGGCACAGGCGAGTGGTGGCGTGATAGCCTGTGCCAAAGGCAAGACCAGGGTCTAAGATAAGATTGGTCGCATCAGGCTCGGGCGCATCTAGCCATTCAGGGACAATCCACAGATTGCCTGCGCATTTAATCGGCTTATAATAAGTCATCCATTCTCGTGTCCAGTCCTTGTCATCCAAACGAGTGAGCCAAAAACGAGTGGCATCTACTTCGGTGGCAATCTCGCTAGCAAGGCTTTCAAAATCCGTACTGGCAAAGCTATCATCACTATTGGTATCAAAAATCGCCGTGATAACCACATCGCTCCACAGTGGCTCTTCGCCCGGTAGTGGCTCAAACAGTGGCTCATCGCCGGCATCTTCGAGCAAGATAGAGACGGCGCCGACTTCATAAAATAAAGCTTCGGCAAGCTCAACGGCGGATTTTGGGCATTGTAGATGAAGTTGTTGCCAAGACATAAATTTTCCTAGAATAGATAAAAATCAGCCGATATTATAGCAAATATTGACTGATGATGGGTAAATTGAATGGTATGATTTGTTTGGGTAGTGATTAATATCCTGCCTGTTTGAGCTGGCGGTACATATCACAGCCGTCTTGACTGCCACCATCACACGCTTTGCCGTACCATTCTTTGGCAAGGGTTTTGTTTTGGCGTACGCCTGTACCATCGTAATAAAACGATCCAATGTTTTCTTGGGCAATGGTATTGCCTTGTGCGGCAGCTTTGGCATACCAATTAAACGCTGTTTTGTCATCTTGACGCACGCCTTGACCTTCAGCGTACAATACCCCAAGATTTAGCTGAGCATCTGAGATGCCTTGATTGGCAGCTAGTGTGTACCAATAAACCGCTTGGTGATAATCTATCTGAACACCAAGACCAAGATGATAGGCGAGTCCGACATTAAACTGATTTTCGGGAAAGCCTAGTTCTGCCAAATCTTTATTGTAAACAAATGCCTGCTCTTCGTTTTTTGTCACGCCTAAGCCTTCGCTGTACATAGTTGCAAGCAGTGATTTAGCAGCATTTGCTTCGGTTGTGTATAACAACTGTGTTAGATAGCCGTGTGCATGGGTGTACATACCCAGCTCATAGTAATAGCTCGCAAGCATCGACATGCTTGAATTGAGGAGTTGTTGAGAGCTATCTTTAACTAACCCATCTATCTGCCTCGCCAATTCGCCTTGTATTTGCGAGATGGTTTTTTTGTAATATTCAATGGCTTTGGTGGGGTTTTTGGCTACACCAAGACCATTGCGATATAAGTTGGCGACAATCGCGCTGCCATAGCTAGAATCATTATCGCTAGCAAGACTTGCCCAATAATAGGCTTGCTGATAATCTATGGCTGTACCAATGCCTGTTAGATATAAGGACGCCAACTGAGACTGAGCATATGGATTGCCTGTTAGGGCGTGCTTATGTGTCCAATAAAAATATTTAGTATTGTTTTTTGGGCATTGTGGATATAAGGTATTGTGTATTCTAAGTTCCTTATCGGTAAACTCTTGATAGATAAATTCAAGAAAAAGAAATGCAGAATCATCACCTTGATTGGCGGCTTTTTCAAGCCATGCGATACCATCGTTGCAGTTATTCTGACCAATCAGTCGTAAACCAAAACTGGTTTGTGCTGTTGGGTAGTTTAATTCAGCAGATTGGCGCAAAAATTCAAATGCTTTTTGCTCATCGTTTGCTGTGTATTGACTATTACTATACAACAATCCCAAATAGTATAGAGCGTTGGTATCGCCTTGATGGGCGGCTTTGGTTAGCCATTCATTGGCTTTTTGATAATCCTGTTTGGTTTCTTTGCCAAGATAGTACATAGTGCCAAGTTCAGATTGAGCGGAAACATCACCACCTTGTGCCTTAGTTAAAATTGTGTAAAAATCTGCTGACCATGCTGATACTGATAATATCAAGCCCGCCACCAATGCTGAAAACTTCTTCACTGTTTACACCTTATAAAAAGATAATCAATAACTTAATTAGTATAGCAGTTTCTATTCGGGTGCTCAACATATGGTTGCAATAATTTACCTAAACAAGTTTATAACATGAATTAAAATAATATACCAATCATTCGCCATACTTGCTATTTTTGCGTTTATTAACAACCCTTGATGATTAATAACCTTCTTGAGTGCTTGACATCGTTTGTTCGACATATTCATCAACGATATAGTTATCCTGCGGTGAGATTTCGGGCTCAGGCGTATATAATGGCTCGCCTTCGATATAGTAGCCGCCCATATCCACGAGATTATCGCCGAGCGACTGGATTTGCGCTTGGAGTTGTTGTTGATACAGCATATCGGCGGCGCATGAGCTCATCTGTGATGGGCGATACGCATCAATGACAGGTAGCCATAGTGCGCCGGTACAGCCTTGTGCTGATAGTGCGCCACTGTAGCCATCCATCCATTGCCAAGTCACCCCTGATGGCACAGGCAGATTGACAGGGCTTAGGGTGAGCCTACGCATATAATCTGTCCAAATCGGCAATGCACCTGTACCGCCTGATAAGCCGATTGGCTTGTTATCATCACGACCGACCCACACCACACTGACATAGTTGCCACTGTAGCCTGCAAACCATGCATCACGATGGTCATTGGTTGTGCCTGTTTTACCGGCGAGCCCCAAATCTTTATTGATGTCATTGGCAGCCTTGGCAGTGCCTGAGCGGATGACTTCTTGTAAGCCACGATTCAGTAGATACACCGCCTGCGGTGGTGCACGGAACTGCTGTTGTCGTTGACTGCGTTGTAGTACACGACCTTTTTCGTCAATCACCGTGCGGATGGTATGAATCGGCGTATAAGCACCACCATTGGCAAAAATCTGATACATCCCAAGCATCTGCATCGGTGTCAAATCAATCGCCCCAAGCATCACTGATGGATAAGGCGGAATTTCGGTGGTGATGGATAGATTTGCCATCTGCGCCTTAAACGCAGGCATCCCAAATTCAAGACCGACATTCACCGCCGCTTGGTTGTATGAATTTGCCAAAGCGTTCAGTAGTGGCGTGCTACCATGCGATGCGCCGCCGTAATTTTTGGGCGTCCAGTTGCTACCATTGACCTTATAAGTGACTTGGCTGTCATTGACAGGCGTGGTCAGATTGTAGCGACCTGATTGTAGAGCGGTGAGATAAATCACAGGCTTGAGTAGCGAGCCAACTTGACGCTTAGCATCGATAGCACGGTTAAAGCCAGTAAACTCACTGCCTGAGCCAACCAACGCCACAAGCTCGCCTGTGGCAGGATGTGCACTGACAAGTGCGCCTTGTAAGTCTTTGGTGGCACTGCCTTTTTTGCGTAGGCTAGATAGCTGTGATGCCATCGCCGAATCAGCAGCTTGCTGAGCGATTGGGTCGAGCGTTGAGATGATTTTTAGCCCTTTATTTTGTAAATCTTCTTTACGATAATAGGCTTGTAATTCTCGCTGTACCGCATCCAAAAAATCAGGAAATCTAGATTTGGCGATGGCAGGGGTTTTGACCACGCCAAGCGGTTTTTTGATGGCTTTTTGATAAGTGGCGTTGTCAATTTTGCCAGTAACGAGCATATTATTAAGCACGGTGTTGCGTCGCTCCAGTGCTCGTTCGGGATTTTTGCGCGGATTATAATGACTTGGCCCACGAGCCAAGCCGACCAATAGGGCGTATTGGTCAAGGCTAAGTTCATTGAGTGGCTTGTCAAAATAAAACTGCGATGCAATCCCAAAGCCATTCACCGAGCGATTGCCATTTTGCCCTAGATTGATTTCATTTAGATAAGCTAACAAAATTTCTTGCTTGCCATAGCGAGCTTCGAGCAGTAGCGCCATGATGGCTTCATTGGCCTTACGCTTGAGCGTGCGTTCAGAGTTTAGGTAGAAATTCTTGACAAGCTGTTGAGTAATAGTTGAACCACCTTGCATCGGCTGACCTGTGGTATTGGCGACGATGGCACGGCTGATACCACGCAAAGATACACCGTGATGCTCATAAAAACTGCGGTCTTCGGTGGCAATCAGCGCATCGATGAGCTGTTTTGGCATTTGCTCTTTGGTGATGAGCTGACGGTCTTCGTTGCTCTCAGGATAGATGCCGCCGATATTCACCGGCTCAAGGCGTACAATCCCCGTACGGCTTGGCACGGTGCTTTTGAGCCCGCTGATTTGATTGTCTTTAAAGGTGATTTCAATCAGCTGTTTGGCGTCGGTGTCGTTATCGCCATAGCTAAAGCCCCGTGTGTAGATGGTGTAGGTGTTGCCCGATTTTTGGTAACTGCCTGTCTTGGTGGGTTTGGCTTGGCTGTATCGCAAGAGCTTAAGCCAAGATTCAAGCTCGGCAGGGGATAGGCTTGCGCCTTGATACAGCATGAGCGGACGAGAGTAGAGCGTTGCTGGGATGTCCCAACGACGACTTTCAAACTTTGAGACGACAGTCGCATTTAGGTACATGGCGTACAACGCCACAGCGACTATCGCCATCAGTATCAATAGCACCAACAATAACCCAATAAAGCCCGACTGCGTACGGCGAGTTTTTGGCATTATAAATCCACCCACAAAATCAAAAATCATACTATCGCCCAAATTCGTTCAATTTTCAAGCAAAATCAGCGTAGAAAATTGGCTAAGATTTGCTTGATTGTAGGATTTTTGTTGGGTGTGTTAAGGGTTTTTGATGCCTGTGATGATAATTATTTAATAAAATTAATCAATTTTTTAGAAATAATTGGCACACATGGCAACATCATAATCTGTCTTTGGTAGCTTGTTTTGTTGATATAGCCAGTTGGCGACTTCATGCCAAGCATACAAAGCTGAACCTGATTGCACGCCATAAACAGGCTTAGGAAAATTGCCATCGCCACGGGTTGCTTTGGCATAGTGGCTGAGTGCCATACGAGACAATCCCAAGCGTTTCGCCATCTCTGCCAATGAAGATACACCTTTTTCTTGCAGGATTAAATCATGAAATCCTGCGGTATGTAGATTATCAAATGCTGAAGCGATGGCGTCTTTTGCACTATTTGCCATGCGGTCAAACTCAAGATAAACGGTATCATCCAAGGTGCAGATTAGTGCATCATCACACCCTGATTGATAAAGTAAATCTTCAAGATTGTCATCAAAAATGGCATCTCGAACAACGATGGTAAAATGGTAAGTATTCATATTATTCCCCCTGACATTCATCTACTTTGCGGATGATTTGTTTGGCGTGATTTTGTGGGTTTTTGGGTGTGCTCCAAACGCTCATTTGGTGTGTGCTATGCCCAAAATTACATCGCAATCGACAATAGGCGTGCGATGATTTACCACTTGCCACGATATGCCAACCATTGGCAATAGCATAAGCGATAGCATCACTAATTTCTTTGTTGGGATGGTGTTTCATTGGTATTTGATTAATAGGCTGATAAGTTATTATAGCTAAGGTGTTTATATTTGTAAACACTTTTGACGGCTTTGCCATTGAGTTCATGTAGGTCATTTTGTGCTATAATACCTTATTTCCCACCATTTGATGACCATCATGACCGCAAAGAGCTCGACTGATTATCAGACTGATACCGACACCCTAGAACAAAGCTTGATTTTGCCCCCTGATGGCAGCTGCTTTCACTGTGGTGAAGTGTTGCCAAAAGAGCCGTTTTTTACCGTGATTTTTGATAAGCCACGAGCGATGTGCTGTCTGGGCTGTCAGCTGGCGAGCCAAAGCATCGTTGAAGCCAATCTTAGCCAATATTATCTTGACCGCCGTGAAATCAGCCCAACGGCAAGCCTGCCTGATGCCATCAATTTTAGCGCCTATGACCATGCCGATATCAAGGGGCAATTCGTCTATGCCGAAAATGGCGGTAGCACCGCTGAATTATCCGTCGCCAATCTCAAATGCTCGGCGTGTACTTGGCTGATTGAGACTCGTCTGCGGTCGATGGCAGGCGTGAAATCTTGTCAAGTCAATCTCACCCAACAGCGGATGCGGGTGAATTGGGACGATGATGTTTTGCCGATTAGCGAGATTCTAAAAGCGGTACATTCGGTGGGCTATGATGCCAAGCCATACCGCCAAGATACGCACGAAGCAATGCTCAAGCGTCAAAACAAAAAGATGCTCATCCGTCTGGGTATCGCTGCGCTTGGGGCGATGCAGGCGATGATGTTCTCTATCGGGATGTATTTTGGTGAGTACAGCGGGATGCTGATTGAGCATCGGGATTTTTTGCGGTATGTGTCGCTGTTTGTGAGTATTCCGGTGTTTTTTTATTCGGCGTTGCCGTTTTTTGGCTCGGCGTTTTATGCGATTCGGGCGCGCCAAGTCAATATGGATGTGCCGGTATCGATTGCGCTGATTACTACATTTGCCGCAAGCCTTTATGCGACCATCATCGGCGGTGGCGAGACTTATTTTGACTCGGTGGCGATGTTTATTTTCTTTTTGCTTGCTGGGCGATTTATCGAACAAAATGCTCGCCTAAAAGCATCGAACATGGCATCGGATTTGGTGGTGATTGAGCCGACTTTGGTCAAGCGATTGGACGAAAATAGTTCGCTCATCACCCAAGTACAAGCAGGGACTTTGGATGCGTCCATCATTGATGCATGGTGGCAGGATGTCGGACGGCATTTATCCAAATCAGCACTCGATGGCACGGACAAAATCCTAGCCCAAAGTGTCAAAGTCGGTGATATCATCGCCATCGATGCAGGCAGTCAGATTGTCGCTGATGGAATTTTGTTGTCCGAGACGGCGACGGTGTCGCAGAGTCTATTGACCGGTGAGAGTGATTTGATTGTCAAAACTCGGGGTGATGTAATGGTGGGCGGTGCTCAAAATGACTCACAGCCTTTTGTGATGCTCGTCACTGCGGATGTGGATAATAGTCAAATTGCACTCATCGACCGCTTGATGAACCGTGCGATGAGCGAAAAGCCAAAAATCGCCCAAGATGCCGACCGTATGGCTCGCTGGTTCGTGGCTCGGGTGCTGGTGCTGTCGCTACTGGTGTTCGCCGTCTGGTGGTTTATTGATAAGCATGAAGCGCTGTGGGCGACGGTGGCGGTGCTGGTGGCGACTTGCCCGTGTGCGCTCTCTTTGGCGACACCGATTGCGCTGACGGTGGCGACCAATCGCTTGGCAAGCTTTGGCTTTTTGACCACACGGGGGCATACGGTGCAGACGCTCTCGACGGTGACAAAAGTCGCATTTGATAAGACAGGGACGCTGACCACAGGACAGGCAAATTTGCTTGTGGTGATTGGCGATGATGATAAATCAGAACTTCTTGCCAAAGCGGCGGCACTTGAGATTGGCAGTCGTCATCCGGTGGCAAAGGCGCTGTTGACAGCGGCACATGGCTTGCACCTGCCTAAGGTTGTGGATGTCGTGCATCACACCGCAGGCGGTATCGAAGGGGTGATTGATGGCGTGCGTTATCGCATTGGCCATCTACGCTTTGTCGGTGATTCTGCTGTGGATGGCGATAGTCCGTCACTGGGGCAATTTGCCGAAAACTTAAGCGACTATCAAGCCAATATGTCGGTACTGATGTCAAGATGGCAAAATGATGCTTGGCAAATTGTCGCTCGCTTTTATTTTAATGACTCACTGCGAGCCGATGCCAAAGCGATGATTGATGGGCTAAAAGCTCGTGGCATCACACCGCTCATGCTCACAGGCGACCCCAATCCCAATGCACTACAAGTCGCTGCCGATTTGGGTATTACAGAAGCTTATTATGGACTAAGTCCCGAAGATAAAGTCAATCATATCAAACGCTTACAAGCAAATGGCGAGACGGTGCTGATGGTCGGTGATGGTATCAATGATGCACCCGTGCTCGCTGCCGCCAATGTCTCTACATCCATCGCAGGTGCTGCCGACCTTGCCCAAGTTTCAAGCGATAGCGTGTTACTTGGTGGTAAGCTCATCGCCATTGACCGTGCTATCGGACTGTCTATTAAGAGCCAAGCCATCATCCGCCAAAACCTGCGCTGGGCATTGATTTATAATACATCGGTGCTGCTGCCTGCCGCCTTTGGCTATGTACCGCCTTGGCTGGCTGCCATTGGCATGAGCTTATCAAGCCTAGCTGTAGTGGCGAACGCCATGCGTATCAAGCGTGGCTGATTGTTGATGCTTTACTAAGCGGTTGGCTTTGTGTATAATGTCGCATACTTTATTTGGGCCTATAGCTCAGTCGGTTAGAGCAGAGGACTCATAATCCTTTGGTCGCAGGTTCGAGCCCTGCTGGGCCTACCAAATTTATGTAATAACATCAAAGACTTGCAGTTTGACTGTGAGTCTTTTTTGTTTTATGTATCATTTATCATCACTGATTTTGTTACTAATAACCAATGAATAACCATCAAAAGCACCCATTCAACCACAAGTGGCAAGATTATTGGTCAAAACCGTCACAATTTTGAAATAATTCACACAAAATCACTTGTTCACCCATTAACTGTATGCTAAACTCAGCGTTAAATGGCAATTTTGCCAAAGCTTTTTATTTTATTTTCCTTGACAAGGAGTCCGCCATGAAATTTTTAAAAACTACCCTTTGGGCAAGCATCACCGCCTTAGCATTGACCGCCTGTGGTGGTGATAAGCCAGCTGATAATGCAGCCGCCGCTGCACCTGCTACCGAAACTAAGACTTTGGCAATCACTGCTTATGTAGAGCATCCTGCACTGGATGCAGCTCGCACCGGTGCGATTGAACAACTGGCTGCCGAAGGCTTTAAAGAAGGTGAGAACCTAAAAGTTACTTTTCAATCAGCTCAAGGCAACATGGCAACTGTAGGTCAGATTGCTAAACAATTTGCCGGGGATAAGCCGGATGCGATTTATGCCATCGCTACACCATCAGCGCAATCGGTGGCAGCAGCGACCACTGAGATTCCTGTGATTTTCTCAGCGGTGACTGACCCAGTTGAAGCTAAGCTTGTCGCTAGCCTAGAAAAATCAGGCAACAATGTCACCGGTGCATCAGATGTGCTACCGTATGAGCCACAGATTGAGCTGATTCGTGAGCTGATTCCAAATGTCAAAAATGTCGGCTATGTCTATAGCCCAGGTGAAGTGAACTCAACTGTCGTGCTAAAAAATCTAAAAGAAAAGCTGGCACCGCTTGGTATCAATGTTATTGAATCGTCCGCACCAAAATCGACCGATATTACTCAAGCGGCAAAGGCTTTAGAGGGTAAAGTGGATGTGATTTATACCTCAACAGACAATAATGTCATCAATGCGTATGAAGCGCTGTACCAAGTCGCTAAAGAGGCAAAAATTCCATTGATCTCAGCTGATACCAGTACAGTTAAGCGTGGTGCGGTGGCAGCGCTTGGTGTGAACTACACAGACCTTGGTAAAGAGTCTGGTAAGATTATCGCCAAAGTACTAAAAGGTGAAAAACCAGAAGCCATCCCTGTGTATATTTCACAAAATCTTGACCTATATGTCAGCAAAAAACACGCCGAAGAGCAAGGCGTAACCTTGCCACAAGCTGTCTTGGATCGTGCTGCCAAAGTGGTTGAGTAATCTACGGCTGTACTATATCGCCCAATGACTATGATATGAATATGAATTGGGCGATTTGCTCAAACCCAAGTGCAACGATTGACTTGGGTTGTTTTGCGTTTTAATAACGATTTATTAATTTTGTTTCTATCATGACAAGGATTTTGTTATAATAGGCGTTTTGTATTTTTAGTGGCGAGTATTGCCTATGACTTTGATTGCGTTGTTCGGAGCACTAGAAAGTGGTCTGATTTATGCCCTGATGGCACTGGGTGTGCTGATTTCGTTTCGTATTTTGGATTTTCCAGATTTGACTGCTGATGGTAGCTTTCCTTTGGGTGGCGCAGTGGCAGGCGTGGCGATTGTTGCAGGTCTAAATCCGTGGCTGGCGTGTGCTTTTGGCATGATGGCGGGGATGATGGCAGGGATGATGACGGCTTGGCTGCACGTCAAATTGGGTATTTTGCACCTATTGGCAGGTATCTTGATGATGACAGCTTTGTACTCGGTGAACCTACGCATCATGGATGCGCCAAACTTGCCACTACTGGGTCAACCGACTGTCTTTACGCCATTTATTGATGGCGGCAATGGCTTTTGGGTGCGTGTTGCTGTCGTGGCAGGCGTGGTGGTGCTGGTCAAGCTTGCCTTGGATTGGTTCTTTAGTACCGAGACAGGTCTTGCGATGCGTGCCACAGGCTCAAACCTACGCATGGCACAAGCGCAGGGCATTAATACGCCGTGGGTGATTATCCTAGGCATGGCGATCTCGAATGGCTTGATTGCTCTATCGGGTGCGTTGTTCGTACAGACTCAAGGCTTTGCTGATGTATCGATGGGTATCGGTACGATTGTCATTGGTTTGGCTGCGGTGATTATCGGTGAAGCGGTTATTTCTGCCAAGCGGATTTTTTGGATGACTTTGGCGGTGGTGATTGGTGCGATTTTGTACCGTTTGTTTGTTCAAATTGCACTATCGAGCGATTTGCTGCGTGGTATTGGCTTTAAGTCACAAGATTTGAACTTAGTCACATCGCTACTGGTGGTGATTGTACTGATGCTACCAAAAATCAAGTCCAAGCTACTTGCCAAAAAAGCCTAGGGGATAGATATGTTACAAGCAACTGATTTACGCCTGACATTTAATGCGGGCACCCCGATTGAAAATCCTGCCTTGCGTGGGCTGTCGCTATCGATTGCTGATGGTGAGTTTGTCACCGTGATTGGTACAAACGGCGCAGGCAAATCAACTTTTTTGAACGCCATCAGTGGGGCGGTGCGTGTCGATAGTGGCTCGATTTTGATTAATGGTCAAGATGTCACTCGCCAAGATACGCATAAGCGTGCCAAGCAAGTCGCGCGTGTATTCCAAGACCCGATGGCAGGTACTTGTGAAGCTTTGACCATCGAAGAGAATATGGCATTGGCGTATAAGCGTGGTGGTAGTCGTGGGCTAGGCGGCGCACTCAATGCCAAAAACCGTGAGCTATTTCGTGAAAAGCTCTCCATCCTAAAGCTCGGTCTAGAAAATCGTCTAACCGACCGTATGGGTCTGCTCTCAGGTGGTCAGCGTCAAGCGGTGAGCCTGCTGATGGCAAGCTTGCAACCGTCTAAGATTTTACTACTGGATGAGCACACCGCTGCTCTTGACCCAAAGACCGCTGCCTTTGTGCTTGAGCTGACGGATAAAATCGTCGGTGATGGTAAGCTTACCACCATGATGGTCACGCACTCGATGCAACAAGCGTTGACACACGGCACTCGCACAGTGATGCTACATCAAGGCCAAGTGGTGCTTGATGTTTCTGGTGATGAGCGTCGTGGCATGACGGTGCAGGATTTGTTGAATATGTTTGAAAAAACTCGTGGCGAAAAAGTCGAAGACGACAGTCTGATTCTTGGCTGATTTGCCCGATAAGCATATCTTGGAAAGTTGTGAAAAGGACATTGGCTATCAGATGTCCTTTTATTTTTAAAATATTAAGAGTAAGATTATGAGTAATTGTGAAGGCTGTGAAAGCGAAGTAGCACGCTTGTTGGTCACTTGTGAAGACCAATCAGGTATCGTGCAGGCGGTATCGGGATTTTTGTACCATCAAGGGGCGAACATCATTTCGCTTGACCAGCATACCACCGAAGCTTATGGCGGTAAGTATTTTATGCGAGTTGAGTTTCATTTAGATGGACTTGCTATCAAAAAAGATGCCTTGATGCAGACCTTTGCTACCAATGTTGCCACCAAATATCACATGACTTGGCAGCTAAATTGCAATAAAGATCTGAAAAAAGTCGGCATTTTGGTATCTAAAGAAGATCATGCCTTGCTTGAGTTACTATGGCGATACAGTCGTGGTGCATTACCCTGCCAAATCACCCAAGTGGTGTCCAATCATGATGATTTGCGTGCGTCGGTGGAGTCGTTTGGCATTGAGTTTGTGCACATTCCTGTGGATAAAGATAATAAGCAAGCGGCGTATGATCAGATTCATGAAGTGATGAAAGATAATGATCTGTTGGTGCTCGCTCGCTATATGCAGATTTTGAGCCCGTCATTTGTCGATCAGTGGCAGGGGCGTATTATCAATATCCATCATTCGTTTTTGCCGGCGTTTGTTGGGGCGAACCCTTATAAGCAGGCGTTTGACAAGGGCGTAAAGCTGATTGGTGCAACGGCGCATTATGTGACGAGCGAGCTTGATCAAGGCCCAATCATCGAGCAGGGCGTGGAGCGGGTCAGTCATGGCTTTAGCGTGAGCGATTTGCGAGAATTGGGGCGTGATATCGAGCGTGATGTGCTTGCCCGTGCGGTCAAATGGCATCTTGAAGACCGTATCATCATCGATGGCGCTAAGACGGTGGTGTTTGATTAAGCCGAACCGCTTTAGGCAAAAGACTGGATGCTTTCCAGTCTTTTTTGTTGATTAATCGGTAAAATAGGTTTGGATTAAACAGTCTTTTAGACGAGTACGGCTGTCAGTATCTGATAATAACTGTGCTAATTCATCATCTAAAATAGCACCATAAACCAGTGTTTTGAGCTGATTTAGGCTATTAATGGTGGATTTATCTTTCATTATTTCATCAAAATTTGGATGAGTGTCCAATGTCCAAAAACCTTCATTGCTCAGATGATAAAAAGGTGTTGCCAACCGCTTTTGGTGCGTTGTTTTGACATAATTATCCCACTGCCAACTAAAGGCGTGTTCAAGTGCCGATGAAATCTCAATATAAGCACTGCTGATTAATCCTTTTTCAAATAAATCAATCACAGCGAGTAATAAAATTGGCTTATGGGGTGCTACACCAAGCTTAGATGTCGAGCGCCGCAAATTGGTGAAACGAAATAGGTAGTCGGATAAAGTTTTCATAAAACACTCAAAATTCAGCATATTGCATGATTTATCTTATCAAATACTTAAAATAAATACAAATCAAACCCAAATCATGACTTGTCAGTCGCTTTCCAAATATTGCATGATTGTTGCCTTTGGCTTATTTTATAGACATCTTAATTTGTCAAAAAAGGAATAACATATGCAATACACAGCACCCCTTCGTGATATGAAATTTGTCATGCATGAGCTACTTGATAGCCAAGCACATTATGCACGCCTGCCTGCGTATGCCGAGCTTGATGCGGATACGGTCAATAGCTATCTAGAAGCGGCGGCTGATTATGCGCAGTCGGTGATTGCACCACTTAATCGCACAGGCGACATCGAGGGCTGTACTTTTGATAATGGCAATGTCTATACGCCATCAGGGTTTAAAGAAGCTTATGAGACTTATTGCGAGCTTGGATTTCCTGCGATTGCCGCCGAGCCTGAATACGGCGGTATGGGCTTGCCGACATCATTATCAAGCGCGGTGAGCGAAATGATGGGTACGGCAAACTGGTCTTTTGCCATGTATCCAGGTCTGTCGCATGGGGCGATTGCCACCATTGAGCATCATGGCACGGATGAACAAAAAGCCACTTATCTTGAGAAGCTCAACACAGGTATTTGGTCGGGTACGATGTGCTTGACCGAAGCGCATGCAGGCTCGGATTTGGGTATCATCAAAACCCGTGCCGTGCCTAATGATGATGGTAGCTATGCTATTACTGGGCAAAAAATCTTTATCTCAGCTGGTGAGCATGATTTGACCGAAAACATCATCCATATCGTCCTAGCTCGCCTGCCTGATGCGCCTGCAGGGACGAAGGGGATTTCGCTGTTTATCGTGCCGAAGTTTTTGGTGAATGCTGATGGCTCAATCGGCGCTCGTAATGGCGTGGTGTGTGGCTCAATTGAGCACAAGATGGGTATCAAGGCATCCGCCACTTGCGTGATGAACTTTGATGGGGCGACGGGTTATCTGATTGGCCCAAAAAATCGTGGCCTAAACTGTATGTTCACCTTTATGAATGTCGCTCGTATCGGCACGGCAATTCAGGGCTTGAGTGCTGCGGAGTTTGCATTTCAAGGCTCGCTTGCTTATGCCAAAGACCGCACCGCCATGCGTTCAATCTCAGGGGTTAAGGACAAAGGCAAGCCTGCTGACCGCATTATCCACCATCCTGCCGTGCGTAATATGGTGCTGACAAGCAAAGCCTTTGCCGAAGGTGGTCGTGCGCTCGTGTACTATCTATCGCAATATGCTGATATCGTCGCCAAAGGTGGTGATGCTGATGGTGTGGATGTCAAATTTGCCGATGATATGCTGTCGCTATTGACGCCGATTGCTAAGGCGTTCTTGACCGAAACAGGCTACGAGTCTGCCAATCACGGCGTACAAGTCTATGGCGGACATGGCTTTATCAGCGAATGGGGCATGGAGCAAAATGTCCGTGATACCCGCATTGCTTGCTTGTACGAAGGCACGACAGAGATTCAATCGCTAGATTTGCTTGGCCGTAAGGTGCTGGGCTCACAAGGGCGTATGCTTGCCAACTTTACCAAGATTATCCATAAATTCTGCAAAGAACATGAAGAGAATGACGAACTTGGTCAATTTATCCGCCCACTTGCCAAGCTCAATAAACAATGGGGTGATATTACCGCTCGCATCGGACTACAAGGCACGCAAAACCCTGATGCCATCGGTGCAGCGGCGGTGGACTATCTGTACTTCTCAGGCTATGTGACGCTGGCTTATCTATGGGCACGTATGGCTGTCGTTGCTAAGTCAAAATTAAGCGACTTTGATGCCAACCTTGATAGTGATAAATCACTGCACGGCGATTATGGATTTTATGATGCCAAAGTTAAGACTGCGCAGTTTTATTTTACCAAGCTATTGCCACGCACGGCGGTTCATGTTGCACGCATTAATAGCGGCGAAGAGTGCTTGATGGCGATGGATATTGAGCAGTTTGCTTATTAATCACTCATCTAAAAAAGTACAAACAGCTGATTGTCGCCATGCAATCAGCTTAGGTTAAAAAATAAGGAAATTTTATGACGCTGACTTATACTGCACCGCTTGATGAGATGCGTTTTACGCTCAAAGAAGTGTTTGATGCGCCAAGTTTTTGGCAAGCTCATGACAAGCTTAGCCATGTCGATGAAGACACGGTGGATATGATTTTGGATGAGATGGCAAAGTTTGCCACCGAAGTACTATTACCGCTCAATCAATCAGGCGATGATGAAGGGGCGAAGTATCTGGGTGATGGTAAAGTTGCCACGCCAACGGGCTACAAAGATGCCTTTGCTCAATATGCTGAAGCAGGCTGGATTGGGCTTGGCGGTGACCCAAACTATGGCGGGCAGGGTATGCCAAAGATGGTCACGATGCTGACCGAAGAGATGATGTTCGCCACCAACCAAGCATTTGCTCTGTATCCCAATCTCACCGTAGGTGCTAGCATCTGCCTGCTTGCGGCGGCAAGCGAAGCGCAAAAAGCGATGTATCTTGAGAAGTTATACGCAGGGCAGTGGGCAGGCACGATGTGCTTGACCGAAGCGCACGCAGGCACGGATTTAGGGATTATCAAAACTCGTGCTGTGCCAAATGGCGACGGTAGCTATGCCATCACGGGGACTAAGATTTTTATCACTGGTGGTGAGCATGATTTGGCGGAGAATATCATTCACTTGGTGCTTGCCAAGACACCAGATGCGCCTGCTGGCTCAAAAGGTATTTCGCTGTTTATCGTGCCAAAAGTCATGGTGAATGATGATGGCAGTCTAGGCGAGCGCAACAATGTCAAGGCAGGCTCTATTGAGCATAAGATGGGTATCAAAGCATCAGCGACTTGCGTGATGAACTTTGATGGAGCGACAGGCTATCTTGTGGGTGCTGAAAATACAGGGCTTGCAGCGATGTTTGTGATGATGAACTATGAGCGTGTCACGATGGGGCTACAGGGTTTGGGTGCAAGCGTACTGGCTTATCAAAACGCCGCTGCCTATGCCCAAGACCGCCTGCAAGGTCGTGCTGATACAGGTGTCGTCAATGCTGATAAACCTGCTGATGCCATCATTCATTTTGCTGATGTGCGCCGTATGCTATTGAACGCTAAGACCAATAGCGTCGCTGCTCGTACCTTTGCGATGTATGTCGCCAAAAATCTCGATATCGCCAAATTCAGCGATGATGCCGATGCGGTGCAGGCAGCCCAGGCGAAGGTTGCGCTACTGACACCGATTGCCAAAGCATTTGTCACTGACAAATCATTTGATGCGACCATCGACTGTCAGCAGGTCTTTGGTGGGCATGGTTATATCAAAGAATGGGGTATGGAACAAATCGTCCGTGATACGCGTATCTCGCAGATTTATGAAGGGACGAACGGTATTCAGTCGCTGGATTTGCTTGGTCGCAAGGTCATCAAAGATGGCGGCAAGGCGATGTTTGCGTTCTTGGATGAGATTGCAGCTGCTTGCCAAGCAAGTACAGCAAACCATGCCATCGTCACAGCGACGGCAGAGTCTGTAAGCACAGTGCGAGCCTTGACCGAGTCGCTGATTGAGACTGCCAAATCCGACCCGCACGCCATCAACGCTTCTGCGGTGGATTATCTGCACGCTGTTGGCTATCTGTGCTATGCTTATATGTATCTGTTGATTGTCAATGCAGCTGATGGCAAGGCGGGCGAGTTTTATGAATCACGCCACAAGCTTGCTGATTATTTTGTGGCACGCAGTTTGCCTGATTTGCAGACTCATGCCCAGATGGCAAAAGCAGGCTCTGCGACACTGATGGCATTTGACCAAGCGTTTTTTGTCTAAAGACGCATTAATCCTATTTGTCGTTATCCAAAGCAAATCACCCAGTGTGGTTTGCTTTTTTTATCAATTGTATCAATTTTCATCAATGCAATTATTTAACTGATATTATCAATTTACATAATAAAAATTCAAAAAATACAAGATTTTGATACAAATTTTGTCCAATAAATTCACTTTTGGAATTTGGCAAAATGGGTGAAGTGTGTTACAGTGTGGCAAGTTTTATCAGAAAAATGCGTGATTTTATTGGCAAAACTTAGCAATAACACCTGTAATGACAAGTGTCAATCGTCCCAAGATTGCACCGCATTTTTCAAAGCCATCAGTTGAGTACGGAGCCCTTTGTGACTTTATCAACCAGTCAAGATTTACAGCATATCCTGCAACATATCGCCATGCTACGGGAATTGCCTGAGCCTGAGTCGCTCAAGCGATTGATTGACGCATTGCGTGTGGATAGTGATGATGTGGATGGGGCGAACGCCAAGATTGATGAGCTCATTGAGCTATTGCAAGCCAATCCTGAATACGGTCAGGCGCTGGCGGCATTTATCCTAAGACTGATTACCAAATATCGCCAAATTCCTTTATATACCGATGCGGGGATTGCGTCGGATGAGACTTTTTTTGGTAGTGTGACCAAGCTGATTGGGCATCGCTTTTTGCCATTATTGCCCAACGAAGAGCTGGTGGTCGAGCTTGCCAATTATCTATTTGACCAAAAAAATGACTACAAATGGATTGCCAATATCGATGCGGACAAATGGGATACGCTCGTTGATTTGGTGCAAGTCGGCGCTGATGATTTAAGTTTGGTTGCGCAGATTAAGAATAATATTCTAAATGCGATTGTTATCCTATCTTATCGTGTCAGTGGCATGGGTCTGCACGCAGAGTTAATGGAATTTTATCCTGAGCTACTCAATCACTCGGCTGCCTTTGTCGCCCAAAACCAAGAAGCTATCTTGTTCGTCAATCAGTACCGCCAAGCACATAAGCTGGATGAGATGACCGATGAGATGCCTGAAGTGGACATTGACCCTGCGCCATTATTGGTGATGGTGGAGCAGTGCCAAGACATCGTGACTAGCGTGCGTAAGCGGGTGTATAAGACGGGCATTTCGATTCGCATGACGAACCTGCTTGTACGTCTGGAGCAAAGCTTGCATCGGATGCAGGTGCTGGTGGATTTGGTGACGGATAAAGATGCCAACCGTGATAAATCCATCGTGGAGCTGGCATCGTCTGTGGTGCGTACTGCCAATACTCGCTATCGCTTTGGCTCATTGATTGAGAGTAATACCAAGCTATTATCACGCAAAGTCACTGAGAATGCCAGCCGTGTCGGTGAGAACTACATCAGTACCGACCCAAGTGGCTACAAAAAAATGTACCGTAAAGCAGCTATCGGTGGTCTGTTTATCGGCTTTATGGCGACGCTAAAAATCTTGGGCTCATATCTTGTGCTTGCGCCGATTGGCAAAGCATTTATCAATAGCATGATTTATGGCTTGGGCTTTGTGTTTATTCATATCGCCAAAGGTACGGTCGCAACCAAACAGCCTGCGATGACAGCAGCGGCAATTGCATCGACGATTTCAGAATCATCGGGCAAAAAAACCCAACAAATGACCAAGCTTGCCGAGCTGATTGTTGATATTTTGCGGACGCAGTTTGTGGCGATTTTGGGGAATATTTCGGTGGCGATGCCGGTGGCGTTTTTGATTGCTATCAGTTGGAAATACTTAAATGGCGCGCCGATGATTGATGGTAAGATGGCAGCATATCTACTGCATGACCTAGACCCAATCCGCTCGCTATCATTGCCACACGCTGCCATTGCCGGGGTGTTCTTGTTCGTGTCGGGGCTGATTTCGGGCTATTATGACAATTTGGCCGCTTATAATAAAATCGGTGAGCGTATCCGTCGCCATCCATTGCTCAAAAAATTCTTATCCCCTGATTGGCAAAATAAGCTAGGCACATTTGTAGAAGCGAATCTTGGCGCTATCATGGGCAACTTTATCTTTGGTTGCTTTCTTGGTAGTACGGCGACGGTTGGTTATATGCTTGGCTTGCCGCTGGATATTCGCCATATTGCCTTTGCGTCAGCGAACTTTATTCATGGTATTTTCCATCTATCGCCACAGGATTTGACTTGGCAGGTGATTACCTTGTCATTTGTGGGTGTGCTACTGATTGGTATGGTCAACTTGATGGTGAGTTTTTCTTTGGCATTGATGGTGGCACTGCGTTCAAAAGGGGTGAAATTCTTTGAATGGAAACGCCTAAATCGCCTAGTATTTGACCATTTCAAAAGCCGTCCTTTGGACTTTGTATGGCCACGCAAAGAAGCGGTCAAATATGCACAGATTAACAGTGATGGCGAGATGATTCATGACGAAGTCAAAGACAAAGAAACCCGCTTTTTCTCTGATGCCATCGTCCGCCGTCTAGGCTTTAAGCCAAAAGATGCTAAGGAAATCTCACAAGACATCAGCGAAGCGACTTTTGAGCCGGTGAGTGATGAATATTTGGCGCAGGCAGATAATGGCGAAGAGCAACATTCATCCCTGCCAAAGCCGGATAATAAGCCAAAACTGCCCAAATAACTAGTCCAAATAAACCGCCCAAATAATTTGCCAAATAAATAAAAATTTTGGCAAATTATCATTGGGGTGATTGACTGTTGATGTGGTAGGATGGATAATAATTCACCCTGTTTTTTGTACCAAATCATGCTGATAGCGATACTTAATATCCGCCCTTTGTGTGTTGTCATCAATTAAGGAATGATTGAATGGGCTTGCCGTTTGCAAAGCTATTTTTAACAAAATCCCTAAGTGGTGTGCTTGGGGTGTCCGTGCTGTCTATGCTGTTGTCAGGCTGTATGACTAATGAAGAAAAACAAAACATTCAGCACCTACAAGACACAACAGCGATGGTGTGGCAAAAATGTAAAACCGATTACCCTGATTGGTTCGCTGATAAGCCTGATAATAAGCTGTACTGCACCACCTTGTCCGTACCGCTAAACCAATACGCACCAACTGCCGAGCGTGTGTCATTGGCGCTGAGCGTGTTGCCTGCCACCCAAAAAGCCATTGGCAATCTCATCATCATCGCAGGCGGGCCGGGTGAGCATAGCCTTGATATGTCGCTTGAATGGCTAGATGCCAACGCGCCACAACTTCAACAACTACGTAAGCAATACAACATCATCGGCTATGCACCGCGTGGTGTTGCACCATCGACACCCGCCATCAGCTGTGGCGATACACCAATTGATGAATTGCCAAGCGACACCGAGCCAAAAGATGTGATGGATTTGTGCGAAAAACATACAGGCAAAGCCGTGCTTGCACACATCAGTAGTCGTGATGCGGTGCTTGACCTTGAGCGGATACGAGTGGCATTAGGTGGCAATCAGCTCAATGCCATTGCTTATTCGTACGGGACAAAGGTGCTGATTGCTTATGCTGAACAATTCCCCACCCATCTGCGTGCAGGTGTGCTTGATGGCGTGGTGGATGTGACGCAGACATCAGCGCAGTGGCGAGCCAAGCAAGAGCTTGGGATGCAAGATGCCTTTGAGCGATTTGTGGCGGATTGTTTGACACATTATGACTGTGTCTTTGAAAGCTTGACACCTGACCAAGACAGTATCAATTATCAAACTGGGGCAATGCTTGAGCCTGTGCCAAGTTTTGCTGAGCAATTTCATCAGATTCTAAGACATATCGATAGCCAAAAACTAACCGATCGCTATGAGCAAGTCATCACCGCCGATTCGGTGCTATCCGTATTTAGCGAACTGTTGTATTATCAAGAGACTTGGAAAGATGCTAGGTGGGTGCTGGACGGCTTAAGCCAAGGCAAAACGGCATTTTATAATGAGTTTGCCAAGCCAAAACAGCAGGTTTTTGAAGAAAATTCACGTCTTGTAGCAATCAACTGTGCTGATTCTGCCACACCTTGGCATGAGCGCAACAAGTCAGCCCAAAGTGATGAGCGAGCGCAAATCGATGCCTTGACGAGCTTTGATGATTATCCGTCAAATTCACAATCGCATTTTGCTGATTTGTGCTTTTATTGGCCTTATGATGGCACAGATAGCTATGCGATGCCAAATAAAGGCGCAGGCACGCCGCAGCTGTTATTCGTGGCGCAGACCCGTGACCCAGCCACCCCTTATGATAATGCCGTCAAGATGGCGCAAGTCTTTGGTGCACCGCTCATCACTCGCAATGCCAACGGGCATACGCTTGCACTACAAGGACTAAGCCAATGCGTGGATAGTGCAGTTGCAGAGTATTTGAGCGAGCCAAACAAACCGATGGCGTCGCAAACTTGTCAAGACTAATTAAATTGACCGATGTTGATAGAGTGGGCTTTTTTGATGGTATCAATCCATAAATCGTGGCTTTGATACGGCGTTTGACTGTTGTAAGCCATCATCTTGTATCGTGCAGATAATGTTAATAACAAAAATGTACACGCAAATGAAAATTGCTAATAAATAAGAGTATCAATCAATTAATAAATAAGTGCTATGCTTGATTTTATTGGGTTTATCAGACTTGTTACGCCAAGATTGCAAATTTGCACTATTTTATTTATCTGCACAATATATCTAGATTCTCCAACGACATTGAAGTATAATCGCCAACTTGTATTGTATATGGCATTTGTGGGTAATCTTTATGACATCACAGCACTCTTGGTATCGCTACTCCATCAATCCTTTTGTACTGATGGGTTTGGTGGCGTTATTTTTGGCGGCAACAGCGAACCTGACATTTTTTGAAAAAGCGATGGCGGTCTATCCTGTATCGGATAACTTAGGCTTTATCATCTCAATGGCGGTTGCACTGATGGGTGCTATGCTATTGATTGTCGTGCTATTATCCTATCGCTATGTGCTAAAGCCTGTGCTGATTTTATTACTTATCATGGGTGCGGTGACGAGCTATTTTACCGATACTTATGGCACGGTCTATGATACCACCATGCTCCAAAATGCCATGCAAACCGACCAAGCTGAATCTAAAGACTTGATGAATTTGGCGTTTTTTGTGCGGATTATCGGGCTTGGCGTGTTGCCAAGTGTGTTGGTCGCATTTGCCAAAGTCAATTATCCAACATGGGGCAAAGGCCTGATTCAGCGTGCGATGACGTGGGGTGTCAGCCTTGTGCTGTTGCTTGTGCCGATTGGGCTATTTAGCAGTCAGTATGCGAGTTTCTTTCGGGTGCATAAGCCAGTGCGTTTTTATATCAATCCGATTACGCCGATTTATTCGGTGGGCAAGCTTGCCAGTATCGAGTACAAAAAAGCCACTGCACCAACAGACACCATCTATCATGCCAAAGATGCCGTGCAGACCACCAAGCCTAGCGAGCGTAAGCCACGCCTAGTAGTGTTCGTCGTCGGTGAGACGGCGCGTGCTGACCATGTGCAGTTCAATGGCTATGGCCGTGAGACTTTCCCACAGCTTGCCAAAGTTGATGGCTTGGCGAATTTTAGCCAAGTGACATCGTGTGGCACATCGACAGCGTATTCTGTGCCGTGTATGTTTAGCTATTTGGGTCAAGATGACTATGATGTCGATACCGCCAAATACCAAGAAAATGTGCTAGATACGCTTGACCGCTTGGGCGTGGATATCTTGTGGCGTGATAATAATTCAGACTCAAAAGGCGTGATGGATAAGCTACCTACCACGCAGTATTTTGATTATAAATCAGCGACCAACAACACCATCTGTAACACCAATCCCTTTAATGAATGCCGTGATGTCGGTATGCTTGTTGGGCTAGATGACTATGTCAGTGCCAATAATGGCAAAGATATGCTCATCATGCTACACCAAATGGGCAATCATGGGCCGGCGTACTTTAAGCGTTATGATGAGCAATTTGCCAAATTCACCCCTGTGTGCGAAGGCAATGAGCTTGCCAAATGCGAACACCAATCACTCATCAATGCCTATGATAATGCACTACTTGCCACCGATGATTTTATCGCCAAAAGTATCGATTGGCTAAAAACACATGAAGCAAACTACGATGTCGCTATGCTCTATGTCAGCGACCACGGCGAGAGCTTGGGCGAGAATGGTGTCTATCTGCATGGTATGCCAAATGCCTTTGCACCAAAAGAACAGCGAGCCGTGCCTGCGTTTTTTTGGTCAAATAATACGACATTCAAGCCAACTGCCAGCGACACTGTGCTGACGCATGATGCGATTACCCCGACATTGCTTAAGCTGTTTGATGTCACAGCCGACAAGGTCAAAGACCGCACGGCATTTATCCAGTAAGTTATCAGCATCACCCAATCCCAAGCCATCATACTACATCATCGTGTGATGGCAAAGGGCGGTTTTGCAATGTGTTTTGCAATGTTTTTTTAGGAATGTATCAGATGACCAATCAGCGTCGATGGATTGAATGTGCGATGGCGCTTATGCTGGCAGGCGTGGCGACGATATGGCTTGAGCATAGTGTGATTGATTTGATGATTGCCAACTGGTTCTATCTAGGCGATGGACGGTGGGTGGTGGATAAATCCGCCGTCATGCCTGATTTGATTTTTTATACCGGTATCAAGCGTGTATTAATCTTGCTTGAGCTGTATTTGCTCATCGCCTGTATTTATCGCTATTATCAAGCCAAAAAACAGCGTCAATCATCACAAGCATGGCCAAAACCCGTGCAACGCTTTTCACAACAAGAGCTTGTATATCTGGTCGTGGTCATGCTGATGATACCGACAGTGGTGGCATCGCTCAAGGCAGTCACTCATGTGGTGTGTCCAGCATATCTTGAGTTGTTTGGTGGGGAGTTGTCTTATTTACCGATGTGGCAGAGTATGCGGGCAGGATTGGATGCCAAATGCTTCCCTGCGGCACACGCCAGTAGTGGCTTTGCTTTGTATGCCTTTGCATTTTTGCCAAGTTTGAATAAATACCGTATAAAAATCGCTTTGGTAGTCACTGTGATAGCATGGCTAATGGGCGGTTATAAGATGCTGATTGGCGACCATTTTATCAGCCATACCATCGTGTCGATGTGCTTGGCTTGGGCGATTTGTGCGTTGATGGCGATGGTGTTTTTTAAGAAAAGTTAAATTGATAAGGTTTAATTAGCTTATTCGGTTGGTGGATTTTTGGTATGCTTAGATTTTTTGATTTTTGCATGACAAAGAGCATCTGACTTGCCAAAGTCGCCGTCGCAGTCACGAATAAGCCAATTCCCACCAAGATATAGCCTACGGTAAATAGCTTGCCAAGCATGGTCTGTGGCGAAAAATCACCATAATCCACCGTCGCCACAGTAATCACCGAAAAATAAAACGCATCTACCCATGACCATTTTTCAATAACATGATAAAACACAGTCGCAAGCCCAATCTGTGAAAAGCTTAGGCTCATCAAAATTTTGACCTTTGGGTTGGCAAACGCAAGGCGAATGGCATACATCAAATCCCGTACAGGATTGAGCGTATCATCATTTTGTTTCATTACAATAACTTATCAATCAGACCACCAATCAAAAATCCTGCCATGCCGATAATCACGCTCATGCCAGTATTGATTTTCTTGGCGGTGGCAAGCACGGTAGCAATAATACCGCAAATGGTGGCTATCATCGGGCTATGCTCGGTCGGCGTCTCAAAAAACGGCAACATCAAGACCATCGTCATCGCAACGATAATCGCACCACCTAAGGGGGCGAGTGGTGAATTTTCGGCGGTAAAAAATCGAATGATGGGCGAATTATCAGGTAACAAAAACGGCAATGCACGAGACAAAGCGGTCAAAATCGCCATCGCCACCACCGCAATCACCAATGTCGAAAAATTAGCTTGGCTAAACATGGCTACCCCTTATCGTCTGATGCGATTGATGACTAATTGCACAAGCACGCCCATAAAGCCTGCGACCAGTAGGGCGATTTCACCATGCCCATAGCGTGTGCAGATGATGGCAATCACTGCTGCGACGACAAGAGCAATCCGAAAGCGTGGCTCACTGATAAAAGCGTGCGTCGAGAGCGACACAAACAACGCCACAAACGCAAAATTCATCACCGCACTCATCGTCGGATAATCAGCGAGCGCCTGACCACCGACAATCCCCGCTATCGTGCCACCCCACCATGACACCCATGAGACGACAGCCAGCCCAATCAGCCACGGCTTTTGATTGCCGATGTCTTTGAGCTTTGCCATTGCGGTGGCGAACACTTCATCGGTGATGAGTGGTGCAACCCAAATCATGCCATCACTGGATTTAAGATGGCGTTTCATTAATGGGGCGTACAGTAGATGCCGTGAGTCGAGCAGGGCGCACAGGCCGACGACGGCCGTAACACTTGCGCCACTCATGATGGATGCAAAGAGTAGGAACTGACTTGCGCCTGCATAAATAAACAGGCTCATCGCCACAATCACCCAAGTGGGAAATCCTGCCGCCGTCGTCGCCATACCAAAAGCAATCGCCACAGGGATATAGCCCAGTGCGATAGGTAGGGCAGCTTGACAGCCTTGAAGTAGGGCTTGGCGATTGGACTGATTCATGATGTGCTAATGATGATAAAAATCACCATTATAACGAAGTTTGATAAATTGGCAAGCGTTAGTTATCGTAGCTATAACACATTGAAATTATTAATGTTTTATCATAAGATGAATTTAATTCATGATTTTTCAAAAATATATCATTTTTATTCATGTTAGCTTTGTGGTTTAATAGCACCTGTCGAAATTTTAACCATTTTTTAAATTGATTGACCAGATAAAAAGGTGTCCACATGACCACACAATTTCAATGCCAAGTCAAAACCATCGCCTTTGATGAAAATTACACCCCTGCCGAGAGCACTCGTTTGACGACGAACTTTGCTAATTTGGCTCGTGGTGACAACCGCCAAGAAAATCTACAAAACTGTATCCGCATGATTAATAAGCGTTTTAATGATTTGGCGAATTGGGATAACCCGACTGCCGACCGCTATTCGGTGGAACTTGAGATTGTCTCAACCGATTTGGATGTGACGGGCGCAGGCGAGTTTTTCCCAGCGATTGAAATGCTAAAAACCTATGTCATCGACCACAAAACCGGTCAAAAAATCGATGGTATCATCGGTAATAGCTTCTCATCGTATGTGCGTGATTATGATTTTAGCGTGCTACTGCGTGACTACAACCAAGACAAGTCGACATTCAGTGTACCTGATAACTATGGCGATTTGCACGGCGAATTGTTTAAATTTTTGTTAAATTCAGATGAGTTTCGCAGTGTCTCCCAAAAAGCACCAGTGATTTGCTTGTCTGTCGCCACGACCCGCACTTATCATCGCACCACCAATGTGCATCCGATTTTGGGCGTGGAATATCAGCAAGATGCCTATTCATTGACCGATGAGTATTTTGCCAAGATGGGTCTGTCGGTGCGTTATTTTATGCCGCCAAAATCAGTTGCGCCATTTGCATTTTATTTTGCAGGGGATTTGCTAAATGACTTTAGCAATCTTGAACTCATCAGTACGATTGCGACGATGGAAGCTTTCCAAAAAATCTATCGCCCAGAGATTTATAATGCCAATTCGGTGGCAGGTGAAGTGTATCAACCAAGCTTGACTTATGATGATTATTCTTTAACCAAAGTTGACTATGACCGTGTCGAGCGTACCGAGCTTGCCATCAAGCAAGGTAAATATACTGAAGCCAATTTTATCAAGCCTTATCAAGCTATCTTGGATGCTTGGCTACACAACCAAAACCAAAGCAAAACCCAAAATCAAGCCGCTTGATGGCAAAACAATAGCGATTTATTTACTTATTTAAAATTAACAAAGGCAACATCATGAGCAAATTATTATTACCAACTTCAACCGCAGGCAGCCTGCCAAAACCTGTGTGGCTCGCCGAACCCGAAAAACTGTGGTCGCCATGGAAACTGTCGGGCGATGCACTTATCGAGGCTAAGCAAGATGCGCTATTGGTCTCGCTCCAAGAGCAACTCAGCGCAGGCATTGACATCGTCAGCGATGGCGAGCAGACACGCCAGCACTTTGTGACGACATTCATCGAGCATTTAGACGGTGTGGATTTTAATCAGCGTGAAACCGTGCGTATCCGCAACCGCTATGATGCCAGCGTGCCAACGGTCGTCGGTGCGGTATCTCGTCCAAAGTCGGTGTTTGTCGATGATGCCAAATTTTTGCGCCAGCATACCGACAAGCCTATCAAATGGGCGCTGCCGGGGCCGATGACGATGATCGATACTTTGTATGATGCGCACTACAAGAGCCGTGAGAAATTGGCTTGGGAATTTGCAAAAATTCTTAACGAAGAAGCCAAAGAACTAGAAGCTGCCGGCGTGGATATCATTCAGTTTGATGAGCCTGCCTTTAATGTGTTTTTTGATGAAGTCAATGATTGGGGCGTAGCGACCCTTGAGCGCGCCATCGAAGGGCTCAAATGCGAAACGGCGGTGCATATCTGCTATGGCTATGGCATTGAAGCGAATAACAACTGGAAAAAGACGCTCGGCAATGAGTGGCGACAGTACGAAGAAAGCTTCCCAAAACTACAAGCATCAAACATTGACATCATCTCGCTAGAGTGTCAAAATTCTCATGTGCCGATGGATTTGATTGAGCTGATTCGTGGCAAAAAAGTGATGGTGGGTGCTATCGATGTGGCGACCAATGCCATTGAGACGCCTGATGCGGTGGCGGATACTTTGCGTAAGGCATTGCAATTCGTCGATGCGGACAAGCTTTATCCTTGCACCAACTGTGGCATGGCACCATTGTCTCGCGCTGTGGCTCGTGGCAAGCTTGAAGCACTCGCAGCAGGTGCGGCGATTGTGCGTGCTGAGCTGTCTTAATCAGCCTTAGTCGGCATTGCTGGATAATGAATCATCGCAAAAGTTGGGATAATTCCTGACTTTTGCTTGACTGTTTTATAATGATAAGTGAAAAAAATGGTAACCAATACAGAATTTAAAAACGCCATGTCAAAGCTTGTGAGTGCGGTGCATATCGTCACGACCGATGGCATATCGGGGCAACATGGCTTTACCGCATCGGCGGTGTGCAGTGTGACAGATGCGCCACCGACCTTGCTTGTGTGTATGAATGGCAATGCGCGCTCGTATGAACATTTTGTCGAGAATCGTGTGCTGTGCGTCAATACATTGGCGGCAGAGCAGGATAATTTATCCAATATCTTTGCATCGCCGATGACATCAGAAGAACGCTTTGCGCAGGCGAAGTGGACGACGCTAACCACAGGCGCGCCTGTCTTGACATCGTCACTGGTGAGCTTTGATTGTCGGATTGATAAGATTGAAACGGTGGGTACGCACAGTATTTTTATCTGCCAAATCATCGCCATCAAGGATGATCATGATACCGAAGCGGGCTTGGCGTATTTTGGGCGGGCGTATCATCGGGTGTCAGCTGTCCAAGATAGCTAGTGTGGCAAACACGGTGATAATGATGGCAAAGCGGTGATATTTATGACATAATGCAAACTACTCATTCATGATGATATGTTTGGTAAAAGCATTATGTTGAAAACATTCTTGGCATTTTGCCTATCTCTCCTACCCTTATGTGCATCAGCCAGCGACATTGCGCTAGCAAAGGCGAAATTTGATTTTGCACCTGTGGCATGGCAAATAGACGATGTGGCGCAGGTGAATCAGCCACACTACCAAAAGCTGATACTCACTTGGCAAACAGGGGGTGGGCAGGCGATGGTGGATGTGCATTATTTTGCCAAAGAACCAGTGCTAACCCAGCAGGATATTGTCAGTTCTGAGATGGGTGTGAATGAATTGGGGTTTTTATCATCTATCATCAAAATCACACCCCAAGCAGCCACACGCCTAGAAAAAGCAACCAAGCAAGCATTAAAAACAGGCGGTGCGCACATCTGTATCGTGGATGATTCTTTGACCAAAGTGTATGACACATTAAGCCTGTTTGAGCCATTGACTGGTGAAGAATTTGAGTTTAATTCGCCTAATCTGTTGGCATTATCAACTCATCAAAACTTGCAGTTTGTGCTGTCTGACTATGTCGCAAGAGATGGCTATACACTCAAAAATATCACTCGTATCCCACCACCTGAATCCATACAGCACCCTGTGTATTTTGCAAAACAGCGGGGAGTGAATCAAGATGACATCGAGCGGCTAACTATCATCAATCAAGGTGATATTTATGGCGTCGGGTCAGATGCCTATGTACTTGTGGCGACGCTCAAGCCATCGGCTATCGCCAAAAAAGATGCGCTGATGTTTGATACTAGTGTGGGCTTAATTATTCATCATCCGCATGAGTCGCTTTGGTATAATTATGCACCAAGTTATGAAGAGCAGCTTACCTTACCAGATAATCAAATCGCCATTGCGATGAGCTTTGAACCATCTACGCTCGCATCATTGTTTGAATAAAACTATCCCCAGTACTAGACTGGGGATAGTCATATTAACAAATCTGCATTTACATCTTCTCAACAGTCTTAATACCAAGCAAATCAAGACCTTGCTTGAGTGTCTTGGCGGTGAGATTGGCAAGCAATAGACGACTGGTCTTGGTCGGCTCATCTGCCGATAGGATTGGACAGGCTTCATAAAAGCCTGAGAACACCCCAGCCAATTCAAACAGATATTGGCAAAGCAGATGTGGCAGTCCATCTTTGGCGACGGTGAGTAGCACTTCTTCAAACTGCAATAGTTTCACCGCTAGGGCGCGCTCTTTGTCATCGCTGATGCTGATTTGACCTGTCAGCGTATCGCCATCGACGCCTGCTTTGGCAAAAATCGAGCGAATACGGGTATAAGCATATTGCATATATGGGGCGGTATTGCCTTCAAATGACAGCATATTATCCCAGTCAAAGACATAATCGGTGTTGCGATTTTTTGACAAATCGGCATATTTGACCGCACCGATGGCGACCGCATCGATGACTGCTTGTTTTTCGGCGTCGGTCAAATCGGGGTTTTTGTCATTGATGAGCACAGTGGCACGCTCGATGGCTTCGTCCAATAGGTCGTTGAGCTTGACCGTACCGCCTGTACGAGTCTTAAACGGCTTACCATCTTTGCCCAGCATCATCCCAAAGGTGAAATGCTCAAGGCTGAATGTCTCGGGCACAAAGCCTGCCTTACGAGTAATCGTCCAAGCCTGCGCCATGTGCTGCGCTTGGCGTGCATCGGTAAATACCAATGCACGGTCGCCGTGCAGGGTCTCATAGCGGTATTTGGCAGCGGCGATGTCGGTGGTGGTGTATAGGTAGCCGCCGTCCTTTTTTTGGATGATGACGCCCATCGGCTCGCCTTCTTTGTTTTTAAATTCATCCAAAAATACCACGACTGCGCCATCATCTTCGACCGCAAGCCCTTTGTCTTTGAGTGCTTGTACCACGACAGGTAGCATCGGGTTATACAGACTCTCGCCCATGACATCATTAGGGGTCAGGGTGACATTCATACGCTCATAAGTGGCTTGGCACTGCGTCATGGTGATATCGACAAGCTTACGCCACATCTCAAGACAATACTCATCACCGCTTTGGAGTTTGACGACATAATTGCGAGATTTCTCGGCAAAAGCTTCGTCATTATCATAATTTAGCTTAGCTTGACGATAGAACTCTTCGATGTCGGATAAATCCATATCGGTGGCGTTTTCGTTTTGCATCTTTTCAAGATAGGCAATCAGCATACCAAACTGCGTACCCCAGTCGCCGACATGGTTGGCACGGATGACGGTATTGCCCAGAAACTCAAGCGTACGCACGACACTATCACCGATGATGGTGGAACGCAGATGCCCAACATGCATTTCTTTGGCGACATTCGGGGATGAATAATCGACCACCACACGCTGATTTTGGCTAGTATTCACGCCCAATTTAGCATCGCTATTGGCAGTGCTGACACTATTTTCTAGCCATTGATTATTTAAGAAAATATTGATAAAGCCTGCACCTGCGATTTCAACTTTACTGGCGATATCGCTGGTATCAAGCACATCGATGACATTTTGGGCAAATTCACGGGGATTTTTGCCCAGTTTTTTGGCAGCGCCCATGATGCCATTGGCTTGATAATCGCCAAATTGTGGCTTGCCTGATTGACGCACGAGCGCTTGGACATCACTGTCTGCACCTGCCGCAATCATGGCTTGTTTGATTTTGTCATTTAAAAGCTGTTGAATATTCATAATTGACCGTTATATTCAAATTGATTGTGAATTGTATAAAAAATCGCCGACTAAAAACGGCTTATCATAGCAAATTTTTACAAAAAAATCTTGGGTTTTGGCAAGATTACTGGCGTTATTGCTGGCGTTTTGATGTGATGATTGGTAAGTGAATAGGGTTAGCTGCCTTGCTCTGCCCATTTTTCTTTATCTTTAAACATACATTCATCAAAAACCACACAAGCACCGCATTTGGGACTGCGAGCCATGCAGGTGTAGCGACCATGCAGGATAAGATAGTGGTGTGCATCGACGAGAAATTCTCTAGGAATGCGTTTCATCAGTGCTTTTTCGACCGCTAGGACAGTCTTGCCGGTAGCAAGTCCTGTGCGGTTGCCCACACGAAAAATATGCGTATCGACCGCCATCACAGGCTCGCCAAAGGCAGTATTGAGCACGACATTGGCGGTCTTGCGACCCACACCTGCTAAGGCTTCAAGCTCGGCTCGGGTGCGTGGCACTTGACCGCCATGCTTATCCAGCAAATCTTGGCAGGTTTTCATCACATTGGCGGCTTTTGAATTATATAGCCCGATTGAGTTGATATAAGATTTTAGCCCATCTAATCCCAAGTCCAGTATCGCTTGCGGGGTATTTGCCACCTTAAATAGCTTGTCGGTAGCGATATTCACGCTCTTATCTGTCGCTTGGGCTGAGAGCATGACAGCGATGAGCAGCTCAAAGTCACTGCTATAATTGAGCTCGGTGACTGGCTCTTTGATATGCTCGCTGAGTTTTTGGAAAAATGATAAACGCTTGGCATCATTCATCGGGCGAGATGCAGGCGTGTCGGCGGTCTTGGCGGTGGCAAGCTTGGCTGTCTTGCCATCTTTGACGGCGCTGATGGCTTTGGATTTGGTGGTCATACGATTGCCTAAGTCAAAAGTTGAACGATAGCTGATACGCTGATTAATTATTTTTTCTTAACTTTATTGCCTTTGCTGTCTTTGTCGTCTTCGTCATCTTCCCAGCTTTCTAGGCGTTTGGCGATTTTGCCAAAGAGCGTGGTTTTTTTGTATTCGCCGTTGCGGTTTTTGTCATCGACTGCCATGCCGGTGAGTAGGGCGAGTGCTTGACGGATGTTGTCAATGACATAGATGCCAAATTGCCCATCGGCGACCGCTTGAACGATATCATCTCTGAGCATCAGCTGGTCGATGTTGGTGCGGGGCAAGATAACGCCTTGTGTGCCGTCAAGTCCCTTATCAAGACACGCATCAAAAAACCCTGCGATTTTGGCATTGACACCGCCGACCGCTTGCGCTTCGCCCAGCTGATTCATCGAGCCTGTGATGGCAAGATTTTGGTGAATGGGTACATCACCGAGCGCAGACAGTAGGGCGCAGGCTTCTGCCAAAGTTGCGCTATCGCCATCGATGTGTGCATAGCTTTGTTCAAATGCTAGGGATGCACTGAAGTTCAATTCGTGAAATTCGCTAAACAATGAACGCAAAAAGCTTGACATAATCAGCATCCCTTTGGCGTGCAGACTGCCACCAAGCTCGACATCTCGCTCGATGTCTAGGATGTCGCCATGACCAAAATTCGGCTGAATCAGTGCGGTGAGTCTAGCAGGCAGCCCAAACTCGCTATCGGCATAGCTGATGACGGTGAGTGCATTGATTTGACCTGTGGCGAGCCCTTTGGTGGTGATGATTTGCTGACCGTTTTGGATTTCTTGCCAGTATAGCTCTTGTAGATAGCTTGTGCGTTCGTGAATGTCGGCTAGGGCAGTTTTGACATGATGCTGACTGACCGTCTTATCGCCTGCTTGCTTGGCGATACGAGCGGACTCAATGAGCAATCCTGATAGGCGGTCAGCGTGCAAATCAAGCTTGTTTTTGTCATCGGCAAGCTCGGATAATTTATCAATAATCACGGCAAAGGCGGTATTGTCAAACACAGGCAGCTCATAGCCTTTAATCATATCTGCCATCTTATAGACCATGCCAAGTTCGCTGTCGTGCGTGCGTTTGATATCATCATGAAAATCTGCACGGATTTTGAACACAGAATTAAATTCAGGTTCAAATTCTAGCAGTTCATAATACAAATCCGCTTCGCCAAGCAAAATCACCTTGACATCCAGCCCAACGCTATCAGGCTCAAGCGACAGACTGCCTGTCAAAGTCAGCATCTGCTCAAGGCTTGAGATTTTGATTTGTTTGGACTGCAAGGCACGCTTTAGCCCTTGCCATGCATAAGGATGCTCAAGCAGGCTTTGGGCTTCGAGCAGTAAATACCCGCCATTGGCTTTGTGCAGTGCGCCTGCTCGAATCATGCTGACATCGGTAAGCACCGAGCCAAGTTCGGTGGTGTATTCGATATGCCCAAGCAAGTTGAGATGCGTGGGCAAATCTTCAAAAATAATCGGTGCGCCGCTACCTGCCTTGTGGCTGACCAGTACGTTGACCGCATAACGGCTTGGCACATCGCTAAGCACCGCCGCCACAAAGTCTTCGTCGTCTTCGTTGATGATGCGAGCGACATTTTTGACCATGTCATCTTGCATGGCGTGCAGATGGCGGATGGCTTTGGGATAGTCCTTAAAAGCCGTCAGCACAGGGCGAAACATCGGCTCAAGCACCTTGAGCGCTGTGCTTTGGTGTAGTTTATCAAGCTCATCATGCGTGCTGTCTTCTAGGTCTTCTAGCTCAAGCTGTGCATTGGCAAGCTGTTTTTGTAGTTTGGCAAGCGCATCAGTATCAATGGGTTTTTGCTCGTCGATGGCGACAAACTGCGTGCGACCATCGGCAGATGATTTTAAGATAAGATTAAAATTCACTGCATTGGCATTGATGGCGGCGAAGTGGTCATTTTGGGCGGTGGTGATGACGGCTTTGATGGCGTCAATGTGACTTTGGTGGGTATCGCCAAGCAGTTTGGCAGCCAGTTTTTTCTTGGCAAGTTGCCAAAGCTTGTGCGTTTTTTGTTGGAAGCTTTTGGCAAGCCCTGCCGGAAAATCGATAGCAATCGGACGGCGAGAATCTTCAAAATTATGCACATAAACCCAGTCATTTGGCGTGGGCATGGTGCTTGCACGCTCGGCAAGTAGGCGGGTGATGAGCGTGCGTTTGCCTAGACCATTTTCACCGACGGCGAACACATGATAGCCATTGGCACGGATATCAAGCGCAGTATTGATGGCTTTGATGGCACGCGATTGCCCAAAGCTGATATCGGGTTTTGGCAGGCGAGCACGGCTATTTTTGGGTAGGCTATCGGGGTCGGTATAGCGTTTTAGCTCGCTGACATCGAGTTTGTGTTTGCTTAGTAAATCTTGATAATCTTCGGGTTTCATAGTAGTGGCAAATTAGGCAATGGCTATCGTTGTGATGGACGATGTTGAATTTGGTGGCGGTTTTGGGCATTGATGACCGCAAGTTTTCAAAAAATCTCAATGAGAATACTTAAAAAAGGGTATTTTAGCAGATTAAAGCATGATAAAATAGTTATCTTTGTTTTAGCCAAGAATTAAGCCGATGACCGCTGTCGTTTTACCAAAATTTTCAAAAATCAGCCACAAAGCAGATGGCTTTGCCGAGCAGATTCGCCAAGCTGCCGATACGCTTGCCATCACGGTGAGTGATGCGCAGATTGTGCAGATTTTGCGCTATTTGGATGGATTGCTACTTTGGGGCAAGGCGTACAATTTGACCGCCATCACCGACCCTGATGAAGCACTGATTAAGCATATTTTTGACTGCATGGCGATTGTGCCAGATGTGCCATTTGCTGATTGTCGTGATATTCGAGTGCTGGATATTGGCACGGGTGCAGGTCTGCCGTCGGTGATTTTGGCGATTTTGCGTCCTGATTGGCAAGTGGATGCGCTGGATAGTAATTCTAAGAAAATTCGCTTTATCCGTCAGATAGCGAGCGAAATTGGACTTACCAATATTACGCCGATAGCCAGCCGCATTGAGCATCATCACGCCAATGAGCCAAAGGCGTATGATGTAATTACTTCTCGAGCGTTCGCATCGTTGGTGGATTTTGTCAATTTGGCGACACCATGCCTTGCTGATACAGGCGTGCTATACGCCATGAAGGGCAAAGTACCGACCGCTGATGAACAAGCAGGCTTAGAAAATTGGCAAATTGACATCAAAAAAATTCAAGTGCCAAAGCTGTTTGATGACCGCTGTGTGGTTTATCTGAAAAAATAAATTTTTTGAAAAAATAAATTATTTGACAAAGTATTTATAGATTATTTTATAAAGGTTGTATCATGGAAATCATCGCAATCGCCAACCAAAAAGGCGGCGTGGGCAAAACCACAACGACAGTCAATCTGGCAGCAGCACTGAATTTGATTGCCAAGAAAAAAGTACTCTTGATTGACCTAGATTCTCAAGGCAATGCGACCACAAGCGTGGGGCTTGATAAAAATTCGCTACAATATACGATGGCGGATGTGCTACTTGATGGCGTTGCGTTGTCTGATGCGATTACGCCATCACCGATTGGGCTAGATGCCATCGGTGCAAACCGTGATTTGGCGGGGATTGATGTGTCATTGGCAGGGGTGTCTGATGCGCCGTTTTTGTTAAAGCAAGCGATTGAAGATGCCAAAAAAGCTGGCAAGCTTGACTATGACTACATCATCATGGACTGTGCGCCAAGTCTTAGTATGATTACGGTCAATGCCTTTGCGGCGACTGATGGCGTCATCATCCCAATGCAGTGCGAGTATTATGCGCTCGAAGGGGTGGCGGATTTGATTGCGACCATTGATAAGCTAAAAACCATCAATGACAAGCTACATATCCGTGGCGTGGTGCGTACTTTGTTTGACCATCGCAATACATTGGCACAGGATGTATCTGATGAATTGGTGCGTCATTTTGGCGAGCTTGTGTATCAAACGAGCATCCCACGCAATGTGCGATTGGCCGAAGCGCCAAGCTTTGGGCAGTCAATTTTTGGCTATGAAAAATCATCCAAAGGGGCGATTGCTTATCATAAGCTCATGGATGAAGTACTGGCACAGACTAAGGCTCGCTAAGGGAATACCATGAGCAAAAAACGCGGACTGGGGTCAAATCGTGGGCTAGATGCCTTACTTGCCAATATCCAAACGGCTCGTCAGCTCGATGGTGTGGTCAATGAAGCGCATCAGGCGACGCTTGCTGATAAAAAAGTGAGCGAAAAAGGACTTGACACGCTGATACCCAAAATGCAAACTGAACCAGTTGAACCAGTT
>NZ_MUYU01000015.1:0-129519 GCF_002014825.1 Moraxella pluranimalium | reverse complement strand
TTGAACCAGTTGAACCAGTGATTGACATTGCGTTGTCAGCGTACGAAATCCGTGAAATTGAGCTATTTTGGCAACTTGGGCTGACCGATGGTCGTGATGATGCGGTCGATGGCAATTTTGAACATAGTGTAGGTAACGAGTAAGTAGGATAAGTCATGATTAAAAAGCGTGGGCTTGGTGCAGGACGGGGTTTGGACGCACTGCTAGGCAATATCAGTACTGAGAAAAATATTATCCAAGGCTCGTATATCATTGAGCGTGAAACGCCTGCGCCCGATGCGGATGCAGATGTCAATGCACAAAAAGATGCCGACAAAGATACTGCCAAAGACAAAGATGTCAAGGTCAAAAAGTCTGATAAAGTAGACAAAGGCAAATCCAAAAAAGCCAAAGCCATCAATCAAAAATCTGCTGTCGATAGCCAAACAGATATCGTCAAAACTCAAGATGGCGAAAAAGTTGCGCTAGTGCAAATCGCCACCAATCGCCTACAGTCGGGCAAATATCAGCCGCGCCGTGATATGAACGAAGATGCACTCAATGAATTGGCATCGTCTATCAAGCAGCATGGCGTGATGCAGCCGATTGTCATTCGTCCACTGCTTGGCGATGAAGATAAGACCAGTGACACCGTCACCCATGAGATTATCGCTGGTGAGCGCCGTTGGCGTGCGGCAAAATTGGCAGGGCTTGAGAGTATTCCTGCCATTGAGCGAGTGCTGTCTGATGAGATTGCTATTGCACTTGCACTGATTGAGAACATTCAGCGTGAAGATCTCAATGTGCTTGAGCAAGCGGTGGCGCTACAAAGATTTCATACCGAATTTGGCATGAGCCATGCGATGATTGCATCTGTCGTCGGCAAGGCACGCACCACTGTATCTAACTTACTTCGCCTGAACCATCTGCATGATGAAGTCAAGCAATACATCCTAGATGGCGCAATGGATATGGGTCATGCTCGTGCTTTGTTGTCGCTATCAGATGCTCAGCAGCCAATCATCGCCAAAAAAATCGTCGATGGCAACATGACCGTCCGTGATGCAGAGCGCTTGGTCAAATCTATCCTAGATCCAGAGCCAAAAGTCGTCTCACAGCCTGATCATGAGATTTTGGCACTTAGCCAGCAAATCTCAGATGCACTAGGTGCAACCGTCAAGCTCAAGCAAGGCAAAGACGGCAAAGGCAGTGTGGAAATTTTCTTTTATAGCCATGATGAGCTCAACGAACTCATCGAGAAACTTAGCCAATAATCGGCATCTAACCTATGAAACAAGCCGAACTTGCCCTCACCAAAGCATGGCAAAATCAATCGCCAGCACTCAAGCTGCTGAGCCCATTATCCGCTCTGTACGGAGCGGTCAGTCAAGTTCGCAAATCTATGTACGCCAACGGAGTGCTTAGCGTCTATCATGCGCCTGTGCCTGTGCTGATTATCGGCAATATCACGGTGGGCGGTAGTGGTAAGACGCCACTGATTATCGCTTTGGTCGAGTACCTGCTCACTCAAGGGGTGAATGTTGGTGTCATCAGTCGTGGCTATGGTGGTGATAGTAGCCAAATGCCGTGCTTGGTGCAGACAGGCAGCACTCCTGCACAAGTAGGCGATGAGCCATGCTTGATTGTCCAAAGCATCCATCAAAAAGGCTTATTCGTACCGATGGCGGTCGGTGCTAATCGCCAAGCGGTGATTGAGCTGTTATTATCAGCATATCCAGATATTCGCCTGATTATCAGTGATGACGGACTTCAGCACTATGCACTACATCGGGATGTCGAGTGGATTGTTGTCGATGGTCAGCGGGGCTTTGGCAATGGTAAGCTTATGCCACAAGGTTTTTTGCGTGAGCCGATATCACGACTGGATGGTGCGTCGGTGATTTATCATGATAAAGATAGCACCAAATACGCCCCCGATACACCGCTGATGCACCTTGCGCCAACTGCGCTTGTACCACTTGTGCCGACAGCCAAGCACCCACCAAAGGCAGGCGATACCGTCTATGCAGTCAGTGGCATCGGCTACCCCAAGCGGTTTTTTGACACCTTGACGCAGCTTGGCTATCAATTGATCGAAAAGCCCTTTGGTGATCATCATGCCTTTAGCATCGATGAATTGCAAGCATTGCCAGATTTACCCATCATCATCACCGCCAAAGATGCGGTCAAAATCCGTGAATTACAGCGTGTATTTACCGATGCAGTGTTTGAGCGTATTTGGGTATTACCTGTTGAAGCCAAGCTCTCAGACAGTGTATATCAGATGGTGGATACGCTGATTGATGAGTTTCATTTGATTTAGTCTTACTTTTTAATATTATTTAATTTTTGGAAAAATATCATGCCAAAAGTTCATTTGGTTATCCCAGCTCGCTACAAATCAACCCGCCTACCTGCCAAGCCATTATTGCCGATTCATGGTCAGCCGATGATTCTGTGGACTGCCAAAAAAGCGATGCAGGCTACCTTTGCTGATACTGTCTGCGTGGCAACGGATGATGAGCGTATTTTTGAAGTTTGCCAAAATGCTGATATCCAAGTGGTGATGACGGATACAAGCCACGCATCAGGGACGGATCGCTTGGCACAAGTGGCGACGGATTTGGGCTTTGGCGATGATGATATCGTCATCAATATGCAGGGCGATGAACCGCTTGTACCGCCAGTGCTGCTTGAGCAAGTGATGCAACTACTCATTGACAATCCTGACTGTGCGATGGCGACACTGTGCGAGCCGATTCATGACGCTGATGAATTTGCCCGTCCATCGGTGGTCAAGGTGGTGAAGGATAATGCCAATCGTGCTTTGTATTTTAGCCGTGCACCGATTCCGCATGACCGTGATGGGGTGATGGCAGGGCAAACCACGCCAAAGCTGGCGTTTCGCCATCTAGGTCTGTATGCCTATCGTGTGCGTGTGCTCAAGGCATTTACTAGCTGGCAACAAGGCACGCTTGAACAGCTTGAGAGCCTGGAACAGCTACGAGTACTCGAAAACGGCGAACGCATTGCGATTGATGTCGCCAAAGTAGCACTACCTGCAGGCGTAGATACCCAAGAAGATCTTGATCGCCTAAACGCCATGCCAATCGATGCGCTGATGGCGTATTAATCCCATGACTGATCAAGCTGTGCTACCGACCGATATGTATTTTGCCGATGTGCTGCCTTGGCAGACGCAGGCGTGGGCACAGCTGACACAGCAGTTTACTGAGCATCATCTGCCACATGGCTTGCTTGCTGCAGGGCAAGAAGGTATCGGCAAGCACGCATTTGTTTGGCGATTGGTGGCGTATATTCTATGCCAAAATCGCCATGAGTACGGTGCGTGTGGCGAGTGCGAGAGCTGTCATTGGCTACGCTCAGGCACGCATCCTGATTTAATGGTATTGCCTGTCAGTAGTCAGCTGGGTGCAGAAGGTGGCGATGAGTCAATCAAAATCGACGATGTCAGAACGCTACAAGAATACAGTCAGACCAAAGGACATGGCGCAAAGGTCATCATCCTAGACCATGCTGACACCTTGACCATAGGGGCGGCGAATGCCTTATTAAAAACACTCGAAGAGCCTAGAGATGGCGTATTTTTGATACTGCTAAGCCATCATCCATCACGACTATTACCCACTATCAAAAGCCGTGTGCAACGACTGCCCTTGTCGCAGATTGATCATGCGTGTGTAGTGGATTTTTTGGGTGCGTATATGGATGGTGATACTGCTCAGATGATGCTTACCATCTGCGATGGTGCGCCACTACAAGCGCTCACACTGCGACAAAGCGAGTGGTTTGGCTATCGAGAGCTGTGGCTCAAGACCATGATGGCATTGCAGAGTAAATCACGCAGTCCGATTGCTGCTAGTGATTATTGGCAAGACAAGCTTGACTTACAAGCTTTCATCGGGCTATCACGGCTGATGCTGATCGAGCTGTGGCGAGTGCTACTTGGTTTGCCAAGACTGCATAAGGATATTGATACGCCAAACATCACTGCCAAGATGATGCTTAGCCAAGCGTATCTTGAGCAGTTTTTGATGGTGCTTGATGATGTGCAAGCAGGGCTTAAGCAAAATATCCAAGAAAAAATCGCCTACGATCGGCTGATGGTGGCAATGGTGGGGTGATTTGACTGTTGTTTGTCATTTGTCATTCTGTATCAAGCGTTATCGTCTAGCATAAATCTAGTATAAACCAGCCATTGATTGAATAAAAATACCGCCATGTCAAACACGGCGGTATTTATTTTGGTGATTGAGCTATCAGTATTCAGCTTGCCACAACTTACCAACGAATTGGCGTGATGTGCGGATTGCCTGATTTTAGATGCTCATAAGTGCCTTTGACAAAGATGTCATCAGTCACGGTATTGATATTGGTATGGCCGCAGAATGCCATCGTGATGTCGCACTCTTTGTAGATGATTTCTAGTGCACGGCGGACACCATCTTCACCATAAGCACCAAGACCATATAGGAACGAGCGACCGATCATCGTGCCTTTTGCGCCTAGAGCAATGGCTTTTAGGACATCTTGACCTGAGCGGATGCCTGAGTCTAGCCATACTTCACAGTTTGAGTTCTCAGCGTGAGCGGCTTGTACGCAGTCAGATAGTGCAGCGATTGATGATGGTGCGCCATCTAGCTGACGACCGCCGTGGTTTGAGATAACCATCGCATCAGCGCCTGAGCGAGCGGCTAGGATAGCATCTTCAGGTTCCATGATGCCTTTGATGATGAGCGGGCCGCCCCATAGTTCTTTGATGCGTGCGACATCATCCCAGTTTAGGCTTGGGTCAAACTGCTCAGCTGTCCATGATGACAAGCTTGATAGGTCGGTAACACCTTTGGCATGGCCTGCGATATTACGGAATGTATGACGCTTAGTGCCTAGCATATTAAAGCACCATTCAGGCTTGGTCATCAGATTTAGGATGTTTTTTAGCGTTGGTTTTGGTGGTGCTGACAGACCATTTTTGATGTCTTTGTGGCGTTGACCAAGCACTTGTAGGTCAGCAGTCAAAATTAGTGCCGAACAGTTGGCAGCTTTGGCACGCTTGATTAGATTTTCCATAAACTCTTTGTCACGCATGACATACAGCTGGAACCAAAATGGCTTGGTGGTGTTCTCAGCCACATCTTCAATCGAGCAGATTGACATGGTAGATAGTGAGAATGGGATACCAAATTTCTCAGCGGCGCGTGCGGCATGGATTTCGCCATCTGCCCACATCATACCTGTAAAGCCAGTCGGTGCGATGGCAACAGGCATTGAGACATCTTGACCAATCATCTTGGTGGCTAGGCTGCGACCTTCCATATCCACAAGGACACGCTGACGCAGTTTGATGCGGTCAAAGTCGGTTTCGTTGTTGCGATAGGTGGTCTGTGTCCACGAGCCTGAGTCCACATAATCGTAGAACATACGGGGAACTTTACGCTCGGCAATACGGCGCAAATCTTCGATTTCGGTAATTTTACTTAAATCTGCCATAATAAATTCTCTTTATTGGTTATTTGTCTATGAATAAATTTTGTTTTAATAAAAAATTCATCTGCTGAATTTCTTATCAAAATAAAACTTCACGCAACAGCTGACTATTTTACTCGCTTTATATCATATACGGCAATAGCTGATTTGCGGTTTTCGAATAATACTTACAAAAATCATAAAAGTGGGCTTGAGTGACCAAACCCACTTTTTTGGTATGAGTGATTAGGCTTTGGCACCTGTCTTGCTCATCACAAGCAAGAATAGGACAGGCCATGCCACAGCACCGATCCACCACATTGGGCTAAAGATCAGCGCCATACCGATGAGACCTGCTTGGATGACATAATAGCTCATCGAAATCAATGTCTTACGGATGACGTAACCTTCACGGTTCACAAGACCAACAACCGCACAGGCAGCGACGACATTATGCACAGAAATCATGTTACCAGCTGCACCGCCGACCGCTTGTAGCGCGACAACTTTACCAGCATTGGCGACATCCAGACCGATTTGGGTAGCTGTACCCCATTGGAAATGGGCAAACATCATGTTTGATACAGTGTTTGAGCCTGCGATAAACGCACCTAGCGCACCAATCCAAGGTGATACCAGTGGCCACATACCTTCAAACGCACCAGCTGCAGCCGTTGCCAAAACTTTTGGCATCGCCAGCATCTGCACCGCAGCATCAGGCGCTGTACCTGAGTTGATGAAGACTTGTACCATTGGTACAGAAAATAGCAGTGCAGGTGCTGCGGCAAGCATTGTCTTGGCAGAAGCTGACCAGCTCTTTTTGACCATATCGCCTTTCATGTTAAACAAGAAAATACAGATGATTGACACCAATAGCAGTACCGTACCTGGAGAGTACAGAAGCTGAGTCTTGTTGGTGATGGTCGTGCCTAGGATGTTGGTGTAGGCGATGGTGACCGCATCTGAGTTTAGCCATGCTTTTAGTGGCTTGATGGTACGGGTGATGATCAAAATCGCAATGATGATCAAATAAGGTGAAAACGCACGCAGTACTGAGAAGTTCGGCGCATTCTTTTCATCAGTGTTGGTGACGGCAAGTTCGCTCACCCATTCTTTATCCCAGTTCTCTCGTGGGCCAAAGTCGAAAGTCTCTTTTGGCGTTAAAAAACCACGCTTAGCTGCAGGGATGACTAGCGCCATACCGACGATCGAGCCGACGATCGATGGTAGCTCAGGGCCGATGAATTTGGCAGTCAAGAAATATGGCACAGTAAAGGCAAGGCCGGCAAAGATCGCAAATGGCGCTGCTTTTAGACCTTCGGTGAATGAACGCTTCTCACCAAAGAAACGGGTTAAGAAACCACATAGAATCAGCGGAATCAAGAAACCGACCGCCGCATGAATAAAGCCAACATTACCTGAAATATCAAAGATATAAGCAGGCAAATCTTTACCCACAGATGCCAGCGCATTTGCCACATCTTCTTTGTTTTCAAGACCTGAATTGACACCGATCAGCAGTGGCGTACCGACTGCACCGTAGGAGACAGGCGTGGATTGGATGATAAGCACTGCCATGACACACGCCATCGCAGGGAAGCCAAGTGCCAATAGTAGTGGTGCTGCGACCGCTGATGGCGTACCCCAACCGGTAGAGCCTTCGATCAAGCAGCCAAATAGCCACGCCACAATGATCATCTGTACACGGCGGTCAGGTGAAATATCCATAAAACCACGGCGGATCGCGGTGATAGCGCCGCTTTCTTTTAGGGTATTTAGGATGAGAATCGCAGAAAAAACGATAAATAAAACATTGACAGCGGTCAGCACACCATGGATGGTGGCAGCGGCAACTTGGTTACCGCTCGTTTGCCAAACAAAATACGACAATGCCGCCGTTGCAAGATAAGCCAAGCTCATGGCGTATTTTGCAGGCAGACGCATCACAACTAACAGTACGAATACGATAATAATTGGCAACATCGCCAAAAAAGTATACATACACACTCCTTGTATCGTCAATGACGAAAAAAAAGATTGTTTATCTGCTGTTTTTTAATGACTCAAAATACAACAAAACCACAAAGAAAAAAACAACCTACCATGCCCAAAAAATACAAGCACGGACATGGCAGGCGGTATTGATTGAAATAAATTCTAGGCAATTTTACAGTTTCGGCTTTTAAAAATAAATATGTCGCTATAGTTACTGCAAGATATAGTTGTCATTTATTTAATGAATAAACTGTATGAAAATTGTGCATTTTTAAATTTTTTATTAATAAAATCAAATAGATAATAATTGTATAGTCAAGGCATCGACCGATGTGCTAATTGTAGCGTTTTTGTAAACTTGTCAATACAACTGCAAGATTTTGACAAACGCTCAATGCCCAAGCCCAATAATTGCTTATTGGGTTATCATTAAATATTGGGCTTTTTTATAGTTCTGACGACAATCTATGATACACTTTTTGTTAATAGCTGATTGATATCCATCACCGAAAATGGATAACAAAGCAGTTTGGTTGGTGTGATGAGAATCGGAATATACTTACCCAAAGTGTCCAGCAGTGTGATGTCTTTGGTGTTCATAATCTCAAGGCGAGTAAGCGTCGGTGGATTGGGCTGCGTCTTAAGCACAAAGCTCATCCAAGTCTGGGCGTCTTGACACAGATGACAGCCATCAGTACCGAGTAAATACCAGGTGTGCTCATGACTGTCATCATCATTGACTTGTAAGCAGGTAAGTAATTCACGACGCAAAGATGCAAAGTCATCGGACGATATGGATGTCAAGGCATGGCGATTGTTTTTTAGATTGGATAAATGGATTTTATTATTGAGTGTAAACATAAGAAAATTAGATTGAATTTATTTAGAAAAATGGTGTTAGAAAACAGCGAATTGTCAGCTCAAATCATGTACAATAGCTAGATTAGATTATGGAGTATTGTAGCGTGTTTCGGACGGTTTTAAAATGGGTATTGATGCCACTTTTGGGTCTGTTCATCGGCTTTCATGTGATGGTGGCAGGTCTATTGGCAGTCGGTAGTGCTGTGCCTGTGACCAATTCTGCGTTTATGGTATGGCATAGGCTGTCAGGCGGGAGCGTGACACAGACTTGGGTGGATTATGACAAAATCGCCAAATCCACCAAGCAAGCCGCCATCGCAAGCGAAGATGGGACTTTTGCGACGCATAATGGCTTTGATTTTAATAGTATTCAAGCAGCGATGAAAGCCAATGAAGCCGAAGGTGCGGTGTCTGTCGGTGGCTCTACGATTAGTCAACAGCTTGCCAAAAATCTGTTTTTGACATCGCATCGCTCATACATCCGAAAGGGCGAAGAAGCCATCATCACCGTGATGATGGAAGCCTTATGGAGCAAAAAACGCATCTTAGAAGTATATCTAAATGTCGCTGAATTTGGCGAAGGTATCTATGGCATCGAAGCGGCGGCATGGCATTATTTCAAAAAACCTGCCAGTAAATTAAGCCGTGAGCAGTCAGCGCTACTGATTAGTCTACTGCCCAATCCCAAATACTACGGCAAGCGTCTCACCGCCAAACGCCTAAAAAGCAAACAGCGTATCATTCTAAGACGCATGAACAGTGCCGTCTTGCCCCAATAAATAGGGTGTAATTGGGTGTGTGATGTGTGCTTTATGCGTGCTTTGGCTGTATTGAAACAGTCCGCCAAATCCAGTAAAATGACTAATGAACCTTTATAATTTTTATGAACCATCGATTTGATCGGCGAAAATTGCACCTTGCTATCGGTGCGATATTATCAGAACAACTCAAGGATTTTATCATGACACAGACCGTCCAATTATCAGCACAAGAGACGCAGGCAGTTGCCTTGGTTGCCACACAGCCAAATCATTTGACCCAGATTGACCAGCTATTTGATGAAGAAGGTGGATTTTCGCCTGATTGTTATATCAATCGTGATTTGTCTGCGTTGCGCTTTCAGCTACGAGTGCTTGCCCAAGCGACCAATCCACGCCATCCACTGCTTGAGCGGATGTTCTTTTTGACGATTTTTTCGTCAAATTTGGATGAGTTTTTTGAGATTCGTGTCGCAGGCTTATTACAAAAGCTAAAGCAGGGCGATCAGGTGAGTAGCCTAGATGGACGTAAGCCAAGCGAGCTGCTGCATAAGATTAGCGAGATTGCGCATACTGCGGTGGATGAGCAGTATCGGATTTTGAATGAAGATATTTTGCCTGAGCTTGCCAAGCATGAGATTCGTTATCTTAAGCGTGATGAACTTGATGATGATCAGCGTGCATGGATGCGTGAGTATTTCTTTAGCCAAGTCATGCCTGTGCTGACACCGATCAGTATTGACCCTGCGCATCCATTCCCACGCCTTGTCAATAAATCCTTGTGCTTTATCGTCAGCCTAGAGGGTAAAGATGCCTTTGGTCGTGATATCAAATATGCCATTGTCCCTGCGCCGCGCTCATTGCCCCGAGTGATTCGTCTGCCTGATGAGCTGACTGATGGCAAAGAGCATCACGTCATGCTATCGGCGGTGATTCATGAAAATGTCGGCGAGTTATTCCTTGGTATGAAAGTCACAGGGTGCAATCAGTTCCGCTTGACTCGTAATGCGGATTTGGCACTGGCTGATGATGTGGATGATATCGCTAAGGCATTGGAGGGTGAGCTTGACAATCGCCGCTTTGGCCATGAAGTACGCCTAGAGGTGACGACCAATTGTCCGCAAGAAGTGAGCGATTTTCTATTAAATCAGTTTGATTTGTCTGATGACCAATTGTACCGTGTCAATGGTCCGGTGAATTTGACCCGATTATTGACCAGCTTTAATCGTCCTGAGCTCAAGTTCGCGCCGTTTACGCCTGCCATTCCAAAGGCGTTCCGTGAGATTGATATGAATGAGACAGGCTCGATGTTTAGTGCGATTGCTAAGCAAGATGTGCTTGTGCATCATCCGTTTCATGCCTTTAATCCTGTGGTGAATCTGCTTTGGCAAGCGGCTAGTGACCCGGATGTGCTTGCCATCAAGCAGACGATTTATCGCTCGGGCGTAAACTCCGAAATCGTCCAAGCACTCGCTGCCGCTGCCCGTAATGGCAAAGAAGTCACAGCGGTGATTGAGCTGCGTGCTCGTTTTGATGAAGCAAGTAACATTGCCGTTGCTAATATGCTCCAAGAAGCAGGTGCGGTCGTGGTCTATGGCATCGTCGGCTACAAGACACACGCCAAGATGATGCTGATTGTCCGCCGTGAAAATGGCAAAATCCGTCGCTATGTGCATCTAGGCACGGGCAACTACCACGCAGGCAATGCCAAAGCCTATACCGACTATGGCTTATTCACCGCCAATAGCGAAGTGTGCGAAGATGTGGCAGGCGTGTTCCAACAGCTGACTGGTATGGGTCGTCCATTACCATGTAAACAAATTCTACACGCACCATTTACGCTACATGACACCTTGATGAAGCTGATTGATGATGAGATTGCTCATGCCAAAGCTGGCAAAAAAGGGCGAGTGATTCTCAAGTTTAACGCCTTAACCGAGAAAAAAATCATCAATAAGCTATACGAAGCAAGCCGTGCCGGTGTTGAGATTGATTTGATTGTCCGCTCAATCTGCTGTCTGCGTCCGCAAGTGGCGGGCTTGTCTGAGAATATCCGTGTGCGTTCGGTGGTGGGGCGATTCCTTGAGCATACTCGTGTGTATTATTTTGGTAATGATGTCGAAAATGGTGGTAAAGAGCGACTGTACTGCTCAAGCGCTGATTTGATGGATCGAAATCTATTGCACCGTGTCGAAGTGGCGTTCCCAATTCTGGATGAGAAGCTATTTAAGAAAATCTATCAAGATGGCTTGATTAACTACCTACAAGATACAGTGCAGGCGTGGGAGCTATCAGGCACTGGCGAATGGCATTCTTTGGCACTTTCGTCGGGTGGTCATGATGCGCAGATGACTTTATTGCACAAGATTGCAGGCTGATGGTGGAAATGGTTAATTGTCCGTGCGGTTCAGGACTACCGTTCGCTGAGTGCTGTCAGCCATGTCATCAGGGTGTACCCGCCAAGAGTGCTGAAGCCTTGATGCGCTCACGATACAGTGCCTTTGTGGTGGGTGATATTGATTATATCATCCGCACCACAGTGCCTGCCCAAGCGGTGTATCTTGACAGGCAATCACTACAAAACTGGGCGGATGAGATGACTTGGACATCACTTGTGGTCAAAAGCCATCGCAAAATTGGCAAACGCCATGCGCAAGTGCATTTTGTCGCAAGCTATGCCAAAGATGATGGCAGCATCGGCGAGCATGATGAGCTGTCCGCCTTTGTGCTTATCCAAGATGATGACAAAGCGCAATGGTATTTTCTTGACCCGACAGTGCCTGTCAGCCTAACTAATAAACAGCCTTGTCTATGCGGTAGTGGTGAGAAATTTAAGGCGTGTTGTGGTAAGTTTTTATGATGAACAGGCTATTTGATTATGTTGCTAAATTGAGTACCATGCCAAAGATGATGATGGGTATGGCGTTTGCTATGATGACTATGATGCCAGCTTTTGCAACTGAGCAGACAATCACCGATGAGCAATTTATCAAAACCAAAAATATCAATTTAATCAAAAGCTTATACATGACATCACTGGATAAGAGCAATCCAGAATACTACGACATTTGGCGAATGTATATCACGCCTGATTTTACCAAAGTACTTCATGATGATGTGATGGCGTTTTCTGATGTGGATTTTTCTTGTAGGGGTGCCAATCCGTTACTGATTGAGTGGCAGTTTGTACAGTCGGTGGATAAAATACATTTTGAAGCACCAAGTGATAATTTGGTCATCGCAACGATGGCAGTGCCGATGGATTATGCTTTATATGGGCAATACAACCAAGCAAAAATATCATTTGCACTGATGACTGATGAGCATGGTTATTATCCACGCATTGATGAAATTTATCATGAATTTTTGAAAAATGGCGAGATGGTTGATGGTCATCATGCCGAAAAATTAGCCGTCAGACGCTGTGTTGCAGAGCATTTGTCAGCACCCAAAGAATAACAAATATGGGTTTAGCTACAAACACCAAAACAAAAGCCAAAGCATTTTTATCGCAAATCATGTAAAATACGCACAGTTGATTATTGTGCGTATTTTTTTATGAAATTTATTGTCAAACTCTTTCCAGAAATCATCATGAAAAGCGAAACCGTGCGTAAGCGGTTTGTTAAAGTGCTGACAGGGAATATTAAAGAAATCTTACACAGAATTGATGAGTCTGTCGTGGTCATCCGCCATTGGGATTTTATTGAAGTGCGTAGCCAAGATGAGTCAAAGCGAGCTTTGATAAAAGACGCGCTGAGCCGTATTTCGGGCATTCATCACTATTTGGAAGTGGATGAGACGACTTATACGGATTTGCACGACATATTTTTGCAGACTTTGGCGGAGTATCAAGATAAGTTGATTGACAAGACTTTTTGTGTGCGTGTCAAGCGTCGTGGCAAGCAGGATTTTGATTCGATGCAGGTGATGCAGTATGTCGGCGGTGGGCTGAATCAGCATATTGAGTCTGCCAAAGTCCAACTCAAAAATCCCGATGTCACCGTGCGTATCGAGATTGAAAATGACAAGATGATGCTTGTTAAGGCACGCCACGAAGGGCTTGGCGGCTATCCGATGAGCACCCAAGAAGATGTGCTGTCGCTGATTTCGGGTGGCTTTGATTCGAGCGTGTCGAGTTTTTCGTTCATGCGTCGTGGTAGCCGTGTGCATTATTGTTTTTTTAATCTCGGTGGTCAGGCGCATGAAGTGGGTGTCAAACAGATGGCGTATCATCTGTGGTCACGCTATTCATCATCGCATAAGGTGAAGTTCGTCACGGTGAATTTTGAGCCTGTGGTGGCAGAGATTTTACGCAGTATTGATGATGGACAAATGGGTGTGGTGCTCAAGCGTATGATGGTGCGAGCCGCTAGCCAAATCGCCGAACGCATGGGCATTGAAGCCATCGTCACCGGCGAAGCACTGGGGCAGGTGGCAAGCCAAACGCTGACCAATCTACATCTGATTGACAAGGCATCATCACGCTTGGTATTGCGTCCCTTGATTACCCATGACAAAGAGCATATTGTCAAGATTACCGAACAAATCGGTACATTTGAGATTGCCAAATCCATGCCAGAGTTCTGCGGTGTGATTTCAAAATCCCCTACGGTCAAGGCGGTGGAGTCAAAGATTATCGCCACCGAAGCTGATTTTGACTTTGCTGTATTACAAACTGCCATTGATACAGCGGTGGTGAGTGATATTCGTGCGTTATCACAAGTGGATAAGGCGGTCGAGCCACAGATTGTCCATCAGGTGTCAGCAGGTGAAGTGGTCATCGATGTGCGCAGTCCTGATGAGACGGATGAGTCGCCACTGCAGATTGATGCGCCTGTGATTGAGCTGCCGTTTTATAAGATTGGCAGTGGCTTTGGACAGCTTGACCAGACCAAGACTTATCTGCTGTATTGCCATCAAGGGGTGATGAGTCGCTTGCAAGCAGGGCAACTTTTGGCAAATGGTTATCATAATGTCAAGGTATTATCACTGAAGAAAACTGCTGACAGTGATGCTTGATTGGCTTAGTTTGATTATCTTATATGATAAGTTGAAATAAGTAGTGATTCATAAAAAAATCAGCACCCAAGTGATTTTGAGTGCTGATTTTTTATAATGAGCAATAGTCCATCAGTGATTAAGAATCTTGCTCAAGAAATCCTGTGCACGATCAGACTTGGCATTTTGGAAAAACTCATCTTTACTGCAGTTTTCGATGATATGCCCTTGATCCATAAAGATGATACGGCTAGCCACTTGACGAGCAAAGCCCATCTCGTGAGTCACGCACATCATGGTCATGCCTTCTTTGGCAAGCTCAACCATCACTTCAAGTACTTCTTGGATCATCTCAGGGTCAAGCGCAGAAGTCGGCTCGTCAAACAGCATGGCAATCGGATCCATCGACAATGCACGAGCGATGGCGACACGCTGCTGCTGACCGCCTGACATCTCGGCAGGGTATTTTTTGGCGTGTGCAGCTAGACCGACACGGTCAAGATAGCCCATGCCTTTTTTGATGGCATCAGCTTCATTACGACCAAGCACTTTCATCTGTGCGATGGTCAGATTGTCGATGATTGATAGATGTGGAAACAGCTCAAAATGCTGAAACACCATGCCGACACGACTGCGTAGCTTTGGTAGGTCGGTGTTTTTGTCGCCGACGCTGATGCCATCGACTAGGATTTGACCGCCTTGAAATGGCTCAAGTCCGTTGATGGTCTTGATAAGTGTTGATTTACCAGAGCCTGATGGACCGCAGACGACAGTCACATCGCCTTTGTGCACATGGGCGGTGCAGTCGGTCAGTACCTGAAAATCGCCATAGCGTTTGGTGACATTGCTAAGCTTAATCATGATTTCATCTGAATTATGCCCATTGTCAGTGACCAGTCCGCCAAACTCATTGATATAAGTGGTTGCGTCAATTTGTGTTTGAATAGCCATAGATTATACTCGTAAATTCTTTTGAAGTTTCGCCACGCCTTTTGAGGCAATCAGACTGATAACAAAATACACTGCACCAGCACCTAGGATATAGTACTCAAGCAGACCCATCAGCTCGCCACGCACATAAGCGGCACGGAATAGATCAACGAGACCTACAGCAAAGACAAGCGTCGTATCTTGGAATAAGATGATGGATTGTTGAAGTACCAGTGGCAACATCTTGCGAAATGCCTGTGGTAGGATGACCAGTCGCATGGTCTGTGAATAGGTCATGCCCAGCGCTTTGGCGGCATTGATTTGACCTTTGCCAATTGACTGAATACCAGCACGCACCACTTCGGCAAAATACGCCGCTTCAAACATGATAAAGGCAATAGTACAGCTCATAAATTTGGCGTCAATGGTCAGATACTGACCTGTCACCATGCTGTACATCATCGGTACGGCAAAATAAAACCACAGTAGTACCAGTAGTAGCGGTACAGAACGAAAATAGTTCACATAAATCTTGGCAGGCGTGGCAAGCCAAGCTTTGCCCGACAGACGCATCAAGGCAAGCACTGTACCCAATGACAGACCGCCAATGACCGCCAAAATCAGCACCTTAAAGGTGACGGCAAGACCAGATAATAAGATAGGGGCTGCGGTTTGTAATTCGTTAAGCATGGCTACCCCCGTCGATTTGACCCTTGATACGCAGTTTCTTCTCAAGCGTAATCATGCCAAAAATCAGTGTTAAGTTGAAAATCAGATAAATCACTGTGGCAAAGGTATAAACTTCAAAACTGTTTTGGGTGTATTCGCTGATGGTTTTGGTTTGGCTAATCAGCTCGGTGACGCCGACCAAAGATGCGATAGATGCGTTTTTGAAACAGTTGGTGAGTTCAGAGCTTAGCGGTGGCAAAATCACACGGAACGCCTGTGGCAAAATTACATAGCGATATGATTGAGCGGTGCTAAAACCCAGAGCAGCAGCGGCATTTGATTGACCTTTTGGCAGAGACTCAATACCTGTACGCACCTGCTCAACGATACGAGCGGCGGTGAATAGACCTAGACCGATGGCAGCAGAGATGGCAGCAGAAGTGTTTGGGTCTAAGCCATACCAAAAACTGCGAAAGCCTTCGGTGAGTAGATTTGGCATGACATAAAACCAAAAGAACAGCTGAACAAGTAGCGGTACATTGCGAAAAAAATCCACATACAGCTTGCCAATCAGTTGGGCTGATTTACTTGGCAATGTACGCATGATACCAAGCACAGTACCAATCACCATGGCGATACACCAAGCGGATGCACCGATGATGAGTAGCCACTGAAAACCAGTGACGAGCCAGTGCCAGTAAAGCTCATTACCAACACCTGTTGGGCTAAATAAGACGCCCCAATTCCATTGATAGTTCACAAAAAACCCCTTAATAAAACATACAATCACAGCCAATATCCGATGGATACTGACTGTGAATTGTTAGGGTGGTGTTTGATTATTTAGCTTGTGTTGGTTTGTCGGTTGGATTTGCCAACAGGGCTTTTAGGTTGTCAGACATTGGGAATTCCATGTTGACATTCTTCGGTGGGATTGGCTGAGTGAACCACTTGTTGTAGATGTTGTTGATCTCGCCTGAGCTGTACACGCCTTTTAGGGTGTCATCAACCAGTGCTTTGAACTCGGTGTCGCCTTTGCGCATCATACAGCCATAGATTTCAAATGACTGTGGCTCACCAACGATGTGCCATTTGGCAGGATCTTTGGCTTTGGCTTTTTCGCCAGCTAATAGGACATCGTCCATCATAAAGGCTTTGGCGCGGCCATTTTCAAGCATCAAGAACGCTTCGCCGTGGTCTTTGGCTGAGATGATGTTGATGTTGAGTTTTTTCTCGTCGTTGAATTGACGGATATAACGCTCAGAAGTCGTACCTGCGGTGGTAACGAGCGTTTGATCTTTTAGATCTTCAAAGCTGTTGATGCCTGAGTCGGTGGCAGTCAATAGACGAGTACCGATTTCAAAGAAACCGACTGAGAAATCGACTTGTTGTGCACGCTCTTCGTTATTGGTGGTAGAGCCACACTCAAGATCGACTGTACCGTTTTGAACCAATGGAATACGAGTTTGTGAAGTCACAAGGTTATAACGAACCTTTAGGTCAGGCATTTGTAGCTTTTCTTTGACTGCTTCAACAACTTTTAGCTGTAGGTCGTGCGCATAGCCGACAGGTTGATTTGGATTGTCAGCGATGTAAGAAAATGGAATAGATGAGTCGCGGTGCGCCAATACAATCGTACCTGATTGTTTGATTTTTTCAAGCGTACCTTGTGTGTTGCCAGCAGGTGCAGCGGCAGCATCAGTGCCAGCAGCTGGTTGCTCAGCAGGCTTATTACAAGCAGTTAGTCCAACAGCCGCAACAAGGGCTAGACCCAAAGAAAGTGGTTTGATTTGAAACATTATATTTCCTTATAACAACAAGTCTGAGCGGTCAAACAAAAAAACATCACTGCAAAATAACCGCTCAACGGTAAAACAAATTCACCGTATTATTTAAAATAATCGAAAATTTGGACGAATGCAAGCAATGTTTAATGATTTATAGACAAATTTTGTAAGCTTATTGTAACATTTGATAGATGATATCAGTTGTAAAATGCCACCTTTGGAAGGTTATTTTACAAAATTATTCTATACAAATTGATAATATCATTAATACAAATCATCGATACAACCAGTTTTTATCAAATAAAATAAAAGGCGTTACTAAGAACGCCTTATCGTGGATAGCTAGAATTGTATGCAAAGAATAAAAATACATCTATTCACTGCTTAATAAATAATCAATAATCACCGGCGCATGGTCGCTAAACCATTGATCTTTATACACCCAAGCATTGACGGTGCGATCACGCCAATCTGGTGAGCAGGCTTGATAATCGATACGCCACCCGACATTCTTGGCACGGGCTTGACCTCGATTTGACCACCATGAATAGATGTCAGCATCATGGCGTACGACACGAAAAGTATCGACATAGCCAAGCTCATCATAGATATGATCAAGCCAAGCTCGCTCATGTGGCAGGCAGCCGGATGCTTTTTGGTTGCCTGACCAGTTTTTGATGTCGATACGCTTGTGCACGATATTATAGTCGCCACAGACGATGATGGATTTGTTGGCATCACGCCATGCCTTTAGGATGTGGCGGTATTGTTCTAGGAAATGATCTTTGCGGGCTTGGGCGTCATCGCCTGATGAGCCTGATGGCAAGTACAGCGATGCGATGTGTACGGGTGTATCAATGCCATGCGATGATAAGTCAAATTCAGCCGTGATAAAGCGTCCTTGACTATCAGCAAGCTCAAAACCTAAGCCATCTATGACCGACACAAAGGGCAATCGGCTATAAATCGCCGTGCCTGCATAGCCTGCGCGCTCGGCAGGGAATAGATGTGTGTGCCAACCATCGGGGCGAAATTTATCCGTCCACTGCTCATGGGTGATGCGGGCTTCTTGGATGCACACGACATCGGCATCGGATGTGGCTAACCACTCAAAAAAGCCTTTTTTATCAGCAGAGCGTAGTCCATTGACATTGATGGAGATGACACGCAGCACTTTGGCGGGATTGTCATAGATGGCTTTGGTGGGTACGACATCATTGGGCTTGACATCAAAGCTTGGCGTTACGCCTGTTGCCTTTGGTGCGCCTGTGGTGGCGGATTTGGCGATGCGTTTGGGCTTGATGGTGTTGGTCGCAGGTGGTGCGACTGATGGCTCAGCTTTGGACTTAGCTTCTGAAGTGGTTTGGGTGGATGGCTTGGTATTTAAAATTGATTTGGGTTTATTTAAAATGGATTTAACAGTCATAATCATCTAAAAAAACAAAAAGGGCGAAAACTCGCCCCATGCTACTTGGAACTTGATAAAATAGCAAGTAAAAATCTTACGATTTTATCAATGATTGGCTTTGATAATTGTATTTAATGACACTCTTGCCATCGATTTAATTTTTGATTTGCTCATCAAGCAAGGTTTCTTCGCTTGATTTCCAATTATACGCCCCGTACAGCACCATTTGCATTTGACGAGTACAGCGATGAAGCATGGCTTGTTTTTTGGCTTCAAGCTCATCGACGCTTGGGCGTTCGTCTTCATCGAGCAGATCAGGCATATAGGTCAAATCAAGCCAATCAATAATCCATGAGAACGACAGATTGACCCCAGTTTCGGCGAGCAAATAGCGATCTTCGATACTGATGTGCTCAAAGGCAGGCTGCATCCCCAGATCTTCACTCATAATCTTGGCAAAAGTGGCAATCTGCTCGCTGATGGCACGGCGAACCGCTTCAGAACCGCCAAAACGCTCGGATGCGATGAACTGCCAATAGCGTGGCTGGGCATTGACCGCCTTAAAAAACAGCTGAACGCTTTTGGCGATTTGTCGATCAAAGCTACGCTTGCGACCCAGTTGCATATGTTCACGCAACATGGCAAGGGCGCTACCTAGCTCATCTTCGACCAATGCCTTACCAAGGCTTTCCATGTCATCAAAATGTCGATAAAATGCTGTCGGCACGACACCAACTTCACGGGTAACTTGGCGTAAGCTGATTGAGCTGTAGCCCTGACCGCTCATACACAGATCAAGTACCGCATTAAAAAATGCTTGGCGTGTTTGGCGTTTTTTTTGTTCACGATTGGTGGATTTTTCGACGCTCATGGTTTGTCCATAAAATTGAGTGAATGACTGTATATTATCGACAAAAAGCCACACAGTTGCAAGTGATAAAGCCTAAGATGATGATTTTTTGTGCTAAAAATTGTTTACAAGTGTTGCAATCGTGCCGTTTTGATTGGATAAATAAAAAAATCCACCTGCAAGCAAGTGGATTTGGTAAGTATAATCAATGGAGAATAACCACAGATTAGCTCTTTTTGGTGCAATCAAGTAGCACGGCATTGTCGCTACCAACCACTTTGGCTTTGTCGCCATCAATGGTGAGTGTCATGCCTTTGTTTTCACCTTGAATGCCGTCATTGGTGGTGTAGTTGTTTTTGTTGTTTGGATCTTGGTTGAGATCATAGACGATGCTGTCATCGGTCAGATGGGCTTCGATTTCACCTTCGTGGTCATGGACGACGATATGTACAGTCTTGTCGCCACATTGATATGCATCACCTTCGACGTGCATATGGTCGTGCCCTGCGTGGTCGCCGTGATCATGACCTTCGTGATCATGCCCCTTGTGGTCATCACCTTCGTGATTGTGTTCTGCATGGTCAGCTTGTGCCGTTTCACCTTCTGTGGCTGGTGCTTGAGCGGTGTCGGCTGTCTTGGTGTCAGTGCTTGTGCTTTGGGCGGTTTCAGTTTTGGTTTCGGCAGTTGGCTGTTCGCTTGGTTGTGAACAGGCGCTTAGTCCAAGTGTGGCAATGATACTTGCGATGAGTAGTTTTTGTTTCATGATACAGCTCCTTGATGTGGATAACCGAAATAGTATAACCCAAAATCGAAATGATTTTCAATTAAAAAAATCAGCCAATACATAAGCATTGGCTGATTGAGTTTGTGATTATTAGACATTGAATCTAAAGTGCATCACATCGCCATCTTGGACGATATAAGTTTTGCCTTCTAAGCGAGATTTACCAGCGGCAGCAGCACCTTTTTCGCCACCATGCTCGATAAAGTCATCATAAGCAATCACTTCAGCACGGATAAAGCCACGCTCAAAGTCGGTATGAATCACGCCAGCTGCTTCAGGGGCAGTTGCGCCAACTTTCACCGTCCAAGCACGCACTTCTTTGACACCAGCGGTGAAGTAAGTTTGCAGATTCAGTAGTTCATAACCTGCACGAATCACACGGTCAAGTCCCGCTTCTTCCATGCCAAGACTCTCAAGAAACTCCGCCTTGTCCGCTTCATCAAGTAGGGCGATTTCCGCTTCGATTTGGTTGCACAGTGGCACGACGATGGCATCTTCGCTGGCGGCAAATTCACGCACTTGGTCCAGATATGGGTTATTTTCAAAGCCATCTTCTGACACATTGGCGATGTACATCACAGGTTTTAGGGTGATTAGGCCATAGCTTTTGATGAGTTTTTTCTCATCGTCATCCAGACCTGCTAGGCGGGCAGGCTTACCATCTGCCAAGAATGGCTCGATTTTTTGAAAGACAGCTAGGGCAGCTTGTGCGTCTTTATCACCGCCTTTGGCTTTTTTGTTTAGGTTGGTGATGGCGCGAGTGACGGCATCTAGGTCAGCTAGAGCAAGCTCGGTGTTGATGGTCTCGATGTCTGATAGTGGATTGACACGGCCATCGACATGGATGACATTATCATCATCAAAACAGCGCACCACATGAGCGATGGCGTCAGTTTCACGGATATTGGCAAGGAATTGGTTGCCCATGCCTTCGCCCTTTGATGCGCCTGCGACCAAGCCTGCGATGTCCACAAACTCCATACTGGTTGGGATGGTGCGTTCAGGATTGACGATTTTTGCCAATGCTTTTAGGCGTGGGTCAGGCACAGGGACGATACCCGTGTTTGGGTCTTTGGTACAAAATGGGAAGTTTTCCGCTGCGATACCTGCTTTGGTCAGTGCGTTAAAAAGGGTTGATTTGCCGACATTTGGCAGGCCGACGATGCCACAGTTAAAGCCCATGATACTCTCTTTTTGATGGTTAATAAGTTAAAAAGGTCAAAAATATAATCTATCTATTATACCAAATCCGACCGATAAATGCTTGCTAATATTTTGTTTGCTTATACCAAATCACGCCATAAATCATCATCAAAATCACGCAGATTGTCGTCGTCGCCACAAAATAATGCGTATCTGAAAATTGGCTAATCATAAAAGCGCCGAACATCGGGCCTAAAGCATTGCCAAGTTCACTAAATGCTGCAGCCCCAAAATAACTGCCACGCAAACCGGGCCTTGCAAAGCTATCAATATGCACGCTGATGGTGGGGATGACGATGACTTCAGCAAGGCTAAATACAAAAAACGCCACCGCCCACGCCAATATCGACTGCTGATCCATCAGTAGGAATAAGACTTGTGCAGACAATAAGCACGCAAGCCCAATCTGCGTGCGAGCACTGATGTGTAGTCGTCTGAATAATTTTAATAATGGAAATTGTAGCACGACGACCGTCATGCAGTTCACCACAGTCAAAAGCACAATCAGCTGTGCTGCATCATCACCCATGAGTGCAGTGATCAGCTGCGGCACGGTAGCGCTCGCCTGTGAATAGACGATAAGAATCAAAAAGATGGCAATAAGCAAGGTCAAAAACAGCAAATCTTGGCGGATGACATTGAGCGTGCTTTTAAAGTTTGGCAAGGCTTCTGTACGCACATGGCGCGTGCTACTAATCAGACGATAAATCCAAATACAAAAGCAAAAATAAGCAATGCCTGTGAGCGTAAATAAGCTATCGGCATGGCGAAGTCCCACCCACAGCCCAAGCAGTGGCCCGATAGCACCAGCAACATTGATCAAAAAATAGCGGATATACAGTGCGGTTTCACGATCTGATGGCTTGGCAAGCTGATTGCACATGATGGTCTTGCCGACGACTTCGACGAGCGGACGCACAAGCCCAAGTAGTGCCATGATGGCAAAATACTGCCAAAAGCTACTAGCAAAGGGCAATAGCACATAGCACACCATGCCAACGAGACAGCCTGTCATCAACAGGGGCTTTTCGCCAAATTTATCCGCCAAATAGCCGACATAGACCGCCGATAATGCCGCAACACCTGCCGAAAATCCCAAAATAATCCCCACGCCCATTGCAGATGCGCTGGGGTTATTATTGAGCACGATAATCAAAAATGGCCACGACATAAAGTAGCTGATACGCACCACAAAACTGCCTGAGAGCATCGCCCAAACGGTTTGGTTAAAATTGGCGACAGCAGGGTGGCGGGTGAGCGACTTGGGTAAATGCATGGCAGGAAGTGGGCAAAAAAACACCCATTATAGCGTGAAATGCATCAGATAGCCATGAAAAAGGCACAAAACAAAAGCCCCCGAATCATCGAGAGCTTTTGGTGTTTGGTCGGTTATCAATTAGTGGTCAGATGCACCAGAGATACCGATACCAGTCATAGAGCGAACAAACTGTTGGTCAAATGCTTTTTTCTCAGCAGCAGCACGAGCTGATTTATCAGTCACTGAGAAGAACCATGCGCAGATGAATGACAATGCCATTGAGAAGATTGCAGGGTTGCTCATGTTGATGACAGGCTCAGTGCCTAGACCTAGTGTATCTACCCAAACTGCTTTGGTTAGACCGATTAGGATAACTGCACTGATTAGACCAGCAAAGCCACCAATGACCGCACCACGAGTAGTCAAACCTTTCCAGAACATAGATAGTACTAGTACTGGGAAGTTAGCAGAAGCTGCAACAGCGAATGCTAGACCAACCATGAATGCCACGTTTTGTTTCTCGAACAAGATACCCAATACCATCGCTAGGATTGCCAGGCCAAGAGTGGCGATTTTTGACATTTTTAGCTCAGATTCTGGGGTGGTTTTGCCTTTGCGATAAACGTTAGCATATAGGTCATGCGAGATGGCTGATGCGCCAGATAGTGTTAGACCAGCAACAACCGCCAAGATGGTTGCAAATGCCACAGCTGAGATAAAGCCTAAGAACAAGTCACCACCGACAGCATGACTTAGGTGAATCGCTGCCATGTTGTTACCGCCAAGCAGTTCAAGCTTGCCACTGACTGCCATTTTCGCTGCATCGATATAAGCTGGGTTTTGTGAAACAAGTAGAATAGCACCAAAACCGATGATGAAGGTCAATAGGTAGAAGTAGCCGATGAAACCTGTAGCAACAACCACTGATTTACGAGCTTCTTTAGCGTCAGATACAGTGAAGAAACGCATCAAGATGTGTGGCAGACCTGCAGTACCGAACATCAATGCCAGACCTAATGAGATAGCATCGATTGGGGTCTTAACAAGGCTGGTTGGGCCCATGATTTTGGCAGCTTCTTCAGGTGCTTTGTTGTGCACTTGTGCAAAGACATCGATAGACTTTGAGAACATCTCAGAGAAGCTAAAGCCGACATGGTTCATCACCATAAATGCCATGAAAGATGCGCCTGATAGCAGCATAACTGCTTTGATGATTTGTACCCAAGTGGTTGCAAGCATACCACCGAAGATAACATATGCCATCATCAATAGACCGACGATGATTACAGCGATGTTATAATCCAAACCAAATAGTAGCTTGATAAGCTGACCTGCACCGACCATCTGAGCGATGAGATAGAATGCCACAACCACAAGCGAGCTATAGGCAGCCATCGTACGCACTGGTTTTTCGTCTAGGCGGAACGAGACTACGTCAGATAGGTTGTATTTACCTAGGTTACGCAGACGCTCAGCAATCAAGAATAGAACGATTGGCCAACCCACCATAAAGCCTAGTGAGTACAAAAGACCGTCATAACCTGATGCAAATACCATCGCCGAGATGCCTAGGAATGACGCCGCTGACATATAGTCACCAGCAATCGCTAGGCCGTTTTGGAAACCAGAGATACCACCACCTGCGGTGTAGAAATCTTTGGCAGAGGTGGTTTGCTTGGCAGCCCATTTGGTGATGAATAGAGTAAAGCCAACAAAGATACCGAACATGATGATGGCGGTCCAGTTGGTGGCTTGTTTTTCTGCTTCACCTTCTAGGGCAGCAGCGAATGCTGGGCTGGTCATCAGCGTGGTCAATGCTAGTGCCGACCATGCTTTGATGTGAGAAAATTTCATTAGGCATCTCCTTTTCCTTTGCTGTGGGTGATTGCTTCAACCTCATCCATGGCTTCTTGATTGAGTTTGTCAAATGAGTTGTTAGCGACAAAAGAATAGACGCCACATAGTACAAATGACATGACAATCACGCCAATCCCCAAAGGAATACCCCAAGTAATGACGCCGCCTGAGATAGAGGTGCGCAGAAATTCAGGGTTGTATGCCACTAATAATGTAAAGCCAATGTAAATAAATAACATTAACGCCGTTAAGCTCCAGCTTAAATTGCGTTTTTTGGCTACCAGTGTTTTAAATTTTGGGTTTTCAAGAATTCTCTTGACTTGAACCTCATCCATAACCTTTCTCCATGAAATCCATTGGCAATCAATTTGCCATAGGTTATAACTAAAAAAGAGATAATCATTATCGCTTATTATTAAACATATCGGTACTGCCTATACTTAAGAAGTAAATTACATCAAATAAATCAATATCTTATCATGGATAGGGCAAGGTGATGAACGTCCAAACCGCTAGGCACTCATCGATATTAACCGTCAAGCAAATACAACAAGTATGTTAATAACGTGGCAATACTAGCATAATCTAGTGAACATTGCTACACTTATTTTGTCTAGACAAACCATAAATTTGTACAAAATTATTTCATGCAAAGGCGGAATACTAAGTTTTTATTTCAAAGAATAATTGTATAATATAACATTCTTACTATTAATGTATGATTAATAAGTAATAATAATGCAAATATTTTTTGGTAAAAGGCTGTAAATTGCCCAAAAAATTGGTATAATCATCACAACTTATTTTTCCCTTAACCATTAGCAATCAAGGATATTCCCATGGCTATCGAACGTACTTTATCTATCATCAAGCCAGACGCAGTTGGCAAAAACCACATCGGCGACATCGTTGCTCGTTTTGAAAAAGCTGGCCTTAAGCCTGTTGCGATGAAATACAAGCACCTAACTCAAGCAGAAGCAGAAGGCTTCTATGCTGAGCACAAAGAGCGTGGTTTCTTTGCTGACCTAGTGGCATTCATGACTTCAGGCCCAGTCGTGGTATCTGTCCTAGAAGGCGAAAACGCAGTACTTGCACACCGTGATATCCTAGGTGCGACCAACCCACAAGAAGCTGCTGCTGGTACTATCCGTGCAGATTTTGCGGTAAGCATCGATGAGAACGCAGCACACGGCTCTGACTCTGTAGCTTCTGCTGAGCGTGAAATCGCTTACTTCTTTGGTGCGGACGAGATTTTCCCACGCACTCGCTAATTTGGTCGTTTGACCAATTCAAAAAGCAACTGCCAATCGGTGGTTGCTTTTTTTGTGTATTTATTATGACTTTGGTGCAAAACTTTAGTATAATATTCTGATTTTTAATCCAATACTTGATGAGTCCATCTGTGAACAAAATTCCTGTCATTCATACGCCTGATACCACAAGCGATACGACCAATAAAATCAATCTTTTGGGTATGTCAAAAGATGAGCTTGCGGCTTTTTTTGTGTCGATTGGTGAAAGGCCGTTTCGAGCGACGCAGGTGATGAAGTGGATTTATCAATTTGGCGTGACTGATTTTTTTGAGATGACTAATATCTCAAAAAAACTGCAACAACGCCTACATGACACTGCCTGCGTGACACCGCCAACGGTAAAATACAAGGAATTTAGCCAAGACGGTACGCGTAAATGGGTCTTTGAAGTGGCAGGCGGGTCACTGGTTGAGACGGTGCTGATTCCTGCTGATGACAATAAGCAGTTTGGGCGTAAGACTTTGTGCATCTCAAGTCAAGTTGGCTGTGCGCTGGATTGCTCATTTTGTAGTACAGGTAAGCAAGGTTTTGAGCGAGATTTGACACCGAGCGAGATTATCGGACAGCTGTGGGTGGCGAATCAGTCCTATATGGAAGATGTCGCCCCGACCGAGCGTGAGAACCGTGTCACCAATGTGGTGATGATGGGCATGGGCGAGCCGCTGCTCAACTATGAGCCTGTGGTGGCATCGATGTCGCTGATGCTTGATGACCATGCCTTTGGCTTATCCAAACGCCGTGTAACGCTCTCGACATCAGGCGTCGTGCCAAAGATGTACGACCTAGCCAAAGACATCGATGTGGCGCTTGCCATCAGTCTGCACGCACCCAATGATGAGCTACGCAATGAGCTTGTACCCATTAACAAAAAATATCCGCTATCAGAGCTCATCGCCGCTGCCAAAGCTTATGTCTATGACGAAAATCCCCGTCATAAGAAACACGTCACCATCGAATATGTGATGCTATCAGGGGTCAATGATAGTGATGAGCACGCAAGACAGCTTGTAGCACTGCTTAAGGATTTGCCAAGTAAGATTAACTTAATTCCGTTTAATCCATTTCCACACGCGCCATATGACCGCTCAAGCAACAACCGCATTCATGCGTTTAGCAATATTCTAAATAATGCAGGCTTTGTGTGTACCATTCGTCAGACTCGTGGCGATGATATTGATGCAGCGTGTGGGCAGTTGGTCGGACAAGTGGCGGACCGGACACGCCGAGCCAAAAAATGGCAAGAAAGTATCGAAAAACGCCAACAAACTCAATGAGATTCAGATGAGTCAGATAGATATCGCCAAATTGCCAAAGCCATCAAAGATTGTTAGAATGACTAATGGCAACCACTTTCTGTGACATCATCTATATCATCCAACTTAACAATAAAAAAGTGTGGTAACTATGTCAGCACATAATCCAATCAAACGCCGCCCAACCAAAAAAATCTATGTGGGTAATGTCGCCATCGGTGGTGATGCACCCATCAGCGTGCAGAGTATGACCAATACCAACACCTGCGATGTGGCGGCGACGGTCGCACAGATTCAGCGCTGTGTCGATGCAGGGGCTGATTTGATGCGTGTGTCCACGCCGACGATGGAGAGTGTGGCAGCCTTTGCCGAAATCAAAAAACAAGTCAGCGTGCCACTCATTGCTGATATTCATTTTGATTATAAGATTGCTTTGGCGGTGGCGGATGCTGGTGCAGACTGCTTACGCATCAATCCGGGTAATATCGGCAACGATACCAAAGTGCGTGAAGTCGTGGCGGCGGCTCGCCATCATAATGTGCCGATTCGTATCGGGGTGAATGCAGGCTCGCTCGAAAAAGACTTGCAAAAAAAATACGGCGAGCCAACGGGTGAAGCGATGCTAGAATCAGCACTGCGTCATATTGATATTTTGGAAAAATTGGATTTTCAAAATTATAAAATCTCGGTCAAAGCATCCAATGTCTTTTTGACGCTAGATGCGTATCGCTTGATTTCGGCGCAGATTGATAATCCGCTACATTTGGGCGTGACCGAAGCAGGCGTGTATCGTACCGGCACGGTCAAATCGGCGATTGCACTTGGTGGACTGCTCCTTGATGGCATTGGCGATACCATGCGTATCTCGCTTGCTGCTGAGCCTGAAGAAGAAATTAAGATTGGCTTTGATATCCTAAAATCGCTTGGCATCCGCTCAAATGGCGTGAATTTTATCGCTTGTCCAAGCTGTAGCCGTCAAGAGTTCGATGTCATCCGAGTGATGAATGAGCTTGAAGCACGCCTAGAAGATGTGCGTGAACCGATTGATTTGTCGGTGATTGGCTGTAAAGTCAATGGGCCGGGTGAAGCCAAAGAAGCGACCATCGGTGTCGTCGGTGCCAGCCCAAATAGCCTAGTGTACCGTAATGGTGCGAAGAGCCATTTGATTGACTCTACTAAGCTTGTCGATGAGATTGAAACTATGGTTCGTGCGCAAGTCAAAGAAATCCAAGAAGCTCGTGCCAATGAGATTTTGCGTGTGCAAGGCTGATTTGGGTTGAAAATGTCTGAATCTAAACTAAGAAAGATTGTTGAATATGAACAATTCTTATCCTTACTAAAGGAAGTTGAGCAAAGCGGCTTAACAAATGTAACTGACTTATGCGAAAATCTTGGTATTAGTAGGCAAAAATATTATAGATTGATGGCTTTTGCAGGATTGCCTAAAGCGGTGTTGCAGTATTTGGATGAGTTTCCAAATGTGATCTCGGGCGATACTGCTCAAAAAATTGTAAAGCAAATAGAGCGTTATGCATATAGTGAAGCGATTGTAGAGCGGATTGTACTGTACTATGTTCGAGATAAAAAAATTACCAAACAACAAAAATTACAGTCAAGAATTATTGAGGCTTTTAAAAATCCATCAGCAGATGCCAGTTTCTCGCACGAGCCTGGCAGTGGTGAGATTGATGAATTAGCAAGATTTGATCAGGAGCACTTGCGGTATAGCAACAGATTTAATACCGAGAATGAAAGAGCTTTACACCCCGTTCTTAGCTATTTTCTTGGTCATCATGAATATTTTAAAGTTTACACAAAGACAATTTTGCATGAGTCAAGCCAAAAAAGTATTCGTGGAAAGAATAAGTGGCTCTACCCAGATATGGTTGCGGTAAATTTTGAACATATTATTTACCAAAATGAGTTTGTATTAAGTTTTATAAAAACTTTTGATACAATACCAATCAAGATTTATTCATTTGAAATCAAAACTAGCTTGAATTTTAGCAACTACAAAGAGTATTTCTTTCAAGCGGTTAGTAATTCAAGTTGGGCAAATGAAGGCTATTTGGTAGCAATCAATGTGGATCGTGATGTTAAATTTCTTGAAGCATTAAAAAAATTAAGCCAAAGTTTTGGAATTGGGATAATTGAACTTGATTTGGATAATGTTTATCAAAGTAGCATCTTATCACCTGCGCGATATAGAGAAAAGTTAGATTATTCAGTCATGAATGAGTTAGCTGAAACTAATCCTACTTTTGAACAATTTCTTGAAATCATCTCTGACTTTTCATCTAAGAGAAAAAGCTTGGAGAAGTGCAAAATTTTGTTTGATAAGACTTTTTCAGAAAATGAAATGATTGATTATTTGCTACATACCTTTGCAGAGAATAATAAGGAAACCTGATGAGTAAAATTACCGCCATCAAAGGCTTTAATGATGTGCTGCCAAGCGACAGCCCAAATTGGCGTCGCCTAGAAGCCAAATTAATCAGCGTGCTAGACAGCTACGGCTTTAGCCAAATCCGCTTGCCGATTGTCGAAGAAACGCAGCTATTTGCCCGTGGTGTGGGCGAAGCGACCGACATTGTCGAAAAAGAAATGTACAGCTTTTTTGATAAAAGCGAACCGCCAACCCCATTGACATTACGCCCTGAAGGGACGGCAGGTGCAGTGCGTGCGGTCGTTGAGCATAATCTGACTCGTGGCGATACGCCAAAGCTGTGGTATATCGGCCCGATGTTCCGCTACGAACGCCCACAAAAAGGACGCTATCGTCAGTTTCATCAGTTAGGTGTGGAGTGCTTTGGTAGTGAGCTGCCTGATGCCGATGCTGAGCTGATCGCGATGACGCATCGTATGTGGCAGGTGCTAGGCATCGACCATGAAGTGACGCTACAGCTAAACACGCTAGGCGAAGCTGATGAGCGTATGGCGTATAAGGCGGCATTGGTTGAGTATCTGACGGCGCACAAAGACAGTCTGGACGAAGATTCACAGCGCCGCCTAAGCACCAATCCGCTACGCATCCTAGATTCAAAAGATGATAAAACCCAAGCAATTTTGCAAAATGCACCAAAGCTCGGTGAATTTTTGGGTGAAGCGACCAAATCGCATTTTGCACAAGTGCAGGCATATCTGACAGCGCTTGGCATTGGCTTTGAGATTAATGAGAAGCTGGTGCGTGGTTTGGATTATTATAACAAGACCGTTTTTGAATGGGTGACGGATAAGCTTGGTTCACAAGCGACCGTCTGTGGCGGTGGTCGTTATGATGGCTTGATTGGCGTGATTAAGGGTAAGCCTGAGCAGTCTGAGCCTGCGGTAGGCTTTGCGATGGGGCTTGAGCGATTATTATTGCTTATCGAAGTGGTAAATCCATTTGCACCACAAAGCGACTGCGATGTCTTTGTCATTGCCCATCCTGATTACTTTATCCACGGCGTGCAGTATGCTAATGCACTACGAGCAGCACAGCCTGCCTTGCGCGTCAAAATGGCAAGCGCTACAAGCCTAAAAGCGCAGATGAAAAAAGCAGACAAATCCGGTGCGACGCATACCGTCATCATCGCCGAAGATGAAGTGGGCGCAGGTGAAATCACCGTCAAGACGATGGCAACGGGCGAGCAGCAACGATTGCCTATGACCTATTATTTTGCATAATTGGCGACAGCGATAATGCGATATGCTATAATGGCTTGAAATTCACTTTAGAGTATAACAATGACAGACAGTTCGAACGACAACAAACAATTTGCGGATAAATCATCGCTTATGGCGCTTAAGATGCATGGCGAAAAAATCGTCTATGCGGTGATTGCGGTATTGGTCATCTTTTTTGGTTGGCAATATTACCAAAAGCATTATGCCAAAGTTGATACCGTCGCAGCTGATATGTACACGGGCATTGCAGCTCATGATGAGCAGTTGGTTCAAACCGCCATCAATCCATCATTGGATGATGCTGCCAAAAAACAGCTTGCCGATGACGAAGCTAAGCTATTTGCTGATATTGATGCATTGGTAGCGACGCATGGCGACACCGCTTATGCGTGGCAGGCACTGATGATTAAGGCACGCCATCAGACGGATAATGATGATTTGGCAGGTGCGGTAACGACGCTTAATCAAGCAACGACAATTAAGCTTGATGATGAAGGCTTATTGACCATGACCAAGCTACGCTATGCTCGTGCGATGCTTGCCAATAAAGATGTGGATGGTGCGCTTGCGGTAGCTAATGAAACCATGCCAAAAGCCTTTGAAGCATCACGCCAAGAGCTGCTCGGTGATATTTATCTTGCCAAAAATGATACCGAAAACGCCAAAAAAGCTTATCAAACGGCTTGGGATGCACTGCGTGAACGCCAAGAAAATCGTGCCGTGCTTAGCCTAAAACTACAATCGCTCGGCGTAACGGTTGAGCCAATTGAAACACCTGCAATCGTGGCAACACCAGTTGCGACAGCAAAAGCTGATGAGCAAACGGCTGAAAAAACCGCTGAACAGCCAGCAACCGAACAAGCAGCGACAGCTGAAACACAAACTACACAAACGGGCAATTAGTGCTTAGTAACATCGCTTTATAATAAGATGTATTTTATTATATGCATTTTATGTGATTAACAAGGATATGATATGTATCAAGGTTTTGTAAAAACGGCTTTAGTTGCCACGATGGCAGTAGTGATGGTTGGTTGTGGTGGCAAAATTATCGAAAAAGACCCACGCAAGCCTGCTAAGCTTGTTAAATTAGAAGCACCAGTTGCAGTCCTTAGCCCAGTGTCTAGCATCAAGCTTGAGCAAGGCACTTCAACTTTTAAGCGTAATAAAGCCAAAGCCAAAGATGTGGTGGATTTGCAAGTTGCACCAACTGCTGAAGGCTTCATCGCTGCGAGTCGTGGCGGTGTGGTATCAGCCATCAGTCATGGTCAGACTGCTTGGAGTAGCAATGTCAATGATGCCATCACCAGTGGTGTTGCAGTATCCAATGATACCGTTGTCGTCGGTACTCGACAAGGCAAAATCGTCGCCCTAGATGTGGCGAGCGGTCAAACACGCTGGACGGCACAATTACCATCAGCAAGCCTAGCCCCTGCGCTGATTAGCGGTGGCAAAGTGGTCGTATCAACCAACAGTAGCGTCATCTATGGACTAAACCTTGCCACAGGTGCGATTGATTGGCAGTACACCACCCAAGCACCGACTGTCAGCATTCGTGGTATGGCAAAGCCGATTTTGGTCGATGCCAAGACTGCGTTGGTTGGTGCATCTGACGGTCGTATCCACGCCATTGATATTGCCACAGGTTCACCTGCTTGGGTACGCCGTGTCGGTCTAGCGACAGGTTCGGGCGATATCGCCAAACTGCGTGATGTCGATGGCGCACCAATCGTCGCAGGCAATCATCTATACGCCACAGCTTATAGCGGACAAGTGGTGGGCTATGATATGGCAACAGGTCGCACAATGTTTGTCAGTGAGCTTGCCAGCACCAACACCTTGACTGTGCTTGGCTCGGCATTGATTGGTACGAATGTCGATGGTGAAATCGTGGCGTTCAATCGCCTAAGCGGTGAAGAACTTTGGAAAAATAGCGAGCTGAAATTCCGTGGGCTAACCAATCCTGTAGCAATCGGTCAGTACATCGCAGTCGGTGATAAAGATGGCGTGGTGCATATTTTGGATAATACGGGTAAAATCATCAGCCGTGTCGATGCCAAAAATGAACTGACAAGCCTACAAGCCATCGGCAATCGCCTATATGCCCAAAGCGCCAACGGCGTTGTGAGCGTTTGGCAGTTTTAATTTTATCAACAGCAATTAACCATCCTTTGTCGTCAAAAGACGGCAAAGGTTTTGCTATTTTAACCAATTATCAGTTTTATTATTAGATTTAATAAAGAGTAAATTATGAGCATCAAACCTGTCGTTGCCTTGATTGGTCGCCCCAATGTTGGCAAATCCACCTTATTCAATCAGCTAACCAAAAGCCGTCAAGCCTTGGTGGCAGATTTGGCAGGCTTGACCCGTGACCGTCAATACGGTGATGCACATTATGAGAATAAATCTTTCATCGTCGTCGATACGGGCGGTATCGGCGAGATGGACGATGGCTCGGGCAATATCGATGACTACATGGCGACGCAGTCTTATACTGCCATCCATGAAGCCGATATCGTGGTGTTCGTCGTTGATGCTCGTGTGGGGATGATTGGTGCGGATAGCGAAATCGCTCGCTTTTTGCATAGCCTTGGCAAGCCAGTATTTTTGGTGGCGAACAAGATGGATGGCGTACATGAAGCGTCATCGGCAGAGTTTTTTGCACTTGGCTTTGGCGAACCATTCCCGATGGCAGCAAGTCATGGCAAGGGGGTGAATAACCTACTTGAAGCCTTGACAGCAGATATGCCTGAAGATGAAGAAGCCGATGAGCTCGATGACAAGGCGCTCAAGCTTGCCATCATTGGTCGTCCCAATGTCGGCAAATCCACGCTGGTCAATCGCCTGCTTGGCGAAGAGCGTGTCGTGGTCTTTGATATGCCAGGAACGACTCGGGATAGTATCTATATTCCGTTTGAGCGTGAAGGGCGAAATTATGTGCTCATCGATACCGCAGGCGTGCGCCGTCGTGGTCGTATCGATGAAAAAGTCGAAAAATTCTCGGTGGTCAAAACCCTACAAGCCATCAAAGATGCTAATGTCGTCGTCGTAGTCATTGATGCCAAAGAAGGCATCGTCGATCAAGACTTGCATATGCTTGGCTATGCGCTCGATGCTGGTCGTGCGATTGTTGTGGCGATCAACAAATGGGATGGTCTAACCCAAGAACAAAAAGATATCGTCAAGATTGAGATTGATCGTCGATTTAACTTTGTGCCGTGGGTGAAGATTCATCTGATTTCAGCCCTATATGGTAATGGCGTAGGTAATCTGTATCCATCGATTCATAAGGCATACGATGCATCTATGTTCAAGGTATCAACCAATCAGCTAACCCGCATCCTAGAAGATGCCGTTGCCAACCATCCACCGCCGATGGTCTCGGGTCGCCGTATCAAGCTTCGTTATGCGCACCTTGGCGGGCATAATCCACCGGTGATTGTCATTCATGGTAACCAAACCCAAGCACTGCCAAAGAGCTACCAACGTTATCTTGAAAATGTCTATCGCAATGTGTTTAAGCTTGAAGGCACGCCACTTCATGTGGAATTTAAGCAAAACGCCAACCCATACGAAGGCAAGAAAAATCCTGTGGTCAAAAACAAAGCGAAGCTCATGCGTGAGAAAAAACGCATTCAAAAGTTTAAGCGTGCTGAGAAAAAACGTTGATAATATAATAAAATTACGACAGTTAAATTTAACTGTCGTAATTTTATTGAATGAGAATTGACTTAATCAGAGTGTGGTTTAATTACCAGTTGAAGTTACAATACTTTTTTTGACATCAATATTCAAAGTTGCTGGAATTTTTACATCATCTACAGTTGTGGCTGAATTGCTCATAACACCAGTCGATTCACTGCTATCGCCATAATTCCAAACTACAGTGCTATACCATGAAGTCTTGGCATGTACGTCATCAAAAGTCTCAGCGGCAGGGATTGCACCCAAGAACTGCGCTTTCAAACCTTGATTAACAGCCTTGGCAACAATATTAGCCAACCATGCATTCATCTCAGCGCCTTCATCAGTTGGCTGATGTGAATTTGTTTTTTTCATGATTTTGGTCGAAGTACCTTTTTTAGAATCAAAGTCTTCAGCAACGCCAAGTACCATCACCATGGCTGCACCGCCATCATTTAGCTCTTTGATTTGATTAAAGATGGTTTCTTCAAGTTGTGCACGTTTGGCATCGCCGCCGTAGAAGCCGTATGAAAAATTCGAAAGCCCTGTCGATAAAAATACCGAAGCGCCTTGTAATGCGCCACTGCGTTTGGCAGCAGGAATGTATTCTTTTAGAATAACAGGTGGTGTTTTGCTATGTTTTGCAAAGCGATGCGTCACACCATTTGGAACAGTTTTTGAGGATTTTGGAAAGCCTTCAGCAATGCTATCGCCGACTGAAACTCGGTTTTGGGCGTGTGCAGTTGATGACAGGCAAATAGCAGCCGCACTCAATGTGGCAACTAGACCCAATGCAATATGTTTTGGTTTGTGCAATATAGACATATTAATCCTAAGTTAAATGTGGAGGGCTTGTATTATATCTGTTTTTGCGATATTAAAAAAACTTGATACTAGAATAATTACAAAATGCCAACATCAGAGTAGTAAGATAAAATTATAGTTACTTGAATGAATATGGGTTGCAACTGTTATAAATTCCAAAAAATTAAAAACAATCAGTCATCCACCCAATAAGCATTATTCACAAAGCCATCTCGATACAGCTGTGTAATCGGCATATAACTGCGTCGATGCTCGGGCAAAATCCCGTGTGTCATGATGGCGGCCTTGTGCACGGCAGTCAGATAGCCTTTATGACTGTCGATGCGATATTCAGGATACTTTGCACCGTAGGCGATCATTTGCCGATCTCGATGTACTTTGGCAAGAATACTGGCGCAGGCGATGGTGGTGTGCGTGGCATCGCCCTTGACCATCGTCTGTTGATGATAAAAGCGGGTTGTACAGCTATCGCTAAGCGTAGGAAATTCATTACCATCCACCAAAAGGGCGGTATCATTAGACAGTCCATGCTTGGCAATTAGGCTTGTCATCGCAAGGCGCATCCCAAGCATCGTTGCCTTTGAGATATTAATCGTATCAATCACTGCTCGTGGTACATCGACGATGGCATAATCTAGAGCTAGTGCCTTAATCGGCTCAAACAAGCTTTCACGGCGTTTTTCGGTGAGTTTTTTGCTGTCGTTGAGTAGTTTAAGCGGTGTATCGCTCAAATCAATTTCACCAAACAGACCTGTCAGCTCATCGGGCAAAATCACCGCACACACGGTCATATTGGCAAATAACGCCCCACGACCCACTTCATCGACACCGATGACAAGCTGTGAGCCTGTGATGGGCTTGGCATCAGCTTTGGTAGTGGTGGTGCAAAGCTGCTCAAGAGGGTAAGTCATCATAAGACCGCCTTATTTTTATAAAATCCATCAAGCACCGCCTGTGCAGGATTGGCATGACTATCGGCTCGCAGTGTCTTGGCTGTTTGGTGTAGCTTGGTGGTTTGCTTGGTTGTATCCGCCAAAATTATCTGTGCCTGCTCACTCACTGCCATCGCTGTAGCATCGGCTTGGATGAGCTCAGGCACGATGGCTTGACCGATTTGCTGATGTGATAGAATGTTTGGCAGGCTGACATAAGGGATTTTGACCAGTCGTTTGGCGATGGCATAGGTCATCGCACTGACTTTATACACTACCACCATCGGACGCTCAAGCAGTAGACACTCAAGCGTTGCTGTGCCTGATGCAAGTAGTACGACATCGCTGATATTCATACAAGCTTGGCTTAGCCCCAAATTAGATGTGTATAAAAATTGACCATCATTATGCACAATATGAATACTATCTGCCAATTCACCAGCGTGTGTTTGGCAATAGGCTTGCACCAATTGGGCGTGTACTTGGCTGACCACAGGTAGGATAAACTGACAATCTGCCTGCTGATTTGCCAATAATTTGGCACTGTCAATCAATAGTGGCAAGATGGCATTAATCTCTGATGTGCGAGAGCCAGCCATCAGACAAATCACTTGTTTGGCGGTCATCAGCTTTGTCAAATCAGTAAACTGCGGTAACGCATTAATCAGCTCGGCACGCTTATCAGCCTGTGCTCGGGTGTCGGCAGATAGCTTGGCAAGTAGTGGATGACCGACGCAGACGGCAGGGTGCTCGTGCTTGGCATAGACATCAAGCTCAAAAGGAAATAGGCACAGCACCAAATCAGTCGCTGCCTTGATGCCGTGAATGCGATTTTCGCGCCATGCCCACACCGATGGACTGACGTATTGCACAGAGTACACGCCTTTTGGCTTAAGCACTTTGCCCAGTCGCAGATTAAAATCAGGCGCATCAATCCCAACAAACACATCAATCTTGGCGTCATCAAACGCCGTCAAAATCTCTTTTTTTGCACGAAGTAAATCTGGTAGATGCTTGACGACTTCTACCAGGCCCATCACTGATAGGCGTGACATCTGTATCACCGAATCAAGCCCTTGTGCCGCCATCTGCGTGCCACCGACACCGACCCAGCGGATGTGTGGATGGATGGCGTTCATTTTTTGCATAAAATCCGCACCAAGTGCATCGCCTGAGACTTCGCCTGCGACGATACCGATGGTGAGTGGCTTGACGGGAAGAGTGGTGCTTGTCATAAAAAGACCTTTAAAAAGACTAAGCGTTATTGTAGCAGATTGCCCATTTTATGCAATTTTTATCCCAAATTATCCACGCAACATCGCCAAAATTTATATATTAATAAAACATATAAAAACATAAGAAATAATATTGAATAATTATAATTATTAAAACATAAGAAAAAATGATAAATAAAGCTTTTTTTATAAAAATAAACCGTTTTTCATTTGCATGGAAATTTTGCATACTATGTAACAACAAACAAGTTACACAAAGTTACAAAGCTACTAAGAAGCAATAGGAGAAAGTCATGAAGCTAATCAGTGCAATCATCAAGCCTTTCAAGCTCGATGAAGTCCGTGAAGGCTTATCTGAGATTGGCGTGCAAGGCATCACCGCCACCGAAGTCAAGGGTTTTGGTCGTCAGCAAGGTCATACCGAGATGTATCGTGGTGCTGAATATGTGGTGGATTTTTTGCCAAAAGTAAAGATTGAAATCGCCACAACCGATGAGATGGTCGATCAAGTCATCGAAGTAATTATGCAATCAACGAATACTGGTCGTATCGGCGATGGTAAGATTTTTGTGACACCACTTGAGCGAGTCATTCGCATTCGCACCGGTGAGATGGATGAAGCAGCTTTATAAACTCAGACAAATCAAATGCAAAAGGGGTAGCAAATGAAAGCGTTAAGAAAGTGGCAATCAGCCTTATTGGGACTTGGACTTTTGGGGATGTCGAATGTGGCATTTGCCGAAGATGTGCTAGATACCGGTGATACAGCGTGGGTGCTGGTCTCGACAGCGTTGGTGCTGATGATGACTTTGCCGGGGCTTGCGCTGTTTTATGCAGGGATGGTGCGTAAGAAAAACATTCTCTCAACCATGATGCATAGCTATGGGGCGACGGCGGTGGTGTCGGTGCTGTGGGTGGTGCTTGGGTATTCGCTGGCGTTTTCTGAAGGGAGTATGAATGCCTTTGTCGGCGGCTTTGCCAATACCATGTTAGCAGGCGTTGGGCTCGATGATGTCAGCGGTACGATTCCTGTGATTTTGTTCGTGATTTTCCAATTGACCTTTGCGGTGATTACGGTGGCGATTTTGGCAGGGTCATTGGCTGAGCGTATCAAATTCGGTGCTTTTATGTGGTTCTCGGCAGCTTGGGTGTTGCTTGTGTATGCGCCGATTTGCCACTGGGTATGGGGTGGCGGCTGGCTGACTGGCGATGCGCTTGACTTTGCCGGTGGTACTGTGGTGCATATCAATGCTGGTGTGGCAGGTCTTGTGTTAGCGGCGCTGCTTGGCAAGCGTAAAGACTATGGCAAAGGCAATCTTGCACCGGCAAACTTGTCATTGACTTTGATTGGTGCAGGTCTTGTGTGGGTTGGCTGGTTTGGCTTTAATGGCGGCTCGGCACTGGGTGCTAATGGCAGTGCAGCGATGGCGCTCGTTGTCTCACAAGTGGCAGCGGCAATCGGTGCAATCGCTTGGATGGTGTGCGAATACTTCGCTCGTGGCAAGGCGTCAGCGTTGGGCGGTGCATCAGGTGCGATCGCAGGCTTGGTAGGTATCACCCCTGCGGCAGGTTTTGTGGATGTTTCAGGTGCGCTGGCTATCGGTGTCTTGACTGCGGTGGCGTGTTTCTTGATGATTCAATACGGCAAGCGTCGCTTGGGCATTGATGATAGCCTAGATGCGTTCGGTCTGCATGGCGTGGGCGGTATCGTTGGTGCGGTCTTGACTGGGGTGTTCGTTAGCACTGAGATTTATCCTGATGCAGCAAATGTCAGCATGGCATCTCAGCTATGGCTACAAATCGAAGGCGTACTAGCTACCATTGCTTATAGTGCTGTGATGACTGCCATCATTGGTCTTGCAATCAAATACACCATCGGTCTGCGTGTCGATGCCGAAGATGAATATCAAGGTCTTGACCTAGCGATCCATGGCGAAAAAATTGCGGATTAATCGCAATTAACCCAAACCAACACCATTTAGGCAGATGCTTAAATGGTGTTTGTATTGGCGGATAGTCTTAAATATGATAACAAGATGTATTGTTAATCAAAGTGTGCTATCATATTGCTCGATTGTAACTTATCAACTGATTAACGATCAAATGACTGCATTGGGGAGCTAAATTGAGCATTTGCTTGATGATGGCTCTTTTTAATTTTAAGGTTGGCTTATGTCAAGTTCACATTCTTCAAGTTTCTTTGAAAAATTATTTCACTTATCAGTCAATGGCACGACCGTCAAAACCGAAGCCATTGCTGGTTTGACCACATTTTTGACCATGTGCTACATCATGATCATCAACCCAATCATCCTATCAGAGACAGGGATGGATCATGGGGCGATTTTTGTGGCGACCTGTTTGGCGGCGGCGATTGGCTGTCTGGTCATGGGGCTATTGGCAAATTATCCGATTGCTTTAGCGCCGGGTATGGGGCTCAATGCTTATTTTGCCTCCGTGTGCCTTGGGGCGATGGCAGTGCCGTGGCAGACGGCATTGGCGGCGGTGTTCGTCTCGGGCGTGGTGTTTTTTATCATCAGTGTATTGAGCATCCGTGAGCAGATTGTCAATGCGATTCCGATGTCATTAAAGCTTGCCATCGGTGGCGGTATCGGGCTATTTTTGGCGTTTATCGCCTTTCAAAAATCAGGCATCGTCGTCGCCAATCAGTTCACTTTGGTACAGCTTGGCGATATGAAATCCCCACAAGTGCTGTATGCCTTTTTGGGCTTTTTGATGATGATTGTGTTGCATCATTTTCGTGTGACAGGTGCGATTATCATCAGTATTTTGGTGGTGACTGCACTATCAACCTTGACAGGGCATAATGAATTTCAAGGCATCGTGGGCGAAGTGCCATCACTTGCGCCGACCTTTATGCAGATGGATTTTGATGGGCTGTTTACCGCAAGTCTGATTGGCGTGATTTTTGTGTTTTTCTTGGTGGATTTGTTCGACTCGACAGGGACTTTGGTAGGCGTGTCTTATCGTGCAGGTCTGCTGGTTGATGGTAAATTACCACGACTCAAGCGTGCCTTATTTGCCGACTCGGCAGCGATTGTCGCAGGTGCGGCACTTGGCACATCATCAACCACGCCATACATCGAATCAGCATCAGGCGTGGCGGCAGGTGGTCGCACAGGCTTGACCACTGTGGTGGTGGCACTGCTGTTCTTGGGCTGTCTATTCTTAGCACCATTGGCACAGTCGATTCCGGGCTTTGCAGTTGCACCTGCGCTACTGTTCATCGCTATTTTGATGATTCAAGGCATTCTTGATATTGACTGGTCGGATATCACCGAAGCGGCGCCTGCATTTTTGACCATCGTATTTATGCCGTTGACTTATTCGATTGCTGATGGCATTGCGATGGGCTTTATCAGCTATGCGCTCATCAAGCTATTGACAGGCAAGGCAAAGAGCGTACCGTATATGGTGTGGATTATCGCCGCATTGTGGGTATTTAAATTTGCCATGTTTGGTGGCTAAACTTAGCCATTATCCATAGCAAATCACCCCAAAGGTTAGTGCTTTTGGGGTGATTTTTTACTTATTTATCCAGTTTCTTTTTCTTTAGTAGTACAAGTACTGCACCGTTGCCACCGTCATTGGCGGGGGCGGAGACGAATGCCATGACATCGCTGATTTGGCGTAGCCAGCCATTGACGCAGGTTTTGATGATGGCGTCTTTGCCTTTGCCGTGTACGATTTTGACCACAGTTTCACCATTTGATAGGGCATTGGCGATGATGGTTTGTACCGCATTGCGGGCGTCTTCGATGCTTGAGCCGTGCAAATCCACCGCATCATACCAGCGCAGTTTGCCTTGTTTTAATTGCTCAAAAATCTTGTTCTGCAAGGTTGGATTTTTGTACGACAAATACGCTTCGCCTGCCACAGGGTTAAGTAGGGCTTGCATATCGGATAGATTAGCACCAAGCAGCTCTTCGCCACCTTCGGCAGCAGCGCGACGACGCAGGGCGTTCTCATCGGCTTTGGCGGGGCAGTGGCTGACGACGGCATCGGTTTTGAGTGGGGCGACACCGCTCATCGCCTGCATAAACAGCACTTTGTCTTCGTCGATGGCATCGTGATTGAAGCGTTTGACTTCGCCAGCGACTTGTTTGACATTCATAAGGCAAACAGGGTCGGTGGGCTTGCCTGTATCGCTCTCGGGCTTGGTTGATGGTTTGGCGAGATTTTTAAGATTGTCACGAAATTCTTTGGATAATAAATCTTTAAAACTAGGATTACTCATGGGGTGCTCGTTGTTTAAGTTGATAAATTGGCAATGTGAATTGGTTAATCAAAAATTGGGTGAATCAAGCGATTGTTCGGCTATTATAACGCCATAACGCAAAAACCGCCACGAATGACGGTTTTGCCTTATCAAAATACTTCTAAAAGTATTGCAAAGTTGCCCAATCAGCGATTTGGCAAATGTTCTTTAACTTCTTTAGCAAAGCTACGCAGTGTCTCAACAGTCGCCTCCCAATCTAGGCAGCCATCAGTGACTGACTTGCCGTATTCTAGCTGTGATAGGTCGGCAGGGATGTTTTGGCGACCGCCTTTTAGATGGCTTTCAATCATCAGACCCATGATAGATTTGTTGCCTTTGGCGATTTGACCGGCGACATTGCTGATGACCATTGGCTGTAGGTATGGGTCTTTGCCACTGTTGGCGTGGCTGGCGTCAATCATGATTTTGCCATTGGTTTTGCCTTTGGCGAGTTCATTTTCGGCAGCGGCGACGGCAGTTTCATCATAGTTTGGCTTATCATTACCACCACGCAACACCACATGGGCGTATTTGTTGCCTTTTGATTTGATGATAGCGACTTGACCATCACTTGATAAGCCTAAGAAGCTATGACCTGATTGCACCGCTTGCATGGCATTGACAGCAACGGTCATACTGCCATCCGTACCGTTTTTAAAGCCAACTGGGCAAGATAGACCTGAGCTCATCTCACGGTGCGTTTGGCTCTCGGTGGTGCGCGCACCGATGGCTGACCAGCTGATTAGGTCCTGCATATATTGTGGGGTGTTCGGGTCAAGTGCTTCGGTGGCGCATGGCAGACCTTTTTCGTTCAGCTCAAGCAGTAGCTTACGAGCGATATGCAGACCTTTTTCGATATCAAAGCTGTCGTTCATATCAGGGTCATTGATAAGACCTTTCCAACCTGTGGTGGTGCGTGGTTTTTCGAAATATACACGCATCACGATGAATAACTCATCTTTTAGCTCATCTGCAAGCACCTTTAATTTATCGGCATATTCATGAGCGGCTACGGTGTCATGGATAGAACAAGGGCCGACGACGACCAAGATGCGCTTATCGATACCATCTAGGATGTTTTGCACGACTTTACGACCGTTTAATACGGTTTGATAGGCGGTGTCAGATAGCGGTAATTCGGCTTTTAGGCTGCTTGGGGTAATCAGTGGAATGATTTTTTCGATGTTCACGTCGTCGATTTCTGTGTTTTGGGTGCTTGTTTGGCTCATAACTTGGCTTTCCGTCAATATTGGCTAAGATGCCACAATTTATTCAAAGACAACATTATGCCTGTACTTGACTTGTATTACAAGTGTTAGCTGGCTAAATTGTGTATGAAAATATAACAATTAGTTATGAAAAATTGTTCTAAGCAAACCAACTGGCTAATTTTTAAACAAATTTAGCGAATTTCACAAAAACATCGTGCAAGATTTTTGAGTAACACGGCGTGATATGGTATGATACGGTAAATTTTTTGTTAGATTTTTTTTGGCGTGCCTATATGACAGCTTCTATTCCCACTTATGCCGACATTCAAGCCATCGTCGCTGACGACTTTGCGATTATGGATAAGCAGGTTTTTGGTAGTCTTAATTCAAAAGTGCAACTGGTGATGAGTGTCTCAAAGCACGTCATCGACGCAGGCGGTAAGCGTATGCGCCCCTTGATTACGCTACTGACCGCGCGAATGCTTGCCGATGTCCAAAGTGAGCAAGCGATGCAACTAGCGGCGATTACCGAGATGCTGCATACCGCCACGCTTGTGCATGATGATGTCATTGATGCATCAGGATTGCGTCGTGGTCGCCCGACAGCGAACGCTACTTGGGATAATGCCACAGCGGTGCTTGTCGGGGATTATCTGATTGCTCGCTCGTTTAATTTGTTGGTAGGTTTTAATAATCTGCCACTACTTAAGCTATTTAGTGATGGCACTTGTGATATTGCCGAAGGTGAAGTGCTGCAGCTACAACATCAGCACAATCCTGAGACGGTAGAAGATGATTACCTACAAATCATCGATGGCAAGACATCACGCCTGTTTATGATGGCGACCAAGGGCGCTGCGATTTTACAAGGTCGTGATGAGCATCTGGATGCGCTTGGGGCGTTTGCCTATCATTTTGGTAATGCCTTTCAGATGATTGATGATGTGCTGGATTTTAGCGGTGATGCGGCAGTGATGGGTAAGAATTTGGGCGATGATTTGGCAGAAGGTAAGCCAACTTTGCCAATCATCAAAACATTAGAAATTCTAAAAAATAACAACAGCGCCGATTATGACAAACTGCGTATCGCTGTACAGACCGGTAAAGTGGACGATGCAGGCGAGCTGATTGCACTGGTACAAAGTTCAGGTGCGCTCGATTATTGCAAAGCACGAGCATTGGAAGAAACTAAGCTTGCCCAAGATGCGCTATCAAGCCTGCCAAATAACCGCTATCGTGATGGACTGTATCAGCTGACCCAGTTGGCAAGCAGTCGTTTGGTATAAGCTATCTTATTGATTAAATAAAAAGTGAGTAAAATCATGAAAAAAATTCTGCTAACGACTGTGGCGACAAGCGTACTACTATCTGCCTGTGCTACTAAAACCGAAGCGCCAAAGGCGAGTGAGCCGATGGTGGGTCTTGCCAATCCTGCATCGGTCTTTTGTCTTAATCAAGGCGGTAAATCGGAGCGTCGCACTGATAGCAACGGTGGTGAATATGCACTGTGCCATCTGCCAAATGGTCAGGTGGTCGAAGAGTGGGAATATTTCCGCAAGCACGCTAAGTAAGATTGTTATTTATCCGTCTTTATCCGTCTTTATCCGTCCTGATGGGCGGATTTTTTTTGCTTGGTGGATGAGTTTTACATTTTTTTCAAAGGAAAAAGTGTGGTATTGATACATTTTTTCGTATGAAAAAGTGTGGTTTGATGACATTTTTTCAAAGGAAAAAGTGTATATTTGCTGATTTTTATCCAAAAAACAGCTACAATAAGCACAAGATATTTTAAGCACAAGATACTTTGTGAGACAAACCATGAAACGCCACATACTAAAAAAACTCGAACTTTGGAAAACTCATCCAAAACGCAAGCCATTAATTATCCAAGGCGCAAGGCAGGTGGGTAAAACTTGGGCGATGAAAGAGTTTGGGCGACAGCATTTTGACAAGGTGGCTTATATCAACTTTGATCACAATCCACGAATGCAGGCATTGTTTGAGCAAGATTTTAATATTGATCGCTTGATTTTGGGTTTACAAATTGAGTCGGGTGTCGATATTGATCCGATTAATACTTTGCTGATTTTTGATGAAATTCAAGCAGTACCAAAAGCCATCAGCTCTTTAAAATATTTTTATGAAAATGCGCCTGATTATGCGATTATTGCCGCAGGGTCATTGCTTGGCGTATCCATTCATCATCAGGCATCATTTCCTGTGGGTAAGGTGGATTTTTTGGCTTTGTACCCGATGGATTTTGAAGAGTTTTTGCTGGCGATGAATCAGGAGCGGTTGTTATCATTGATTCAGCATAGGGACTGGTCAATGATGCAGATTATGAAATCTCAATTGATTGATTTATTAAGACTGTATTATGCAGTGGGCGGTATGCCTGAAGCTGTGCAGACCTTTATTGATACCCAAAATTTGGATGCTGTCAGAAGCGTACAACGGGCATTGTTGATGGCTTATGAGCAGGATTTTTCTAAGCACATCAGCGATACGCAGACACTACAGCGGGTGCGTGCGATGTGGCAGAGCATTCCAATCCAATTAGCAAAAGAAAATAAAAAATTCATCTATTCTGAACTGCAAAAAGGTGCAAGAAGTAAAGATTATGAAATTGCACTACAATGGTTGATTGATAGTGGATTGGTGCACAAAGTTGATCGAATCAAAAAACCACATTTGCCAATTTCAGCTTATGCTGATGGCGCATTTAAGCTGTTTATGCTAGATGTGGGATTGCTTGGCGCTATGAGCGAGCTTGATTTTACGGTGCTACTTGAAGCCAATCGATTATTTTCGGAGTTTAAGGGGGCTTTGACCGAGCAATATGTGCTACAGCAATTGATGGTGGTGCAGCCTTATCGGGTGCATTATTGGGCAAAAGAAAAAGGCACGGCGGAAGTGGATTTTGTGGTGCAATATGCTCAATCCGTTGTACCGATTGAAGTAAAAGCTGAAGAAAATCTAAAATCAAAAAGCTTAAAAGTGTATGTGGATGACTATCGGCCAACATGGGCATTGCGGTTTTCGATGGCGGATTTTCGTGAACAAGAGTGGATGATGAATGTGCCTTTGTACGCTATCGGTGCATTTGGTCAATTGTTTGATAAGCAGTGATGAGTGTGATGATTGGCAAATTTTCCCCATTTCCCCCAAAAATCTTTTATAATAACCAGTTTTAGCGATAACAAAGAGCAGTCATGAGCCAGTTAAATCCACGACAACACGAAGCGATGATCCATGTTTCAGGGCCACTTTTGGTGCTAGCAGGTGCAGGGTCGGGCAAAACATCGGTAATTACCCGCAAAATCGCCCATCTCATCCAAAACTGCAATATCCCCGCCGATCGCATCACGGCGATGACCTTTACCAATAAGGCGGCAAGGGAGATGAAAGCTCGTGTCCAAAAGCTACTACCAAGCGAGAAAACTCGTGGCTTGACGGTATCAACATTTCACCATTTTGGCTTACAATTCTTGCGCTTTGAGCTAAAAAATACACCGCTCAAATCCAACTTTTCGATCATGGATAGCGATGATTCCAAGCGTCTGTTGATGGAGCTGATGACCCGTGACAATATGAGTGGTGCTGAGAGTCGGGAGCTGGTGGCAAAAGCCATTAAGATGATTTCGGATTGGAAAAATGATTTGGTCAGTCCTGAGCAGGCAGCCGAGACCATCGAAGATCCCGAAGATATGATGTTTGCGCATCTGTATGGATTGTATGAGCGTAACCTGCGTGCGTATAATGCGGTGGATTTTGATGATTTGATTGTGATGCCGGTGCGGATTTTGACCGAGAATAAAGATGTGCGTGACAAATGGCAAAACCGTGTGCGTTACTTGCTGGTCGATGAATATCAAGATACCAACACGGCGCAGTATGAGCTGATTAAGCTGCTTGTCGGTGTGACAGCACGCTTTACGGTCGTTGGTGATGATGACCAGTCGATCTATGCGTGGCGTGGTGCTAAGCCTGAGAATATGGCGCTGCTCAAAGAAGATTTCCCATCATTGACGGTGGTGAAGCTTGAGCAAAATTATCGCTCAACCAATCGCATCCTAAATGCCGCCAACTCGGTCATCACCAACAATGAGCACATTTTTGAAAAATCGCTGTGGTCGGATAAGGGGCATGGCGAGCTGATTCGTGTGATTACTTGCCCGAGTGATTTGGATGAAGTGGAGCGTGTCGCCAAAGAGATTCTCACCCATCGCCTGCGTCATGACAACACTTGGGAGCAGTATGCGGTCTTGTACCGGAGTAATTTTCAGGCACGGATTTTGGAAACTGAGCTAAGACAGCTGGACATTCCTTATAAGCTGTCTGGTGGCACATCGTTCTTTGCTCGTACTGAGATTAAGGATGTGATGAGTTATTTGCGAATTATCATCAATCCTGATGATGATGCGGCGTTTTTGCGGATTATCAATACGCCTAAGCGTGGTCTAGGCTCAGCGACGCTTGAAAAGCTTGGACTGCTTGCCCAAGAATATGGCATTTCGCTATTGGCAGCGTGTAGCCATGCAGGGCTAAAATCCGCTGTCGGCAATAAGGCGAGCAATACTTTGGCGGATTTTGGGGAATTTATCGAGCGATATACGCGCGATTTATATGATAATTCTGATCCGATGCCATTGGTGCGTCAGATGATTGTTGAGACTGGCTACATTGATTATGTCAAATCAGATGCCAAAACACCACAACAAGAAAAGGTGCGCCTTGATAATATTGAGTCGCTGTACTCAAGTATCACCGCACTGATTAACCGTGCCGAAGATGAAGATGAGCAGACCATTGATGCGGTGATTCGTAAGCTTGTGTTGCTTGATATGCTTGAACAACAGCAAGAAGAAGAAAATACCAATAAGGTAAACTTAATGACCTTGCACGCTGCTAAGGGGCTTGAGTTTGATTTTGTGTATATTATTGGCTGTGAAGAAGAGATTTTGCCACATCGCAATTCGATCATTACAGATAGCATCGAAGAAGAGCGACGCCTGATGTATGTCGGTATCACTCGTGCTCGCCAAGAGCTGACGCTACTACTTGCCAAAAAACGCCGTGCCGGTAAGGATCTCAAAGATACCACGCCATCACGATTCTTGGATGAATTGCCACTTGAGCATATTGATTATCCTGCCAAAAAAGGCGCAATCAAACAAGATCCTAAGCAAGTGGCACAAGATTATCTTGCCAATATCCAAGCGATGCTAGCGGCAAAAAAGCGGGGCTAGGTTTGTTTGAGATGGTTTTGGTGGTTGGGCTTTGATAAGTTTGATGCTAAAATAAGTACAGCCACCAACTAGGGGTAAATTTATGATTGATATTGCAACATTACCAATGGCGGTACAAGAGCAAATTGCCAATTTGCAAGCACCTTTGGCTATCACCCAAAATGGCAAGCTGATTGCAACGCTAAATCCAACGCCAAGTTATACTAATGGCGAGTTCGATTATGACTTGAACCGCATGAAAGCGATGATGGATACTGAATTTAAGCCAATGCCTGATTTTGAGAATGAAGAAGCATTTTTGGCTTGGGTGCATTCATAAAATATCCCACCTTCAAACTTAATATCTCATTCACGCCCACGCATAAAGCCCACTACGATACCTAGTGCAATTACTTGCAAAATTAAAATCAGCCCAACTGTCCACAGCCACTGACCCTGTGCATAAGCAATCGCACAAATCCATGCACCAACAAAGCCACCACCATAATAGGACATATAATACAGCCCTGATGCCAATGAGCGACCTTGCTTGACATGACTGGTCAGATAGCTAATCGTCGCCGATTGGGTGACAAACACACCCGATGACATCAAAGTCAGCCCGACAATCACCACCCATAATGGTGTCAATAAAGTCATGCCAATGCCAATGGCAGACGTCAGCACCGCCAGTATGATGGTGGTCGTCATACCAAATCGTGTAGTGATTTTGGCGGATAGTGGCGTAATCACCATACCAATCAGATAGATGCTAAAAATATTGGCAAGATCAGCCGTGCTCAGCTGATAAGGTGCGTCGGATAAATGCAAATTGACAAAAGTAAAACAGCCGACCAAGGTAAATAATACGCACGCACCCAGAATACCACTGCTGATGACGTGGGGATTTTTGGCGTGAGATGTAAGTGTCTCAAAGGCTTCTTTGAATGATTCGCTGACCACAAAATTTTTGGACTTTGGCAAGGATTTTAGCACCCATAATGCCCCAATCAGCGTACAAATCGCCATCACACCATAGCCGTATCGCCAGCCAATAAAATGCTCCAAATGCCCTGCAAAAAACCGCCCACTAAAGCCACCAAGCACCGTGCCCGACACATACAAAGCCATCATCGTCGCGATGTGTTCGCTATATTCTTCACTAATATAAGCAATCAGCACCACCGTAATCCCTGGTACGCTAATTCCCTGTAAAAATCGCCACACGGTAATCTCACTCATGCTACTACTGATGCCAATCAGACCTGTAGGAATGGCGAGCAACAATAAACCACCAACAATAAATGGCTTACGCCCAATACCATCTGACAGCATCCCGATAAATGGTGAAATCACAGCAATGGCAAGTACCGTCGCGCCGACAGCCATCCCTGCTTCGATTTCATTGGCATTCAAATCAGCAATCAACACGGGCAAAATCGCCTGCACAGAATACACTTGCAAAAAGGCAAAAAAGCCAATCATGGCGATGGTAAATTTTTCGGATAAGCTTGGTGCGTGATGAGTCATAAGCTTTGCTTCTTATCATTGGTAGATTTATTGCAATAAAATCGCAAACAAGATACATTGTAGCATGATGATGGTGCTCAGAGAAATTGCTTGTAGTTATCTTTATCATAGCCAAAAACTATTACAAGTTTTCAAAAAATTAGTAAAATCATATAAAACTAGTTTGGCTTGTGATAGATTAACGAATTTGTCTCTGTGCAAACTGGTCATCTATGGCGTAAAGGTGTAGAATAACAGACAATTTTTATCAAGTTTGGCAAAATCACATGAATTTGAGCAATCCTAATGTATTAATCGTCGGCGGCGGTCATGTCGGGCTGTCATTTGCACTGCTTTTGGCGCATCATGGCATCAAAAGCACGCTGGTTGAACATAGTCGCTATCCTGTCATTGAGCCTGAAGCGGACACGGCACGCGCGCATTATCTGGATGCGCGTAACACGGCTTTGTCACGTCGTACGGTGCAGATTTATCAAGAAATCGGGCTGTGGGATCGCTTGCAAAGTCATGCTTGTCGGATTGATAAGGTGTTGATCAGTGAGCTGGGTAGCTTTGGTCGAGCGACCTTGGATAAGCAGGCAGAAGGCGTTGAGAGCTTTGGACAGGTGATGGAAAATGCCTATCTGGGCAGACAGCTACTCGTGGCAGTACAACAAAACGAGTTGATTACACTGATTGATGGTGCTACCGTGACAGACATCGCCCAAGATGAGCAGATGGCAAGTATCACTGTAGAAAATGATGATGGCGTGCAGACACTGTCAGCACCACTGGTCGTGGCGTGTGATGGACAGCATTCGAAGGTCAGACAGTTACTACACATCGATGTCGATACACATGACTATCAGCAGGTGGGTATCGTAGGCGTGGTACAGACGGATAAGCCACATCGCCATGAAGCGATTGAGCGATTCAGCGAAGCTGGGCCGTTGGCGGTGCTACCACTGACCGATGGCGTGGGTGATGGCGGTACAGATCAGACTGCAGGTTATCGCCGTTCGGTGGTGTTTATCTGTCCAAAAGGAGAAGAGCAGCAGTATCTTGAAGATGATGATAAATACCTATCGACCCTACAGGCGGTGTTTGGAGCAGATGCTGGACGCTTCGTGGCGACTGGGAAACGAGGTGCTTATCCGCTATCTAAGGTGCTGGCACATCGTCAGGTGGCAGGCAGATTTGTCATCATGGGTAATGCAGCACATACCCTGCATCCTGTGGCAGGTCAGGGCTTCAATCTGTGCCTACGAGATGCTTATGCACTGGCCAATCTACTTGCCCAAGCACTAGCAGATGATGGTGATGCGGTGGACTTTGGGCGATATGACCGCCTAGCACATTATGAAAAATCACGTCTAGCTGACCAAAAACGCGTCATCAAATTCTGTGATACTGTGGTCGGTAGCTTTACCCATCCTAATCCTGTGATGAAATTTGCTCGTAATGTCGGCTTGGTGTGTTTTGATAAAATCCCTGGGATTAAGCCATTGGTGGCGACTTATGCCATGGGGCTAAAATCTTAATTGGCTGATGATACCTATAATGATAAATAAAAAGAGCTTGTCATGTTTTTAAAGGGATTTTTGGTGATATTTGGCTGTTTGTTCATCGGGCAGGTCATCATCGCGTTGACTGATTTGCCACTACCGCCGAGCGTGATTGGTTTGGTGGTGCTGTTTGTTGCATTACAATCAGGCTTGGTCAAGCTTGCTACTGTCGAAAAACTTGCCAAAGTGCTGATGGATTATTTGGTGCTACTGGTCATTCCTGCGTGTATCTCTATCATGCAGTATCTGGACATCATCCGTGATGATTTGTGGGTGCTGCTTGTTGGCGTAAGTATAAGTACGATACTGGTGCTGATTAGCACGGCAGGTTCATATACTTGGCTACGCAGATTACAAAAATCTCGTCATCTCGAGCATCAGGAGCGTGTGCGATGATGCAGCAGCAGTGGTTATCCCTCGGTGATGAGCTGTTGAGAAGTCCATTTTTATTACTCATGCTGCTGATTGGGGTATTTGAATTGTCCGTATGGCTGCGTCAGCGTACAGGACAGCCATTGATCAATCCGACATTGGTCACGACAGTGGTGGTGATTGCTGTGTTGATGGTGCTGGATATTGAGTGGTCAAGCTTTGAAAAAGCAAGCAATTACATCACGTTTTGGCTGCAGCCTGTGGTGGTGTGCTTGGCGGTGCCTTTGTATATCCAATGGCAAAAAATCCGAGCGCAGTGGCTACCCATCATCATCTCCCAAATCATCGGTAGCGTGGTGGGTATCGTGACGGGCGTGGGATTGGTGCGACTGCTCGGCGGTAGCACGGATAGTATGGTCGCCACCGCCGCCAAGTCAGTGACCATGCCGATTGCCATCGAAGTGACAACAGTGCTTGGCGGTGTCATCGGCATCGCAGCAGCGACGGTGCTGATTGCTGGTGTGGTGGGGCAAATCATCGGCGTGTGGGTGTTGCATCGATGTGGCCTTAGACTGCCGATGGGCATGGGGCTGTCGCTAGGCGGTGCATCACACGCACTTGGTACAGTGCGGTCAATGCAGCTGGGTGCTCGCTATGTGGCATATGCAACTTTGGGGCTGATTTTAAATGGCGTACTGACGGCGTTTTTAGCACCTGTGCTTGTGCCTTGGTTGATTCCTTAGCACGCAATTAAATAACAACTTGCAACTATCCATCAGCTGATTGACGGGATTATCAAAGGGTTAGTAAAATAAGGACTACAAACTCATGAAAACGCTTGGCATTATTGGCGGTATGTCGCCAGCATCGACGGTGCTGTATTATCAAAGTATCAATCAGCTTGTTAATCAAGCGTGCGGGGCGAATACATCTGCGCCTTTGTTGATTGATAGTCTAAATTTTGAAGTGATTGCCAATCTACAGCGACAAGGCGAGTGGCAGGCGATGGGGCGGATATTGGCAAATAGTGCCAAGCGATTGTGCGAGTTGGGTGCTGATGGGATTTTGCTTGCGACCAATACCATGCACAAGGTGGCGGACGACATTCAGGCGGTGATTGATGTGCCATTTATCCATATCGTCGATGCCACCGCAGGGGCTATCGGTCAGCAGAGCATCACTCGGGTGGCGCTACTGGGCACGGCATTTACCATGAGTGAGACATTTTATCGGGATAAGATGGCAGAGTTTGGCATTGAGTGCATTGTGCCGACACCATCAGAGCAGGCGGTGATTCATCAGATTATCTTTGATGAGCTGACGCTTGGCGTGGTGCGTGATGAGTCAAAGCAGGCGTATTTGACAATTATCCAAGCATTATTAGAAAAAGGCGCTCAAGCGGTGGTGCTGGGCTGTACCGAGATTGGACTGCTTATCAATGAAGCAGATGTGCCCGTGCCGGTGTTTGACACAGCGCAGATTCATGCGATGGCAGGGGCGACATTTATTTTATCATCTGATTAATTGGATTTTTAAAAAACCATCAGTAAACAAGGAATATTGTGCAACAAATCATCATTCAGCTATCAGGTGGTATTGGGCTATTTTTGCTTGGTATGAGTCTGATGACCGACAGTCTCAAGGCGATGGCAGGTGAGAGTCTGCGTCAGTGGCTTGGGCGATTTACAGGGTCGCCGACCAAGGCGATGATGTCAGGCATTGGCTTTACGCTGGTGGTGCAGTCATCGACGGCGACGACGCTTGCAACTATTGGCTTTGTGAGTGCAGGGGTGCTTAGCTTTACCCAAGCCATCGGTGTCATCATCGGCGCCAATATCGGCACGACGAGCACAGGCTGGATGGTGGCGCTCTTGGGGCTCAAGTTCTCGGTGTCGATGATTGCCCTGCCGATGGTGGGCGTGGGCGCAATGATGAAACTGCTTGGCAAAAATACCACAGCATTACTCGGACTTGCTTTGGCGGGTTTTGGGCTGCTATTTATTGGGATTGACTTTCTACAATCAGCGATGGCGGGCTTTGCCGAGCAGGTGGATTTGTCCAGATGGTCGAATGATGGCTTGATGACACGGCTGATTTTGGTGTTGATTGGCATTGTGATGACGATTCTTTTGCAGTCATCGAGTGCGGCGATTACAGCGACTTTGGCGGCATTGGCAGGCGGGGCGATTGATTTGCCACAGGCATTGGCGCTGGTCATCGGTCAAAATATCGGCACGGTCGCTACAGCGGTACTGGCAGCGATGGGGGCGACGGTGAGCGCGCAGCGTACGGCGGCGGTACACGTGGTGTTCAATGTGGTGACGGCGGTGGTGGCGTTCTTTGTACTGATGCCTGTGGTGCTGTGGCAGGTACGTGATGGCGTGCTTGTCGGTTGGGAGAATGTGCTGATTATTGCGCTGTTTCACACGGCATTTAGTGTGATGGGGGCGATGATGTTTATGCCGTTTACTCGTGGCTTTCAGGCACTGCTTGAGAGACTGATTCCTGAGCGTATCGATGCGTCGAACACGCATTATCTCGATGAAAGCTTATTTTCGATGCCTGCGGTCGCCATCGCTACTGCCAAAGATGCGCTGTGTCAGACGACTGCCAATATCTTTGCCCAAGTGATTAAGGCGTGTCGTGGTGAGATTTCGGGTGCGACGGTGGCGGTGGCATCACTGGATGATTGCCTTGCCAAGGTGGATAAATATCTCAAAAAAATGCCCGTACCCCAATCACAAGCTGACCAAGAGCATCTGATGGCACTGCTACAGTTGGTGGTGTATATCCGTGTACTTCGTGAAGATTTGGTGCATAGTGCGTTTATTGATGTGCTAAGAACGGATGTCGATAGGGCATTGATGGTCGAAGCCATCAGTCAGTTCGAAGAATTGAGCGCGTTTTTGCTTGAGATGCCTGAGCGGCTGCCCAAGCAGTTTGTGGAGAGCTTTGTGGCATTTGGTGATTTGATGAAAGCCCAAAAAACCGATGTCCGCCTATCCATCATTGAGCAGTCAGCACATATCCAAAACCATGCATCTGATGCGCTAGATATGATTGTGGCTCGTCGCTGGCTTGACCGCTTGGTGAAGCATACGGCAAAAATGGTGATTTTGCTGGGCAAATAAGCGATTAACAAGCTTAAAAATCACAAACCTATAAACCCACAAAAAACAGTCATTACCAACCCAAATGACTGTTTTTTATAAAGATTTAATTATCAATAGTATAAGAATGGTAAGCAAAGCAAACGACGTATTCACATCAGTCATGCGACCAGCGTGTTTGACTAGATAATAAGCTTGTGACTTGCTGAATCAGTGCTTGTGGTTGCTTATCAGATTGGCGATTGATGGTGAGTGGTAGTAGTGGTGCATCAATCCGCCAATCCGCACCATCTTTGGCTAGATGCCACGTCAGCACGGCTTGACAGCTTTTTGGTAGGGTGTCAAGCAGGACACTGTGGGCGATGTTTTGTTCATTATCCATCAGGCTTGCTACGCCTTTTTTGGCTAGGCGAATTGGCTGATTGTGATGACTGGTCAGCACAAAAACCATGTGTGCGATACGCTCATCTATCTCATCAGGGCGGATGCGGATTTCTTCTTGATTGATTAGACTGTCTTCAAAGCTCTTTGCGCCTGATAGTGCATCACCGCCATGTCTGATGGCTTCGTCATCGGTGCGTAACTTGCCGTACCAAACTATATCCACAAGCCCAAACTGCTTATCAAACAACAAACAGCTCAAATCCAAATCCATAGCAATCGGCGCACTACCAATCAGGGGTAGCTTACCAAGTAGCGCATCCATGCCACGCTTTGGCAGAGATGTTTCGTGATAGCGTACAGTGGCAAGCAAGCTTGTCCCAACGAGCATCAGCTCGGTCAGTGTCTGTGCGTTAAATTGTGTCTGCAATGGGGTGTCGGCGGTGTGTGAATGGTCCATGAGTACGATGTGTCAAAAAAGTATGGTTGCATTGTAGCAAATTTGACGTCCAAAGACTATGGCTGATAGCAATTGTTGTGATAACCTTTTGCAAAAAGTGCATATCTATTTACTTAACTTAGCATAATTCACATAAAATTACAAAACATCATCATACTACCAACCAATCACTACAAAATGTTTGGGTATTGCCAAGCCAAAAATGCTACCATAAACGCACCAAAAGATAAGGTTTATACCTGTTTGATGATTTTGATAATACCTATTGATAACCCTGTTGATAATTACCGTTGATTGTTTAGTGATACTATGAAACTGCCTATGCTAAAATACCCAATGTCTGCTGTCTTGTTAATCGCAACTTCAATTTTTGCAAGTATTGCGTTTAGTGGATGCTATCAAGTGGGTGATGCGGTCAATGACGCAGTGCGAGACATCAAGATGACACCAACATCACAGCCTGTAACCAAATCCGCTCAAGGGTCTGCGCCAACGGTAGAGCAATTATCACGTTATGAATTTACTTTGGTCAATGCCGAAAAACAAGGCGCAACCACCGAAAGCTTGGCATCAGTCATTGCATCAGGCGCAGGCAAGCTGAGCTTTGGCAATAATCGCATTAATTATAGCGTTGGTTGTAACCGTGTCTTTGGTGCGTATAAGCTTGATGGTGCAAAGCTTGCAATTGGCGGTCTAGCAAGCACACAGATGGCGTGCCAAGATTTGGCTCAAGCTGAAGCTAAGCTTGGCAGCTGGATGACTGATAGTCAGCTGGCTATCGAAGTGCACGCTGATGATACGGCGACATTGACACAGTCAAAAGGTGCTGAAGTGCTGACTTGGCAGGGTAAGCTAACCCACAAAGCCCGTTTTGGCGAGCCTGTGACGCTATTTTGGGAAGTTGATCCGACCAAGACTGACTGCGTGGATAAATCAGGCAAGGATCAGCTCTGCCTACGAGTACGCAACATCAACTATGATGATCGTGGTATCAAGGTAGGTTCGGGCGCATGGCGTACTTTTTATGGTAATATCGAAGGCTTTGAGCACAATCCTGAGTTACGCCAAATCATCCGACTACACGCCTACAACAACCCAAATGGCGAACCAAATCCATACTATGTCTATGATATGACAGTGATGAGCGAGATTGTCAAATAAGCTGTTTAAGTCATTTGGGTTATTTCAGCCAGTTAAAAGACAAAAATCCACTTTGCTTAAAGTGGATTTTTTTATTGATATGATTATGCAAAAGTAGCTAAGTGTTCGTGATACGCCGCTTATATTTAGTTTTTTAATATTTTTTAGCAGTTTCAGCGATTTTTTAGGCGTAATAAATCATCATCAGCCAGTCGCCAGCGTCCTTTTTTCTTGGTGCTGCTGCGTCCAAGTAGGGCGGTATTGCCTAGTAGCTTGTGCATTGAGTGGCTTGAATGTGCATGACAGATAGCACACGCCAAGCCATCGGCGGCGTCCTGCTGTGGAATAACTTCAAGTGATAGAATCCGACAAACCATCGCACTGACTTGGTCTTTGTCCGCTGCGCCATAGCCACAGACGGCTTGTTTGATTTGGCGGGCGGTGTATTCAGAGACGGATAAATCAAGTGCGGTCAAAGCGGCAATCGCTGCGCCACGAGCCTGACCGAGCTTGAGCGCTGAGTCGGGGTTTGACGCCATAAACACCTGCTCGACGGCGGCGTGCATGGGCTTGTCGCTGTATTTTTGGTAATGGGTGACGATGCGGGTGATGCCTGAGAAAATTTGGGCGATACGCTCACTCATCTCGGTGCTATTGGTGCGGATAGTGCCTGCGTCCAAAAAGGTGATTTTGTCGCCTTCGGTGCTGACGATGCCATAGCCTGTCATGCGTGAACCGGGGTCGATGCCGATGATTAGAGTCATAGTAAATTTGTCATCAAAAGTGCTGATGGGCTTGAAAATTTGCCAATCGCCCAAATAGTTTGATAGTATAGCGTATTTTTAGCGATTTTTGCTTTTTAATTTGTTTTTGAAGGATGTATTCATGGGTGCTTTGGTTGGTATTGCCTTAGTTTGGTTCATTATTGAGATGCTGGTGTGGTATTTGGTTGCCCAATTACCGGGTATGAGTGGCTGGTATGTGTTCTTTTGGTTCGTGGCGGCGGTGTTTATTGGTCTAAATTTCATCCGCAAGGCTGCCGGCACACTAAATCCAATGGCTCAGCAGGTCAAAGCCATGCAAAGTGGTGTCATCCCTAATCCTGCCAATCAGCCATCAGAAGGTCTGGTCGCCAAGGCTGTCGCATCTGGTATCGCAGGCGTGCTGTTCTTGTTACCGGGTCTGATTAGCGATGTGGTGGCGGTGCTATTGCTGTTGCCATTTGTCCAAAAAATGCTAACGACCAAAGCCAAAAATTACGCCATGAAAAACCAAGACAAACTCATGCAGATGATGGCAAATCAAATGGGTGGCAAGGGCTTTGGGGCGATGGGCGGTCAAAGTCCATTTGGCAATATGAATGGTCAAAATCCATTCGGTCAAGGCAATCCGTTTGGCGGTAGTCCATTTGGCAAAAGTCCATTTGGCGGTACGACGGTCGATGGTGATGCCAAACCTGTCAATAAAGATGTCAAACGCATCACATCAGCGAATGATGAATAACTCAAATTCACCAAATAACCAAACCCCCCGATGCACTCGTATCGGGGGTTTGTTGTCTTGATATGTCGGATTGCGCAGCGGAATCATTTATATTTTGAAAATTATGCTAAAAATGATAAAATTGATTATTTAAAAAATTGGAGATTGTCATGAAAAAACTTTTGGTTTGCTGTGCGTTAATGAGTGCATCATTGCCTGCTTTGGCGGATACATTTTGGAATCATAATGGCTCAATCATGCGCCTGCAAGCGTATGGTAATAACCGAGTGTTCAGCTACGAAGTACCCACCAATCGCATGGCAGGCGCAGGTGTAGGTAGTGGCACAGTATTATTCAATGGCGTGCGTCAGGGCAATAAGTACTACGGGACAGCTCGTGTGTTTTCCAAATATTGTGCTTATCCGCTTGAATATCGTGTAACTGGTACGGTCGTGACTGAGCGTAAGGTTGTCTTGCGTGGTACTCGTGAAAGCTATGCAGCAGGCTGTCGTCCAACAGGTCGCTATACCACCGATGTGCTTGAATTTACCTATATCGGCAATCGCTACTAAGCGAATATAAAGTTAAAAAGCAAACAGTAGGTAGTTTGCTTTTTTTATTGCAAGCGGAAAAATTGCCCACCATCATGGCAGGCAATTTATATCACAGTATCAAATCATGAGTTACTCATAATTATCGATACTTGGGCAAGAGCAGATCAAATTCTTGTCACCATAGACATCGTCCACACGACCGACCGATGGCCAGAATTTGTGGGCTTTGATGTAGTCTAGCGGGAAGGCTGCTTCAGTACGGCTGTATGGACGATCCCATTCGCCAGTCACGACAGCTTGGGTGTGCGGAGCATTGACCAATGGGTTGTTGTCCGCTGTCCAGCCATCAGTACCTGCTTGTACTTTTAGCGCTTCTTGTTTGATTTGCTTAAGTGATGAGATAAAGCGGTCAAGCTCATCTTTGCTCTCAGATTCAGTCGGCTCAATCATCAAGGTGCCTGCCACAGGGAATGACATGGTCGGTGCATGGAAACCATAGTCCATCAGACGCTTAGCGATGTCAGTCTCAGTGATGCCAGTTTCTGCTTTGAGTGGGCGAATGTCGATGATACATTCGTGTGCCACACGGCCGTTTTTACCTGTGTATAGCACTGGATAGTCAGCCGATAGTTGGCTTGCCACATAGTTGGCGTTCAATAGCGCTTGCTTGGTCGCTGCCAATAGACCATCACGACCCATCATGGTGATGTACATCCATGAGATTGGTAGGATGCTTGCAGAGCCATACGGTGCTGCTGAGACAGCAGATTGACCTTCTACTGCATTATGCACAGGGGCGACGCTGTGGCTTGCGATGAATGGCGCTAAGTGTTTTTTCAGACCAATCGGACCCATGCCAGGGCCACCGCCGCCGTGTGGGATGCAGAAGGTCTTGTGCAGGTTCATGTGTAGCACGTCCGCACCGACATCAGCAGGCTGCATGATGGCAACTTGGGCGTTCATGTTAGCGCCGTCCATATAGACTTGACCGCCATGAGCGTGGATTAGATCACAAATATCACGGATACCTTCTTCAAACACACCATGCGTTGATGGATAAGTAATCATCAAAGCACCTAGGTTGGCTGAATGTTCTTCACACTTGGCTTTTAGGTCATCAAGATCCACGTTGCCTTGCTCGTCGGTCGCTACGACGACAACTTTCATACCCATCATCTGAGCGGTAGCAGGGTTGGTACCGTGTGCTGAGCGTGGGATTAGGCAGACATTGCGGTCGGTTTGACCTAGGCTTTCGTGATAGCGGCGAATAGCAAGTAGGCCAGCATATTCACCAGATGCACCTGAGTTTGGCTGCATACTGATTTCATCAAAGCCCGTGATGGCTTTGAGTTGATCTTGTAGGCTGTCAATCATCTCAATGTAGCCGACCACTTCATCACGGGGAGCAAATGGATGCACATTGGCAAACTCATTCCAAGTAATTGGCAACATTTCGCTCGTGGCGTTTAGCTTCATGGTGCATGAGCCAAGCGAAATCATCGAGCGGTTCATCGCCAAATCTTTGTCTTCTAGCGATTTTAGATAACGCAGCATTTGATGCTCGGTGTGGTGGCTGTTGAATACTGGATGGGTCAAGATGTCATCGGTGCGTACTTGTGCGCCAAGCACTGATTTGACTTCGCTTAGCGTGCCTGTTACACCAAAGAAACCACAAAGGGCGTTAAATTCTTCTTCGTCGGTCAATTCGTTAAACGCTACCGAAATGCGAGTGTCGCCATCACGCCATAGGCTGTAACCAGCTTCTTTGGCAGCTTGCATGATGCTATCGGCAGCTGCTTTGTCCGCCACATCTACTAGCACGGTGTCAAAGAATGTATCGTGTACAACAGCAAATTTGGCTTTGACAGCGTCGCTGAACGCCACAGCCAATGCATGAATGCGAGTGGCGATGCGTTTTAGACCGTCAGGACCGTGATACACAGCGTACATACCTGCTAGGTTGGCAAGCAGTACTTGCGAAGTACAGATGTTTGAGTTGGCTTTTTCACGGCGGATGTGCTGTTCACGAGTTTGTAGCGCCATGCGTAGGGCGGTGTTGCCTTGAGCGTCCACCGATACACCGATGATACGACCAGGGGCTGAGCGTTTGTCTTTGTCTTTGAACGCAAAATAGGCAGCGTGTGGACCACCAAAGCCCATCGGGATACCAAAGCGCTGTGTGCTACCTAGTGCAATATCAGCGCCCATCTCGGCAGGTGATTTAAGCAGTACTAGGCTTAGGATATCGGCTGCCACGATGGCATACGCGCCTTTTTCTTTGACTGCTGAAATGATGTCGGTCAAATCAACCACATCACCTTCTTTACCGACATATTGGAAATATGCACCAAAGAAATCACCATTTTTGGCGGCGTCAAAGTCGCCCACAACCACATCCCAACCAAAGTATTTGGCACGAGTGCGGATAACATCTAGGGTTTGTGGATAAGTGCGTTCATCAACGAAGAACTGCGTTGATTTTGACTTGCTGACACGATTTGCCATCGCCATCGCTTCAGCGGCGGCGGTTGCTTCGTCTAGTAGTGATGCACCTGCCAAATCCATACCAGTCAAATCGATACAGACTTGTTGGAAGTTTAGCAATGCTTCAAGACGACCTTGAGCGATTTCGGCTTGGTATGGCGTGTAAGCGGTGTACCAGCCTGGATTTTCTAGCACATTACGCTGAATGACCGCAGGCAGGCGAGTTGGTGCATAGCCTTGACCGATGTAGCTTTTTGAGACGGTGATTTTATCCGCCATTTTGCGTAGCTTGGCTAGGGCATTGTGCTCGCTCATCGCCACTGGCAAATCAAGCTCTTTGCCCAAGCGAACTGCTTTTGGGACGACAGCATCAATAAAGCTGTCCATATCATCAAAGCCAACAGCTTTTAGCAGGGCTTGTTGTTCGCTTGCGTCCTTGCCTAGATGACGATGGACAAAAGCATTTTCATAAAATAAATCGGAAAAGGTGTTAAATGACATAATTTATCCTTTTAGGGTTAGTAATCAGAATAGCTTTGTAATAATTTCACTTCATTGGGTGAATTATCCCAAAAAAATTGTATGTCATTTTTGTCAAAAGAACCCATAATGACCATGCCACAATCATCATCTTTTTCAAAAATATCATAATAAACCAAATCGCCATTTGTGTCATAAAATGATGTTTTGGCTTTTTTATCAACTTCAATCCATTCTGTTTTTTGAGATTGGGTTAAAATTAATTTATCATTGACTTTGCGATAATCTTCAAAACCATTTTCTGTGTATTGACGCATACCAATAATGGTAAGATGGTCTGGTGCAAATACAACATCAGCAATGTGCTTTCCGTCTGAATTGTATTCGGATAACTCATCTTGAATGATGTTGTTGTCTTTGTCTAAAACCAAAATGCGACAAGTTACATCGTCAGCATTGCGATAATAAATTTTAATGAAATCATCGTAATCTAAAATTTCTGTTTGCATTTTTTACCTTCGTTTGTCCAAAATCTATTTATCTAAAACCTGCTGCATTGGCTTCTGCTTTGTTTGGCTTTGTTGGAGCTGCTTTTGTAGACCACGTTGTTGCATCTTTCGATACATACTTTCCACATTGTGCCAACTTAGCATCGGTAATATATGTACTTAATATACTTCTTTGCTTTTCGTACATTTGAATATGTCCTTGATAGGAGCCGTAGGTTGGATGTGCATTTTTGACACTATTATGTTTTGCATGCAAATTATATCTATCAAGTAGCAAATCGTAATATCTATTCCGAACAGTTGGCACTTGATTATTTATTTTATCTGTATATAATTTGCATTCTTGGGCTGTTTTTTCTTTTGCTGATTTATTACCCTTATTACCCTTATTGCCTTTGGCTTGAACTTCTGTCATTGAAAGGTTAATAAAGGCAGTCAAAAACACAAACAGGAAAGCACTTGATAAAATTCTCTTTTTCATAAATAAACTCCAAAGCTACCAAAATAGCGTAAGCTCAAATTGAACTTACGCTATTTTTAATTACAGGCTGTTTTCGTACTCTTCAGCACTCATTAGACTGTCATAATCGGCAGGATTGGCAGGCTTAACTTTAAAGAACCATGCTTTGCCGTATGGGTCTTCGTTGGCAAGTTCTGGGCTGTCGACCAATTCTTCGTTGATCTCAACGATTTCACCGCTGATTGGTGCATAGACATCAGATGCAGCTTTGACAGACTCAACGACAGCGATTTCTTGGTCAGCTTCAACAGTGGTGCCAACTTCTGGCAGCTCAACGAATACCACATCGCCAAGTGCATCTTGGGCGTGGTCAGTGATGCCGACAGTGATGGTGCCGTCTGCTTCTAGGCGTAGCCATTCGTGGCTGGCGACATATTTTAGATCAGCTGGGATATTGCTCATGGGTTTTCTCCTTTGAGTGTGGTTTGGGGGTAAGAAAAAAAGTAAAAATGCTACCGTAAAAAAAGAACATGACCCAAATAAACGCATATGCTCTAAGAATTAGACATTCACGTGTAATTATTCCATATACAATACCAAGTGTGCCAATTGAACTTCCAATTAGATATAGCAATTTAGGCATTTCAAGTAGCAACTTATCTACGGCAGAACCAAGTATATCAGATGAATTTTCACCCATATTCTTAGTAACCTTTTCAAATAAGCTTAACAGTCCTGCAATAACTAGTACAGCTAAGCAGGTAAATGTAAATTCGGTAACTGTCAAGCTGTCAAGTTTTGATGATGCAAAATCTTCAAAAGCTTTAGTATCTCGAAAAAAGTTACTCGAAAAAGCCATAACGAGTGCAAAAACGAGCGACTGCATGGCAAAAATAGGAAACTCATTTGCGATAAAACTAAGTAGTCTCTTCATTATTAATCACAATCAAATTGTTTTTGACCATTTCTTACAAAAGGTAGCTTAAGCACACGCACATCGACTTCTTTGCCACGCATGATGACTTTGGCGGTATCACCAGTGAAGTCACTTGGCACACGAGCGATGGCGATAGATTGTTTTAGACTTGGGCTAAAGACACCGCTTGTGGTGATGCCATTACCTGCATCGGTCACGACTTCCATATGGTCACGCAGTACGCCACCTTTACCAGTCAATAATAGACCAACTTGCTTGACTTTGACGCCATTAGCTTTTAGGGCGACAAGCTTGTCTTTACCGACAAAATCACGGCTTTCATCTTTTAGATCTACCGTCCATGCCATGCCTGCTTCTAGTGGGCTGACATCATCGTCCATATCGTTGCCGTATAGGTTCATACCTGCTTCCATACGCAGGGTGTCACGAGCACCCAGACCACATGGCTGTACGCCTGCATCTGCTAGCGCTTTAAAAAATTCTCCTGCTTTATCGGCAGGCATGATCACTTCCACACCATCTTCGCCAGTGTAGCCTGTGCGAGCGACGAACCAATCATCACCAAGATCGACGCCAACAAATGGCTTAAGTGCGTTGACTTTTTCCGCCCATTCAGGCTTGACGGTGAGTAGTTTTTCAATCGCTTTTGGGCCTTGAACAGCAAGCATTGCCACATCGTAGCGTGGATTTAGTGTCACGCCAAATTCGCTACCGACTTTGGCAAATTGCGCTGAGTCTTTTTCACGAGTTGCGCCGTTTGAGACGATACGATAAGTGGTTTCATCTTCGCTAGTGCGATAAACGATTAGGTCATCAATCACACCGCCATTGTCGTTTAGCATTGCTGAATACAGTGCTTTACCAACAAAGCCAAGTTTATTGACATCATTAGCGATAAGCTTGCGGAAAAATGCTTTGGCATTGTCGCCAGTCACATCGGTCACTAGCATATGCGAGACATCAAACATACCTGCATCGGTACGCACGGCTTCATGTTCGACGATTTGTGAGCCATAATTGACAGGTAATTCCCAACCGCCAAAGTCAATCAATTTGCCATTGAAAGCGACATGAGAATCATATAGGGGGGTGCGTTGTGGTGCGGTCATGGTCGTATCCTTTTTAAAGATGTCGGTGCAAAAATTCACTGGTTCATCATATCACACAGATATGACAACCCATCGAGCATAAGCTCAATAAAAATAAGCACCCCATCTGTCCTTTGACCTGAGATTTTCAACCAAAAAATGGTTTTCTTCCCTTCGGTGGATAATGCCAAGCAAAAATGGGTAATTGGCAATACCGCTCTCCAGATTGTGTTGATAAATCTAAGCTGTTGATTTATCGAGATTTTCAGTCCGTTTACCTGAGCGATTATGGGGATTGTGCGAGCACAGTTTACGCCTTCGGTGGTGTTTTTACCATGTATTGACATGGCTTTGCTGTTTTATCCTTCCTATCAAAAAAAGCAAAAAACACACTCTCCTGAAAATCAAACACCCTTATTATGAAAAATAATGCTACAATTTACAAGTAAAATTATGAACTTTTGTAAAATATTTGTCTTGACAAGTGCTTTTTACAAATTTTAATCAATAATTTATATCAAATAATTGATGAATATGCGAATGATTATTCATATAACCCATTGAATTATTTGATAAAAATGAGAGTAGGATTGACTATGCATTGTGATGTTTATAAATTCCCAAAAAACGAAGACTGGTATGTGTATATCGCACGCCCAAATTACCCAAATGACACCGAGACTTTGATCGATTGGCTGGGTGTGTTGCCAACCGCACTACGAGCCAAGCTTGGCATGGGTCAGTTTGTGATGCACCTAGATTTGTCAAGCCGAGATAAATTGGCGCGAGCCAATATCGATGATGTGCGTGCCAAGCTTGCCGAGCAGGGCTATTATGTCCAAGCGCCGCCTGCTGATATTTTGGCAGCACAAGCACTTGCCAAAGCCAAAGATGCTCAAGACAAAAAATATGATTGATAACTGACTGATTTTTTGTAAGATTTTAAGTTTTACGAATTTTTAACAGTTTTTGGTAAAAAGCGTGTTAAAATAGCGATAATTTTATTGTTGGTTGTTACGATGAATTGGTTAAAAGACTTACCGCTTGAAAAAATCAGTGAAAGCTTGGCTCAATTTTTTGTTTGGTGGGCTCAAATCACTGAAGGTATTCCTGCTGCGCAATTGCCATTGACCGTCTATGTGATTGGCTGTGTGCTTGTGCTATTGCTTTGGCTACTTGTGATGCGCCTGATTCCTAGACCGTTTAAGGGGATTAGCTGGGTGATGGTGGCATCGATTTTGTTTGCACCGGGTCAAGCGGCAGGCGGTACGGGTGAAGTTGCACCTGCGATGCTTGGTGTGTTTCATTCGATTTTGATGAAAGATTTTGCTGGTGCTGTGGTGGCTTTTTTGCCGATTTTGGCGGTGTTTGCTGCACTGCTTGTGGTGGGTGCAATTTGGCAGATGCTGCGTAGTGTGATTGCTGGTGATGCCGAAAAGCAAGCCGAAACTGCTCGTATCCAAGAACAAAAACGTCAAATGGCGCAGATGAACGCCCAAAATCCACAGCCTTAACTGTGCTTGAAATAATTTAGGCAATAGCAAATAAGCCTTGCTATTGCCGATAAATCAGCGTATAATATGCGCTTTGTTAAATGGGTTTGGTTTAGCAAACCTACTTTTTCAATCTCCTTGCTGCTGTCAGATACGGTCTGGTGGTGGCTGTTTTAATCCGTAGGGAGTCCTTATGAGACATTATGAAGTGGTGCTATTGGTTCATCCAGACCAAAGCAACCAAGTTGCCGACATGGTAACTAAGTACCGTACTATTGTTGAAGAAAATGGCGGTGCAAACCATCGTCTAGAAGACTGGGGCCGTCGTCAATTGGCTTACCCAATCAACAAAATCCACAAAGCGCACTATGTGCTACTAAACATCGAATGTAACGATGAGACTCTAGCTCAGCTAGAAGAACTATTCAAGTACAACGATGCCATCATCCGTAGCCTAGTTATCCGCCGTGACGCTGCTATCACTGAACAATCGCCACTAGCGAAAGAAGCAGAAGATAAGCGCACTCGCAAAGCTAACCGTCGTAACGACGTTCGCACCGAACAAGGTGAGAGCGACGCTGACAGCGATAACTAATTAAGGAGATATTATCATGGCACGTTTTTATCGTCGTCGTAAGTTCTGCCGCTTTACCGCTGAAGGCATCTCACACATCGATTACAAAGATGTTGAACTTCTAAAGCAATACATCAGCGAAAATGGCAAAATCGTTCCTAGCCGTATCACTGGTACTTCTAACAAGTATCAGCGTCAGCTAGCAGTTGCGATTAAGCAAGCTCGCTACTTGGCTCTATTGCCATACACTGACAACCACAAGTAATTAACGGAGATAAATCATGCAAGTTATTCTATTACAGCGTGTCGTTAATCTTGGTAAACTTGGTGAAACGGTTGATGTAAAAGCTGGTTACGGTCGTAACTACCTAATCCCACAAGGCAAAGCACTACCTGCAACTGAAGCGAACATCGCTAAGTTCGAAGCTCGTCGTGCTGAGCTAGAAGCTATCGAAGCAAAAGAACTAGAAGTTGCTAACCAACGCGCTGCTGCATTGGCTGATGTTAATGTTATCATGCGTGCTAAAGCTGGTGACGAAGGTAAACTATTCGGTTCTATCGGTACTCGTGACATCGCTGATGCCTTGACTAAGTCTGGTCTAGAAGTAGATCGTGCTGAAGTGAAGATGCCTGAAGGCGCATTCCGTCAAGTGGGTGAGTACAAAGTTACTATCCAACTACATCACGACATCTCAGCTGACATCCTTGTGACAATTCTAAGCGAAGACGCACCACAAGCTGATGCAGACGAAGAATAATCATTAAGATTATTTGAGTATGATAAACCCCTAAAGTGTATAACTTTGGGGGTTTTGTTTTTTTGGGATTTGGCTTGGAATATGAATAGGCGGTTAAGTTTTTAACTTTATATTCTAATCGATGCTATGGAAGCCAAAGTAAGTCATGCTAGACTGATTTGCTACAATGTCATCAGTTGTTGTCATTCAATAATAACATCAATCAAGCACATCAAACAAAGAAGGCTGCGACAAATTATCATCCGTCCCAAAATTCGAAAAAGTCACACCCACCAAGCGAATGGCAAGCTTACGATCGATTTGCTGGAATAATTGCACCGCCCATTGATAGGCTTGTTCGGCACTCTCAAAAGGTAGCTTATGCGTATGACTGCGAGTGATTTGGCTAAAGTCGGCATATTTGACCTTCAGCGTGATGGTGTGCGCTGTCAGCGAACGTGCTTTGAGTGCGTCATAGGCATCGAGTGTCTGCTCATGGATTTTGGCTAGGATAATCTCATCTTGGCTGATATTCTCGCCAAAGGTAATCTCAGTGCCAATGGATTTGCGAATGCGTTCAGCCTGTACAGGACGATGGTCGATGCCGTGGGCGATATCGTGATAATATTGACCCCGTTTTTGCCCAAAGAGATTCACGAGCGTGCTAAGTTCGGTTTTACGCAGCTGTAAGCCGGTGTGAATGCCTAAATCGTGCAGTTTGGCACTGCTGGATTTGCCAATCCCGTGAAATCGCTCAATCGGCAGGCTATCAATCAATGCTTGGGCGTACTCGGGCACGATGACGGTAATGCCATTAGGCTTGTTGATGTCGGATGCGATTTTGGCAAGCATTTTATTGTACGATACGCCAGCGGATGCGGTTAGCCCTGTGGTATCAAAAATCGCTTGGCGTAGGTGATTTGCCATCAGCGTTGCCGAACCTTGATACAGATGGGTGTCAGTGACATCAAGATAGGCTTCATCGAGTGATAATGGCTCAACAATCGGCGTCAGCGTACGCATGATTGCTTGTACTTGTGCACTCACGGCACGATACGCATCAAAGCGTGGGCGGACAAAGATGGCGTGCGGACAGCGTTTTTTGGCTTCATAACAGCTCATTGCCGAGCGAATGCCATATTGACGAGCTTCATAGCTTGCGGTGGAGACGACACCACGCCCATTGGGGTCGCCACCGACGATGAGCGGTTTGCCACGCAAGGCGGGGTTATCTCGCTGTTCGACACTGGCAAAGAAAGCATCCATGTCGATGTGAATGATTTTACGCATGGCTTATTATACCGTACCTGTGCATAAACAAAAAGCGCATCACGATGGTGATACGCTTTTGGCGGTATTCTGCGATTAGAAGTGCACTTCTAAACCGACATAAGGGCCTTTAAAATCAGCCTTATACGGTGTTTGCTTACCAAAGACAGTGCCTAGATACTTGACATTCATCTCGTCATAATCCAGCGATAGGATGCGATAACCGCCTTTGATGCCCAAATCGACAGCAGCGGTCTTGACGAAGTCGTATTTTAGCTCTGCTTGTGCATCTGTGGCTTTGACATTTGTGCCGACACCCACACCAAGCTCAGCTTTGGCTGATAGGCCGGTGAATGGTAGTTTTGCGCCGACAGATGCGTATGCCATTGGTAGGGTTTTGTTCAAATCCAGCGTTTTGCCGCCTGTGTATTTGACATCGCCAGAGATGCGCTTAGCACCCAAGCCCAAATCAACACTCACGACATTGTCTAGGATTTCATAATACGCAATGGCATCGGTGCTGGTGAATGCCACTTCGTCTTTGGCGATGGCAGTGTTTTGGCTGTGATTGATGTCAGCATGACGCACACGCACATTTGGGATTAGTGGTACACCGTGCTCAAGGCTTGCAGATAGCATATAGTTGCCTTCATCATCAAAGTTTTGTTTGACGCCATTGTCGGTGACATCAGCAGAGGTGTGCCAGTAGTTGGCATCGGCATATAGACCGTACAGGGTGTCAGCGTGCGCTGTGCTTGCGACAAGTAGTGCAGTTGCGATTGCGATTTTTTTCATAAATAACACTCAAAAATTGCCCCATCAATGACAGGGCAGGCTAGGGAAAATTTGACCAGTTATGCCAAAGTCGCACCAACTGGCATGGTGTCAGGTAGGGTGATGACGGTTAATTGACCGTCTTTTTCGGCGGATAAAATCATACCTTCAGAGATGCCAAACTTCATTTTGCGTGGCGCAAGGTTGGTCACGCAGACGACTTTTTTGCCGGTCAGCTCTTCAGGTTTATAGAACTTGGCAATGCCGCTAAACACATTGCGGGTGCTCTCTTCGCCGACATCTAGGGTGAACTGAAGTAGCTTATCTGCCTCTTCGACGCTGTTACACTCAACGACATGAGCAACTTTCATGGTCACTTTGGCAAAGTCATCAATACCGATGAACTCGCTACCTGCTTGAGCAGCTTTGTCAGCATTTTTGACTTTGTTATCAGTTTTGTTATCGGCTTTTTGGGCAGGTTTGGATTCTAGATTTTCTTTAGAATCATTCACCATCGCATCAACTTTGTCTTTTTCGACTCGGCTCATCAGTGGGCTAAAGGCATTGATGCTATGACCAAGCAAATGCTGCTGACGGCTGTCGAAGTCCAGCGTCTCAACATTCAAGAAATTACGAGCATTGTCAGACAATACTGGCAAAATCGGCGCAAGATAAATCACAAGCTTATGGAAAATGTTTAGCGCAACGGTGCAGACAGCTTGGACTTCTTCGGTTTTACCTTCTTTATTTAATGCCCATGGCTTGTGCGTGTCGATGTATTCATTTGCCTTATCCGCACACGCCATGATTAGACGGGTGGCACGGCCAAATTCACGCGCTTCATAGGCGGCGGCGATATCGCTGCCTGCATCGATGATTTCTTGGACTAGGGCAGGCTCTGCCAAAGTATCCGCCAATTTGCCATCGTTATTCTTATGAATAAAGCCTGCACAGCGAGAGGCGATATTGACGACTTTACCAACCAAGTCTGAATTAACTTTTTGCATAAAGTCTTCTAAATCTAGGTTAATGTCTTCGACGCTGGCTGAGAGTTTGCTGGCAAAATAATAGCGCAGATATTCAGGGTTTAGATGATTCAGATACGTTTCGGCTTTGATGAAAGTACCACGAGATTTACTCATTTTCTCGCCATTGACGGTCAAAAAGCCGTGTGCATTGACCGCTGTCGGTGTGCGCAGGCCAGCACCTTCTAGCATCGCCGGCCAAAATAGCGCATGGAAATAGACGATGTCCTTGCCGATGAAATGATACAGCTCGGTAGTGCTGTCTTTTTTCCAATATTCATCAAAATCAAGCCCTGTACGCTCGCACAGATTCTTAAAGCTTGCCATATAGCCTACAGGTGCATCTAGCCAAACATAAAAATATTTATCAGGCTCACCGGCTGGTGTATTTGGAATTTTAAAGCCAAAATATGGCGCGTCACGGCTGATGTCCCACGGGGCAAGACCTGCGTCAAACCATTCAGACAGCTTATTATAAATCGCTGATTGCAAGCGGTTGTCGCCTTTTGTCCATGATTTTAGAAAATCTTCAAACTTTGGCAAATCAAAGAAATAGTGCTTGGATGATTTGACCACAGGCGTTGAATTGCTCAATGTCGAATACGGGTTCTTCAGCTCGGTGGCGTTATAGGTGCTTGAGCAGACTTCGCAGTTATCGCCGTATTGGTCTTTGGCGCCGCATTCAGGGCATTCACCTTTGACAAAGCGGTCGGCTAGGAATAGGCCTTTTTCGGTGTCGAATAATTGCTCAACATCTTTGGTAAAGATATAGCCGCCTTGCTCAAGCTTGGTGTAAATCTCTTGGGAAAACTGCTCGTTCTCTGGGCTGTGCGTTGAGTAATAATTATCAAAACCGATATGAAAGCCTGCAAAGTCCTTTTCGTGCGATGCTTTGACAGTGGCGATTTGTTCTTCGGGGGTGATGCTGTTGGCTTCAGCCTTTAGCATGATGGCGGTGCCGTGTGCATCATCGGCGCAGACATAGGTGACGGTATGACCCATGGCTTTCATGGCTCGCACCCAAATGTCGGTTTGGATGTATTCCACCAAATGCCCTAAGTGAATCGGGCCATTGGCATAAGGTAAGGCACTGGTAACAAGAATTTTGCGATTGGCGCTCATGAATTTACCCCAAAAATTATTCAAATGAAAATCTGTCTATCATACCGTAAATCGGTAGAAAAATCATCTAAAATTCGTTGGTATGGTTGCTTGTTGATCATTTGGTTTAAGACTTGGCTTAAGACACAGTCGCCATAGGGCAAGCAGGCTCATGATGAGCATGACGGCAAATAAATAAAACAGCTTGGGTGCGATGAGCTGGGTGGGGACGCCCATTTGATTGAGCTGTACAAACATCTGAATACCTTGTGTGCTTGGCAGAAGCTCGGCAAAATTGACAAGCCACTTTGGCATGCCAACAAAAGGATAGGCAAGCCCTGATAATAAAAACAGTGGCACAGATGAAAAAATCAACAGTTGCCCAACTCGCTCAGAGCGATCAAAAAATGATGACAGTGCTGACGCGATGGCAATGACAGCACCGACAAAAATCGGTGTCGCAAGCACCATGCCCCAAAAATTGCCACCACGGGGATAGTCCTGCTGCCAAAACACAAAGCCATACAGATACCAGCTGGATAAAGTACCAATCAACCCTGCAACGAGATATACAGAGATGAGTTGGCTGATGCGTAGCCTTCGATGTGTTTGTTGAAAACCGCAAATAAGCATGCCGACACCAAGTAGTAGCGTCTGATGAACAATCAAAGGGGCTATGGCGGGAAAAACATAACTGCCATAGCCGCTTGTGGTATTAAATAGTGGCTGTTTGTGTACGAGTGTCGGCAGCTGTAGATGGCTGATTTGGGTAAATTTAGCCATCTCATCAATAAGCACCTGTTCAAGCGAGCTGATCAGACCTGTGCTCACCGTCTGTGTTCTAAGCAAATAAGCCCCGCTCAGATACAGTCCGATGCCACCAGTCTCTCCATGATGGATACTTTGGCTGAGTGTCTTTGGCAGGTATAAAATCCCTTCTGCGTGCATACTTCGTACTTGTTTTAGCGCTTGGGGTAGGTTGTTTGTGATGTCAATGACTTCAACATTTGGGCTGTGTGATGTAGTGCGGATGATGGTGTGGCTGAGTGCGCTTTGTTCTTCATCGACGATAATCAAGGGGAGTGCCTGTGCATGCTCGGCATGATAAGCGGTGGGATAAAAAATGCCATAAAAACCGATTGAGAGCACCATCGTCAATAAAATAGAGCGATTTTTTAGTATTGCAAGAAAAGTTGCGATACAGTCTTGAAATAGTGTCAAAATTGCTTGCTTCATGATGATGCGCCTGTATCGGTGACTAGATTGTTGGTAATTTTGCGCACCAGTATCAAGCAGATGCTACTAAAAATAATGACAAATAGCAGTAAGATGAGTAAATTTGGCAACATAGACTGCCAAGGACTACCGATAATCCAGCTTTGGGTTTGAAGCTTGGCAAAACTTGTAAATGGAATGATATTTGACCAAAACTGCGTAAATGTCGGCGCATTATTGAGCGGTAATGACACACCAGCAAAGCTCATCGATGAGCCGCCATAGACCGCGAGCAGCCCAAAGCTTTTGTTCGCATCACGAACAACTAGAGCAACCATAGCGCCAAATAGTGCATAAGCACCATAAAATAGCACCTGCGCCATCATCAACCACAGTGCGCTACCTGCGATGGCATATTGGCGCACCCAAATCATCCAAGTAAGCCAAATCGCCGCCCATAGAATAATCACTAGCGTGTAAAGGCTTACTTTACCAAGCAAGGCGGCAATGGGTGAATCCTTGAGCCAATCACTAGCTGTACCATCAGCAAATTCAATGCCTATGGCATACGCCACCAAACAGCTTAAGAGTAGATGCAATACTGCCGCCACCACAAACGGCGATAAAAATAGCTCATAACTTAGCGTGGGGTTGAATAAAATTGTCACCTTGACAGTAGGTAACGCCAAATGCAACGACGGTAGGGTGTTTACCAAATACGACTCACTTAAAAATGACTCTACACCTGATAGTACCGCAGATGACATCGCTGACGCACTACCACTGCCCATGCTGTATAAGGCTTGATTGTACACTAAAAGCAGTCCAGGATCTTCGGCATTGACCAAACGAGTTTCGGCATTTTTTGGGATATATAGATAGCCGCCGATGTCCAGTGTGTTGATGGCACGCTCGGCATCTTGTGGATTTTGGCTGACTGTGACGACATCCAGCGATTGATGATGGCTGATATGGCGGATGATATGATGGCTTAGCTCACTTTGATCTCGATCGACGACCATGATGGGCAGATGTTCGGCTTTGGTATGGATGAACATACTTCCAAACAGCACAATCACCAATAGTGGTATGCCAAATAGCGCAAACAAATCCCAACGGCTATCAGAGACTTTGCGCACTTCACGAAAAAAGCTGTCACAAAATCCTGTCAAAAATCGAGAAAATGCGGATGGCTTGGGCGAGTATCTCATAAAAAAAGCTAAATGGCGACCATGATGCTGATGTACTTGATTCTAACGATTTAGTCGAATATCAAAAATGACACTCATGCCTGTGATTAGCCCATCGATTGGCGTGGTTGGTGTGAGTGTCACTTCAAAACTTCTGATGTCATAACCGCCGGTTTGCTTATTGCTTTTGATGGTGGCAAACTCTCCTTCAGCGCCGATATGACTGATGCGAAAATCGACTTTTTTATCCAGTGCAGGGATATATCCCGTCAGAGTGTCGGCACTACGGATGCTTGGTAGGTAGTCTTCACGCACGCTTAGCAGTACATGCTCGCTTGGGTGAATCATGCTAATCACAGGGACGGCGATGGCGACAAGCTCGCTTGGTTTGGCATAGATTTTATTGATCGTACCATCAATTGGGGCGATGAGCGTTGTCTCTGCATCGAGCGCTTGTGCTTCGGCGACAGCGGCCTTGGCGATTTGCACTTGAGCATCGGCGCTGGATTTGGCTTCATCGCTACGACCATGTTTTGCCTTGAGATACTGCTGGTGTGCAGCTTCACTCATCTCAGCCGATGATGTCTTGGCTGCCATCATCTCATCACGACGCTGACGACTGATGACACCTTCTTGATACAGGTATTCTCCCCGATTGGCAGTTTCGTGAGCGAGCTTGGCTTGGGCTTGCAGGCTTTGCCAATTGGCATATAGACTATCGGTATTTTCTTGGCGAGTGCCACGCATGGTTGCTTGCTGTGCCGCGAGTGCAGATTGCAAGGCGGCATCAGCCTGTTGTTTTTTGGCTTCAATTTCTGGACTAATGAGCTTGGCTAGTATTTCGCCTTTTTTCACCATTTGTCCTTCTTTGACATAGATGGCATCGATGCGACTTGGTAGTTTGGTGCTTAGGTTTACGGTTTCACCATCAACTTCCCCTTGCAAGGTGATGATGTCATCGCCCACGAGTTTGTTTTTGGTTTTGGCGATAAACCCATTAGATTCATTGGCTGGGTGTGGTACAGTGCTAGTATCTTCATAGCTTTTTAGCAGTCCATAAGCAATGAGCAGTAGTAGCGATGCGATCAAGACTGCCACTAATAAAATCACGATGGGTTTTTTGTTTCGTTTTTTATAAGTGGCATCAGCTGCTTGCGGATCGCTATGCTCGGTGATTTGGGTTTCGTCTGTCTGCTTTGAAGGTTTGAGTGTTTTGGTCATGGCGATAGTGTATGATAATTATATAGTGTATGATAATTATAAGGTGATGACATCGGCCTGATGTAGATAGTGGCTAAACTGATCAAGCTCACCTGTGTGATGAAGTAAATTTGCTAATGCCATCACATAGCGATAAGCATTCGTCGCCATCTCGCTTTCAACTTGTTGTAATCGAGTCTCGGCATCGACGACATCAGCGACAGTACCAAATCCTTCTTTAAAAGCAAGTCTTTGGATGCGCAGATTTTCGATGGCTGCTGATTTATTTTGTGCAAGTAGCGACTGTGTGCGCTGCGCATGTTGTAGCTCTAGATAAGATAGATGCATGGCACTTGTTAGGTCGGTCGTTGCTTGTGTGGCGCTTAAGGCAGCGGCTTGTGCTTGCAGGTTGGCTGCTTGAATTTTGGCATCACGATCAAGCCCAGAGTATAGCGTATAATTGGCAGCAATACCGACGAACCAGTCACCGTCATCAGGTGTGTATTCACCTAGGGCGAACACTTTGGGTTTTTTAGCGGATTTTGCCAAACCGACACGCTCATTGGCAAGCTCAATATCTTTGGCAAGTTTTTGACTGGTGGGTGCATTGGTGTTGAGCTTATTTACCAAGCTATCCCAATTTGGCTGTAGGGTGCGATTGATAAATAATGGTGTCGTAAGTGTGCTGATGTGCTGACTGTTTAATAAGCTTTGTAATTGAAACAGGCTTTGCTCATAAGTTAGAGTGCTATTTTGGTACAGCTGCTGAGCCTGATTGCGTGCCACTTCAAATTGCATCCGCTGACCACGACTGATAAAACCCACTCGCTCAAGTTGATGTGCATTATTGACATGAAGTTGCATCGCATCATATTGTGCTTTTGCGCTGTGCTGTAATGCTTGTTGTAATTTTGCACCAAAATATAAGCGAATCAGATTGAGTCGCTCAAGCGAAATCTGCTCAAGTTCAGACAATGATTGACGCTGTGCACCAAGTTTGGCGATTTGCTGACTGCTACGAATCGCGCCACCTGTATAGATTGGCATGGTCACAGCGATACTTGGTGTGAATGAGCTGTCTTTTGCATCGAGATGTACTTCGTTTGGCAGGCGAGAGATAGCACGATTTAGTAGTGTATGTGTTGTCGTATTGACAATTTCTGCACTGATGGCGTCCAGACCCAGATTGCCAAGATTGGTGCTTTGGTGATCAAGCTGCTGACCAATATCTTCGGCCAGCTGAGTTTTGAGTGCTTGCGTTGAGATATCAGCGGTCTGATGATAACTAAGTGCTCGCATATTAAGCGATACCGTCGGCCTGCCCAAACCCTGAACGGCTTTGGCTTCTTGTTCGCTAGCTTGGCTAAGCAATGCCGATGCTTGTACACGATTTGACTGTGTGAGCAGGTCGGATTCGGCTTGCTCAAAGCTATAACTGTACGCTGTTGTCGATAAGCTTGCAATGCCAATTAGGACGCCGATAAATTGTGCACAAAGCTGCATAACTCTCACCACTTGAATAAAATTTCAATACAGACAATAAGCATAATCTAATCCAAAATGCGTAAGGTTGTACCTTTGCTTGTTGACTCGTTATCAGTATCGTCATCGGATGCACTATCTGCTTGCTCGGCTTGATAGCCGTCATATTCTGCTGGGTCAAAAAATGCCCCATGCTTAGGGTCTTCTTTGGCATAAATACCCATCACCGCCTGCATCGGAATCCACAGCTCTTGTGAGACGCCGCCAAAGCGTGCAGAGAAACTGATGGCATCATTATCAATCATAAGATTATGCGTCGCTTGATATGAGCAAGCAAGCACCAAACGGCCATCTTGGGCGTATTGTAGCGGTGCGACGACATCAGGGTGCGTGGCATCAATCATGATATAGGCAGTGAACTCGTTGTCTTCTAGCCATTCGTGGAAGGCACGGATAAGATAAGGGCGTTTTGGTGTGGTCATGGATAATCCTTAAAAATCAAACTGGCTTTAAAACTATTTCGCTCAAACAGTCGCTGCTGATATTCAATCAATGGACGGCAAAGGTGGCGTGGTAGGTCAATACCCATCTGTGGCAGTCGCCATAGTAAGGGCAATAAAATCACATCACACCAGCCAAATTCATCAGACATAAAATACGGCTTATGCCCAAATAAGGGCGAGAGCGTGATGAGTGAGTCAGAAAGTGATTTTTTGGCTTGAGCGGCTTTATTGGCATCAAAGCTATCAGGATGAGTTAGTAGGGTGTATGCTTCTGATAGCCAGTCCTTTTGTAGTCGCCAAGCAAGCAAGCGAGTTTGGGCACGCTCTTTTGGGGTGATGGGGAGCAATCTTGGAAATTGGTGGCGTTCTTCGAGATATTCAAAAATGACATTGATTTCATACAGTGCCACATCACGATTGGCGAGCACAGGCAGGGTGCGATAGGGGTTGAGCTCACTTAATTCTTCGGGACGTTCGTCGTCAATGGTATGTAGATGGTAGTTTAATCGCTTTTCTTCTAACAATAGGCGTACCAAATGGCTGTCGATCCCTTGATCGGCGTATAGGATAAACTGTGTTGGGGGTAATTGCGATAAATTTTCCATTGGTCAACGCTTGGAGAAATACGCTGTTAGTTTAACAAAAAATTTGCCCAATGTGTAAAAAAATATCCCAATTCAAAGATAAAAACTTGGATAATCAAAAAGGCTGATTGGGTGACAATCAGCCTTTTGGTTGGTACTTTGATGATTATTTCACATCTTTCCAGAATTCTTTGTTTAGCAAGTAAACAGGAATTAGTAGGATAAGTAGGAATAGTACCACAAATGCACCGTAGATTTTGCGGTCATGGCGGACAGGCTCAGCCATCCACGCCATGAAGTTCACCAAATCACCGACACGAGCTTCATACTCTTCTTTACTTAGGCTTTTTTGCATATTGTGCAATACGTGTGGCATTGCAGCATTTGCAAGTACTAAGTTGTTTGCGCCCCAAGGACGGCTTGGATCTTCGTAGAAGCTAAGTAGATAAGTATATACCCAGTCATCACCACGTAGGCGAGTTTCTAGTGATAGATCTGGTGGTGCAGCACCGAACCATTGACCTTGTACTTCAGGATCAATACCAGCGGTGATGTGATCACCGATTGCATTGGTTGTTACCATCAAGTACTTTTCAACAAGCTCTGGTGGAATGTCCAAATCTTGTGCCAAACGAGAATGGCGAACATACTGAGCTGAGTGACAGCCGACGCAGTAGTTCATAAAGGTTTGAGCACCACGCTGTAGTGAGCCTTTGTTGGTTAGATCAATTGGCGCTTTGCTACATTCTAGGGTTACAGCAGTACCATCAGCTTGGGTATAAGTACCACAACCAGCACCGCCTGCCGCCATGGCGTTGGTGCTAGCAAAAGCACCAACAGTAGCCAACACAGCACCAGCACCGAATTTTACAAGTGAATTAAGTGCTTTCATTAGTGACCTCCGGTTACGCGTTCTGGCGGTTGTTTGCACTTCTCGATTGATGTGTAGAATGGCATCAATAGGAAGTACAAGAAGTAAAGTACAGTACAGATACGACCAACGATTGTAGCAGTTGGGCTAGCTGCTGTACCACCTAGATAGCCTAGGATGATGAAGCTTACAACAAAGATTGCCAATGCGATTTTTGATAGCATACCCTTGTAGCGGATAGAACGTACAGGTGAACGGTCAAGCCATGGTAGGACAAACAATACAGCAATCGCAGCACCCATTGCAATCACACCACCAAGTTTGTGCGGAACGGCACGAAGGATGGCATAAAATGGCATATAGTACCAAACTGGTGCAATGTGTGGCGGTGTTTTTAGACCGTTTGCCACTTCAAAGTTTGGTTTTTCTAGGAAGTAGCCACCACCTTCAGGTACGAAGAACACCACTGCAAAGAAGCAGATGAAGAAGACAACGATACCAACCATATCATGCACTGTGTAGTATGGGTGGAATGGTACGCCATCTAGTGGCACGCCGTTTTTGTCTTTTAGTTTCTTAATGTCGATACCGTCTGGGTTGTTTGAGCCGACATGGTGTAGTGCAACTAGGTGCATGAATACTAAGCCAACCAACACTAGCGGAATAGCGATTACGTGTAGGGCAAAGAAACGGTTAAGTGTGATGCCAGAGATTAGGTAGTCACCACGAACCCATTCAGCCAAACCATCACCAATGAATGGAATTGCCGCAGGTAGGTTCAAAATAACCTGTGCACCCCAGTATGACATATTACCCCATGGTAGTAGGTAGCCGAAGAAGCCTTCAGCCATCAAGCATAGGTAGATACCCATACCGATTAGCCATACTAGCTCACGCGGTTTCTTATAAGAACCGTATAGCAAGCCACGGAACATATGCAGATACACGACAATAAAGAATGCCGATGCACCAGTTGAGTGCATATAGCGAATCAACCAACCGCCTTTAACATCACGCATGATGTATTCAAGCGATGCAAACGCACCTTCTGCGCTTGGGTTGAACATCATGGTTAGCCAAATACCAGTAACTAGCTGGTTGACCAAAACAACCATCGACAATACGCCAAAGAAATACCAAAAGTTGAAGTTCTTTGGTGCGTAGTATTTTGACATATGGTATTCATAAGTTTCGGTCGCAGGGTAGCGTGCATCCACCCAGCTCATAAACTTCTTAGCGATACTCATGATTATGCCTCCCCAACGGTCAAGATAGTGCCACTGATGCTATAGACAGGCACTGGTAAGTTTGTAGGGGCAGGAACACCGCTATAAACACGTCCAGCTAGGTCATATAGCGAACCGTGGCATGGGCAGAAGAAACCGCCATACCAATCAGCGCCACCAAGATCAGCAGCGCCCACTTCTGGACGGAATGTCGGTGCACAGCCTAGATGCGTACAAACGCCTTCAACCACCAGAACCTCTGGGGTCAAAGAGCGAGTTGCATTTTTGCATTCTTCAGGCTGAACCGATAGCTCAGAATTTGGATCGCTTAGTTTAGGGGTTACTTTCTCAAGGTTTGCCACCATTTCTTCGGTGCGTTTTACGACAAAGATTGGTTTGCCACGATATTTCACGGTAATCATCTGACCGTTCTCAACACCAGCGATGTCTTGAACGACAGCAGCACCTGCGGCTTCCGCTTTGGCGCTTGGATACCAAGAACGCACAAATGGGGTGGCAATCGCACCCACACCGACTGCACCGATGGCAGCAGTGGTTGCGATTAGTACTCTACGGCGTTTAACATTCACGCCTTCGGCATGGCTCATTAAAACTTCCTCCAGAAAAAGAATGGGAGTATCCCATACTGGGTGTGTGGCATTTATAATAAAACAATTTTATTATAGATGCCACATTTGCTGTGCCTATTTTGCTAAATATGACTATTTTAAGCTATTTTTGTAATAAAATAAATTCTTCTCTTACAAAGTTTCGAAAAAAAGTCGCAAAAATTTTAATGAATTAACAAAAAAGTGGCTTTTGTTAATCTATAATTATCACTGTTTAATAATTTATAGAATAATCATAAAAAATAAGCCAATTTTCATCTCTCATATGTTACTTTATTTTCGCCAATATTTCTACTTTGCTAAGCCAAAATTGTGTAAAAATTAGACAAATTGACGATTTATCGTTAGAAATTATAAATTAATTGATTTATAAATAACCAAAATAATTATAGTTATACTAACTAAATTTTTACAAGTTTTTAAAAATATAAGTGGAAATAAATTAAGCGTGTGATTTTGGATTTTGGCAATGTTTGTTAATTCATTTTGTTTTGATAAATTATTAAAACTGGATAATAAAAAACTCCCGATAATAATCGAGAGTTTTTTTGAACGATAATCGTAAAATTAACGCTTTGAGAACTGTGGACGACGACGTGCTTTGCGCAGACCAAGTTTTTTACGTTCAACTTCACGAGCATCACGAGTAACGAAACCAGCTGCTTTTAGTGCAGGTTTGTAAGTTTCGTCTTGTTCGATCAATGCACGAGTGATACCGTGACGGATTGCACCTGCTTGACCATTGATACCGCCACCAACAACAGTGATGTATAGATCAACGCTGTTAGATAGGTCTAGAAGTTCTAGTGGCTGACGAACAACCATACGAGAAGTTTCACGACCGAAGTATTCGTCAAGTGATTTACCGTTTACAACGATGTTACCTGTGCCTTTAGACAAGAAGACACGAGCGGTAGAAGTCTTGCGGCGACCAGTGCCGTAATTGCGTTCCATAATGTCTCCTTAGATGTCTAGTACTTTAGGTTGCTGAGCTGCGTGTGGGTGTTCAGTACCCGCATACAGTTTTAGCTTTTTGATCATTGCATAGCCCAAAGGACCTTTTGGAAGCATGCCTTTTACAGCTTTGTGCAACACATCTTCTGGCTTGTGTGCTAGAAGTTTAGTGAAGTTGGTCTCTTTGATACCGCCTGGATAACCAGTGTGGCGATAGTACTTCTTGTCCTGAGCTTTTTTGCCAGTTACAGCAATTTTGTCAGCATTGATTACAACGATATAATCGCCAGTATCAACGTGTGGAGTGTACGATGGCTTGTGTTTGCCACGCAGACGAGAAGCAATTTCAGAAGCTAGGCGACCTAGTGTTTTGCCTTCAGCGTCCACGACATACCAGTCATGTACAACTTCAGCGGGTTTGGCACTGATAGTAGTAGTCATATAAAACCTATTTAGTTGAGTTTGAGAGATAGACAAATAAAAATCTCAAGCCATAAGCTTGATTTTATTTGTTTTTTAAGTTGGGGAAACGAAGGGCTCTCAAAAAACAGTCCCCATTTTACCAAATTTTATAGCACCATTGCAAGTGCTATTTGGCATTTGATAAACTTTTTTGTCAAGATTTGTCACTGATAAATGATACATATACTGTGGTTAGGTATCACTTTTTCTTATCATCATCGTCATCATCACTATCACCCGGAATGATGGCTTTGCCGACGGCGACTGTGCCTTTGACGACGCCTTTGCTGGTTTTGTAGGCGATTTTGGCAGGTACAGTGACGACTTTATGGACGCAAGCTTGTAATAATAGTGCGCTTGACAATAAACTGATTAATAAGATAGCTTTCATAAATTATCCAAATGATGTGCTATGCCATTATAGCGTGGCAATAGGTGTGAGTAAATAGGCGTGCGCTTGCCCGACTTTGGTGTATTTGACGGTGTCAAATTGCTGAAGTGTCTGCTCATTGAGCACGGCATCAATCGGCTTATCCGCTTCAATATAAATCAGCGTATCGCTATGCATGAGCTGACGAGCCTGTAGTGCGTCCATCAGCGGTTGCCATAGCATCGCAGCGTAGGGCGGGTCGATAAAGATGATATCAAAAGGCGTGTCCAATGTCTCAATCACTGCCACTGCATCACCATGGATAATGCGTGTCGTGGTATCGATGTGTAGTAGTTTGGCATTGGCGGTGAGCTGTTTAGCCTGTATGGGATTTTTTTCGATTAAGACAGCACTGCCTGCACCACGAGAAATGCACTCAAAGCCAAGCACGCCACTGCCTGCGCAGACATCAAGCACACGAGCATCAGTAAGCGCACCCATTAGCCAGTTGAACAATGTCTCACGCAAGCGGTCAGGTGTCGGGCGTAGTCCATCGGCATCAATAAAAGATAAAAGACGACGCTTATGCACACCGCCGATGATGCGTACTTGATTGGTTTTTTTGTCGTTATTTTTTTTGGTTTTCATAAATGGCTAAATCTTGGCTTTTATAACTATTTATACTGCTTATAAAGTTTGTTACTTATACAGCTTATGCGGCAGTGTATTTTGTGATTTGTAAAATCACGCCGTCAATTATTGACACAACGCCTTGACAATCGCATCATTCATCTTGGGATCAAATTCAAGCTTGGGCGCACCACAATCAACGCTAATACCCAATGGATAAGCCAGTGCACGACGCTCAAAAAAATATAGATTGGCTGATTTTAGCGCCCCATTAGTACTGACATTGGCGGTATCGAGTACGACAAACTGAAACACCTGTGGCTTGATATATGACCAAGGGCGAAACCAAGTGCTTTTTGGGACTTCGGCGACGATGACACTGCCTGCGGGTAGCTTAGCTTTGGTATCATCAAACCAAGTGTATTCGCTATACACCTGAAAGCAAATCATACCAATGCCTGCAGCGGCCGGCACAATCCATTTTGGCGTTTTTTTATAAAACAATCGAATTGGCAGAACAAGCCCTGCAAACAAAAACCCTGAAAATACGGTTGCCAAAATTTCCCAAAACATCATTGTCGTCGTATCCTTTTGTTAATCAGTTGTTCATCAGTCATTTTATCAACTGTATCAATAAGCCATCCAAAAAGCTTAAGGTGCTGATTTTGATAAATACTTGCAAAATCAATGCGGTTTATTATAGTCAAGCTTGGCAAAAATTGCTAGAAATGTTTTTATAACCCAAATAGATGTATCAATTTATTTACAAAACCTGTCTTGAGCGCCTTTTGTGACTGCTTTGGATAAATGAAAGCAACCATCTTTACAAAAACTATGTTAAAATTATCGCCATTTAACATACTCACAAAGATTATACCAAACCCATGTTTTCGACCCTGTGGCAAACACTGACCGAACATCCTGAATTTATCGCCATGCTGACCATTCCGCCTGTGACGGCTTTTGTCACTTGGGCGCACGTGTGGATGGCGCTTGAGATGCTGTTTCGTCCAATTAAGTTTTGGGGCATTGCCATCAAAAATATGCCCTTTGGGCTCAAAGGCTTGGGCTGGCAGGGGATTGTGCCTGCCAAAGCAGGTAAAATCTCGGGCGTGATTGTTGACCAAACGCTCTCAAAGCTTGGTTCGCTCGATGAATTTTTTCAGGCAATGGAGCCTGAAGAGATGGCGGAGTTTATCACGGCGACGGTGGATAAGAACCTAGAAAGCTTGATTGATGAAATCATGCTAGAGCGTTCGTATGCCCTGTGGACGCATATGCCGTATGCCATTCGCCGTCGTATCTATGCCTATGTACACGCCAAGCTGCCAGATATCATGAAATCGCTTGTCATGGATTTGACTTATAATGTTGAAGAGCTGGTCGATATGCGTGCGATGATTGTCAGCAAGATGGAAAAAGACCGTAAGCTGATGGTAGATATGTTCCTAAGAGTTGGTAAAAAAGAAATTAACTTTATTTGGAAAATCAGCGCACTGATTGGCTTTGGCTTTGGTGTGGTGCAGATGGTGCTGTTTTATTTTGTGCCGCAGCATTGGACAGTGCCGTTTTTTGCGATGGTATGGGGTGCTTTGACCAACTGGATTGCGATTTGGATGGTGTTTAATCCTGTTGAGCCACGCCGTGTGCCATTTATTCGTCTGTTTCGCTATGAGATGGATGGTGATACCAAAAAAGTGGTGTGGATGCGTCCGCATTGGCATCGCTATTCATGGCAAGGCGGTTTTATGAAACGCCAAGATGAAGTGTCAAGCGTGTTTGCAGAAATCGTCGTCAATGAGCTTGTAACACTTGAGAATATCATGCATGAGATGATGTATGGGCTACGCGCAAATAAGACCCGTGAGCTGATGAAATCGCATCTGTATGAGATGCTGGAGTCGCCTGTGGTAGCAACGACGCTCAAGGTGGGCATGGATGAGCGTACTTTAGATGATTTTAAAGATACTATCTTGGATAAATCCATCGATGCGACGATGGTGCCAATCCGTGACCCTAAGCTCAATACCTCACGAGCCAGTAAAATTTTTGGTCTATTTGAAGGGCGGATTCGTGCACTGACGCCCAAAGAATTTCAAAACCTGCTAAGACCTGCTTTCCAAGAAGATGAGATGACGCTCATCGTGCTTGGGGGGATTACGGGCTTTTTGGCAGGATGGTTGCACTTGGTGATGGTGTTTTTTTAGGGAAATGTACCCACACCCACCAAGATAAGCCAAATGGTGCATGGCATCATTCAGCTACTATTATAACAATGCAAAAACTTTGCACAGTAACATGAGTTAATGACGATGTTAATTACAGAACTTGGATATTTTTCGCTATTGCTCGCCTTGGTGCTTGCGATATTACAAGCGATTTTGCCCGCCATTGGTGTCATCAAGCACCAAGTGCAGTGGCAGCGACTGGCACCAAGCCTAGCGACGGCGCAATTTTTGGCGACGATGGTGTCGTTTGGCGCACTGATTGCAGGGTTTTTGTACAATGATTTTAGCTTGGTTTATGTCGCCAAGCACTCAAACAGTCTGTTGCCTTGGTATTATAAATTGTCAGCAACTTGGGGTGGACACGAAGGTTCGCTGCTATTATGGATGACGATTTTGGCGACTTGGTGTATGCTTGTTGCGGTTTTTAGTCGTGGCTTGCCCCTGGATATGCGTGCTCGTGTGCTGTCGATTCTAGGTGCAGTGCAGACAATGATGCTTGCGATGATGATTTTTACTTCATCACCGTATGACCGTGTGTTGCCAAATCTACCTGTCGATGGCGCTGACCTAAATCCACTACTTCAAGACCCGGGATTGATTTTCCACCCACCGATGCTGTATATGGGCTATGTAGGCTTGGCGGTGCCGTTTGCATTTTGTATGGCGGCGCTATGGGCTGGGCGACTGGATGCAGTATGGACTCGCTGGAGTCGTCCATGGACACTGACTGCTTGGGCGTTTTTGACGCTGGGTATCGCGCTGGGTTCTTGGTGGGCATACTATGAGCTTGGCTGGGGCGGTTGGTGGTTCTGGGATCCTGTCGAAAATGCCTCATTGATGCCGTGGCTAGCTTCGACAGCGCTGATTCATTCGCTGGCTGTCACCGAAAAGCGTGGCGTGTTCAAGGCATGGACAATCATGCTGGCGATTTTCTCATTTGCACTTAGCTTACTTGGTACATTCTTGGTGCGCTCGGGTGTCATCACTTCGGTGCATTCGTTTGCTGCTGATCCGACTCGTGGTTTGGCAGTGTTGGCGATTTTGGCAACTGTGATTGGCTTTGGCCTGTTGATGTTTGCGTTGCGTGGTTGGAAATTGACCGTTGAGAGCAGTTATCGTCTAAAATCTCGTGAAACAGTATTGGTGATTAACAATCTCATCTTACTTGTAGCGACATTGGTGGTACTACTTGGCACATTGTACCCAATCATCGCTGACTTCTTTAAGCTTGGCCAGGTCTCTGTTGGCCCACCGTATTTTAATGCCTTGTTTGTGCCTTTGACTTGGCTACTGCTTGGCTTCATGGGTGTGGGTGCGGTGATGCGTTATAAATATGACAGCCGTCCGCTACTAGCGACAATGATGGCGTGCGGTGTCAGTGCCTTAGTGCTTGGTGCATCGGTGGCGTGGCTGATGTCTCAGTTAGCCGAAGAGCCAAAATTTGATTATAGCGTCTATGTGACGGGTATTCTCAGCATATGGGTGCTTGCCTTTATAGTGTTTGACATCAAAGATAAGCTTAAGCACAACAAAGGTAATATCGCTCAAGGCTTGACCAAGCTATCACCGAGCTACTGGGGGATGCAAATTGCCCATCTGGGTGTGCTTGTCTGTGTGCTGGGTGTGGCAGGTACAAGCAGTATGAGTATCGAAAAAGATGTCGCTATGACGGTCGGTGACAGCGTGCATGTACAAGGTTATGATTTTCATCTACAAGCTTTTGAACAGGTGAAAGGGGCGAACTATGATGCCACTCAAGCAACCATCACCGTCAAAGAAAACGACAAGCTCATCACCACACTATATCCACAAAAGCGTGATTATGTCGTCAGCATGATGCCAATGACCGAAGTGGGTATGCGCCCAAGCCTATTAAAAGAAGTCTATGTGGCACTTGGCGAGCCCATCACTGATGCCAAAGGCAAAGTCAATAACAACACTTGGGCGGTGCGTGTCTATGTCAAGCCGATGGTGCGCTGGATTTGGCTCGGTGCGATTATCATGGCTGCCGGTGCGTTTATCGCCATCATTGATAAGCGTTATCGTCTTGGCAAATCAAAAGCAAAACACATCAATCAAGGAGCATAAATATGGCAAAGTCAAACAAACGCTTGCTTACTTTTATCATTCCGCTTGTCATCTTTATCGGATTGGTTATCATGCTATTTATGCGACTGGGCAAAGAAACTGATGTGCAGACCAGTCAGCTGGTGGGTAAGCCGTTGCCTGCTTTTAGCCTGCCGCTGCTGTCCGACCCTGCACGCACGATGACTAATAGTGACTTGCCAAAAGAGCCATTTTTGCTCAATGTATGGGGTTCGTGGTGTCAGACTTGCTATGTTGAGCATCCATTTTTGATGGAGCTACACGCAAAAGGCGTGCCGATGATTGGCGTGAATTATAAAGATGAACTTGCCAATGCATTAGCTTATATTGATAAATACCAAAACCCATTTATCTACACCATCCAGGATTATGAAGGCAAATATGGCTTGGAATTGGGGCTGACGGGCGCACCTGAAAGTATGATTGTCGGCACCGATGGAGTGGTGTATAAGCACGTCTTGGGTGAGATTGGTGAGAAAAATTGGCCAAGTCTGCAGGCGTGTATGACAAGTGTGGCTGATGCGTCCTTGACCAAAGATGCTAAATTGGCAGCGTGTGAGTAGGAGTCCTAGATGAAATTAAATCACTCAATCATGGCGCTACTACTTGGCATGAGTATCAGTACGATGGCGATGGCAAGTATTGATATTTATGAATTTGATTCGCCGCAACAAGAAGCGCAATATCGTGGGCTGATTGAAGAGTTCCGTTGTCCAAAATGCCAAAACCAAAATCTCGCAGGCTCAGATGCGCCCATCGCCCAAGACCTAAAACAAAAAACCTATGAAATGGTCAAAGACGGCCGCAGTGATACCGAGATTCGTAACTATATGTTTGAGCGTTATGGGGATTTTATCAGTTATAAACCCCCTGTACGCCCATCGACTTGGATTTTGTGGTTTTTCCCGCCTGTGCTATTGGTGCTACTGATTCTAGGCTGGATTTATAAGGCGCGCAAAGGTCGCAGTCAGCTGTCAGCTGATGATACACAGGCCTTGAGCAGTAGCGAAGAAGCCAAGCTTGCCAAGATTTTGGCTCAGCATGGCGACAAGACTGATGACAAACAACACTAAGGGCAGTATATGACACAAAGTTTGGTTTTATTTTTTTCGTTGTGTGCTGTCTTGACGGTACTGCTGTCGCTGGTGGTGATTCTGCCTTGGCTAAAAGCAAAAAAAGCTACGGATAACCAGCTGATGTCGGTCAATGTCAAGGTGTTTGGCGAGCGTATCGCCGAGCTTGATGCGGACAAGGCGGCAGGGCTGATTGATGATACACATTATCAAGCACAAATCACCGAGCTAAAACGCCAGCTACTCGATGCACAGACAGTTGCCGAAAGCCATGCGCCAGTCGGTGCTAAGGGTCGTGCCATTGTGATGATTTGGATACCGATTTTGGCGGCGGTGGCGTATCTGACGACAGCTGACCGTACGCCTGTGTTTGCGCTATGGCAAGCCCAAGATACGGTAGGGCAAGTGGCAGATGATTTATTGACCGGTAAGATTGATACACCGCCTGAATGGGCGACCAAAGACTCAGCGGCGCTCATCTCTGCCATGCAGACCAATGTGCATCATCATGCCTATGATGCCAATCGCTGGATGCGTCTATCCGAGCTGTTTATGATGCTTGATGCCAAGCCGCAGGCGATGGAAGCATTGGCACGAGCCAATCGCCTTGAGCCTGATAATGATGAGATTGCGCTGACCTTTGCTCAGACCAGTTTTTTTGTTAATGATGGTAAGCTAGATACAGCATCACGAAATGCACTATTGAGCATTTTGGCAAAAACACCAACCCACGAAGGTGCACTGATGATGATGGCAATGGGTGAAGCCAAAGCGGGTAACTTTAGCGAAGCCAAAGCATGGATTGCACGCCTACGCTCAAGCTTGGTGGCAAGTTCGGGCGACCGCTCTGAAGCCTTAGCAAGCCTTGATAAGCTTGTGGCAAATATCGATGCCCAAGAAGCACAAGTCGCTCAAGGTGTCAGCGTCACAGTCGCAGTCAGCCCTGCAATGGCATCACAAATCAAGCCTGAAGATGTGCTGTTTGTGTCAATTGGCGAGCAGACAGGTGGTGCGCCGTATGCGGTCAAGCGTCTATCAGCCAGCGAGCTAAGTAGCAATCAGGTGGTGGTGAGCTTGAGCGACCTAGATGCAATGATGCCATCACGCACACTCTCAAGCGGCCGTGCATCAGGCAAGGTCTTGGTGGTCAATGCACGCATCAGTAGCTCAGGCAATGCCATCGCCCAATCGGGTGATTTATCAGCCAATCCTGTGGTGCTTGATAAGCAGTCGGCGGTGTCCTTGACGATTTCTCAAGTCGTGCCATAATCTTGGTAATCTGATGCGATTTGCAGATTTGAGTAATCAATAAAACTTGCGCCCAATGGTGCAAGTTTTTTTATTATTTATAACATATATTTATTATAAACTGATAAGTTCACAAAAATCGCACACTTTATTAGATTTTGTCATAAAATTACTTGAACAATTTGGCATCGTGCTTTATAGTAGCTAGGGCAATCGGGCGACTATCCGCCATTCATGACAACATTCGGAGAATTATTATGATGCGTATCATTCTATTAGGCCCACCAGGTGCAGGCAAGGGCACTCAAGCACAGCTTATCTCAAAAGAGTTTGGCATTCCGCAAATCTCAACAGGGGATATGCTACGAGCCGCTATCAAAGAAGGCACAGAGCTTGGTAAGCTTGCCAAGAGCGTCATGGATGCAGGTCAGCTGGTGTCTGATGAGCTGATTATTAATCTGGTCAAAGAGCGTATCAGTCAGCCTGACTGCGCTAATGGCTGTATTTTTGATGGTTTTCCACGCACCATTCCACAAGCTGAAGCGCTAGCGGCAGCAGGCGTGGGTATTGATTTTGTCATCGAAATCAGCGTGCCTGATGATGAAATCGTCAGCCGTATGTCAGGTCGCCGTGCACACCTTGCATCGGGTCGTACTTATCATGTGGTGTATAACCCACCAAAAGTCGAAGGCGTCGATGATGTGACTGGTGAGCCACTGGTACAGCGTGATGATGACAAAGAAGAAGTCGTGCGTGACCGTCTGTCGGTCTATCATGCGCAGACTGCAACCCTAATTGGTCATTATCAACAAGTCGCCCAATCAGGTGAGAACGCCCCTGCGTATCACGACTTTGATGGCACAAAAGCCATCGACACCGTGCGTGATGAGATTTTTGCGGTGCTAAAGAGTAAGTAAATCTGCTTGATAGCAAACACCCCAAGTGATGTGTATCGCTTGGGGTGTTTTTTTGCAGGATTAATTGGGCTATTTTTCAAGATGTGCATACAAAATCTTGCGTAGTTGTAGGATGGTTTTTGGGTTTTCGTGGATATTATGACTGCCTGTGATGATGGTCTCACTGGTTGCGCCATCTAGGTGCGAACTGCTATACGGCACGATGCCGTCAGAGATTTTATCACCGACACTATCGCCTGCTTGATGGATGCCTTTGTTATCCCCCATGATGGTGTGATATGCCACTTTTGGATGAATCTGCACATCTTTGGTCAGTGCCACAAACGATGAGCGATCCGATAGCTGACTTGCGCCATTTTGTAGATATAACGAACCCAGCACGCTGTTATCATCTTCACCCAGATTCATCAGCGTGTTACCGACCATTTGGGTGAGATCAAGTGGTAAGTGAATGATGCGTCGTGCTGCTCGAGTGAACCAACGATCGGCATAATCCGTCCCACGAAACGGCGCAGACAAAAATACCGCCGTATCCACCTGCGGTAGGGCATTGAGCGTGAACCGCTGTTCGAGTGCTTGCTTTTGAGCATAGCTCATTTGGTTATATAGCTTGCGCTGGTCTTTGCTTTCTAGCTGTTGTAGCTTGGGCATCAGCTCATCATCAGACACCATCAGTCGTGAGATGACACCGCCCATGCTATGTCCTATCAAGATGGCATTATGACTGGCTACATCATCGCCTGTCGGATCGACACTGGCAAAGCTGTGCTCAATGAGTTTGGCGATTTGGTAGCGATTTTCTAAAATGGGCAAGTTGGTCGAATACGCAATTTGCCACACCTGATAGCGTTCGTTGAGCTCAGGGTCGGACAGTAGCGTGTTGGTGAGATTGACCCACGTTGTAGGGCTAGATGCCAAGCCATGAAGCATGATGACGACTTTTTGGTTGGGATCATAAGGCTCAAGCATGAACAGCTGTGGTAGGGCAATGCTGTCTTTTTTGGCAAGCATATTTAGGATGCTAAGCTGTTTAAGCTGATTTTCAGATAGCCATAGCGCATACCCTGCCGAGAAATTGGCGGCTAATGGGTAGCTTGTGTCAAATAGCTTAATCTCTTTGTGCTGCTGTGGATTAAAAAAATAACCGTCAAATTCCCGTGCACCAAGCACTTCATCAAGCGTATTGCCTTTTGGGATGATGATAGCGGTCAATAGCACGTGCCCCATTTGGTGAATACGGGCTTGATACTGTGGGTCATTTGGCGTGGGCTGCGCACTTTGGGATTGACCGAGTGACTGACTAATCTGCGCTGTATAGCGGTCGCCAATCGAGCCAACAAAGCTGACACCCAAGCCAAACCGCCGTGAATTGACATCCAATTTGGACAATCTGGCATCATAAGCCGACACCAAATCCGAAAACACGTGCTGACCACCTTTGGCAAGCTTGCTCAGATAATAAGGGTTATTCTCTAGCGACAAGGTCAATGTGGTTGGCTGATTGTCATCGGTTGTGACGACTTTGTTAAATGTCACTTGATTGAACACAGGCTCAATGGTCGGCTTATCCAGTCCATAATGAAACTGGGTCGCACTAGCAAATGCACCACGTTCTTGTGCGTATAATTCACGTACAATGTCATTGATACTGAGATGATAAATATCTTGAATACGAGCATCGGTATCGCTAGCAAGATGCGTATTGCTGACGATAGACTGCTGTAGATGCTGATAAAACAAGTACGCATAGCTGTGCTTGAGTGCATGATACAGGGTATCACGATAGTTACTGGTGCAGGTTTGTTGCGCTTGTTTTTTGGCGAGTAATTCATCTTGTGATGGCGGTGCATTGGCATAATTTGGGTCAATCGGCTCTCTATCGAGTGCCATGCGACAGTCATCCATCGCTGATAGCTGTTGGGCTTTGGTGTAGTATAGTTCGGCAAGCACTGCCAGCGTCTGACGACTGTCTTTGCCAAGCGATAATGCCTTGATACCATCAATACAGTCGGCAAATTCATTCATGCAGCTGTCTTGCTCATAGCCTGATGACAGCAGTGATGAGCGTGTGGATGCGCTGACGGATGTGCCGGTGACAATGCTACTTCTGGTCTGTGCCATCAGTTTGGCTGCGTTTTGCTTCGGCGGGGTAAGATGTGCACAGCCAAATAAGGTCAGCGAAACACCGAGTAAGCAAGCTAATCTACGAACCATTACCATAAAAAATTGCCAAGCGATAATTTATAATACTTTTACAATAAATTCATAAAAAAATTTTCCGCACAGTTACCCATGCGGAAAAAATCTCTCTATCCGACCATGATAGGGCGAATTAGCGTTCTAGCGATTTGATATTCAGCTGATTGTCAGCGATGTTCCAAATGTAGAAATTGCCACTTTCAATCATGCGGATTTGTTCTGCGATTTGGGTGTTGTTTGGGTTTTTGGCTGCCAAATCACGCAGGCGTTTTAGTGCAGCGGTTTTGTTGTCGCTGATAAGGTCGGCTTGGGCGATGCTTTGTTCAGCTTCGATATAGCCAAGTGATGCGGCTTTATCTAGGTATTTGCGACCTTCTTTGAATGCGCCTGTTTCTGATAGCATCATACCAAGTAGGAAGTTGGCTTCAGCGTGGTTTGGCTGTAGCTCTAGGGCTTTTTGCATATGTGCTGTTGCGCGTAGGGTGTAGTCAGTGCCTAGATTTAGGTTACGTGCCATACCGTTGATTTTGGCAGCGCGTAGTACCACGTCAAATGAGGCATCAGGGGCGGTTGCATAAGGCTCTAGCCAGTCTGATAGGTATTTGACGTTTTCTTTGGCGACAAAGTCAGCGGTGCGAGTTGGGAAGTTGGTTGGGTAATGACGAGCGTTCGGGGCGATATCGTCCATGAACTCATCCATTAGGGTAACATCCAGCATAGTTGTGCCTGCACTGTTGGCAGGGATAAGCACAGTTGCAACGGTGCTGACATCACTGACGTTGACGCTTGGCGTTGGTAGATTTTTGACGGCATTGGTCAATAGGTTGGCTGAATTGGCATGGGTGATGGTTTGGGTGATTTCACCACGCAATACAGGTGCATAGGTGCTTGCAAATGCAGTGCTTGCAAATGCTGTGGTACAAAGTAAAGCAAGAGAAAGTTTTTTCATCTTAAGTTCCATAGTTGTCAATGTGCAAATTTACAAAGGATAAAAATTGGTGAAATCATAACAGATTTCACCGCAAGATGGGGTAATTTTTTATTACTCAGATGGACAAAATTTGTTGTTTGATTGTATCTGTTGGCGTAACAATCAAGTCATCATCGGTGTATCATCGGTATTGATTGGTAAGCTGTCTTGATATTGCTTAAGTTTAAAGAACAAAAAAGCACCAAAAACAACATTCACCACACCCGTGATAAAAAACAGCTCAGGCAGGCTACGCTTGAGTAGGGCAAGCACGATAATGGCAAAGATGGCAGAGATAACCATATACAAGGCATTAAAGATGTTATTAGCACCAACGATACGTGAACGATGGTCAACTGGTGAATAAGCCTGCATACAGGTATAAAGCGGAACGATATAAATACCACCGCTCAAGCCGAGCAAAAATAACTCAGCAAAGACAATGTACGTACCATCAGTGGCTAATAATTCGCTGACAGTATAAGGCAGTAGCTTAGGTTCGATAACCAGTGCATTGAGCGAGAAATACAGCGCAATGGCAAAAATCGACAACCCTGCGATACCAAAAGGCAGTAGGCGTAGGCTGACTTGGTTTTTGGTTAGGCTCTTGCATAGTAGCGAGCCAATGGCAATCCCTACCGAAAAAATAGTCAATAAGAAAATCACCACTGACTCATCACCGTGTAAGATGACCTTACTGACTTCGGGGGTCTGCGTCAAAAACGTCGCCCCATAGAACCAAAACCAGCTATTACCCATAATGACAAAGAACAACAGCGGTAAGCTGTACAAATGCTTGATGATGTCATAGCTGGTACGAAAGATATTCCAGTCAATCTGTAAATCAGGTACATGAACGGCGGTTTCAGGGATTTGGCGCGCAGCGATGTAGCCAAATATCGCCACAAGCAGGGTAGTTACCGTCAGCCAATAGTCTGAAAAGAACAATTGCGTCAGCACGCCTGCGGTCATCATACCAGTCAAGATGGCAAGGCTGGTACTGGTCTGAAACAGTCCGTTCGCGCCGACCAGCTCATCTTTGTGCATGGCTTCGGGTAGATAGGCGTACTTAATCGGGCCAAAAAAGGTGGACTGCGCCCCCATCGCAAATAACGAAATGAACAGCAGCCAATAAATTTCATAAATAAAGCCAATGGCGGCTACTGCCATGATGACGATTTCTAAAAATTTGATTTGGCGGGTGAGTTTGGATTTTTCGTATTTATCAGCGATTTGACCTGCCAAAGCAGAAAATAAGAAATAAGGCAAGATAAATAATAACGCTGCCAAGTTATTGAGTAGACTAACTTCCATGCCAAGCTTTGCAGCAGCACTATAAGTCAGCACCAAAATTAATGCTTGTTTAAAGACATTGTCATTAAACGCCCCAAAAAATTGGGTAAAAAACATCGAGCTAAACGCCCGACGACGAAATAGTGAAAGCTGACTTGCCATAAAAGTGTTAAAATCTTAAAAATGATGGCGGGATGGTTTGGTATCGATGCGATTTTGTGTTACAGTGTTCAAAAGATACGCCTGATTATACAAAATTTGCAAGCTTTGATACCTGTTATTCCCATAAATTTTGCTATAATAGCAGGAATTTGACAATTAAGCTGTGAAATTTTCAAGCTGCTAAAGATTTTGGACAAAACTTGTTCAAATCTACCATTGACATTTTTTAGGTTTTGTGAGTTGTTTATGCCAAGTCCACTGATTTGTTCGCCAAAACTTGCCAAGCCGACCTATCTATGGTTGGCTTGCTTATCGGTTTTTGGGCAGTTGACGATGTCTGCTCATGCACAGACGACGGCGCAGACAGCACCGACTTTATTAACCCCTGAACAAATCGATGCTAGATTACTTGCTGCTCGTCAAGCTGTGCCAAACACAAGCACCATTGACCTAGCGAGCCTACACACGCCAAGCGATGTACCATCAGCCAAGACAGCAACGGATACGGCAAATAATACGGCAGTTGATACACTTAATAAGCCGACAGACATATCAGGCAGTCATCAGGGTAATGATGTCAATAATGGTAATAATGGCAATAATGACAGCGCCGATGTGAATGTCGTGCAGGCATTGCCGATTTCACGTATCAATAGCACAGCCGTACCCATTGGACTGGATGTGGCAGCGGCGAATACTGCGGTTACGCCCAACACTTTGAGCACGCTTGGCATTGGTGAGGCAGATGGCATTGACCCGACGGCGTATATTCCTGAATACACTAACACAGATACGACCAATCAGACTTTGGTGGTGGAGCATGACACCGTCAAACAGCCCAATATTTTACGGCGTACCTATGATAGGCTGTTCAATGATGGGGTGAGTAAAGTGCCCCGCCTAAAGGTGCATTTTTTGCAGGCGGATACTGCCAATGGGCAAGCGGATGATGCTCTGATTGAGCTTAAGCGTAGCGACATCAAGCAAGAGCCTTATCAAAATATCAAAGCAGCACTCGAAGACATCACTGTCGATTCGGTAACTGACTTTCAAGGGTCGGTGGCACGCCTAAGACAGACAGCACAGGCGGCGGCTCGTGCGGTGGGCTATTATGATGTGCAGATGCGTATCACCAAAAAAAGCGCAGGCGAGATTAATCTTATCATTGATAAGCTTGGCGAGCCTGTACGTGTGGGCAACCGTGCGCTCGAAGTGCGTGGCGATGGCGCAACCAATCAGGCGTATCAAAGCGTGGTCAATTCATCCGCCATGCAGCCGGGCGATATTTTTAATCATGGCCAATACGAAGTCAGTAAGCTTGCCATCGAAGATACTAGTGGCGAAAAAGGCTTTTTGGATGGTAAATGGCTGAATAATTCGGTTGATGTGATTTTGCCTGATAATATCGCTGATGTCAGCTTAGTGTATGATACCGGTTCGCAGTATCATTTTGATAATGTGGTGTTTTTTACCTTTGATAAGGCAACCGGTCAGCTGACGACCGACCCTGATAAATTACCGGTCAAACCTGAATTACTCAAAAAGCTACTGACCTTTGAGATGGGTGATGCCTATAATCGCCAAGCGGTCAGACAGCTGTCGAATGATTTATTATCCACAGGGTATTTTAATGCGGTGAATACCGAAACGGTCTATCCTGATAAGGCGCAGGCGGCAAATTTGGTTAGCTTTGAAGATACAGCACCTGCGAGTGAGACGCCGAGCACGCAGGCGGTGGATTTGGGCGATGGTACGACGGCGGAGATTGCCCCGATTGAATTTAGTGCATCACAGATTATCAAGGATAAATTGGCGGCAGTCAGTCAAAAAGCCGAGCGACTGTACAATCTGCCTGCCGACCGTGTATTGGCGATTGATAGCCAAGATGAGAATAAGAGCTTGCTTGGGCGTATCAGTGATGCGGTGAGTAATGTTGTCAAGGCGGTGCTACCCGATGAGACCAAAGATGAAGGCGTGCCGTTTGCCTTGGGTGAAGATGGTAAACGCCCCGAGCTTGCGGACAAAAAAACACCCAATCAAGTCTATGCGGACAAAAAAGTCCCCTTGTATGTCTTTGTGGCATCAGACAAGCCACGAGATGGACAAATTGGTCTGGGCTGGGGCTCGGATACAGGCGCGCGCTTGGTGACCAAATTTGAGCACAATCTCATCAACCGTGATGGCTATCAAGCAGGTGTTGAGCTGCGATTGTCCCAAGACAAAAAAGGTGCAAAACTCTACGCATCACGACCTTGGATGCATCCGCTTAATGATAAATTACAAGCCAGTCTAAGCTATGATGAAGAAGTCATCGCGCAGGCATCGGGTTATGATTTGTCCACGCGTACGCTTGAGCAGGGTATTAGCCGTAATATCCAAAGCAAAACAGGCTGGAATCGCACGTATTCACTACGCTATCGCCTAGATGAGCTCGAAAGTGATGCACCGAGCGATACATGGCAAGATTTGCCTGTGGGCTTTGTAGCAGGGGGTGCAACCCAAGAAGTGGTGCTTGCAGGCATGGCACTGCACAAGACAGTAGCGGATAATCCAGTCAATCCACTACATGGCTATCGTCAGTATTATTCGCTCGAAGCAGGTGGTAAAGGCATCGTGAGTGATACAAACCTTGCCATCGCACAAGCGGGTATCAGTGGCGTGTATAGCTTTAGGGATAATGCCTATGGCAAAAATCGTGCACATCAGCTCGTGGCAGGGCTAAAAGGTGGCTATATTTGGGCAGATGAGTTTGACAAAGTACCGTATAAGCTAAGATTTTTTGCAGGGGGCGACCAAAGCATCCGTGGCTATAATTATAACAGCTTATCGCCAACTTCAAGCACGGGCTATCTGCTGGGCGGTCAAGCCCTGGCAGTGGGCAGTCTTGAGTATAATTATGAAGTGATGAAGGATTTACGCTTAGCGGTATTTACCGATGTCGGTAATGCCTATGACAAAAACTTTAATAACGATACCAAAATCGGTGCAGGCGTGGGCGTGCGCTGGGCATCACCGGTGGGACAGCTTCGGGTAGATGTCGCGACAGGGGTCAAAGAAGAAGGCACGCCGATTAAGTTGCACTTTTTTATTGGTTCACCTTTTTAGATGAATCGGTTACAATGTGCTTTGATGACTTAAGTTAAGGATTTTTATGGCAAATCAACCTATCCTACCAACTGATAATCAGACGCTTAGTGCTGATTTGGGGGATGATTTTGCCAAAAATTCTAGCAGCACCCCCAATCCGCCACCAAATCAGTTAAATAACTCAAACAACTCAAACAATCCAAACGAGCCAAATCCACCAAAGCGTACTTGGCTTGTGTATTTACTGCGTCTTATTATCACCACGATGGTGGCGGTGATGATTTTGCTACTGGCTTTGTTGTATGCCGCAGGGACAGAAAGTGGCACAAAATTCTTGGTCGAAAAAATCGCCACCGAAACCGGCACGACGCTCAAATACAGTCAGGGCAATCTGCGTGATGGTCTGTGGGTTAGTGATGTCAAAATCGTGCAAGGCGAAGACATCACCGTCCATGTCAATAAAGCCTACATTCAGCTAGGATGGCGAGCTGTTTTGGCACGCCAAGTACATCTGGTCAATCCTGATATTGACACCATCGAAGTGGTGAACAAAAAACCACCAACTGGCGAGCCGTTTGATTATGCGACCATCAGCCTGCCTGTGACTTTGCACCTTGAAAATGCCAAAGTCAAGCAAGTCCGCTATCTACAAACCGATGCTAAGCCTGTGATTTTGCACGATATTAGCGTGACAGATGCCAAGTGGTCAGGCTCAAAGATTGCGCTTGAACAAGCGGCACTTGGCTATGATGACACCTTGAGCGTCGCCAATGCCGCAGGGCAGATTGACCTATCAGGTGATTATCCACTCGATGCCACAGCTGATGTACATATCAAGGCACTCGATGATGTGTATTTTGACACACTGTCTGTCAAAGCAGGTGGCTCGCTCAAGCGTACCACAGGGACAGTGACCAGCAAATACAATCAGCATGACATCACAGGTAGCTTTATCGCACAGGGCTTGGATGATAATTCACCATTTAGCGCCAAGCTTGACTTTGACCATGTACTACTACCGTATGCCGAAGAGCAAAACATCACACTGTCCAATGGCACTATCACTGCTGATGGTGTGGTGTCAAATATCGAATTGCGTATCAACACCGACCTAAACGCCAAAGACATACCGTCTGGTCGGTATCGTGGTCGTGGCGTGGTGCGTGATGGCGGTATGGATATTGATTTTTTGAGCGCAAGCACGCCAAGTGGTGAGCTGACCGCTCGTGGCAAGATGGAATGGTCAGATGAGTTTGAGCTGGATGCGACAATCACAGGACAAGGCTTTAAAGTCCGCGAAGTCATGCCAGTTGAGTACAAAGATTATCAAGCCTATCTGCCACAGACTTTGACGGGCTCACTTGGGGTTAAATATCGCTTACTTGACAAAGCTAGCAATGACACTCGCTTTGAGTTTGACCTAGCACAGCACGATGGCGAAACAGTGCACGCAACTCTTGCCCAAAATCAATCCAAATCCGATGCGCCGTGGCGTATCGATGCTACTTGGGCAAATCTACGCCGCAGCCAAGTACCGCAGGTCGGTGAGATTGATAGCCGTCAAGGTAATGCTAACATCCGACTTGAAGAAGGTCGCACTTTTATCACTGCCAGTGCTGATATCACTAAGCTACATGAAGCACCAAGCGGCCGCTATACCCTTAATGCCAACATTGAAAAAGGTGAAACGGTTAATTTAACAGATTTTCAATATCAAGGCGGTATGGGTAAGCTTGTTGGCACAGGTCAGCTCAAATTTGCCACCACAACCACGCCTTTGACTTGGCAGATTGATGCCACTGCAAGCCCAATCAAGCCCAATGTCTATTTTGATACGCCAGAGCAGACGCCATTTAGCCAAATTGCAGGGCGTATCATCGCCACAGGGCGGATGCGAGATGAAAAGGGTGTGGGTGTCCATGAGATTGACATCAAAGACGGTGATTTGACAGCGCAGATGCTGACAGGCGAGACGGTGCAGGTATCAGGTCAAGGTGATGCCATCATCCGCCTAAAAGATAACCAAATCAATCACTTAAGTGCCAAATTTGATGGCAATCTTAGCCAAAACTATCTGCCTGAGCTGACCAAATCTGCCATCGGTGTCACGGTGGCAGGGGATTTGAATACGCTTGAATTTAGCCGTGCGGTACTGACCAATGACTCAGGCAAAGTGTCATTGGCAGGTAAGCTTGGTCTGACTGACGGTATCAGCTGGGATATGGCGGGCAGATTGGATGAAGTCAATACTGCCAAATTTGTCAAAGACAGCAATCTGATTGCGACCATCACAGGCGATGTGTCATCACAGGGTAAATACAGCGCAGGCAAGCTGGGCGATGTTACGCTCAAATTCGACGGCAGTGTGCTAAACAAAAACCTACCAACAGGCACAGTGGCGATAGATGCTAAGGGTAGCGGCTCAAAGTTTGTGGTCAATCGCTTTAGCCATCAAGGGCAGGCAGGTAAGCTTGATGCCACAGGCTGGCTGGATTTGTCAAACGGCGTGGCATGGCAGCTTGATGCGGATATGGCATCGCTGAATTTGGGTGCATTTGTCAAACAGCTTAGCACGGATATGACGGGCAAGGTGCGTATCGGTGGCGATTGGGGCAGTAGCGTGCAGATTGTCCGAGTGGATGATTTGAACTTGACAGGGCAGTTCAATGGGCGAGAGCTTAACGCCACAGGCTCGCTGTATGCCGAGCTTGCTTTGCCAAAAGATTTGCAAGGCTATATCAATCGTATCAAGGCGGCAAGCCATCGCCCCCGCTCAAAAGATGAGCTATTGAGCTTGCGTAGCCGTATCGATGCCAATGCTCGCCAAACCCAAAACATCATCAAAAAACTCAATGCTGATAATCTTAAAGTACAAATTGGCGAAAATTATCTTGCTATCACAGGCGATGAATCTCAGCTGACCACGAGTGTGAATATTGTTGATTTGGGGCAGATTGTCGATAAGACAGCAGGCGCTATCCAAGGCGGTATTATCCTGATTAATGATGATAATGCCTTGCCGACTTTGTACATTGATATGGCGGCATCAGGGGTGCGTGCGCCAAGCCTAGTTATCCAAAATGCCCAAGTCATCGGCAAGGTCATCAATCTTGGTAATACCGACAGTCAGCTACTCATGCAGGGCAATGATATCATTGTCATGGGTAAGGTCATCAAATCGGCTCGCGTGGATTTTTCGGGAACTGAAAGCGACCATGTGCTGTCTGTCGCCACCAAAAGCGGGGATATCGAAGCCAGTAGCAAGGTACAAGGCTCATTTGACCGCAATACCATGAAATACACAGGTGTGCTGTCTGATAGTAGCATCAAGAGCCGATTTGGGGTGATGGCACAGCGTCAGCCGACCGAGTTTAGCTATGGAATGAATGACAGTAGCGTGTATGTCGCACCACACTGCTGGCAGACGGCTCGCTCATCCGATGCAGGCGTGGGCGTGATTTGCCTACAAGATACGCTCAGCTACACACCGACCTCGGGCAATGTCAATGTGGTTATCCAAAATCTAGACACCCAAGTATTCTCAGCGGCACTACCAAGCGATATCGAATGGCAGTCATTGCTCAATGGTCGTGCTAAGGTCAGCTGGCAAAAAGGCAGCGAGCCTGTCGTGGATGCAGTGCTGTACTCTGACGATGGGCGACTGGGACTGACATCGGATGATACAGGCTATGTCGAGATGCCGTACAAGCGATTCTCACTGATTGCTCAAAGCGTCGCCAAAGGGCTAAAAATCCGCACCGATGTCTCAGGCGTGGCAGGTCAAGGCTATGCTGATGTGATTATCAATCCGTATCAAGACACCAAGCCAATCTCAGGTGCGCTCGTGATGAATGACATGAATTTGGCGGTGCTCAGACCATTTTTCCCGAATCTACAAGCGCTCACAGGCAAGGTTAGCCTAGCAGGGGGTTTGGGTGGTACTTTGACTAAGCCATTATTCTATGGCAATGCCAATCTTGATAAGGGTTCGCTTGCGATTGTCGGCGTGCCAATGGTGCTGACCGACATCAATGCCACCATGAGTATTCGTGGCACAAGTGCCGAGCTGACCGGTGGCTTTAATAGCGGTGATGGCAAAGGCGTGCTCACCGGCGGACTGGATTGGTCTCAAGAAATCCAAGCCAAGCTTGGTATCTCAGGCGAAAATCTGACGGTCAATCAGCCACCGCTTGTGGTCTCGCAAATCAGCCCTGACCTTGAGATTATCGTCAAGCCATTATCCAAATATGTCGATGTTCAAGGCGTGGTCAGTATCCCGACAGCGACCATCCGTCCACCCGAGACGACAGCGACCATCGTCAGTGAGTCGCCAGATGTGACCGTGCTTGACCGTCGCATCTCGGGCAATGTCGATAAAATCCTTGCCAAAGTTGAGCCGTGGAGCATCAATGCCAATATCGGTGTGGATTTGGGCAAAAATGTCGAGTTTCGTGGCTTTGGGGCGACTTTACCACTAGCAGGTGCGCTACATTTGACACAGTCAGGTCAAGGGGCAATGCAGGCGCTAGGCGTGGTGCAGGTGTCCAAGCGTACCAAGATTGACGGCATTGGGCAAAACCTTGAGCTAAATTACGCCCAAATCCGCTTTAATGGCGATTTGCTCAATCCACGCCTATCTATCGAGGGCGAAAAACAAATCGAAGGTCAAACCATCGGTCTGCGTATTCGTGGTACGGCAAATGCCCCCGAAATCGTGGTATTCAACGATGCAGGTCTAACCGAACAGCAAGCGATGAATGCGCTTATCACAGGGCGTATCAGTGAATCCAACGACTCTCAAATCACCGAACAAGGCTTTCGCTCACAAGTCACCAATCAGCTTGCGGCAGCAGGCTTAAGTCTTGGTTTGTCAGGTACTCGCAATCTGACCAACCAAATCGGTCAAGCACTAGGGCTGCAAAGTCTCACCATCGACGCATCAGGTAACTCAAGCGACACCAATGTCAATGTCACCGGCTACATCACGCCTGATTTGTACATTCGCTATGGCGTGGGCGTGTTTAATGCCGAATCAAGCCTATCGATGCGTTATCAGCTGACCCGCCGAGTCTATGTCGAAGCCACCAGTGCCGCCGAGAACATGGTGGATGTGATTTATCGTTGGAAATTCTAATAAATTTCAATGGCTTATATTGATTTATTAGAAATAACCAAACCAAATGATGACAAAGCAAAAACCCAAAAAGCACCATCGACTGACAGTGCTTTTTGGGTTTTGGAGAAAGCTGTTAAATTGTCGTTTATTTGTGGTTTAAACTCGTTCAAACCATCACTAAGCGACAATTTGGTTTATAAATTATGGTTTGACAAATTATTTGGTCAAAATCAAGCGGTTATTGCGAGTCAGACGCAGGCGATATTCTTCACCTTGATGCTCGATACGGACTTCCTTAGTCATGGCAAATAGATTTTGTGAATACAGCGTTGGTAGGCGAGTGCTTTCACGATTGCTGAAGTAGCGAGCGATGGTCATAGTCATGGCGATTTTCCTTTTATTGACGGGTGATGGGTGGTTATCCCAAGCCGTAAGCTAATACTGATGAACATAAATTGCGTCGAGCGCATCAATGATTATTGCTTGCATAATGTGCAAATAGCTAAATTTGTGAAATCATCTATCAAATGCTATTTGTTATTAAACAATAATAATTATCATTTGTGTTTATGATAGCAGATTTTTGATAAATTGCAAATTTAAATCACCAAAATTGGCAAAATTTATCAAAAAAAGTTTATAACCTATTGAATTAATTACAATGATCATTATGAATACCCATCAAACAACCCCCAAAGATAACCCCGTTATCCGTGTCGCTGTGGCAGTGATTCGTTATCAGGATGAATTTTTGCTCGCGATGCGTCAAGCACATCAGCATCAAGGCGGTAAGCTTGAGTTCGTCGGTGGCAAGATAGAGCAGGGCGAATTGGCGGAGCTTGCGCTCATCCGAGAAGTGGGCGAAGAAATCGGGCTTGATTTACAAACCGACCAGTTGGTTCGTTTTGGCGTGATTGCGCATGATTATACGGATAAGTCTGTTGAATTGCACATTTATCAAGTACATCTAACCAATACACAGTACCACGCATTTCGCCATCGCACGCACGGCTGTGAAAATCAAGCACTGCATTGGCTAAGCATCGATGAGCTACTGATGAGTGGCGAGCTTTTGCCTGCGGCGAATGTGCGGATTTTAGATTGGCTTAGCCTTACTGATAAGCTGATTATTTCGCATGACTTGGCGCACTTTGGCACGATAGATGAGTTTGTGCAGTATTATGTAGCTCATCTACCCAATCAAGCTTGGTTCTATCTACGCCCACAGACTGATGTGGCGATGGCAAGACAGCTGTATCAAGCCATCAATACGCACCGCACTGACATTTGTATGGTGATAAAAGATGACTTATATCTGGCGTACCGTGATGAATTTGATGGTATAAACAGTACCGTGATGGTCAAATTATCCGCACAGACTTTGAGTAAGTGTGTGGATATGCAGGGGCAGATGACGAATTGTGCACAGTGTTTACCAACAGGCTTACCAAAAGATTTACCGCTACTCGTCGGTGTCCATGATACGCATGAAGTCACGCTTGCCAATCACTTAGCACGCCATGCCCGTGTCATCGGTGCACTCGTGTCGCCTGTGAAGATGACCCAAAGCCATCCAACTGTGCAGGCACTCGGTTGGCAGGGCTTTGGCGAGTTGGCAGGGCGACTGAGTATGCCTGCGATTGCTTTGGGTGGACTTGATTTATCGGATGAGCGGACGGCTAGCGTCAATGGTGCAGTGGCGATTGCAGGGATTCGTGGGATGATGACTGGGTAAAATGATGAGCAATGATTAAATGAACCGCAATTTGCCCAAAATATATACAATTTGCACATCATTAACATTAATTTAATAAATATCGTCATTTTTTAAATTGATTAAAATTGCGTCGGCAGTGATTTTGTTTTACAATCTTGTTGATTAAGCAATTTTTTTTATGCCGATGATGTGCCAAATCGCATTATCGGTTCTCCCAAACTGATTTTATCATTGAAAAAAGGTGGCAATATGTCTGCTAATCTGTACCAATCTCATCTGGCGACTCGCCAAGCCCAAGAAGCAACCGCAGCCAAGCTTATCGCAGCGTTGAGCCTGCTTGCAGCAAAAGATGTAACCGTTTCATTCTTTGGTGAGCGTGTGGCACTATCGGTCGCCAAAGTGCTAGCACTGCACGACCAGCATGGTGTGGATGTGGCAGCGTCATTGGCACTGGCAGAAAGCCTAGTTGCTCAAGGCAACACCACCGCTCGCATTGACCTAGGTCAAGCCATCAAAGCAGGCAAATCAGCAGCAGACTTCGCCCAAGGCACAGCGGCAGCGACAGATGTCGTGCTATACGGCTTTGGTCGTATCGGTCGTATCCTAGCACGCCTATTGATGAGCCGTCCTGCATCATCAGCAGGCCTACAGCTCAAGGCCATCGTCGTGCGTCCAGCAGGCGAAGGCGACCTTGCCAAGCGTGCAAGCCTACTTGAGCGTGACTCAGTACATGGCTGGTTCGATGGTAGCGTGAGCATCGATGAAGCCAATAACGGCATCATTGCCAATGGCCGCTTTATCCAAGTCATCTATGCAGCCGACCCAAGCGAAATCGACTACACCGCCTATGGTATCGATAATGCATTGGTCATCGACAACACCGGTAAATGGAAAGATGAAGCAGGTCTAGGCAAGCACCTAGCATCAAAAGGCGTGGCAAAAGTGCTACTGACCGCACCTGCCAAAGGTGACATCAAAAATGTGGTCTATGGTGTGAACCACAGCACCATCGGCGATGACAAAATCGTCTCAGCTGCCAGCTGCACCACCAACGCCATCACCCCAACGCTAAAAGTCCTACACGATGCCTTTGGTGTGGTCAATGGTCATATGGAAACTGTTCACGCATTCACCAATGACCAAAATCTCGTGGACAACCACCACAAAGCCGACCGCCGTGGCCGTGCCGCACCGCTAAACATGGTGATGACCAGCACAGGCGCAGCATCAGCGGTATCAAAAGCCATCCCAGAGCTTAAAGGCAAGCTATCAGGCAACGCCATCCGTGTACCGACGCCAAATGTGTCATTGGCTATTTTGAACCTAAACTTCGAAAAAGAAGTGGGTACAGCTGATGAGCTAAATGCCTTTATGAAGGCTGTCGCCCAAAGCGAACAATGGCAAGAGCAAATCAACTACTCAGATTCACCTGAAGCGGTCTCAACTGACTTCGTCGGTTCTGAAAAAGTCGCCATCTTTGATGCCAAAGCCACCATCGCCAGTGGCAACCGTGCGACCATGTACATCTGGTACGATAACGAAATGGGCTATAGCACCCAAGTTATCCGTGTCGCCGAAGAAATGGCAGGCGTGCGTTACTAATCATCAGCACGACTGATTGACACAACCATCAAATGGCTAAAGCTGTTTGGTGGTTTTCATGCTTAATAGGAATAACAATGAAGCAAAGTTTATCTCCACCACGCTTATTGTCCGAGTGCGAATTGCGATTGATTAAGTATTTGCTTGGTATGTGCCAACTTCCATTTAAGTTAGATTTGTCAATTTCGCAAACTTTTGTCGTGGAATTGCTTGATGATGGTGGTATGGGGTCAATGCAATTTTTGCGTGAGTGTCGTCACAAGCGATTGTATGGTAAGCCATTAATCGAAGTTACAACTTTTGATACAGATGGTAGAAAGGTATTTTTGGAATTATCAGTTGATGAAGATGGTTATCTTTATGAGTTAGATAGTTTTACGACTGATTTTAAAGCTTTAAAAGCCCCATTGGGAACTACATTTATCTTTGAAGATATTTTTATTTATGAATAAGGAATTTGGGGGATTGATAAAATGATAGTTTTTAATGATGATATGTATGAGCTTTAATCGCGAGCGGGAGAACAAATTGTTGACTTGTATGACATGGATAAATTCATTCAACCGGTTCTTATTTATATATCGGATGATGTCAAAAATTTGATTGAGTAAATTGTGTGCATCATTATCATACTCAACCACCAAACCCAATTTGGTGGTTTTGCTTTGTCTGCTCAATAATCCCCCAAAACCTGCCAAACTGTGCTAAAATACATCACTATGCCCAAATTTTGTGCGGTGGGTGGTCGCACGGGCGAAAGATTTTTTATTTTAGTCAGAATTTAGTCAGTTGGAAAAGATATGCGTTTTATTGATGAAGCTGTGATCAGCGTCAAAGCAGGTGATGGCGGTAATGGGATTGTGAGTTTTCGCCGTGAGAAATTTGTCCCAAAAGGTGGGCCAGATGGCGGTGATGGTGGCAAAGGCGGTGATGTCTATGCCATCGCCGATGATAATACCAATACGCTGGTGGATTATCGCTATACTCGTAAATTCGAAGCTCGCCGTGGCGAAAATGGCGGCAGTAAAAACTGCTCGGGCAAAGGGGCGGATGATATTTATCTAGCAGTGCCGATTGGCACGACGATTATTGATACCGATTTGGATTTGGTGATTGGTGATTTGACCGAAAAAGGTCAAAAAATTCTCATCGCCAAAGGTGGTGATGGTGGTTTTGGTAATACCCGCTTTAAATCAAGCACCAACCAAGCACCCCGCAAAGCCACGCCGGGTTTCCCGGGTCAAGCCAAAAATATCAAGCTTGAACTCAAAGTCGTCGCCGATGTCGGCTTGATTGGTCTGCCAAATGCCGGCAAATCAACTTTTATCCGTCAAGTGTCGGCAGCTCGCCCAAAGGTGGCGGATTATCCATTTACCACGCTCGTGCCAAATCTTGGCGTGGTGGATGTCGGCACGCATCAGTCATTTGTGATGGCAGATATTCCAGGTCTAATCGAAGGGGCGTCTGATGGTGCAGGGCTTGGCATTCGTTTTTTAAAGCATGTGGCGCGTACTCGTCGTCTGCTACACATCGTCGATGTACAGCCGATTGATGGCTCAGATCCTGTGGCGAATGCCGAGATTATCTTAAATGAGCTTGAAAAATTCTCGCATGAGTTATCACAGCTACCACAGATTTTGGTCCTAAATAAGATTGACCAAATCCCCGAAGAAGACCAAAACGCCGTCTGTACTGACATCGTGGCACGACTTGGCTGGACAGGCATGGTGTTTCGTACATCGACCTTGACCGGTGATGGTGTGGATGCGGTGAAGTTTCATCTGATGAATGCCATCGAAGAAGAGCGTGAGCGTGAAATCGAAGATCCTATCTTTGCCGAAGAGCAAGCCGAACGCTTCCGCCGTCTCGAAGAAGAAGTGCGTCATAACACCGAAATCCAAAAAGAAGCCTATCGTGCGATGCGTAAAGCACAGCGTGAAGGCATCAGTGATGATGACGATGATGACTTTAATGAAGATGATTATGATGTCAAAGTCGAGTACGCACCGTACTAAGCACATCACAGGTTCATGGATAAGCAGATGAAAACCAAGCGCATCGTCGTCAAAATCGGCTCATCGCTACTGACCAATAACGGTCGGGGGCTAGATCGCACAGCGATTTATGAATGGGCGAGACAAATCGCTGAACTACAAAACAGCGGTCATGAAGTCCTGCTCGTCTCAAGCGGTGCGGTTGCCGAAGGGGTGGTGCGGATGAATCTGCCCGAACGACCCAAAAAGCTAGAAGCATTGCAAGCGTGTGCGTCGATTGGACAGATGGGTTTGATTGAGACTTGGTGGCAGGCACTCATTCAAAAAGGCGTGCAGTCATCACAGGTACTACTGACCCATGATGATTTGGCGCATCGTTCTCGTTATCTGAATATCTCGCAGACCATCGCACAGCTGATGGAATGGCGTGTCGTGCCTGTGATTAACGAAAACGACACCATCAGCTATGATGAGATTAAGTTTGGGGATAATGACAGCTTGGGAGCGATGGCAGCGGCGATGATTCATGCTGATTTGTACATTATCTTGACCGACCAAGACGGCGTATTCACCGACAATCCCCGCACCAATCCTGATGCCAAGCTCATCGAACAAGAGCGCGCGATGGCAGATTATCTGTTTGATGTTGCCGGTGATGGTGGCAAATGGGGCAGTGGCGGTATGCTGACCAAAATCCGTGCAGCTCGCTTAGCAGCGATGAGTCAGTGCCAAACGGTGATTGCCAGTGGCAAGGTGGATGATGTGATTATCCGCCTAGCGCATGGCGAGCGTATCGGCACGCTATTGACGACTGATAGCAGTGATAAGCTAATCGCCAAGAAACAATGGCTCGCTGCACACATCCGCATGGCAGGCACGCTCATCATCGATGATGGGGCAAAGACCGCCATCACGACCAACCACAAGAGCCTGTTGCCGATTGGAGTGCTCGAAGTGCAGGGTGATTTTGATGCAGGGAGTGTGGTTGAGATTGTCGATACTGCCAAAACTCGCATTGCGGTGGGTCAAGTGGGCTTTTCGTCCGCTGATGCCAAATTAATCACCCAAAAAAGCTCCGCCCAAATCCATGATATCTTGCCACACTTTGACGAAAAATCGGTGATGGTACATCGAGATGAGATGGCGATTTTATAGTTATTATTAAATTTAAAATTCACTTTGCTAATAATTTGCTAATTTAGGATAAGCTATGACCGAATTTGCTCCGCTAAAAAATGACCGCCTATTGCGTGCCATTCGCTTTGAGCCTGTGGATACGACCCCTGTATGGATGATGCGTCAAGCAGGGCGTTATTTACCAGAGTACAAAGAAGTCCGTGCGCAGGCGGGGGATTTTTTGAGCCTATGCAAAGATACGGACAAGGCGACCGAAGTCACCTTACAGCCACTGCGTCGATTTGAGCTGGATGCGGCGATTTTGTTCAGTGATATTTTGACCATTCCTGATGCGTTTGATTTGGGTCTATATTTTGCCGAAGGTGAAGGCCCAAAGCTCAAAAAAACCGTTCGAACAGAATCTGACATCGCAGCCTTGCCAAAGATTGATATGAACTCATCGCTAGACTATGTGATGAAAGCAGTGACAAGCATCCGCACGGCACTCAATGGTCAAGTGCCGTTGTTTGGTTTTTCGGGTAGTCCGTGGACATTGGCGACTTATATGGTCGAAGGTGGCTCAAGCCGTGAGTTTCGCCATACCAAGCAGATGATGTATGCCACGCCAGAGCTGCTACACGCACTACTTGCCAAGATTGCTGATGCGGTGGTGGATTATCTGGATGCCCAAATCCGTGCAGGGGCGCAGATTGTGCAGATTTTTGATAGTTGGGGTGGGGCATTGGGTCATCGCCAATTTGCTGAATTTAGCCATCGCTATAACCGTGACATCGCTGCACGCCTAAAAGCCATCCATCCTGATGTGCCTGTGGTGCTATTCACCAAAGGCGGTGGACTGTGGCTAGATATCCAAGCGGACAGCCAAGCTGATGCATTGGGGCTAGATTGGACGATGCCACTGGATAAGGCACGCCATACGCTATCGGCGCTGAACGCCAAAAAAGCCCTACAAGGCAACCTAGACCCTGCGACCATCTATGGCACGCCTGATGCCATCCGTGCCGAAGTCAAGCGGATGCTGGATGATGCCTATGTGCTTGATAAGACAGGCTATGTGGCAAACTTCGGGCATGGCATCACCCAGTGGTCAAACCCCGACCATGCCAAAGCCTTTATTGATGCGGTGCATGAATATCAGATTTAAACAGGGTTAAATTAAAAAGACTTGGGTGTGTGCCAAGTCTTTTTTTTGCCACGAACAATTATTTTGTTTGATGTTTGGCTTGATGCTGTAAATATTGTTCGGTGTATTCATTGAGCGACAAGTAATTTGCACCGCCAGCAAAATCAGGATTGTTAAGCTGTACAATATCATCTTGCCAATTACACTTTAGGCAAATATCAAAACTGCCATATTCTTCAAACATCGGTGTTTTACAGCATGGGCAAGGTAGTAGATTTTCTGACATTTTCTCACCTTTTGTTTATCGATTGGATTGCTGTTTCAAAAACCAACGACGACAATCACTGAGTTGTTCAAAAGATGTACTGATACTAACAACATAATAATCAAATCTGCTTGCGTTGGCTACATATTGACTGTTACTGACAGTCAGTGAATTTTCGCCCAAGCAATATTTACGATGGCTAGCGGCTTCATCAGGTGATGATGTATCAAACGGCACTATACCGAGTGTATCGATATTTTGAGTTATCTGTGCAAAGATTTGATCCGCTGTTTGCTTATCTTTGATGTGGTATACGCCCGTCACCGAGACAAGGCGTATCTGATGTTTGATATAGATGTCAAACCGAGTAGGGCTTGGCAGATGAGCAGTGGCTTTAGAGTAGATGTTGTTAAGCTCAGCTTGTTTTGCTTCAAAATTCAATTTAAGATATTGGTAGAGTTCGGGATTGGCTTGCTTGTCCTGATAATGACTAATCTCAACAAAAAGTATAAAAATCACAAGCAAAACCGCACCAATCACCAAAAGGTATCGAGTGATTTTTGGTGTTTGTCTCCATTCGTCGGTGTCTAGGGTTTGTTCACGAAAAATTTGAACAAATCCTTTTTTGCGTGGCTGATTGCTCATAGAAATAAAAGCCTGTCATACCAAAGCATGACAGGCACAATATCTTAACGCTCCAAAATACAAGTGACGCCTTGACCGCCTGCAGCACAGATAGAAATCAGCGCACGACCCGAGCCTTTTTGGGCTAGTAGCTTGGCGGCGGTAGCCAGAATGCGCCCACCAGTAGCTGCAAATGGATGTCCTGCGGCTAGGCTTGAGCCATTGACATTCAGCTTACTGCGGTCGATTGCACCTAATGGTGCATCAAGCCCTAGGCGAGTTTTGCAAAAATTCTCATCTTCCCAAGCTGCCAGTGTCGATAGCACCTGCGATGCAAAGGCTTCATGAATTTCATAAAAATCAAAGTCTTGTAGCGTAAGACCGGCACGAGCGAGCATCTGTGGCACAGCATAGGCAGGTGCCATCAGTAGCCCTTCGGTCAAGCCTTGCTTACCAATAAAATCCACCGCAGCTGTCTGCTGATGAGTGATGTATGCCAGTGGTTCATAGCCATGCGCAGCCGCCCACTCTTCACTCGATAGCAGTACGCAAGAGGCGCCATCGGTCAGCGGTGTGGAGTTGCCTGCGGTCATGGTTGGGTTGGCGTTCTTTTTGCCAAAGGCAGGTTTTAGCGTGCCAAGCTTTTCAAGTGTGGTATCGGCACGCAGGTTGTTGTCTTGGGTCAAGCCCTTATAAGGCGTGATTAAATCATCAAAAAAGCCTTCTTGATACGCACGAGCCAAGTTTTGGTGGCTATCAAAAGCCAGCTTATCTTGATCGGCACGGCTGATGTCCCACTCAAGTGCGGTGATGGCTTGGTGCTCGCCCATAGATAATGCGGTGCGTGGCTCGCCATTTTGGGGGAATGCGATTAAATCTTTTGGGTTGATGCTCGCCAATGCACTCAAGCGATCTTTGGCAGTTTTGGCATTGCCAAGGCGGATAAGCGCACGACGCAGACCATCACCAAGTGCAATCGGCGCATCTGATGTGGTGTCTGTACCGCCTGCGATACCGCTATCGATGATGCCTAGTGCGATTTTATTGGCGACAGCAAAAGCTGATTGCAGACCTGTGCCACACGCCTGTGAGATGTCATAAGTTGGCGTCGTTGCAGGCAGGCGAGTGTTGAGCACCGCTTCACGAGTTAGGTTCAGATCATTGCTGTGCTTGAGCACTGTACCTGCGACCACTTCGCCGATTGGCTTATCCGCCAAGTCAAAACGCTCAATCAAGCCATCTAGGGCAGCGGTGAGCATATCGATATTGCTGGCATCAGCATAAGCGCCATTACTACGAGCAAAAGGGATGCGATTACCGCCTAGGATGGCGACTTTTTTGATGGATGACATGATAAATTTCCTTTTTTTTGGTCAATGAAATGTAGAAAAGTGGTTCTAGCTTAGCATTAATGAATGATAAAATGGGAAAAAATCACTGATTGATAATAAATAGTTTTTCAATAAATATCTTGTATAACTATAAGTTGGTATAAAGGCGAAAAATTTCACCGTTTTGGTGCAAATCTGCCAAGTTTTGCATACTAAGCCCAAATTGTGTGCTAAAATGATTAGTTAATATCTAAGAATTGATGCGGATTTGATGCTTTGACATCCATCAGCACCACGCAAAAAGGAGAAAGACATGAGTGATCGTTATGGCGAATTGATGCAATCTTCTATCGGCAGAAAAGTTGCCAAAAATCTTGGCTTGCCCGTGCCAATCAAGCTGGACCGCTATGAAGCTGGTCAGCCGATTTTGCGTGGTGAAGTGGCGCTTGGTCTGTCTCAGGGGGATGATACATCGGTGCGAGCACTGCTTGGCGAGTATCTGACTGCACTTGATGCCAAAGTTGCGACCAATCAAGGCGATGACTATCCTGCCAAATCCACATCGCTTGAGAGCCGTCTGACGGATGAGAATGCTCGCTTTAAGGTGGCGATTTTTGATGCGACTAATATCCGCTCGGCCGATGAACTCAAGCAAGTGTATGACTTTTTTCATCCGATTGCCCGCCGTATCAAATCATCAGGCCGTATCATCATCATCGCTCGCCCTGAATGCTGTACAGGCACGGATGTGGGCTTTGCCTTAGCACAGCGTGCGGTGCTTGGCTTTACCAAATCCATCGCCAAAGAATTCAAAAAAGGCATCACCGCCCAAGTGCTCTATGTCCAAAAAGGTGCAGAAAGTGAGCTGCCGCACACGCTGGATTTCTTTATTTCTGCCAAGTCTGCCTATGTATCAGCACAGCCGATTACTATTAAAAAATCTCAAGCGGATACCGCCGATGAACTTAACGGCAAAAAGGTGCTCGTCACAGGCGCAAGTCGTGGTATCGGCAAGGCGATTGCACAGGTGCTGGCTCGTGAAGGCGCAAAGGTGTATTGTCTAGATGTACCCCAAAGCCTAGCCGACCTACAAGCGGTCGCAGGTGAGATTGGCGGTCATGCTTTGCCACTAGACATCACCGCGACCGACGCTGCTGAACAAATCATCAAAGCCTGCGGTACACTTGATGGCGTGGTGCACAATGCAGGCGTGACCCGTGATAAGACCCTTGCCAATATGAGTGAAGAGCAGTGGAATCTGGTGATGAATATCAACCTAGCTGCCATCGCTCGTATCAATGATTATCTACTGTCACATGACGGGCTATCAGCACAGGCTCGCATCGTCTGCGTGTCATCGATTTCGGGTATCGCAGGTAATCTAGGTCAGTCAAACTATGCCATGAGTAAGGCAGGCGTGATTGGCTTGGTGGAAGCTACCGCCAAGCTACTGTCTGACTCGGCTCGCACGATTAATGCTGTCGCACCGGGCTTTATCGAAACTAAGATGACCGGTCAAATCCCATTCGCCATCCGTGAAGCCGGTCGCCGTATGAACTCAATGAGTCAAGGCGGTGAGCCTGTCGATGTGGCAGAGACCATCGCATGGATGCTATCGCCAAAAGCAGGCGGTATCAATGGTAATATTGTGCGTGTCTGCGGTCAAAGCGTGCTCGGTGCTTAAATCTAGCATCTAGCACCAAAGCAATTTACGCCTGATGTGCTCATTGGGCGTTGTATCAGTTTACTGGCGAGTGCCAAAGGATAGGATTATGTCGGATTTGCATTTTAAAGAATTGCCAAAGATGCACACCACTTATGCCAATGTCATCAAAAGCTTGCTACCGCATGGCGACAGCAAGGCAAGCACACTACCGACATCGGTATATACGGTGGATAAGCTTGCAATTGATGAGAGCAACTTAAAAGAATATCGCAAAATCTGTGGGTTCATGGATGATGGGCGAGTGCCTGCGACTTATTTTGCGGTGCTATCACAGACTTTGCAGATGAATATGATGGCAAAGCCAGAGTTTCCGTTTGCGATGCTTGGGCTTGTACATATCGAAAACAGCGTTACGCAGCATCGAGTGATTTTTGATACCGAAACTGTGTCAATGGCAGTGCGCTTAGATAACCTACAAGCACACGAAAAAGGTCAGCAGTTTGATTTTATCACCACTGTATCTGTTGATGATGAAGTGGTGTGGGAAGGGGTATCGACTTATCTGTCCCGCCAAAAAAAGAGCAAACAAGAGCGTGATGCCCAAAAAGCAACCGCCGATAAGCCTGCCCCTGTCACGGCCAAGCTTGAGCCTGTCGATGGCGGTGTGCATGAGATGATTTCGGTTGCCGAAGACATCGGCCGTCGCTATGCCTTCGTCTCGGGTGATTTTAATCTCATTCACTTGCACCCCTTGTCCGCTCGTGCCTTTGGTTTCCCAAAAGCGATTGCGCATGGGATGTGGAGCAAGGCAAAATCACTGGCAATTTTATCAAAAAACTTCAAACTGCCATCTGCCTATCGTGTGGATGTGTCATTTAAGTTGCCTGTATTTTTGCCATCGACGGTTGAGCTCATCAGTGATGCACCGTGTGAGCTGGGTGTAGAATTTGGCGTCTATGCCACCAAGGGCGATAAGCCGCATTTGGTTGGTAGTATTGCGTATTTGTAATCCTTGATGTTTTTAAAATTTATAAATAATAGATAAGAGAAATTATGGCTAATTGGCAAGACTTTGATGAAATTTTGGCAAAATTACAGCTCGATGATGTCCCTGCTGGTGGTGCACTCGTGGTGTATCATGATGGTCAAAAAGTGGTCGATACCGCTGTGGGCGAGTCATTGCCAAATCAGCCGTGGTCATCATCGACCTTGTCGGTGAATTTCTCTATCGGTAAAGGTGTGATGGCGACCTTGATTGCGGTGCTTGTCTCAAAAGGACTGCTTGACTATGAGCGAGCCATTGCCGATGATTGGGCAGAATTTGCCCAAAATGGCAAACAACACATCCGCCTAAAAGATGTGCTTAGCCATAGTGCAGGTTTGTTTGATATCACAAGCATCACCACCGATGCCAATGATTTGCTTGATTGGCAAGGAATGTGCCAAAAGGTTGCCGCCATGCCGATTGGCACGCCAAAAGCCCAAGAGACCAATCATTATGCCAGTGCTTATAGTGCGCTCGTGTCGGGTTGGGTGCTGGGTGGTTTGGTTGAGCGTGCGACGGGCAAGCCACTTCAGCAGGTGCTAGATGAGTATCTTGCTAAGCCTTTAGGGGTGGTCGGTGAGCTGTTTTATGGAGTGGATGCGTCTTTGATTGGGCAGATTGCCAAGCCTGAACGGTATTTTTATGAACTACCGACCCAAAGCACGCCACGCCGTAAGCCGGTGCTCAAGCCTGATAGCGATGCGACTTTGCAGACCTTTGGCAGTTTACCTGTTGCACCACTATGGCAAAGTGCGCTCGGTGATGCGACCATCAACACCGCCAATGTCAATCGTCTGTATTTTGACACCAGTCGCATGAATTTGGTCAATTACAAAAACGCACTGATGCCAAACAGTCGTGATGGGCTTGAATATCATCGCTCGGATGTGCTGATGGCGTGTATTCCTGCCGCTAACGGCGTCTCAACTGCTAATGCGCTTGCCAAGATTTATGCCATGCACGCCAATGATGGCGTATGGCAGGGTGAGACACTGATTGATACGGCGACTTTGGCAAAAATGCGTAGTATCCAAACAGACGGCTATGATGCGGTGATGCCTGCCAATATGCGTTGGCGGATGGGCTTTCATCGTGTCTTTAGCCTACAAAATGCCGATACCGCCTATGGGCATATGGGCTATAATGGCTCGGTGGCGTTTTGTGACCCATCACGCAAACTGTCTTTTGTTTTTATTCATAATTTTGATACCACAATGCTCAATGATATTCGCCAGTTTGCGTTATCGGAGATGGCGTTGGGTATCGCATAATTATTCATTTTAAGTAATCAGTATCCAAATTTTATCTTAGGAGTAGCCATGAGCGAACCGCGTCAGATGAATGTGATGATTTCTGCCGAAGAAATCTCAAAGCGTGTCAAAGAATTGGGCGAGCAAATCAATGCTCATTATAAAGACAGCGACAAAGAGCTGATTTTAATCGGCTTATTGCGTGGCTCGGTGATTTTTATGGCGGATTTGTGCCGTGAAGTGACTAAGGCACACGAAATTGATTTTATGACTGTATCAAGTTATATTAACAAAAGCACCGTATCAAGCGGCGATGTCAAAATCATCAAAGACCTAGACAGCGAAATCAAAGGCAAAGATGTGCTGATTGTCGAAGACATCATCGACTCTGGTCGCACGCTATCTAAAGTCGTCGAAATCCTACAAACTCGTGAGCCAAACTCAATCGAGCTATGCACTTTGGTGAGTAAGCCATCACGCCGTGAGATTGAGATGCCTGTTAAGTTTATGGGCTTTGAAGTGGAAGACCGCTTTATCGTCGGTTATGGTCTTGATTATGACCAAAAATATCGCCATTTACCATTTATTGGTGAAATCGGTCTGTAATTTTTTTTGTTTGAGCCATCGTGATTGTTCGATGGCTTTTTTTATGATCGATAGAGAATTGTCGCTAGTAAATTTGGCATAAATTGACTATAATTTATGTGGTATAAATTTCTTTTGACCTAAACAAAAAAGGTGACTTATGGCATTGGTATTAGACGGCAAAGCATTGGCAGCACAAATCGAAAATGAGCTTACAGAGCGAGTAGCGGCGTACAAAGCAAAGACAAATCGTACACCGATTCTAGCAACCATCTTGGTGGGTGACGACCCTGCATCAGCGACCTATGTCCGCATGAAAGGCAATGCCTGTAAGCGTGTGGGCATGGATAGTATCCGAGTTGAGATGCCTGAGAGCACCACGACCGAAGAGCTACTTGCCAAGATTGATGAGCTCAATGCCAACCGTGATGTGCATGGGATTTTGCTACAGCACCCTGTGCCTGCGCAGATTGATGAGCGTGCGTGCTTTGACCGTATCAGCCTAGCCAAAGATGTTGATGGTGTCACCTGTTTGGGCTTTGGCAATATGTCAATGGGTGAGCCTGCCTATGGCTCATGCACACCGCAGGGCATCATGCACTTATTAAATCATTACAATGTTGAGCTGGCTGGTAAGCACGCTGTCGTCGTCGGTCGCAGTGCTATCCTAGGCAAGCCAATGGCAATGATGCTACTAAACGCTAACTGCACTGTGACCATCTGCCATTCTAAGACCAAAGATTTGCCAACTCATATCGCCAATGCTGACATCGTCGTCGGTGCGGTCGGTGTGCCTGAGCTGATTAAAAAAGACTGGATTAAACCAGGTGCGGTGGTTGTGGATGCAGGATTTCACCCGACAGATACCGGTGGTTGTGGCGATATTGAGCTTGGTGGTATTGATGCTGTGGCATCAGCTTATACGCCTGTACCGGGTGGTGTCGGCCCAATGACGATTAATACGCTGATTCGTCAAACGGTCGAAGCTGCCGAAAAAGAAGCAGGGCTTGCTTGATTGTTATACTGATATAATGATAAATGCACTCAAAAATTGGGTGCATTTTTATTTGGCATAATTTCTTATTAACTTTCAAAGCTAAAATGATGCCAATGCTTAAAGTGGGTGATAATGTGGTTATCAAGGATGTCGATACCAAAAACAAAAGCCGTCCAAGTGGACGACTTTTGGGTAGGTGGGTGAGCTGATTAGTGATCAACTGCAGCACCAGCACCTTTTGGATAGCGAACGCTTTCGACTAGGTCTTGTACGTCTTTTGGTGGCGGTGGGGTCATTGATGAAACAACGAACGCAACGGCGAAGTTAATCAGCGCACCGATTGCACCAAAAGATAGTGGCGAGATACCCAAGATCCATTCTGCTTCCACGTTTTGGAAAGTGTTTGTACCTGGGATAAAGAACCAGCCCATGTATAAGAATACATATACGCAAGTAATCACACCACCGACAATCATACCTGCTGTTGCGCCTGCTGAGTTGATGCGTTTTGAGAAAATACCCATCATCAAGGCAGGGAACAGTGTAGAGCCTGCGATACCAAAGGCAACGGCAACAACCTGAGCGGCAAAGCCTGGTGGGTTGATACCTAGATAAGTTGCAACCGCAATCGCTACAGTCATCGAGATACGAGCTGCCATCAATTCGCCCTTATCAGTGATGTCAGGCTTGATGGTTTTCTTAATCAAGTCATGCGAGATGGCAGACGAGATGGCAAGCAATAGACCGGCAGCGGTAGATAGTGCAGCAGCCAAGCCACCAGCAGCAATCAGACCGATAACCCAACCTGGTAGGTTTGCAATTTCAGGGTTGGCTAGTACCAAGATGTCGTTGTTTACGGTTAGCTCATTGCCTGCCCAGCCTTTTTCGGCAGCGACAGTCGTATTGAACTCTTCGTTCTTGTCATTGTAGTACTGGATGCGGCCGTCACCGTTCTTGTCTTCGAACTTCAACAGACCGGTATTTTCCCAGTTGACCACCCACTCAGGACGCTCAGCGTGTACCAATGCAGGTGCATCACGGCCTTCTGGATAGACGGTGTTGATGATGTTCATACGCGCCATCGAGCCAACCGCAGGGGCAGTCGTGTATAGCAATGCGATGAAAATCAGTGTCCAGCCAGCCGAAGTACGCGCATCAGAGACTTTTGGCACAGTAAAGAAGCGGATGATAACGTGTGGCAAGCCTGCTGTACCTACCATCAACGACATGGTTAGTAGGAACATGTTTAGTTTGTTTGGCACATCAGCGGTGTATTGATCAAAGCCAAGGTCGGTAACTAGCATATCAAGCTTTTGTAGGATTGGCGTACCGCTTGCAACATCAGTGCCAAACATACCAAGCTGTGGAATTGGGTTGCCAGTTAGGTTTAGCGAGATGAAAATTGCAGGTACGATGTAAGCAATCATCAAGACGACATACTGTGCCACCTGAGTATAGGTAATGCCTTTCATACCGCCAAGTACCGCATAGAACAGTACCACAACCGCAGCAATCAATAGACCTGTGGTGCTATCAACTTCCAAGAAGCGAGAGAACGCCACGCCTGCACCAGTCATCTGACCGATTACATAAGTCGTACACGCCAAAATCAAGCACACCACCGCAACCAAGCGAGCGGTCTTTGAGTAGAAGCGGTCGCCGATAAAATCAGGTACGGTGAATTTACCAAACTTACGCAGATACGGCGCAAGTAGTAGCGCAAGCAGTACGAAACCACCAGTCCAGCCCATCAAGTAGGCAGATGCCGCATAGCCACCCATCGCAAGCATACCTGCCATCGAGATGAATGACGCCGCACTCATCCAGTCAGCACCGGTCGCCATACCATTGACAACAGGGTGTACGCCGCCACCAGCGACATAGAATTCTTTGGTTGAGCCAGCGCGCGCCCAAATCGCAATACCGAAGTATAGGGCGAATGACAGACCGACAAAGATAATATTAATCCAAAACTGACTCATGGCTTAGTCCTCCGTGACGCCAAATTCTTTATCAATTTTTGCCATTTTCCATGAGTAATAGAAAATCAATAGAATAAAGCAAATCATTGAACCTTGCTGACCAAACCAAAATCCAAGGTCTGAGCCACCAAACTGAATGCCTGCCAATAGCGGACGCAGCCAAATCGCAAAGCCATGCGAGCACAGCAACCAAATGACAAGACAGACAACAATTAGACGAACATTGGCTTTCCAATATCCCTGTGCATCATGTTGTGACATAAATCACTCCTTATGAGAAAGGGCAGGGATAAGGCAGTGTGACATCGATGATGTATCGATGAGTGAATGCAATCCCTGCGAAGTGTCTTCCTTTTTATGACCAATCTACTTTTTATTTTGCATTGTTATAACGCTATTTGAAAGCAGATGGTGATAGAATAGCATAACTTTTTGTTAATGCAATATATTTGTATCAAAAAATTGTAAAAAGTTACGCTTATGTTACGCATAGTGTGGTTGACTGAATGATAAAATTCATAAAAATCAATGACTTGTAAATTTCTAAAAGTTGACAAATTTTGACCGCTAATGCATGAAATTATCCATATTACACATAATCATCATGCCAAAAATGCTAAGTGGATGATTTTTAAGGTGAAAATTTACAGTGCATCGCTTGTATTTTTGGGAATATTCAGCGTAATAAAAAAGCCATTATCAAACTGATAATGGCAATGAGTTGGGGTTTATTTTGGATGTGTGAAAAATCACACTCGGCGGTGCTTTAATGCCAGATACATCATCGCCACATTGATGGCGTCATTGAGTGCATCATGGCGGGGCAAATCAGGAATGCCAAGCGTTTTGACCATATTTGCCATCGTCAAATCGACATCCGCATCATAGTATTTGTGCTTGGTTTCTTGGGCGTGAAACAGCCGAGAGACTTCAATTTGTGGTTGGGGCAGTTTGATGCCAAGCATCGGTTTGAGAAATTTATTCACCATCGCCACATCATATTCCAAGAAATAACCCACAAGCGGACGACCGCCAACAAAGTGCAAAAATTGCTCAATGGCATCTTCAACCGTCGTGCCATGTGTCAAATCTTTTGGGCGTAGTCCATGAATGGTGACATTGGTCGCCTCCATCATACCTTCGGGTTTGATGAGTATCTCAAAGGTCTCGCTGGTCAAGATTTTATTGCCACGGATTTTGACCGCACCGATGGAGATGATTTGTGCTTCTGCCACATTGAGACTGGTGGTCTCGCAGTCAAAGCTGACCAGCTCATCAGGATGTGTGTCGTACAAAAACTCATAGCGTTTGTCCCGCAGTTTGGTGCGATAATAGTGCTGTACAAGCTTATTAAACATCATCTCCCCCTATGAATATTGTAGGTTGAAATGACTGCTGACAAAGCCCTTAAAGCGTTTCACCACTTGCAAGGCATCCTTGAGCAAGTCCCGCTCAAGCGTCGATAGGCGTTCGGTGGCGACTTGGTTGGGTAGGACTTCTTGACCTTGTTTGATGGCGGTGAGTCCATTTTTTAGGCGAGTGTGCATCAGATATGCCAACGCTTCGCTGACATCTTGGCTGAGTTGTTTTTCGATAATGCCCATTGATGCAAGCTTTGCGATACGCTCAAAGGTGTTGGTCTCGCCGATTTTGGCTTGTAGGCTAAGCGCACGCACGCCATGTACGACGGGGAAAGTGCCCATTTTTTTGATATCCATTTTGTGCTTTTTTTGCCCAAGAAACTGCGCAAAGAATCCTTGCCCATCTTCGTTGAACTGATTGACTGCACGGGCAAAGCCCATCAGCATACCCACATCGTCACTTAGATTATTCATCAGGTATGATTGCACTTCTTGTAATAAGCTGGTATCGCCTGCAACAGCTTTGGCATCCACAAAAATCGCCAAATTCATCATGTTCTCACCGCTGGCACTGCGACACCATGAGCCGACCATCTGACGAAAATCGCTCAAATTTTGGCACCAAGTCGGATTATTGACCATCACTTTGCCTTGACAAGGTGGATAGCCAAAGCTGGTCAGCACTTCTGAGAACCGTTCGGCGTATGGCATGACGGTGGCGATATCGATACCATCTTTGACGATGAGCGCATTGTCTTGGTCGGTCTTGAGCACCTGCTCGCCACGCCCTTCAGAACCCATAACAATCAAGCAAGAGTTCGCCACGATATCAGCAGGGGCGATGAGTTGCCATGCTTTTTCGAACAATCTGGCGTTCAGCACTTGCATTAGCTGAGCAAGCTGCTTGGCTTGCATCCCATTGGCAAATAGTGCTGAGATGGTGCTTGTCATCTGTGATGCGACGGCGGTTAGCTCATCGAGCGTGGTGGCGACTTCGAGTTTCTCGGCAATCAGGTGGCTGTGATTGGACAAAAACGCCAAGATATCCACCTGCTCAAGAATACCAAGCGGGTCGCCATTTTTGGTGACGACCACACGCTGAACACGGTGGTTCATCATCTTAAGCAGGGCGGTGAACATAAAATCATCGATATCCACGCTGATAAGCTCAAAGCGTGCCAAGTGATGTACCGCTTCATGGACATTGACAATGCCATCGCTTTGGGTGATGACATCACGAAACAGCGACTCGGTCACAAGCCCGATACGCCCCTCGTGATGAATGAGTAGCGATTTGGATTTGTGGCTTTGCATGGCTTTGCCCGCTTCAAGTAGACTGATATTGCCACTATAAAGCTCATCATAAGGGCGGTAGGCGTCTTTGACTTTGGCGGTGAATAGACCTGCCAGCTCATTATCTCGCTTGTTGCCGGTTTGGGCTTGGAGCTTGTCGGCGATATTGGCAAAAAAATACGCCCCAAATTCGCTGTTTTTTTCGATCAGCTCTCGGATGATGCTTTTTGGGATGGCGTACAGTAGGCTTTGATCAACGGCGATAAAGCTGTGGCGATAAGTCTGCTCAAACAGCGCCCGTGTATCAAAGCTGTCTGATGGATGATATAGCGCCAACACTTCGCCGTCGGCATCGACTTCTTGGATCATGCCCTTGATGACGATATATAAAGTATCAATGCTGTCATTGGCCTGTATGACGGTCGCTTGATCATCAAAAAATACGATGTCGGTGGCTTTTTCGAGTGTCTGACGCTGTGAGCTGGTCAGGCTATTATAAGGGGCGGTGCTAAAGTCAAAACGGTTCATGAGCAATCCTTATCATGAAATATTAACACAAACAGTGGGGAAATTTTTATAGAAAATCCTGTTTGATATATTAGCAGATGGCAAGAATTTGACAAGTGGTATAGATAAATAAACTTAGCCAAAAATAAAAAATTTGCTACAAAACTGCGGGCAAATATTTTATAATGACTGTCAATTAACATCATTCACGAGTAAACAATGTCTATCAAATCCGATCGCTGGATCCGCAAAATGGCCGAAGAGCATGAGATGATCTCGCCATTTGAGCCAAATCAAGTGCGTTATAATGAACAAGGCGTCAAGCTGGTCAGCTATGGCACATCAAGCTATGGCTATGATGTCCGCTGTGCCAATGAATTTAAGGTCTTTACCAATGTGCATTCCGCTATTGTTGACCCAAAAAACTTTGACGAAAGAAGTTTTATCGATATCGTCGGTGATGAGTGCATCATTCCACCGAACTCATTTGCACTGGCTCGCACGGTTGAGTATTTCAAAATCCCCCGTGATGTGCTGACTGTGTGTCTTGGCAAATCGACTTATGCACGCTGTGGCATCATCGTCAATGTGACACCGCTTGAGCCTGAATGGGAAGGTCATGTGACGCTTGAATTTAGTAATACCACCAACTTGCCTGCTCGTATCTATGCCGGTGAAGGCGTGGCGCAGATGCTATTTTTCCAGTCGGATGCCGATGATGTCTGCGAAACATCGTACAAAGACCGTGGCGGTAAATATCAAGGTCAAACAGGCGTGACTTTGCCAAAGACCTAAAACCAAATGCTGTGTTATCACAATCAAACCCTTAAGTATCTCTTAGGGGTTTTATAATTTATGTACAATAGTTACAAAATAGCACGGAATTTTGGCGAGTGCTATTATACAATAAGCCATATTTTAAGCTAATATTGAGAATGTATTATGAGCGATATCCGTATCGAAAAAACACACAATTTTGATTTTGCCACCGCACGAGACAGAGCCAAGCAGTGGCTAGCCGAAGCCGAACAAGAATTTGGACTAAAAGCCACCTACATCGAAGGCGATACCGTCGATACTGCTAGCATCAGCAAGGCAGGCGTGGATGCCAAAGCGGTGCTGGACGCCCAAAAAATCGTCTTTGAAGCATCGCTTGGGTTTTTTGCCAAGCCATTAAAAGGGCTGATTAGCGATGGGATTAATGACGGTTTGCAGAAGTATTTTGCGTAATAAATGAATATGATGAGATTGTTATTTAAAAAATTGACACTAGCCTGCTTGGCAATGGGTTCGGTATCTGCAGTTGCGCAATTACCACCTGTTTTGTCAAATAAACTTGCGGCTGCTGGATTGAATGAATCGCAGGTAAGTGTGCTAATCAAGCCATTAGCACAGGGCAATTATGAAGTAATGCATCGCACAAGCGAGCCAAGATTACCCGCCTCAACTCAAAAGTTAGTCACAACATATGTTGGGCTAGATACTATGGGTGCGGATTATCGCTGGGCAACTCAGGTGTATCAACAGGGTGCACGTGTTAATAATACGTTGCTTGGAGATTTGATTATTAAAGGAAATGGAGACCCTTCGTTTACATATAATGATCTAAGGGTTTTGTTGCAAAGGATTTATGCTTCAGGCATTCATCATGTGCAAGGTGATATCATTATTGATAACCATGTATTTTCAAATGTTTCGTATGATATTGCTGCATTCGATGGACAGCCTCAAAAATGGTATAACGCAGCGCCAAATGCGCTTTTGATTAATTTTGGCACAGTGGAAATTGATGTCTTGGCTGATATCCGCTCTAGTACGGCATTGGTACAAGTTTTGCCAACTTTGGCGGATTTTGAAGCGCCAACAACAGCCAGTGCTGGTGCGGGTGGTTGTGGTAAAAAACATATGCCTTGGGTGACGCTTACGCAGACCGCATTGACAATGGGGCGAGTAGCGAATAACTGTGGTAGATTTAGCCATCAAGTTACTTTTGATGACGCAAATAAACTAGCAATCAAATCTATCAAAGGTGAGTGGCAGAAGATTCAACCAGATTTTCAGGGTGATGTTCGGCTAATTACGCAACAAGAATTAAAAAGAGTAAATTTAAATTACCCAATTTTAACCCAATTTTCTAGACCGCTTAGTGAGCAAATCTACCAAATCAATCAAGATTCTAACAATGTCATGACTGAACAATTGGCATTGAGCATTCCTTTGGCTAAAGGTGAGATGGTCAGTGATTACCCTAAAGCTTTTTTTGCAATTGATCAGTGGTGGAAGGCAAACTTAACAACACTGCCACCAGTTATCACTCGTGCCTCTGGTCTATGTAGGGATTGTGCTATTACACCTGAGTCCATGGCAAGCTTATTGACTCATGCTTATCATTCAGATAAGTTTAACTATTATCTTGAGTCTTTACCTAATGTTGGAATGACTGGCACAATGAAAAGTTATGCCTTGCGAAATCCTAATGGGCCGGCAATTGCAAGATCGTGGGTTAAGACAGGGACTTTGGACAATGTAAAAGCGATTGCAGGATATGCAAAAGATTTAAGTGATCAATGGTATGTGGTTATTGCAATTATTAACGCGCCAATGGCTGGCGCCAACACGAAATCGTATATTTTCTTAGATGGGGTTTTAAATACAATTACCTCGCATCGTAGCCTGCCTTTGATTCAATCAGAACAGGTAGAGCAGACTCAGATGGGTTCACAGCCCAATCAAGGTGTACCAAATATGACGCCAACATCCATTCAGAATAATGCAGTGATGGGAGATGAATAATGACAGCAGAGATGATTATTAGCATTTGTTTGGGGATTGGTCTGGCGGCGAGTACGGGCTTTCGGGTGTTTGTGCCGTTGTTTGGTTTGTCTTTGGCGGCGTATTTTGGCATCATTCCGCTCAATGAGACTTGGGCATGGGTTGGTAGCTTATCCGCCTTGATTATCCTAGGGGTGGCAAGCGTGGTTGAGTCCATCAGCTATCTGGTACCTGTGGTGGATAATCTACTTGATACCATCGCTGTGCCATTGGCAGGCGTGGCAGGTACGCTTGTGATGGCAAGCACCTTGACCGACATGAGTCCTGCGATGACTTGGGCGCTTGCCATCGTCGCAGGGGGTGGAGCGGCAGCGACCATCAAGACCACATCGGCTGCGACTCGTGCGGTATCGACCGCGACCACAGCAGGCGTTGCCAATCCTGTGTTTGGGGTGGCGGAGACGGGTGCAGCGATTGGGCTGTCGGCATTGTCTATCTTTGTACCGGTGCTTGGTTTTGTGGCGGTATTGATTGCGTTTTTTGGGTTGATTTGGCTTGGACTGCGTATCAAGCGTAAGATGGCGCAATCATCATAACCCAAGATAAAACCCCTTTAATAACCTGCGCTAGATGTATCTGGTGCAGGTTTTTTGTATCTTTTGGCATCAGTCACTTTGTGTACTATCCAGCACCAACTGACAAAACGCCTGCACTGCATCATCATCCTGTCGTGACAAGAGGACGATGGCAGTGATGATAATCGGCTTGCCATCATCATCGGTCAGTGGGATAAAGCCACTGTCACCGGCAAAATTTGCCAAACTCTCAGGCACGAGCGCCACAAGCTCACTACAGGCAACCAGTGCGATTTGGGCGACGGCGGATGTGGTCTCGGCATAGATTTTCGGCTCAAAACCGACCGACTTACACGCGCTGATGACTTCATCAAAGGACTTTGGGCTGACGAGCCGTTTATGCATCACAAAGCTTTCGTGCGCAAGTGCCGATAGCTTTAATGTCTTTGCTTTGGCAAGCGGATGGGTTTTTGGCAGTACGGCGCACAGCGTGTCATTTTTGATAGGAATGCTACGAATGCCTGATGCTTGATGACTATCAAGCGGTGCACGCACCAGCGCCACATCGATTTTACCATCGGCAAGTAGGGCGGTCGCACCTGCGCTATTAATCTCTTGGACGATGATTTTGGTATCAGGATATTGCTTGCCAAATTCATCGATGAGTCGTGGTAACATCTGCGTCATCGACTGCGTAATCGCACCCACACGGATGGTGTGATTGACGCCTTTTAGCACATCATCTATCTCTTGTTGTAGCGTCATCATCTGCTGGACGAATAGCTGTGCCTTAGGCAGGATGCGTTGCCCTGTACTGGTCAGCTGTACGCCATTTTTTGAGCGGTGAAATAGCACCGTGCCCAGATTGGCTTCGAGCGTCTTGATATGCTCGGTCAACGGGGGCTGCGACATACCCAGTCGCTCGGCGGCACGCCCGATACTGCCTTCTTGGGCAACGACGGTGAACAGATACAGATGGCGAATCAGACGAAAGTTAAGCATAGTTTTATCCTATGGATGATAGCTTTTAAATATATTTTACCTATAAAAATAAAGCTTGTACACTACCCACATCTTTTTTATCACAGCGTGGAGTGACAGATGTTTGGTATCACTGATTTGACGGCTTATGTATTGACGGTGCTTGTGCTGATTGCGCTACCGGGCCCAAATTCGATGTTTTGTTTTGGTACGGCGTTGGCACATGGATTTACTAAGGCGAAATTTGCCATCATGGGGACCTTTCTTGGTAATGGCACGCTGATTATGGCATCGGCATTGGGCGCAGGGGCATTGCTCACTCGTTATCCGTTTTTGTTCGGTGCGATAAAGATGGTAGGGGCGGCATATTTGACTTATCTGGGTGGGCGGTTGTTGTTGAATATGACCAAGCTTGGCAAAGCGGATAAGCCATCGCCTACAAAGCAAGTGGCAATGACGCCAACTGGTACAAAATCCATGACCCAATCAAGCACTTTATTCAAAAAAGCGTTATTAATCGCACTGCTCAATCCCAAAGGCTTGGTATTTTTCCCTGCGGTGATGATTCAGTTTGTGGCGACCGATACGGCAAATCCGATGATGAGTCTGCTCGTGCTTAGGCTGATTTTCCAAAGTTGTAGCTTGATGTTTCTACTGATACTCACCAAATGCTCGGGTCTGATTGGTCAAAAGCTGGGTCAATTTGCTTGGCTCAATCAAGTGGGGCAAACTGGTGCAGGGCTGATTTTCTTGGGATTTGCGGTCAAGCTTGCGATGGCGTGATGACTGACTAAATACATGGCAATGTCAAAATATCGGCTGATATTATTGAATTTATCTGAACAAAAATTTGGGTTTGTATTATAATCACAATAAAACCACCCAAAAGCTTTGGGAAATCCAAATCAACTGCTATGAGTGGTGATTTTGTACTGGTATATTTTTTGAGTAGGTATGATAGTTTTGGTATGTAGTCCAGTAGGATGCATACCATGCACCATCAAAAAACTTTTAATCAACGGTGTAGTGGTCAACTAATT
>NZ_MUYU01000014.1 GCF_002014825.1 Moraxella pluranimalium | reverse complement strand
TGTAGTGGTCAACTAATTCAACAGTCCCTGATAAGTTGATTTTGCTGGAACTGGTGCCAGACCTTGATTGTATTGATGTGGACGAATGTGATTATAATACATCACATAGTCTTTGACATCATTCATTGCACTTTCAACATCACGATAACCACCTTTTGGCATCCACTCATGTTTAAAACTACGAAACCATCGCTCCATTGGGGCATTATCCCAACAATTACCTCGGCGACTCATGCTTTGGACTAGCTTGTGTCTGTTTACACAAGCTGTAAACTTGTCACTGCCATAAATACTACCTTGATCGGAGTGAAAGATCATGTTTGGTGTGCGCTTGATGTTTAGCATGGCATGGTTTAACGCATCAATCACTAAATTTGCATCATGACGATTGCCAAGCTTCCAACCCACCACTTGACGATTGGATAAATTAATAACCACTGCCAAATAATGCCACACGCCTTTAACCTTCAGATAGGTTGTATCACCACAAAGCACCGTTATATGAGGCTTAGGACTAAACTGTCGCGCCAGAATATTATCAAATATTTGGCCATTGTCTTTGTCCTGATAACGCCATTTTTGCGGTTGTTTGCTAAATAAGCCTTGCTGCTTCATGAGCTTACGCACCAAATACAAGCCAACTGTGATACCTTTTGCTTGCAATCGTGCTTTGATACTGCGTTTACCTGCCGAGCCTCTGCTTTCATCAAAAATGGCTTTTATGTGAGTGGCGATGCCAACATGCTTGGCTGGTTTATTAGCCTGTCGTAACTGGGTATAGTAAGCACTTTCACTGACGCCAAATAACTTACATAAACGCTTGATGCCGTGCGATTTTAATGTCTTGATTGCTTGGTATTTTTGCTCTCGAGAGATATTAAAATCGCTGTAGCCTTTTTTAGAATCAGCTTGTCCTCTTCTAGTACTCTGATTCTATCTTCTAGCTCACGAATACGTTGTTGATCAGGACTGATTGGTTTTGAGCCTGCAAGTACATAGCCTTGATGTTCTGCTTTGACTTGGCTTAACCAGCGTCTAAATGATGTTTCACCAACATCCAATTCCTGACAAGCCTGGGATATGCTGTAGCCTTTGTCTGTGACTAATTTTACTGCTTCTAATTTAAACTCTGCACTAAAGCTTCGTCTTGGTCGTCTCATGGTTTATCCTCATTTTTATGATATTGTACCACTTATTGAGGACTGCGGGATTAGTGTACCACTACA
>NZ_MUYU01000013.1 GCF_002014825.1 Moraxella pluranimalium | reverse complement strand
GCTGCATTGCAAGGTGGTGGTGAAGAATATTGGAACAGATTAAACGAAATCAAACAACCCACCTTAATTATCCACGGAACAGACGACAAAATTTGGCATTATAAGAATGCAGGTTTTTTACTAGAAAAAATAAAAGGTTCAAATCTAATCACCCTTGAAGGTACAGGACACGAATTACACGTTGATGATTGGAAATCAATAATTGATGGAATAGAAAAACACATAAATGACTGATAAACAAAAACAACGACCCGCTAACAATGTATTGGAATGGCGCTGAAGAAGTGCAGTCTTCATCAGGCATTATTGTATCAACAGGATTGGGATCAACGGGGTGGTTTCAATCTATTCTTGCTGGTGCGATGGCAATTACAGGAGAAGCTTCGCACCCTCTATTACAAGGCTTTAGCTGGAGTGATCGAAAGCTACAATTTAGTGTAAGAGAGCCATTTCCAAGTAGAACAACAGGTGTTGCACTGACTTTTGGCACTATTGAGCCTGACTCACCACTGCAATTAGGATCTTTGATGCCAGAGAATGGCGTAATTTTCTCTGATGGCATCGAAGATGACTATTTACAATTTAATGCAGGTTGTATTGCTCACATTGGTATCGCTGACATACAAGGGCAACTAATTAGCCAAAAAGGGCGTCAGCGAATTTAGATTTATTTAGCGCTCTTTAATACTGTTTCAAGTCCAGAGATCATCACATCAAGGACAAACAAAAATGCAGCATCACCATTATCACTATCCATAATTGCAACGGCTTGGGTTAATAATGGCAGATAGGCAACAGTATCCGTCTCTACTTTTTCACGCTCTTTTTGGCTTTCTTGATGCTCTTGAGTTTCCAGTACGGAGCCTAATGTAAAATGCGCAATAGAGCTTAATGCATACACGGCTTGAGATAGACTAAACCCAGCATCACACAAAAACTGTAGTTGCTGTTCTGATGTCTCAAATTGACTTTCAGAGGGGCGTGTTCCCGCATGAATTTTGCCACCATCACGATACATTAATAAGGCTTGGCGGAAGCTTTTCGCGTTATTTCGCAAAAAGTCCTGCCATGTTTCATTCGGCAATGGCAAAACATGATGATGGTGCTTTTGCAAAATAGTTTCTGCTAATGCATCTAACAAAGCGCGTTTATTTTTTACATGCCAATACAATGTGGGTTGTTCCACACCTATTTTTTGCGCCAGCTTACGCGTTGTTAATCCTTCAATACCAACTTCATTAAGTAAAATCAACGCATTATCAATAACTTGTTCTTTATCTAGCTTTGCCATTACCTACCTCAAAATAAAATAGCCTTGACAATCTATCACTGATAGTGATATTTTACACCCACTCTATCACTGATAGATTTTTAGGATCTCAATGAATAAATCAATTATTATTATACTACTGATCACCGTATTAGATGCCATTGGTATCGGGCTTATCATGCCAGTACTCCCTACTCTATTAAATGAATTTGTCAGTGAAAATTCACTGGCAACCCATTACGGTGTGCTATTAGCGCTCTATGCTACCATGCAGGTTATTTTTGCTCCTATTCTAGGACGACTGTCTGATAAATACGGCAGAAAACCCATCTTGCTGTTTTCCCTTTTAGGCGCGGCACTCGACTATCTTTTAATGGCATTCTCAACCACACTTTGGATGCTCTATATTGGGCGCATCATTGCGGGGATCACAGGCGCAACAGGTGCCGTATGTGCATCAGCGATGAGTGATGTGACTCCCGCTAAAAATCGAACTCGCTATTTTGGTTTCTTAAGTGGTGCTTTTGGTGTTGGCCTTATTATCGGCCCAATGCTAGGGGGATTATTAGGTGATATCAGTGCTCATATGCCATTTATTTTTGCCGCTATTTCACACTCGATATTATTAATACTCTCTTTGCTCTTTTTCCGAGAAACACAAAAAAGAGAAGCGCTTGTTGCCAATAGGACACCTGAAAACCAAACTGCCTCAAATACAGTCACTGTTTTTTTTAAGAAAAGCCTCTACTTTTGGTTAGCAACCTATTTTATTATCCAGCTTATCGGGCAAATTCCTGCCACCATCTGGGTGCTGTTTACACAATATCGTTTTGATTGGAACACAACTTCTATCGGTATGTCTTTGGCGGTTCTGGGTGTATTACATATTTTCTTTCAGGCGATTGTCGCTGGGAAATTGGCACAAAAATGGGGCGAAAAAACCACCATTATGATCAGTATGTCTATTGATATGATGGGCTGTTTATTATTAGCGTGGATAGGCCACGTTTGGGTCATCTTACCAGCATTAATTTGCTTAGCGGCAGGAGGTATGGGGCAACCCGCATTACAAGGTTATTTATCAAAATCTGTCGATGATAATGCGCAAGGGAAATTACAAGGTACTCTGGTGAGCCTAACCAATATTACCGGGATCATTGGTCCCCTTTTATTTGCCTTTATTTATAGTTATAGCGTCGCTTATTGGGATGGTCTGTTATGGCTGATGGGGGCAATACTTTATGCTATGTTGCTTATTACCGCTTATTTTCATGAATAATACGTTTCAGGCTGCCTGAACATTCATAACCCATAAAATAAGGAAACAAGATGAACATTCAAAATCCGCAAATTCAATCATACGATTTTCTGCGTGGCATGTATGATGACGGCTATTTTCCCAATTTTTTGGTGGACAAATGCAAAGCCATTTTTTTGAATGTGTGCCAACGCATTGAACAAGAACAACCCGACAATTTAGACGCACTGTATGCCATTACGCACGAAGCCACCGAGCAACTCAATGAATTGCAAGATGAATTTGATGAAAATGACAGCGAAATTGAAACAGTTGCGCGTGATTGTTTTGGCGAAACCATGGAATTTATTGCCCAAGCTTATGGTTTTGATGACGCAGATGGTGTAGAATTGATTGCCCCGCGTGATTGGTAAAATTATTTTTCAGGCTGCCTGAAAAGAAATTTATTTAGTAAAATCAAAGGATAATTTATGTTGAATAAGTTAAAAATCGGCACATTATTATTGCTGACATTAACATTAACGGCTTGTTCGCCCAATTCTGTTCATTCGGTAACGTCTAATCCGCAGCCTGCTAGTGCGCCTGTGCAACAATCAGCCACACAAGCCACCTTTCAACAGACTTTGGCGAATTTGGAACAGCAGTATCAAGCCCGAATTGGCGTTTATGTATGGGATACAGAAACGGGACATTCTTTGTCTTATCGTGCAGATGAACGCTTTGCTTATGCGTCCACTTTCAAGGCGTTGTTGGCTGGGGCGGTGTTGCAATCGCTGCCTGAAAAAGATTTAAATCGTACCATTTCATACAGCCAAAAAGATTTGGTTAGTTATTCTCCCGAAACCCAAAAATACGTTGGCAAAGGCATGACGATTGCCCAATTATGTGAAGCAGCCGTGCGGTTTAGCGACAACAGCGCGACCAATTTGCTGCTCAAAGAATTGGGTGGCGTGGAACAATATCAACGTATTTTGCGACAATTAGGCGATAACGTAACCCATGCCAATCGGCTAGAACCCGATTTAAATCAAGCCAAACCCAACGATATTCGTGATACGAGTACACCCAAACAAATGGCGATGAATTTAAATGCGTATTTATTGGGCAACACATTAACCGAATCGCAAAAAACGATTTTGTGGAATTGGTTGGACAATAACGCAACAGGCAATCCATTGATTCGCGCTGCTACGCCAACATCGTGGAAAGTGTACGATAAAAGCGGGGCGGGTAAATATGGTGTACGCAATGATATTGCGGTGGTTCGCATACCAAATCGCAAACCGATTGTGATGGCAATCATGAGTACGCAATTTACCGAAGAAGCCAAATTCAACAATAAATTAGTAGAAGATGCAGCAAAGCAAGTATTTCATACTTTACAGCTCAACTAACAAATTCATTTTGTTAGAAAAAGTGAAAATTTAGGAATAAAAAACCGCCAAGTTTGGCGGTTTTTTATCGGTCAAAATTAAAATTATCATCACGATTTTTTGAAATTTCGTGCGGTCGTGGTGCATTTGGTTGCTGTGAAATTTCGTGCATTGTGATGTCGTGTATTGCTCGCTCTGCTTGCATTTTTTCCTTTTCTGCGTTGATAATCCAAATCGGTTTTTGTCGCTCTGGTGCTTCTGCTCCACGCTCGATATAGTTACGCATATCGACAAGTTCAGCAGATTTTTCATAACCGTGTCTGATTAGATGTTCCTTTAAGTGCTCGCCAAAGTCATGACGCAATGCCAAAAGTTCTTGCTGTCGCTCGGTGTGTGATTTGCCTGTATTCAATTTTTTAACGCCCCCTTTTTCGGGATTTTTGGCATTGTAGCGTTTAAAATATTGTTCCTTTGTGCGTTCTATACCGTCGTTTTTGCGTTCGCTAAACATAAGATGACAGTGCGGCTGAATGTGTCCGTCCCTTGCTGTCGTTTCATGATATGCGTATGTGTAGCTGTATCCCTGTAAGTGTTTTTCTACCCATTCATCAATCAATTCTATGTTCTGTTGATGTGTCAATTCTCTAGGCAATGATAGCAAATGTTCACGATACACTGAACCATTTTTTCGTTCGAACTCGTCGCCTGCGTCCCAAAATTCCCCCGCGTCCTGTGCCCAACTTGGCATATTTTCGCTACGCACAAAGATGATTTCTGTGTCCTTTTCTTTGTATTTTCCTTGACCTGTAATGTAGAGATAGTGCGGTAGCCCTTTGCCTTTTGCACCTGAATTTACTTCAAATCTTGATAGTGCCATGTGTCCCCCAATGCGAAAATTTGCAAATGAAAAATTGTCGATTTTAAGTAGTTTTTGGTCGATTTTGAGCAAAATTTGTCGATTTCGCAGTAAAAATTGTCGATTTTAATGCGTTTTTCGTCGATTTTAAGCGATTTTGTGCAATTCCAAGTAGTTTTTGGTCATCCACAGTCAAAAACACGCTAAAACAAGCTAAAAACTGCGTTCTACGAGCATTTTTTGTCGATTTCACAGTTAAATTTGTCGATTTTAAGAAAAATTGGTCATTTTTAAGCATTTTTTGTCGATTTTCAGTAGTTTTTTGCACTTTAGCAGTAAAAATTTTCGATTTATAAGTAAAAATTGTCGATTTAGCAGTAAAAAACGCAGTTTAGAAGTAAAAAGTATATCAAAAAATATGAGATTTTAAACAACGCTGTTAAGCGTTGTAGCGGGTTCTAGGGTGTCCCTAGACCGGTAGTTTCTGAGCCTGCGAAAGAAACGTCTAACCGGGCTTTGTGTGCACAAAGAACAATGACAGATTAGCGGAAAAGTGATAAAATTGCAAGGAAAATTAGCAAGATGAAATTTTGCAAAAAATCGGTAAATTTTGGCTGAAAATATATTAGGGGGATTGAATGACAACGCTAACCAAATCTGACATTGCATTGATTGATGACTTAATTGAAAGCAGAAAAAACGCAATCGACAGTCAATCAAAAATGATTGTTGAACACTGTCTAGCATACAAAAACAATCAAGATTGCAACCAAACCTTGATTAAAAACGCCCTAAAACTTTTCCGAGCGGACAAAAAAATTAAAGCGTATCAAGCAAAGATTGATACAGCAGAAAAACGACAATCCACACAACAACGAAAAGAAAAAGCACGAGAAAAATTTTTGGTTGGTAATGCAATGCTGAAAATTTTTGATGATGAATATGACTTCGTCATGATTAAAATGATTGCGTATAGTCAGACAGCAAACGAAAAAGACAGACAATTTTTGCTGTCGAATGTAGAAGTCAGACAAAAATCAGATGATGTATCTGTTTTAATTTATCGTGATGAAAATAAACGAATGTATCAACTAATAATCACAAAATTATCTGCTACAAAAACGCACTACGAGTTCTATTATGAACACGCTTATGAACAATACGAAGTCAAAGAACTTATCTTGCAACAATAAAAAATCAAACAAAAAAGCTTTTTTTGTTTTATAACAACTTTGTTGTTTTATAGACACTCGCAACGCCTTTGATAGCAAAGGTTTTCGCAGATATATGAGTAGTAATGGTCACCAATATGAGTAGTAATGGTCACCAATATGAGTAGTAATGGTCACCAATATGAGTAGTAATGGTCACCATTTGAGTAAGAAAAAAAATAATTTACTCAAATGATTTTTTTTGATAGAATGGGGGAAATTCTAGGGGGAATTGTATGGGAAATTTGATTGTCAAAGATAATGCATTGATTGAGTCGTCACACAGACTAAACGAAGTTGAACAGCGTCTTATTTTGCTTGCGATTTTGAAAATTCGTGAAAAATTTGACACGGTAGAGTCTGCACAAAATCAAGAATTAACAATTCATGCTGACGATTATATGCAACTTTTTGATGTGGATAGGCACGCCGCCTACAAGTCTTTGCGTAAAGCCGTCATGGGTTTATTTGAACAAAAATGGGGCTATCAAAGAATTAACAAGCGTGGAAATATTGAAGTCGTTTACGAGCGTTTTACACAATCTGCGAAGTATGTAGAAGCAGAAGCAACTGTAAAATTTATGTTTTCTACCGCTATTATCCCCATGCTTGTTGAGATTGAACGCAACTTTACAGCATACAACAAAGAACAGATTAAGCGTTTATCTGGTCAATATTCTTTGCGATTTTTTGAATTGTTAATGCGTTTTTTTGACAAAAAAAATGGTAAGGGTTGGTTTGAAATTTCGCTATCTGACCTGCGTTTTCGTCTTGGATTACATGAACATGAATACAGTTTGATGTCGAATTTCAAAAAATTTGTTCTTGACTACTCCATGAAACAAATCAATGAAAATACAGACTACTCTGTCAGTTACGAGCAGAAAAAACAGGGTCGTAAAATCGTTGGTTTTCGCTTTGACATTCAATCCAAAGTCAAAGAGAAGTCGCAAAAAAACAAAGAGCGTGATACAAATACTGTCGATATGTTCGACAATTTGACTGATAAAGAGCGTGAAATAGTTAAACAAAAGAATTTATACGCTGATAGTATCAACGCCACAGACATTCACCGCAAAAACCTTGTAAATAAAGCACTTGAGCAACACAGACAAGCGGAAAATGAAGCTAAAATCGAGCGTCAACGCAAGGAGCAAGCGAAAAAAGACGCTCAAAAACAAGTTAATGACGAGCTGTCGCACGCACTGAAAGTCTATGAGCAATTGCTCAATGCTGATGATGCTACTATCGAAAAATTTATCATTGCAAACGCAAAATTTTTAGGGAATGGGGGCGAAAAATTCTACTTTGAACGCAAAGAATATCGACAATGCTTGCTAATTATTCGCTACAAATTTGAAACGCTGTCGATATTCAAATCGTTTGATTTATCTGTATTGGATGAATAATTTCCACAGATAAATAAATTGGTGATATACTTGATTTTAGTATCCTAACAATAGGGGGTTAAGATGAATCAATCAGAAGTTCGCATTTCTAAGGGCGACATTATGCAATTCGGTGAATACGGCGTTGCATACGAAGTATTGGAATCTATCGAAACAAACAATGTTCTTGAGCTTGTTAAAATTCGAATCTTAGAATCAAATATTGTTGATGAATGCCGTGTTTTGGACATTGTTGAAAGTAAGAAGTTAGCCTAATGTTTGCCATTTCCTTTGACTTAGTTGTAGCTGATACCATAGCCAATCATCCAAAAGGCACTTCACAAGCGTATATCGATATTGCCAATACGCTAAAAAGTTTTGGGTTTAATAGAATCCAGGGTAGTTTGTATGTGAACGAAAGCGAAAACATGGCAAATTTATTTGATGCGATAAATGCTCTAAAGGCATTACCGTGGTTCGGTGCATCTGTGAGAGATATTCGAGCGTTTAGGGTTGAGCAATGGTCTGATTTTACGTTGTCTGTTAAAAATTAAAACTTGAATTGTCAAACCAAGTGCAGAAGTTTTTTCAATCTTCTGTTTTTTTTAAAAAATATTTGATTTATAATATAAAATAATTTATATTTGCATCGTATTAAACTCATAAATTATTTTTCAACTATATACAAAATTACAAATAAAATTGATATACGCAAGATATTTGTGTAAAATAAACGAATGTTCGTATATTTGGGCGTTGGTGGCAATACGAACCGAACTCTCGAAAAAAATTGTAGCTTTGCACCATAAAATTAAAAGTAAGCGAAAAATGTAAAAAAATAATTTCTTTCAGACCTTCAGAAAACAGTGAACTCGAAATCGAGTTTGGCTGATTTGTTTAATATCTAAAAGGAAGAAATTATGCTTACTATTCAAAATTTATCATATACACATCTTAACAAAGATTTACTGTTCAGCGACATCAATCTGACGGTAAATAATCACGGAAAAATTGCATTAATTGGCAACAATGGTGTTGGAAAATCTACCTTGCTGAAAATTATTGCCAAAGAATTACAACCGTCTGACGGACTGTTGAAAGTCGAAACGCAACCGTATTATATTCCGCAAATTTTCGGGCAATTCAATCATTTAACCATTGCACAAGCCTTGCTAATTGATGAAAAACTGAACGCTTTGAAAGAAATTCTGAACGGAAATGTATCGGAAGAAAATTTCAGTTTGCTCAATGACGATTGGACGATAGAAGACCGTTGTAGGGAAGCCTTGAACTATTGGAATTTGTCTAATTTAGACTTGTCTCAAAAAATGGAAACATTGAGCGGAGGACAGAAAACCAAAGTGTTTTTGGCAGGAATTTCCATTCACCAACCCGAGTTGGTTTTGTTGGACGAGCCGAGTAATCATTTGGATAATTCGGGAAGAAATATTTTGTATGATTTCATCGAAAACACAAAAAGCACCTTGATTATCGTAAGCCACGATAGAAAATTATTAAATATTCTGGATACCGTTTGCGAACTGAACAAAAACGGAATTAAAGTTTATGGAGGTAATTATGATTTTTACAAAGAGCAAAAAGAAATTGAAATCAATGCGATAAGCCAAGATATACACAGCAAAGAAAAGGCGTTGAAGAAAGCGAAAGAAAAAGAACGTGAAACCACAGAACGGCAACAAAGATTAGATGTCCGAGCCAAGAAAAATTTAGGCAAAGCAGGACTTCCGAAAATAGTTTCCGGTACGTGGAAAAACAGTGCAGAGCGGAGTACCGCCAAAATTGCGGGTGTTCACACAGAAAAAATCAGGAATATCAAACAAGAGCTTCAAAACCTGCGTTCTTCGCTTTCGGAAACCGACCAAATGAAATTCGGGTTTGACAACGCCAAACTACATAAAGGCAAAAAGTTGTTCGTTGCCGAAAATATCAATTTTAGTTATGAAAACGGAAACTATTTGTGGACGGAAAATCTTAACTTTCAAATTGTAAGTGGAGAACGAATTGCCATAAAAGGTACAAACGGTTCGGGAAAAACAACCTTGATAAAAGTGATTTTGAGAAATCTGAAACCACAAATCGGGACGGTTTTTATCGCAGAAAATAAATCGGTTTATATCGACCAGGATTATTCTTTGATTGACAATAATCTGACAGTTTACGAACAGGCACAAGTGTTTAACACGACTGCATTGCAGGAACACGAAATTAAAATTCGGTTGAACCGGTTTTTGTTCACAAGAGAAGATTGGGGTAAATCTTGTAACGCTTTGAGTGGTGGAGAAAGAATACGTTTAATGCTATGCTGTTTAAGTATCGGCAATCAATCACCCGATATGATTATTTTGGACGAGCCGACCAACAACTTAGACATTCAAAATATTGAAATTCTGACGAATGCAATCAACGATTATCAGGGAACATTGCTTGTCATTTCTCACGATGAAACTTTTTTGGAGCAAATCAATATTAAACGGAAAATAGCACTGTGAACAACCAGTACTGCCACCAACAAGGGTTTTGCAAAATGGCGGGTTAAGTAATAGTTGAAAGTTTTCTGCTTCGTAATCCGCAAAAGCCAATTTTATTGGCTTTTTTTCATAATTTAGCAAATAGAAATTGGCTTTTGCTACGTGTCGTCTAAATCGAAACTTTCCGCTTCGATTTTCCGCCACTTCGCAAAGCCCCGAAACGTTAGCGGGCATTGTGAAAGATACCAGCATAACAGTTAAACATTGATAAATGAAAAAAAAACTACTTTGGATATTAATTTTAGGACTGATAATAATCAGTTGCAAACAAAGGAAAACAGAAATGAAAGAGAAAATAATTAAAACAAACGGCATTGAACTCTGTACGGAAAGTTTTGGAAATAAGAAAAATCCAGCAATCCTTTTGGTAGCAGGTGCAACCGTATCAATGCTGTATTGGGACACTGAATTTTGCCAACAATTATCTGAAAAAGGATTTTTTGTTATTCGTTACGACAACAGAGATGTAGGAAAATCCACTAATTATGAACCAGGTTCTACTCCATACGATATTGTTGACTTAACTAATGACGCTATTTCAATATTGGATGGCTACAAGATTGACAAAGCACATTTTGTGGGGATTTCTTTGGGCGGACTAATTTCTCAAATAGCATCAATAAAGTTTGCCGACAGAGTTAACTCCTTAACTCTTATGTCATCAGGCCCTTGGGGAGACTCAGACCCAACTATACCTGAAATGGACACGAGTATTTTAGATTTCCATAGTAAAGCAGGTACAGTCAATTGGACAAATGAAGACAGTGTGGTAAACTATTTAATTCAGGGTGCAGAATTAATGAGTGGCAAGAAACAATTTGACAAACAAAGAAGTGAAAAACTGATAAGAGCTGAGTTCAATAGAGCCAACAATTATATAAGTATGTTCAATCACGCTGCATTGCAAGGTGGTG
>NZ_MUYU01000012.1 GCF_002014825.1 Moraxella pluranimalium | reverse complement strand
TTGAAATCACAATGCAATAGACAAAATGTAAAAAGCAAAAGTGATACTAAAATAAAACAACAGACTCATAACAGCGTTGTTAATCCTTTTACGCTGACGACAATAGCAAGATGGAACCACCTGATCCCTTCCCGAACTCAGAAGTGAAACGTCTTAGCGCCGATGGTAGTGTGGTTCGCCCATGTGAGAGTAGGTCATCGTCAGCACCTTATTTGAAGCCCCCTTGCAGAGATGTGAGGGGGTTTTTGTTGGGGTTTTGTTGGGGGAGGTTGGGATTGTGTGCTGTCTGTGATACAATAAACCAAATTTTTCTGACTGAAATTTATGTCCATTCAATTACCGCCGTACAGACCCGTTAAGCGACGCAGTGGCATCAAAGTAATGCTAGCTGCATTTCATGCTTTATTAATGCGAGAGCTACAAACTCGTTTTGGTAGCTATCGTTTGGGCTATTTGTGGGCACCGCTTGAGGTTTTGGCGCAAGTGTTGTTCATGCTGATTCTTTTTGGTGCGGTCATGAAACGTGTTTTGCCGGGCATGGAATATCCATTATTCTTGGTGTCTGGCATGATTCCTTTTTTTATGATGCAAAGGATCGCAACCCGTGCACTTGGTGCGGTTGAAGCAAATAAGGGATTGCTGATGTATCGAGCGGTTAAACATATAGATGTTATTATCGCCCGATCTTTTCTTGAGCTAGTCATTTACTTTTTCACCTTTATTTTATTATTGGTTGGGCTAACCTTTTTTGGAATAGGGTTTGATCTTGCGAATTTGCACATTGTGCTACTTTGTTGGGCGGGTATGTTCTTGTTCGGCTTAGGTTTGGCGCTGATATTAATGATTGTTGGTCATTATGGCGGCGAGATTAGTAAAATTATTAGTATTTTATTCACCATGCTGTATTTTGCCTCTGGTGTGATTTATTCGGTACATATGATTCCCGAACCATTTCTTGGCTATTTGATGTACAATCCGCTAATTCACAATCTTGAGATGATTCGTCATGCTTTAGCGCCAAGTTATCCAATTTATCATGTCAGTATGGGTTATTTCTTGGCATGTATGGTGACGGTTATGTTTGTGGGTTTGGTGCTTTATAAGGCGTGTGAGCGTGATTTGATTCGCAGTAAGTGATTGTTATGATTCATGTAAAAAATATCACCAAGTCTTTTATGACACCACATGGGCGACATTATTTATTCAAGGACTTGGATTTTGTCATCGAAGATAAGCAAAGCGTGGGCTTGCTTGGTCGCAACGGTGCGGGTAAATCAACACTGCTACGCATTATCTGCGGTCTTGATGAGCCGGATAATGGCGAAGTAATTACCAATTCAACCATCTCATGGCCAGTAGGTGTTGCTGGTGGCTTTCAAGGCAGTTTGACGGGGCGTCAAAACGTTCGCTTTGTCTGCCGTCTGTATTCTAGTGGCGATTATATTGAAGAAAAAATCCGTTTTGTTGAAGAGTTTGCTGATATTGGTAAATACTTTGATATGCCGGTAAAAAGCTACTCATCAGGGATGCGTGCCCGATTGACTTTTGGTTTGTCTTTGGCATTTGATTTTGATTATTATATGCTTGATGAAGTGAGTGCGGTCGGTGATGCGGCATTTCGCAAGCGTAGTGAGCAGGTTCTACAAGCTCGCCGTGAACAGGCGGGGTTTTTGGTGGTGTCGCACAACTTGGGCGATATCGAACGTAATTGTGATTTGGGAATTGTGCTGATGGATCAAAAAGCACACGTTTTCCATAATGTAAAAGAAGCAATCGAGGTTTATAACGAACATGTCCATCAAGCGAAGAAATAAACTTATCAATCTGCTGTTGTTCGTTGTGCTGGTGCTCCTGCCTTGGATTGCCATTATTGCTTATATGCAATTGTATGCCGCACCGCGATATGTGAGTGAGTCAAACGTCGTCATCAAGCAAATTAGCGATCAAGGCGGTTCGTCAACAGGCATTTCGGCATTGCTTGGCGTCAATACGACCAATCGTGATGATGCGGTGTATTTGACTGAGTATATCATGTCTAATGATATGATTGCTAAGCTTGATGAGCGTTTTGATTTTCGCAAAAATTTCCGCCTTGATGGTCGAGATTTTGTGAATGAAATTGCAGAAGATGCCACCCAAGAAGAGCTGAATAAATATTTTAAAAAACGAGTTTCGATTAGCTTGGATGAGACCAGCTCGATTCTAACCTTGTCAACCCAGGGCTTTACGCCTGAATTTGCCTTGCAGCTTAACCAAGCTATCTTGAGCGAGTCTGAAAAATTCGTCAATGATATCTCAAAACAAGTGGCAGCTGAGCAATTGGCATTTGTTACCACGCAAGTGAGTGATGCCGAAAACCGTCTGAACCTTGCCAAACAAAAATTGCTTGATTACCAAAATAACAATGAAATCATCGACCCAAAAGCCAATGTTGAGATGGTTAATTCGGTGATTGCCACCTTGCAAGGTCAGCTAAGTAGTCTGCGTACCGAAGAGCGTCAGCTTTTAAGTTATCTAAACCCTGAAGCGCCACAAGTGGTGAGTTTGCGTAGTCAGATTACATCGATTGAAAAGCAGATTAAAGAAGAGCAGGCTAAGCTGACGTCGCCAAAAGATGCCAAGCTCAACGCCAAAACGGCAGAATTTGAAGCCATCAAAGCCGATGTGGATTTTGCCAATGAGTTGTATAAATTGGCACTAACTTCGCTTGAAAATTCACGTATCGAAGCCATCCGCAAGATGAAAAATCTGATTGTGATTTCATCACCGCACAAGGCAGAAGAAGCCAAATATCCACGCACAGCCTATGTGATTGGTACATCTTTGGCATTGTTATTAATTTTGTATGGATTTGTCGTTTTGATTTTGGCAATTATCCGTGACCATGGTAAATAGGAAAGTATATGTTTAAAAAGACACTTTTGGCATCGTTGGTGGTGACTTTATCAGCAGGTCAAGTATTTGCCAATACCACAATATCAAACAATACAGGTCGCTTGGCAGGTACGATTACCGCTGGGCAAGTGCCATCAGAAGCAACCGCAGCTGAAGCGGTGGCGGCGGCAAGCTTAGGCAATAGCAGTAATACCATTATTAATAATTCACGAGCATATCAAGAAATTGCTGATGCTGCCAATGCCAAACCCAAAATCTTTGGCGAACAGCTGTTTCGTGGGGCTTTTTCGACGACATCAGGCTCGACATTCAATGATGGCTATGTCATCAATACAGGCGATAATGTACAAGTGCGTATGTGGGGCGCTTATCAGTACGCCGCGACAATGACTGTTGATCCACAAGGTAATATTTTCTTGCCAAATGTGGGGCCTGTGCGTATTGCAGGTATCCAAAATGGACAATTACAATCAGTTGTCCAAAATGCCATCAGCCGTATTTATCGCTCAAATGTTGGCGTGTATGCGTCACTTGAGCAAGCACAGCCTGTGAAGGTATTTGTGACAGGTTTTGTCAATCAACCGGGCTATTATGGTGGCTTGGCAGCGGATTCGGTGCTAAGCTACCTTGATCGTGCTGGTGGTGTCGATCCTGAGCGTGGTAGCTATATTGACATTCAAATTCGCCGTAATGGTCAAGTGGTTCAGCAGGTGAATCTGTATGACTTTTTGATCGCAGGTCGCTTACAGCCATTTGCGTTTCGTGATGGTGATGTGATTACTGTAGGTGCACAAAAGAAAACCTTTAGCGTCACTGGTCGTGTGCAAAACGAATACGCCTTTGAATATAATGTGCCAAATCTAAGCGTCGCGGATGTCTTATCCATCGCCAATCCATTGGCGGATGCGACCAATATCAGCATCACTCGTGCTGCAGGGCGTGCGCAGACTGCCGAATATTATTCATTGTCTGAAGCATCAAGCGTGCCTGTCAATAATGGTGATACATTGGTCGTGACGTCCGATCGCTATGCAGGAACAATCGCCGTGCAAGTAACGGGTGCGCATAAGGGCAATGGTGCTGTGATTTTACCACATGGTGCACGCCTAAAAGATGTCATTGCACAGCTTGAACCATCTAGCCTTGCCAATGTCCAAAATTTATCGATTTATCGTAAATCTGTCGCAGAGCAGCAAAAGCAGTCAATCAATGATGCGCTAGATCGTCTAGAAGAAATGACCCTAGCAACGCAGTCGGTCACTCGTGAAGAAGCACAGCTGCGTGCCGAAGATGCTAAGTTGGTTGAACAGTTTATTGCTAAGGCTCGTAGTGTCAAGCCGACAGGTCGTATTGTGGTTGTGCCAAATTCATGGCAGGATATCATCTTGCAACAAGGTGATATCATCCATATCCCAGAGCAGACTTCGGTCATCACAGTCAATGGTCAAGTGCGTGCACAAGGGGCGCTGACTTATGATCCGACTCTGACAGTGGCTGATTATATTGCCAAATCTGGCGGTATGGATAATAATGCCGACCCTGATAACATCCTAGTTATGCACCAAAATGGCGAAACCATCGTGGTGAATACCGCTTATCGTGTTCAGCAGGGTGATGAGATTATGGTCTTGCCAAAGGTGAAGACTCGCCGTGTTGAGATTGCTCGTGGCATTTCGCAGATCTTTTATCAGATTGCTGTGGCGGCTGGTGTGATTGCGGCGTTGTAATTGAGTTGGCCGCAATCTAAGCTGTAATATGATGACTAAGCAGGCACAAATCGGTGAATTTATCACCACAGGGCATGGTATTGTCAATAATAATCAATTGTTGGCGGTGGCTTTGGGTGTGCCTGTACGCTCATTGAATAAGCAATCATTTAAGCGTTGGTTGGGCAGCAAAGATACATTTGGGGCAAATACTGCGGTGTTGGCATGGGGGCAAAAAGCATCCGCCAATAAAGCTCGCCGGTATGCCAAACAAGCCAATCTACCGCTATGGACAGCCGAAGACGGTTTTTTACGCTCGCTAGATAGTGGGGTGAATAGCCGTTTTGGGGCAAGCTTTGTGCTTGATGATTTGGGGATTTATTTTGATGTCACCACACCATCACGGCTAGAGCATCTGATTGCACATCGCAGGATGGCTTGGATGGATCATGATGCATCTCGTGCCAAGTCATTAATTGATCAAATTATTCACCATCAATTATCCAAATATAATCCTAGCACACCCTGCACACATACATTGCCCGAGCATATCACGCTTGTCATTGATCAGGTGGCAGGCGATGCGTCCATTCAGGGTGCAGGCGCTGATCGTTTTGCCTTTTATCGGATGCTGTCATCAGCCATCCAAATACATTCGTGTGTTTATATCAAAGCACATCCTGCTGCCAAAGTGGGTTTTTTGGTGGATGAGCAAGGACATCTCAATCAAGATGCAATCAATTATCTATTAACCGAAGGTATTAGCCAAGAGCTACTTGCCAATATTCATATCATTAAAGATGCCATCAATCCCATTGCGCTTTTGAGTCATGCGACAGCTGTCTATACCGTCAGCTCACATCTGGGCTTTGAAGCACTGATGATGGGCAAGTCGGTGCATAGCTTTGGGGTCAGTTGGTATAGTGGCTATGGATTGACGCATGATGATGGCGTGCTTGCTGATGGGCAGATGGCGACGCTGTATCAGGCGGTGCAAGCACGCAGGTCGGCATTGGTTGCGGTGGATGTCAGCCTTGAGCAGTTGTTTTTTGCCAGTTATATTGATTATAGTCATTATGCCGACCCTGCTACGGGCAAGGCGTGCCAGATTGAGACGGTGATTGAGTATCTGATTCGCAATCGGGATTGGCAGGCTCGCTTGGCGGGCGATATGCTTGCCTATGATTTTAGCCGATGGAAAGTGGGCTTTGTCAAAGGCTATGCAGGATTTCCTGAAGTGAAGTTGGCGTTTAAGGCGAAGACCAAAATGCGCCTATTGTTCAGCGATAAGCTCAATGCTTGCCGTGCTAAGCGAGATGATAAGCTTGCTTTGACGCCTTTGGCAAATAAACCACATCAGCGGTATTTGGTCTGGGGCTTGGCAGCTAAGCGTAGCCTTGCCAAAAAAATCCATACTTATCAACAGCAAAGCAATCCCACCATCATCTGTATGGAAGATGGCTTTATCCGCTCTAATGGGCTTGGGGCAACCTTGCTTGAGCCATTGTCGGTGGTGATGGATGAGGTGGGCGTGTATTATGATGCGACCGCGCCATCACGACTTGAACAGATTTTGCAAAGCATCACGCTCAATGATGCACAGCGACAGCGTGCCAAAAAACTACATCAAACCTTGCTTGAGCGTCAAGTCAGCAAATATAATGTGGGTGGCATTAATGATACGCTAAGCAATCAACTTGCGCAATACCGTACCCAAAAGCCATCTGCCAAAGTGCGCCTGGTCGTTGGGCAGGTCGAAGATGATGCCTCGGTGCAAAACTGCACAAGCGTGATCAAAACCAATGCTGATCTGCTTAAGCGAGTACGAGCCGATTATCCTGATGACATCATCATTTATAAGCCACATCCTGATATCGAGGCGGGCTTAAGACTTGGCAAGATCGATGAAACCACGCTCAAGCTTGCTGATATCATTGCACGAGATACCGCCATGCCACAGTGCTTGGCTGTATGCGATGTGGTGCATACCATCAGCTCGCAGACAGGCTTTGAGGCGCTACTGCGAGGCGTGGCGGTGGTGTGCTATGGGATGCCGTTTTATGCTGGATTTGGCTTGACGACTGATGTTGTTGAGACGGATAACCTGCCCAAGCAAGCGGCCATCGCACGGCGTACACGCCACACGCCACTTGGCATAGAGGTGCTTATTCATGGTGCGCTCATTGATTATCCTGTGTACCGCTTGCCACATGGTTATGGGCTAGCCAGCGTCGAACAGGTGATTGACTATCTGTATAGCCAAACGCATCAAACCGCCAAACCGTCCTTCAAACAACAGCTGATCCAAGCTGCCAAAACCAATTTTATGCGCCTGCGTAAGTTTACGATTTGATAAAAGAAAAAAGTGCAACTTGTGCTAAAATAGCACTTTGATTTGTATGATAATTAATCAAAGACAGCCATTTTGCCATCTTGATCAAGTTGAATACCTATGTCTGCATCCATGAAACGACTGCTTGACCATCGTCGCATTTTGCTCTTGCAGGGCAAGATGGGGACGTTTTTTTGTCGTTTTGCCACATTTTTGATGGATGGCGGGCGTACGGTACATAAGATTAATTTCAATGCCGGCGATGCGTTTTTTTATTGTCATAAAGACAAGATGAGCAATTATCATGGCAGACTTGATGAATTTGATGGCTTTATTGGCCAAATCATCCGTGAGCATGACATCGATGCAGTGGTCTGTTTTAATGACTGCCGACCCTATCACACGATTGCCAAAACGGTCTGCGCCGAGCGTGGCGTGTCGTTTTTTGTGTTCGAAGAAGGTTATCTGCGCCCTGACTATATCACGCTAGAAGAGCATGGAATCAATGGCTATTCACGGCTCAATCCTGCAATGATTGAGAATTTTGATGAAGCCAATGATGCGCCAAAATACACCGCCAACCGCTTTTGGCGGCTGTGTGTGGCGAGTATTGTTTATTATGCCATCGTTTTTCTGGGTCAATGGCGGTATCCGCATTATGAGCATTATCGGGGACTATCCATTTGGCAAGAGATGATGGCGTGGCTGATTGCCCCCATTCGTAAAGCGGTGCGTTATTATCCGGATAAAGCCCTACAAAAACGCCTAATGCGCAAGGCAAGCGGTCAGTTTTATTTGGTCAGCTTACAAGTGCACAATGATTCGCAAATCACCCACCATAGCGATTATGCGGATGTCACCGATTTTATTCGTGAAGTGATGGTGTCATTTGCCAACTTTGCCCCACAAGGCACGCAGATTTTGTTCAAGCATCATCCGCTTGACCGTGGGCATCGAGATTATAAAGGCTTGATTGCTAAGTGGGCGGATGAACTCGGGATTGCAGGACGGGCACATTATGGCTGTGATATGCACTTGCCAAGTCTGATTCGTCATAGCATTGGCATGATTACGGTCAATAGCACGACAGGGCTGCAGTCAATTTATCACAAAAAACCCACCAAAATCATGGGTCGTGCGCTCTATGATATCAAAGGGCTGACCGACCAGCAAAGCTTGGATGAGTTTTGGGTCAATCCAGTTGCCCCTGATTATGAATTTTATCTGAAGTTTCGTGAATATCTGATTGAGCAAACCCAGCTCAATGGCTCATTTTATGGCACTTCGCCGTGGGCACTGCCTTATATTCATGCCCAAGAAGTGGGCGTACCGCCAAAAAAATCCAAGTATCAATCACTTGGCTGACCATCGCACTGTCATTTTGTGTTGATTGCCAATTATCGCCTGTCATGGGCGATTTTTTATGCAAAATTATTTTAACAAGCGATGATAAAAGATGGCGAAAACAAGGCAATTGGGGTACAATATTTGGTTTAACTTGAATTGTATTTATTCCAACGCACCACGAGTGTTCTATGACTGCCAAAAAGCCGACTGATATTACTAAAATTCGTAACTTTTCTATCATTGCCCACATTGACCACGGCAAATCCACGCTTGCTGACCGCTTTATCCAAGTGTGCGGCGGCTTATCCGACCGTGAAATGCAGGCGCAAGTGCTAGACTCAATGGATATTGAGCGTGAGCGTGGTATCACCATCAAGGCGCAGTCGGTGACTTTGTATTATGATCACCCAAATGGTGAGCGTTATCAGCTTAACTTCATTGATACCCCGGGTCATGTGGACTTTAGCTACGAAGTGTCTCGCTCTTTGGCGGCGTGTGAAGGGGCGCTGTTGGTGGTTGATGCTGCCCAAGGTGTAGAAGCGCAGTCAGTTGCCAACTGCTATACGGCGGTGGAGCAGGGTCTAGAAGTCTTGCCTGTGTTGAATAAAATCGATTTGCCACAAGTTGAACCTGAACGTGTCATCGAAGAAATCGAAGACATCATCGGTATTGAAGCATCTGACGCGCCACGAGTCTCTGCCAAATCAGGTCTTGGCGTCGATGAGTTATTACAAGTCTTGGTTGAGCGTATTCCTGCACCTGTGGGCGACCGTGAAGCACCACTACAAGCGTTGATTATTGATTCTTGGTTTGATAATTATCTTGGCGTGGTGTCGTTGGTGCGTGTGCGTCAAGGCTCGGTGGCAAAGGGCGATAAGATTTTTATCAAATCAACGGGCGAGAGCCATCTGGTGACATCCATCGGTGTCTTTACCCCAAAATCGCTTGAAACCGATGTGCTACACGCCGGTGAAGTCGGCTTTGTGATTGCGGGTATCAAGGACATTCAAGGTGCGCCAGTGGGTGATACCATCACGCATGCCAAGACCCCTGATGTTGATAACATCCCAGGCTTTCAAAAGGTGACCCCGCAGGTGTATGCAGGGATGTTCCCTGTGGATTCAAGCGATTTTGAAAAATTCCGCGAAGCCCTACAAAAGCTACAAATCAACGATGCGGCGCTGTTTTTTGAGCCAGATACATCAGAAGCATTAGGCTTTGGTTTTCGCTGCGGCTTTCTTGGGATGCTACACATGGAGATTATCCAAGAGCGCCTTGAGCGAGAATATGACCTAGATTTGATTACCACTGCGCCATCGGTGATTTATGAAGTCGTCAAGAAAAACGGCGACATCGTCTATGTCGATAACCCATCAAAACTGCCTGATGTCGGCGTGATTGCAGAGTTCCGTGAGCCGATTGCCCGCTGTCACATCCTAGTACCCCAAGAGTATCTGGGTAATGTCATCACTTTGGCCATCGAGCGTCGTGGTGTGCAGGTGGATATGAAATTCATGGCTCGCCAAGTGCAGGTGGTGTTTGATATCCCAATGGGCGAAGTGGTGATGGATTTCTTTGATAAATTAAAATCTGCAAGCCGTGGCTTTGCGTCATTGGATTATAATTTTGAACGCTATGAAACCGATAAACTGGTGCGTGTCGATGTCTTGATTAATGGCGAAAAAGTCGATGCGCTGGCGATGATTTGCCACCAAGAGCACGCACGCCGTCGTGGTGGTCAGCTTGTTGAGAAGATGAAAGAGCTGATTCCACGCCAAATGTTCGATGTCGCCATCCAAGCTGCCATCGGTAGCCAAATCATCGCTCGTAGCACAGTCAAAGCAATGCGTAAAGATGTCCTTGCCAAATGTTATGGCGGTGATGTCAGCCGTAAGAAAAAACTACTTGAAAAACAAAAAGCCGGTAAAAAACGCATGAAGCAAGTGGGTAGTGTCGAAATCCCACAAGAAGCGTTCTTAGCGGTGCTTAAAGTCGATAGCTAAGACTTGGCGAGTGGCTTGATTGAATATTTTGTACATATTTTATACCGATTGACTTATAAATGATACAAGCAGTTGTTATACTATGCCAACGGCAATCACGCCGTATATCACAACTGTAGGAGAGTTTGGTGGATTTTGATATTAATTTGATTCTTGTGCCAGTGACTTTGGTGTTTTTGCTGATTTGGCTTGTGGATAAATTTGCCCTAAAACAGCATCGTGCCATCAAGACGCATACACAGCAGACCAAGCAAGCACAAGATGCATTGTCAGCCAGTCGGTCGGCGCTTGAGCAAGCGTTGGCAGCTGCCAGTATCAGTACGCCAATCAGTCATTTTCGTCCTGATGAAGCGACACCTGACACGGTGCGTAAGGCTTATCAAGCCCATCAACAAAACCTAGCCACAGTCGCAAGCTTGCAGGGTAACCCACCAAGCCAAAATGTCCTAGTACGCTGGGCGTATGAATTTTTGCCGGTGCTTGCGGTGATTGTCATTGTCCGCTCGTTTCTTATTGAGCCGTTTAATATTCCATCATCATCGATGGTGCCAACGCTTTATACGGGTGATTTTATTGTGGTCAATAAGACCGCCTATGGACTGCGTTTACCGATTACCCATACCAAAATCCTAGACACGGGCGCGCCTGAGCGTGGCGATGTGGCGGTGTTTCGCTATCCTGTGAATGAGAAAATTTATTTTATCAAGCGTGTGATTGGTCTGCCGGGCGATACAGTCAGCTTTGATAATGATGTCATCAGTATCAATGGTAAGCCTGTAACGACCAGTGCGACCGAGTATCAAATGCCACAGCGTCTAACCGACCAGATGCTACCGCAGGCAATTAATGGCACACCGCTAAGCAGTGCAGAGCGAGCGACTTTGGGTCGTGAAGAAGAAAAATACGCTCGCTACCAAAGCGAAACCTTGGGTGAGCATACTTATAAAGCCCGCTATGTGGGCGATGTTCATGCTGCACAAGCTGCACCATTTTTGCTAGAAAATTCATCAGAAACTGCGACATCTTCAGGCACCAAATGGTCAATCACCGTTCCAGAAGGTCAATATTTTGTGATGGGTGATAACCGTGACCGTAGCGAAGATGGTCGTTTTTGGGGTTTTGTCCCAGAAGCCAATCTGTCAGGCAAGGCAACTTATATATGGATGCATAAAGAGCCAGGGCTGAATCTGCCAAGCTTTGGTCGTAATGGCAGTATTGATTAAAGCAGGTATCACTTGAGCGATTCATCCACCAAGACCAAAAAAACAGCCAAGCCGCACGCCCTGCAAGCACAGCCGCATTTTAGCGATTTTGAGCAGGGCTTAGCCGTGCTTTGCCAAAAGCTTGGCTATCAGTTTTGTGATTCATCATTGCCACGCCGTGCCTTGACGCACCGTTCTTATGACCCAAAAAACAGCTATGAGCGATTGGAGTTTTTGGGAGATGCATTGCTTGGTGTGGTGATTGCTCGTGGGTTATTTTTGCGTTATCCACATCATGATGAAGGCAAGCTGACCCGAATGCGAGCGACTTTGGTACGCCAAGAAACGCTGGTGCAAATTGCCGAAAAGCTTGAGCTGTCACGCCATCTAATCCTTGGTGTGGGTGAGCGTAAAGGCGGCGGTCGCCATCGTGCATCGATTTTGGCGGATGCAGTTGAAGCCTTGATTGCGGCGGTTTATCTTGATAGTGGCGATAGTCAATTGGTCAATGAATTGGTACTGTCTTGGTATGGCGATTTGCTGGATGAAGTCGGCCAAGAGCAAGTGCTCAAAGATGCCAAATCCCGCTTGCAAGAGCTATTGCAAGGCAATCGCTTGGCACTACCCACTTATGAGCTGATTGAGACACATGGCAACGCCCCCAATCAGACCTTTGTTGTGCGTTGTTCTGTGGCGGTCGCAGGTGCAATCGCCATTACCGAAACGGGCGCATCACGACGCATCGCCGAACAAAAATGCGCTGAATTGATGATTAATCAGCTACACAAACTCTCTATCACTATCTAATTATCCAATTGTCCAACAAGGACGCAAACCAAAAGGTAAACCATGACTGACAACACAAACCTGACCAACGAAGACACCATTGCGGCGTTTTTTGACAGCCAATCAACCCCGACCAATGACGCTTTTAAGGCTGGTTTTGTGGCGATTGTTGGTCGTCCAAATGTCGGCAAATCGACCTTGATGAACCATTTATTGGGTCAAAAACTCTCTATCACTTCTCGTAAACCACAAACCACACGCCACCGTATTCATGGCATCTTGACCAATGATGAGATGCAGATTGTCTTTGTCGATACCCCGGGTATTCATAGTAAAGAAGTGCGTGCGATTAATGAGCGCATGAATAAGGCGGCGATTTCTGCCTTATCGGATGTGGATTTGGTGCTGTTTGTGGTGGATGGTTTGCAGTGGCGTGAAGATGATTTATTGACGCTCGAAAAATTATCAGCGACCAATCTGCCTGTGGTGCTGGTGATTAATAAAGCCGACACCATTAAAGATAAATCACAGCTGTTGCCACACATCGAAAGCTTTAATGAAAGCTTTGACTTTGCGGACATTGTGCCAGTCTCGGCACTGCGTCGCCACAACCTTGAGCGTTTGGTACGGGTGATTGGTGACTACTTGCCTGTTCGCCCTGCGATCTTTGATGCGGAGCAAATCACTGACCGCTCGGAGCGTTTTTTGGCATCGGAGATTATCCGTGAAAAAATCATGCGTACATCAGGCGATGAAGTGCCTTATGATTTGACCGTGCAGATTGATACCTTTAAAGATGAGCCTGCGCACCAAGACCCTGAGACAGGCAAATGGCGTCGTGCGGTGACTTTTATTGATGCGACCATTTTTGTGGAGCGGGCAGGTCAAAAATCCATCATCATCGGTGATAAAGGTGCTCGTATCAAGCAAGTCGGCATCGATGCTCGTAAAGATATGGAAGTGCTATTTGACCGCAAAATCATGCTGACCTTGTGGGTGAAAGTCAAGCGTGGTTGGTCAGATGATGAGCGTGCATTAAATAGCTTAGGTTATTGATTTGACTTAAGCTTTTGGAAGATTATCATGCGTGCCACAGCGCTCAATGGCTATCTTTTGCACAGTCGAGCTTATCAAGAAAAACGGGCGATTTATCAGTTTTTCAGCTATGAGCATGGCGTGGTGCATGGCGTGGGCGCTCGGGGAATGCCACTGTTTGCGCCGATTTGGTTGATGGCAAATGGCGTCAATGCCCTAAAAAGCTTTAGCCAAATCAGTCTGGGCTTTCATCCAGATTTTCAGGCTATGTGTGATGGCGTTGATACTGATGATACTATCACTTCAGTTGATGCGGTGAATTATCATCAAATCAAAGGGCGGGTGCAATATGCACTACTATATATGAATGAAGTGCTGTATAAACTGCTCGCCGCCGAAAATCCTTGTCATACATTGTGGCAAGTCTATCACACCAAAACGACCAAACTGCACGCACTCGACCGCCTAAAGCTTGGCGATAGCGATGAAATGCAGGCGATGCGTCTGTATCTACGGCAGTTTGAGCAGGCGTTGTTTGATGAGCTTGGCGTGGCGATGGATTATCAGATTGATGGACATGGCGAGCCGATTGATACTGATACTGTGTATCGCTTTGTGCCTTTGACAGGCTTTGTCCCTGATGTGGCAGGCGTGGCAGATCGCTATGGTCAGACGGTAAAATTAAGCCGACTGCGCTATCGTGGTGATGAGCTACTGATGATGGGGCGAGCGCAGGGCGATGCCGATGCACAGCTTGAGTGGATGCCACAATTAAGCCAATTACAAAAAGAGCTGATGGATGCACTACTGGACTATAAGCCACTCAACAGTCGCACCCTGTGGCAACAAAGCATCCGTTATATGAACCAATAACATAAGGAAAAAGCCCATGAATACGCCCTTATTAGGTGTCAATATCGATCATATCGCGACGCTTCGCAATGCTCGTGGCGTTGGTTATCCATGTCCAATCGAAGGGGCGCTAATTTGTGAGCAGGCGGGCGCTGAAGGTATCACCTTGCATCTGCGTGAAGACCGTCGCCATATCCGTGATGCTGATGTCTATGAGATGGCAAAGCGTCTGACCACTCGTATGAACCTTGAGATGGCGGTCACTGATGAGATGCTGTCGATTGCCCTAGATGTGCGTCCTGCTTGGGTGTGCCTCGTACCCGAAAAACGCCAAGAGCTGACGACCGAAGGCGGCTTAGATATCGCCAATCTGCCAAATTTGGGTGAGTTTATTGGTCAGCTACAGACCGCTGGTATCCAAGTGTCGCTATTTATCGACCCTGATATCCATCAGATTGATACTGCCATTGCGCTTGGCGCCGATGCCATCGAGCTACATACAGGCACTTATGCGCACGCCACACTGGATGACGATACCGCCAAAGTCGCCGATGAGCTTGGTCGTATCAAGGCAGCAGTCGCTCATGCCAAGTCAAAATCGGACATTTTGGTCAATGCAGGACATGGTTTGACACGCCAAAATGTCGCTGCCATCGCACAGATTGATGGTATTCATGAGCTCAATATCGGTCATGCACTGATCAGTGATGCCGTTTTTATGGGGCTTGAACAAGCAGTCAAGGCGATGAAGCAAGCGTTTTTAGCCTAATTTTTGACATATTTTGATAAATTATTTCTAGGAATAATCATAACAAAATATTTCATAAGCTGATTATTGTGATTAAAAAATAACCAATTTTTTACCCGAAACGTAAAAATTGGTAAATTTTGTGTAATATTGTGTAGTTTTTACCAAAAAAAGGTTGTAAATTCGGACTTTTGCGGTTAAGCTTAGCCTATCTGTTTTGGTCTAGACGATGCCAAGGTGGTGTCAATTGTCAAGTTTGTCAATGTTCAGACATTGGCAAGGGCGTCTCTTTGTGCTAAAATAGACCGTAGTAATGTTATGTTACACTTTTTTTGAAAAACCCAACCATTCCTTTGGAGGAATTTATGAAACTTAACAAGATCGCTCTAGCCGTTCTTGCTGCCGCTGTGGCTCCAGTTGCTGCACAAGCTGGCATCACTGTAACCCCACTAGTTGGTTATCACTACTCAGAATCTTTCTCTGACGACGAACAACGCGAAGTGTTGAAAGTTAATAAGCAACTAAACAATGCTGCTAAAAACCTTGCAGAGACTGCAGATCCACTAAATGGTGGTGTTGCTGTTGAAAGCGGCCTATATGCAGGTGCAGCAATTGGTGTTGAGCTAACTCCATCAACTCAATTCCAAGTAGAATACGGCGTAGCAAATGCAAATGCTGAAGCTTCTCACTGGTCTGCAAATGCTAATGAAGCAAACCGTTTCGACGCTGAACAACAAATGATCACTGGTAACTTCCTAGTTGGTCTAGAGCAGTTCACTGGTTACAATGCTGACAACAAATTCAAGCCATATGCATTGATCGGTGCTGGTCAATCTAAGATCTCTATCGAAAACAAAGCAGCTTACACTCCAGGTGCGGCAGCAGAAGAAGGTGTTACCGATCCAAATAATGTGATCAACCCAGGCACTGAAGTTGCAGAATCAAAAGACACTATCGGTAACCTAGGTCTAGGTGCTCGTTACCTAGTCAATGACGCACTAGCGCTACGTGGTGAAGCACGTGCAATCCACAACTTCGACAACAACTGGTGGGAAGGTCTAGCACTAGCTGGTCTAGAAGTAACTCTAGGTGGCCGTCTAGCACCTGCAGTACCTGCAGTTGTAGCTCCAGTAGTTGAGCCAACTCCAGCTCCAGTTGCTCCAGTAATCGTTGAAGAAAAAGCAGTTGACACTGATGGTGACGGCGTTCTAGATCACCTAGATGCTTGCCCAGGCACTCCAGCAAACGTTGTTGTTGACGCTCGTGGCTGCCCACGTAACGTTGACGTACGTGAAGACCTACGCCTAGAACTACGCGTATTCTTCGACTACGACAAGTCTGCTGTTAAACCACAGTACAAAGAAGAAATCGCTAAAGTTGCAGAAAAAATGCGTGAATTCCCGAACGCAACTGCACAAATCGAAGGTCACGCTTCTAAAGATTCAGCACGCTCAAATGCACGTTACAACCAACGTCTATCAGAAGCTCGTGCGAACGCAATCAAAGCAGTTCTATCTAACGAGTTCGGCATTGCTCCAAACCGTCTAAGCGCTGTAGGTTATGGCTTCGATCGTCCGATCGCTCCAAACACCACTGACGAAGGTAAAGCAATGAACCGTCGTGTTGAAGCAGTTATCTCTGGTAACAAGGTAACTACCGTTCAACAAACTAAAGACATGCAAGTTCAATAATCTAACGATTATTTACTAATATGTCCAAAAGAACCATGCCATTGGCGTGGTTCTTTTTATTTGTATCATTTAACTGTAATTATCAGTCGATTTATGGTATAATAAACAGTTTTCTTACACAATCATCTTTGATGATTCCATTTTCTACGGGCACTGCCCGATTTTCATTTTGATTAATATTGAGTATTTATGGCAAACGACATCAAGCACTTGCGTAATATCGCAATCATTGCTCACGTTGACCACGGTAAAACTACCCTAGTTGATAAACTTCTACAACAATCAGGCGCACTTGGCGACCGCTCAGGCGATATTGAACGAGTCATGGACTCAAACGCCCTAGAATCTGAGCGTGGCATCACCATCTTGGCAAAGAACACTGCCATCAAATGGACCGATGGTCGCACTGGTATCGAATACCGTATTAACATCGTCGATACCCCGGGCCACGCCGACTTTGGTGGTGAGGTTGAGCGCGTGATGTCGATGGTGGACTGCGTACTTTTGCTTGTCGATTCACAAGAAGGCCCAATGCCACAGACTCGCTTTGTGACCCAAAAAGCCTTTGCTCGTGGTCTAAAGCCAATTGTCATCATCAACAAAATTGATAAGCCTGCTGCCCGTGCTGATTGGGTAATTGACCAAGTATTTGATTTGTTTGATAGTCTAGAAGCGACTGATGAACAGCTAGATTTCCCAATCGTCTATGCGTCAGGCATCAATGGTATCGCAGGTCTTGAGCCAGATAATTTGGCATCAGACATGACGCCACTATTTGAGACCATCGTCGATATCGTCGAGCCGCCAAAGGTTGATGTCGATGGCCCATTCCAAATGCAAATCTCAAGCCTTGACTACAACAGCTTTGTGGGTGTTATCGGTGTTGGCCGTATTCAGCGTGGTTCAATCAAGACCAATACCCCTGTGACTGTCATCGACAAAGATGGCAACAAGCGCAATGGCCGTATCCTAAAAATCATGGGTTATCATGGTCTTGAGCGTGTGGATGTGGATTTTGCGCAAGCGGGCGATATCGTCTGTGTGACTGGTCTTGATGCACTCAATATCTCTGATACCATCTGCGACCCACAAAATGTCGAAGCATTGCCTGCGCTTAGCGTCGATGAGCCAACCGTATCGATGACTTTTCAGGTCAATGACTCACCATTTGCTGGTAAAGAAGGTAAATTTGTTACATCACGCAATATCCGTGAACGCCTAGACCGTGAGCTGATTCATAATGTGGCATTGCGTGTCGAAGATACTGATAGCCCTGAGAAATTCAAAGTCTCTGGTCGTGGTGAATTGCACTTGTCAGTCTTGATTGAGAATATGCGCCGTGAAGGCTTTGAGCTTGGCGTATCTCGTCCGCAGGTCATCATGAAAGAGATTGATGGCGTGATGTGTGAGCCGTATGAGAATGTGACTTTTGATGTCGAAGAACAGCATCAAGGCGCAGTCATGCAAGAGATGGGCAACCGCAAGGGCGATTTGACCAATATGGAAGTCGATGGCAAAGGCCGTATCCGTATCGAAGCTACCGTGCCATCTCGTGGCTTGATTGGTTTTCGTTCAGCATTTTTGACCATGACATCAGGCACAGGTATCATGACATCGAGCTTCTCGCATTATGGCCCTGCCAAAGGCGGTGCGGTTGCTGGTCGTCAAAACGGTGTGCTGATCTCAATGGTCACAGGCACTTGCTTGGCGTATGCGCTATTTAGCCTACAAGAGCGTGGTCGCCTATTTGCCAAGCCGCAGCTAGAAGTCTATGAAGGTATGATTGTTGGTATCAACTCTCGTTCTGATGATATGGTGGTGAACCCAACCAAAGCCAAGCAGCTGACCAACATCCGTGCATCAGGCTCTGATGATGCCATCATCTTGACGCCGGCACTGGAATACACGCTTGAGCAAGCGCTTGAGTTTATCGAAGATGATGAATTGGTTGAAGTCACACCAAAATCAATCCGTATTCGTAAGCGCTACTTGACCGAAAATGAGCGTAAGCGTCTTGGCCGTAAAAAAGACTAATCGATATTGGTAAGTGGATTAACAAAACTTAACACGCTTACCATCATTTGATACAGTTATTACGAAAAGTTGTGTTAAAATTGCACAACTTTTAAGCGTTATGCTGACATATTTTTACAAAAGTGCCAACAATTGCTAAAGCAGATTGCTTGTGCGCATTTTACCCCAATTAATACAAGAGAGTATGTTGCCATGAGTATGGTTCAAGAATTTAAAGAGTTTGCCCTAAAAGGTAATGTGATGGATTTGGCAGTCGGTGTCATCATCGGTGCTGCATTTGGTAAAATCACCACATCATTGGTTGAAGATGTGATTATGCCAATCATCTCATTCATCATGGGTGGCAAGATTGATTTCAAAAATATGTACATCTTGCTTGGCGAAGCACCTGCAGGTGTGGCGAATAACTATGATGCCCTAAAAGCTGCGGGCGCACCGATGCTTGCCTATGGTAACTTTGTCACCGTAGTGATTAACTTCATCATCCTAGCATTCATCATCTTTATGATGGTTAAAGGCATGAACAAGCTACGCAAGTCTGAAGAAGCGGCACCAGAAGCGCCAGCAGAGCCATCAGAAGAAGTGCTACTACTGCGTGAAATCAGCGCGAAGCTTGGCGAACGCAAATAATCCATCTTGGATACAGACGCTCAGAATTTTCTGGGCGTTTTTTTATTGCCTGTGATAAATCTTGCCAACTCAAATCATGACCACTCGGTCATCTTTGGCAAAGCAACATCGATAATCGAGTGTGTTATAGTAAGTGGCAATTACTGCCAAGCGATTGGCACGATTTTCACTCAATAAGGAGTATCCATGATTTTTCAAGGAAATAAAATTCAGGTCGATTTTATTGATCAAACAGCAGGCATCGTCGAGTTTCGCTATGATGCCAAAGATGGTCATGTGAATAAATTTGACCAAGCGACCAGTCTTGAGTATGAGCAAGCGGTCAGTGCATTAGAAGCTCGTGATGACATCAAAGGCCTAGTGGTGACATCGGGCAAAAGCGTGTTTATCGCAGGGGCGGACATCACCGAGTTTGTTGAGCATTTTAAAAAGCCACAAGATCAGATGCAAGCTTGGCTATATGATTTTAACCAAGTGTTTAACCGTTTTGAAGATTTGCCATTCCCAAAAGTCGCCGCCATCAATGGTGCGGCACTCGGCGGTGGCTGTGAGATGACATTGGTCTGTGAGTACCGTGTGATGGGTGTATCGGGTCAAATCGGTCTGCCTGAGACCAAGCTTGGTATTTTCCCGGGCTGGGGCGGTACGATCCGTGGTTCACGCTTGCTTGGCATTGATAATATCCTAGAAGCGGTGGCGACAGCGAAGTTTTATAAGCCTGAAGAAGCCTTGAAAGTGGGCTTTGTCGATGCGGTCGTGGCCGATGATGCTTTGGTAGGTTCTGCCATCGATTTGGTCAAAAAATGCATCAAAGGCGATCTTAACTGGCAAGCTCGTCGCCAAGAAAAGCTTGAGCCAATCAAGCTCAATCAGCTTGAGCAAGCGATGGCGTTCAACAGTGGTAAGGGCATGATCTTTGCCAAAGCCAATCCAAAGCAATATCCTGCCATTGCGCTTGCGGTCGAGGCAATCGAAAAGCACGCTAATTTGACCCGTGATGAAGCGGTCAAGGTCGAGGTTGCAGGCTTTGCTAAAGCTACCCAAACACCACAAGCTGCCGCTTTGGTCGGTCTGTTCTTGAATGATCAGCTGGTCAAAAAGCTTGCCAAAAAACACAGCGAGCAAGCACACGACATCCGTGAGGCCGCTGTACTAGGTGCTGGCATCATGGGCGGTGGTATCGCTTATCAAGCCGCAAGCAAGGGTTTGCCAATCATCATGAAAGACATCAAGAGCGAGCAGCTTGAGCTTGGCATGAGTGAGGCGACCAAGCTACTATCTAAGCAGGTTGAGCGTGGTAAATTCACCCCTGCCAAGATGGGCGAGACCCTATCTCGTATCCGTCCGACGCTGAACTATGGCGACTTTGGCAATACCGACATCGTCATCGAAGCGGTGGTCGAAAATCCAAAAGTCAAAGAAGCGGTGCTTGCCGAAGTCGAAAGCTTGGTCAAAGAAGATGCTATCTTGGCGTCAAACACTTCGACCATCTCAATCACTCGTCTTGCCAAAGCGCTCAAACGCCCAGAAAACTTCGTCGGTATGCACTTTTTTAACCCTGTGCATCGTATGCCACTCGTTGAAGTCATCCGTGGCGAGAAGACCAGCGAAAAAGCGGTGGCGACCACCGTTGCTTTGGCACAAAAAATGGGCAAAACCCCAGTTGTCGTCAATGACTGCCCGGGCTTTTTGGTGAACCGTGTGTTGTTCCCTTACTTTGGTGCATTTGACCTACTACTCAAAGAAGGCGTGGATTTTGTACAGATGGACAAGGCGATGGAACGCTTTGGCTGGCCGATGGGCCCTGCCTATCTCATCGATGTGGTGGGTCTAGATACGGGCGTACACGGCGCTGAAGTGATGGCAGAAGGTTTCCCTGACCGTATGAAGCCTGATTATAAAGGCGGTATCAAGCATCTGTTTGAGAACAATCGTTTGGGTCAAAAAAATGGCGTCGGCTTTTATAAATATGAAACGGACAAAAAAGGCAAACCAAAAAAACTTGCCGATACCACGACTTATGAGCTGCTAAAAGCCGTACAAACCGACAGCCGTCAAGTGGATGACCAAGAAATCATCGACCGCATGATGATTGCGTTTTGTAATGAAACGGTGCGTTGCCTAGAAGATAATATCGTGGCATCGGCAGGCGAAGCGGATATGGCGATGATTATGGGCGTCGGTTTCCCACCGTTCCGTGGCGGCCCATGCCGTTATATCGACCAAATCGGCGTGGCAAACTATGTCGAGCTGTGCAACAAATACGCACATCTTGGCAAGGCATACGAAGCGCCAGCGAAGCTTGTGGCTATGGCTGCCAACGGTGAAACCTTTTACTAAAAAAAGATAAGGAATATTATAATGACAGTATTAAGTCCAAAAGATGTGGTCATCGTCGATGGCGTGCGTACCGCCATGGGCAAAACCAAAAATGGTATGTTTCGCAATGTGCGAGCAGATGAGTTATCAGCAAGCCTAATCAGTGCATTGATTGAGCGTAATCAAATCGACCCAAGCGAGCTTGAAGATGTGATTTGGGGCTGTGTAAACCAAACACTTGAGCAAGGCTGGAACATCGGCCGCTATGCATCACTGTTGGCAGGCGTGCCAAAATCTGTCGCCGCCCAAACCGTGAACCGTCTGTGTGGCTCATCAATGCAAGCGCTACATACCGCCGCTGCACAAATCATGACCAATCAAGGAGATATGTTCATCATCGGTGGCGTCGAGCATATGGGTCATGTGGGCATGACTCACGGCATCGACCCGAACCTAAAAGCATCTAAGCACTTTGCTCGAGCTTCAAATATGATGGGCTTGACCGCTGAAATGCTCGGTCGTCTAAATGGCATCACCCGTGAAGAGCAAGACCAGTTCGGTGTCAATTCGCACAAAAAAGCATGGGCAGCCACCACCGAAGGCAGATTTGCTAACGAAATCGTCGGCGTCGAAGGCCATGATGCGGATGGCAATCTACAGCTATGCACTGTCGATGAAGTCATCCGCCCTGATGCCAATCTCGAAGCATTCCAAGCGCTCAAGCCTGTCTTTGACCCAAAAGGCGGTACAGTCACCGCAGGTACATCATCAGCACTATCAGATGGCGCATCAGCGATGCTCGTGATGAGTGCCGCCAAAGCAAAAGCACTGGGGCTAAAACCACGCGCCCGCATCCGCTCAATGGCGGTCGCAGGCTGTGATGCTGCCATCATGGGCTATGGCCCTGTGCCTGCCACCCAAAAGGCGCTCAAGCGTGCAGGCTTGTCACTGTCTGATATTCAGACCATCGAGCTCAACGAAGCATTTGCCGCTCAAGGCCTATCGGTGCTAAAAGGCCTAGATTTGCTAGACAAGCAAGACATCGTCAATCATAACGGCGGTGCGATTGCGCTAGGTCATCCGCTCGGCTGCTCGGGTGCTCGTATCACTACGACGCTACTGAATGTCATGGAACAACAAGACACCCAAATCGGTCTTGCCACCATGTGTATCGGTCTGGGTCAAGGTATCGCAACGATTATTGAGCGTGTGTGATGGACTGACCGTATTTACAACGCCAAACCCAATTGTGTACAATGCAATTGGGTTTTTTGTTGAGAGTAAATGATGAATAAATTTATCGTATCATGGATAAGCTGTGCATTATTGGGCATGGGCAGTATTGCACACGCCGAGTATCAATTCCCCAAAGAAATCTATCAAGGCTACTGGGCGATGACCGAACCGGTATTTGGTGACTATGGCGTGATTAATTTTCGTCAATCAGATAGCGGGATTATCGCTAGCAACCATCTGAGATTTGAGTGCTTGGCGGATGGTAAATATCGTCAAGTGGGGCTTGAGATGACCGTCTTTGAGCCTAAGCAGGATAAGATGGCGATGATTGATATCAAGACCAAAGCACCTTTTGCTTATCTTGAAACCATGATGATTGTCCCAAAAGAAGGCTTGATACTCAAGCAAACTTATGCAGACGAGACAATGCAAGAGCTATTCCCTGATGGCTTGTTGTTCGCCTATGTCCACACGCCAACACCGACACCGCTTTGTCTGCAATATATTTGGTGATGGGGTATGAGTAACAAACCATAAATCTGTTTCAAGGGTGCGTTGTATGCACCTATGCACTGATAGAAATGGAGCACAAGTTTGGTATGGAAAATCGAGATAATATATGACAACAGTAAGTTTTCTGATTTTAGAAAAAAGAAGTCGATTGATAGAAAAACATCGATTTAAAAAATACACTTTTTCTAAAACAGAAAAAGGCTTCTATATTTTTTATAGAGAATATTCCAATGGTGTTATAAATAAAGATATGAGCTTAAATGATAGCTACATTGAATTTATTAAAGATTTATCTAAAGAAATAGAATGCACTATTTATTTTTTAATAAAAAACATTAAACATCAAGAGGCGGTGGATAATTTTTCTATCGATAATTACTTGAGCGAATGCAACAAGAAAAACATTCAAGAATTAAATATAGATCATGATAATATTGTTGAATTTGATAAACCATACAAATTTTCCTGCAGTAATGAGTGGTAGGGTGCGTACCACGCACCACAAATCCAAATCGTTTCCAATTTCCTTGATTGTTTTATTGGTGGCAAGTTTCAAGGGTGCGTTGTACGCACCCTACGCACTTGGGGCATAGTAGAATATTTTAGGGCTCGTCATCTGGCTTACCACAATTTATGCATTTAGATTGTGTAAATATCTTAAAGCTGATATCTTGTGTACCATCTTTTCTAAAAAGAAAAAAACTATTTCCGCACCAAGGGCATATATTTTTCTTTCTAAACCAAAAATCTATGGGGATTTGTGTTAAAATAGCAATAAAAAAAAGTATAAGAGGGCTTTTAATACCCAAAAAATGGTATAAAGACCAGTTAGTTATTATAAAAAGAGGAGGATAGAAGTTAAATATCCTGCTTTTTAAATTTAATAGGCTTTCGTATTGCTTCTGCTTATCATTTTCCATGGTTACTTCCTGCCTTTTTTACGCCACCATCTTTCATGCGATTAGTACAGTAGGGTGCATACCACGCACCATAAATCCAAACCGTTTTTAATTTCCTTGATTGTTTTATTGGTGGCAAGCGTGTTACCTGCATTATTTTAATCCAACAAAAACGGTCAATATACCATTGACCGTTGTTTGAAACAAGCAAAGCGTTATTGAGTTTTGCCCACATAGCGATATTGTGCCGTTTGGATGGCGTGTTTGATGGCGTCGATTTGGGTATCGGTGGCGGTTTTGCCTGCTTGAATCAGCGCAGTGCGATTGGTGGTGTCAAAGACCGCTGATTTGGACAAATCAGGGGCAATCAGCACATCACTGGCTTGGATGTCGGCAGGGTCGGCTTTGATATTGGCACCGACATTGCCAAACAGTTGCCAAAATTCGGATGGATTTTTTGGCAGTTTGTTCGGTAGCTCTTTTGGTAGCTCGATTTGGGTGCTTTCAGGGATGGCTTTTAGGACATTACCAAAGATATCCCCGAGCGGCAGCTCAAACGGCAAGCCTTTGGCGGCGTCATTCATCTGGGCGATGTCAATCGGGATACGGATGGTCTCATTGCCCCATTTGGCATGGACGCCTGTGTCATCACGGCTGATGCTGACGGTGTTTGGGGTGGTTGGCTGATTAGCGTCTGTCTTGGTATCACTATTGGCATCGGCTGTATCGGCTTTTGCCATCAAATCCACCGCAATCACCACATTAGCGCCCATATTCTTGGCGATGCGAGCAGGTAGTAGCGCAGACTGTGAGCCGTCGATGTATTTTTTGCCACTGTTTTCGGGAATGCGTGGCGGGATGAATAGATTTGGCACGCTGGCAGATGCTTGTACAGCCAGACCTGCATCACCTTGACGGAAAGTGACGGCTTGCTTGGTCTGCATCTCGGTGGCGACCGCAGCAAAGCGAATCGGGAACTGCTCAATCGGACGGCTGCCCACTTGTGCATTGATATACTGGCGCAGGCGAGCGCCATCGACGAATCCTTGCTTGGATGGGGTGATGTCAATCAAATCCGTTTCTTTGAGCTCATCTGCCATCGTCACAAGCTTGGCAGGTGTCGCACCACTGGCATAGACACTGCCGACCATCGCACCGACACTTGTCCCCACCACCAAATCAGGGCGGATGCCGTGCGCTTCGAGCGACTCAATCACCCCAATGTGTGCAAAGCCACGAGCACCGCCACCACCGAGCACGAGCGCCACCACAGGGCGAGACTCTTGGGCGGTTGGTGTGGGCGTGGTCGCTGTGGTTGTCTCTTTGGCGGTGTTGTTGGCGCAGGCACTCAGTACGGCAGCACTCATTGCCATCATCGGTAGCATCAATCGGCGAAGCGTCATGGTCGGTGTCATGGTCATATCCCATTAGTAGCAATCATATCCACAGACTATAGCACAAAATTAAGTGTCGGGATTTATTATTATGCTGATGTTGTGTAATGAATTTGTAGCGACAAATCGCCGTTATCTCATTTGCATGACGCATCAGCGTCGCTTTTTGCCCAACATTTCTGCCAAGATTGGCGGTGTCGGCATTTCTAATGCCAAAAAGTGATTTACTTTGTACAAAATGGTATTTTCGATTTTATCGTTTCGGTGATACTTTGTGTCATAGTTTTTAAGCGCTCATTTGGCGCACATTGATGCTCGATGGATAGCATGATAAACACAAAAAGCCACCTGTCATAGGGAGCCATTATGATTACAAAACCCAAATTTTGGCAAATACCCACGCCAAGCGATGCCGATTTTGCTGCCTTAGACGACAAAATTACCACGCTCAAACAGCGACTTCAAGAGATTGACACCAAGCACACCCAAGTCAAATTTGCAAGCTCTCTTGCGGTCGAAGATATGGTGATTACCGATGCTTTGGTGAATGTTGGGGCAAAGATTGAAGTCTTTACCCTACAGACAGGACGGCTAAATGACGAAACGCTAGCTTTGATTGATGTGGTACAAACTTACTATCCAAGTTTAAATTTTAAACTCTATACGCCTGATGCATCAGCGGTCGATGACTATGTCAAAACACAAGGGGCGAATGCCTTTTATGACAGTGTCGATGCCCGCAAGCAGTGCTGTTTTATTCGTAAAGTTGAGCCATTAAACCGAGCATTGGCAGATGCAGATGCGTGGCTTACAGGACAACGCCGTGAACAATCGGTTACTCGCACGGATTTACCCTTTGCCGAACACGATGATGGTCGTGGTATTGCCAAATATAATCCAATTTATGACTGGTCAGAGATAGATGTTTGGGCATATATTTTAAAGTTTAACATTCCATTTAATGAATTATACCGTCAAGGTTATCCAAGTATTGGCTGTGAGCCATGCACCATGCCTGTCAAAGAAGGTGAAGACATTCGCTCTGGGCGTTGGTGGTGGGAGAATCGAGATAGTAAAGAGTGCGGACTTCATAAGTAGCTTAACGCAGAAAAAATGCGGAAAAACGCAAAAACCCCAGTTTAAATTTTTAAGATTCAATAAAATTAGGTAATGATTATGTCAGAACAAACAACCCTGCAAAATAAACACCTTGACTGGCTTGAAGCGGAGTCAATTTATATCATTCGAGAAGTGATTGCCGAATGCAGCAATCCTGCTTTGCTATTTTCGGGCGGTAAAGATTCGGTCGTTTTGCTGGCTTTGGCACGCAAAGCCTTTGCTATTGAAGGGCGAGACATTGAACTACCTTTTCCATTAGTCCATATTGATACAGGGCATAACTATCCAGAAGTTATCCAATTTCGTGATGAACAAGTGAAAAAATTAAATGCTCGCTTAGTGGTGGGTCATGTTGAAGATTCGATTGCTAAAGGCACGGTGGTTTTGCGTAAAGAAACCGATTCACGCAATGGAGCTCAAGCCGTTACCCTACTTGAAACCATTGCTGAACATAAATTTGATGCTTTGATGGGCGGTGCAAGACGAGATGAAGAAAAAGCCCGTGCCAAAGAGCGTATTTTCTCTTTCCGTGATGAGTTTGGACAATGGGACCCGAAAGCCCAACGCCCAGAATTATGGTCATTGTACAATGCCAAGCATCATAAAGGCGAAAATATGCGAGTTTTCCCAATTTCAAACTGGACAGAATTAGACATCTGGCAATATATCGCACGCGAAAACTTAGAATTACCATCAATTTACTATGCACATGAACGAGAAGTTGTGGCAAAAAATGGCTTGCTTGTGCCTGTTACTCCATTAACACCAAAAGCACCTGATGATGTCAGCGAAATTCGCTCGGTGCGTTTCCGTACCGTTGGCGATATTTCATGCACTTGTCCTGTGGCAAGTACTGCAAAGAGTGCAGAAGAAATTATTGCCGAAACTGCTGTGGTTGAAATCTCTGAGCGTAGTGCTACTCGCCTTGATGACCAAGTGAGTGAAGCGGCGATGGAAGAGCGTAAAAAACAAGGCTATTTTTAATTGCCTGCCAAATGACTTCTGCTACGTCGTTAAACTCGCTCGTAGTACTACTTGTACAACTTCGCTCATTTGCCTAGTAGCAAAAGCCATTTGTGTGGCAATTGCATCAAACAACGCATTGAAAAATTGAAAAAAAGGATAACAAGATGTCAAATTTAAACCAATATGCCCCATTACGCTTTATTACTGCAGGTAGTGTGGACGATGGCAAAAGCACGCTGATTGGACGTTTATTATACGATAGCAAGGCATTATTAACTGACCAACTCAATAACCTTGCGAAAACCAAAAATCAATCTGAAGTGATTGACTTCTCTGTTTTAACTGATGGCTTAGAAGCCGAACGAGAACAAGGTATTACCATTGATGTGGCGTATCGCTACTTTTCAACGGCAAAACGCAAATTTATCATTGCCGATACCCCAGGGCATGAACAATATACCCGTAACATGGTAACAGGGGCATCGACTGCTCATGCGGCGGTGGTATTACTTGACGCATCACAAATTGATTTTAATCAAGAACCTGTACAATTATTGCCACAAACTAAACGCCATTCTGCCATTTTAAAACATTTACGTTGCCCACACGTTTTAGTGGCGGTCAATAAAATGGATTTACTAGGCTTTAGTGAAGATAAATTTAATGCCATTGTCCGTGCTTATGAAACTTTAGCAGAACAATTAGGCTTAAATGATGTACGATTTATCCCAATTTCAGCCTTAAATGGTGATAATATTGTACATAAAAGCGACAATACGCCGTGGTATCAAGGCGGTGCATTGCTTGGCATTTTAGAAGATTTACCGACAGGCGAATTTGTCCAAGAAGACAAAGCGAATTTCCATTTCCCTGTACAATTTGTTCTGCGAGCAGATGGCGATAAACAAGATGATTTCCGTGGTTATCAAGGGCGTATTGAAGCAGGTCAAGTGGCCGTTGGCGATGAAATTCGTGTTGAGCCATCAGGTCATGTGAGCCGCGTAAGCGAAATTATCAGTCCAAATGGGATTGTACAATCTGCCAGCAGTGGTGAACAAGTTACGATTCGCCTTAGCGACGACATCGACATTTCTCGTGGTGATACGCTGATTTCAAGCCATTCAAAGCGTATGCCAACCAAAGAAATTAAAGCGACTTTATGCTGGTTTGATAGCCGTGCATTAAACCCTGCTCGTAAATATTTATTAAAACATACCACGCAAACCGTGTTTGCTAAAGTTGATAGCATTGACCATGTTTGGGACGTACACACCTTAAGTAACTTTACTGATAAAGACACCTTAAATATGAATGATTTAGGTGAAGTCACCTTACGCCTACAAAAGCCAATCTTGGCGACACCCTATGCCGAAAATACAGCCACAGGGTCATTTATTTTGATTGATGAAGCAACCTACCATACGGTTGCAGGCGGTATGATTTTAGAAAATGATAGCGAAGATGATGATTGGTAATCGGTGATTCCGCTGTAAATGTAATAAACCGCTGTCCATGTCAATGAAGACAAGGGTGGCGGTTTATTTATTTGATAGGGAAAATCAGTCAGCAGAATGTCTGCTTTTTATACAAATGTAACAAAAAATTACAAAACTGTGTGAAATATTGTGTTACATTTAACTTACCCAATCGAGAGATTGTTTTTTAACCTTAAGGAGAAAGTTATGAAACTATTTACTAAAGCTGCTCTAGTGCTAGCGACTTCAGCTGCATTTGCGGTTTCTGCACAAGCTGCAAACTTCGGTGCGCTAAGCACTGGCAATGCTTATGTGGGTGCTAAAGTTGGTCAAATTATGCCTGATAGCTCTTATGAGAATGTTGATAATTTGACAGCATATGGCGTATATGGCGGTTATAACTTTGATCAAAATCTTGGCATTGAAGCCGATTTTATGGCTACTGAAACCAAAAAAGATGCTAATAACGTTATTGAGTACAACGTCAAAACCGTTGGTGTATATGGTACGTATCGTTACAATTTTGAAACTGTGCCTGTATATGCAAAAGCAAAATTAGGTATGAACTATCATAATACCAAAGTAGAAATGATTGTTCCGGGTTATAGTTATGAAGAAACTGATTCTAGCACTAAGGTTGCGGGCGGTGTGGCACTAGGCTATAAGCCACTTCAGAATCTAGGTTTGGAATTGGCTTATGACCGTATTGCGTCAGATGCAAATCTTGTAACACTAGGTGCGCACTTCGCATTCTAATAAAGCAGTATGCCAAAAAAAGCTCAAGGGGCAACCTTTGGGCTTTTTGCTTTTTTGGGTGAATTATTTTAAAATTCTCTCATCATCCGATTCATACTAGGTATCATCATGAACGCATCTGCCATGACCATTCATCTGCCTGTCACTGCCCTTGCAGGGGTGGGATCAGCCTTGGCAAATCGCTTGGCAGAGCTTGGGATTTATCGCATTTTTGATATGCTGATGCACTTGCCACGAGATTATGAAGATCGTAGCCGTGTCGTGCCGATTGGTGAGCTCGAGCATGGCATGAGTGCATTGGTATCGGGGACAATCACTTGGGTCGAAAAAAACAAAACCGGTCTGTCAGTGACGCTCGAAGATCATACAGGGCTTGTGGTGCTTCGATTTTTTAAGACTTATGCAAGTCTGTTATCCACGATGGAAGTGGGGGCGAAACTCACTGCCTTTGGCGAAGTGAAAATCAGTCGCTTTGGTACGCAGATATCACATCCTGAATATCACATCACAGGTACCAAGTCCTTTGAAACAGGGCTATTGCCCATTTATCCTGCGGTCAAAGGACTGCATCAGAACAAACTACGCCAACTGGTGCGACTATCGCTACAGGCAGTGAGCCGTGAAGGCATCAGCTGTCTGTCGGATGATGAACTACGCTCGGTGGGGGTGGGGCTGTCGGGGGATTTGTTACCTGCGCTATACCAAATCCATCTGCCCGAGCAGAATGCGGATATTTTTAGCCAAACGGCGCTCTTAAACGCACTCAAAGACCGCTCACACCCTGCGTGTCGGCGTATCATCATCGAAGAGCTCGTGGCACATCAGCTAAGTTTCTTGTTTCGGCGTAATAATGTCTATCATCACAAAGCGCCCCGTTGTCAGAGCCACAGTCCATTAGCAGATCAGCTTATGCAGAGTTTGCCGTTTGCGCTCACAGGAGCTCAGCAGCGAGTGATTGGCGAAGCAGTAGCAGACATGGCGACATCACAGCCGATGCTAAGGCTTATCCAAGGTGATGTCGGTGCGGGCAAGACTTTGGTGGCGGCGATGACGGCGTGCTATGCGCTTGATAGCGGTTGGCAGGTGGCGGTGATGGCGCCGACGGAGATTTTGGCCGAACAGCATTTGATGAATTTTAAAAAATGGTTTGAGCCACTGGGTATTGGTGTCGGTTGGCTTGCCGGTAAGCAAACCGCCAAAGAGCGAGCGGTCGCCCTTGAACAAGTGGCAAATAACGATGTGCAAGTGGTGGTGGGGACGCACGCACTGTTTTCAGATACGGTCGCCTTTGCCAAGCTTGGGCTGGTGATCATTGACGAACAGCATCGCTTTGGGGTGGAGCAGCGGCTCAAGCTCACCAATAAAGGCGTCGCAGGTGGCACGCCGCATCAGCTGACCATGACAGCGACACCGATTCCTAGAACGCTTGCCATGAGTATGTATGGTGATATGGATGTGTCGGTGATTGACGAGCTGCCGCCCAATCGCACGCCGATTACCACCGTGACCATCAACCGTGATCGCCGTGATGAAGTCATCGAGCGTATCCGTGAAAACTGCAAACAAGGCAAGCAAGCCTACTGGGTCTGCCCACTGGTCGAAGAGTCAAGCGTACTTGATGCGCAATCGGCAGAGCTGTTGTATCAGGATTTGACCGATAGGCTAGATATCCGCACGGGGCTTGTGCATGGCAAGATGAAGCCTGTGGATAAGCAAGCGGTGATGATGGCGTTTAAACAGGGTGACATCGATCTGCTTGTCGCGACGACAGTCATCGAAGTGGGCGTGGATGTGCCAAATGCGTCATTGATGGTGATCGAAAATGCCGAACGGCTCGGCTTATCACAGCTACATCAGCTGCGTGGGCGTGTCGGTCGTGGCAGTGCCAAAAGTTTCTGCGTGCTACTGTACCAAGCGCCATTATCACCGACAGGGATCGAAAGGCTCAATGTCCTGCGTGATAGCACCGATGGCTTTGTCATCGCCCAAAAGGATCTCGAGCTGCGTGGGGCAGGCGAGCTACTGGGCAAGCGACAAACAGGCGATATGGGCTACTATCTGGCGGACATCGTGCGTGATGAAGCCTTGTTAGAAGCGGCAGGCACTATCGCCCATCAGCTGATTGCCGCCCCTGATGCCATCCCAAAAGCCATCAGTATTATGAATACTTGGATACCCACTGCCAAAGATTATGTGGGTGTGTAGGCTAAGTGATTGAATAATAAGGAAAAAACTGTGCAGATTTCCGTCCGTGACAGACCCAAATTGACCGTCTCGCCTGATGAAGTGTGGCGGATGAATGCCGTTGAAATCAAGGCACTGATTAAGGCGCATTTGGGTGAGTGTATGCCGTCACTGGGTGATGATGAGTTGGATGTTATCACCGCACCGATGACGGTGGTACGCCTACCTGCCAAGCATTGCTGGTGTCAGGCAGGACAGAGCATGGATAAGATGGCGTTTATTGTGTCGGGACTATGCAAGATGAGCTATCAGACGGCGGATGGCGATGAGATTAATGTGCAATTTATGGCAGAGCAAGACGGCGTGGGCGATTATATGGCAGTGATTGAAAATCTGCCGAGCAAATACAACATTTATACCATCGAGCCGACCATTTTGATGGCGGTGGACAAGGCGCATTTTGAGCAGTGTTTGGCAGATTTTCCCGAATTTTTCCGCTATGTGCATGAGCATACCTTGCGATTGTTGTTCCGCTTTATTGAGCGTACCGAGAGTTTCTTAATCAGCGACAGCACCGCGCGCTATGTCAATTTTATTAACGATAACCCCGAGCTTGCCAAACGCTTATCCGTCCAAGACCTAAGCTCATATCTGGGCATGACCCGCCAAAGCGTGACTCGTATCCGCAAAAAACTGGGTCAAGCTGACAATTTGTAGCAAAATGGTAAAAATGTGTCAGTCATTGCTTATCAAAATACCGTATAATGAAGTATTTTTAGTATTTTTTGGCGAATTTGACACAGCTTATGACGACTTCTTATAAAAACTCGCAATCGCAAAAATCCAAGTTTGCATGGTGGCAACTTGTGGCAGCCGTTGTTTTGGTGGCTGTCGGTGTATTCATCGGTAAAAGCGGGCTGATTGGCACGACGCCGACAGCACAGACCGAAGCAACCAAGTCCGATACCCCAGAGATTGCCGAACCAAAAGCAGTGATGGCGGTCGAAGCTGTCACGCCGACACTGCACACCATCGAGCAGACACTGTCTGCCAATGGCTTGGTGGCGGCGACCGAGACTGCCGAAGTCAGTGGACAGCTGACAGGCGTGACTGTTGAGCGTGTGCTCGTCGATGTCGGCGATGTGGTCAAGGCAGGTCAAGTGCTTGCCGTGCTAGACACTAAGACACTCTCTGAACAAACCGCCCAAGCCCAAGCGGATTTGGCGGTGGCCGAAGCCAGTTATGAAAAGGCGCAAACAGACCTAAATCGCACCGAGCCACTGCTTGCCATCGATGCGGTTTCTCGCCAAGAAGTCGATGGCTATCGCACAGCGCTCAAGCAGGCACAGGCGAATATCACCGCTGCCAAAGCACGGCTTAATACCGCCAAAAATAACGAAGCCAATGCCAAAGTAACTGCCCCAGTATCAGGCGTCATCAGTGCCAAGAGCGCCCAAGTCGGCGTGCTGGTGACAGGCGCATCACTGTTTAGCATCATCAAAGATGGCGCAGTCGAATGGCAAGCGACACTCTCAAGTAGCGACGCTGGCTCGGTGCGTGTCGGTCAGCCTGCCCAAGTGACATTCAATAACCAGCTACTTACAGGTACAGTCACCAAGCTATCCCCGACAGCGAACAGTAGCCGTGAGATGATTGCTCATGTCAAGCTGTCCAATGGCGCAGGCGTCAAAGCAGGGATGTATCTGTCAGGGCAGTTTATCCTAACTAGCCAAAGTCTGCCAACCGTACCGTTGTCCGCCATCCTAAATAATGATGGCATGGACTATGTATGGGTATTGACAAAAACGGATACAGAGCTGTACAAGGTGGTACGCACCCAAGTCACCATTCAAGGTCAAAAAGATGAGCTGGTGGCGGTGGATGTGCCAACCGACCAGCTGATTGTCGCCAAAAGTGCTAGCTTCTTGAATGATGGTGATTTGGTCACTGTTGCCAGTGTCAATGCACAGGGTGCGACCGACCCAGCCAATCAGTCAGCAGTTATCAAGGAATAAGCCATGAATTTTTCAGCCTATTCCATCAAAAATCCGTTGGTGGCGATTTTATTTTTTAGCTTATTGAGCTTGCTTGGGGTGTTTGGCTTTTATCAGATGAAAGTCCAGCAGTTTCCTGATATCGACTTTCCGGGTGTGGTGACGACCATCACCCTAGCAGGGGCGACGCCCGACCAGCTTGAGAGTGATATCGCCAAAAAAGTTGAGAATAAAATCACCAATATCGAAGGTGTCAAAACCATCCGCACCACGCTACAAACGGGGGCGGTGACGGTTTTTACCGAGTTTGTACTCGAAAAAGATGTCGATGAAGCGCTCGATGATGTACGCTCGGCAGTGAGTGAAGTGCAGGGCGATTTGCCCGCCGCTGCCAATGCGCCGATTGTCTCAAAGGTCTCTACCGCAGGCTTTCCTGTGGTGACTTATTCGGTGTCTGCGGACAATATGAGTGATACGCAGTTGTCATGGTTTGTCGATGATGCCTTGACCAAAAGACTCTCGGACATCGCAGGCGTGGGCAGTATCAGCCGTATCGGTGGTGTCGAGCGACAAATCATGGTGCAGCCCAAGCCGGATATCTTGGCAAGCCTAAGTATGCCCATCACCACCTTGTCACAGCAGTTATACGCCAAATGGCAAGACGGCTCGGGCGGTGAAGCCAAAATCGGTGGCAATACCCAGACAGTGCGTGTGCTTGGCATGGGTCAGCAGGTGCGTGAGCTCAATGATATCCAAATCACCACACCGCATGGCACAGCGGTCAAGCTGGGTAGCCTTGCAAGTATCCAAGATACGCACGCTGACATCACATCGCTTGCCAAGCTAGATGGCAAATCGGTCGTCGCCTTTAATATCACTCGCTCAAAAGGCGCAGGCGAAGTGGCGGTGGTCAAGGCAGTCGATGAAGAAATCGCCAAATTGCACAGCGAAATGGACGGCATCAAAATTGACAAAATCGTCGATTATGCCGCACCCATCGAAGAAAACTACCACGCCACCATGCGAATGCTCATCGAAGGTGGTATCTTGGCGGTGATTGTGGTCTTTGTGTTTTTGCGTGATTGGCGCGCGACATTGGTGGCGGCTGCGGCATTGCCATTGTCCATCGTGCCTGCGTTTTTTGCGATGTATTGGTTTGGCTTTAGCCTAAATATGATTTCGCTACTGGCGCTGACCTTAGTGGTGGGCGTGCTCGTTGATGATGCCATCGTTGAGATTGAGAACATTGTCCGACATCTGAATATGGGTAAGACGCCCATGCAGGCAGCGATGGAAGCGGCGGATGAGATTGGGCTTGCGGTGATTGCCACGACATTTACGTTGATTGCGGTGTTTTTGCCGACGGCGTTTATGAGTGGGATTGTGGGGCAGTTTTTCCGTCAATTTGGCTGGACGGCGGTGATTGCGATTTTTATGTCGCTACTGGTGGCGCGCCTTGTGACACCGATGATGGCGGCGTATATTCTTAAGCCGACCAAGCATCATGACAAGCCGCCTAGCCGTGCGATGATGGCTTATTTGTCTGTGGTCAAATGGACACTAAGTCATCGATTGATGACGATGCTGATGGCGCTTGGGTTTTTTGTGGCGTCGCTTGGCTTGGCAGGGCTACTACCGACTGCATTTATCCCGCCTGATGAGATGAACCAAACCAAAGTCTCTATCGAGCTCACCCCTGATGCGACCATCGATGATACCTTGCGTATCAGTCAGATGGCACTTGAAAAGGTACAGGCGATTGATGGCGTGAGCGAAGTGCTGTTAAGCGTTGGCGAAGGTCAAAGCACAGGCGACCCAAGTAGTATGCGTGGTGGTTCGGTCAATGTGGCAAGTCTTGAAGTCAAACTCGTCAATCGTACCGAGCGTGCAAGCAAAACTGACATCGAAAATCAAATTAACCAAGTCCTAAAATCCGTGCCGTCGGCTCGCTTTAATGTCGGTATCGAAGGTGGCGGTCAAGAAGCTGGTTATAGTTTCTCGGTCAAAAGTAGCGACAAAAGACTATTGGATGACACAGTCAAAGCCATCATGAATGATGTACGAGCCTTGCCAAGTGTCGCCAATGTCATCAGCAACAAATCACTGCCCAAACCTGAATTGGCAGTGATACCCAATGAGCTTGCGATGGCGGATAAAGGGGTGACGACAGCGGATTTGGCGGCGACCTTGCGTGTGGCGACGGTGGGGGATTATGACCAAGCCTTGCCTAAGCTCAATCTGGATACTCGCCAAGTGCCGATTTTGATTCGCTTATCAGATACGGACAAAAAGAACCTAAGCGACTTACAAAACCTATATGTCCCAAGCTCAAAAGGACAGATGGTACAAGTCAAAGAAGTGGCGACGCTACGCTTTGGCACGGGTGAATCAAGCGTCAGCCGTCTTAATCGTGAACGAGCGATTAAGATTACCGTATTCCCAAATGGCGGTGAAGTCGGTGAGCTGATGACAGCGGTCAAAGCCACCCAGACCCTAAGCCGTCTGCCTGCAGGCGTGTCGGTGATGGATGAAGGTCAAGCCGAAAACATGGCAGAGCTGTTCTCAGGCTTTGTGATGGCGATGGGCGTGGGGGTGTTTTGTATCTTTGCGGTGCTGATGCTGTTGTTCCACCGAGTGTTGCAGCCGTTCACCATCTTGATGGCGCTACCGCTGTCGATTGGTGGGGCGTTTGTGGGTTTGCTTGCTACAGGCAGTAGTATGTCGATGCCTGCGATGATTGGCTTTATTTTGCTCATGGGTATTGCCACCAAAAACTCGATTTTGCTCGTTGATTATGCCATCATCGCCCAAGACCAAGACGGGCTATCTCGCTTTGATGCGCTGATTGATGCGTGTCGCAAGCGTGCTCAGCCGATTATCATGACGACCATCGCGATGGGCGCAGGGATGTTGCCATTAATCATCGGCTTTGGCGGTGTGGATTCGACCTTTAGTCGTCCGATGGCGGCAGCGGTGCTTGGCGGTCTGATTACATCGACTTTTTTGAGCCTTGTGGTGATTCCTGTGGTCTATACCTTGATGGATGATTTGGGAAGGGTGTTTAAAAGAAAGGCCGCTTAATCATGTCCGCTGATTAATACACCAAACCCCAAAAGTTGTTCGGCTTTTGGGGTTTGGCTATTTGATGGTCTGTCTTTTTTTAGTGTGTGGCGATATATTCACGCAGTGCTAGATTTAGGCGTGTCTGCCAGCCTTTGCCACCTGCTTTGAAATACTCAATCACATCTGCATCTAGGCGAATGGTGGTGGCTTGTTTGGGATTATCAAGGCGTGGCCTGCCTTGGCGAACCAAAGTATTGCCATGATACACATCCGCTCGTTCAAAAAACGCATCATCAAGCTCTGGTGCATCATCGATGGATAGCGGCGGTAAATTTCTTAATTTCTCGGTCATTGGCCCTCCTCATTGAAATAATACGGCGGTGTGTCGGTGCATCGATGGGGCGATAAGTCCAAACACAAACCACCAATCTGCCTTGTAAATAACCCATGCTGATATAACGCATCTCACCATAATCTGTACGGTCATCAACGGCGGTCAGATGTATGCCATCGAATAGTTGGGTGGCGTGGGCAAAGTCCAAACCACGCTCATCTAAGGTGCGCTGTCGTTTGTTTTCGTCGTATTCAATTAACACGGCAATAATCCATAGAGTTTGATTTATTGTAATAACAAAAAGTCAGGCTGTCAAGCAAAGCTGTTCAGCTTTTGGGGTTTGGTTCATCATGATTTTGACAAGTCAATGGTAAATCAGTACACTCGCTGACCTTGTTTGTTGATATAAAACCATTCATTCCCTTGGGTAACTTCCGACAAATTTTTCCTAAAGCTATGAACAGTATCATATATCAAAGGAATAACTATATTGCCTGATTTATCAATAAATCCCCATTTTCCATCTTTTTTAACTTTTGCCAAGCCTTCATGAAAAATCCAAGCATTGTCATATTGCAAGGGGATAACCACCTTGCCAGTTTTATCAATAAATCCCCATTTATTATCTTTTTTAACTATTGCCAAGCCTTCATGAAAACTATAAGTCCAATCATATTGCAAGGGGATAACTATGTTGCCCACCTGATTAACAAACCCCCATTTATCATCTTTTCTAGCTCCTGCCAAGCCTTCATTAAAGTCGTAAACACCATCATATTGCAGTGCAATAACGACAGTACCCGTGTTATCGATAAACCCAGATTTACCATCTTTTTTAATCCTTGCTAAGCCCTCATGAAAGCTATTGGCATAATCATATTGCAATGCAACAACTACCTTACCTGTTTTATCTACAAAACCATGTTTGCCATCTTTTTCAACACTCGCTAGCCCTTCGCTAAAGCTATCGACAATATCATATTGCAAGGGAATAGCCACGGCACCTGTTTTATCAACAAATCCCCATTTGCCACCTTTTTTAACTCTTGCTAAGCCTTCATTAAAGCTATCAATCCAATCGTATTGCAAAGGGATAACTGCCTTACCTGTTTTGTCGATAAACCCATATTTACGGTCTTTTTTGACCGCTGCCAAGCCTTCAGACAGACAGCCAACATAATCATATCCTGCTACTTGGGGTATTTCACATTTCCATGTATCTGCCCATGCAGTTTGGGTAAACAAAACAGTACTTGCCAAAGCAATTAGGGTGAGCTTTCGTAAAGTTTGTGGTAGGTGGCTCATGATGATTTCCTTAAGTTTGGTTATTCAAATTGGCTGAATGACATGGTAATCATAATTAGCTTGGACTGGACTGTCAATAGATGGATGATTGAAACACTATCCAAGTCGCCATAAGATAACAGGATGGTTAAAAGCGCAAAAAACACTTGCAAACCCAATCATCTTACGCTATGATATGTCCATATTTTTAAACCTATAAACTTGAACCGAATATGAAAGGTGAACCATGCCACAGCAAACGATGGCGCTGATGAAAGACTGTATTCCGATTTTTACCGTATTATCGGACGAAAATCGCCACAAAATCCTACAGCTACTGCTCGAAAACGGCGCAATGAATGTCAGCGACATCACCGAGCGACTGCATCTGTCTCGCCCTGCGGTGTCGCATCATCTCAAGATTATGTTACAAGCGGGTACGGTGAGTGTCGAGCAGGTCGGCAAAGAGCGGTTTTATAGCATTGCTATGCATGATGCGACCGAAAAACTAGGGCAATTGGCACAGCTGATGACATATCATTGTCCGTCAAATCAACATTCATCCGATTAGTATTTTTTTATCCAACAAGTTTATATTTTTAAACTTATCAACTCAATTTTATTATCAGGTATTTTTTATGTTATTTCAATCATTCACTTTCCCAAATGGCAAAACTGCCAAAAACCGTTTCTTTAAATCGGCGATGGAAGAGCAGCTTGCCAAACACGACCAGCCCACTCAAGCGCTTGTCCGCCTGTATGATACATGGGCAAAAGGTGGCATCGGCATCTCTGTGACGGGCAATGTCATGGTGTCAGAAACTGGCAAAGGCTCAATCAATGATGTCGTGCTGTCGGACGAGCGTAGCATGGATATGCTAAAGGCGTGGGCAAAGGCAGGCACGCAAAATGACACCTTGCTCATTATGCAAATCAATCATGCAGGTAAGCAATCGCCAAAAGCCGTCAATAAAACGCCTGTTGCGCCAAGTGCGGTTGCTTTAAAAGGTATGGACGGTTTTATAAATCCGCCACGAGCATTGGCAGAAAATGAAATTGAAACGTTGATTCAGCAATTTATTGGGGCGGCAAAAATCGCAGAACAAGCAGGGTTTAGCGGTGTACAAATTCATGGGGCTCATGGCTATTTGGTGAGTCAATTTTTATCACCCCATCACAATCAGCGTTCCGATAAATGGGGCGGCAGCCTTGAGAATCGTATGCGGTTTTTGGTGGAAATTTATCAAGGGATTCGTGCAGTAGTGCGACCTGAATTTTTGGTCGGTCTAAAGCTGAACTCTGCCGATTTCCAAAAAGGCGGTTTTGATGAAAGCGACAGCATTCAAGTCGTGCAAAAAATGTCGGAATTAGGCATTGATTTTATTGAAATTTCAGGCGGAAATTATGAAAGCCCTGCGATGATGTCCAGCAAAGCTAGCACCCAAAAACGTGAGGCCTTTTTTATTGATTATGCCGAAAAAGCAAGAAAGGTGAGTCAAGTACCACTCATCATTACAGGCGGTTTCCGCTCTGAATCTGCAATGAATGATGCGTTAAATAGTGGGCATTTGGATTTTATTGGTATTGCTCGTCCGCTTGCTATCATGCCTGATTTACCAAACCAAATCAAAAACGGCACTTATCAAACCATCACCACCGAACGCATCAAAACAGGCGTCAAAGCTGTGGATAGCAAACTCGGCGCGGTGCTTGAGATGGACTGGTATATGAACCAAATGGCACTCATCGGACAAGGTAAACAGCCGAATCCTAAACTTTCGCCGTGGAAAGTGCTTGCTAAAACCATCATTGCCAATGGTAAAGCGGGACTAAGTACAGGGCGGTCTTAAGCTTAAGAAACTGCCATCGCCATATCCATTTGGGTATGGCTTTTTAGCTTGTTTATAAATGCTGTTTTAAATTCGACAAAAGTTTTTTTCTACTGACAATGCAGACAACCATGCTACAATGGCAACCATTAAAACAACTTTGGAATCAATGACAATGACACGACAAACAGACAGCACCGCACAGGCGGTTTTGGATTTTTGGTTTGATGATGAGACGAAGCCGTTTTGGTTTGCCAAATCTGATGAGTTTGACGGCTTGATACGGGCGAAGTTTGGCGAAGTGCTCGTGCAGGCGAGTCGTGGCGAGCTTGAGCATTGGCAAGACACAGCAGACGGTGCGGTGGCGCTGATTATCGTACTTGACCAGTTCTCCCGCAATGTCTATCGAGATACGCCATCTGCCTTTGCCCAAGATGAAATGGCACTGACGATTGCCCAAAATCTTGTGGTGTCATCAGCCTTTGAGACGCTAGATGCCGCCAAACAGCACTTTGCCCTGATGCCGTATATGCATTCAGAGTCAAGGGCGGTGCATGAGCAGGCGGCAGTATTGTTTGAGCGATATACGGGTGCTGAGATTGTGGAGATTGAACATCAACACAAGGCAATCATTGATAGATTTGGTCGCTATCCGCACCGCAATGCCATCTTGGGGCGAGTCTCTACGGCAGCAGAATTGGCGTTTTTGACCGAGCCAAATTCATCGTTTTAGCAGTCTAGGCAGACTTTGCCATCGCTAGATAATGCTCATGAAGTGGGGCGAGCTTAGCGTGCAATTCATCGAGCGTGCCTGTATTATCCACCACATCCGCACCGAGAGCGTTGGCGAGGCTTAGGCGTTCATCACGGCTGATTTGCTTATCGATGATGGCTTGGATTTGTGCTTGGGCATTGGCATCACGACGGCTTGCGCGCTCGAGCTGTACGGCAACAGGCACATCGACGATGAGCAGGTGCGTGCATAGCGACAGCAGATTTGGTGTCTTGTGGCGACCTTCGAGCAGTAGCGGTACAGATAGGATGGTATAGGGGCTTTGGCTGCGACTGATGGCGTGCGTGATTTCATCAAAAATCAGCGGATGAATGATGGCGTTTAATGTGGCAAGCTCATTGGGTTTATCAAAAATATAAGCACGCATGGCAGCACGGTCATAGTTGCCATCAGTATCGACGACCCAATCGCCAAATTTTGCTTTTAGTACATCGAGCACAGGACTGCCTTTGGCGGTAAGCCGGTGGGCGATGACATCAGCATCAATCACATCAATGCCAAGCGCAGCAAAATAATCACTGACGGCGGTCTTGCCACTGCCGATACCGCCTGTCAGCCCAATGATGGTACGCTCTGTGTCTGTTGTCATGCTTTATCCTTTTTTTGTAAGTGCTTTATAATAAGCCCAAATACCATGCCAAAATCGCTTGACCAAATAATAACCCAATCACCCCACCCACCGCAAGATACGGGCCAAAGGCAAAGGCGACATTTTTGCCATCTGCACGCTGTTGGCACAGCCCTGCAATCACGCCAAGCCCTGCACCCATCAGTAGCACCAATGGCAATGTCCACACGCCAAGCCACGCACCGATAGCAGCAAGTAGCTTGGCATCACCGAGCCCCATGCCGTCATGCCCACGCAGGATACGATAGATGGCATTGACCGCCCATAGACTAACAAAGCCTGCAATCGCCCCATAAATCGCATCCGTCGGCGTACAAAACACCTGCCAAGTATTGGCAAATAGCCCAATCATGCCAAGCGGTAGCACCAAGCGGTCGGGCAGTAGCTGTGTTTGATAATCAATCATTGATAACGCAATCAAAAAATATACAAAAATCAGCCCAAGCACCCCATGAATATCCATACCAAGCACAGTAATGGTCAAGATGGATAAGATAGCCGTCACAAGCTCGATGGCAGGGTATTGCCAAGCGATGCGATGATGGCAATGCCGACAGCGACCACGACACAGCAGATAGCTGAGCACGGGCAGATTATCATACCAAGCAATCGTGGTGCGGCAGTGCGGACAGTGCGAGCGGGGCAAAGCAAGATTTAGCGGTGGCTGACTTGGTGTCAAGGCATGATGCACCTGCACTTTGGTGGCGGTGTCAAGTTCGCTTGCTTGGATAAAGTCATCCGTTTCAAGTTGCCATTCACGCATCATCATCAGTGGCATACGGTGTATCACGACGGTCAAAAAACTACCCACGCACAGCCCGATGACACCGACCAAAACATAAATCATCACATCCATCACAGTGTCGCTCCCAGATTGAACATCGGCAGGTACATGGCAAGCACAAGTCCGCCAATCATCAGCCCAAGCACCACAATCATCACAGGCTCAATCATCCCTGTCAGTGCATCGACTTTGGCATCGACCTGCTGTTCGTGATAGTCAGCGACTTTATCAAGCATCTCAACGAGCCTGCCCGACTCTTCGCCCACGCCTATCATCTGTAGACTCATCGGCGAAAATAGCCCCACATGGCTGATGGCGGTGTATAAGCTACCACCTGCACGGACTTTGGCGATGACATCATCGGTCGCTTGGATAAATAGTGGATGGTTGGTGGCTTTGGCGGATAGGGCAAGCGCATCATTGAGAGCTACACCTGCGCCAAAGGTCGTCGCTAGCGTACGGGCAAAGCGAGCACTGGCAGATAGACGGATGAGCGAGCCAAAGATAGGCAGCCTAAGGCTGAGTGTCGCAAGCTGTTTTTGGGTGCTTGGCGAAGTCTTGTACCGCCACACCATGATGGCGATGATGGCAAGGATACCGCCAAGCATAAGCCAAAAATACGCCACCAAAAATTCAGATAAGCCAAGTACTATCTGCGTCGGCAAGGGCAGTTCTGCCCCCATGCTGGCAAAGCTACTCGCAAAGCTTGGCACGACTTTAATCAGCAAAATCGCCATCACCGCCACAGCCACGACAAGCACGGTCAAAGGATAATGCAGGGCTTTGTTGATACGGCTTTTTAGCCACAGTTGTTTTTCGCTATGGCTTGCCACACGCTCAAGCATGACATCAAGCGAGCCTGATTGCTCACCGGCATGGATGAGTGCTTGGGTGAGCGCGCCAAAGATGGGCGGCTGTTTGGTGAGTGCTTGGGCAAAGCTATGACCGGTTTCGATGTCGGCTTTGAGCTTATCTAGATGGGCTTTGAGCCGTACATTGGTTGTGGTGGTGCTTGCAATGGCGAGCGCTTGGGTGAGCACGATACCTGCGCCGATGAGCGTGGATAAGGTACGCAGTGTCAGCACGATGTCGGTGGCGGCGATGGGTTTTTGCAAATGAAACATCGCCTTAGGTGCAGGCTTGATGCGGATATTGGTCAAGCCTTGCTTATATAGTAGCACTTTGGCAAGGGCGATGCTTTGGGCATCAATCTCGCCTTTGACAGCTTTGCCACGAGCATCAGTTGCATGATAACAAAAACGCTGTGCCGTGCTGTTTGGTGATTTGGCAGGCGAAATTGGCTTCATTGGCTGGTTACTCGGTGCATTTCGCTAAGGTCAGTCAGCCCTGCGATGACTTTGGCAATCCCTGCTTGGCGTAGGCTTGGGTTGCCTGCTTGGGCATTGGCATCATCGATGGCGCTACTGTCTGCTTGTTCTAGGATAAGCTTGCGGATGGTTGGGCTAATCGGCATCATCTCAAAAATCCCCACACGCCCCCGATAGCCATCACGACAGCGATGACAGCCGACAGGCTCATACAGTACGGTGGTGTTGGCGATGTCGCTATCGCCAAAGCCTGCTTCGATGAGTGCGGATGTCGGCATGGTAATCGGTCGCTTGCAGTCATCACACAGTCGGCGAGCGAGCCTTTGGGCGATGATGAGCGAGATACCGCTAGCTAGATGAAAGCTTGGCACGCCCATGCTGTGCAGGCGTGTGATAGTCGCTGATGATGAATTAGTGTGCAGGGTGGATAGCACTAGATGCCCTGTTTGAGCCGATTTGACGGCGATTTCGGCGGTGGCGCTATCACGGATTTCGCCAATCATGATGACATCAGGGTCTTGGCGCAAAAACGCAGCAAGCACATCAGCAAAATCAAAGCCCGCCTTAGGGTTGATATTCACCTGATTAATGCCATCAAGGTTAATCTCCACAGGGTCTTCGGCGGTGAGAATATTATTATCGCCACGATTGAGCAGCCCAAGCGCCGTATAGAGCGAGATAGTTTTGCCACTGCCTGTCGGGCCTGTGATGAGTATCATACCTTGGGGCTTGGCAAGTGCATCTACAAAATGCTGTTTTTGTTTATCAGTCATCCCAAGTGCATCAAGTCCGATGAGCGTCTGTGCGCTATCGAGCATCCGCAGGACGATTTTTTCGCCAAATAAGGTCGGTAGCGTGCTGACACGAAAATCCACCGATTGATGGTCAGACAAGCGAAATTTGATACGCCCGTCTTGGGGCTTGCGTCGCTCGGCGATGTCGAGCTTTGCCATCACCTTGAGCCGTGTGGCGATTTTATTGGCGTGGCTTTTTGGTGGGGTATTGGCAAGGCTCATCACGCCATCGATACGATAGCGGATGCGATAGCTGTGTTCATAGGGCTCAAAATGAATGTCCGATGCTCCAAGTCGCACCGCATCGATGAGTAGTTTATTGACAAATCGCACCATCGGCTCATCAAGTACGCCATCATCAGTGCTATCGATGCCATCTGTGCTGTGCTCATCGATACCAAGCTCACCAAATGACGCATCAGCGCCGATGGCAAGCTTATCCAGCCACCGTGACAGCTTATCTTCTTCGACCAGCACTGCGGTGATGTGTAGATGGGTGTGAAAGCGAATGGCATTGATGGCGTCTGTGTCGGTCGGGTCGCTCATGCCAAGCTGTAGCATCGTGCCGTCTTTGGCAAGCGGTAGCACTCGGTAGCGAGCCATCAGCTTATCATCAATGATGTCGGTCAAGGGTGCATGGGGCAATTTATCCACATCATACACCGCCATCGACAGTAGCTGACCAATCGCCATCGCCAAAGTCTTGGCATCCAAAAGTCGTGCGCCAATCAGCCTTGCCGTCCAAGGTGTATGTGTCATCACAGCATCATCGATGGTCTCGGCAAGTACAGCTTTATCGATACCAAGCGTGGCTAGATGGTCAATGAGTCGCTGATGAAAAGGGCTAAGCATACAAATCTGCCAAATAATTATGAAAAAATCTTGGCACAAATAGTAGCGATTTTTACAAAAAATGCAAAATTTTTTATGTAAATGCCACAAAATATTTTTGGCTTGCCCCAAAATTGGGTTATAATATCGTGTTCACAATGAGAAAAAGGCGAGTTTGCCAAGCTTATTGTAAAATTTCCCACAATCCACATTCGACACACAGTTTGACACAGGTTTTCATATGAGCACAAAATATGTCATCGGTAACTGGAAACTCAACCCTGCAAGCCTAAGCGATGCCAACGCATTGGCACAGGCGCTCAAAGATGGCTTGGGTGATGTGCGTGATGTTAAGCTGGGCTGTGCACCAAGTTTTGTGCATCTGGCTAGTGTCGCAGGCGTGCTAGATGGCACATCGCTGTGGGTGGGTGCACAAGACATCAGCGCCAAGACGCAGACGACAGGCGCATATACCGGTGATGTGTCGGCAGCGCAATTGGTGGATGTGGGCGCACGCTTTGTGATTATCGGTCATTCAGAACGCCGTGCGTATCATGGCGAAGATAATGCCGTCATCGCCGACAAAATCCGCCAAGCCATTGATGCCAAGCTTGCCATCGTGCTATGCATCGGCGAGACCAAAGATGAATACCAAGCAGGGCAGACACTTGCGGTGCTAGATGCACAGCTTGCCGTGCTTGACGGGCTAAATGTACCTGCTGAGCTACTGGTGATTGCCTATGAGCCGGTTTGGGCGATTGGTACAGGCTTGACACCGACTGTGGATGAAGTCATTGCGGTGCATCGCCATATCCAAGCCAATCTTGCTGATAAGCAGCTGCCAAATATCTGCGTGCTGTACGGCGGTAGCGTCAATGCCGACAATGCTGATGCCTTTGCCGCTGCTGATGAAGTCGGTGGCGCTTTGGTGGGCGGCGCTAGCCTAAAAGCAGATAGTTTTGCGCAGATTGTGGCGGCCTTTGCCAAAGCATGAGCATATCTATCAGCTTAGCTTGATGATGACCAAATTTTTATTTAAAAAAACGCACAGTTGTGCCTAAGAGAAAGTTATGTTGTTTAATATCCTATTGGCTGTTCATATTATTATCGCAATCGTGATGATTGGCTTTATTTTGATCCAGCATGGTAAGGGCGCAGATGCAGGTGCGTCATTTGGCGCAGGTGCTGCGGGCACGGTCTTTGGTGCAGCAGGTTCGGCGAACTTTTTGACACGCACCACAGCGATCTTGGCGACCATCTTTTTTATCACCAGTCTGGCATTGGCGCATCTTGCCCAAAAACAAGCCCAAGATCAGCTACGCCTAGATGTCCCAACTACGAGCGCACCAGCAAGCACGACACCAGCTCAGACGGGCACAAGTAATTAATTTGGCAAGCATTTTGCCAAAAGTGCTTGCTATTAGGCGACTTTTTCGCTAGAATACAGCCAAATTTGCGATCGTGGTGGAATTGGTAGACACGCCATCTTGAGGGGGTGGTGCTTCACGGCGTGAGGGTTCAAGTCCCTCCGATCGCACCAAATGCGAGTACGAGCAAGTACGAGAATGTACAGAAAGGTCAATAAATATAAGCCTTGAGCGCCAAAACACTGTACGAGAATGTACGAGAATGTACATTGCAAACCGCCAAAAATAACAGTACAATTAGCAGTAAATTTGATTTACTGCTATTTTTTTATTTTTTCGTACTGTTATTATGGCACGCACCACCAAACCACTTACTGCGACCGAAGTCGCCAAAGCCCAGCCAAAAGACAAGCTGTATCGTCTGTACGACGGCAACGGCCTTGTACTCAACATCCTGCCATCAGGTACAAAGACATGGTACCTGCAGTATAAGCACCCGCACACTCAAAAAGCTGACATGTACAAGATCGGCAATTATCCAGCCGTTGCCTTGGTAGATGCACGCAAAGCCTGCCAGGATTGTCACACACTCCTCGCCCAAAATATTGACCCAAAACAACACGCCAAACACCAAGCCGAAGCCAAACGCATTGCCTTGGCCAATGATTTTCGCTCAGTGTTCAACGAGTGGCTGGCGACCCGTGATTACGCCGCTGCGACTGTCAATAAGCTACAGACTTATACCGCCGAGCTGTTGGCGGTTATCGGCAATAAGCCAGTCGATCAAATTACCGTCATGGACTGTATGACAGTACTAAGACCGATTGAGCGTGCTGGCCATCTCGAAAAACTCAAAAAAATCCGCAGTCTAATCAATCAGACGATGGCTTATGCGATTGCAACTGGTCGAGCTGAGGCAAATCCAGCGGTCAATCTGACCGGCGTTTTTAAATCGCCCAAGAAAAAGCACAATCCCGCCATCCTTGACGAGTCAAGGCTTGCTGAGATGGTACAGGCTATGGACGGCTATCACGGCTCATTTGTCACCAAAAAATGCTTGATGTTTAGCCTGTACACCTTTGCCCGCCAAGGTGAAATCCGCAATCTGAAATTTGGCGATATTGATTTTGATACGGGCACTTGGCACTATACCCCATCCAAAACCGCCAACAGCACACAAATACAGCTGAGCACGCCACTATCTGCACAAGCGATGGAAATTATCAGGCAGTTGCGCGACCATCACCGTGGCGATTATGTCTTTGTATCGCCAAATACGACCCTGCGACCGATTTCGGAAGGCTTGGTCAATCGAGCACTAAGACGGCTTGGCTTTGACAAAGACGAGCAGACAGCACACGGCTTTCGGGCAGTGGCACGCACCTTGCTTGAAGAAAAGTTCAAATATGATTATCGCATGATTGAGATGCAGCTCGGCCACCAAGTGCGTGATAGCAATGGCAGGGCGTATAATCGAGTGCAATGGATTGATGAGCGGCGTGAGATGCTCCAAGTTTGGGCTGACTTTATCGACGACCTAAAAAATAAGCCCCTTGATTAAGGGGCTTTGGTTTAGGCGCTTTGTTGTTGTGCCAGTTTGCCGGCAAGATAGGCTTGGACTTCATGATGCCACCAAAGAGAGAGGTGGCCGTCTTTGTGGCTTTGTGGAAACTCACCAACACGCATTCGATCGTAAATGGTAGTGCGGCTAAGCTTGGTCATTTCGCAGACATCATTGATTTTTAATCGTTTTAGTTCCATAATCACCCCGCAATTCTATCATACACTTCAGCCGTTGCCCGTGCGTCGGCAAAGGCATCATGGGCGTTATCCAGCTCAATATCTAGGCGTTTGCACGCATCTGCTAGGCTTAGCCATTTTTCTTCGCCAAAATGCTCTTTGGCTTTTTGCATCACGCAAACAGGTATTGCACCTTTAAAGCCCATGCCGCTTGATTGGCGCAGCATACGCATATCAAACTCGGCATTATACATCCCGACATAACGACCATTAAGCAGATTATTAACCATGCTGGCGATATGCCTAAAATGTGGATAGCCCTTGATGCGTGCTTTGGTGATGCGGTGCACTCGGTAGGCTTCTGGGGTAATTAGCGAATCAGTGTCCAGCAGGGTGTTGACAATCGTGTCCCCGTCTTCGTCGATGATGGCTAATTGTATGACTTGCGCCTTGTCATCCAGTCCCGTCGTCTCAGTATCCAAAAATAGCATTTTATCAGCCTTGCTTTCGTCGGCAAGATAGTTATCAATGTCATAACCAATCTCATTGATACGCTGTTGGACGGTGGCACGCTCCATTCTGTCAATCTCATCTTGGATATACCAGATAGCTTTTTGTAGGTCTTGGATGGCTGGCTGACCGTCTTTCAGACCGTTGCGCCATAGATATTTGATGGCATTGCCAAGGTTAAAATTCATATGGCGGGTAATGTCGATACACTCGATACCGCTTGGATGGCTGGTATAGTGTCGTGGGCTATGTACTGGGTGTGTCATGGGTTACTCCTAGCTGTTGTAGTGCGGTACAGTCAGCACCGCCATTCTGCGTGTTGGTTTTGGTGGTGATGGCAGTGGCATCCAGTGCGTAATATCGTCATCTTCAAAACCAACGCATAATTCGCCACCTTCAGCAAACCATGACTCAACCATTCCGATAGATACTCCATATCCATCCCATGTGATGACTCTCTCGTCTTCTGGTGGGATGTATTCATCAATACTAATCCAATCGCTCATTCCGGCAACTCCGTAATCGCTTCGCCCGTGCGTAGGTCAAATGGGGTAACATATGTCCAGTTATTGCCCGCCCAATCCATAAACCCGCCATCATCAAATAGACCTATAATCAATGTAGATTCTGACCTCATATCTGGTTCGTCATCTTCATCAGACACCCAACACGGCACCACATAATCGCCCCGATCAAGCATTTCTCTTACAATGGCGGGGCTTGTCGTTGGCGCCGGCGGACGCTCAAAACGCTCACCATAAAAATCCTCAAGCTTGGCGTGATTGCCCCGTGTAGCATGCCAAATTTGCGGCATTTCGTGGTTTAGGTGCGCATACCCTTCGGGCGTAAAAGTTTCAAATTTACAACCCTTATCGGCAAGGCCAAAATAGATGCAAATCGGATAATTTTCAAAAACACTGCAATCCTCCAGCTGAAAAACTTGCGTGCCTCGTGCTGGATAATAGACAAAATCACCTGCTTTAAATTTACTCATTTTATTACTCCAATATTTAATTTAACTCATTCACTTCTTCAGCCCGATCACTCGATATTTGCCGTTAAGCACGAGTATTAGGCTCTCATACAGCCCGCTTTTGGCTGACTTGGCGTTTCGTTGCGCCCAGAAGTCATCAAACCACAATTTGCGTATTAGGTGCACTTGCACGACGCACCGCACAAATCGCTGACTGATGATGTTTTCTACGACTTGCGATTTTGGGACAAACATAATTAACTCCGTATCACTGCATAACTGGTTAATTCATTCACTTCGACATCATTCTCCATGCACACAATCTGTATCAGCTTTTTTACTTCTCGGTGCATTTCGCTCGGCCTACAGGTCATTGTTTTGCTGATATTGCCACCGCTAAAGCCGTTTTTAGTGACGCCACCGCCCCATACGACGGGTCTTAGGTGTAGCACCACAAAATAGACTCTCTCGGCATCAGGCTCAAGCTCAGGCATATCAGGGTTCCAGTCGCCGTAGTATTCCGATCGATCCGCCAAATCCCGAAAATTAATATAATCCAGCGGCATCTTCAGATAGCCCATAAACTGCAAGCCTTTTTCGCGCTTGATGCGCATCTCATAGTCGAGCTTGGACTCTTTGCGCTTTGGGGTGGGCTTAGGCTGACGGCGTTTGACCGTTTGTTTTTTGCGTTTTGGTGTCATGGCTTATCCTTTTTAACAGCTCTAAAAATCAAGGTTTTGCGGTTGTTGTGCAGCTCTTTGGTGATGGTGATAAAATCGCCATCTTGATTGATGCGATTGGCGGTAAATTTGGGGTCGGTGATACCAAACATCTCTCTGACTTCTCGGCTTGTCATTGGCCACCCCGTAAACTGCAGATAGTGCAACCACTCAAGCCGTCGTTTCGCCAGTGCTGATAGGCGGTTTGGTCTCTTCGGCACTTTGCGCTCTGCCTTTTTTGGCTTGGCGGGTTCAGCAGGCTTTTTGGGCTTGCCATAGGTGATAGGCACTCTGCGGGCTTTGCGTTGCTCCTTGGTCAGTGCCTCTTTGATGGCTCGGCTGTCTAGTCGCTTGACCTGTTTGCGCTCTTCGTCTTTGACCTTGATTTTGTGGCTGGTATTGCGATCATAGTCGGCGCTATCGAGTCGTTGCACTCGGTCAGGATTGGCACGCATCCACGCTTCGACTTGCTCATTGGTTAGGGTGGTGGGTGACTTTGGCGGTGTGTTTTGTCTGATTAGCATAGATACCCCTAGATACTCGATTGCGTTTGGTGTAGCTGGACACAGGTGGCGTGGCAGTCGGCTAATAGCAGTCGTTGGCTTGGTAGCACCTGACGATCATTGATATATCCGATGTGCTCCATCAGCCATACCATGCCACTGATGGCATCATCCAGCGCCACAAAGTTAATATCGCCACCGCTTTGGACACTGCTATCATAGGTATGCAGCTGTCTGACGACTCGTGATGCACGGTGCTGAGCGTGGGCGGTGCTAAATTGGATGCGTGATAGCTCACGGCATAGCTTAGCTATTGGATGATTTGGCATTGTGACTCCTGAGCTTTTGGGCGTGCGTCCTCGTTGCCATACGCACGATCTACCTGTATGCCATAGTCGTACGCCAAGATGTCAACGAGCGCGGTGCGTGCCTTGCGTGCCTCCAGCTCGTCAATGGTACGGATTGGCACAAGCTCAGTCTGATCTATGGCGCAATGCAGCCCAGTTTCTAACTTGATAATTCCCATATATGCTTTGGGATAGCCGTTATGGTAGTTGTAGCTGGACATAGCTATGACCAAGCCATATTCGCCCGTGTAGGTGTTAATCACGACATCCATGTTTTTTAGCTGACCAGCTGTGATAATGCTGTCGTCGTCGCTGTAGCGGTTGAGCGTGCTCATACGCATCAATAGCGCATCAATAATCGTCGCTGTCGCCTCAAGCTCAGATAGTGATAGTTCGGCTTTGATAGTCATACCCACCTCACATCACCGCAAACAAAAAGACAGCCAGCGCAATAGTCATGCCAAGCGCAATCAGGCTAAGTGCATACTGCAGTTGTGCCGTGCGTAGCTCTTCTTGACGCTCTAGTTCTTGCTGGGTATAGACGGCTCGGATAGGTGCTTGGCGGTATAAGTGTTTCATAATGGGTCTCCTACAATAAGTTGTAAATATGTTACTACTTAAAGTAGTATAATGCAATACAAATCACTACCAATAATAGAAAAATATTTGCAAGTAATTGATTTTAAAAATTTTAGGCAACAAAAAACCGCCAATTAAGGCGGTTTAAATTTCGTCAGGGGGTTACAAGCCAAACAATCGGGCAAAAAATCCTTTCTTGTCAGATTGTGGCTTTGGGGCAAATGCTTCGTGGTTGGGTAGGTTTTTGGCAAGCACTTTGGTGGATGTGTGCTCGGTGATGGTTAGGCTAAGATATGCGCCGAATATATCGCCCGAGCGTGTATAAACCTTGCACATTGTTGTGTGCTCAGCAGTGCCATAATATCGGCGATAATCTGCAACTTCTTCGCTTGGCAAATCGCCAATGCGACCATGCTTGCTGATAACTCTAACCGTATCACCTTTGCATTTCAGTAGTACGGGCACGGCGACACTTCTACTATCAATGCGTTCAGCAGTTTGGTCATAGTAGCATTGTTTGAGTGTTCGGGTGTAGTATGATTCGCCCACGATGTCTTGTGGGTAGCCCCTGTTTGCAATATGCGCCATACTTATCTCCTTACTCGTTTGGTTTCAGACTTCCACCAAAACTGACCGATAATCTCAATATTATCAGCCTCGATATCTTTGGCGGTGTAGATTTCGTCAGGGTATCGTACTTTGTCGTCATTGCGTGATACCGCCTTAAAGCCGTCGCCATGCTTAAATAGATATTTCACTTTTAATTCACCGCTTTTGCGAAACGCATAAATTTCGCCATCAAAAATGCGTGTCGCTGATGTATCGACCGCAATTGTCTGACCGTCGGTGATATCTGGTGCCATACTATCGCCACGCACGACAAACGCTTTGGCAGATGTGGGATTGACATTACACTCCCGCAAAGTCTCTTCACGGAACCATAGCTGCAGTTCGTCCGTTGGCTCTTCATTGAGATAGCCATTGCCCAGACTACCGCAAATATCATGCAAATAGCCAATCGCAATCATGCCATCAGGTATAGTGTCGTCATCATGCCATACGGCAATCGCTTTATTTGATAATTCGGCGTTACTACTTTCAACCCCTGCTGACGCTTCACCAAATGCCAGAAATGATGTGCTTACTTCTAGGCAGTCGGCTAGTTTTTGCATGCCGTCATCTCTAGGTTTGGCGATACCCTCCCTGTATCGGCGAATCATCTCATAGTTGATGCCAGTCGCACGCTGAACATCGCCAATCTTCAAGCCTTTTTCGTCCATCAAACCGCTAAGGCGTTGCCCAAATTCAAGATGTTTTATAGATTTGTCGGTCATGATTTACTACCTTTAGTAGAATATAATCATATTTTACCGTAAAGTTTTGCTTGCGTCATCACTATTATTAGTAGTATAATTTTTCTACTTAAAGTAGCCTTACAGGTATTTCTATGACCAAATCACCACTAGAGCAAGCAATTACCATTGTCGGTAATCGATCCGCCCTTGCTCGTGCCATTGGCGTAACGCCGTGGGCTGTGAGCAAGTGGGACATTAACAAGCCACCACAAGATAGATGCTTGGCTATTGAGCAAGCAACAGGTGGACAAGTCACCGCTGAACAACTTCGCCCTGATGTTAATTGGCAGTATGTGCGTTCACGCCAAAAATAACCAATGCAAAAAGCCCACTGGGTGCGACCAATGGGCTTAAGTTTGCTTTAGCACAAGTACAAGCGAGTTTTATTTTATGCTAAATACAGCCACAAATCAAGGGGTGCTTTATGAATGACAACCGCAAACCACTTGATTTTGAGTATATCCAAAACCAAGCGACGGGCAATTATGTCAGTCGTATCTTTCCGGCGGTCGGGATTAATCTTGGCAGTCAGCCTAATAAACATCAGCCGTGCCCACTGTGTGGCGGTCGTGACCGTTTCCGTTGTGATGACAAGGGCGGCTCAGGCTCATGGATCTGCAACCAATGCGGCGCGGGTAATGGCTTTTCGCTCGTGCGTGACTATACCGGTGGCGACGCGCGCGCCACCTTTGCTCTGATTGCCGAAGTGCTTGGCATTGATGGCGGCAAAGCTATCAGTGCAGCCGACAAAAAAGCATGGCGCGAAGCACAAGCCAAGCGCGAACAAGCCGCCGTCGAAGCCAAACGCCAAGCCCGTCTACAAGCAGCAACCACCGCTCAAGAGCGCTACAGCAGCGCATCAGCACTGCCCCACCACGCTTATCTGACCAAAAAACAAATCGACACCCCCGCAGTCAAAGCTGAGCTACGCCTTGACCGTCACGGCAAGCTACTTATCCCCGTGTACTATCACAACACAGAGACAGGGGCGACCACGCTATGTAATGTGCAGTCGATTGACGACAACGGCACCAAATTATTTGTCAAAGACGCACTAAAAAAAGAGGCGTTTTTTGTGTTGGCAGGTGGTGAGCAAGATGACAGCGTTGTCTTTGTGACGACAGGCTTTGCCACTGCAGCTAGTATCTACATGGCGATGGATTATAAGCACCCAGTGTTTGTGACTTTTGATGATGGCAATATGATTAATTGTGCGTACAAAATCCGCACATTATGCCCGCATAGTCGCTTGATTTTTTGTGCTGATGACGACCATAAGACAGCGCTCAACACTGGCAAAAACTCAGGACTCGATGCAGGTCGTCGATGTGCTGAGATGGTGCAGGCTGAGTTTATCAGCCCTGATTTTGGCGGCGATGAGCGTATTACTACTGGTGAGCTGACCGATTTTAATGACTTGCATTGTGCGTTTGGCTTGGATGTGGTCAAAGGGCAAATATCCCACGCCCTAAACAATAAGCCCAGAGATTTGCAACGCCAAGAAATGGGGTTGGATGCTGATGCCAAGCTTGATAAACTGCTAAAAACTTATGCATTTATCACCGAAATCGGCAAAAAAAGCAACAAAATCTACAATCTTAGCGATAAGATTGAGATGACCAAGACTCAGTTTGAGCAAGATTTGGGCGATAAAGAGCTGGCGAACCGTTGGTACTACCACCCAAATAAGCAAACTATCAGCCGTCAGCAGGTGCGTACAGAGTTGGCAGAGACCACCGCCATTGCTTTTGCCGATATTTTTGAGCAGTTTTGGTACATCCAAGGCACAAAAGAAGTCTTTAATCATGAGACGGGCGAACGCTGGCCAATCGACACACTCAGACTTGACCGACCGCTTGAGTATGACATTTGGCTCAAGTCAGACCACCGCCAAAAGGTCAAAAACGCCAATATCTGGTTTGACCCGACCCGCAAAAGAAAGCCAAAAGAAGGTGAGAATTACATCAATACCTTCAAGGGCTTACCGCTAACGCCATTTAGTGACAAAGAGCTGTCAGAAATGATGGGTTGTGATAATGCCACCAATCAGCAAATCGAAGCTTTTTTGTACGGTGTGGCAACTCCTTTTATCCAGCTTATCCAGCATCTATGCGGTGATGATGCAAAGGACGGCACATTGGTGGACTGGGTGCTCAATTGGCTTGCCATCCCACTACAACAGCCGGGCACCAAGATGGACACGGCACTGATTTTTCATGGCCATATTCAAGGTGCGGGCAAGTCGCTATTTTTTGACCGCATCATGCGCCGTATTTATGGCGATTATGCTTTGACATTGGGGCAGGGTCAGCTTGTCAGCCAATACAATGACTGGGTCGAAGGTAAGCTATTTGCCGTGTTCGAAGAAATCTTTGAGGGTAAAGACCGCTATGCGCACATGGGGATGATTAAGCAATTAATCACTGGTGATACCGTCTATATTAACAAGAAATTTATGAGTGGCTGGACGCAGGATAACTATGTGAACACGGTGTTTTTGTCCAACGATATGCAACCGCTATCGCTTGAAGAGAATGACCGCCGCCATGTGGTGATGTATCCAGCAGCAACCATACCAGTGGATTTGCAGGCTCAGATAGCATCAGCATTAGATGACCCAAGCAATTGGATGCTTAGAGCCTTTTACACTTATCTGACGGTCAAGAATGTTGGGGAACAAAACGCCCACACCAAAGCCATTGCCACCACCGCCAAAACAAGGTTGCAAGAAATCAGCATGGCAAGCTGGGAGCGCTTTTATACCTATTGGAAGCGTGGCGAATTGGAAGTGCCATACATGACCTGCCTAACATCTGACCTGTACGACTACTATGCCTTTTGGTGCAAAAAGAATGGTGAGCGTGCCACCAGTAGCACCAAGTTATTAACCTTTGTATCACTACGAGAGCACAAACAGCGCATCCGATACAGTTATCAGCTACGCAATGGCAACACGACATTTGATAAGCACGGGCAAGGCATGGCATTGATTATCGGCATTGACGACAAAATGCCCGACCAAAATGGATACGGCGTGCTTGTATCTCGTTTCAAATCAGCTATAATACAGGCTCAGCTATCAGGTAGTAATACCAATGGTAACAATAACCGCAATTTTGGTTCGCACGAAAATTCCAACCCATTTATATAACTGTGCATAGTGTGCATAGTCTGTGCAGGGTTTACAATCAAACCCTGCACACCTTGCAAGCCTTGCTACACATAGCTTAACGCCTACCCTGTGCATAGTCACAGGGTTTTTTGTTGTCTGTTATATATAGCAATTTTTCAAACTAAAAAAATCGCCTATAAATTTTTTAAAAAAACCCTGCACACCCTGCACACCCTGCACACACTTTATAATAATATTAATAATCATAGACTTATAATAACAAAACTTGTGCAGGGTTTTGTGCATAGTCATGATAATTTGACTAAACCCTGCACACTGTTTGATAATAGCACATCATAACAAAAGGGGGATTGTATGAGAGACCGCACCGCCAAAGCCCAGCTAATCGCAGCCGCCGAAAGCTATGCCAAGGTCAGCCCGTTCGCTGATGCTTGCTATCGTTACTACTACTACGAGGACGCCACTTGCCATGCCAAGCTGTCAGCCTGCTTGGTGGATAAGTTCGCCCAGCACTTACAATCAGTACCAGCCAAGTATCATCAAGCGGTGATTGATACCGCATTGACTGAGCTTAGCTATCCAAGCAAACGCCCAGACCGTCCAGCCTTTTGCGCCAAAGAGCGTGCTGTGTGTATGGGTGTCAGCCGTCGCCAGTATTATCGCATTGGTGTACATGATGCCATTGATGACATCATCAGCCACATCACCGCCATTGCTTTGGATGTTGCTTACCGAGTACGCCAACAGCTCGGCAAAAGAAAGTGTGAGTATGGCTATTGACAACATGGCACACTTTAAGCTATCATTTTGCTATGATAGCTGATTAGTATATATACATCAGCCATCACATTACTTATAGATTATCCAAGCCCTTGCAGCGTATGAGTTGCAGGGGCTTTTTGTTGGACAATGATATGGCCATCGCACCAAGTACCCTATGCGCACACGCTGGATGCAATGCCAAGGCAGTAGCACATGGCAGATGCCAACGCCACCAAGCCAAGGCAAGCCCACCAATCGCAATGCCTGCCAAGCCAAGATACAAAGACAACCGACCATCAGCCCACAAGCGTGGTTATGATGGTAGATGGCGCAAGGCACGATTGGCATATTTGGACGATAACCCCTTGTGCGTGATGTGCCAAGCCAATGGGCTTTTGGTGCCGGCAACAGTAGTGGATCACATCATCCCACACCGTGGCAACCAGCACCGCTTTTGGGATATGGACAACTGGCAAGCACTATGTAAGAGTTGCCACGACCACAAAACTAACACCATCGACCGCAAATTAACCACGGCACTTTTGCCAGTGGCGCATAGGGATGGGGGTGTAGCAAAGTAAATCACTTCGCCGCTAGGAACCCGCGCCCCCAATCTTTTTTTTGCGTGGTCAAAACCCCATAGGGGGTATATCCCCATTGTCCGACTGCTTACAAAAAAACAGTTTTAAGGATTTATAAAAATGGCTCGTCCCCGCAAACCCACACAGCTAAAAGTGCTCGAAGGTGGTCGCATTCGTGGCGACCGTGATGCACTGGATAACCAAGCACGCCCCGAGATTGCTTTGCCTGCTTGCCCTGATTGGCTAGATGCCAAAGCACGCAAGATTTGGCACAAGATAGGGCCCGAGCTGGTCAATCTTGGCTTGTTGTCCGTGATTGATGGCGATATTTTTGGTAGTTATGCTGAGACAGCGGCACGCTATGGCGAAGTCTGTGAGCGTATCGATACGCTTGAGAAGTGCATGGCGATCACGCCGAATGGCTTTGAAGTGCAGTCGGTGCTTTTTCAGCTTCGAAACACTTTGCAAAAACAACTGGTTGCCCTAGGGCGTGAATTTGGCATGACACCAGCGGCCAGATCGTCCATCAAGGTGAATACTGACCAAGGCGACTTGTTTGCCAACGAATTTGACCAATTTACGAAGATATCATGAGTGATATTGTTGCTTATGCCAGCATTGCCGACGAATACGCCCGTGATGTGGTGAGCGGCAAGATTTTGGCGTGTAATTATGTGCGCCAAGCGTGCCAAAGATACCTTGACGACTTGGCAAAAACCAAAAAATCAGGCTATGAGTTTGAGTTTGACGCCAAGCGTGTTGAGCGTGCTTGTCGTTTTATTGAGCTTTTGCCACACATCAAAGGCGAGCTTGCCAACAAAGGTGAGCTGATTTTGCTTGAGCCTTGGCAGATTTTTATCATTGCTAACCTGTTTGGCTGGGTGGATTTTGACGGTAATCGCCGTTTTCGTTTTGCCTATGTCGAAGTACCCCGCAAAAATGCCAAGTCCACTTTGGCGGCGGGTATTGCACTGTATATGTGCTTTGCCGATGGTGAGCAGGGTGCCGAAGTGTACAGTGCTGCGACGACTCGAGACCAAGCCCGCATTGTCTTTGAGACAGCGCAGGGCATGGTGCGAAAGCGTCCAGATATGCAGCGGGCAATGGGTATCAAGGTTGAGATGCACGCACTAAGCTGTCTGGCTAGTATGTCAAGCTTTAAGCCTGTGAGCCGTGATTATGGCGGTAACTTGGACGGTCTGAACATCCATTGCGGCATCATTGACGAATTGCACGCACACAAAACTAATGACACCTACGAAGTCATTGCAACAGGTATGGGGGCTCGAACACAGCCCCTTTTGTTTGCCATTACGACAGCAGGCTTTAACTTGGATGGCGTGTGCTACCAACAACGAACCCTTGTCACCAAAGTATTGTCGGGACTTGAGAGTCATGAGCGATATTTTGGCATCATCTTTACGATGGATGATGGCGACGATTGGACTGACCCGAAGACTTGGAAAAAGGCCAATCCCAACTACGGCATATCGGTCAGCAAAGAAGCACTGGATGCAGCGTGCCAGCGTGCCAAGATTGACCCCGAAGCTTTGACCGATTTTCTCACCAAGCATCTTTGTGTGTGGGTGGCGGCACGAAGTGGCTGGCTCAATATGGACTTGTGGGCGAAGGCAGGCGATAGTAGCTTGAAAGAGTCTGATTTTGCGGACGATCCGTGCTTTATCGGGCTTGACTTGGCAAGTAAGCAGGACTTGGCAAGCAAAAACAAAATCTTTGTACGCACGATTGATGGCGAACAACATTATTACTGGTTTAGTGATAATTACATCAATCGGGCACGGCTGGACGCCCAGCACCGCAACCAAAAGATATACCAAATGTGGGAGCGTCAAGGGTGGCTGACTGTGACCGATGGCAATATCACTGACTTTGACCGTATCGAGCGTGATTTGTACGCTGATAACAGTTTTTATAATGTGATTGAGTGCGGTTATGACCCGTTTAACGCCATGTATTTTGCCATGCGGGCGATGGAAAACAATGTAAACATGGTCGAAGTCCCGCAAAATGTGCGTCATCTATCCGAGCCTATGAAGTGGATTTCGGCAATGCTATTGGCTGGCAGACTGCACCACAACAATAATCCCGTGCTGACCTTTGGTATGGGCAATGTGATGGTTAAGCCTGATGCCAATGGCAACGTTTTCCCACGCAAAGAGAGCGATGAGAGCAAAATTGACCCTGCAATAGCTGGCATTATCGCCAGTAACCGAGCGTATCACTACGCTGAGACGGGCGATTTGCCAAACAATGATTTTAACAGCCAATTGGACGCCTATTTGGCGGATTTTGTGAGTATTAAGGCATGAGTGTATTTAACAGCATAAAGGCGTGGTTTGGGCTTGCGCCTAGCGACCCTGCGACGGGGAGTCAGTACGCCACGCCCATCACAGGCACGCCAAAAACCAGTAAGCCCGTCACTTTTGACAGTGCTATGACGGTGTCGGCGGTGTTTGCTAGTATCAGACTGTTGGCTGAGACGGTGGCAAGCTTGCCACTTGAGATGTATGAGATTGACAAAGACGGCAACCGTACCAAAGCCAATCATGACTTGGTCAATCTGCTACGCTATCGACCAAATGCACGCCAAACACGCATTGAGTTTTTTGAGCAGCTTATGCTAAATCTGGTCAGTAGTGGCAATGCCTACATCATCAAGGGCAAAGTGAGCGCTGGCAGTGAGCGTATTGTCAGCTTAGATGTCATCAACTCAGCCAATATGGATGTGGTGATAGAGCAAGGCAAGCTGATTTATCGTCGTACATTGACCGATAGTCAGGGCGGTGCATTGACCAAGGACTACACGCCTGATGAAATTTGGCACGTCAAGCTATTTGGCACGGGTACAGTGGGTATGTCGCCACTGGCGCACGCAAGAAAGGCAATCGCCGTGGCTGATAGTGCTGATGACAAGGTAACGAGTCTGATGGTCAATGGTGCTAAGCCCACCGGCGTGCTGATGACCAAGGGCAACCCGACAACAGAACAACGCCAAGTACTGCGTGAAGAGCTGAGCGGCTTGGTCTCAGGCAGTGAAACCAGTATCCCCGTATTGCCATTGGACATGAAATTTGAAGCGGTCAGCATGACGCCCAGCGATATTGAGCTGTTGTCCACACGCCGTTATAGCATTGAAGAGATTGGCCGTATTTTTGGCGTGCCATCCATCCTAATCAATGACAGCTCGCAATCGTCCAACTGGGGCACGGGTATCCAGTCCATCATTGACGCATTTTACAAGTTTAATTTGCGCCCGTACCTTGAAAAACTGGAATTATCCATGCTGACCAGTCTTTTGCCACGCAAAGACTGGGGCAAATATGAATTTGAGTTCGACGCTGATGCGGTGCTTCGTGCGTCGTTCAAAGAGCGTGTCGATAGCTACCGTGCCGCCATTGCCAGCGGGCAAATGACGCCCAATGAAGTGCGCCACGAAGAAGGGCGACCACAAAAGACAGGTGGCGACCATCTGTATATGCAGATTAACATGGGCACACTAGATGCCATCAGTACCAACGAGAGAGATAGCAATGCCAACAACACACAAACTGGCTTGTCGCAATCAGATGAGCCGTGATATGCCAGTTCGGCTTATGCCGATGACTGACAGCAATATCCGATTTGCCACGGGTAAAAATCCCCGTGCGGCGTACCAATTCACAGGCTATGCGGTGAAATGGGATAGCGTCAATACCTACGGGGAGCAGTTCGCCCGTGGGGCGTTCGCCGAGCTGATTAGCCAAGTCAACAGCCGTGCCAAATCCGTGTATATGTACTACAATCACGGCTGGCGCGACTTCATGGATACGCCCATTCGCCGTCGCATTGGTAAATGGGTGCGACTAGAAGAAGATGATGTCGGGCTCAAAGTCACTGGTGAGCTGACCGCCAATCTGTCAATCGCCGAAGATGTCAAAGCCATGATGACACATGGCACCATTGATGGCTTGTCGATTTGCTTTTATCCCGTCGCACCGATGGACTACGAAGAGTTGAGCGATCGCATTATCATCAAGCGTGCTGATCTATACGAAATCAGTATCGTGGACGAGCCATCAGACCGTGCGGCACGCATTGAGTCGGATCACAGCATTGATGCTATCGAAAGCGAAGCTGATGCGACTCGAATGCTTGGCACGCTTGGCATGAGTGAGTCACAGGCAAGGTCGTTTTTGGGCAAATTGGACGACATCTTGCACCCCAAGCCATCCGAAGAGACCTTGTCATTATCCCGTGCGTTGGCACATCTTGAGTTATAACCAAAACCCCAAAAAGCCCGTCATTTGATGGGCTTTTGTCATACCAACCTTAAGGAAAATCGTATGAATAAAACCCCACTTTATACCGCACTGCAAACTCGTGACGGCAATAGCCAAAGCGATTTTGAGACCATTGCCAAACAGCTAAAATCACGCCTGACCGAAGTTGATGGCTTGATTGAGAAGCACAAAGCCGCTATTGCCAGCTACGGCGAAGCGGATAAAGAGACCCGCGACGCACTCAAAGAGCTGAGTGCTCAGGTTGAACAAGCCAATGCACTATCAGCACGCTTGACCGACATTGAACAAAAGCTGGTTGAAGGCGTGCTGGAAGGTCGCAACGATGCCAACGATATCGGCGGCCTGCTATCACGCAACGAAGCAGTGCTAGAGCAAGCCAAAGCCATCACCAAAGCACGCGGTAAAATGGTGCTGGATGGTGAATTTAATGTCCGCAATACCATCGGCATCGGTACCATCACTGGTGATAAAGGCTTGATTGCGCATCCTGCAACTGAGTTTCAGGGTGCTGTTGAGCAGCCTTTGACCATCGTTGAGCTGATCAACTGGACGCCAGTCAGTGAGTCGCTAATCCCGTTACTGAAGGAGTCTGCACATAGCTTTATGGCGGATGTGGTGCCAGAAGGCGAGATGAAGCCTGAAAGTACGCTGAATTTCAAGGTCGAAGAGCTGACCGTGTCAGTCGTCGCCCACTGGGTGCGTGTCACCAATCAGCTACTAGCCGATATGCCTGCACTGGTGGCGTATATCCGTGGCCGTATGGCGTATGGCATCCGTCTGAAACTTGAGTATCTGGTAATTAACGGCAATACCACATCATTTAGCGGCCTATTAAAAGAAGGCAACTCAGTCGTACTACCTGCTGATACCAATGCTATTGACACTGTATCAGCTGCCAAAGCCAAAGCATTTGCCAGCTTTGTACCGCCTGATGCGGTCATCCTAAACCCTGAAGACTGGTCTAGGATTGAGCGTACCAAAGGCAGTGACGGCCATTATATCTTTGGTTCACCGGGTGCGACTGTGACCCCTGTACTATGGGGTGTGCGTGTCATCCAGTCAGCAGGTATGCCAGCGGGCAAGTACTGGATCGGTAATATCACGATGGCAACCGATGGCTATATCCGCCAAGATGTTGCAGTTGAGCTATCGACCGAAGACCGCGACAACTTTGTCAAAAATTTGGTTACTATCCGCGCTGAGATGCGTGCAGCCTTTGGTGTGCGTATGCCAGATGCGTGCGTAACCGGTCAGCTTGACTCAACCCCTGAGAATTTGGACGACTAACCGCCAAATAAACCCAACAACAAAAAGTCCCGTTAAACCTGACGGGGCTTTTTTATTTTGAGAATATTATCATGATCAGCCCAGAAATCACGCTTGATGAAGTCAAAAAAAGCCTAGCGATCACGCATACGGCTAATGATGATTATATTTTGTCGCTTATCCCTACTGCCATCCAGCACGTCGAAGACGATATCGACCGACCGCTCAATGATGCCATCTGTCTGACCGCCGACGGTGAAACCAAACTGCCGCTACGTCAAGCCATCTTGATGATGGTGGGCACGCTGTACGACCAGCGCACCAGTCAGCAAGTAGAGCGTATTTATGATAATCCTGCCTACGCCCGCTTGACCGCCAAATATCGCAGAATGGGGGTATAAAATGGCTCGAATCAGCCGAAATCAGCTAAAAACACCCATCCATATCATCCGTGCAGCACCGCCCACACGCAGTAAGACAGGCGCCGAAATCAAGGGTAAAACAACAGCCATACCGGCATTTTGTGAGCTGTTGCCGGTGAGCTCAAGGGATTTTATCGAGGCAAAGGCGCAGGGTACATCCATTGATGCCAAAATGCACCTAGATTATGAGATGGACATCAGACACACCGACCATATCGAAGTGCTCGACGGTAGTAATATGCTGTACGAAGTGATTGGACTGATGCCAGTACCACAAGATAACAAAAAAATCATCATTGCCAAGGCGATATACCGATGAAAATACAAGGACTTGACGAGCTCAACGCCAAGCTACACCGCCTACGGGACGAAGTCGGCAACAAAGACGCAGGCGGTGCGCTGTATAGCTCGCTCATGTTTGCCAGCACACCGATGTGGCAACAAGCCAAAACCAACGCCCCGTATCTAACTGGCGTTATCAAGTCGAACATCAAGCGTCGCAGACTAACCAAAGGCGATAGTGCCAATATGGACGGTGCAGCGATTGCCATCTATGTGGCGATCCAAGGCAGCCGAAAGAGCCGTCAGAACGCCTACTATTACATATTCCACGAAGAGTATGGGGCAAGGGGTCGGCCTGCGATACCGTTTATCCGTCCTGCCTTTGAGGCCAATAAAGACGGTGCAACCGACCGATTTGCCCAAAAACTCGGGCAACGCATTGATAAAATCATGGGGTAACTATGCAAGCCGCCGAAAAAATCTACAGCCTATTATCCGACTTGGTAGATGGTCGTGTATATCCATTGTATGTGCCTGAGACATCTGAGACGGCTGACAGTTATATCGTGTATCAGATTATCCACACCGAGCCTGACAACACTTTGGACGGTGTGACGGGTCATGAGTGGGTACGGGCTCAAATTGACATCTACCACGATAATTATGACGATATGCTTGCCCTTGCAAGTCGTGTCGTTGGGCGACTAGATAGCATTACACCAAGTAACTATCTGGGCGTACAGCACCACTATGACAGCGGGCAATACCGAGCCATCATTGAGTACGAATTTTGGCAAACTTATTTTTAATCTTTTTAAACAACCACCAACTGACAGGAGTAAATTATGTCAGAAATCACCAACACAGTCGAAAAAACCAAAGATAGCTTTTATCAGCTACTTGTATCATCAACAGGCACATCATCCAGCTTTAAAAAGCTTGAGCGTTTGCTCAAGTGTGGCGTACCATCAGAAGCCAAGGTGCTTGACGACATCACCGAAACAGATGACCGCCGCCAAGTCAATGGCGTTGTAGATTTCAAGGAAAACAGCGAAATTGAGCTGGAATATGTGTTACTGCCAGATGATACAGTACATCAATTGATGCAGACGGCATTTGAAGGTGGTAGCGAGCTATATTTTCAGATTAAATTTTTGGAAGCGGCCACCGAAAGTCGCCAGTTTAAAGGCATCATCAGTGAATTGACGACGGATGCCGAAGACACCAAAAAGAAAATCCGCAAAAAAGGTAAAATCGTCATCACTGGCGAAGTCACCAAAGAGCTTACCACCTAATCCATTTAGGTTTATCATCACCACCAATTTTTTCACACCTAGGGCGTTCGACGCCCTTTTTTTATTAAGGATATATCATGAGTAAATTAGACAAAAACGAACTATTGGCAAAGCTTGGCGACCTTGGCGCACCGACCACTTACGAGCTGACTGGTGTTGGCACGGTATATATCAAAAAGCTATCCATTGACGAACAAGGCAGCCTAGCCAAAGATGCGGGCGATAATGTCAAAGCATCACTGCGCTTGGTGGCGTATTCGGTGTGCGATGAAGACGGCAAACGCCTGTTTGGTGATGCAGACCTAAAAGCACTGGGCAAGATGCACTCAGACACGCTATCAGAGCTGGTCGATGTGATTAATCAAGTCAATGGCTTTGATAAAAAGCTTGAAGAGCTAAAAAAGGACTGATCGCTGACGCTGATCGTCGGTTTTTGTACAAGCTGGCGGGTCATCTGGGCAAAACCGTTGGCGAATTGGTGCGGACGATGAGCTTTGCCGAGTTTGCCGAATGGCAGGCGTACGATGAGCTCGACCCTATCGGTGGGTATCGCATCGATGCCAACTTTGCGATGCTTGCCTATTTGCAAGCTGGGGATAAAGACAAATCACTGAGCGATTTTATCTTATTTGACCCACATCCAATGACCGATGATGAGCGTGAGCAGATTGAGATTGAGCGAGCTAAAGCACAAGCACGGGCCGAAGTGCAAGCGATGATTGCGATGTTTAATGGCAAACAGGCTTAACATGACCATCAAAATGTAGTACAGTATCACCAAAAGGAGTACTGTATGAAAAGACTTGTTTTGCCCGTGATGGCTTGGTTGTGCTCAAGCATGGCATACGCCAACACCCACACCGACTGCGACACGATGGAGCTGGCATTTGCCAATACAGAGACATTTGGCATCGATGTTATTTATACGACCAAAGCGACATTCCCCAACCCACCGCAAAAAGTCGTCCTGAATAGTTTTCAGGGTTATGACTTTGCCTGTCACGGGGTTAGTATCAGTAACACCGCCGATGGCTTTGTGTTACGCTCAAGTGATTTGGTCAAAACGCTCAAAAGCTTTAAAAAGGATCGTGATGGCATCGTGCTAAACGACGACACCAGCTATAAATATCCGCACATCCAAATGGGGCTACAGCCCAGAGTGTTTGCGTTCAATCCGCAAAGTTTGCGCCTTGAATACAACCACTCAACGCTACGCACCAAAAAGATGCAACACGGCTATTATGCAGTGTATGACACTGATGTGATGGCGTATCGTGTCAATGGCGGTGAGCTGTTGCCCCTGTTGTACCGTGGCGAAATCTCATCTTATGCTAAGGATTTTGACCGTGCCAACGAGCTTGATATTTATTATCAATCGTCCGAAAAATCCGTGCATATCAACATCAATAAAGCCAACAACGAGCTGAGCGTCACCAAAAACGTGCCCATGCCAAGCAAATAACCCACAAACCACTCAAGCCCTTGCTATGCAGGGGCTTTTTTTATGAGCTGTCAAAATGTCAACCGTATCAAAATTACAAATTGTACTCGAAGCGACCACCACCGCTTTTGATCGTGGCTTGCGAAAAGCTCAAGATGGGCTCAATGCCTTTGCCAAACAGACTGACAAAATCCACGCCAAGATGGAGAGCTTTCAGAAGCGTCATCAAGGTGCATTTGACGCCATGCAAACCATCGGTGCGGCGTCTGCTGTTGGCTTGGTGGCGATTGGTGCAGGTATCAAGGCAACCACGGCTGAAGCCATGAAGTTTGAATCGGCGATGGCTGAAGTCAAAAAAGTGGTGAATTTTGAATCGCCCGACGGCATCAAACAGATGCGTGCCGAGCTTGAAGAGCTATCCACTCGTGTGCCAATCGCCTTTGACGGGCTTGCCAAAATCGCAGCGGCCGCAGGTCAGTCAGGCATTGCCGCTAATGAGATTGTCAAATTTACCGAAGCGGCCGCCAAGATGGGCACGGCATTTGATATTACCGCCGAAGAAGCTGGGCAAGCGATGGCAGAGATGCGTACTGCATTTAAGATGTCGCAGGCAGAAGTTGAGACATTGGCGGATAAAATTAACTATCTGGGTAATAACTCACCCAACGCCGCCGCCAAAATCATGGAAGTAGTACAGCGTATCGGTCCACTTGGTGAGATTGCTGGTGTATCAGCCGACCAAATCGCAGCAATGGCAGCAAGCTTGACATCAGTTGAGCCAGATGTAGCGGCAACTGGTCTAAAAAATATGATGCTGCAATTGGTCAAGGGCGAAAGCTTGTCCAAGTCTGCCAAAGCGGCGTTTGACGACCTTGGCTTGTCTTATACCGAGATTGCCAAAGGTATGCAGACAGACAGTATCGGCACGATTAACAAAGTTTTTGAAGCCATCAAAAAGCTACCCGAAGAAGCACAAGCGGCAACAATCAACGACATCTTTGGCAGTGAGTCTATCGCTGTCATCTCACAGCTGATTAATGGCACTGATACACTTGGTAAGCATCTGCAGGCGATGGGCGATGCGTCCAAATACGCAGGCTCAATGAGCCAAGAAGCGGCAAATATCAACGATACATCTGCCGCCAAAATGGAGATGTTTAAGAACGCTACGCAAAACGCCAAAGCCGCCATCGGTGATGCGTTTTTGCCTGCACTTGGCGCATTGGCCGAAGCCTTATTACCGGTCATCAATGGCATTAAGCAATTTGCCCAGGAAAATCCGACAATGGTCACTGCCATCACCGGTATTGTTGGTGGTGTGCTTGTGCTTGGCACGGCACTGGGTGCAATTGGCTTGGCGGTACCGCTAGTTACGACGGCATTGGGTGGTTTGACTGCCATTGCAGGACTTGTGGGCACGGCCATCGGTGCGATTAGCTTGCCTGTTGTGGCGGTGGTTGCGGCGATTGCTGCACTGGTCGCAGCAGGTGTGTGGCTGTATAACAACTGGGATATGGTCAAGGCTAAAGCAACAGAAGTCTGGAACGCCATCCCTGAGTATGCAAGCCAAGCATGGCAATGGATTCAGGGTGTATGGAGCGGCGTTGGCGCATGGTTTGGTGGGATTTGGGATAGCGTTGTCAGCAGTGTCAATACAGCATGGGTCGCCATCAAACAAGCCTTTGCCAATTGGCTTGCGGGTATGCCAGCACCTGTACAAGAGATGGTCGCCAATATTGGCAGTATCTTTAGCGGTATTGCGACTATTGCAAGTGCGGCATGGTCTGGTGTCACCGCCGTTGCCAAGACAGTCTTTAGCGCTGTTGTGGCGGTATGGCAAGGTTTGTCATCAGCGGTATCGTCAGCGTGGCAAGGTATTGTCGGTGTCGCATCGAGCGTGTGGAATAGCGTCAAATCTGCTGTACAGTCCGCCATCAATGCCATTAAGCCAATTATCACAAGCGTTGCAAGCGTTTTTAGCAGTGCTTGGAATGGCTTGGTAAGTGTGGCTCAAAGCGTCTGGAACGGCGTAAAAGCGGCGGTATCAGCCGGTATCAATGGCGCCAAGGCAGTATTGACAGCCGGTGTAACTGGCTTTGCGATTATTTTTAATGCAGGCTTTAACGCTGTAAAAACCGTCGTATCGACCGTGTTTAACGTCATTAAGACATTGGTACGTGGTGATATTAACGGTGTCAAAACCGCTATCCAAAGCGGCCTATCACAGCTTGGCGGTATCGCACGCAATGCCATGAGCCAAATGGTCAGTGCCGTCACTAGCATTGGCGGACGACTGCGTCAAGCGGGCTCTGAGATTGTGCAGGGCTTGATTAACGGTATCAGCAGCAAAATTGAAGGTGCCGTGGCAAAAGTGCGTGAGATGGCAAGCCGCATGAAAAATGCGGTCACAGGCTTTTTTGACATCAATTCGCCGTCCCGTGTAATGAAACAAATCGGTGAATGGGTGTCCGAAGGTCTTGCCCTGGGTGTTGCAGCCAAAGCACCATTGGCCGCCAAAGAAGCCAAGAAATTGGCTGAAGATACCAAAAAAGCTTTTGATGACGAAATCAAATCACTTGACCGCAGCATTTTGGTTAATAAGCTTAAGCTACAAGGTGACCCAAACGCCGAGTTTACGGTCGATGTCATTAGTGGCAAATATGGCGACCCAGCCAACCAAGCCGCACTGCAGCCATTGTTTGATAGAAAACAACAAGAGCTTGACCTTGCCAATCAGCTCAAGGGACTTGACGAATACAATAGCAAACTTGCTGATATTAACCGACAAATCGCACTGATGGGCAATAACAGCAAATTGCAAGAGTTCTTGTATGATGTCGAAAAAGGTAGCAATCTGACTGAAAAGCAAGTGATTGGCGTGATCAATGCGCTTAGACAGCTTGAAGCGGCTGAGTCACAGCTTAAGCTAGATGCTGAAATCAAGAAGTCAAATGATGCATTAGAGCGTCATTTGTACTTGGCCACCCAAACCGCCGATAAGTATGCAGCAATGCGATATGATTTGGCGGTGCAAGGCTTTAATCAAGAACAAATCAATCACTTGGTCGGCAACCAACAAAAGACTGATGCGGTTAATGATTTTACCAATCTGCAAAAAAATTATACATTTGAGACCGACGCTCAAAGACTAAAGCGTGAATATGACGAAAAATTAGCCATTGTAACCAGCTATGAGCAACAAATTGGCGATACCATCGGTGCTGCAACCGCTGTAAAGCAAGCTTTGTTCGAAGAGCATTTCGCTAAGGTGCTTGACCTTGAGATTAAAAACTACAATGAGCGCTTGGGATTGCAGCAGCAAGCGGTAGGCTTGGCATCTGGCGTGTGGGATAAGATGACGGAAATCGTCAAAAACGCCTATGGCGAACAATCCACCGCTGCCAAAATTATGTTTGCTGGTCAAAAAATCATTGCCATCAGTCAAGCTGTCATCAATACCGAACTTGCAGCAACCAAAGCACTTGCCGAAGGTGGCCTGATTATGGGTGTGCCTGCAGCAACCGCCGTGCGTGCCGCTGGCTATGCATCGGTAGGATTGATTGCCAGCGAAGCCATTGGAAGCCTAACCGGCCAAGCCCATGACGGCATCATGAGCGTGCCGAAATCCGGCACTTGGAATCTCGAAAAAGGCGAACGAGTGCTACCAAAGCACACCGCCAAAGCCCTTGATGCCAAGCTAGACAGCATGGGCAATGGCGGTACGGTCAATAATATCAGCGTCAATGTATCAGTAGATAGCAACGGCGGTGATGTGACCAGCGACCATGCCTTTGGCAAACGACTGGGCGACATCATCAAGACCACCGTGCAACAAGAACTGATGCGCGAAAAACGACAAGGGGGTATGCTCTATGGCGTCTAATCTCAAGACCTTTGGATGGCGCATGAATATGGGCGCATCCGCTGATGTGGCGCACCATGTGACCAAGACGCAGTTTGGCGATGGCTACGCCCAGCGTGTCAGCCACGGCATCAATAATAAGCGCAAAGACTGGAGCGGCACCAAAACGGGCGACTATCAGACGATGATTAAGCCCATTATGGACTTTATTGATGAGCACGGCGGTGTACGCCCTTTTTGGTGGACTGACCCGCACGGCATCACCGCCAAATACACTTGCGCTGGCTACCAAGTCAGTCAGCGTAAAGGTAACTTTTGGCAAATTTCGCTAAAATTTGAACAAGCTTTTTAACCACAAGCCCTTGATAATCAATGGCTTTTTTTATTTGGAGTATCTTATGAATGATGTAGCAACCATCGAAACCGAAAGCGAAAGCGTACAAGTGCAATTGCTTAGCCGTGATGAAGCCAACCTAATCACAAACTTTATCAATAAAGTCGGAGAGTGGGTCGGCGTCTATGGTGAAAAAGCCAGTCATATCGAAATCGTCTATTACCCCGAAGACGACGGCTTTGAAATCACGAATAACGAAGAAAACAACGGCTTATTACGCCGTAACCGTGTCAGCGTGTTCCGCAGTGAGCTGATCGGCTGGGCGAATCAGCAAACCCAACAGCTCAAAGGCTGGGACAATGCACGCACCATCACCGCCTTTGCCGTCGTGTATCGCGATGGCGAGTACGGCGTATTGTGCAAAACTGCTGATGCAACACTCAAAACACAAGCTGAAGAAAGCGTATGACCTTTAATACCAAAGTCGAACAAAACACCGTACAGGGCTTTATCACCCTGTACGAGCTCGATGCCCGACGGCTGGGCGGTGAGATTTACCGCTTCCACGGGCACAATGACGGTGCGATTACTTGGCAAGGCAATGAGTATCAGCCTATCAGCATCAAAGCTGATGGGCTAGAGATGCGCTCGGATGGCAAAGCATCCAGCCCAACGCTTGTGATACATAACGATATCGGCGGTGTGTCGCAGGCGTTGCGTGTGCTGTGTCTGCGATTTGATGACTTTGCGGGCGCTAAGCTAAAAGTTATCCACACCCTAGCAGAATATCTAAACAGCACTGACGAGCAAAATTACAAAGTGCAACACTGGTACATCGAGCAAAAAACCGCTGAAACCAACGCCACGACGACATTTGAGCTATCAAATCCAGTCGATTTTGAAGGGCTTAAAATCCCTGTACGCCAAATCACCAATTATTGTCATTGGGCGGTGTGTGGGCGTTATCGCATGGAAGAATGTGGCTATCTGGGCACTGCTATGTTTAGCGTTGGCGGTAAGCCTACTGATGACCCATCACAAGATGCGTGCGGTGGTGCATTGCATGAGTGCCAAGCCCGTGACAATGTCGGTAGCTTCGGCGGTTTTCCTGCGTCGAGTCTAATTGGATAATTTATGAAATTAACAAAATCACTCAAAAACGCCATCACTGAGCACGCATGGGCAACTTATCCGCATGAGTGTTGTGGCTTGATTGTGCAAAACACTTTTGATGGCGAGCTTGATTATGTGCGTATGGACAATATCAGCCCTGACCCTGCGCATAGTTTTGAGATTGACCCTGCCGAATATGCCGAATTTGAGTTTAATTTTGGCATTACAGCCATCGTACACAGTCACCCCAATGGCAGTGCCGAGCCATCAGAGATTGACCGAGTGCAGATGGGGCTACATGGCGTGGATTGGGTGATTGTGGGCTTGGGCGTGCATAGCGATGGCGAAAAGTACTGCAACATCAAAAGCCACCGCCCCAAAGCCTATCAAGCACCCTTAATCGGTCGTGAGTACTATCACGGCACGCAGGATTGTTATAGCTTGGTGCGTGATTATTATAGCCGTGAGCTTGGCATTAGCCTACCTGACTTTGAGCGCATTGATAGCTGGTGGGAAGATGCCAATCATGAGCCATTGTATGAGCAAAACTTTGGCAAAGCAGGCTTTGAGCAGGTGCATGACTTACAAAAGCATGATGTTATCTTGTGCCGTGTTGGACGTACGCATCATGTCAATCATGCCTTGATTTATTTGGGTGATGGCAAATTGACCAGCGAAAACGCCCCAAAAGTCATCGGTAATAACTTGGTACTGCATCACCCACATGGACGGCTTAGTGTGCGTGAGATATACGGTGAGAGTTGGCAAAAACGCACAGCAATGATAGTGAGATACAAGCATGAAAACGATTGAATTACATGGGATTTTACGCAAAAAGTTTGGGCGATTTTTTAAGCTGGATGTACAAAGTGCATCTGAAGCTTGCCATGCCATCGGCTGTCAAATCCCTGCGTTTCGGCAATTTTTGGCAGAGAGCGAAAAACTGGGTTATCGCTTTGCTGTCTTTAATGGCAAAAAGCGTAACGCACGCACCAACATCAGCGAAAATCAGCTAGACGATACCACGACGGCAAGCCATATCCACATCGTGCCCCGTGCGATTGGCTCGGGCGGTAAGACGATGGCATGGCTACAAATCATCGCAGGCGTTGTACTGATTGGCGTGGGTATGGCGTCAGGCATGAACGTTGCTTTGATTGCGGCGGGTGCGGGTATGCTGATGGGCGGTGTGGCAAGCTTACTGATGCCAACGCCAACAGTGGACAATCAAAACGATGACGGCAACAGGCCAAACAAAGGCTTTGGCGGTGCTGTCACGACGGTCGCACAAGGCAATCCCGTGCCAATCCTGTACGGCGAGCGTGATGTTGGTGGCTTTATCGTCAGTGCAGGCATCAGCGTAGATGACGAGCAAATCGCAGGGACAACGCCCGTCAAAACACTCAAATTGCTAGGCAAAGAGTTTACAGTACCAATGGGGTAATACTATGATTTACGGTGCTAAAAAAGGTCAAAATCAGCAACAAAAACCAAAAATCGCCAAAGATGATTTGGTATCGACAAGTTATTTTAGGGGCTTGTATGGCTTGGCAGAAGGTGAAATTGCAGGCTTAGCCGATGGCGGTAAGTCAATCCGCTTGGACGGCACACCGATTGTCAATGACAACGGACAAGCTAACTTTGACGGCGTGACATGGGATTTTCGCACAGGCACGCTTGACCAAGAGCATATCGCAGGCTTTTCGGCGGTCGAAAATGAGCGTAATGTCGGTGTTGAGCTACGCCATGATAAGCCCTATGTGCAAGCCATCAATAACACAAGCCTATCAGCGGTACGCCTACGCCTAAATTTTAACGCCCTACGAGAGCAAAAAGACAACGGCGATATTACAGGCTATGCCATCAGCTATGCCATCGATGTACAAACCGATGGCGGTGCATTTAATCAAGTGCTGTCAAATACCGTGCGTGGCAAGGCATCACAGGGCTTTAAAAAATCGCACCGCATTGAGTTGCCAAAGGCATCAAAAAACTGGACAATCCGTGTGCGTCGCATCACGCCCAATCGTGACAGTGATTTGATTGCTGATACAGTCAGCATTGATGCCATCACTGAGATTATCGATGCCAAGCTACGCTATCCAGCCACGGCACTACTTGGCTTGACTTATGATGCGACCACCTTTAGCAACATTGCCAAGATTGCCGTGCGTCTAAAAGGTAAGCTAATCAAAGTGCCTACTAACTATGACCCTGTTGCACGCACTTATACAGGGCTATGGGATGGTACTTTTAAGCTTGCTTATAGCAACAACCCTGCATGGGTGCTGTACGACATCTGCACGCATAAGCGTTATGGGCTTGGTGAGCGATTGTCAAATATGGTCGATAAATGGCGTTTGTATCAGATTGGGCAATACTGTGATGAGCCTGTCGATGATGGCAAAGGCGGCAGGGAGCCACGCTTTGCCATCAATGTCTATATCCAAAAAGATGACGATGCTTATAAAGTCATCCAAAACATTGCAAGCGTATTTCGTGGCTTGTCGTACTGGGATGGCACGCAGGTCATCGTCGATAGCGACACGCCAAAAGACCCTGTTTATACCTTTAGCCCTGCTAATATCGTCGGCGGTGAGTTGAGTTATACAGGTACACGCCAACGAGACCGCCACACTGTTGTCAAGGCGGCGTGGGATAATCCCGACAACGATTATAAGACTGAGTACGAGCTCATCCGAGATGAGCAAGGTATCGCCAAATACGGCATCCGTATGCTTGACATCTCGGTCTTTGGCTGTACCAGCCAAGCCCAAGCACAGCGTGCAGGACTATGGGCACTCAAATCTGAGCAGCTAGAGACACGTACCGTCAGCTTTAAAACAGGCTTGCAAGGCTTTATCCCACAAGTCGGGCAAATCATTAATATCGCTGACAATGTCTTTGCAGGGCGTGCCATCAGTGGTCGTGTCGTCAGTCACAACGCCCAAACTGTCACGCTTGACCGTACGGCTGGTAAAGTTGGCGATAGCATTGTGATTGGCAAAGAGACGGCTAAAATCACTCGTGTGGACGGTCAAGTCATCACCACCGATAAGGCACTCACCATCAATGATGATGCGGTGTGGGCGGTGATTAGCGATGATTTAAAATTGATGCAATTTCGCATCTTGACCATTGCCCAAAACGACGATGTGACATTTAGCATCACAGCGCTACAATACGAGCGCCAAAAATATGATGCCATCGACTACGGTGCGCAGATTGCCCCTGCGCCAATCACAGCACTGACAGCAACACCAGTGACCGCACCGTCAAGCGTTACTATCAGCCAGTCTGTACGCACGCACCAAAATCAGTCTGTCACAACCATGACGATTAACTGGACACAGGTGCAAGGGGCGGTCGCTTACCGTGTCCGTTGGCGTAAAGACGATGGTAACTGGCAGACTATCGCCAAAATCAGCGGTCAGTCGGTGGATATTGATGGTGTGTATAGCGGCAATTATATCGCCGAAGTGCAAGCGATTGACGCATTCGACAACGAGAGCCTAGCCACGACTAGCCAACTTACGCAAATCACAGGTAAAGTCGGCAAACCGCCACGCCCTGCACGCATTACCGCCACAGGCAAGCTATTTGGCATGGAGTTGGCTTGGTCATTTAATGCAGGCAGTGATGACACGGCTTACACCGAAATCCAAGTATCACCTGACAGCCGTAGCAATATCGCCACGCTTGGCACATTTGCCTACCCAACGGACAAACATACAGTCAATGGCTTACAAGGCAACTTACGCCAATTTTACCGTGCCCGTATCGTCGATAAGCTCGGCAATGTGTCGGACTGGACGGATTGGACAAGTGGCACGACCGAAGCACAAGCTGATAAAGTGCTTGAGCTTTTGACAGGTCAAATCACAGCAAGTCAGTTACATCAAGATTTAAGCACGCCAATTGGCAAGATTGGCGGTATTGAGAGCTCGTTACAACAAGCCATCTCAAGCACGGCAAGCAATCTTGATACGCTCAATCGCTCAATCAGTGATGCTAACAGCCGTATCACACAAGCCCAAAGCGAGCTTGACAGTGCAGTGTCTGAGATTGGCACAAACAAAGTCAATATCGCAAATGCTATCCGTGATATTAGTGCTTTGCAGTCTGCTGACAGCCAAATCAATACACAGATTAACGGCTTGCAGTCTAATTACAACAGCTTATCAGCGTCAATCAGTGCGATTAATACAACAATCGCACGAGACAAAGAGAGCTTGACACAGCAGATTAATCAAGCGCAAGCAACCGCTGATAACACCGCATCACAGCTATCAAGCGTACAGCAAGCATTGGCATCTGAGACACAAGCACGCACAACAGCGATTGATGCACTGAGTGCTCGTCTTAGCAACAGCGGTAATCTTGTTGGCAATGTCACGCGGGGGCAATTTTGGTATGTGCAGACTAACGCACCTGCTAATCACAATCAGTACAGCTTGACTGATTTTATCGCTATCAAGCCCAACACTAACTATGTGATACAAGCGACAAATGGCACATTGCGTTATTTGCATATTGCGTATTTTAATGCGACCCGTCAGCTGATTACTAGCCAAGTCGCAGTTGGTGCTACAGCACAAAGTCATTATCAGCTTAAGCACGCTACAGCAAGCTTTATCAGATTTAGTTGGCAACACACGATGACCGATGGTGTCGTGATGACACAATCAGATGCGTTTGCAAGCATTGATAGCGTGCGTGATGCGATGACGACTGCTGACAGTGCATTATCACGGCGTATCGATACGCTCGATGCAAGCTACAAGCAAGCTGATACCGCACTCAATAGCAGTATCACCGCCGAGCAACAAGCACGCACAACAGCGGATAATGCTTTGTCTCAGCGTATCACTGCACTTGATACAGCGTATAAGTCAGCAGATACACAAACTAATGCCAAGATTGCAACGCTTGAGCAGTCACTCACTGACAAAGACAGTGCCATGTCTCGTCGTGTCGATACACTGCAAGCAAGCTACAATACGCTTAATAGCACCAAAGCAAGTGTGGCAAGCTTGACGGCAGAGCAAAAAGCCCGTGCCGATGGCGATACTGCTTTGTCTAGCCGTATTGACAGCTTGACAAGTGATTACAACAGCAACAAAGCCAGTGTGGCAAGTCAGCTTAAGACTTTGAGTGACAAAGACACAGCAACAGCAAGGCAAATCACAAGCTTGCAAGCTAATGTAACCACCGCTCAAAACACGGCTAACACTGCAAGTGGCAAGGCAGACACGGCAACAACCAAAGCTGACAACGCACAAGCAACAGCTAATAATGCGCTGAGTCGTGCCAACACCGCAAACAGCGCTATCACCACAGAGCAGACGGCTCGTGCTGATGGCGATACTGCATTGGGTCAGCGAATCAGTGCGATTGATACCGCTTATAAACAAGCCGACACTGCTACAAATGCCAAGCTTGCACAGGCAGAAAAAACAATCAGCGACAATAACACGGCTCTATCACAGCGAATCAGTGCGTTAGATAGTGCTTATAAAAAGTCCGATACCGACATCACAGCACGGTTGGCACGAGAAGAAACCACCCGAGCCAGTGGTGACAATGCCAACGCCCAAGCCATTTCAAATCTGCGAAGTACAGTTAATGGCATTAACGGACGAGTTGGCACGAGTGAAAGTAAAATTGCCACCCTTGAACGCACAACAAGCGACACAAATCAAGCATTAGCAACAGCTCAAAGCCAGCTGAATGCACGGCTTGATAACTTAAAAATCGGTGGCAGAAACTTGATTTTAGGCAGTCAAGTATCACGCACCGCACACGGCACAACCGCCCTTAATGTGAGCCAAAACATTGACTTTGGCAATGTTACCCACCTTGTTTTGTCCTGCGATGTGCGATTTGCCAATGCACAAAGAGCCACCACACAGGGGGCAAAATGGTTTCGGATTGGGGCAGAAATCCGCTGTGTGTGGACGGACGGCACAAGCAACTGGTATGGGGCTTGGCAGTCCAATGTGGCAAATGGCACGAGTTTTGACGGGCGAGTGGAATACAAAATCGCCACACCAACAGGCAAGACGCTCCGAGCGATTGACGGCGTAAAAATCCAAATCTGGGACATTGCTGGCGAGAATATGCTGGTTAAAAACCCAAAATTGGAGTTGGGTACAATCGCCACCGACTGGACACCTGCTCCCGAAGATGTCAACGTGGATTTGTCACCATATGCCACGAACGCCAGTCTTAATGAGTTTAAGCGCGCTGAAGCACAGGCAAATAATGCGTTGTCTCAGCGTATTGACAGCTTAAATACTAGCCTTGGCACCAAAGCCAATGCTGCTGCTCTAAATGATTTAAGTACAAAAGTAAATCAAGTGGACGGCAAAATCGCGGCAGAAGCAAAAAAAATCAGCACCTTGCAGACGACGGTCAATGGGCAAACTGCATCGATACAGCAGCATAGCCAAAGCATCAATGGCTTGTCCGCCCAGTGGACGCTCAAAGCTGAGAGCAATGGCATTGTCTCTGGTATTGGCTTGGCAAGCTCAAATGGCGTGTCGGATTTTGCGGTGCGTGCTAATAAGTTTTATGTGGCATCACCAACTGGCACGACAAAAACACCCTTGTTTAGTGTGCTGACAACACCGACGACCGTGGGTGGCGTATCAGTACCTGCAGGGGTGTATTTGAGTAGTGCGTATATCCAAAATGGCTCAATCGATATTGCCAAAATCAACAAAGCAAGCATCCAAAGCTTGTCGGCGTTGTCGGCGAATATCGGGCATTTTAAATCTGCCGAAACAGGCAAGCGGTTAGAAATCAAAGATGGTGTTTTATTAGTGTATGATGAGAATAATCGTTTAAGGGTGAGATTAGGATTATGGTAGGAGTAATAAATTTATGTCGGTTGGCTTAGAAATTTATGATGAAAATGGCATTAAGATATTTGATGCAAATTCTCGCTTAACACGCATTGTTGGACAGGTTAAAGGCACAATGTCTGCAAAGGCATCTGGTGAGGTGGTAATACCCCAAGAATACCTGTATAACAACAAAGTTTTTTTTATTATGGCAGAATCGGCGGTCAATGATGATGATTTTGCCATAGCCATGACACAAGCAACAATCATAGTGGGTAATGACCGCATTTCTTACAAAAATATCCCCTGTGATTTTATTTATGGAGTGTATTAAGATGAATGTAGGTTTACAAATTTTAACCAATACTGATAATTTGGTCATTGACTCACATTATCACAATCTTGGATTGTTTCAAAAGATTAAAAAAAGCGATATGCAAAACTTGGGGGCAACTAATTATAATCGCCCTGAATATGGCGAGCGATTAAGTAGTAGAAATTGGCGTACCTTTCCTACAGAACCCATGGTGCGTTATCGTTATGAAATACCCGCTCACATCGCTTTTCCTGTGGTTGCTATGGATGCGTTTAGTGGGTTTAATTTTTGTGGCGGTGTATTTACAAGTAGGAACAATAAATATTTAGAAATATACACGAACAACCCTAATGACTTTAATGTATATATTTATTCCACACAAATCAATAACCAATCAAAAGTAGGTTTGGAAGTTTATAACGAAAAAGGCGAAACGGTCTTTGATAGCGAACATGGCTATTTAAAAATGCTTGACAGAATAGACCCAAATAAGCGTTGTGGTGTGGTGTTACTAGGTGCAATCGTAGCGGAAGTAAGCATTGTTTATTTGCACGGCTATCAACATTATCTAAGAGCATTTAGAATTGAAAATAATGTTTTAAAGCCTATACGTGTTTTTCATTTGATTTTTAAATCAAAAAGACGGAGCGATCAACACATCGGAGCGATACAATATGATAATACACCTTATATCATAGATGTTTCCCATCATTAGTATATTAGCTCCGCAAGGGAGCTTTTTTATTGGAGATTGATTATGCCAAATAATTTAGCGGATTTACCGTTTTTCGTCAAAGTCTTTGCCGTCATCATCGGTGCGGTCTTTGCGATGACATTAACGGGCGATATTGACAGAGATGGCAAGCTAAAGCTGAGCTTTGGTGTGCTGATTAAGATTGCATTTAGTGCAACTTTTGGCTTTATGGCAGGTGGTTGGCTGATTGAATACATGGGATGGCAAAGTTGGGGGTATACATCGCACGGCTTTGTGATGATGCTGTGTAGCGTCTTTGGCATGACGCTTGTCGGCATCTTGTATCAATCGGTCTTACTGTCATTGACAGATAAAAAGCTGAGCGAGATTATCGCAGAGATTAAATTGACATTTAAGTCTATTTTTAAGTAAGGTGAAAATATGAATGAATTAAACTGGATTAAGATTGCCCGTCAATGCATTGGACAAAAAGAAATCAAAGGTGCAAAGCATAATCCATTGATTGTTGAAATGTGGCGTGTGGCAAGTGAACAGCTTGGTCGCAATCCCGCATTTAAAGACGATGAAACGCCGTGGTGCGGTGGTTTTGTCGGCTATGTGATGGGTAAAGCAGGGCTGGGTAAGCACGTGCCAAGTCTTTACCCGTCTGCACGCTCATGGGCGAATGTGGGTACTAAACTATCTAAACCTGCTTATGGTTGCGTGGTTGTCTTTAGTCGTAACGGCGGTGGTCATGTCGGCTTTGTAGTGGGTAAGGACAAATTCGGCAACTTGATGGTACTCGGTGGGAATCAATCCGATGCAGTCAACATCAAGCCGTTTAGTCGCTCTCGTGTGCTTGCTTATCGTTGGTGTGGCACTCAAGCATTACCTGCTGAGCACCGATACAATCTACCTGTATTGCGTAGTGATGGCAAAGTTAGCACCAATGAGGCTTGACAATCACCCTAAGCAATGGCAAAATACAGTCGTTGCTTAGGCAATATCGCTCTTAGAGCGTGTGTCGAAACTATGATACCATTATAATCGTCCTTCGGGGCGTGTGTCGAAACCATAATGCTATCTTAATCGCTCTTTTGAGCGTGCGTTGAAACTATGATGCTATTTTAATCGCCTTTCGGGGCGTGTGTTGAAACTAAGAATGGTGCATTTAAAAAACCGCCTTAATTGGCGGTTTTGTTTTTTTGCCACAACAGCAAAGCCTCTTTGATGACGGCTTTAAGTTGCTTTTTGGCTTTGGCATCATCCAACAATTGGGATAATGTCAGCTCGTCTGCATCAGCTAAATACAAGTCGAATGTGTACTGCTTAGCTTGCTTGCTTGCCTTGTATTTTGCCTGTTTAATCATCTTTATACTCCCCAAAAATCAATTGCTTGGCTGAGTTTTTGATTGCTGGCTCCAGTCTAAATATCATGTCGGTCAACTCATCAAGGGCGTGCCGATAAGCAAGCTCGTCATCGTGTGACCAAGCATAATCCAGCTTGTCCTTAATCTCTTGTAACTTGGCTCGTCTGCCATCAGCCCACTCACTAATAATCTCAAGCTTGGTCTCTCTATCTAGGCGATATGCCAGTCTTTGCGTTACAGTGCGTCTTTTTGCCATATCATCACTCCAAAAAAATACCTTGGCGAACCAAGGTATTGTAGCTTAATTGTCGATACTTAATCTAGTGCAGATTGTAATAGCTCAAACTCTTGATTAACAATATCTTCAAGGTCGCAAGCGGTGATTTGGCTTAACAAATCAAATAGCTCATCACTGCTGTGTGTCTCAAGATATTCGGCTTGCAAATTATTACTTGCTTGTTGCTTGGCGATAACATCTACCCACCAATCATAATCATCTTGAGAGATATACCAATCATCACCACCGCGCTCAAATTCACGGTCAAATGCACCTGTGTTGCCAATGTAGTCTGCTACATAGTTTACACCAGTTTTATTGTCGATTAGGCTTAGTGTCTCAACTTGATTGGTCTCTTTGATAATAACTTGCATTTTCGAGCTCCTGTATTAGTAGCTAAGGTTTTAATCAATAACCCCGTTCGGGGCTAATCAAGTGCGTTATTGCTCTTGATGGTGTTATTATATGGTAACTTAGGTTACTTGTCAAGCGCTGAATGAAAAAAAGATCTAATTTTTTTTATGCGTGAGACAGCTTGCCAAGATGCCAGCGATATGCAATAATAACAGCGATTAACAGCAAGCAAGGTGCGAAGGCACAAAATAATAACAGTACGGATAACAGTATTTAATTATTTTGTGATGATATTTGGCAGATAAAGCATTGTAAAAACAATGATTTATAAAATTATGTCAAGTCCCTCCGATCGCACCAAAATTTCCTACTGATGAAGTAGGTAAAATTTTTAAAATAATGCTTGACATTGGTAAATTTTACCGTATAATAAGCAGTCTAAATTGATGCGGGGTGGAGCAGTCTGGTAGCTCGTCGGGCTCATAACCCGAAGGTCGTTGGTTCAAATCCAGCCCCCGCTACCACTTTTTAAAATCCTAAATTTCTCTTTTTGATGAATTTAGGTAGTTTATGACTACAGATGTAGCTTAAGCTGTCGGCTGGTATAAAGATTGCCCACCAACGAGATGTTTTGTGGGTTTTTTTGTATTTATCGTTTGCCAAACTTGCACAAAGATCGTGTATTTTATTTAGGAAGCACAATTTAAATCATGAAACCATCAAGCAAAATTGCTGAATTGACTGAGTTGATCGCCCCTGCGGTTGCCGCTTGCGGTGTGGATTTGTGGGGCATTGAGTTTATGCCACAAGGACGCAAGTCGCTGTTGCGTATTTATATTGAAACCCTGCCAGAAGCCCGTGCTAATGGCGAGCACGTGACCATCGAAGATTGCTCAGCGGTGAACCACCAAGTCTCAGGTGTCCTAGATGTCCATGACCCAATTGCTGGCGAATATGTACTGGAAGTCTCAAGCCCAGGCTTTGACCGTCCGCTATTTAGCCGTGAGCAGGTCGCTGAATATGTCGGCGAGATTGTCAACCTACGCTTAATTCATGCCATCGGCACTGGCGACACCAAGCGTCGTAAAGTCGTTGGCCGTTTGGTCGAAGTCGGCACGGACACGATGAAGGTAGTTACCGAAGATAAGCTTGAGTTTGATGTGGCATTTGACAGCGTCGACAAAGCACACTTAGTCTATGAAGACTAAACCGATTTAACCAATTTTATTAAGTTATTATTCATTAACCCAACCCAAAGGATCTGCAGATGAGTCGTGAAATTTTGACCGTAGTCGAGACCGTCAGTAACGAAAAAGGGCTAAATCCTGAAGATATTTTTGAAGCGATTGAGCAAGCGTTGGTCGTTTCTACCAAGAAAAAAGTCTATACCGAACAGCCGGAAGTGGCGATTCGTGTGCATATCGACCGCAAAACTGGCGATTATGATACTTTCCGCTACTGGACAGTGGTCGCAGATGAAGATCATGAGATGCCAGCTTGCCAGCTTGCAATCAGCGACTTGGACGAAAACGAATACAAAATCGGCGATATCGTCGAAGAACAAATCGAATCGATTGAATTTGGTCGTATTGCAGCCACCCAAGCTAAGCAAGTCATTATCCAAAAGATTCGTGAAGCTGAGCGTGCGTTGGTGGCGGATGCTTTTGAATCCCGCCTAGGCGAGATGGTGACTGGCGAAGTCAAAAAACAAAGCCGTGATGCGTATATCATCGATTTGGGTGATAATGCCGAAGGTTATTTGGCAAAAGATCAGACTTTGCCACGCGAAAACCTACGCCCAAAAAGCCGTGTGACTGCGATTTTGGCACAGGTCAATCGTGATGGCAGAAGCCCGCAGCTTGTACTATCTCGTACCAACAATGAGATGCTCATTGCGTTGATGCAAAAAGAAGTCCCTGAAATCAGCGAACAAATCATCGAGATTCGTGATGTGGCTCGCTTGCCAGGTTTGCGTGCCAAGATTTCGGTGAAGACCAATGATCATCGCATCGACCCTGTGGGTGCGTGTATCGGTATGCGTGGCACTCGTATTCAAGCGGTGCAACAAGAGCTTGACGGCGAGCGTATCGATGTCGTGGTATGGAATGAAGATCCGGCCCAATACATCATCAGTGCACTAGAGCCTGCCGATGTGAGCGGTCTTGTGCTTGACGAAGATACCAAGACAGCCGAAGTGATTTTTGCGACCAATGATCAGTTGGCTCGTGCAATCGGTTCACAAGGTCAAAATGTACGTTTGGCATCTGAATTGACTGGCTATAAGCTGAACATGATTCTAGAATCAGAATATAACGAACGCCAAGCATCTGAAAGCCAAGCGGTGATTGAGATGTTCTATGAGCGTTTGGAAGTTGATCGTGATTTGGCAGAAGTGCTGGCTGAAGTTGGCTTTAGCGATATCGAAACAGTGGCTTATGCACCTGTCGAAGAATTTTATGAAATCGACGGTTTGGATGATGAGACCATTGCTGCGATCCAAGCTCGTGCCAAAGAAGTCATCATCTCAGATGAATTGGCAAAACAACAAAACATCAAAGAGCCAAGTGCTGAACTGCTTGCCCTAGAAGATATGACCCCTGCAATCGCCTACAAGCTTGCTGAGCGTGATATCATCACTCTAGATGACTTGGCAGAACAAGCGGTGTTTGATATCGAAGATATCGAAGGCTTGGATGCTGATAGCGCAGGTAAGCTAATCATGCAGGCTCGCCAATCGTGGTTTGCCTAACCATGCGTGCCACAGGCGTTGGTGCATGATGATGAATACTGTCATGATCATGCACGCATTGAACTAATTTTGCCAAGCCGAAAAAGCGGTTTGGCAGCAAATTTAATAGTGGATAATCTTGATAAGTATCGATGACACAGATTAGTGATACTTATCAATCCACTTGCCAAACCAATAATTTTAGGTGATATAATGGCGAAAACAGTCAAAGAACTAGCCCAACTTTCTAATACCAATGTTGAGACCATTCTCAAGCAATTAAGCGATGCAGGCCTACCTGCTCGTGGTGAAGCTGATAGCGTCAGTGAAGCTGAACAAGAAAAACTGGTGGCATTTTTAAAACAAAGCCACGGCGAAAAACCAAAATCTCGCATCAGTCTAAAATCAAAAACCACTTCTACCGCTCAAGTGACGGGTACATCAGGCAAAGCCAAGACAGTCAATGTCGTGCGTACCAAAAAAGTCGTGTACGAAAAACCAGACCCTGCCAAAATCGAAGCTGAAATCGCCGCTCAAGCAAAAGCTGCCGAAGAAGCTCGCCTAAAAGAAGCGGAAGCCAAGCAAGCGGCTGAGCGTAGCAAAAAAGAAGCTGCCGAACGCCAAGCGGCGACACTTGCTGCCATGCGAGCGAGCAGTGCACCAAGCGAAAAAACTGACAGCTCAAGCAGTGTCGTGGTCAAAAAAGCCAAAAAAGACGACGCTGTAGAAGCAAAAGCAGACAGCAAATCAGACAACAAAGCTGACAAGAAAAAATCAGCCAAACCTGTCAAGCAGGAATCTGCCGAAGACAAGGCGGCTCGTGAGGCTCGTGAAGCAGAGGCAGAGCGCCTACGCCAAATGGAAGCCGAAACCCGCCGTAAAGCTGCCGAAGAAGCCCAAAAACGCACGCTTGAGCAGATGAAACAAATGGCATCTCGTTATAGCGACAGCGAAGAGTCAACCAGTGCGACCATCGTACGCACCAAAGATGATGCACCGCTGGCAGATGGCTTGGTGGGTGCAGCGCTTGAAGAGTCGTTCGAAAAAGAACGCCGTGAAATCAAGCGTGGCACAGCAGGTACAACCGGCAAAGGTGCGAAAAAAGGCCGTAAAGGTCAGCAAGAAGAGCGTGAAATCAAGACTCGCTCAAAAGGCCTGAAATCATCACAAGCCAACAAGCATAAGTTTGAAATGCCTGTCGAAAAAATCGTCCACAATGTCGAAGTGGGTGAGAGCATCGTACTGTCTGATTTGGCACAAAAAATGGCGGTCAAAGTGCGTGAAGTTATCAAAGCCCTGATGAAAATGGGTGAGATGGTGCGTGAATCTGACACCATCGATCAGATGACGGCAGCACTTGTGATCGAAGAATTTGGTCATAACTTTATCCCTGTTAGCGATACACAACTTGAAGATGATCTACAAGTGGCAGTCGATGAAAAATCAGGCAATATCCAAACTCGTCCACCAGTTGTCACCATCATGGGTCATGTTGACCATGGTAAGACATCGCTACTTGATAAGATTCGTGCGACCAAAGTGGCATCAGGCGAGGCAGGTGGCATCACTCAGCACATCGGTGCATATCATGTGACTACCGATCGTGGCGTGATTACTTTCCTTGACACTCCAGGCCACGCCGCCTTTACAGCGATGCGCTCTCGTGGTGCACAGGCGACGGATATCGTTGTGCTTGTGGTTGCTGCCGATGATGGCATGATGCCACAAACCGAAGAAGCGATCGACCACGCTCGTGCAGCAGGTACGCCACTGATTGTCGCCATTAACAAAATGGACAAAGATACTGCCGATCCTGATCGTGTCATCAATGAGCTATCGATCAAAGAAGTCATCCCTGAAGAGTGGGGCGGTGATACCCCAATGGTCAAAGTCTCTGCCAAATCAGGTATGGGCATCGATGAACTACTTGAAGTCATCAGCATCCAAGCAGAATTGATGGAGCTAGAAGCCCCTGTCGATGGTGCTGCTCAGGGCGTGGTGATTGAGTCTCGCTTGGATAAAGGTCGTGGCGCAGTTGCAAGTCTATTGGTCAAAAAAGGTACACTAAACCAAGGCGATCTGGTCTTGGCGGGTGAATACTATGGTAAAGTGCGTGCGATGACCGATGAGAATGGTCAGCGTATCAAATCAGCTGGCCCGTCGATTCCTGTTGAGATTCTAGGCTTGCCAGAAGCACCTGCGGCAGGTAGTGAGTTCTTGGTCGTCTCAGATGAGAAAAAAGCCCGTGAAGTGGCGGATTTCCGTGCGGCTCGTGAGCGTGATCGCATCCTTGAACGCCAAAACAAAATGCGCCTAGATACGCTATTTGATAGCATGGGTAGTGCTGAAGTTGCCACCTTGAACATCATCCTAAAGACCGATGTGCGTGGTTCACTCGAAGCACTGCTTGGTGCGCTTGATGAGCTATCGACTGATGAAGTCAAAGTGCGTGTCATCAGCTCAGGCGTCGGTGCGATTACCGAGTCTGATGTCATCTTGGCAGAATCATCGGAAGCGGTACTGCTCGGCTTTAATGTCCGTGCTGACAATCAAGGCAAGAAAAAAGCCGATGCAGCTGGCTTAGACATCCGTTACTACAGCGTCATCTATGGTCTTATCGATGATGTCAAAGCGGCGATGAGCGGTATGCTTGCGCCTGAACATCGTGAGCAAATCTTGGGTATTGCTGAAGTCCGTGAAGTCTTCCGCTCAAGTAAATTTGGTGCAGCAGCAGGCTGTATGGTACAAGAAGGTACTATCCATCGCAACAAGCCAATCCGCGTCTTGCGTGATGATAAGGTCATCTTCACGGGTCAATTGCAGTCATTGCGTCGCTACAAAGACGATGTCAATGAAGTCAAAGCCGGTATGGAATGTGGTCTTGCGGTCAAAGGCTATGAAGTCGCTGTGGGCGATAAAATCGAAGTCTTTGAAATCCACGAAATCAAACGCGAGCTATAATCGCCGAACCCTTGCCAAAACCCTGTCGCATGATGGGGTTTTGTCGCCATAGCGATACGAAATTTGTTATACTAACAGGCATACAAGACAGCCCTTTATCCAAGTTGTCTTTGCTGGAAAATTCATTATTATTGGAAAAAATTCAATGAGCCAACGCTTACAACGACTTGCTGATCAGATTCAGCGCACCCTTGCTACCTTGATCCGTGATGAGATTAACGATCCGCGCTTGACGGGATTTGTGACCATCTCAAGTGTCAAGGTCAGCCCTGATTTGGGCTATGCCGATGTGTATGTGACCATTCTTGAGCCGCACAATGACACAGGCATGAATATCGATAGCCACCGTGAGAGTGTCGCCATCTTGAACCGTGCGTCGGGATTTTTGCGCACCGAATTATCACACACGATGAAAACTCGCACCACGCCACGCCTAAGATTTCATTATGATGAAGTGACAGCGCATGGCAATCACATGATGGATTTGGTCAATCAAGCGATGAAAAAGACGCACGAAAGCGAAAAACATTATGACGATGAGACGGCAGAGTGAGCGATGACCAAAACCGTCATTTCAGGCATTTTGCTACTGGATAAATCACAAGGCATCAGCTCGCATTCAGCATTGGCAAAAGCCAAATTCTTGTACAAATCCGACAGCCAAGATTCCAAAAAAGCAGGGCATACAGGCACGCTTGACCCGATGGCGACGGGGCTGCTGCCTTTGGTGTTTGGCGAAGCGACCAAATTTGCCCAATATGGGCTTGATGCGGATAAAGGCTACACGGCGATCATTCAACTAGGTGTGGCGACTGACTCGGGTGATGCTGATGGGCAAATGATTGATACCAAAGCTGTGCCAAGCTTTGACCAGGCGATGCTTGATGCCATTGCAGATAATATGACTGGGGTGCAAAGCCAAATCCCGCCGATGTATTCAGCACTCAAAAAAGACGGCAAAAAGCTTTATGAATATGCCCGAGATGGCATTGAGATTGAGCGTGCGCCACGAGCCATCACCATTCATATACTTCGCCTAACCAAAATCAGTGATGATACTATTGAGCTTGATGTCACTTGCTCAAAAGGCACTTATGTGCGTGTGCTGGGTGAAGACATCGCCAAACAGCTTGGCACAGTTGGGCATCTGACACGACTACATCGCACGATGACGGGTGGTTTTGGTATTGATGATGCCATCACCACCGATATGCTCGAAACACTGCCGATGAGTGAGCGACTTGGCAGGCTACTACCGATCGATGCCATGCTGATACATCTGCCGACTTTGGCGGTGAGCGATGATGAAGCATCACGGCTAAAGCTTGGTCAACGGCTGAATGTCAAAGACCGAGTGGCGGCATTGCCTGTATTTGATGAGAGTTGCTTGGTGCGTCTGTATCATCAGGCGGATTTTATTGGACTTGGTGAAGTGGCGGTGACAGGTAGGCTGCAGCCGAAGAAGCTTGTGGCTTGATACAAAGAATAATGCCTGATTTTACGCTTGCCAAAAAAATGAACCATGCCCCAAAAGTTAAACAGCTTTTGGGGTTTTGTGTATAAAAAATTCCATAATCGGCTTGCGGTTTTGTGCTTTTGAATGTACAATGAAACAAATCTGTAACAATTGGAGAAAGTGATGAAATTACGTCTAGTGACAGCATTGGTTGCGCTGATTGCAGGTGGTGCTCAGGCATCTGAATATGACTATGACTACGAATACACAAACCCGTGGACGACCCAATTTGACCTAGGTTACTCAGAGCTGACTTTTAGCCGTGGTGATTTTGAGCGTACCGAAGACGGCGTGGGTGCAAAAGTTCTGTTTAGTAAAGAATTGCCAAGTAACTTTCGTTATGGCTTTGATTATAGCTACTTTGGCGATTTGACGAACGTTGAGAGATATCAGGCGTACAACACTTTTTATCGTCGTAATGTTGATGTCCGTGATGAATTTAATTTGGCGGTACACTCTGTCGGCGTCAATGTATTTTACGACTTCAAAAACCAAAGCAAGCTTACCCCATATGTTGGTGTGCGTGGCGGTGTCAATCTGTTGAAATATGATGAAGAGCGTTGTGTCACCGTCTGGTCTGGCAATTCGGGTTGTACGGAACTATATTCGGATTCTGAAACTAAGGCGGGTGTTGGTGGTGTGCTTGGTGTTGCCTATCGCACAAGCCCGACCATGCAATGGACGGTCAGCGGTGAATATAACTACATCGGCAAAATTGAAGAGATTAAAGTGGATCAATACGGCATCAATCTTGGCGCACGTATGAGCTTCTAATTCATTGCCAAATCGCTTAAAACCCATCACACGCTGATGGGTTTTTGCCAAAAATAACAAAATCAGCTGACATCAGCTTAAAAATCTGTTATAATCTGCGTTTAAGTGCCAATTAGGCTTAGGCAGGCTTTAGCAATGCAATGCTTGCCCGAATCTCACCGCATTGCTTATTAGGAAATTGTTATGCTAACGAATCAAGATCGTATCGACATTATTGCTAAATACAAGCGTGGCGAAAATGACACTGGTAGCCCAGAAGTGCAAGTTGCACTACTAACTGCTCGTATCAACGACCTACAAGACCACTTCAAAACTCACAAAGCTGACCATCACAGCCGTCGTGGTCTAATCCGTATGGTTAACCAACGCCGTAAGCTACTTGACTACCTAAAAGGTAAAGACCTTAACCGTTACACCGACCTAATCGGTTCACTAGGTCTGCGTCGTTAATTCGCCCGATGGCGACAGGTAAGTCCTGTTTACGATAATAAAAACGGCGTGCTTTTTGCGTGCCGTTTTTTCGTTAATTTTCAGCAAAATTTGGCAAGTATTTAGAACTCTAAGGCATGGCACAAGTTGGCTTTCCAATCGGTGTAATGGCTTAGGGCTTTAGATATTGCCAAAGTTCATTAATTAGGAAAAGTTTATGTTTAATACCATTCGTCAAGAATTCCAATATGGCAACCAGCAAGTTGTCCTAGAAACTGGCCGTATCGCACGCCAAGCCAATTCAGTGCTTGTGCATATGGGCGGCGTGTCTGTACTGGTTGCTGTGGTGGTTCGCCCAGAAGCTGTCGCTGGTCAAAATTTCTTCCCATTGACTGTCAATTATCAAGAAAAAATGTACGCATCGGGCAAAATCCCGGGTGGTTATGGCAAGCGTGAAGGCCGTGCTAGCGAGTTTGAGACGCTGACATCTCGTCTGATTGACCGTCCAATCCGCCCGCTATTCCCAGAAGGCTACTACAACGAAATCCAAATTACTGCTACCACGATTTCATCTGACAAGACCCAAGATGCTGACATCGCAGCGATGATTGGTGCATCAGCAGCATTGGCGATCTCACCTGCGCCATTTAATGGCCCAATCGGTGCGGCTCGTGTTGGCTTTATCAATGGTGAATATGTTCTAAACCCAAACCTTGCTCAGATGAAGCAAAGCGATCTTGACCTAGTTGTCGCAGGCACCAAATCAGCCGTGTTGATGGTTGAGTCTGAAGCGCGTGAACTGTCAGAAGATCAAATGCTGGGCGCAGTGCTATACGGTCATGCACAGCAACAAATCGTGATTGACAACATCAATGCCTTTGCCGCTGCTGTTGGTAATGCTAAGCAAGAATTTGTTGCCCCTGCGATCAACGAAGAATTAAACAATGCACTAAAAGCAGGCTTTACTGACAAAGTGAGCGAAGCTTATACCATCACTGTTAAGCAAGATCGCTATGCTCGCCTAGATGAAATCAAAAACGAAGCCATCGAAGCATTGGCAGGCGATGCTGAGAGCGAAGGCTATGCTGAGCGTGTCGATGAAATCAAAGCGCTATTCGAAGAGCTTAAATACCGCACCGTGCGTGATAACATCCTATCAGGCAAGCCACGCATCGACGGCCGTGACCTAGAGACAGTGCGTGCACTGGATATCCAAGTGGGTGTATTGCCATATACACACGGCTCTGCGCTATTCACTCGTGGCGAGACCCAAGCTTTGGTTGTGACCACACTAGGTACAAGCCGTGATGTGAACTTGGTAGATACTTTGGCAGGCACTAAGCAAGACCACTTCATGCTACACTACAACTTCCCGCACTTCTCAGTGGGTGAGACAGGCCGTGAAGGTGCGCCAAAACGCCGTGAGATCGGTCATGGTCGCCTAGCTCGCCGTGGTGTCCAAGCCATGCTACCAGCTGCTGACCGCTTCCCATATACCATCCGTGTGGTATCAGAAATCACCGAGTCAAACGGCTCATCATCGATGGCATCTGTGTGCGGTGCATCACTGTCATTGATGGATGCGGGTGTACCGCTAAAAGCCCCTGTGGCAGGTATTGCAATGGGCTTGGTCAAAGAAGGCGAGCGTTTTGCGGTACTATCAGACATCCTAGGCGACGAAGACCATCTGGGCGATATGGACTTTAAAGTGGCGGGTACGACCGAAGGTATCACAGCGCTACAGATGGACATCAAAATCGAAGGTATCACCGCTGACATCATGGAACAAGCGCTTAAGCAAGCACACGCTGGCCGTATCCATATCCTAAAAGCGATGAATGAAGTCATCTCATCTAGCCGTACCGAAATCAATGCGCACGCACCAAACTATGCGACCATCAACATTAACCCAGAAAAAATCCGTGATGTGATTGGTAAAGGCGGCGCAACCATCCGTCAGCTGACCGAAGATACTGGTGCAACCATCGACATCGAAGACAACGGCACTATCCGTATCTTTGGTATGGATAAGGCATCAACTCGTGCCGCCATCGCCCAAATCGAAGCCATTACTGCTGAAGTTGAAATTGGTGCAACCTATGAAGGTACTGTGGCTCGCATCGTTGATTTTGGTGCATTTGTCACCATCCTACCGGGTACTGACGGTCTGGTGCACATCAGCCAAATCTCTGATGAGCGTGTCGAGAATGTCGCTGACTACCTAAAAGAAGGTCAAGTGGTCAAAGTCCAAGTCCAAGACATCGACAATCGTGGTCGCATCAAGCTAACCATGAAAGGCATTGAGCAATAAGCCATTGCTAATTAACCAAAACCGCCTTATCGTTGTGATAAAGCGGTTTTTTTTGTTGGGTGATGAAGTGTGTCTTTAAAGTATTCGTCGCACACTGCTTGAGAGTCGGTACGAACCATGCTGCAATAGTTCGGTCAAAAATTCATCAAGTACTGCATTGTCGTCTGTTGCATACACAATCAAATAACAGCCATCGCCACTGGTTTTATCAACGCTTTCAATATTTGGATGCTGACCAAGCCATGATTCAAAGTGGGCAAAGCGAGTATGTTGCATGATGACGGTGATAAAATGGCGAGTACGAGACTCTTTGATGCTAAAGCCAGTAATAATACCCTGCGCTTGCAGTTGGCGTACACGCTCAGCCACTGCTTGACCACTCAGATGTACACGCCTACCAAGATTTTGCCAACTGATGCGCCCATTGTTTCTTAACTCACGCAAAATTGCTTGATTCATCCGATCTTGCAATAATTTCATTTTCTCTGCCATATCGATTTTTTCTTTCAATTTACAATGTCATCATCTTACTAAATTTTGTAAGATAGCACTAGGGTGAAATTGCCCAAGAATGTATTTTAATGGGAGAAATATATGAAAAAAGCACTAATTGTAATTGATGTTCAAAATGATTATTTTGCCAATGGCGCATTTGAGCAAGCTAATGCTGAAACTGTGTGCGCTAATATTGTGGCACAAATTCGCACTGCAAAAGCTGATGGCGATTTGGTGGTATTGGTGCAGCATATCTTTGATGATGTCAATGCGCCATTATTCGCTAAAGACTCTCAGGGTGCACAATTGCACCAAGATATTTTGGCAGTAGCCAGCGATTGTCCTGTTGTGATTAAGGCGCACGCCAATTCATTTTTAAATACGACGCTTGAGAGTGTATTGGCTGAATTTGCAATTACCCATTTGCAACTTTGTGGGATGATGACCCAAAATTGCGTCACGCATACTGCGATTGCTAAAGAAGCTGAAAAATATACAGTCTCTGTACTTGGTGATGCATGTGCCGCACCAACGCAGATGGTTCATCAGATTGCTTTGGCTGCGTTGGCAGATCGGGTGGCTGTGATTTGATAAACAAAACCGCTTTATCGTCGTGATAAAGCGGTTTTTTGCTTGCTGATTATTTAAATAGGCTTTATCCAAACAGATAAATCAGCCGCCTCGATGATAAGGGTGGTTATTGATAATACTCATCGCACGGTATAGCTGTTCCATCAAAATCACCCGCACGAGCGGATGTGGTAGGGTCAAATCAGACATCGACCACTTAAAATCCGCCGCTTGTAGCACATCATCAGCGACACCGTCAGCACCGCCGATGACCAGTGCAATATCCGCACCATCTTGCATGGCGATGGATAATTTGTCGGCAAGCTTTTCGGTAGAGAGCATCTTGCCTTTGACTTCAAGTAGCCATAAGAGCTCTTTGGGCTGTTTGGCGTTTAAAATCGTCGCCGCTTCCACAGCTTTATATTTATCAATCTCGGCAGGCGATGGGTTTTTGCTGCGCTTGGCAGGCGGTAATTCAACAAGTTCAACGCTCATCATCGGCTGAATCCGCTTAAAATACTCTTCAAAACCTGTCTGCACCCAGTTTGGCATCTTATGCCCGACACTTAAAATTCGTAATTTCATCATCAATTTCCCAAAAATTTGCCAACAGTTTACCCAATTTTCCCCAAAAATTCACCGAAAAAATCGATAATTGATGGCGAAAATAACAAAACTTTGTTATGCTACAATTATTTCTTATCATCATATAGTTTATATCGCATGACTGCTACGAACACCGCCTTACATGACCCTAGATTGGATGACTCTGAATTTGAATATGCAGGGTTTTGGGAGCGGTTTTTGGCGACGCTGATGGATGGTTTGCTGTCCTTGATTGTGTTTGCACCGTTGATATATTGGGAATATGTGCAGATGGGGCAGTACAGCATCGATGAGATGCCGTGGATGACCGTGCCTGAAGCAATCAGTACGGTGCTTGGTGCGGTGGTGGTGATTGCTTTTTGGGTCAAAAAAGGCGCAACACCGGGCAAAATGCTGTTTGGGCTACAGGTGCGTGATGCCAAGACGGGCAAAATGGTGAGTATCGGTCAGGGTCTGCTTCGATATATCGGCTATTATGCATCGGCGATTGTGTTTTGTCTTGGTTATATTTGGGCGGGATTTGATAAGCACAAACAAGGCTGGCATGATAAGATTGCCAGCACTGTGGTGGTCAAGCGTATTCGCTGATGACCCAGTCTGCCAAGATTGCCAAAACTGCCAAACGCAGGCAGGGCGATGCCTTTGAGAGTCAAGCGGTGGCGATGCTACTGGGTGAGGGTTATCAGATTGTGGCGACCAATTATGTCGCACCCAAACTTGGCGAGATTGATATCATTGCCACTTGCCAAGTGCTTGAGCGTAGCGTGCTTGTGCCATGCGTGGTATTTGTCGAAGTGCGTAGTCGCCGAGCGTCCGATTATGGGACGGCGATTGATAGTATCACACCTGCCAAGCAAGCCAAGATTTATCGCACGGCTGAGCAGTTTTTGGCGACGCATGATACTTATGCCAAGATGGCAACCCGCTTTGATGTGATTGTTTTTGATATCAATCAAGATGGCACAGTATCGCAAGATTGGCTGATATCAGCGTTTTGATTGATTAGATTTTTTAAATTTAAATACTTTGATAAATGGGAAAGTTGTTATGAAAAAAGTATTTGCCGTATCGATGATTGCTATTTTGAGCGCAGGATTGGGTGCGTGTGCGACCAGTGGCACGGACAGTGTGGGCGCTGATGCGATGGGTCGTACCATCCCTGAGCGTATCAGTGATGAGAGTATTGAGCTGACCGCGCGTCGCAATCTATCAACCATCCCAGGGATTAATGAGAATAATGTGCGTATTGCCATTGACAGCTACCGCCGTGAAGTTCTGCTAACAGGTGAAGTACCAACCGAGCAAATCAAAGTAGAAATCGGACGCACTATTGAGTCGATGCGTGATGTGCTCAAAGTGTATAACTATCTGACCGTCACCGAAACCCCAAAAAGCCAAAGCCACACCGTGCACGAAAACTACCTACGCTCAAAAATCGGCACACGACTACTGGCTGAGCGAGGTATCAAATCATCACAGTACAAAGTCATCGTCCGTGACCGCACTGCCTATGTGATGGGTTATATGACGCCGGCACAGCAGGATTATATTTTGCAAGCGATTCAAGCGACCCCGGGCATGGCGATGGCAGTGACCTTGACGACGCTTGTCACCGATGGCGAAGTAGCCAGCCTGCCAGATGCGACCGCTACCAGTACCAATCAGCCAGCTGATAGCAGTACGGTCTATGGTGGCGATGCCCAAGATTCAGGCTATGCCCTACAAGAAATCTATACGCCAAACGCCAGCACGACCGCCCCTGTCAATACCGCCCCTGTACTTGGTGGTCAAGGCGGACAAACTGCCCAATAATTGACTGATTTTTTGGGATATTTTTATCAAATTTTCAAGGTGAATTGATAAAAATTTTGGTATAATAATTCTTTTGCAATAAACCCCTGTACTTACTTAACTAACCATTGTACAGGTTTTGTCAGTAATCAAAGAGATGTCAATGAATTCAGATGATTTAATCGCACTACTTCGTCCACACTTTGTCGATGCACATATCGAAGCGGTCAATCAGGGTAATAAATTTGAGCTACTTATCGTGGATAATGCTTTTGAAGGCAAGCGATTGGTGGCTCGTCAGCAGATGATTTTTGCTTTGGTCAACGAACACATCCAAAGCGGTGCGATGCACGCCTTGACCATCCATGCATTGACCCCTGCTGAATACGACGCTCGCAAATCTAACTGATTGATAAATAAAGAGAATACGCATGGATAAATTTAAAATCACGGGCAAAAGCCGTATCGCAGGCGAAGTGACCATCTCTGGCTCAAAAAATGCCGCTTTGCCACTGCTAGCTGCGATGCTATTGCCAAATGATGAAACCGTACTGCACAATGTGCCAACGCTCAAAGACACCGAAACTTTGGTCAAGCTGATTGCAGGTACAGGCGTCAAGATTAAAAAAGAAGGCAACACCGTCGTGGCAGATGCTCGCACGGTGACTGATTATTATGCACCGTATGAGCTTGTACGCACCATGCGCGCATCGATTTTGGTGCTTGGCCCATTGCTCGCTCGCTTTGGTGAAGCGGAAGTGTCACTACCGGGCGGCTGCTCAATCGGTTCTCGCCCTGTGGATCAGCACCTAAAAGCCTTTGAAGCACTAGGCGCAAGCATCACCGTAGAAAATGGCTATGTCAAAGCCAAAGCACCAGCAGGCGGTCGTCTGATTGGCTGTGATTTTAGCTTTGATATGGTAACCGTCGGCGGTACTGAGAATGTCATCATGGCAGCTGCGCTTGCTCGTGGTACGACTCGCCTAGAAAACTGCGCCACCGAACCTGAAGTGGTGGATTTGGCGAATATGTTGGTGGCGATGGGTGCTAAGATCAGCGGTATCGGCACGACGACGATGATTATCGAAGGCGTGGATAGCTTGCACGGCTGTGAGTACAGTGTCATCGCTGACCGTATCGAGACGGGTTCATACCTAGCCGGTGCGCTGATGAGCGAAGGCGATGTACTGACCAAGAACACATCGGCAGAGTTTTTGCACCCAGTGCTCAAGAAATTTGAAGCGATGGGCGCAACCATCACCACAGGCGATGACTGGATTCGTGCGGTGATGACAGGCCGTCCAAAGGCGGTGGATATTCGCACTCAAGTGCATCCAGGTTTCCCAACCGATATGCAAGCACAGCTGATGGCGGTCTGCTGTTTGGCAGAAGGGACGAGCACCATTATCGAAAACATCTTTGAAAATCGCTTTATGCATGTGCCAGAGCTACAACGCATGGGCGCCAAAATCCGTGTCGATGGCCATACTGCCATCGTCGAAGGTGTCGAGAAATTCACCCCTGCGCCTGTGATGGCGACTGATTTGCGTGCATCGATGTCGCTGGTGATGGCGGCGGCGTGTGCCGAAGGTGAGAGCATCATTGACCGCATCTACCATATCGACCGTGGTTATGATGATGTCGAAAACAAACTAAGAGCCTTGGGTGTCAATATCGAACGCATCAAGGGCTAAGATAAAAACGCACCAAGATGATTTGGTGCGTTTTTTCATGATAATGTATAGACAAGATTTGATGAATAAGCTGAGAATTTATCATGGCTGATCCAATCCAAACTGCTGATTTTGATGGCTTGACCATTGCGCTATCCAAAGGGCGCATCCTAAACGAAACTTTGCCGCTGTTTGCCAAAGCAGGCATTGCCCCGCTTGAAGATATGGAAAAATCTCGCAAGCTGATTTTTGAGACCACTGACCCGTCGGTGCGTTTTTTGATTTTGCGAGCATCTGATGTGCCGACTTATGTTGAGCATGGTGCAGCAGATATCGGCGTGGCGGGCAAAGATGTGCTGATGGAATATGATGCACAGGTGTATGAGCTGCTTGACCTTGACATCGCCAAGTGCCGTCTGATGACCGCAGGCATCAAGGGCAAAGCCTTGCCAAATCGTCGCCTGCGTATCGCCACCAAATATGTCAATGTCGCTCGTGCTTATTATGCCAGTCGTGGCGAGCAGGTGGACATCATCAAGCTGTACGGCTCGATGGAATTAGCACCGCTTGTGGGCTTGGGCGATTTGATTGTCGATGTGGTGGATACAGGCAACACCTTGCGTGCCAATGGGCTTGAGCCACTTGAGACCATTTGCCAAGTGTCATCACGCTTGATTGCCAATCCGGTGAGCCATAAGCGAAAACTTGCCAAGCTTGAGCCGATTTTACAGATTCTACAAACTGCGGTGCAGCAAAAATAACACCAAGCCACACAAAAGCAGCCTGATATATAGGAAATTATGATGAAAATTTTAAATTCAACCAGTGCAGATTTTCAAGAAGAACTTGCCAATTTGCTTGCTTTTGAAACTGTGACAGATGCCAGCTTGATTGCCACTGTCGATGCCATCATCGCTGATGTGCGTGCTCGTGGCGATGTCGCAGTGCTTGAGCTGACCCAAAAATTTGACCGTCATCCTGCCCAAAGTATCGATGAGCTATTTATTAGCCAAGATGCACTCAAGGCGGCATTTGATGGACTTAGCGATGAAGTGGCAGGCGCGCTCAAGCTGTCTGCTGAGCGTATTTTTGCTTTTCATCAGCACCAAGTGGACGACGGCTTTCGCTTTACTGACAGCTTAGGTAATCAGCTTGGACAAAAAATCACCCCGCTTGATAGCGTCGGCATCTATGTCCCGGGCGGTTTGGCAAGCTACCCATCATCGGTGCTGATGAATGCCATCCCTGCCAAAGTCGCAGGCGTGGCGAACATCACGATGGTCGTGCCTGCCCCAGATGGACAGCTTAATCCACTGGTTTTGGCGGCGGCACACCTAGCAGGCGTGGATACGGTGATTACCATTGGTGGCGCGCAGGCGGTGGCAGCACTTGCTTATGGCACAGCATCGATTGCCAAGGTGGATAAAATCACAGGGCCGGGGAACAAATTTGTCGCCGCTGCCAAGCGAGCAGTATTTGGGCAAGTGGGCATCGATATGATCGCAGGGCCGTCAGAGGTGCTGGTCTATGCTGAGGGCGAGGCAGCGGATAATGCGAAGTGGTTGGCGATGGATTTGTTATCCCAAGCTGAGCATGACACCGTGGCGCAGGCGATTTTTGTTACCACCAGTGCCGAGCAATTACAAGCGGTGGAAACAGCGATTGAGTCGGCATTGGCACGTTTACCAAAGGCAGACATCGCAAGAGCAGCGCTAAAGAATCGCGGTGCGTTGATTTTGGTCAAAGATCGTCGCGAGGGCATGGCAGTGATTAATCAGGTCGCACCTGAGCATCTTGAGCTGTCACTGGATGATCCTGAGGCAGTGCTTGATGACATTCGCCACGCAGGTGCGATTTTTATGGGTCGTCATACCCCTGAGGCGATTGGCGATTATTGTGCAGGCAGTAACCATGTATTGCCAACATCGGGCACGGCAAGATTTTCATCACCGCTTGGCGTGTATGATTTTCAAAAGAAATCATCACTGATTTACTGTACCCAGACGGGTGCGGTACCACTTGCCAAGACCGCTGATATTTTGGCCATCGAAGAAAATTTAGAAGCGCACGCCTTGTCAGCACGCTATCGCCATCAGGCAAACTGAACAAGCAACAGCTTTGACCAATAAACAAAAGGAAATCCCATGACGATTGATACTCGCCTTTGGAGCGACAAGGCAAAAAGCCTGACGCCGTATGTGCCAGGGGAGCAGCCCAAGCATGATAATTTGGTGAAACTTAACACCAACGAAAACCCATTTCCACCTAGCCCAAAAGCGGCGGCGGCCATGCAAGCGGTGCTCGCTGATGAAGCGGCGGCACTGCGTCTGTATCCTGAGCCTGAGTCAGATCATCTGCGTGATGCATTGGCGGATTATTATGGTCTTAGTCGCGATGAAGTTTTTGTGGGCAATGGCTCGGATGAAGTGCTGGCACTGGTGTTTGCGTGTTTTTTCAAAAAAACTCGCCCACTGCTGATGCCTGATATCAGCTATAGCTTTTATCCTGTTTATGCCGATACTTTTGGAGTAGATGCCCAAACTGTACCACTCAATGATAGCTTTGGCATTGATGTCGATGACTACGACAAGCCATGTGATGCCATTATTCTTGCCAATCCGAATGCACCGACGGGCAAGCTGCTGCCACTTGATGACATTCGCACGCTTGCCACACGCCATCCTGATGCGATCGTGGTCATCGATGAAGCGTATATCGATTATGCTGATGATGTCAAGGCGGCATCAGCAATCGCACTGATTCGTGAATTTGATAATATCGTCGTCACCCAAACTTTCTCAAAATCTCGTGCACTGGCAGGTCTGCGAGTGGGTATGGCATTTGCCAATCCAAGTCTAATTGCAGCTTTGATGGCGATGAAAAATAGCTTTAATAGCTATCCGCTGGATCGTGTGGCACAAGCAGGGGCAGCGGCCAGCGTGGCAGATCGTGAATATTTTGAGCGTCGTCGCACCGAGGTAATCGAGCTGCGTCATCAGCTGACAGCGGATTTGGTGGCACTGGGTTTTGATGTATTGCCATCGGCGGCGAATTTTGTTTTTGCCACTATTGCAGGTCAAGATGCTGCTGATATCGCTGCCAAACTTCGCAGCGAAGGCGTGATTGTCCGACATTTTAAGCAAGCACGCATCAAAGATTATCTGCGAATCAGTGTCGGCACTGCTGAGCAGAACGCACGATTGATTGAAGTTTTAAAACAAATTTTATAATTTTTGAAATTTTTTCAATCATAGTAATTGACAAATATGGGTGAATTTTTATCATAAATAATGGTAGAATAAATTCATCACAATGGGTCTTGGCGGATGCCAAGATAATATCAGCCGTTTGGCGTGCTTACGCCAAATTCGCCAACAAAGGAAGTCATCATGACCGTAATTAAGCAAGAAGATTTTATTCAAAGTATTGCCGATGCGTTTCAGTTCATCAGTTATTATCATCCGACCGACTACATCGAAGCACTGGTCGAAGCACTAGAAAAAGAAGAAAACCCGGCTGCCAAAGATGCAATGACGCAAATTTTGGTCAATAGCCGTATGTGTGCCGAAGGTCATCGTCCGATTTGCCAAGATACTGGTATCGCAACGGTGTTTTTGAAAGTGGGCATGAATGTTCAGTGGGATGCGACGATGAGCGTTGCTGACATGGTGAACGAAGGTGTACGCCGTGCCTATAACCACCCTGATAATACTTTGCGTGCATCTGTGCTGGCTGACCCAGCGGGCAAACGTGTGAACACCAAAGACAACACCCCTGCGGTCATCCATATGGAAATCGTCGCTGGCGATAAAGTGGAAGTGACCTGTGCAGCCAAAGGCGGTGGTTCTGAGAATAAATCAAAGCTTGCTATGCTAAACCCATCAGACAGCATCGTGGATTGGGTGCTAAAAACCATCCCAACCATGGGCGCAGGCTGGTGTCCGCCGGGCATTTTGGGTATTGGTATCGGCGGTACGCCTGAAAAAGCGGCACTACTTGCCAAAGAGTCGCTGATGAGCCACATTGACATCCATGAGCTACAAGCCAAAGCCAAATCAGGTGCAGAGCTAAGCACTGTCGAAGCACTACGCCTTGAGCTGTACGAAAAAGTCAATGCGCTGGGCATCGGTGCACAGGGCTTAGGCGGTCTGACCACTGTCTTGGATGTCAAAATCCTAGACTACCCAACGCACGCCGCATCAAAGCCAATCGCAATGATTCCAAACTGTGCTGCGACTCGCCATGTGGAGTTTGAGCTAGATGGCTCAGGCCCTGTAGAGCTGACACCGCCAAGCCTAGATGTCTATCCTGACATCACTTATAACCCTGAAAATGGCAAACGCATCAATGTCGATACCTTGACCAAAGAAGAAGTGGCAACTTGGCAAACGGGCGATGTACTACTATTGAGCGGTAAAATCTACACCGGCCGTGATGCAGCGCACAAGCGTATGACCGATATGCTCAATAACGGCGAAGAGCTGCCTGTGGACTTCACCAACAAGCTGATCTACTATGTCGGCCCTGTCGATCCTGTGCGTGATGAAGTGGTCGGCCCTGCAGGCCCAACGACGGCAACTCGTATGGATAAGTTCACTCGCCAAATGCTTGAGCAGACAGGACTGCTTGGCATGATTGGTAAATCAGAGCGTGGTGAAGCAGCGTGCCAAGCCATCGCCGATAATAAGGCGGTGTATCTGATGGCAGTGGGCGGCTCAGCCTATCTGGTCTCAAAAGCCATCAAACAAGCCAAAGTCGTGGCATTCCCTGAACTGGGTATGGAAGCGATTTATGAGTTTGAAGTCAAAGATATGCCTGTCACCGTCGCTGTCGATAGCAGTGGTAGCTCAGTGCACGCCACCGCACCAAAAATCTGGCAGGCCAAGATTGGCAAAATCCCGGTGACTGAAGCCTAATCAGACCTTGCGGTCAAAATATCGTCCAGTCTTGTTGGCTGGGCGTTTTTTTGTGTCTTTGCTTGGGCTGTGATGTATGGGTGATATATCACCGCCATAGCAGGTAAGTGCTTTAAAACTTAGATGAATGCACGACAATCGGACATAAAAAAAGAGAACCCAAATGAGTTCTCTTTTTGAAGAATAATTTTAGCAGTTAGGACTGCGTTAAAATTATTTTTTCTCTTCAGTTTTAGTTGCGTCAGCAGCAGCTTCGCCTTCTTTAGCGGCAGCGTCAGCAGCAGCTTCGCCTTCTTTAGCGGCAGCGTCAGCTTTAGCAGCGTCTGCAGCAGCAGCGTCAGCTTTAGCAGCGTCTGCAGCAGCAGCTTCGCCTTCTTTAGCAGCTTCGCCAGTTGCAGCAGCAGCGGCAGCGTCAGTAGCAGCTTTAGCAGCGTCAGCAGTTGCTTCTACGCCAGCTTTTGCAGCGTCAGCAGTAGCTTCAGCGCCAGCTTTAGCAGCGTCAGCAGTTGCAGCAGCAGCTTCTTTTGCAGCGTCAGCAGCTGGAGCAGCAGCTTCTTCAGCTTTTGAGCAAGCAGTTAGGGCTAGAGCAGCAACTAGTGCAGATACGATTAGTTTAGTTTGCATGGTAAACTCCAATTGGATGTATAAGTGTTTGACAGAAAAACGCCCATGAACGCATAAAAAGACTCCTTGCGACTGATGCCACCAAAAGTCCTTCTCACTTGTCCATAGGTTAATACACTGTGTGTTACGCAATAGTATATTACAATTTAGCGGAGATAAAAAACAAAATTTTTGTAAATACAGCTTAAAGTTGTAACAAAATATTTCTAAATCTGCCACATTGTATGATGTAGATCTGCTTAATCCTAAGCTTGTCTGCACCATTCTTACGCTTACAGTTCGGTGTTAAAACTATGGTAACATAAAATTGACAGTCTGACAATGTACCTTTACAAAAATTCTGCGTAATCTACCAAGAAAATTGTAAATTTTGCGCAATTTTTAATCAATTTTATGCAAGAGAATAAAAAAATCACCCACAGATAAGCATCTATGGGTGAGTGTGGTTGTAATGATGTAATTAGCTGTTTTGTGATTTTTTGATCATCTGCTCAAAGAATTCGTCGTTGGTCTTGGAATCTTTGAGTCGCTCAAGCAAAAATTCGGTGGCTTGCGAGTCGTCCATCGGCTGCATGAGCTTACGCAAAATCCACACACGGCGCAGGGTATCTTCGTCAAGTAGGCGTTCTTCACGGCGTGTGCTGGATTTTTTGATATTAATCGCAGGGAAAATGCGTCGCTCTGCCAAGTCACGCTCAAGGGTGATTTCTTGGTTGCCTGTGCCTTTAAATTCTTCAAAAATCACGCTGTCCATCTTTGAGCCAGTATCAATCAAGGCAGTTGAGATGATGGTCAGGCTGCCGCCTTCTTCGACATTACGAGCCGCACCAAAGAAACGCTTTGGACGCTCTAGCGCATTGGCATCGACACCACCGGTCAGCACCTTGCCTGATGATGGGATAACTGTGTTATAAGCACGGGCTAGACGAGTGATGGAGTCAAGTAGGATGACGACATCTTGTTTGTGCTCGACGAGTCGTTTGGCTTTTTCGATGACCATTTCGGCAACTTGGATATGACGCTGTGGCGGCTCATCAAAGGTCGATGCGACGACTTCGCCACGCACGGTGCGTTGCATCTCGGTGACTTCTTCTGGGCGTTCGTCGATGAGCAGGACAATCAGATAGCACTCTGGATGATTTTTGGTGATGGATTGGGCGATGGTTTGCAGTAGCACCGTTTTACCCGCTTTTGGCGGCGCGACGATGATAGAGCGCTGACCTTTACCAATCGGGGCAATCAAATCAATGATACGACCAGTCAGATCTTCGGTCGTGCCGTTGCCTGTTTCAAGCACCAGTTGCTCGGTTGGGAATAGCGGGGTTAAGTTTTCAAAAATCAGCTTATGACGGCTGCGGTCGGGAGTGTCAAAGTTGATTTCGCTGACCTTTAGAAGTGCAAAATAACGCTCGGAATCTTTTGGTGGTCTGATCTGACCTGCGATAGAGTCGCCTGTTTGTAGGTTAAAGCGGCGGATTTGGCTTGGGCTGACATAGATGTCATCAGGGCCAGCTAGGTATGAGCCTTCGGATGAACGCAAAAATCCAAAGCCATCGGGCAAAATCTCAAGCACGCCATCACCATAAATCGCTTCGCCGTTGCGTGCGTGTGTCTTTAGGATGGCAAAAATGATGTCTTGTTTACGGCTTCGTGCCATGTTTTCAAGACCCATAGCGTCAGCGATGGCGAGCAGTTCACCAACGGATTTTCGTTTTAGTTCGGTTAGATTCATAGATAGGTAAAAATGAAGTGTGTCATGCGCACGATATGTGCAAGAGAATGGATTGGTCTAAAAAAGAAAAATGCAATCAGCAGAACCTTGATTGCAAGCGTGCTAATATTAAGATGAAATTAGGGGGTTTGTCAAGTTAATTTGGCAAAATCAATTGATGGTTGTTTTGGCTAGTATTGGGTGATGGCGTGATACAGTGAATGGTGCAAACTGGTTTGGCAAAATACCATCGCTAAAAGCCGATAACAACAAAAAGCCCAAACCGTTCGATTTGGACTTTTTAAAATTTGGAGCGGGAAACGAGATTCGAACTCGCGACCCCAACCTTGGCAAGGTTGTGCTCTACCAACTGAGCTATTCCCGCATATCAGCGTTTTGCTTATTTACTTAGCATCTGTCGCTGTATGGGTGCGTATTATACAGGATAATAATCTGCCGTCAAGCGTTTTTTGTAAAAAAATTGGATTTTTTTCAAAAAAATTTCTGATTGATAAAAATATCATTGAATATCAATCAGTTAAATACTTATCAAACACCAGTCACCGACAGACCAATGCCCCATTTGGCGAACCATGTTGCTTCATCGCTGATGTCGATGACACACGCCTGATGTTCTGGCTTGTCGATTTGGACTTGGATATGCCAATGCTGGTCGCTGGTGATGTCAAGCTTGAGCTGTTGTTTGCCAAGCTCGGTACGGCTGTGATTGGCAACGACAGCGATACGCAGCAGTAGGGCGAGCGTTGCCAATTTGCGACCGCCGATTTGTTGTAAGAGGTCCAAATCATTGGCGGTGATGCCACGACGATGATAGCGAACCAAGCTTGAGAGTTTTTGTTGGTCGGTACGGCTAAAGCCTGCCATATCTGCGTGCTTGAGCATATACGCACCATGCTCATGATAGCCACTGTGTCCGATGGCTTGTCCGATTTCGTGTAAGAGCGCCGCTCGCTTGAGTAGTTGTTCATTGTCCAAGGACAGATGCAGGGTATCAGCGACTTGGTCAAAGAGTGCTTGGGCGGTTTTGGCGACTCGTTTGGCTTGTTTTTTGTCCACGCCAAATCGCTCCATCAACGCCAAAACGCTATCATCACGCACATCATCACTGCCAAGACGGGACAATAGGTCGTACATGACCCCTTCACGCAGTGCACCGTCACAGTAGCGCATCAAGCGAATACCAAAGACCTTCATCACAGCGAGTAAAATCGCCACCCCAGCAGGAAAAAACGCCTTGCGGTGCGCCTTGACACCAGCAAAATCAATCTCATCGACATGACCGCACGCCACCAAAGACGCACGCAGCTGCTCCACGCCTGCGATGGTAATATCATCACCGAGCCCAAAGCCTGCCAAAGCTTGCTTGATGACTTTGATAGTGCCTGATGAGCCAAGCACTTCTTCAAAGCCTGTTTTTTTGTAGCGGTTGGCGTGCTGAATGATTTCTTTTTGGGCGGCATAGATGGCTCGCTCAAAGGCAATGTCGCTGATTTGACCATCTTTAAAAAACCGCTGAGTAAAGCTCACCGAGCCCATCTGCGCACTTTCGGTGAGTAAGGGGGTGAGCCCTTTGCCGATAATCAACTCGGTTGAGCCACCGCCGATATCGACGACCAGTCGCTGGCGTGTGCTATGGCTTGTGTGGCTGACGCCCAGATAGATGAGTCGGGCTTCTTCTCGTCCTGAGATGATTTCGATAGGCACAGGCAAGATGGCATTGGCTTTTTGAATAAAGTCATCACTATTGATGGCTTGGCGTAGAGCATTGGTGGCGACCACACGCACCCGATTGATAGGCACATCGACGAGCCGACCGGCAAAGCGTGCCAAGCAATCTAGCCCACGAGCTTGGACGGATTCGGATAAGTGGTTATTCTCATCTAGTCCTGCACCAAGCTGTACTTTTTCGCTCATAGAAGCGACTTTTTTGAGCTTATCGCCGTGGCGTTCGGCGATTGCCAAATGAAAGCTATTTGAGCCTAAATCCACCGATGCCAATTTATCGAGCTCTTGTCTGATTAAATCCATGTCTTATCCTAGGCTTGGCGTTGGCAACACAGTATCTGTGGTGGCTGACAGTCGGGTGAATTTGCCATCAATGAGCTTGGCTGATGGGAATATAATGCGAAAAGTTGAGCCTGCGCCTTCTTTGGATTCAATCTCAAGTCTAGCATCGTGCTTATTGAGTACGTGTTTGACAATGGCAAGCCCAAGCCCTGTACCACCTGTGGCACGACTGCGACCGCTATCCACTCGATAAAATCGCTCTGTTAGGCGTGATAAATGCTCATGGCTGATACCGATGCCGTCATCAATGACGCTTAGATGTGCCGTATCGCCCACTTCTTCCCAGATGATATCAATCTCACCGCCTGCAGGGGTGTATTTGATGGCATTGGTAACAAGATTTAAAATCGCACTGTACAGATACGACTCGATGCCGATGATATTTTTGGCGGTGTCAAGATGGATATCAATCACATGACCAGATTGGTTGCTGGCTTGGGCGTTGTCAAAAACCTGCATCAGTAGTCGTGGCATATCTACCATCAGCTCAGGCTTGCTCTCATCACTCTCAAGCCGAGACAGCATGAGCAAATCATTAATCAGCTCATTCATACGCACGGCTTGCTCTTGCATGAGTTTCATGCCCCGTTGCCACACAGGGGGAATGTCAGGCGTGTGGGTGAAATTTTCTAAATACCCCAAAATCACCGTCAAAGGCGTACGCAGTTCATGCGATACATTACCCACAAAATCCGTCTTCATCTGCTCAAGATGATGCAGGCGTGTATAATCTTGGATACTAATCAGATGTCCATCGTCAAATGGCAAAATCCGCAACAACAGCACATCGCCTGCCACGCATGGCGACGGCGCACGAAACTCATAGGGCTCGCTTGGGCTGGTATTCAGATGCGTCGTGATTTGCTTGGCGATATCATTGCCAAACAGCTTGGCTAAATCAGTCGCAGCAGCGTCTAGCAGTAGCTCGTCTGCGATACGGTTCTTGTACTGGATGTGCCCATCATAGAGCAGTACCACCCCTTCACTGAGTGCGTCTAATATGGCAGGTGTCGTGGGTGTCATGATTATTTTTCCGAAAAGCGATAGCCCGTGCCACGCACAGTCTGTATAAAGCCATCTGCATCATAGGGCTTGAGTAAGTTGCGTAGTCGGCGGATATGCACATCAACCGTGCGTTCATCGATATAGACATTGCCACCCCATACCGCATCAAGAATCTGCGCACGGGTATAGGCACGCTCAGCATGACTGACAAAAAATAGCAACAAGCGATATTCGGTGCTACTCATTGATACTTCTTCATCGCCTGACATCACCCGCTGACTGGCGGTGTTGATGGTCAATGAACCAACGCTCATCGTCTGCTCGCTACTACTGCCATGCACACGGCGTAGCACGGCTTTGACACGGCTAACAAGCTCTCGGGTGCTAAATGGCTTGGTCATATAGTCATCGACACCAGCATCGAGTCCATAGACTTTGTTGTCTTCTTCGCCTTTTGCGGTGAGCATGATGATAGGAATGTCGGCGGTGGTGGGGTCTTTTTTTAGGCGTAGGGCAAAGTCAATACCCGATTCGCCAAAGGGCATCATCCAATCCAGCAAAATCAAATCAGGCTTGTGGTCAACCACGGCGACATAAGCGCTTTTGGTATCAAATGCTTGAATGGCGTGAAAGCTTGCCAACTCTAGCGTATTGACAATCAGCTCATTGATGGCAGGTTCATCTTCGACAACTAAAATCGTAGGTGTGGTCATGATGCTCTCAGTCGTGCCGTATTTGGCAAATGGATTAAGTTTTTGGGATATCCCTAGTCTAGCAAGTTTTGGGCTGATGTCAATTTTTGAGCGATATTTAGGCAAAGTTTTATCAAAATTCATCATATCGTATGCACTCATCGGACACCCTGTGATAAGGATGGCTGTGCCCAAGACAAAGGCACAGCCATTTTTTGATTAGCCGTGGCGACCTGCGATGTAGTCGGCGGTGGCTTTGTTTTTTGGTTGATTAAAGATTTGCTCAGTCTTGCCCATCTCAATCATATCACCCAGATACATATAGGCGGTGTAGTCAGAGCAGCGTACCGCTTGTTGCATATTGTGCGTGACGATGGCGATGGTGTAGTCATGCTTTAGGTCGTGGATAAGCTCTTCGATTGCACCTGTTGAGATTGGGTCAAGCGCAGATGTCGGCTCATCGAGCAGTAGCACTTCTGGACGAGTGGCGACTGAGCGTGCGATACATAGGCGCTGCTGCTGACCGCCTGATAGTGACATCCCTGATTTTTTGAGCTTGTCTTTGACTTCGTTCCATAGCGCGGATTTTTTGAGTGCCCATTCGACACGCTCGTCAAGCTCAGCTTTTGAGAGATTTTCGTACAGCTTGACACCAAAGGCGACATTGTCATAGATAGACATGGCAAATGGGGTTGGTTTTTGAAAGACCATACCGACTTTGGCACGCAGTAGATTGACATCGATGTGCCTGTCTAGGATGTTTTGGTTATCAAGGATGATTTCGCCCGTTGCTCGCATACCGTCATATAGGTCATACATACGGTTTAGGGTGCGTAGCAGGGTTGATTTGCCACAGCCTGATGGCCCGATGAATGCGGTGACTTTTTTGTCGGCGATGTCAAGATTGATATTTTTGAGCGCATGATAATCACCATAATAAAAATCAAGGTTGCGAACTTGTACTTTGGCGCTCGTCTGCTCGCTTGCGACGGCTTGGTCATCTTGCAAAAATAGTGGCATGGTTAGTGTGTCTGATGAGTGGTTGAAATTCGAGTTTAGCATGGTTTTTCTCCGATAATCTGCTATCAACGCTAGCTTGTCGTGTTTAGCGTTTGTGCTGTGAGTGGCTGATGATACGCGCGATGATATTAAGTAGTAAGACGGCAAAGGTAATCAGTAGCGCTGCTGCCCAAGCTAGGGCGTGCCAATTGTCATAAGGGCTCATGGCAAATTGATAAATGGTATTTGGCAAGTTTGCCATCGCTTGCGACATATCTGTACTAAAGTACTGGTTGTTCAAGGCGGTGAATAGTAATGGCGCAGTCTCGCCGGCAATACGAGCAAAGGCAAGCAGTACGCCTGTGATGACACCGGCTTTGGCGGATTTGAGCGTCACCATACTGACAAGCTTGTATTTGGGTGCGCCGAGCGCATAGCCTGCTTCACGCAGGTTATTAGGCACAAGCAGTAGCATACTTTCGGTGGTGCGGATGACGACAGGAATGACAATCACCGCTAGAGCAACGACACCTGCCCAGCCCGAAAAGCCACGACCATGCACCATGATGGCAAAGATAAATAAGCCGATGACAATCGATGGCGCTGATAGCAAAACATCATTCATAAAACGAGTGGTGCGAGCAAGCCAGCTGGTCTTGTCAAATTCTGCCAAATACACCCCTGTCAAAATCCCAATCGGCGTACCGACAAACAATCCCAAAAATGACAACAAAATCGAGCCAACAATGGCATTACGCAGACCACCTTCGGTCATTGGCGGTGGCGTGTCTGTTGTAAAGACAGGCATGGTCAATAAGCCGTCCATCCCGTGCCCGACCAAAGTAATCAAAATCCAAGCAAGCCAAAACAGACCAAAGACCATCGCCACGCTCGTAAACATCAAGCCTAGACGGTTGATGGCGGTGCGACGGCGGTATTTTGGCAAGTGGATGCGCTTCATAAAGGCGGTTTGGTTTGCAGAAGTCATATTCATATCCTTTGGGTATTAGTTGCCTGATTTGCGGTCAAGCTTCATCAGCATCAGCTTTGAGATGGACAGCACAATAAAGCTAATCACAAACAGAATTAAGCCTAAGTGCAGTAGCGATGACAGATGGATTTCGCTGGATGCTTCGGCGAACTCATTGGCAAGCGCTGATGTAATCGACACCCCTGATGTGAATAGACTTGCGTTGATATTAAAGGCATTACCAATCAAGAAAGTCACCGCCATCGTCTCGCCAAGCGCACGACCCAGACCTAGAATCAGACCGCCAACGACGCCTGCTTTGGTATAAGGCAGGACGACTTTCATCACCACTTCCCATTTGGTTGCGCCCATGCCATAGGCAGATTCTTTGAGCATATCAGGCACGACCAAGAACACATCACGCATCGATGACGCGATAAAGGGAATAATCATAATGGCAAGCACCAAGCCTGCGGTAAATAGACCAATACCAATCGGCGCACCGACGAACATCTGACCGATAATCGGCAGGCGAGCAAGATTCTCAATCATCCACGGCTGAACGGTTTCGCTAAACCACGGCGCAAAGACAAACAAGCCCCACATACCATAGATAATCGATGGAATACCTGCAAGTAGCTCAATGGCAATGCCTAGTGGTCGCTTCAAAATTGTCGGACATAGCTCAGTCAAAAACACCGCAATCCCAAAGCTGACTGGCACGGCGATGGCTACGGCAATGATGGATGTCACAAGCGTGCCATAAATCGGTGCAAGCGCCCCAAATTCGCCTGCGACAGGGTCCCAGTTGGCATTGGTATAAAAAGTTAGCCCAAATGCTTTGATGCTTGGCAATGCACCCACCAATAGCGAGACCAAGATACCGCCCAAGGTCAAAAGCACCATGATGGCACAAAGACGAGTTGCCCACACAAAGGCGACATCTAGGCGTCTTTGGCGAGCCAGTTTGGATGACAGTGTCGGATTGATTGTAGGATTCATAATGACTGATTTTATCTTTTAAAAATACTATCTTTAAAAATAATTGGGCTTGCAGACGACTGCCTGCAAGCCGCTTTTTTTGGATTAAAGGACAGGCTTACCGTCTGCGCCTTGTACTTGTTGCCAGCTTTGGCGGAAAGTTTCTACCGCTTTATCGCTAAATGGCACATAGTCAAGCTCAAGTGCTGCGTTATCGCCATTGGTATATGCCCAATCAAAGAACTTCAGTACACCAGCGACTTGCTCAGGATTTTGTGGGTTTTTGTGCACCAAAATAAAAGTCGCTGCTGCGATTGGCCATGCGCCTGCGGTGGCTGAATTGGTCAAGACTTGGTTAAAGCCATTATCCGCTGTCCACTCGATGTCACCGGCAGCAGCAAAGCTATCTGCAGATGGCTGTACAAATTCACCGGCGGCATTTTTGAGCGAGACATGAGCCATATCGTTTTGCTTGGCATAGGCGTATTCGACATAGCCGATTGAGTTTTTGATTTGACCGACAAAGCTTGCTACGCCTTCGTTGCCTTTACCGCCTGCACCGGTTGCGGTGGTTGGCCATTTGATTGACTTATCCACGCCGACGCCATCTTTCCAGTCGGTTGATACTTTGGCAAGATAGTCGGTGAAGTTAAAGGTCGTGCCCGAGCCGTCCGAGCGAAATACGGTGGTGATATTGGCATCTGGTAGGGTCAAATCAGGGTTTAGTGTGGTGATGGCAGCATCGTTCCACTTGGTGATTTTGCCAAGATAGATATTTGCCAAAGTCTCGCCGTCAAGCTTAAGTTTACCTGCTTCAACGCCTTCGATATTCACGACAGGCACGACACCACCGATGACCGTTGGGAACTGGATGAGACCTTCTTTATTAAGCTCGTCGATGCTCAGTGGTGCGTCTGATGCACCAAAATCAACGGTTTTGGCGATGATTTGCTTGATACCGCCTGATGAGCCGATAGATTGGTAATTGACCTGACCGCCATTGGCTACTTTAAAATCAGCTGACCACTTGGCATAAATCGGCTGTGGAAAAGATGCACCAGCCCCAGTGATATTGATACCGACTTGCTCCATGCTAGCAGGGGTAGCACTTGCTGTGGTGGTGGCATTGGTTTGGGTATCGGCTTTGCTGTCTTGGGCAGGCTTGCCACAAGCGCTCAGCAATGAGATGGTTGCGATACCGACAAATAGGGTTTTTAGTGTTAACTTTGGCATGATAGCTCCTAAATGTAAAATTAGCTTGAATGTATTGAGGGTTATTGTAGGGTGAGCAAATGACAATTTGATGACGGGCAAATGACAGTTTGGTGAACATTTCATGACAATTTGATGACATAAAATAACAATACCTGTCGCCATCTGTCACAATGGCAAACATCGCAGGATGATTTTGGAATGATTTTGAAATGTGTTTTGGATGGCTTGGCACGGCTGTGACTATCATTTGCACGGGTTTTGCATAATTATTGTAGTTTTTTGTTGAGATGGCTTTGCAGGGCAGTCAGCTTTGGTTATAATCAGTCTGATGATTTTTTTGTAAAAAGTCGATAAGGAGTATGACAAATGAAAGCGTTAAAACACAGCCTATTTGCCATGACCGTAGCAGCGGCGACCATTGCACCGATTACAGGGTGTTCTAGCACCACACAAGCAGGTGCTGTCGGTGCTGACCGCAAGCAGTTGCTATTGGTATCAAGTAGCGAGATTTTGCAATTGTCCAATCAAGCGTATCGTGAGACGCTTGCCGAAGCACGCTCAAAAGGCACGTTGGATGTGGATTATAGTCAGGTCAATCGCCTAAAACGCATTTCACAAAAGCTTATCCCGCATACGACCATTTATCGACCAGATGCTAATGCATGGAATTGGGAAGTGCACGCCATCAAAGATGACACCATCAATGCCTATGTGATGCCAGGTGGCAAGATTGTGTTTTATAGCGGTATCATTGAGCGTCTAAAGCTTAACGATGCAGAGATTGCCGCCATCATGGGGCATGAGATGGCGCACGCACTCAGAGAACATTCTCGCGAAAAAATGAGCCGTCAGATGGCAACCAGTGGCGTGCTTGGCATTGCCGCAAGCGCTTTGGGTCTATCAAGCGGTCAAGCGCAGTTGGTGGGCTTGGCAGGTCAATTGGGACTGGATTTGCCACATTCTCGCACCCAAGAAGCCGAAGCGGATAAGATGGGGCTTGAGCTGATGGCACGTGCCGGCTACAACCCAAATGCCGCCGTGACTTTGTGGCAAAAAATGGAAGCGGCTGACCGTGGTTCGATACCGCAGTTTTTGAGCACGCACCCAAGCAGTGCCAACCGCATCAAAAACTTACAAGAGCTCGTGCCGACCGTTGAGCCATTGTATCAAGCTGCCAAAAAGCGTTCTTAATCAGCAGGTGAATCGATAATGAACAGCCCAACCAAGAATGCTTTATTGACCGCATTGGCATCGCTTGCACCAACGCATATGACGCTTGATAACGAAAGCCATATGCACGCAGGCTATTTTGAAGGCAAAGAAAGCCACTTTAAGCTTGTGATTGTAAGTACAGCCTTTGATGGGATTCGCCTAGCTGCTCGCCATCAAAAGGTCTATGCCGAAGTTGCCCCGTATCTGACTGCCAATGGCGGTACGGTGCACGCACTGGCGATTCATGCTTATACCCCTGATGAATGGGCAAGTATGCAAGATGCACCCGACAGCCCGTTGTGTGCGTCTCGCCGAGCAAATAGCTGATTTTTTTTGGGCATTGCCCGTGTTGGCTTGGCAGGCATTATGCTTGCCAAGCGTGTTTTTCCTTGATATAAAAAGGTGTTTATGAAAGCATTATTCATCGGTGCGGCAGCGACTGCACTTGTGTTGACAGGCTGTGCTTCAACTGGTAAAGTTGCCCCACAATACGTCAATCCAACCACTTACCAAAACTATGATTGCACCGCTTTGCAATCAGAAGTCAATCGTGTGACAGCACTGGTTGAACAAACCCAAAAACAACAAGTGGGTCTATCATCAACAGGTATCGGCATCGGTATCACTGGCGGTCGTCATGGCATCTACCCAACCATTAGTCTAGGCATGGGCAGTGGCGGTCAAAAATCAGCCAAAACCAATGCACTATCACGCCTATACGGTGAGCATGATGCGATGATTGTTGCCTCTCGCCAAAAAGGCTGTGCCTTTGCTCAAGGTGTCAAAATCTACGGAGAATAATCCATGACATTGCAAAATCTATTACCCAACTGGGTTTTGCAATTCATCGACACACCCCGCACCGCCATCCCTGAAGTCTATGCCGGACTAATGATGGCGGTGCTTGTCATTCCCCAAAGTCTGGGCTATGCTGCATTGGCAGGCCTACCGCCCATTATGGGACTGTACGCATCCATCGTACCCGTCCTAGTCTATGCCTGTATCGGCTCAAGCAGTGTATCAGCACTCGGGCCTGTCGCCATCACTGCCATCATGACAGCAAGTGCCTTATCAGGCTATGCTACAGGCAGCTTGCAGTACATCGCACTTGCGATTGGCTTGGCGTTTATGGTGGGGGTGATTTTGTGGCTTGGTAGTTTGCTTCGCTTGGGCTGGATTATGCAGTTTGTCAGTCGTGGCGTGGCGGCAGGCTTTATCAGTGGCTCGGCGGTGCTGATTATCATCAGCCAATTCAAAAATTTACTCGGTATTAATATCAATACCGATAGCCTAATTTCACTCATTACCAGTACCTTTCAAAATACCCAGCCCATTCATACACTGACTTTGCTGATAGGCTTGGGTGCTTTGATATTACTGCTCATCAGTCGCTATGGCGAGCGGTGGGTGTGGGGATGGCTGCCAGCGCCGCTGATGGGCTTTGGCAATCGCTTGTTTGTCATTGTGCTTGTGGCTTGCTCGATTTATCTTGGCGTGCATTATCAGCTTGGTGAGCTTGGGGTGAGCGTGCTAGATACACCGCCTGCAGGCTTGGCATCACCAAAACTGCCGGCACTTGGCATTAATACGATGATTGAGCTGTTGCCATCGGCGTTATTGATTGCGCTGATTGCGTTTATTTCAAGCAGTACTGTCTCAGCACACCATGCTCGACTGCGTGCCGAGCCGTATGACGCCAACAAAGAAATGATGGGGCTTGGTTTTGCCAATATCGCAAGCGGTCTGTTTGGTGGCTTTGCGGTGGCAGGCGGGATTTCTCGTACGAGCCTAAATTTATCCGTCGGCGCAAATTCCCCCTTGTCATCCATCGTCTGTGCTGTCGGTATCTTATTGATTGTGTTGTTCTTTGGGCAGTATTTGGCAGGATTGCCTTATGCTATCTTGGCGGCGGTGATTATCAGCTCGGTCATCTCAATGGTCGATACCAAGACGCTCATCGGTGCATGGCGTCAAGACAGAGCGGATGCGCTGTGTTTTGTGCTGACCTTTGGTGCATCGATTGTCTTTGGGCTCAATGTCGGCTTGGTCGTCGGTCTGCTTGCCAGCTTTGCGATGATGGTCTATCGCACGCATCAGGTGCATATCGCTGTGGTGGGGCGAGTGGGTGATAGCGAGCATTTTCGCAATATTGAGCGACATACGGCGACGACTTTTGCAGGCTTGCTACTACTACGCATTGATGAGAGCCTATACTTTGGCAATGCCCAAACCGTGCATGCACAGCTGACTCGGCTGATGGCGGATGCATCGATTGCTGATATTGTGCTGATTATGACAGCGGTCAATCATGTGGATTTATCCGCCCAAGAGATGCTGTATGATTTTAATCAAGAGTGTATCAGTGCAGGCAAACGGCTGCACTTTGCCGAAATCAAAGGCCCTGTGATGGATGTGCTTGCCCATAGCGATGTGATACAGCAGTTATCAGGGCAGGTGTTTTTGAGCGCCAATCAAGCGGTGGCGACGCTCAAACGCTCATAAGCTTATGCCAAATCAAAATTGCAAGCGTGCGTGCTATCAGCTAAGATACTCCCATTAAAATTTGGGGAAAAATCATCATGCACAGCAGTATCACTTTATATAAACAAATCCATCCTTGCCAATGCCAAACGCTTGCCAAGCTTGGCTTTAAAAGCTTGGTCAATCTGCGATTTGATGACGAAAGCGAACATCAGCCGACCAGCCAAAGCATCCAAGACAGCGCACGCATGGCAGGGCTTGATTATCATCATCTGCCGATTGATGGCTCAGAATGTGTGGATAAGGCAAAAGTCGCAAGCTTTGCCAAGCTCATCAATGAACTGCCAAAGCCTGTGATGGTGTTTTGTAACTCGGGCTCTCGTGCCAAGCGTCTGTATCAATGTGCGCTGATTTCTGGATTGATTTGATAGTTTAAAATCCAAGCAAAAATGCCTGTATCCATACGATGACAGGCATTTTTTTGGGTGTATTTTGGGCGTGGATAAGCTGCTAAAACGGCACATCGCTTTGCCAATCCATCCATACGCCGTGCGTTGGGTGCTTTAGGCGCAGTTTGTGGGCGTGTAGATTGAGTCTTGGCGAGAGTGTGAGCGCTGTACCTTCGGCATAAATCGGGTCGCCAATCATCACATGACCGATATGCACCATATGTACTCGTAGCTGATGACTGCGTCCTGTGATGGGCTTTAACGCCACTCGTGTCACAGGATGTACCTTGCCCGTGCTGTCTTGACGCAGTTCATGATGTAGCACTTCATAGTGTGTCAAGGCACGCTTATCCCAATTCATATCCACGATATGTCGTGGTTTGGTCGATGGCTCATAGCGGACAGGCACATCAATCACGCCTTTTTTGTCATCCATCACAATGCTACCCATGACCACCGCTTGATATTCTTTTTGGGGAATGCGTTCGATGAACTGCTTGCTGATGTGCGTCTGTGCGTCGCTGTGCTTGGCAAAGATAATCAGCCCTGATGTGTCCATGTCTAGCCTGTGGATGAGCTTGACTTCAGGATTTACCCGTAGTAGCCGAGATTGTAAGCTGACCTTGAGCAGTCGCCCATCGACGCTCAGTAGCCCTGCAGGCTTATCCAGCACCCAAATGTCATCATCTTCATAGATGGTGATGGACTTGGCAAATTCTGCAAAAAACTCATCCGATTGCGCCAATTCGGCAGCGTTCATCTGCTCGATGTCTGTCTCTGAAAGTGTCATAATTTGTCTAATAAATCGGTATCTTTGATAAATTCAATCGCCAAAGCCAAGCCTTTGGTGCTAAAGCCTGTTATTATACCATGACTTATCGCAAAAACCGCCATCTTGAAAATTTCAACACAAGCCCCATCATAGCGATAGCTAAATCGTAGGGCTTGGTGAGATTGGTCACTAGGATAAGGCGATTCGTGAATAGTTTTTTTGATTATGTAAAAAGGTAGAAAATTATGTCAATTATCAATGCAACTGACGCCAGCTTTGATGCTGATGTGCTAAATTCTGACAAAGTGGTTTTGGTGGACTTTTGGGCGGCATGGTGTGGCCCATGTAAAGCCATCGCCCCTGTGCTTGAAGAGCTTGCCGAAGATTATGCTGGCCGTGTACAAATCGTCAAAGTCGATGTCGATGCCAACCCAGAATCAGCAGCACGCTTTGGTATCCGCAGTATCCCGACGCTATTTGTTTTCAAAAATGGCGAGCGTGTTGATGCTGTTGTCGGCGGCCGTCCAAAATCAGAATTTGCAGCACTACTTGATAAGCATCTGTAATTTGCGCATTGTTTGATGTTTTAAGTTTGATTTTCAAGCTTGATACTGCAAACAAAAAATCACCCAAATCAAGCGGTTTGGGTGATTTTTTTAAACCTGCATACAAATCATAGCATCACTTATCTCATGCTTGGTCAGCGATGTTAAAATCAGTTTGCAGTTTTTGCCAATGCCTTACCAAAAATCTCGCTCAATAGGCGCACATCATTGACACGAGCGTAGTTTAGGCGAGTGATGAATGCTAGACGGCGATGCGGGCCTGCTTCTGCTAGGGGTACGGCACGCACTTGGTTGGTGGCGCTGATTTGGTCAAGTGCCATCTTTGGCACAAGCGTCGTCCCCATACCAGCTAGGCTCATCTGAATCAGCGTGTTTAGGCTAGCATCTGAAAAGCTGGATTTGATTTCGCTTTTGCTTAGAGAGCACACAGACAGTGCTTGGTCAGTTAGGCAGTGTCCTTCGCCAAGTAGTAGCAGATTGGTCTTGGACAAATCATCGCTGTTGATTTTGCCAAGTTCGATATGTGCATCATTTTCGGGCAAAATCGCAAAAAAATCTTCCGCCCAAAACTCAAATGCGTGCAAGCCTTCTAGGGGATAAGGCAGGGCGATGATGGCGGTATCGATATGCCCATAGCGTACTTGGTCAATCAGGCGTTCGGTCTGTTTTTCGACCACAGACAGCTCAAAATGCGGATGGCTGTCTTTGAGCGTCGGTAGCACCTTTGGCAATAGGTACGGTGCGATGGTCGGGATGATACCGATGGTCATCGGATAGGCGAGCGGGATTTGGTGGCTGTGCGCTCGGGTGGTCAAATCACTGATTTCGCTAAAGATACGCTGTGCACGCTCGAGTAGCTCTTCACCGATGGGGGTGATGAGTACTTGTTTGTTATTGCGTTCAAAGATTTGGGTATCAAGCTGTTTTTCAAGCTCGGCGATACCAAGGCTGAGTGCGGATTGCGAGATGTTACATTCTTCGGCAGCACGCTTAAAATGACGATGTTTGGCGACAGCGAGTGCAAATTCCAATTGGCGTAAGGTAATCATGGGTTTCCTTGATATAATGAGTGCTCATTTGCATCCTGTGATACACGGTGGTTGAGCTTTAATAATATTACTATCTATTTTACCTAAGTTTGATAAAATAAAACAATAGATTTGAAAGTTTTAACTGTTGAAATTATGTTTTTTTGTTGTATTATAACTAAGACGCCAAAGCAAAAGATATCCAATCACGATATCGCATGGATTTGTTTTGGTAGCTTTTAAATCAATCAACCTTATAGGTGTATTATGACAGCAATCATCAACCAACACATCCCTGAGTTCTCAACTCAAGCCTATGTTAACGGCGAATTCAAAACCATCTCTACTGCTGACGTAAAAGGCAAGTGGGCAATCTTCCTATTCTACCCACACGATTTCACTTTCGTTTGCCCAACTGAGCTAGAAGACATGGCTGCTCACTACGACGAGCTAAAAGGTCTTGGCGTAGAAGTGTATGCAGTATCTACTGACACGCATTTCGTACACAAAGCATGGCACGATTCTTCTCCAGCGATCTCAAAAGTACAATACCCAATGCTAGGTGACGGTACTGGCGACATCACTCGTGGCTTCAACATCATGATCGAAGGTCAACACGCAGCTCTACGTGGTACTTTCCTAGTAGATCCAGACGGTCTAATCAAAGTTGCTGAAATCCACGACCTAGGCATCGGCCGTAGCGCAAAAGACATGGTTCGTAAAGTAAAAGCAGCTCAATACGTTCGTGAAAACGACGGCGAAGTCTGCCCAGCAGCTTGGGAAGCAGGTCAAGAAACCTTGAAGCCAAGCCTAGACCTGGTTGGTAAAATCTAATTTATCGATTAAGATAATATAGATATTAAGCTCCAAGCCTTATGGTTTGGAGTTTTTTTATTGATTTAGTAAATGTTACAGCGGATGATTCATAAAAAAAATCAGCCAACAAGTGGCTGATTTGATTGCAAAAGCAAACTCTAATTAGGCACGCTCAGCGGCAACTTTTTCTAGATAAGCTTTTAGCTCGTCTTTTAGATGTAGTTTCTTGTGCTTCATCTCGTCGATTTCACCAGCGCGGCTAACTGATGCCACTGGATCTTTTTCTAGGTTGTCGATTTCGGTGTCTAGTTCGTTGTGCTCATTGAATAGTTTTAGGAAGTGAGCATCACCTTCAGTTTTTAGTTCGGTCATTAGCTCGCGATATTCTGGAAGCATGGTATTCTCCTTTGGTTAAAAAATCAATTGCCATTGGGCTTGAACTTATCTTATCAAGAATGGGGCATATTATCAAGTACATTCGCAATTATGCTGATGTTTGATACAGATGATGACAATGTTTGAAATTCTTAAATACAGCTTTGGGCGTCGTTAGGTTATAATAACAATCAAGAGCAAATGCTCATGCATATTTCAACAGACATACAGGTATCCATTATGTTAGACCAAAATCTATTAAACGCTGTCAAAACTTATAGCGAAAACATGACTCGCCCAATCCAAATGGTCATCGGTGCAGGTGAGCACGAAAAGCGTGCCGAATTGGTGGATTTTTTGACCAAAATCGCTGGCACTAGCGACAAGATTGGCTTTGATGCGACCGTAGTAGATACCGATCTTAGCCCAATGAGCTTTAAGATCACCACCGAAAACAAAGACACAGGTATCGTTTTTAGCGGTATCCCAGGCGGTCACGAATTTACTTCATTGATTCTGGCGATCCTGCAAGCGGGTGGTCATACCTTGAAACTGGACGAAGGCATCCAAAGCCTAGTCAAGCGTATCCAAGCACCGCTAAAGTTCCAAACTTTTGTATCGCTATCATGCCACAACTGCCCTGATGTCGTGCAGGCGTTGAACCAATTTGCCATCCTAAATGACGGCATCGAAAACGAAATGATCGACGGCGGTGTATTCCCTGAATTGGTCGCCGAAAAAGGCATTCAAGGCGTACCAGCGGTATTCTTGAACGGTAAGCCATTTGCCAATGGTAAAGTGGATACTGCCAAGCTTATCGAAAAACTACAAGAGCAATACCCTGATTTGCTATCAGCCTCGGATGAGCCACAGCTTGAGACTCAAGATGTGACCGTCATTGGCGGTGGCCCTGCAGGTAGTGCGGCGGCGATTTATACCGCTCGTAAGGGTTTGCGTGTGGCACTGGTGGCTGACCGTATCGGTGGTCAGGTCAAAGATACCCAAGATATCGAGAACCTGATTTCAATTCCGCTAACCAATGGTAATCAGCTTGCTGCCAATCTAGCGACACACATCAAAGAGTACAACATCACTGTCAAAGAGCACGTGAGTGTCAGCAGCATCGAAGAAGTCAAAGGCGGCTATCAAGTTACGCTAAACACAGGTGCAAGCTGGACAACTCGCACCATCATCCTAGCGACAGGCGCCAAATGGCGTAAGCTTGGTGTCAAAGGCGAAGATGAGAACATCGGTAATGGCGTGGCGTACTGCCCACACTGTGACGGCCCATTCTTCAAGGGTAAAGATGTCGCTGTCGTCGGTGGTGGTAACTCAGGTGTCGAAGCGGCTCTAGACTTGGCGGGTATCGTCAAGCACGTGACTGTACTTGAGTTTGGTGACACCTTGCGTGCTGACCAAGTACTGGTGGATAAGGCGATGGCAAAAGACAACATCACCATCATCAAATCAGCTGCCACCCAAGAAATCACCACTGACGGTAGCAAGGTCAATGCACTGATTTATCAAGACCGCACCACAGGCGAGAACCAAACGCTACCACTATCAGCGGTATTCGTCCAAATCGGTCTGGTGCCAAACTCTGAAGTCGCCAAAGGCTTGGTAAAAACCACCCCGCAAGGTGAGATCGAAATCGACGCCAAATGCCGTACCGACAAGCCAGGCATCTTTGCTTGTGGCGATGTAACCACGGTGCCATATAAGCAAATCAACATCGCAATGGGCGAAGGCTCAAAAGCGGGTCTATCAGCCTTTGAATATCTGATGATGAACAGCTGATTGATTGCTGAATATGACAAAATCACGCCTATGATGGGCGTGATTTTTTTTGGGTTTGTGTTGGTGGGTGGGTTATGTTAAAGTGATGGGTGGTTACTGGGTAGAATTGTATGGTTGAGCTTTGCAAATGAACTCAACTCACGGATTGTGGCGTGGTTATAACATTGGGCTTATTGCGATAGCAATACCGCAAAACAAATGCTAGCCAACTCATATTGCTTGTAACCGCTCGCCAATGCGATTAGTTGGCAGTGCGTGATTATCTATGTGCAAAGTTTGCCTTAACTGGTAGGCTTTGCTACAATGAACTTAGGTTATATAGATTTATAGGAATGACATCATGCGCTTAACAACTTTTGGATTAACAGCAGTTTTGGCTTTATCTTCTTCATTGGCTTTAGCTAATTACAATCCGGTTTATGACCCAAATGATGAAGCTATGCCTTCTGTTGAAGATGATTTCTTGGAACAACCATATAAAAAGGTTGGCAAGTATAAAGTTAGCCATTGTTTTGCAGCACAAGGTGGTTATGTGGACACTGGTGTCTATGTGCCTGATGATGAATACGATAATTTTTGTAATTTAGAAGTTGTTGGTAAAGCTTTTGAAAAAGCTTCTAAACAAAAGGCGAATTTCAATAAAAACTATGTTCTTTATCAATATGAAGATAAATTACCGAATGAATCCACAATGTTTACTTGGTTTGCCTTGAATAAAAAAACCAATGAAGTGACTGTTTTAGGTGCTGATGCCAGCCCTAGAGATTATACTATACCTGGTTCAGACAAGTTGAGGCCAAAAACAAGCTTTAATGTAAAAAGCAATCAGTTTTGTATCACTCCACAAAAAAATCTAGGATTGTATAACGTTGGTGATAAATTTGAATATGAAGGAAAAACTTGCTTCTATCTGAAAAAAGGTAAGTACGGTCCTCGTTGGTCAGAGACGAAATAATTAGTGCTTTTGAGGCAAAAACCTGCTTTGATGCAGGTTGTATTTAAAATCACGCCCGTGATAGGCGTGATTTTTTTTGGATTTGTGTTGCATTCATTCTGTGTACCGATTGGAATGAGCAATATCAAACTCTATTCAAGAATATGGATGGGGTTTGATATCACTCTCGACGACTAAAAACAGTTTTTGTTTTTAAACTTTTTTCTCTGCGACCTATTAACCTGACGATAAAAAGCTGAACAATAGCCGCTATGACACTTGCAATAAAACCAAAGAAAGCGCGCCAGCCCTCATCGAAAAAAAGCCACATCGCTAGAGCTAATAAAGCAACAAGTGATGATGCCAAAAATCCAATGAATAGAGCTAACCCAATTACATTTAGAATATGCTGAAAGGGATCTGGTTGCGGAACATCGTATTTGATTGTAGCACCACAGCCACGACAGACGGTTGCACCATCAGGGATTTGATCATTATAGCAAAATGGACATGATATGTAATGTGACATGGGCATTTCCTTAAAGTTTGGTCATAGTTGTATTGTACCAATCCCCCCCCCCTTATTTTGTCAAGAAATTTATGAAAAAAAATTTATAAATTTGCTTTTGACTATAAGGCAAATATGCTACAGTAGCCAAAATTCATAAAAAAGATGAGATAAAAAATGCAGTATTTTTATTGGCTGATGGCGTTTGCCATCGGTGTGGGCGTGGCGACACAGGCAGCGATTAATGCACGCTTAGCGTTTGGCTTGGGTGGTCAGCCTTTGGCGGCGGCGTTCTTTTCATTTGCCATCGGTACGCTGTGTCTAGCGGTGGTGATGCTATTTTCGAGTAATTTTGGGGCGATTGGCGGTGCAATCGGTGCTCAGCCGTGGTGGCGATGGATTGGCGGGGCGATTGGGGCGGTGTTTGTCTTTAGCACGGCATTTTTGGCACCCAAGATTGGGCTTGTCAATATGGCGTTTTTGATTATCTTGGGTCAGCTGATTGCAGGGATGGTGATTGATGGCTTGGGGCTGATTCAGATGCCAGTGCGGACACTGGCATGGCATAAATACCTGGGGCTGACTGTGATGATGGTAGGGCTTGTGTTGTTTATGTTTGGGGATAAGATTGGGGCATAACATTAATAGCATTGATATTGGCGATGGCTTGATGATGAATCAGTCATCACTTTGCAAAAATGCTTTTGGCACATTGATGCTCAAATCCGCGCCAAGTAGCCAATTGCACAGCGCATTGGTCGCTGGATTGCTCTGACTCATACGCATTTTTTTGACCATGCGCAGAGTCTTGGTGTCGGTCAGTACCAGATGTCCAAAGGCATGACAGCCTAGCACTTGTTTGCGGGGAATATCCAAAATCTGATGCACTATGGTTGATTCACACGCAAAATAACACGCTGTCTTGAGCGGGGCAAAACGAATGCCTTGAGCCAATAATTGCTTGCGAATCATCAAGCAAAGATAGATATCTTCATTGTGCGATACGGATTCAAAGTCAAGCGACAAAGGCTGTGCGCTAAAAAACTTAGGAATATTCACCTGCCATTTGATGCCCAATTTTCTAGGCATACCCAGTAATTTTTTGCTACGCAATGAAAAACCGCCATTTTGCACATCAATGAAATTTGACGGCATATCATGCAGATACTCATCGCAGGCATCGCCTTGATGGTTTTTGACTTTGCCATCATCAAGCATCTCATACAGTCCATACACAGGCGCACCGATATAGTCATACTCAAAAAACTCATCTCGCCAGTTGTCGCCATCCACCACAAAGCCATCGTTTTGGACAATTAGGGCAAAATCCGTCTCCACCAATTGATCCAATGCGTATAAAATAAACAGATTGTATTCAAGATAGCTAAAAGGCTTGCATACTAGGTGCATGATATGCTCAGGCAGATGCTCAGGCTTATCAGGTGAGACCAGAATACAGCTTAGGCTATCTTTGGGTAGTTTCTTTTGAAGTTCGGTATAACTGCGCTCAATGGCATAGACAGAGCCTTGAGCATAGCCTTGATGACCTGTGACGCTGATGATAGTGATGCTTGGCGTGGATTTTTGGCTCATGAGATATCGCTTGGTAAAAATAGTAAAACCAGTTCAGTATAACAAATCCTATCAATAAATCTGTGAATAAATTGTTAAAAAAGCACGCCAATGATGATCATCAGCGTGCTTTTTGGGTGTGCTTGGCAGAGTTACATATTTGGATAGTTCGGGCCACCGCCACCTTCAGGTGTCACCCAAGTGATGTTCTGTGATGGGTCTTTGATATCACAGGTCTTGCAGTGCACGCAGTTTTGGCTATTGATGACAAACTGTGGCTCTTCGCCGTCTTTTTGGACGATTTCATAGACACCAGCAGGGCAGTAACGCTGTGCAGGCTCAGCATACAGCGGTAGGTTGACCGTCGTTGGCACACTTGGGTCAGTCAGGCGTAGATGGCATGGCTGATCTTCGGCGTGGTTGGTGTTTGAGATGAATACACTAGACAGCTTATCAAAGGTCAGCTTGCCATCTGGTTTTGGATAATCAGGCTTATAGGCGTGGTCTGCCTTATCAAGCGTACTGTAGTCAGGCGTGTTGTCGTGGATGGTGAGTGGCATTTTGCCACCAAGTAGATTTTGTTCGACAAAGGTGAACGCACCACCCATCCAAGTGCCCATGCGGTGCAGTGATGGTGAGAAGTTGCGTGCTTGATAAGCATCTTCAAACAACCATGAGTTCTCAAAGGCAGTTTGGTATTCAGTGACTTCATCGCCACTGCGACCGGCTTTGATGGCATTAAAGATGCTTTCGGCAGCGAGCATCCCTGATTTCATCGCTGTGTGTGAGCCTTTGATTTTGGCAGGGTTTAGAAAACCTGCATCATCACCGACCAGCACGCCACCGGCAAAGGTGAGTTTTGGTAGGCTATTGAGACCGCCTTTGGTCAAGGCACGAGCGCCATAAGATAGACGCTTACCACCTTCTAGGATAGGACGGATGACAGGGTGTAGTTTTAGGCGTTGTAGCTCATCAAATGGCGAGACGTGCGGATTGTGATAAGATAAATCCACGACCAAGCCAAAGCTGACTTGATTGTCTTCGGCAAAATACAAGAACCAACCGCCTGTTGAGCCCGTTTCGGTCAATGGCCAGCCCGAGCCGTGCAAAATCACGCCTTCTTCGTGCTTATCGGCATCAATTTCCCAAAGCTCTTTTAGGCCGATGCCATAGTGCTGTGGGTCTTTGTCTTTATCAAGATGGAAACGGCTGATTAGGCGTTTGCCCAGATGTCCACGACAGCCTTCGGCAAAGATGGTGTATTTGGCAACCAGCTCATAGCCCGGCTCAAAGCTACCCTTAGGCTCGCCTTTGGCATTGACACCCATATCACCTGTCACCACGCCACGCACTGAGCCATCTTCGTGATATAGGATGTCGCTAGCGGCAAAGCCTGGGAACATCATCACTTCAAGGGCTTCGGCCTGCTCGGCAAGCCAACGCACGACATTGCCAAGCGAGACGATATAGTTGCCTTCGTTGTGCATACTCGTTGGGACGATAGAGCTTGGTAGGCGTGTGCCTTTGGTTGCGCTTGATAGCATATAGACACGGTCTTCTTTGGCGGCGACCTTCAGCGGTGCGCCACGCTCTTTCCAATCAGGGAAAAGCTCGTCCAAGGCTCGTGGCTCGATGACGGCGCCTGAGAGCGTGTGTGCGCCAAATTCTGAGCCTTTTTCGATGACACAGACGGTAAATTCATCCATACCGTTTGCGATGGCAAGTTGGCGTAGGCGAATGGCAGCAGACAGACCAGCTGGCCCGCCACCCACGATGACGACATCAAATTCCATAGATTCGCGTTCGATTTGCATATCAATTCCTTATAAAAAAATTAAAATTTCAACAGATGGGCGGGTAGGCCATCATCCTAATGGCTTACTGGCAAATGATGGTTCTATTTTAACAAGCTTATCTCATTAGGCAAGTTAATATTGTGCAATATGGTGAATATATTACCAAATTTTATCAAAAAATGATATAAACCTTACCGATAGTTTGTAATAAACCCACCCAAGCATCACGGGGCAAATCACTTGCAATTTGCCCAAAAACAGCGCATCATAGATTTTAATCCGTGAATATTGGACTTATTAATACCAACCACGCATCACAAAAAGGATATGCCGATGACATCAAAAAACTCGATAAATTACAATAGCTTAAATGAACAGCTTTTACCATTTTTAACTAAAGCAAGTGATGGCGCGACACCTAAGCGCAAAATTCCACCGCTTGAGCGATGGCAACCAACGGGCGAATCCGACATTGACATCCATATCCGTGATAATGGTGAGTGGTATCACGAAGGCGTGAAAATGACTCGTCAGTCATTGGTGGATTTATTCGCTAGCGTCCTATGGGTAGAAGTCGTCGATGGGTGTATGGTGCATTATCTTAAGACACCAACGGATAAATATCGCATCCGTGTCGATGATGCACCACTGTTTATCAATCGGGTGGATGTGGTGCGTGATGATGGGGCAGATTGGCTAGAGTTTGGTACGACCAATGGCGATGTGATACGCCTAGATGATGCGCATGTGCCGTATTTTTCGCACTTTGGCGATGAAGAGCGGTTGTATGTCAAGACACGCTTTGGCTTGGTGGCAAAGGTGATGAATAATGTGATGTTTCATCTGATTGGTCTTGGCACGCTTGATGAGCGGATTGAAAATAATCATAACAAAACCGTGCTAAAGCTTGCCAGTGGTGGTAAAATCTATGAGATTTGCCAGTCGTGAGAATGAATGGGTGACTGGTGTGTTTTTTGTGAGTAATGGCGATGATTCATCCACACTCTGAGCAACATACAGCTGATGCGCCGATTGGGATTTTTGATTCGGGCGTGGGCGGTCTGTCGGTATTTCGGCATCTGGCACGGCTGATGCCACATGAACGCTATGTGTATTATGCCGACACCCAAAATGTCCCTTATGGCAACAAATCGGGCGATGAGATACTATTTTTGACCTTGCAGGCGGTGGATTGGCTGTGTAAGCAAGGTTGTAAGCTGATTGTGATTGCCTGCAACAGTGCATCGGCACACAGCTTAACGGCACTTCGGGCTCGATGTAGTGTGCCGATTGTTGGGCTTGTGCCAGCGCTCAAGCCTGCGTGCGAGATTAGCCAAAGTAAACAGGTGGCGGTACTTGCCACTCAAGCAACCCTACAAGGGCGACTGCTAGCACAGGTCATCGATGAGATTGCCACGCCAAAAGGGGTGACGGTGTATAAGCACTTTGAGCCGATGCTCGTGCCTTGGGTGGAGTCGGGGATGCCGATTGACCATCATGTGGCGGATTTGCTCATCAAGCAAACCGATGAATGGCATCAAGCAGGCATTGATGTGATTGTGCTTGGCTGTACGCATTATCCGTTTTTTAAGGCGTTTTTGCAGGCGTGGATTGATGAGCGGCAGCTGTCGATGACACTACTAGACTCGGGGGCGGCAATTGCCGAGCGAGTGCGCTCATTGCTTGAGTTTTTTGGGATTGTGACGACAAGCACACAGGCAGGTGAGCCGTTGGCATTTTATGCGTCAAGCTTAGCAGGCCATGTGGCAACGACCGCTAGACGCTTGGCAGGCGTGCCGATTCGCTTTGTGGATAGTGAGTTTGGGGATGTTGGTGTTATCCATAATGATGTCGGTTCTGATGATTTAGGCAAGTGATTTGCAAATTTTTTGATTAAAAAAGGTGATAATGATGTCAAGCAAGGTCTATCAACTATTATTGGGGCTGGGATTGCCGATGGTATGTGTGCAGGCGATGGCAAATGATGTGGCAGGGACGGGCAATACTTGGCTTGATAAGTCACGCACCAGCACCAAAACATGGCTCAATAATACAGCGCACAAGATGGACGACTGGTTTGGCAAGACCAATCCTGATGAGCCTGCCCGTGCCAGTTTGCGTTTGATGATGGATACCACTTGGAATGAGTATGATGGCGTAACCGTCAAGCCCCGTGTGCGTGGTAAGCTTAAACTGCCCACGCTTGAGCATCGGTTGAGTGTGATTGTCGGTGATGAAACGTTGGATGATTTGCCATCGGATGGCGGTCAAAACACTGATGAGCGTGTGGCAGTGCCTTATGCTGATGATAAGGTCTATGACCGCAAGCAAGCTCGTGAAGATAACTCATCATTGGCGATTCGTTGGTCGAAATTTCGCCGTGATACAGGCATTGATGTGGATTTGGGCGTGCGTTCGGATGATGTGTTTGTCCGTGCCAAATGGAATAAGGAATGGCAGCTGCCACACGATATCAGCAGCCGTTTTGAGCAGATGTATCGCTACGGCACTCGCAGTGAGCATACGCTGTTATCCACGCTAGAATTTAGCCAACCACAATCAGCGCACCGCCGTGTGATTAACCGCTCGCACCTGCTCTATACCCACAAGGGCGAAGAGAACCTAAACTGGGGCAATAGTCTATTTCAACAACATCATTGGCAGGTCAAGCATGGCACAGCTGAGCTGAACTATGGACTGTACGCTGGCGGTGATATCGTTGACAAAAATCCCAATCTCAACACCTACGGGCCGTATGTGGGCTATCGTCAGCCTGTGTGGCGTGATTGGTTATTTTTGCAAGGTGATGTGAGTTTTTATAATAATAAGCTGACCGATCGTGATCACCATGTGGCATTATTTAGCCGTGTAGAGATGGTATTTTGATGGTTAAATGGCTTGGATAATGTAAAAAGGCTTGTATGATGCAAGCCTTTTTATTTAGCTATTCTAAATCCCAAGCAAACGACAAATCACCCCATAATGATCTTCGAACATCTGACTGGTATCCAGCTGTGATAAGGGCAGCCAAAAGGCACGGCGAGCATCATCACTTGCTTTGATATTGGGCAAATTAGGATTGCTTGGCAATTCAAAATAATACGCCATCGTCACCGTGCGAGCACGGGCAGAGCGTTTGGGTGCATCAAACAGCTGGCTTGATACTAGGCTATTTTTTAAGATATTTTTATCAATATCAATACAAGTTTCTTCGATTAGCTCTCGTACGCAGGCGTGATAAAAATCTTCGGTATTATCGACAAATCCCCCCGGCAGCGCATACAGTCCACGACCGTACTCGCCACCCCGCTCAATCAGCAGAATATGCCCCGACTGCACGACGACGGCATCAGCGGTGATAAAGCTTGGTGGATAAGGCGCATCACGCCATGCGTCTTGGTAGGATTGGGTGTGGTCAAATTCTCGCTTGAGATTGGCATAATGGTCGGTTTGGCGAAACGCATCCAAAAACGCACGACTGGTATCGGTCAGCACCGCACTTGCCGTGCGATAGGCGTGCAAATCATCGCCAAAATACACATGACGCAGTGGTGTGGCAGATAAGCCATTGTAATTATCCACCATAAAACTGCCATACTGTGGGAATAGGGCAAGATAATACGAGCTGTCGTCTTTGGCGTGCCCGATGATGGCGATTTTTGGATTAATGGTACTGGCGGTGGCATCGGTGATGGCTTTTTGGACGCCGATGAGCCATTTATTATCATTATAAGTGGCGTCATGAATACCGATACAGTGGATGCGTGCGGCGTCAGCAGGCGCAAAACTGCCCAAAATCATCGCCGTACGTTCGCTTGCCGTAAAGGGATTTTTTGGGGTGCGTGGCGAATTGGCTGAGCCGATTAGGATGATGACTTGTTTGGCGTAGTTTAGGGCAAGTTGGACGACATGATGATGCCCCTGATGAAATGGCTGAAAACGCCCAATAAAAACCAAATAATCAAATTCAAAAGCATCACTCATATTTTATCCAAAAATCACAAAAAATTTCTTGATTAATCTAGAATATGTTACCATATAGGACAAGTATTTGTATCATTCAAAGAGAATTTTTATGACAGAATTAAGCAGCAACATCAAAATCACCGACTCTGCCCAAGATTATCTGGCAGAGCTACTTGCCAAGCAGGAAGTTGAAGGCATTGGCGTGCGTATCTTTGTGGAGCACGCAGGCACACCACGCGCTGAGTGCTGTATGTCGTATTGTCAGCCTGATGAAGTGGACGAAGATGATTTACACATCGCTTATGACAAATTCACCGCACACATCGATGCGCCAAGCATTCCGTACCTGCACGATGCGGTGATTGATTATAATAAAGACCGTTTCGGCGGTCAGCTCACTTTCCGTGCGCCCAACTCAAAAGTGCCACAAGTCGGCGAAAATGCCAGCATCGAAGAGCGCATCAACTATGTGCTACAGTCAGAAATCAACCCAAACCTTGCCAGTCATGGCGGCTCAGTTGAGCTACTTGAAGTCATCGAAGATGAAGCGGGTCTGACAGCGGTCTTGAAATTTGGCGGTGGCTGCCAAGGCTGCTCGGCGGTGGATGTCACCTTGCGTCAAGGCGTGGAAGTACAGCTTAAGCAATCTATCCCTGAGCTGACCCAAGTGGTGGATAGCACCGACCACAGCGTCTCGGATAATGCATATTACAAGTGATGAATTAAACCATCGTTCAGAATTATACCNNNGGTATAATTCTGAACGATGATCATTAATTGTTATAATAAAAAAATTGCAAATAAATAAACAATATGTTATAATTTTGAGTGTAATATACATTTTTTGGGGAGTGTAATGGAAGAATTGTTTTCTATGTTGTTTTGGTTTTTCGGTTTCGCAATTGCCTATGGAAGCATAGGGGCTGCAGGCGAGGCGTTCGCAGATCGAGCTTACCTAAAATTTTTCCTCCTATTAATTTTTGGTCTTTCAGTGGCTATGATTGTTTTAGCAACCGGCTTGGAATTTGTATTTGAATAATTGGAAAGGTAGAGTGGGTTTTGAGCAGCTTAATTAAAAAATTTGCAGCCAATATGTTTTTAAATGGTGAAAGTCTTGGTGGTTTTTTGTATGTTTATGAAAATGGTTTGAGATTTAAGTCTCATGCATTTAATTTCCAAAAGGCAGATGTTTGGATTGATATATTAGATATCCAAAACTTGGAAAATTTTAACACGCTATTCTTTATTCCAAATGGATTAAAAGTGTCTTGTTCTACCAGCGAATATGATTTTGTTGTATGGAATAGATCAAAAGTATCCAAATTGATTGCATCTTTAAGCCATAAAAAATGAAAATACCTGCTTGGGTTAATTAAAAATCAACCGCCTATTTTTCAAAGCGGTTGATTTTTTTTGGCTTTAATTATAAGCGTGCGTTATAGCGTCTTAGCCTTAATTGCTTGATAGTCCGCCACACTTAGGCGAGGGCCGAACTGACTGACGATGGCAGCGGCGACTTCAGCGGCAAGCTTACCACAAACAGGCAACTCAAGCCCTTGGGATAGTCCGTATAAGAACGCCCCAGCATAGTTATCACCCGCACCATTGGTATCAATCACTTGACTGACTGGGGCAGCATCGATGTGATGTTCGATGATGCCTGTATCGCCACGACAAGCGATGATGGCAGGCTTGTCTGAATTGGTGATGACCACGAGCTCACTGTATTTGAGTAGGGCATTGACAGGGTCAGCTTCACCATCTGCTTCAGCAAATAGTGTCGCTTCTTCAAAGTTACAAAACACCGCATCCACGCCACGATTAAGCATGGCTAATAGACCGTCTTTGGCGAATTTGACCACAGCAGGGTCGGCAAAGCTGACAGCGACTTTGACACCGTGCTTGCGTGCGGTGGTGTGTAGCTGAGTCAGTGCATCGCTGACCGATGGCGACATGGCAAGATAGCCTTCAAGATACAGCCATTTGGCACTGCCAAGTGTCTCAAAATTGACATTATCCGCACAAATCTCGCTACTGGTGCCCAGATGTGTCTGCATGGTACGCTCACCATCAGGGGTGACGAGCACCGCACACGAGCCTGTGATGCCATCACGATGTACCGCAAAGTCTGCATCGACTGTCACGCCTGATGATTCAAGGTCACCCAGATAAAAATCACCCATCTCATCACCACCGACACGGCAATGATAATAAGCACTACCGCCCAGTGAAGCAAATGCCACCATGCTGTTTGCAGCGCTACCGCCACCGGCCTGTTTGGCAGGGGTGATGCCTTGTTTGGCAAGCACTTCAAATAACGCCGCTTGGGCATCAGCATCCGCCAAAGTCATATTGCCACGAGTCAGACCAGTGGCAGCTAGGGCGTCTTCGCTTAGGGTAAATTCGGTATCAACTAGGGCATTACCAATGCCGACGACATCATACATAGCTTTCTCTTTAAAAAATCTAAAAAAACACAATCAGTCAAGCAAGCCAATATCTTTGACCTACTTGACTGATTATCAGATACAATCAGATAAAAATTAACGGTTATTCGGCAGCCAACTGCACGACCAATAAATCACTATCGACATCAGGCAGGATGCTGTCAGCAGTTGCACCTGCAATCCATGCCGACAGACCAGTACGCTTGTGGCGACCGATGACGACCAAATCCACAGCGTGCTTATCGCAATAATCCACGATGCCTTTGCGACCCGAAATGGCGGTCTTGATATTGACATGGTGTGCTTGTAGATGGTTGCGGCTTAGGACTTCAGCTAAGCGAACCCGAGCTTTTTGGCAGCGCTCATCATCAATCTGCTCATGCAGTGCCGATGCCGGAATCAGCTCATAGCCAAAGCCAAGCATGGTCTCTTCGACGATGTGCAAGACGGATAATTGGGCTTGTGGTTCTGCATCCAAAATCCACTTGGCTTTTTGTGCGACCAAATCGGTATCGTCTTTTAGGTCAGTGACTAGCAGTACATGTTGGTACATAAACACGCTCCTTTTGCTGTTTTGGTTGCCAATTTTCCTATACTTAGTATAACAAATATTAAGCGATAATTCAGCTGATTTGGGGGAATTTCTTTAAAAAAACTTGCCCAATTGCCATCACATCACAAGCGACACACCGCCACGATTATCCCGCAGTTTGGCGATGGATTCGGTTGTGCCATCGATGGTAAGTAGATACACATCATAATTATCAGGGCGGATGGTCAGCTCAAAAGTGGCAAAAGTGGCTTTATCGAGCACCTGCTTGCTGTCTTGGTGCAACAGCTGCCAAATCAACATCCCAATCCACATCCCATGCCCAAAGACCACATAACTGCCGTCCGCCATCTCGCCAAAGGTCTGCCGTGCCGTGCGTACTCGCGCCACAAAGTCATCAAAACTGTCCGTCTGCTCGCTGTCCTTATGGTCATTTGGCATCTGCCAAAACGCCTGCGCCATCGTGCGAATCTCGGATAATTCACGACCGCTGATACGCTCAAATGTCAGCATATTAAACTCTTGTAAGCTTGGCATGACGGTGGCATCAAAGCCTGTTTTATGCAGATATGACAAAGCAGTCTGATGCGTGCGGATATAAGGTGAGATAAACACACCGTTGATGGTTTCTTGGGATTTTGTCAAATACTCACACAGCCAGTCGCACAGTGTCAGGGCTTGAGCTTGCCCAAGTTCGGTAAGATTAATCAAATGATTTTCACGGATAACCAGTCCTGCGTTGGACTCGCTTTGGGCATGGCGGATTAGGTAGAATTTTTTCATAATAAATCAATTATTGGTTGGGTGTCAATCGTATATGGCGTGCGTTTAACGGGCAAATCGTGTAAATCATATCAGTATTTGAATGATAAAGCTGATGATAAGCCAAGCACGCTGATAAGTTTTGTTGCTTTGATATCATCATACGCCCTAAATGCAGGCTTTTGTGTTAAAATAACGCACTTTTATCATGATTTGTAAGCATAACAAAAACTGCCCAAAGATACCACCTTGGCAAGCAGATATTTAGGATTGATATGACCATCTCAACACAGGCGATGACGCCATCCACTTTTACACCATCCACCGAGCTACACCCAAGCTTTGAGCTGCTGGACACTCGCCGTATCGAAGCGCTCGACATTACCGTTTTAACCACTCGCCATCGCATGACAGGGGCGGTGCATTATCATTTGGCGTGCCAAAATAGCGAAAATGCGCTGATGATTGGCTTTGCAACTGTGCCTATGACTTCTCGTGGCGAAGCGCACATCCTTGAGCATGTGGTGCTGTGTGGCTCTGAAAAATACCCTGTGCGAGACCCATTTTTTAGTATGATTAAACGCTCGCTCAACACCTTTATGAATGCGATGACCGCCAGCGATTGGACGGTGTATCCTTTTGCCAGTCAGAATAAAAAGGACTTTTTTAACCTATTATCCGTCTATACCGATGCGGTATTTTTCCCCAATATTCATCCGCTAGACTTTGCCCAAGAAGGCATCCGCATTGAGCTTGATGACGATGGCAAGCCACATTATCACGGCATTGTATTCAACGAAATGAAAGGGGCGATGAGCGGTGAGATTGATCAGCTGTATTATGCGTTGACACCGCATCTGTTTCCGACGACGACTTATCATTATAATTCAGGCGGTGATCCTGCCGAGATTCCAAAGCTAAGCCATGCTGATTTGGTGGCATTTCACCAAGCGCATTATCACCCAAGCAATGCCATCATCATGAGCTTTGGCGATATTCCTGTGTCAGAGATTCAAGAAAAACTTCATAATGATGCCCTAAGTCGCTTTGATGATACGACTCGTCCCGCTCAAGGCAAAAAATTCTCATCATCACTTGAGACGCCGCTCACCGCCCCTGTGACGGTGACAGATACTTATAGCAGTGACAGCGATGGCAAGCAGATGACGCATCATGTGCTGGCGTGGCTATTGCCGACCATCACCGATCCAAAGGTGCGCCTATCATTGCGTTTGGTCGAAGGGGTCTTGGCAGAGCATAGCGGTTCGCCTTTGCGTGCATATCTTGAGAGTCATCCGCATGGCACAGCGCCAAGTCCGCTACTTGGCTTGGATGATAGCCATTATCAGATGGTATTTTATGCAGGACTGCGTGGCTCGGATGCCGAGTATGCCGATGCGGTGCAGCAGGGGATTTTGGATTTATTAACTGATATTGCGAGCAATCCGATTGCTGATGATGTCATTGAGACGATTTTGCACCAGATTGAGATTGATCAGCGTCATATCGGTGGCGATAGTATGCCTTATGGCTTGACCTTGATGCTCGAAGGCTTTAGCACGGCGATTCATGGCGGTGATCCGATTGATGTGTGGCAGATTGATGAGCATTTGGCATGGCTTAAGGATAAGGCATTTGAGCCAAACTGGGTGCAGTCATTGATACGCACGCACTTGATTGACAATCCGCACCGAGTACTACTGACCATGAGTCCTGATACGGATAAGGCGGCTCGCCTGATTCGTGATGAAGAGATGAAATTGGCAGAGCTAGATACGCAGCTCACTGATAACGACCGAGCCACGATCCGTCAGCAAAGTGCAGATCTGCAGGCTCGTCAAGCCACCCCCGATGATGTCAATCTACTGCCAAAAGTGGATCTGACTGATGTGCCAAGCGATGTGGCATTTACCCACGCCACGCATACCATGCTTGCAACAAATATGGGCGATGTGCCTGTACATCTGTATCATGCGGGTACGAATGGGCTGTATTATTATCAGCTGATTACACCATTGACCGGTGAAGTCGCTGATCAAGTGCTCAATAATCCGCTATTGCCACTGTATCTGGCGCTATTATCCGAAGTGGGTACGAGTAAGCATGATGCACGCAGTTTCCAAGCGGTGCAAGCATCGCATTCATCAGGGGTGACGGCTCGTATCAGTCAGCGTACCAGTATTGATGATAAAGATCAAATGGGCAGTTATTTTGTGCTTGCCACTCGTGCACTCAATCGCAAAACCGAAGCCATTGCACTCGTGTCCGAAGTGCTAAATGATACCATCTTTAGCGAAACTGACCGCATCCGTGAACTACTGCAACAAAAACAAAGCGGCTGGCAATCTCGTCTATCGGGCGCGGGGCACGCCTATGCCATGCAGACGGCAGTGCGTCAGATGAGCCGTCAAGCAGCGATTGAGTATGCCTATTCAGGTCTGCCGGCACTCGCTACGCTCAAGGCATTTTTGGCGCAGGCAGTCCAAGATGATTCGCAGTGGCAACTGCTAACCGAGCGACTGACGGCACTGCATCAGACGATGATGAGCCTGCCAAAGCAGGTGCTACTGGTATGCGAAGAGACAGCGAGCGAGTCACTATTGCCAATCATCGCCGACCAGCTATCGGCACAGCCGAGCAGTCAGACAATCCTATCATCAAGCACGCCGATGCTATTTGATGAGCTTAGCCATCTACTGCATGATGATAGCCGTGAAGACATCGCATGGCTGATCTCAACCAATGTCCATCACAACGCCGCTGCCTATCCTGCCACCACATCAGGTCATGCCGATACGCCTGCTTTGATGGTGCTTGCGCCATTTTTGCGCAATGGCTATCTGCACAGCGCCATCCGTGAAAAAGGCGGTGCTTATGGCGGTGGTGCAAGCTTTGACAGCAATTCGGCATCGTTTCGTTTCTACAGCTATCGAGATCCGCACTGCCAAGAGACCTTTGTGCACTTTGCCAAGAGTATCGATTGGCTACTCACTACCGAGCACGATGATGAGCAGCTGACCGAAGCCATCTTGGGCATCATCGCAGGCATGGATAAGCCGGGTTCGCCTGCCGGTGAAGCGGTCAAGTCCTGCTTTAGCGAGCTGCATGAGCGAGACCAAGCATGGCAACAGGCGATGCGTGCCAAGATTTTGGCGGTCAGTATCGATGATCTCAAGCGTGTGGCGATGACCTATCTTAAGGACAAGCCACATACCAAAGCCACCCTTGCCCCGATGGAAAAAGAACAAGCCATGAGCGAGCTTGGCTTTGTGATTAAAAAATTGACATAATAAAAGCGGGCTTCGGCTCGCTTTTTTTTGTGGGTTTGTAATGGGGTGATTGGTTGGGTGTGATTATTTTAAAATGCAACCCAAACACCATATCACCATTTCATCCCGATACTTTCGGCGCAGGCATAGCCACTTGCCCATGCCCAAGCAAAATTATACCCACCAAGCCAGCCAGTCACATCGAGCACTTCACCGATGAAATATAGGTTGGGTTGCAGGCGAGATCCCATTGTCTTGCCCGAGACATCATGAGTATCGACACCGCCACGAGTGACTTCGGCGACTCGGTAGCCTTCAGTGCCACTGGGTTTGAGCGTCCAAGCGTTCAGCGTTGTGGCGATTTGGCGCAGGGTGTCATCTTTGAGATTGGCAAGCTCGGTGTCTTTGTGCGCTTGCCATAGATGATTTTCGAGTGCGGTGAGTAGTTTTTTGGGCAGGATACCTGCCAAAGCGGTGCGTACAAGCTGTTTTGGATGTGATTTTTTGGCGGATAATAACAGCTCGGCGATGTCCGTCTGCGGTGCTAGATTGATGGTGATGCTCTCGCCTAAGTGCCAGTAGTTGGATAGCTGGAGCATGGCAGGGCCAGATAGTCCACGATGTGTAAATAGCAGTGGCAGTGTGAAGCTTATCTTATCATTGGATGCGATGACATCTAGGCTTAGTCCTGCTTGTGATTTTATCAAATCGCCTGTGGCATCGGTAAAAGTAAACGGCACTAAGGCAGCTTCGGTGGGGACTATGGTATGCCCAAACTGCATCGCCACCTGATAGCCAAAGCCACTTGACCCAAGTGTCGGAATGGATAGACCACCTGTGGCAATCACCAGATGCTGACATTGATAAGTGGTGGTTGTGCCGTCTTTTTTGTGGGTGGTGCTAAGTACAAAGCCGTTATCATCGGTGGCACGAATGCTATCAATGACAGTATGCAGATGGATACCGACGCCAAAGTCTTGGCACTGTTTTAGTAGCATATCTAAAATATCTTTGGCACTGTCATCACAAAATAGCTGTCCATGCTCTCGCTCATGATAGGCGATATGGTGCTGATTGACTAGGGCGATAAAGTCATCACTGCCGTATTTGGACAGGGCGGATTTGACAAAATGCGGATTTTGGCTGATAAAATGTCGTGGCTCAACTTGGCGATTGATAAAGTTACACCGTCCACCGCCTGACATCAGGATTTTTTTGCCGGCTTTGTTGGCGTGGTCGAGCACGAGCACCGATTTGCCAAAGCTTGCCACATTGAACGCGCAAAACAGCCCCGATGCCCCTGCACCGATGATGATGGTATCGACTGTATGGCTCATAATGCGTGTCCTTGATGGTGGTTGATGATGATTGATGATAGTTTGGCAAATCTGTAAAGCTTTTGGCATTTGTACTGTCGCCAAAATCGCTATGGTAACATTTTTGCCACCCAAAAGCATTAACCATCATCGCCAAAATCCACAAAACTTATGGCAAATCCTGTCAAAATTAGGTATCATAAAGCAAATTTCTTGAGTGTGATTATGAGTACAGACACACCGCAGACCAAGCCTGCATCGGTTTTTAATCTGCCAAACAACCTAACCATAGCACGCATTGTGATGATTCCTTTGTTTGTGGCGATTGCCTATTGGCCGCCGGCACTCGGTATCGGCGTGCCTGCGATTTCGGATAATGCCATCGCACGGCTTGGGATGAGTGAGTTTAGCGATAGTTTATTACGCTATTTTGTGCTGACTTTGGTGTTTGTATTGGCGGCATTGACTGATTGGCTTGATGGTTATTTGGCACGCAAGATGAATATCACATCGGCATTTGGTCGTTTTCTTGACCCTGTGGCGGACAAGTTGATGGTCGCAGCGGCGCTGATTGTGCTGGTGCAGTGGCATCCAAACATCGTGATGGCGACATCGGCGATTGTCATCATCTCTCGTGAGATTGCCGTGTCGGCACTGCGTGAGTGGATGGCGGAGCTTGGCGCACGCACGAGTGTGGCGGTGTCATATGTAGGTAAGCTTAAGACGACTTTTCAGATGGTCGCCATCACTGTGCTACTGCTCAACTGGGAATCGCTTGAGATGATTGGCTATGCGCTGATGGTGATTGCGGTGATTTTGACCCTATGGTCGATGATGATTTATCTCAAAGCCGCTTGGCCGTATCTCAAACAGCCATGACTTGGACGATAAATTAAGATGATAAAAAGTCGGGAATGGCTCCCGACTTTTTTGTTTGGCTTAAGTGTGATTGGCTGATCAAATCACCCACCCAATCGCCGACCCATATCATGCACCACCCATGCAGGGCCGATGAGCAAAAATTGCAAATCTTCAAAGAATGACGGCTTAGCGCCTTCAATTTTATGCCCGACAAATTGCCCAATCCAAGCGACGACAAACAGCCCAACCCAAAACCACACCGACACCGGCAGATAATAGACAATCATCACGCACAGCGCCATAAATGCTAACATCTGCACAAATAGCACCAACGATAACCGCAAATAAAAGAACAGCACGCCCACAGCAATCACTGCCAATAATGCAATATGCACATGATACAATAGCGCTACGATACATAGGAAAATCACCGGTACGCATAGCCAATGGATGGATTTGTTGGTGGGGTTTTGATGGCTGACGGCATAGTCATCGAGCCATGTTTGTAGTGATTTTTGACTGACGAATAATGACACGGTAACTCCTTTTATTGACACTTCCAAGATTGTCTATACTGTACCAATTTTTGGGCAATTTTCAAAGGATTTTTGCAAAAAATAAAGACCGCCACAGGGCGGTCTTTGGCTGTCAGCGGATGCCTTTGGCGAGCTGTTCGCTGCGATACCAGCCGTACAAGCCCACCACTGCATTGACTTGATAAATCACTGTCTGGATGGCAAAGATGGTGTTGCCCGTCATGATATTGACGATGAGCCACACGGCATTGACTAGAATCCACAGCCACCAGTTGAATGAATAACGCAAAATCATCGTCGCCTGTGCGGTGATGGATAGCACAAAGCCAATGACATTAATCCAAAAAAAGTCAATCATCCCCAAAAAACGACTGCCATCATCACTGATGACACCATAGCCCTGCGCCTGTAGCCAGCGGTTAATCACAGGAAATAGCAAAAGCCCTGCGATGATAAAGATGACGGTCAATAGCCAGACATATTTGTTGGCGGATTTTGGCACCATATCGCCATCAGCATCGGTGTTGCTTGCCCAGTATTTGACCCCATAAGCATGGCTAAAGAAATTAAACAGTGGCGCAAGCATCAAGCCCACCGCCCCTGATGTCGCCTGCACCACCACTTCGCCTGCGGTGGCAAGCATCCCAAGCCCGTTGCCTGCGATATTTTTGCGAAAGCTTAAGCCCACGACGCACAATAGACCAATGATAGATACCGCAAAATAAAACCAGTCGAGTGCTGTCTGCTCGGTCGTCGTCCAAAAGCCAAAAAACAACGCAAGCAAGCCACAGCTGAACCAAATCAGCACCCAGTACACGCTCCAGTCGTGCTTGCCAAAGCCGGTGATATTATCCAGTAGTGCGATTTTCATAGGGTGGCATCCTTTGGGTGTCGTGTAGAATAAGTTGGCATCTTGCCAAGTATGTGCGTATCAATCCACAAGACGGCTTGTTGATAGCGTGCGTGATAATTATCATCATCAATCACATGATGGCGGATGTCATGTCGAGCCAAGATATCAAGGAGCGTCTGGGCAAAGTGGCTACGAGCTTTGGTATCGCCAAGTCGGCGCATCCCATCGGCGACCCAAGTGACATTATTATCCAAATAAATGGTGAAATCTAAGCGAAAATTATCGGCAAGGCTTGCCACCACAGGGTGCGTGCGGTTTTCATATACTTCACAAAATGCCTGCGTCGTCGCAAAATCCGTATCCACAAGTGTAATGGGTGCGGTGGCAGCAGCGGTGGCCTCTGTGATGGCTTTGGCGTGATTGATGGCAATTGGCAGATAATCACTGTACTGTAAGCCAAGCTCCGTACCGCCTAAGTGTGAGTGTGTATAAAGCCGTCCCATCTCAAGTGCGACAGTTGCGCCATAGTGATTGGCAAGCTTATGAATGAGTGTGGTTTTGCCCGAGCTTTCGCCACCGACGATGCACACCGTCTGCGTATAAAAATAGCGACACGCAGGCGCAAGACGGTCAAAATTCATCAAAGGATTGGTCTGTATCATCAAGCCATCATCTAAGGTGGCGGCGATGATGGCGGTCGGATAGGTGGATTGGCTCAAAGGGTGCTTGCTTGCGATGATGACATCATCGAGCTGTAAGGCTTGGCAAATCGCATCAATGCTGTGATTGGCATGGCGACTGCTACGATAATCAAAGTCCACACTGGATAAGCCAAGACTTGCCACCGTATGCACTCGCACAAAGGCAAAATGCTGACACGCCACCTGCACCCATCGGGCGACATCACTAAGATTTGGCGTGCGACCGCTTGGCGTGGCAATGCCTGCAGATGCGGTGATGACGATATGCAAGGTGTTGGCAAGCTTGCTGGCGTCGTTGATGTCGGCAAGATGACCCAAATGCAATGGGGCAAAATCACCGATGAGTAGGGCATTGTTCGCCTTTGTCATCTTGTCATCCTTTGTAAAGCTATGTTGTGTTTTGTATAAGGGGGTGTTTTGCGCTTGAAATTGTTGATAAGAGCTACCATCTAAGTAGCAAGTCAGCTGGCAATGCACGCTTTGTACAAATATTACAAATTAACATTATACCTAAGTTGCATATTGCTGGCAAGTCATCGTTAATAACGACTAACAATTCATTATGGCAATCATCATACGGAGTGATTTTATGGCAAAACTCATCAAACTTCACCGCTCACAGAACCATCGCATGATTGCAGGGGTGATGGGCGGTATCGCTGAATATTTGGGATGGTCGCCAACGATGGTGCGCCTAGCTTTTATCATCATTTCGTGTGCAAGCGCTGCCGTGCCGGGGATTTTGATTTATTTGGTGCTGTGGCTGATGATGCCAAATGCCACACCGGCATCGTATGCAGATTATGGCGTCTATCGTTCGTAATGGGTGTGAAATTTTGTTCTGCGACATCCCATAAAGATGTCCCACAAAATCCACCAAAATCTTGAAAAAGAATGGAAAAAATGCCCGTTGTTTAGTACAATGGGCATTATTTTTTATCTTAATTTTAGGGCGTGTTGAACTTTGGTATTTGCAATGAAAAATGAGAAAAATCGCACGTTTTTCAAGGAAAATCATGCAGTTAATATTAAAATATTAACAAACGATTTGACGAAGAAAAACAAGATTTAGCCATTTTTCATGCAAAAATTGATGAAAAGTATTAAATTTTTATCATATTTTGTGACAATGTTATCAATGTTCAACACGCCCTACATGAAAATCGGGCGATAACTCATGACTTTTCAACAAATTATTCTCACTCTTCAAAACTACTGGGCGTCTCGTGGCTGTGTCGTGTTGCAGCCTTATGACATGGAAATGGGCGCAGGCACATTTCACACGGCGACATTTTTGCGTGCCTTGACCCCCGAAAAATGGAACGCCGCCTATGTCCAGCCATCACGCCGTCCGACCGATGGACGCTATGGCGACAACCCGAACCGCTTACAGCATTATTATCAATTCCAAGTGGTGCTAAAGCCAAACCCTGCCAATATCCAAGAGCTGTATTTGGGTTCGCTAGAAGCGTTAGGGATTGATACCTTGACCCATGATATCCGCTTTGTCGAAGATAACTGGGAGAGCCCAACGCTTGGTGCGTGGGGCTTGGGCTGGGAAGTGTGGCTAAACGGCATGGAAGTCACGCAGTTTACATATTTTCAGCAAGTCGGCGGTATCGAGTGCTTCCCTGTGACCGGCGAAATCACCTACGGTCTTGAGCGTCTTGCCATGTATATTCAAGGCGTCGATAGCGTCTATGATTTGGTCTGGACGGACGGCGAATTTGGCAAAGTCACTTATGGCGATGTGTTCCACCAAAACGAAGTGGAGCAGTCCACCTATAACTTTGAATACGCCAATGTCGATAAGCTGTTTGAGCTGTTTGACTTTTATGAAGCTGAAGCGGATAGACTTGTCGCGGTGAATTTGCCACTGCCCGCTTATGAGATGGTGCTAAAAGCAAGCCATACCTTTAACTTGCTAGATGCTCGTGGGGCGATTAGTGTGACCGAACGCCAACGCTTTATTTTGCGTGTGCGTACGCTCGCCCGCAAAGTGGCGGTGAGCTATACTGAAGCCCGTGCCAAGCTTGGCTTCCCATTGGCGGATGAAGCTCATAAGGCAGAAGCACTGGAGAAGTGGTTGCCAAAAGACGAACAAGCGGAGAATAAATAATGAAAGCAACGAAACTGATTTGGGTTCTAGGTCTATCTGCGTTCCTAACCGCCTGTGGTTTTATCGGCGGTAATGATAATAGCGATGATAAGGGCGATACTACCGAACAAACCAGTCGTCAAGATAATCAAAGCGACAACGATCGTGATAGCGACCGCACCAACGACGCTGATAATGACCGTGATAATGATGGTGATAATCAAGGCAATCAAGGTGATGACGACCGAGATAACGACCGCCAAAATGACAACGACAACGATCGTGACAATGATGATGACAATGATAACGATCGTGATAATGAGCGTAATCAGGACAACGACCGTGACGATGACGGCGATAAAAAAGATGATTGATACTATTTGAAAAATTTCGGAAAAGCTATGACCACAATCCTATTTGAACTTGGCACCGAAGAGTTGCCACCAAAAAACCTAAAGACCTTGCGTGATGCCTTGACGGACAATGTCAAAGCCGCCTTGGATAGCCAAAATATCACTTATCAAGCGATTAAGCCTTTTGCTGCGCCACGCCGTCTAGCACTACAAATCGTCGGCATCAGCGACAAACAGCCTGACCGCACCGAACAAAAGCGCGGCCCTGCTATCAAAGCGGCTTTTGATGCCGATGGCAATCTGACCAAAGCAGGTCTTGGCTTTGCAAGCGGACTTGGCATCACCAAAGATGACATCATCACCATCAGCACCGACAAGGGCGACTATATCGGCTATGAATTGATGGTGCAAGGTAAGCCAACCACCGAGCTGTTGCCTGCCATTTTCCAAAAAGCCCTAGATGACTTGCCGATTGCCAAGCGTATGCGTTCAGGAGCGAGCAAAGAAGAATTCGTCCGCCCTGTGCAGTGGGTGGTACTGATGGCGGATAATGCGGTGATTGACGCCACTATCCAAGGGCATAAGGCGGGTAATCTGACCCGTGGACATCGTTTTCATGCGCCAGATTTTGTTGAAATTAGTCATGCTGATGACTATGAATCTGTGCTACATAATGCCAAAGTCATCGCTGATTTTGATAAGCGTCAAGCATCTATCAAAGAACAAGTCGCCAAGCTGTCTGATGAAGTTGGTGCGGTTGCCATCGTACCTGATGAGCTACTTGATGAAGTCACAGCACTGGTGGATTTGCCAGTGGCACTACGGGCAAGCTTTGAAGAGCGTTTCTTGGCAGTACCTCAAGAAGCCCTAATTAGCACCATGCAGGCGGATCAAAAGTATTTTTGCTTGACGGATACCAATGGTAAGCTACTGCCTTACTTTGTATTTATTAGTAATATTGAAAGTAAAGATCCAAGCCAAGTGATTTTTGGTAACGAAAAAGTCGTACGCCCACGCTTATCAGATGCTGAGTTTTTCTTTTTGCAAGACCAAAAACAGCCCCTATTTGCCTTAACCGAGAACCTAAAAAATCGCATTTTCCAAGACAAACTTGGCACGATTTGGGAAAAATCAGAGCGTATCGCAAGCTTGGCTGCGATGATTGCCACCCACATTGGTGCTGATTCTGAGTACGCCATCCGCGCCGCGCATTTGTCAAAATGCGACCTTGCCAGTACGCTGGTCGGTGAGTTCCCTGAGCTACAAGGCGTGGCGGGTACTTACTATGCTCGCCTAAATAACGAGCCATCGGCGGTGGCAGATGCCATTGAAGAGCAATATTTGCCAAAATTTGCCGGTGACAAACTGCCTGCCACCGACATCGGCACCGCCCTTGCTTTGGCGGATCGCATTGATACGCTCGTTGGGATTTTTGGGATTGGTGAGATTCCAACAGGGTCAAAAGACCCATTCAGCTTGCGCCGTGCATCGATTGGTGTACTGCGTATTTTGATCGAAAAACGCCTAAACTTAAGCCTTGGCGAGCTGATTCGTCAGGCATTGGCAGGCTACGGCGATAAGCTTAGCGATGCTGCCAAGACCTTTGATGAAGTGATGGACTTTATCAATGCCCGCTATCGTGCGATGTACAGTGAGCAAGGCGTGGCGGTCGATACCATCCAAGCGGTGCAAGCGATGGATATTGATGTGCCGATGGATTTTGATGACCGTATCCGTGCGGTCGAAGTGTTCCGCAGTCTGCCACAAGCGGGCACACTTGCGGAGAATAACAAGCGTGTCGCCAATATCCTAGCCAAAGCCGATGTCGCTGTCAGTGATGCGGTCGATGAATCGCTATTGGTCGAAACTGCCGAAAAATCACTGTTCGATGCGGTAAAATCTGCCCAAACGGCGGTTGCGCCACTACAGGCTGCCGCTGATTATCAAGCGATTTTGACGACTTTGGCAAGCCTGTCAGAGCCTTTGACTGCATTCTTTGATGGCGTGATGGTCAATAGCGATGATGCCAAGCTCAAAAACAACCGCCTAGCACTGCTACAACAGGTGCGTAATCTGTTTATGCAAGTGGCGGATATTAGCTTACTTCAAGGTTAATTGCCCTAATGCAAAAACACCATCGGCTCAAGCTGATGGTGTTTTTGTTTGGGGTGTCAAGGGATTGCCTTATGTGGATGGAAAGCATTAAATAAGTTCTGCAATCAATATAAGTGTTGTAGAAGCAGCCATAACCACTGTATTTGCATAGTGATGATCGATATGATAACGATCGAATGATTGGAATTTTTAAGCAATTAATATGATCACAAAGGGCGGGCTTAGAAAATCATGCCCGCAAGTATCGTCCCTAATTGGTATGGGTTTTTGAGGTCTAAATAACCTATGCAGTCGTGAACTAATATATCACATATCGACGGTAGGGCTAAAAGGTGATATTATGTATAGTGATGATAGCAAATTAAATTCTTACAATCGTAAAGAAATGGGGGTGTAAAAAAATGGTAATTGATATTGCAAAAGTTATTCGTGATGTACAAGTGGATAAAGAAAAGTTTGCAGTAGAAAGAATGAAAATGCAAGCTGAAATTGATGAGGCTATCAAGAAAGCAAAACGTCACCCACCATCATCTGTCATTGTAGCAGCTATCGCTTGTTTTGGCAGTATCGTGATTGCATTGATTGCAGCGGTTACATTTTGGCTAATAAATACAGTTTAACCATAAATAAAATGCCGTTTCTATCAATTTTAATTGATATCAAGTTAACATTGTTTATGCCATCTTTTTGATTTCTAAATTAAAAAAACGCAGGTTGTCTTATCATCAACCTGCGTTTGATATCTCACAAGCACTTACAACTGCTTAGTCCCAAAAATCTTATCGCCTGCATCACCTAGACCTGGAATGATATAGCCGTCTTCGTTGAGATGGCTGTCTAGGGCGGCGGTGTAGATTTTGACATCAGGGTGCGCTTCATTGACCGCGCGCACGCCTTCGGGGGCGGCGACGAGCACTAGGGCTTTGATGTTGGTGCAGCCGTGTTTTTTGAGCATATCGATGGTGGCGACCATACTACCGCCTGTGGCTAGCATCGGATCTAGGATGAGCGCAGGGCGACGGTCGATGTCATTGACAAATTTCTCAAAAAACGGCACTGGCTCAAGCGTCTCTTCGTCACGCTGTAGTCCCACGACCGAGATTTTGGCGGTTGGCAATAGATCTAGCACGCCATCAAGCATCCCAAGACCTGCACGCAGGATAGGAACGACGGTGACGGTCTTGCCTTTGATCTGCTCGCCTGTGATTTCACCGCACCAGCCTTGCATGGTGAAGGTTTCGATTTCAAAATCACGGCTGGCTTCATACGCCATCAAGCGACCTAACTCATTGGTTAGGGTGCGAAATTTATAGGTGCTACTGTCTTTTTCACGCATCAGCGATAGCTTGTGTCGCACGAGTGGGTGATCGATAACTTGAATATTTAGCTCAGTGGTCATAAAACGCCTTAATTATCGTATTATTAAAATTATATAAATAAATCGCTCGGATTTATGGCGTCATGATAGCAATTTTTGGCAAAAATTGCATCAGTTTACCGATAATTTTCTCTCAATAATCATACAAACTCATCGCCACCACGCTTGGACAGGGGGCGGACAGTTGCCATGCGGTCAAGGTCGCATCATCAATCTCATCACTAATGGGCAAAAACACCGTGCTACCTGTGCCACTCATGCGGGCGGTGGCTTTGGCATCTGTCTCAAGCGTACGCAGATAATCCAGTGCCGTGCGTGTTGCAGGCGAGCTATCAAGGGCAATCGGCTCAAACACATTGCCAAACTCAGCCGTCAGCACCTTGCCATAGTCATCATAGCGTGTGTCAATGTCGGTGAGCACAGGGCAGTTTTTTTGAAGTGATGGATGACCAAAATACTGCGCTGTGGATAGATGGTCAGGTGGCAAAAGTAGCAAATAGCGTGCTGATGGTAGATGTAGCGTACTCAACAGCTCGCCAATCCCCATTGCTAGTGCATCGGCTTGATGAGCATGGCTAAAGATAAAAAACGGCACATCCGCCCCAAGCTTTGTCCCATAAGCGATCAGCGTCTCTGTATCTAGCCCAAGTTGCCATAGTGTATTGACGGCAAGTAGTGTCGTGGCGGCATTGCTTGAGCCGCCACCTAGCCCTGCGCCGGTGGGGATTTTTTTGTCCAGATGGATGGCGATGGGGCGTGCCTTGTCCGCATGGTGCTTGGCAAGTAGCTGTACGGCTTTGACAATCAGATTATCATTGATATCATCGGTCAAGGTGTCCGCACCTGTGAGCACGACAAGCGGTGATGCGGTATCGTCAATGAGCGAAAAACTCATCCAATCGCCAAAATCAATGGCACGAAACACGCTTTGCAACTCATGATAGCCATCTTGACGCTTGGCGGTGATGTGCAAAAATAGATTGAGTTTGGCAGGGGAAAATAGCTCAAGCATCCAAATTTACCTGTCAGTCTGCTTATTGATGAGTAATGGTCATTACCACACGATGTCCGTCCGTGTGGGTGATGCGTAGGCGATTTGGCTGTGTGCCTTTGTATTCAAAATTGGCCGTCCATGCGCCATTGACCGCTGTCGCTAGGCGGTTTTGGGCGTCATAAGTCTGGGTGCTGTCGCTTGGTGCACTGCGTCCGACAATCCAATAAGGCAGCTGTGAAATCGGCGCTTGCCAGCCGGTTGCACTCAGTAGCAATTCTTCGGGGCTGTCTGCGCTGATGAGCCCTGTGCGTTCGCTGTTTAGGGTGGCGGTGCGTCCATCGTAGCGGATTTCGGTTGCGCCGATACCGAGTGCGCCGGTCAAATCGATGCTAAAGCGGTCATCTTCTTGCGCCCAAGCATAAAAGGCACTACCGCCTTGTGCGCCTGTGTCTGTCTGTGTGGTGATGCCGATTTTGCCAGTGGTGCTAAAGCGGATAGGCGCATCAGCGGTTGGCAGGGCGCTTGGGTTTGCTGGTTTGACCGCCTGAGTGCTAGCACAAGCAGAGAGCAGTAGCGCAGATGCACAGATGGCAATTAGGCTGATTTTTTTCATAAAAAAATCCTTGAATATTATCAATAAAATGCGTGAAATTTTTAAAAATTCTTAATAGATTTGGCTATCAGCGGTGCTGTTTTGACCCACGCCAAAACGAGTTTGCATATCAGCAAGCAGGGCATTGACCGATGCCATATCGCCTAGCCCTTGATAAGCGCGCAATAAGGTGATGCCGACATTGAGCGTTGGCGAGACATCATAAGGGGCTTGTAGATAGTCGATGACCGCTTGATAATCGCCTTTTGTCAAGGCGTGATTGCCAAGCACAAGCAGGGCATCAAGCTGTAGCTGACTGTCATAAGCTGGGTCATCAAAGCTGATGTTGCTGATTTGGCGGGCGATGTTAAGTGCTTCGCTGTCATCAGGGTTTTGGCTTAGGCGGAATTTGGCGTCAGCAAGCTGATATTCTGGATTAAAATCATCAATCTCAAGCAGTTTGTCAATCGCTTGGCGTTTGTCTTCGGGTTCAAGCTCATCTTCAAGTAGTTTGTAGCTTGCGTACAGTAGTCTGTCATCATCGGGATATTCACGATTGGCAAGGGTCAATAGGTCTTTGGCGTGTGCTTTGTCGCCTTGACGCAGATAAATCTCGGCTTGTAGGATATAGCTGTCGGTGGCATAGCTTTCAAAATCATCACGCAGGCGAGTCAGTGTACTGATGGCGGCATCGGTGTTGTTTTCCATCAGATAATAGCCGACGACTTTGGTGCGAGCGTCGAGTATATGCTCGTAGTGATTGACCTTTTCATAATGCTGTCGTGCGTGGGCGATGTCACCGAGCCGCTCATAGCCGATACCCATGTAGTAGTGGGCTTGACTTGCCAAATTTGGGTTATTAAGTAGTGTCTGTAACACGGCGATGGCATCGGCATTACGCCCGCTATCAAGACCAACCAGACCCGCTAGAAGTGTGACATCAGGGTCATTAGTCTGCTTGGTGGCAAGGGTCAATAAATTCCATGCGCTGGTTAATTCGCCTTTTTCGATGAGATAGCGGATTTCGTATAGGTATAAATCTTTTTCTTTGGGTAGTTTTTTGCGGACTTGATGTAGATAAGTCCACAGCTCATCCATGCGATTGGCTGCACGCAAGATATCTAGCTTTAGGGTGATGAATGCCAAATTATTCGGCTCAAGCTTGAGCGCTTGATTGACATGAAGTCGAGCTGCATCAAGCTCACCAAGTCCCATCAAGATACCTGCTCGTAGCACCGAGATGGATGCGTTATTTTCGCCAAGATTTTGTAGTGCGTACAACAGCGCACGCTTGTCATCGGGATTGGTGGGAATGACGCCGGTCAAAATCTGCCCAAGATCCGAGCGGGGATCATAGTGCAAGATGGTCGAAATCATGCTAGCAGCTTGGCTGTATTCGCCTGCTTTGAGCGCCAAATGCGTCACATAAAACCACGCAGGAATATGCTCAGGGTTCTTATCCTGCCAAGCGGTGGCAAAAGCAAGCGACTCAGCGGGCGACTCAAACTCAATTGATAAGCTCAGCGCACGCTCAAAGACGCTTGTGGCGTTATCTTTGAAGGATTCTGCCTTATAAATGGTCAGTGCTTTGCCAATCTCACCCCGATCGGCGGCAAATTCTGCATCGAGCAGGGCATATAAATCAGGCGTCTCAAGCATCGGCTCAATATCCCCTGCAATCAAGGTATCATCGAGCAGTACCGCAGGCAAATCAAGCGCATCATCTTGGATATTACCCTGTAGGGTATCACTATTGGCAGTGCCATCGGTTGTGGTATCGGCATTGTCACTGATATCTGAACTGACATCGATACTATTTAGTGTATCTGTTGGCGTATCTATTAGTGTATCTGCATGGCTGTGATTGACATCGCTATTGCCATCACCATTACCATCCGTAGGACTCTTTGTCTCTGTGGCAGTTTGGGTGGGTGTATCGCTGTCGGTGCTTTGGGCAGATTTATAAAAAGGTAATAAGATTTTTAATAAAGGGTCAAACACATTAGCGCTGGCAACAGGGCTGACAATAAGTGCGCCAATGCCGATGGTTGTGATGGCGATGGTCAAAGGTCGCTTGATGAATGACTTGGACGAGCTTGTGTGCAGAATTTTTGGTGATGATGTCTGCTCATGCGCACGGCTTGTGGCATGATGGCGAGCAAATAAGCGTGTGTGCCAAAATTTTTTCATCATCGCTCAATTATCAAAATCAATCAGCTTATTATAAAAGGATTTTGGATAAGTGCAAATAAAACTGTCAAAATCTGCACCCAAATGCACAAAAATCGCACGCTTGGGCGAAACCTGTGTAAGAATTGACCAAAATCCATCAGTAAAACTTGTAATTTGTTAGGCAGATAGCAATAAAACTGATATAATACATCGTTTATTTTCTTAACCACTGATTTTCATCCGCATGGGTTGCCTATGAAACTTGCCGTCATTGGCGTCAATCACAAGACCGCACCTGTTTCGCTACGGGAAAAGCTGTCGTTTGGCTCAGACATGGGGCAGGCGATTGGTGAGTTGTCGCAGTTGGTCAAGGGTTGTACCATCGTTTCTACTTGCAACCGCAGTGAGCTGTATTTTGGTATCGAAGAAGATGCCGATACTACCGCTGATGTGGCTGATGGCGAAGATGTGCCGTTGTCAGCAGGGATGCAGGCGGTCAGTCAGTGGCTTGCCAAGTTCAAAAATATCTCATACGACGAGATTGCCCCTTATTTATATACTTACGAAAATTCTCGAGCGTTGAACCATTGGCTGCGTGTCGCAGCTGGGCTTGACTCGATGATTTTGGGCGAGCCACAGATTCTTGGGCAGATTCGCCAAGCGGTGGCGATTTCTCGTGAGCATGGCGGGGTGGATAGTGAGTTTGGTTGGCTGACTCAGCAGGTGTTTGCTGCGGCGCGTACGGTGCGTCGTGATACCAAAGTTGGTGCGCAGGCGGTGACTTTGGGCTTTGCCACAGCCAAGCTTGCGACGCAGATTTTTGATGACCCGAGTAAGCTGACCTTGTTGGTGGTGGCAGCAGGCGAGATGAATCGCTTGGTTGCGCACAATGTTGCGGCGCTTGGCTTGCACAAAATCATCATCGCCAATCGCAGTGCCGAGCGAGCGCAGAACCTAGCTGATGAGCTGACACAGATGATGCGTGATAGCGGTCGCGCGACGCAGATTGAGATGGTGGGGCTCGATAGATTGGGCGAAGTGCTGTCGCAGGCGGACATCGTCAGTAGCTGTAGCGGTAGTATGCAGGCACTCATCGATGTGGCGATGGTCAAATCCGCACTCAAACAGCGTCGCCATCAGCCGATGCTATTGGTGGATTTGGCAGTGCCCCGAGATATTGAGCCTGCGGTAGGTCAGCTTGACGACATCTATCTGTATTCGGTCGATGACTTACAGCACGTCATCGCAGGCAATCTTGCCGAACGCAAACAAGCCGCCGTCGAAGCCGAACTGCTCGTCGGACAGCTGGTCGCCGATATCGAGTCGCAGATGCAGGTGCAAATCGCTCGTGGGCGTATCAAAGACTACAGACAAATGGCAGATACGCACAAACAGCGCCTACTGGCTAAGGCGATGGCTCGTATCGATGATGGCGAAGATGCCAAAGCGGTGCTGACTGCCTTTGCCCATGAGCTAAGTCAGACGCTGACGCACAGTCCATCACGGCTGATGCGTCATGTCGCCAAGACTGCCGATGCGCAGACGCTTGAGATGGTGTCGGATGCACTGATTCATAGCTATCGAGATAAGCAGGTATAATACCTGCTTTTTTGTTGCTTATCATTTCTCAACTAAATAACCAGTATTTGACTTGTCGGTCGCTTGATTTTTTGGCGTGTGCTTGGTACAGTGTGGGTATCGGATTTTGATAAGGATTGACACTGCCGATGATGAATGGCGGTGGTAGTCCAATTTAACAAGACAAGGAGTACACCATGCCTGCATTACGACACGACATCGACCCTGATGGACTTTTGGAATATTCGGTGGTCTATACTGACCGTGCGCTCAATCATATGTCAGCACAGTTTCGAGCAGTGATGACTGATTTATCCAGTGAGCTAAAGGCGCTGTATCATGCCGATGCCGTCGCCATCGTACCGGGCTCTGGCACATCGGGCATGGAAGCGGTCGTGCGTGCCTTGGCAGCGGACAAGGACTGCGTGGTGGTGCGTAATGGGTGGTTTAGCTATCGCTGGACACAGATTTTGGATGCCACAAAGGTCGCCAAATCCGTCGAAGTATTCAAGGCGAGTCAGTCGGATAATGACGGCGTGGTGCAGTTCGCCCCTGCCAACATTGAGACGGTGACGGCATATATCCGCGAGCATCGCCCGCAGATGGTCTTTGCGCCCCATGTCGAGACCGCATCTGGCATGATGCTGTCTGATGACTATATCCGTGCGCTGGCTGATGCGGTGCATGAAGTCGGCGGTCTGCTTGCCATTGACTGTATCGCATCGGGCTGTATTTGGCTTGATATGCAGGCACTTGGTATCGATGCGCTATTGTCTGCACCCCAAAAAGGTCTGTCAAGCACCCCATGCGCAGGACTTGTCATGCTCTCAGACACTGCCAAAGAAGCCGTGCTTGCCAGTACGCCATCAAGCTTTGCACTGGATTTAAAGGCATGGCTAAACATCATGCTAGCTTATGAAAACGGCGGTCATGCCTATCATGCGACCATGCCAACCGATGGACTCAAGCAGCTGCGTGATGCACTCTTGGAAGCTCGTGACATCGGCTATGACACCCTAAAAGCCGCCCAAATCAAGCTTGGCACACAAATCCTAGCCGTGCTAAACGCCAAAGGCATCCAAAGCGTCGCCGCACCATCTGCCCAAGCCTATGGCGTCGTCGTCTGCCATGCGCCAAGCGATGCGGTGCATAAGGGCGCAGCCTTTGCCGAAGTGGGCGTACAAATCGCCGCCGGCACACCGCTACAAGTCGATGAGCCGAGTGATTATAAGTCATTTCGCATTGGGCTGTTTGGGCTTGATAAGCTCATCGATGTCGATGGCACGACCGAGCGATTTGCCCGTGCTGCCGAACAAGTGTTTGGCTGATAATGATGTGAGCGATGATAAAAAGGACGGCGATGGCTGTCCTTTTTTTGCTGTGTGAATTGAGCACAGGGCAGTTGTTTGTATTTGACAAAAAAATTACATCCATGCGTAACCGCTTGTTAAATATTGTAAATGGATAATTAAATCGATTGTAAATGCCAAGCGATGGCGTATAATGATGCTAAGCATGAGTTCATGCGATTTTTAATCGTCTTTTTAAGGAATACGCCATGACAACTTGGTTTGAATTGAGCAAAAGCTCAGACGGACAATTTCATTTTTCACTAAAATCAGACACAGGCACTTTGCTAAAAAGTGAAGCCTACGCTGCCAAAGCATCGGCGCTAAACGGTATCGAGTCAGTCAAGAAAAACTCAACCGAAGATGGTCGCTATGAACGCAAAGAAGCCAAAAACGGCAAACCGATGTTCAACCTAAAAGCATCAAACGGTCAAGTCATCGGTACAAGCCCAATGTTCGCTGATACTACTGCATCAGAAGCGGCGATTGAGCTTGTCAAGCAAACCGCAGGCGCAGCCGAGACTCGTGAAATCACAAGCGAAGCATAATTGGGCAAATCGCCACAAAATGGCAAGTTTGCCTTGAAAAATCAACAGGCTAGGTGTATGCTTAGCCTGTTTTTTTTGTGTTTTTTTTAAGGATAAAAAATGAGCCTAAATCAAGCTGCTTATGAGCAAAATCTAGCAGTCATCAAAGACTTTGCGCCCCAAAGCCTATGGCAATGGTTCGCCCGCATCTGCGCCACACCGCACCCAAGCTACCACGAAGAAGCGCTTGCCAATGACATCGTGGCATGGGCGACATCTCGTGGCATGACAGCCTATCGTGATGGCGTGGGTAATGTGATTATCAAAAAAAGCGCCAGTGATGGCATGGAAGATTATCCTGTCGTCGCCCTGCAAGCACACCTAGATATGGTGCCCCAAGCCAATGCTGATACGGTGCATGACTTTGCCACCGACCCAATCGCTCTGCGTATCCATCCTGATGATGGCGAGTGGCTGATGGCGACAGGCACGACGCTTGGTGCGGATAATGGTATCGGCATGGCAAGCTGTCTTGCGGTATTAGACAGTGATGACATTGCCCATCCACCGCTTGAAGTGCTATTGACCATGACCGAAGAGACGGGCATGGTGGGCGTGTTTGGGCTACAGCCACAGACTTTGTCCGCCAAGATGATGATTAATACCGATACCGAAGAGATTGGCGAAGTGTATATCGGCTGCGCTGGCGGTATCGATGCGGATATGAGCCTACCGGTGGATTGGCAGGCGTCACAGTTTGATACGGCGTTTGATTTGACCATCAAGGGCTTGCGTGGTGGGCATTCGGGGATTGATATTCATAAAAATCGTGGCAATGCCATCAAAATTATGGCACGCATTTTGGCGGATGTGCAGGCACGCTTTGCCGATAGCTTTGCCATCAGTGCCATCACAGGTGGTACGCTCAGAAACGCCATTCCCCGTGAAGCATCAGTGAGTATCGCCTGCCACACTGCTGATAAAGATAGCATCTTGACCATCATCCGCCAAAGCATCGATACCATCACTCATGAGATTCGCCAAGTCGAACCCAAATTCACCGCTATCATCGGCGAGAGCAACGCCCCAAGCCAAGTGCTCGATACACCAAGCACTGCCAAAGTGATTCATCTGATGAATACCCTGCCAAGTGGCGTGGTGCGATATAGCGATGTCGTGACTGATACGGTTGAGACTTCATTGTCATTTGGCAAGGTGGTGCTGACGACTGATATGCTTGACTGCACGCTACTGATTCGCTCATTGATTGAGTCGGGCAAGGCGGCGGTGTGTCAGACGCTCTCAAGTATCGCTACGCTTGCCGGTGCTGATGTGAAGTTCGACGGTGATTATGTCGGCTGGACACCAGATACCGAGTCTGCCATCACAGCGACCACCATGCGACTATATACCGAGATTTTGGGGCGTGTGCCAGAGATTAAGGTCATCCATGCAGGGCTTGAGTGCGGACTGATTAAGACCAGCCATCCTGCGCTTGACATCGTCTCTATCGGCCCAACCATCAAAAATGCCCATTCACCTGATGAAATGGTGCATATCCCGTCGGTGGCGACCTATTGGCAACTCTTGACACAGATTTTGGCGAATGTGCCAAAGGCATGATGTTAAATATCTCAAATAAACATAAAAACCGCTCAAATTGCCGATTTGGGCGGTTTGTCTTAGGTGTAAAAAAGCCGTCTGAAATTATCCAAACGGCTTGCGGTGCTTGATAAGATGGGATTACAAATTATCCTTCATAAACTGCACCATCTTATCCCAGCTTGCTTGGGCAGCGTCGGCATGATAGCCCAAATCTACGCCGTTCTCACGAGCGCGGTCATCGGCGTGCGGATTGCTAAAGCCGTGCTTAGCACCTTCATAGACATCAATCTCGTGGCTGACTTTGGCGGCGGTCAGCTCATCACGCAGTCCATCGATGGCGGCCATCGATACCATGCTGTCGGCAGCGCCGTGGGCGACGAGTACTTTGGCGGTGAATTTGCCTTCGACGGCAGGCGTGATGGGCGTAGGATTGCCGTGGAAAGTGGCGACGGCTTTGAGTGGTGTGCCTAGTCGTGCCATGTCCAGTGCGATTTTACCACCAAAACAAAACCCTGCAATGCCAATGCGTGCGCCATCTACCTGTGGCAATGCCGCCACCGCATCAAAAATCACCCGACAGCGGTTCATCAGCTCATCCGAGTTTTCAAGCATCTGCGTCATCCATGCGTTGGCTTGGTGTGCATCGGTGGTCATTTTGCCATCGCCATAGATGTCCATCGCTACCGCCACAAAGCCTGCTTTTGCCAAGCGTTCGGCGACGGTCTTTGGATGCTCGACCACACCCCACCATTCAGGGGCGACAAGCACGGCAGGGGATGTGCCATCAGTCGGTGTGTCTGTCGGCATGGCGACATAGCTGTGTAGTGGCGTGCCATCTGGTGCGGTGGCGGTCAAGGTGTTTGTGCTGATTGTCATGATGTATATCCTTAAATAAACCAAAAATTCACGGATGTGTAGGGATAACTTAACAAGGGATTTTGGGCAAGTCAAGCGGTTTTTTGGGTGGATTTGCGGTACAATATTCAACCACAGACACCACAATAGATACTTTGATGGCTACCAATGATTATGATGACCGACAATCAACTTCGCCCACGATTTTGGGAAATTTATCCGCTTAATGAACTGAACAATGATGAATGGGAAGCGCTGTGCGATGGCTGTGGCGTGTGCTGTTTGGTGAAGTTTCTGGACGATGACGATGTCCGCTACACCGAATACACCGATGTGGCGTGTCAGCTACTTGATTGCACGACGGGGCATTGCTCGGACTATGCCCACCGCCAACACACCGTGCCTGACTGTATCCGCCTGACTGCGGCGGATTTGCCAAATATGCTGTGGCTACCCCGTCACTGCGCCTACAAGCGTCTATATCTAGGGCAGCAGCTACCACCTTGGCACAAGCTACTCCACGACGGCATCAACCACAAAGTAGGCTTTGCTAAGGTGTCATCAGCAGGTCGCTGTGTCAGTGAAGTGGGCATGAGTGATGAAGCCATCGAAGAGCGTATCATCCGCTGGGTAAAGCTCTAAAGATAAGCTTGTATCGTGGCTTGGCGGACGATGAGTGGTACAATTGTACGCAAAATTATCCAAAATCCGCAAAAAGCCACTTGAATAATCCGCATCAATACGCTAAATTAAAAGCGAAAATTTCAATAACACGAGGTTAAATTATACCGCTGATGTCTGATGACAATTCGAGTAGTTGGTCAATGCGGGGGCTTAAGCGTTGGTTATCGACTGCGCCTGAGACCCGAGATGATTTGCTAAAATTGGTGCAGGAGTCGCGCCAGTTTCTAGAGCCTGATACGGTTGATATGCTAGAGGGTGTGCTGGATTTGCCTGCCACGCAGGTGCGTGAAATTATGACGCCACGCCCACAGGTGCACGCTGTGGCGAGTGATGATGATTTATCCGACATCCTATCGGTGGTGCTTGAGACAGAGCATTCTCGCTATCCTGTGTTTGATAGCCATGATGATAATGCGGTACTTGGGATTTTGCTTGTCAAGGATTTGATTCCACTTCTCAAAAACAAAGCCGATGGCATTGATGCACCACTGCGTATCTCAGACATCGTGCGTAAGCCTTTGTACATCAGTGAGACGGCGCGTTCAGATACTCTACTTCGCTCCCTACAAAAAGCCCAAGTGCACATGGCGGTCGTCGTCGATGAGTTTGGTTCGGTGTCGGGTGTGGTGACGATGGAAGATTTGCTCGAAGAGATTGTCGGCGACATCGTCGATGAGCATGATGACATCGATGAAGATAGCGATATTAATAATATCGTCCCACATCCCGATAAGGCGGGCGTGTGGCTTGTGCAGGCATCGACATTGATTAGCGACTGCAACGAAATCTTGGGCAGTCATTTTGATGATGCTGATGTCGATACGATGGGCGGGCTTGTCATGCAGGCGCTTGGCTTTGTCAGCCATCTAGAAGGCGAAACCGTGCTGATTGATGATTGGCAAATCACCATCGTCGATGTCGAAGGGCGATTTATCCACCTGCTTGAGCTGACTTTGGTAGCGCAGGCGGAAGCTGAAGAATAAGTGATGTTGTAAAACCTGTCTTGATGGCAGGTTTTATTATTTTGGGGCGTGGCGATGGTTAATTGGTATGAATAATTTACTGATAATCTTGCCAAAATCTGCTACACTTAAGCGTTTATCCCAAGTGATGTTAATTAGCCAAGAGTTCTCATGAGTACAGCGACTGCAAGTACACCCAAACTAATCCGCAACCGCAAACATGCCACCCAAGCCAAAAGTCTGCCGATGGCACTTGCCATGCCGATTGCATTGCTGGCAGGGGCGATATTTAGCTTATCGCTTGCGCCGTATTATCTGTATCCTATCGCTATCATCTCGCCGATGGTGCTGTATGTGCTATTGCTAGGCGCAAAAAACCCAAGACAGGCATTTTGGCTGGGGGAAGCCTATGGCTTTGGCACTTGGGCGGTGGGGGCGTTTTGGCTGTTTACATCCATCCATCAATACGGCGGTATCCCTGCATGGCTTGGCTATGTGATGATTGGGCTGATGGCGCTGATTATGGGGCTGTTTCATGCGGTGATGGCGTGGGCTTTTGTGCGATTTACAGCACACCAGCCGTTGGCTTTTGCAGGTTTTTGGGTGGTGCAAGAGTGGCTTAAGACTTGGTTTTTGACCGGTTTTCCATGGTTGTTTGTCGGTTATGCCTTTACCGAAGTGACATGGCTCAATGGCATTGCGCCGATGGTGGGTGTATTTGGGCTGTCGTTTTTGGCGGTACTGTTTGGGGCGGCGACCATTGAGCTGTTTCGAGTGCGTGGGGGCTATATGCTTATCAGTGCGGTGCTGACGGGTATTGCGGTGCTATTGAGCCTTGCTAATATCCACTGGACGACACCGACGGGCAAATCAAGCAGTGTATCGCTCGTGCAGGGTAATATTCCCCAAGATATGAAATGGCTTGCCGAGTACCAAATGCAGACGCTTGGCATCTATGCAGGGCTGTCGCAGTCAGAGTGGGGGCGTGATATCGTCATCTGGCCAGAAGCCGCCATTCCAATCCTTCAAGATGACGCATGGCCATTCATCGCCGAAGTGGCAAATCATGCTTATGAATCAAAGAGTGCTTGGGTGACGGGCGTGCCTTATCGTGAAATCCATCAAGATGGCGCAGGTATGGATTTGTACAACAGTGTGATGGCATTTGACGGTACGCAAGCAGGCGTGTACAAAAAACAACGCCTTGTGCCATTTGGCGAGTACATTCCGTTTGGCGGTCTGCTTGATATTTTGCCAAATCTTGCCGGTATGCAAAACGCTCAAGGCTTTAGCCGTGGCACTGATACGCAGTCGCCACTGATTGCCAATGGTGAGAAAATGGGCTTGGCGATTTGTTATGAAGTCGCTTATCCTGATACCACTCGCCGTAATGCCATTGATACCGACTTTTTATTGACCGTGTCCAATGATGCATGGTTTGGCACATCAGCAGGTCCGATGCAGCATCTACAGATGGTGCAGATGCGTAGTCTTGAGACGGGTCGCTACTTTGTGCGTGCCACCAATAATGGCGTGACAGCGATTATCAATGAAAAAGGTCAGGTGATTGCAAGCCTACCGCAATTTGAGCAAGCGGTATTGCGTGGCGATGTGCCAAGCATGACAGGCAAGACGCCATTTATGATTCTTGGACATTATCCAGTGTTGATTATCGGTATCTTATTGATTTTATTAAGTATCTTGGCAAATCGTATGAATAATACCAGTGCCAAAAAAGAAAAATACTACACTGCCAAAGGTGTCGCTGACCGCTAAGTGTGATGAATAATTCCTTAAATATTAAAAGGAATTGTACAAAAAGCGATAATTTGGTATATAATAGAGAAAATTTATTTCTATTTATCACAAAATCAATTTCCAACCCATTTTAGGCAGGTGACTTATGGCACATGATGCTTCACAAAATAACCCAGTAAAAGAATCGGTAACTGCACTTGTTGGTATCGTGCTATTGCTTGTGATCATTGGCGGTATCGCTGTATCAGCATGGCTACGTCCAGCAGGCGAACATCAGCCAGCTGAAGTAGCTGCTACCGAACAAGTCGCTGCAGAGCAAGCAGCACCAGCGGATGCAGAAGCTAAGCCTGCTGATACAGCTGCACCTGAAGCAGATGCAACAGCTGCCACCGAACAGCCTGCAGATGCTGCGACAGCTGAGCCAGTAGCAGATGTCAAAGCAGAAGAAGCTAAGCCTGCTGATGCAACTGCACAAGCTAAGCCTGAAGCAACAGAAGCTACTGCTGACGCTAAGCCAGCTGAAGCGACTGCAGAAGCAGAAGCAACCCAAAGCAAATAATCAAAGCGGATATCGCTACAAAAAACCCTTGTTTCTACAAGGGTTTTTTGTTGGATTAATCAGCTTTTGTGATAAGCTTATCAAGAGCCCATGATTTAAAACACATCAGGCTTGTGATAAAATGCTTGGGATTTGGGTGGGTATTGCCCACGGTTTTTCACATGATTTAGGATAGAATTATGACTGATTCGGTTCAAGTGCGTCGTGAACGCCTACAGAACGCTCGTGCATTGATGGCAGAACATGGCGTGGATGCGCTGATTATCCCATCTGCTGACCCGCATATGTCGGAGTATCTGCCAGTGTATTGGCAGGGTCGTTCGTGGTTGTCAGGCTTTACAGGCTCGGTGGGTACGCTGGTGATTACCGCTGATTTTGCTGGCGTGTGGACGGATAACCGCTACTGGGTGCAAGCACCGATGCAGCTTGAAGGTACGGGTATCGAACTACAAAAAATGCAAATCGGTCGCCCGACTTTCTCGACCTTTTTGGCTGAGCATCTGCCAAGCGGTGCCAAAGTCGCCATTGATGGCAATGTCTTATCGGTCAATGAATCAGACACGCTAAAAGCGGCTTTTGGTGATAAAGGCATTGAGCTTGTGACAACCCTTGATTTGCTTGCCAAGATTTGGTCGGATCGCCCAAGCTTGCCAACAGATGCCATCTATGAGCATCCTGCCGAGTTTGTCGATACGACAGCGGCGGACAAGCTTGCCAAAGTCCGTCGTGCCATGAGCGAAAAAGGTGCTAACGCGCATCTAATCAGCAGCCTAGATGACATCGCATGGCTGGTCAATCTGCGTGGCAGCGATGTGGTATTTAACCCAGTCTTTTTGTCGCATCTACTGATTACGGATACGGCTGCGACATTGTTTGTCGATCAAAACAAGCTTGATGACACCACCAAAGCAAATCTTGCTGATGCAGGCATCAATACGGCGGATTATGGCGATATCATCGATGCGGTGGCGGATGTGCGTGGTACGCTACTGATTGATCCTGCTCGTGTCTCGGTCGGCACACTCTCAAAACTGCCTGCTGATACCGCCATCGTGCGTGCGATGAATCCAAGCACCTTGCTAAAAGCCATCAAATCAGATGCAGATATTGAGCATATCCGTGAAGCGATGCGTCAAGATGGTGCAGCTTTGTGCGAGTTTTTCTCAGAGTTTGAAGCAAAGCTTGCCAGGGGTGAGAAGGTGACTGAGCTGGATGTTGATCGTATGCTCAACGAAGCTCGCAGCCGTCAGCCGCATCATATTTCGCCAAGCTTTGGCACGATTGCAGGTTATAAGGGTAACGGGGCGATTGTTCATTATTCAGCCACCGAAGATAATTTTGCTACCATCGAAGGTGACGGTCTGCTACTGATTGACTCAGGGGCTCAGTATTATAACGGCACCACCGACATCACACGTATGGCAAGCTGTGGCACCGTCAGCGATGACGAAAAGCGTGATGTGACTTATGTGCTCAAAGCACACATTGGACTTGCCAATGCGCACTTCCCAGAAGGACTGCCATCAGGTCAGATTGATGTGTTGGCTCGTATCCATCTATGGCAACAAGGCTTGGATTATGGTCATGGCACAGGTCATGGCGTAGGCTACTTTATGAATGTCCACGAAGGCCCACAAGTCATCTCAGTACACGCACCAGCCACCGCTGAGCGTGTGCTGAAGCGTGGCATGATCACGACCAATGAGCCAGGACTGTATCGTGAAGGCAAATGGGGCATCCGCCTAGAAAACTGCGTCGTACATATGCCAGCACATGAGACCGAGTTCGGTACTTTCTTGAAGTTCGATGATTTGACCCTGTGTCCGTTTGACACTCGTTTGATTTTGCCAGAGCTTTTGACGACTGAAGAAAAAGCATGGCTCAACAGCTACCATCAGCGTGTCCATGATGAGCTGATTGACCGTGTGTCAGGCGATGCCAAAGCATGGTTGATTGAACGCACCAAAGCGGTGTGATTGCTGGGTTGATTTAATAAAAAATCCGTTTATAGCATTGATTATAAACGGATTTTTTTATCTTAATAAATGGGCTAAAATTGAGCTATGTGCTTGACAAACTCTTTAAAATCGCCCCAACTTTATCCAAACATTCTTGATATTCATCATCCATCTGCGAGCGAATGGTGATGCCACCGCCTGCCCAGACGCTGACGGTATCGGCATTGGCTTGGATGGTGCGAATCAGCACATTAAATTGCCCTGTCCCATCAAAATTCAGATACCCCATCGTGCCACAGTACGCACCACGGGGGCGTGCTTCGAGCTCGTCTATCATCTCGCAGGCACGCTTTTTGGGTGCGCCTGTGATTGAGCCTGCCGGCAGTGAGCCAAACAGCACGGCAATGGGATGGCTGTCAGGCTTGAGCGTGGCGGTGATGGTGCTGACCATGTGATGCACATTATAAAAGCTTTCGATGGCAAAGCGGACAGGCGTTTTGACACCACCTGTGATGGCATATTTGCCCAAGTCATTACGGAGCAAATCAACAATCATCAAATTCTCGCTGATGTCCTTGCTACTCGTTGCTAGTGCTTGTTTGAGTGCATCATCGGCGACAGGGTCAGACGCTCGGGGGCGAGTGCCTTTGATGGGCTTGGTGATGATATTGATTTGATGATTTTGTTGATAAAAAGTAAAAAATAGCTCAGGCGATACCGACAATAGCTCAAAGTCAGCCACTTGTAAAAAGCCTGCAAACGGTGCGTTGGTTTGTTGGATAAGGCTAGGCAGATGTGCCGATAGTGCGCCTGTTTTTTTGGCTTGCCAAGCTTGGGTAAGATTGATTTGATAGCCGTCGCCAGCCAACAGATAAGCTTGGGCTTGGTCAAAGGCGTGCGCATAGTCGGCCTTTGACCATAGGGGCGTGAGTGTCAGTGCGGTTTTCTTTGGTAAATCATCCAAGCCAAGCCCGCCAATCATCTGCCCAAGTGTATCGACATCGATATTGTTATCATGACAAATCAGCTGATAGCCATCTGTGCAAGGGCGCAGGATAATATCATAATGCCCAAAAAAACACGCAGGCATAGACTCATCAATGCCAATGCTGTCATTGAGCGCATGAGCAGCGATGTCATAACCGACAAAGCCCATCAAGCCGTGCTGATATGATGGCTCGGTATCGTGCGTATCATCGTGCGTATCAGGGCTTGGCTTGTGTGTATCCGCATAGGCGCACAGCTGTGCCATCAGATGCTCATAACTGCTGGGTAGCTGTTCATACTGATAATCTGCCATCGCTTGGCGTGTGGCGACGGTCAATGTCTGTGCTTGTGCATGGCTTGTCATCTGCCAGCTGATTTTTGGCAAAATCCCAATCACAGGCTTGTGATGATTATTCAAAAAACACACCTGCCAATCAGCATGGCGGTGAGCGATGGCACAAGTCAGTTCGGCAGTGCTTAGCGTGCTTGGGATGATGATGTCAGTCATGATGGTCGATGAATAAAAAAGACAAATTGTATAGCAAATTACCCAAAAACAAAACCCCCATCACGCCCACCGTTGTCATCAAACAATGGGCGGGCGTTTGGGCGTTGGGTCATTATTTATCCAATCACCAAAAATCCACACTACGCACCAACACAGGGCGGTCGGTGGTGATAGTGACAGCGGTGATGGTGCGATCGGCGATGCTCTGTGGTAGGGGTAGATGTACTGTGCCAAGTCGATAGCTACCACTGTCGTGCTCGCTCGCTCTATCCATCAGGGCAGGATGTGTGGCAGGGATGGTTAGGCTGACGGTTTCACCATTATCAAGCAGTAGAGCGATATCAACAGTCGCACCTTTGCCATCGGCATGACTGCCCGCAGGGGCGATATGTAGTGCAAGTGCGCTTGCGCCTTTGATAGTGGCGGTGGCTTTGGCACTGTGGTCGATATACGCCACAGGGGTGAGTATCTGCACCACGCCCATCTCGGGCTCAGGGCAAGCAGGCATGATGGCGGCCGCAGGGTTCATCGGGTCTGAATAGGCGCAGTATTGGACGCCTGCGGATTTATCCAGCGCAGTTTCGCTGAATGCTTTGGCATCGACATAGCCGATGGCTTTTGGGCTTAGGGCGAGCCATCTTGCGCTGTGATTTGCCACTTGCTCAGGTAGTGGCGTGTGTGGGGTGAGTGGTAGGGTGCTGTGTTTGCCTTGTAAGCTTGCGCCGAACCACTCACTGATGACATCAAGTATCATCTGCTCATGCGCCTTGTCATCTTGACAAGCGATCATATCACAGCCACGACGGTCGTCAATGCCTGCTTTGGCGGCGGTGCGATTGATGGACATATGACCAAAATGCGGCAGCTCCACCGTGCTTGCCACCGTGTTTCTCGGTGTGGTGGCATAGTGCGACAGCCACAGATTGGCAGATGCGCCGACATCGGTATCACGGCTACCGACGATGGCAAGATAAGGAATATCCATCGGTGCAGGCGAGATATCAGCCAGCTCAAAGGTCTCATACGATGGCGCATAGGCTAGGATGCTTTTTAGGTGATCGCCAAACAGCCTTTTGGCAGTGTCTGTCATCTGCGCCGAGCGAGAATGGGCAAACAAGCCAATATTGGTCAAATCCACAGGTGCAATCGCCGTACCCAGCTTATCATCACCGCCATTGGTCTGCTCGATGGTGCTGATGAATGGGCTGATGATATGTTGCCAAAGTAGCGTCTGATCATACGGCTCTTTGACCCCAAGCCCAATAAACGCAGGCGCAAGGTCAGGAATCACCACCGTAAAGCCAAGCTTGGCAAGATGCTCGCCGATATACTGCATCCCTTCGTCATAGCGCAGCTCAGCGATACCATCGGCGCATGGATAGCGTGATTCTAGGTCGGCGCAGTTGGGCGCGCGCAGATGACTTAGGATAATCAGTGGTGTGGGCTTATCTGACTGCACTGGGGCGATGATTAGCCCACGCACAGGCGCAGTGTATTCGCCAACGCTGGCATTGCCATAGTCGATGGCGATGGTGGCGACTTGACCATCAGCACTGTGGCGGACTTCGGTCGGGGCGGGTGTGCGAGTGGCGGCGGCTTTTGGGCCGGTGGCAAATTCTTCGTCCATGATTTTGGCATCGGTATCGTGCGTCAGGCTCGTGCTGGGTGTGGCTGTATCATCAGACGGTGTGGGCTGCTCGGCTTGTGGTGTGCAGGCACTCAGTAGGGCGGTGCACAGCAGGCTTAGGGCAAAGGCTTTGGGCAATGGCAAATGGCGCATAACTATCATGATTGAATGACTAAAAGCTTTATTGTAAAGCACTTTGGTAAAAAACAAAATCCCATCAAGGGATGGGGTGTATATGCATCGACTCACGACATTTTCTCGCAGTCTAGTTTTAAATTGCTTTTTCATGGTGCGTTGTACGCACCCTACAGCACTACTGAAATATTGATGACAACATTTTTAGTTTGACCTTTATCGATTTTTTTAATAAAAACCAAAATCTTTAGACAGCCAAATTAAATTCCATACACCAGTATTATTTTGAATATCTATTTTTAAATAATGTTCTATAATGCTTTTTATGAAGGGCTTTATCTCTTCTTTTGTTAATATTTTTTTGATCCTCTCCTCTTGATAAATCACCATGCTCATCAGCATCAATATAGAATAAATATCCATCAAATTTTTCGTGGATATTGTGGTCTTCTGCCATATATTCATCCCAGTCCGAAATACCCCAAGCGATATCGCCACCAACATGACCATCCTTAAACCACATTTCAAATCCACGCACATCTATTTTATCTATTGATAGTAAATGTACCAGACAATTTATAACGGTTGCGTGATTGTCATCATTGGTATAGTCTTGCTCTGAAAAAGGCTCGTATAAACTTATAAACATAAAATTCTACTCTTTAACCACATGAACATTATCAATAAAAATAGGGGCTGTAGTCCAGTAGGGTGCGTACAACGCACCATCAAACATGATTAACTCAATCCATGTTGGCTATTTACCAAAAATGTTACATAACTCTATTGTATAATCGTCACCGTCAAATAAGCTGGGTAGTGTATTACCCACAAAAAAGTCATCGCCAAGATTGGCAATAATCACTGTATGCTGAACACCACACATTATACAAAAAACAAAACCCCATCAAAAGATGGGGCGGTTGGTTGATGGTGCTCTTAGCCCAAGAATTTTTGTAGGACTAGGGCGGCGTTTGTACCACCAAAGCCAAAGCTGTTGCTCATGGCGCTGTTCACCGCTGTGTGGCGTGTGGTGGTGACGATGTCAAAGTCTTTTGCGCCATCATCTAGGTTGGTGATGTTGATGGTTGGGGCGATAAAGTCGTGATTCATCATCAATAGGCAATAAATCAGCTCTTGGACACCGACCGCACCTAGGCTATGACCAGTCATCGATTTGGTTGAGCTGATGGCAGGGGTGTTATTGACCCCACCAAAGGCAGTAGCGATGGCGTTCAGCTCGGTGATGTCCCCAAGTGGCGTGCTCGTGCCGTGACTATTGACATAATCCACCTTGTCAAGGCCTGCTTGGGCTAGGGCGATTTGCATACAGCGTACCGCACCTTCACCGCTTGGTGCGACCATCTCAGCGCCGTCAGAAGTTGCGCCATAGCCTGTGATTTCGGCAAGGATGGTTGCGCCACGAGCTTGGGCAGATTCTAGGCTCTCGACGATGACCATACCGCCACCACCTGCAATCACAAAGCCGTCACGGTCTTTGTCATAAGGGCGGCTGGCAGTGGTCGGCGTGTCGTTGTACTGCGTGCTCATCGCACCCATCGCATCAAACATACATGACTGCGTCCAATGCTCACCTTCACCGCCACCTGCGATGACCATATCAGCCTTGCCAAGCTGAATCAGCTCCATCGCATGACCGACGCAATGGCTAGATGTGGCACAGGCTGATGACAGCGAGTACGAAGTGCCTTTGATTTTTAGGCCTGTGGCAAGGGTAGCTGAAACCGAGCTTGCCATCACCTTTGGCACAGCCATCGCACCCACGCCACGCAAACCCTTTTCACGCATGGCATCGACAGCAGCGACGACATCGGCAGTCGATGCGCCACCTGATGCTGCGACGACCGCCACTCGTGGATTGTCAGCGACATCTTCGACGCTGAGCCCTGCATCTTTGATGGCAGCTAGGGCAGAGACATAGGCATATAGGCTGGCATCGCTCATGAATCGCTTGAGCTTGCGGTCGATGCCTGTGGTATCTAGGCTATCAGCATCGATACTGCCAGAGACTTGTGATTTAAAACCATGCTCGGCATAGCTTTGGTTGAATGTTAGCCCTGATTTTCCATCCATGAGCGCTTGTTTGACGGTGGTTAAATCATTGCCTAGGCATGAGACAATGCCTGCACCTGTGATGACGACTCGTTTCATGAGCATTTCCTAATAAGTTTACAGTTGTAATGCGACTATTGTAACAAATTATTTTACCAATGATGAGATTTTTTTTAATTTTTCACAAAAAACCACCAAACAAACACATGAGCCCGCCCCAAGCGTTTTCATTCCCCCAAAATTATGCTACCCTTAAGCAGTGTATTATTTTTAGCATATCATAAACAAAAAAACGCAGGCACAGACATGACTAACCGTAGCGATACGCCCACCAACAGCGATACCCCAGTGATGGCGACTTATCCACGCCATCGCAAATTGACGCATAAGATTTCAACGGCATTGAGCAAATTGGGTGAGCATTTGGCGATTAACCAAGCAGCCTATCCTGCGGTGGATATCCAAAAGTCAGACTTTGGCGTCGATGCGTTTCACGCCCAAGGTGGTCAAGCATTTCGTCTGTTATTTGGTCATAAAGGCACGAGTGTACAGACTTTGGCGCTCAAATTCATCCCAAAGCCTGAACTGGATAAGGGTAGTGATTGGCTGTTTGATCAAGTGGCGAATTTGGCACGACGCTGGGCTGATTTTGCCATCACTCGTGATGAGCGTTTTGGGCAGCTGCATATCATGGATGATGATGCCAAACAAGCATTTGCCAAGGATTTTGCCAATGCACAGCGTACGCTTGCCACGATGGGTGGTATGACAGCATCTTTGGGTCTAAAAGGCGTAGTGCTGGATATGGCGTGGTTGTTGATGGTGTCATTAAAGACGGTCTTTGGGCTTGCGATGATTTATCAGCAGCCACTGACGGGTAGGCATGGGCTAACGATTGCTTTTGGCATCTTATCGACGGCAAGACTTGAGCATCTGCACGAAAAACAAGTCCTACTAACAGCACTTGCCATGGCACATAATGTACTTGAAAACGCCTATGAGACAGGCTTGGCATCAGAGCTAGATACATTGGGCAAACAGCATCAGAGTATGCAGATTTATACCAAACAGCTTGCAGATTTGGGCAATTATTTTGATATCGATAAGCTTAACCCATCATGGCTACATCGACTGTTGCCACTTGTGACGACAGGGGCGGGTGTGTATTACAATCGGATGCTGATTGATGAAGTGATTGGCACAGCGATGGCGACATTTGCCCAAAAATCTCAAATCAAGCACATCGAAACGCCAAAAATTCTTGATTGACCAAGTAAATTGTCATCAAATTGACCAATTTTGTCATTAAAATGATAACTATAGGGCGTTAATGGAGCGAAAACTGGGACAATTTTTTGTCAAAGCTTGAAGTTTTATTAATTTAGTCCTATAATATAGTGTCCCAAAAAGGGGATTTGCGTTATTGGATAAGTTGCTGACAGCTGTCGGTGATTTGCTAATGGCGAATTTTTAACAACAACGGGAGAGAATTGCCCTATGGCAACTACAAACCAGCTAATCCGCAAGGGTCGCACAACCATCAAGGAAAAATCAAAAGTTCCTGCGTTGCAAGCGTGCCCACAGCGTCGTGGCGTGTGTACTCGTGTTTACACCACCACACCAAAAAAACCAAACTCAGCAATGCGTAAAGTGTGCCGTGTGCGTCTAACTTCAGGCTATGAAGTTTCTAGCTACATCGGCGGTGAAGGCCACAACCTTCAAGAGCACAGCGTTGTTCTAATCCGTGGCGGTCGTGTTAAAGACTTGCCAGGTGTGCGTTATCACACCGTACGTGGTGCACTTGACTGTGCAGGCGTAAAAGATCGTAAGCAAGGCCGTTCCAAGTACGGTGCTAAACGTCCTAAGGCATAAGCCTAAGACATCATTTGCATGAATTGGGGTTTGGTGTGTCAGACCCACTCATGCAGTAAGGCTGGTTAAACCTAGCTTTATACCAGACAATCCTGAAGAAATAAGGAAACTATTATGCCAAGACGTCGTGTCGTCGCTGCCCGTGAAATCCTACCAGATCCAAAATTCGGCAGCCAAACAATCGCTAAATTCATTAACCACGTAATGGTTGATGGTAAAAAATCAGTTGCAGAAAAGATCGTTTACGGTGCTCTAGAAGCAGTTGTTGCTAAAAAAGACATCCAAGATCCTGTCGCTTTCTTTGAAGAAGTGCTAGAAAATGTTCGCCCAACCGTCGAAGTTAAAGCTCGCCGTGTTGGTGGTGCTACCTACCAAGTACCTATGGAAGTACGCCCATCCCGTCGTACTGCCCTAGCAATGCGTTGGTTGGCAGACGCTGCATCTAAGCGTTCTGAAAAATCAATGGCTCTACGCCTAGCTGGTGAGCTAAGCGATGCTTCAGAAGGTAAAGGCGCAGCCATCAAGAAACGTGATGATGTTCACCGTATGGCGGACGCAAACAAAGCGTTCTCACACTATCGCTTCTAATTGGTTTTGGCTGCTTGTCAGCAAAAACTTGCGATTGTTTTTGGGTAATTTCCCAAACAAAACTCAAAAATCTGCCAGACCGAGCACTGTTTGGCTGGCGGATTTACCAAATTAAACAGAATTTTTCTAGGAAAAATTATGGCTCGTACAACCCCAATTAGCCGCTACCGCAACATCGGTATCTCGGCACACATTGACGCCGGTAAGACTACTACTTCTGAGCGTATTTTGTTCTACACAGGTGTATCACACAAGATCGGTGAAGTACACGATGGTGCTGCTACCATGGACTGGATGGAACAAGAGCAAGAGCGTGGTATTACCATTACTTCTGCTGCGACCACCGCATTCTGGTCAGGCATGGGCAACCAGTTCAAAGAACACCGCATTAACGTTATTGACACCCCAGGCCACGTTGACTTCACGATCGAAGTTGAGCGTTCTATGCGTGTACTTGACGGTGCGTGCATGGTTTACTGTGCGGTAGGTGGTGTACAGCCGCAGTCTGAAACTGTATGGCGTCAGGCTAACAAATATAAAGTACCTCGTCTAGCGTTCGTTAACAAAATGGACCGTACTGGTGCCAACTTCTTCCGCGTCGTTGAGCAAATGAAAACTCGCCTAGGCGGTAACCCAGTGCCTATCGTTGTACCAGTAGGTGCAGAAGATACTTTCTCTGGTGTTATCGATTTGATCGAGATGAAATCAATCATCTGGGACGAGCCATCACAAGGCATGAAGTTTGAGTACGGTGATATCCCTGCTGATCTTCAAGATACTGCTGATGAATGGCGTACCAACATGGTTGAAGCGGCTGCTGAAGCATCTGAAGAGCTAATGGATAAATACCTAGAAAATGGCGATCTAACCAAAGAAGAGATCGTTCAAGGTCTACGTATCCGTACCCTAGCTTGCGAAATCCAACCAATGCTTTGTGGTTCTGCGTTCAAGAACAAAGGTGTTCAGCGTATGCTTGACGCCGTGATCGAGTTCCTACCAGCACCAAACGATGTTGAAGCGATCAAAGGTATCCTAGACGACAAAGACGAAACTGAAGCATCTCGTGAAGCGTCTGATGAAGCACCATTTGCTGCACTAGCGTTCAAAATCATGAACGACAAATATGTTGGTAACCTAACATTCGTTCGTGTGTACTCAGGCGTAGTTAAGCAAGGCGACAGCGTTTACAACCCTGTTAAGATGAAGCGTGAACGTATCGGTCGTATCGTACAGATGCACGCAAATGAACAAAAAGAAGTCGAAGAAATCCGCGCAGGTGACATCGCTGCCCTAGTTGGTATGAAAGATGTAACCACTGGTGATACACTGTGTGATAACGACAACATCATCACCCTTGAGCGTATGGAATTCCCAGAGCCAGTAATTTCTCTAGCAGTTGAGCCAAAAACTAAGGCTGACCAAGAGAAGATGTCTGTTGCTCTAGGCCGTCTAGCAAAAGAAGACCCTTCATTCCGTGTTCGCACTGACGAAGAATCAGGTCAAACCATCATCTCAGGTATGGGTGAATTGCACCTTGACATCATCGTTGACCGTATGAAGCGTGAATTCGGTGTTGAAGCGAACATCGGTGCACCGCAGGTTGCATACCGTGAAACTATCCGCCAAACTGTTGAAGTTGAAGGCAAATTCGTTCGCCAAACTGGTGGTCGTGGTAAGTTCGGTCATGTATGGCTACGCCTAGAACCGCTAGATCCTACTGGTGATGTAGAATACGAATTCGCTGAAGAAATCGTTGGTGGTGTGGTTCCAAAAGAATACCATGCAGCGGTTGATAAAGGTATCCAAGAGCGTATGAAAAACGGCGTTCTAGCTGGTTACCCAGTTGTTGGCGTAAAAGCAACTCTATACGATGGTTCATACCATGATGTTGACTCTGACGAACTATCGTTCAAAATGGCTGGTTCTATGGCGTTCAAAAAAGGCTTCCTACAAGCAAGCCCAGCGCTACTTGAACCAATCATGAAAGTTGAAGTAGAAACGCCAGAAGACTACATGGGCGACATCATGGGCGACCTAAACCGTCGTCGTGGTATGGTTCAAGGTATGGACGATCTACCTGGCGGTACTAAGTCTATCCGTGCCGAAGTACCACTAGCTGAGATGTTTGGTTACGCAACTCAAATGCGTTCTATGTCTCAAGGTCGTGCAACTTACTCAATGGAGTTTGTAAAATATCAAGAAACTCCGAAGAACGTTGCTGACGAGATCATCAAGAAGTTCACTGCGAAGGATGACGACGAGTAATTTATCGTCCCATTCTGATAAAACTGCCAATGCTGTCTTTTTTGGGCAGCATTGCAGATAAATTTATTAACCTTTGTGCATTGGGATACACCCAAATCGCACATTAATCGAGGAAACCATCATGGCAAAGGCCAAGTTTGAACGTAACAAGCCACACGTAAACGTTGGTACCATCGGTCACGTTGACCATGGTAAAACCACTCTAACTGCTGCTATTGCGACCGTTGCTGCTAAGCACCACGGTGGTGAAGCAAAAGACTACGCTGCAATTGACTCTGCTCCAGAAGAAAAAGCACGTGGTATTACCATTAACACTTCTCACATCGAGTATGACACTGCTGCGCGTCACTACGCACACGTTGACTGCCCAGGCCACGCTGACTATGTTAAAAACATGATCACTGGTGCTGCACAGATGGACGGCGCTATCCTAGTTGTTGCTGCAACTGACGGCCCAATGCCACAAACTCGTGAGCACATCCTACTATCTCGTCAGGTTGGCGTACCATACATCATGGTATTCATGAACAAGTGCGACCTAGTTGACGACGAAGAGCTACTAGAGCTAGTTGAAATGGAAGTTCGTGAACTTCTATCTGACTACGACTTCCCAGGTGATGACACTCCAATCATCAAAGGTTCTGCACTACTAGGCCTAAACGGTGACCAAGGTCAATATGGTGAGCCAGCAATTCTAGAACTACTAGACACCCTAGACAGCTACATCCCAGAGCCAGAGCGTGCTGTTGATAAAGCATTCCTAATGCCAATCGAAGACGTATTCTCAATCTCAGGTCGTGGTACTGTTGTAACTGGCCGTGTTGAATCAGGTGTCATCAAAGTTGGTGAAGAGATCGAAATCGTTGGTATCAAACCAACTCAAAAAACTACCTGTACTGGTGTTGAAATGTTCCGTAAACTGCTAGACGAAGGTCGTGCAGGTGAGAACTGTGGTATCCTACTACGTGGTACTAAGCGTGAAGAAGTTCAACGTGGTCAAGTACTTGCTAAGCCAGGTTCAATCACACCACACACCAAGTTCGACGCAGAAGTATACGTACTATCTAAAGAAGAAGGTGGTCGTCACACCCCATTCCTAAATGGCTATCGTCCACAGTTCTACTTCCGTACGACTGACGTAACTGGTGCAATCACTCTACAAGAAGGCACTGAAATGGTTATGCCAGGCGATAACGTTGAGATGAGCGTTGAGCTAATCCACCCAATCGCTATGGACAAAGGTCTTCGCTTCGCAATCCGTGAAGGCGGCCGTACCGTAGGTGCTGGCGTTGTTGCAACTGTTAAAGACTAATCGTCAAACAGAACAACCAAGCAAAAAGACAAATCCGAGAGGGTTTGTCTTTTTTTATTATCTACCAATAACTTTTTTGCAAAAAAAGCTTGCAAAATCAAAAAAGCTTGATATAATAGCAATCCATAACTAACCCTAGGCGATTGGCTCAATTGGTAGAGCATCGGACTCCAAATTCGAGGGTTGGGGGTTCGAGTCCCTCATCGCCTGCCATCTTCTTATAATACCACTCTTTTACATCAAAAAAATTGGTCATTCCAAGGCAAGTCACTGCATGAGCAATAACAAAGACAATTTGGATACCCAATCAACAAATACAACTCAACAAAAAACACCACTAACCATCTCAAAAGAAAGCGTTGTCGAAGTTGCTAAAACTCGTACAGGCTTAGATTCTATTTTGTGGTTATTGGCGATTGTTGCTTTAATCTCATCAACTTTGGTGAGTGAGTATTTGCCACGATACTGGGCACCAGCCAACAACATTTGGACCCAAATCGGTATTACAGCCGGATTGGTCATTTTTGCTTTTGTTTGTTTGGCGCTGACACATCAAGGTCGTGCATTTAAAACATTGCTAAAAGATGCGGGTATTGAATTGCGCCGTGTCACATGGCCAACCAAAGACGAAACCATCAAATACACATGGCAAGTTATCCTTGTCATGATTATTGTTGGTATTTTGGTGTGGCTACTTGATATGTTCTTTAATTATGTCATTGGTTTTATTATTTAACGAATAAATTGGAGAGGTTGAACGCATGCGTTGGTATATTATTCAAGCGTTTTCTGGTTATGAAAATCAAGTTCAGCGTTCTTTGATTGAGCGTATTAAGCGCAGTGAATTTGCTGATAAATTCGGTGATGTCCTTGTACCTACCGAAGAAGTCATCGAGATGCGTGATGGCAAAAAACGCACCACGCAACAAAAACTATTTCCGGGCTATGTGCTGATTAATATGGAAATGAACGAAGATACTTGGCATGTTGTTAAAACTTGTCCAAATATCACAGGTTTCATTGGTGGCACACCTGAACATCCAGCGCCAATCACCAAAGCAGAAGCGGACCGCATCCTAAATCGCATCAATAAAAATGGCGATGCACCACGTCCGAAGACGCTATTTGAACCAGGCGAAGAAGTCTTGGTCATCGATGGCCCATTCACTGATTTCAAAGGCTTGGTGAAAAAAGTTGATTACGACAAATCAAAACTTCATCTAACCGTGAGTGTATTCAACCGCCCAACTGAAGTTGAGCTTGAATTCACCAAGGTTGAAAAGATTAATTAATTTGCGTATAATACGCAGTTTGGGCTCTAGGCGTCTTGTCTAGGGCTTGTTATTCACGGGGAGCTCATTGAGCGTTTGTACCCACCATAGGAGAGATTCTCATGGCAAAGAAGATTGATGGCTACATCAAACTACAAGTGCCTGCCGGTAAGGCAAACCCTTCGCCACCAATTGGTCCAGCTTTGGGTCAAAAAGGTGTTAACATCATGGCATTCTGTAAAGAGTTCAACGCAGCATCTGCGAACATCGAACCAGGCTTGCCAATTCCAGTTGTTATTACCGTATTTAGCGACAAATCATTCACATTTGTGATGAAGTCACCACCTGCAGCCGTACTACTACGCAAAGCAGCTGGCATCGCTAAAGGTTCAAGCACACCACACAGCGCCAAAGTTGGTACTGTCACTCGTGCACAACTAGAAGAAATCGTTAAAACCAAGCAAGCAGACCTAACCGCTGCTGACCTTGAAGCGGCTGTTCGTACCATTGCTGGTACTGCTCGCTCAATGGGTATCACTGTGGAGGGTGTATAATGGCTAAGCTAACTAAGCGTCAACAGCTAATCAAAGATCGTGTCGATAGCAACAAGCTATACACCATCGAAGAAGCGGTAGCAATCCTAAACGATCTACCAGCAGCAAAATTCAAAGAGTCAATCGACATCGCAATCAACCTAGGTGTTGACCCACGTAAATCAGACCAAGTGGTTCGTGGTGCAACTAACCTACCAGCAGGTACTGGCAAAACTAAGCGTGTTGCTGTATTTGCTCAAGGCGCTGCTGCAGAAGCTGCAAAAGAAGCAGGTGCAGATGTTGTTGGTTTTGAAGACCTAGCAGACAGCATCAAAGCTGGCAACATGGACTTTGATGTGGTTATCGCATCACCAGACGCTATGCGTGTTGTTGGTCAGTTGGGTACTATCCTTGGCCCACGTGGCTTGATGCCAAACCCAAAAGTTGGCACAGTCACTGCTGATGTTGCAACTGCTGTTAAGAACACTAAAGCTGGTCAGGCTCAATACCGTGTTGATAAAGCGGGTATCATCCACGCTTCAATCGGTCAAGTTGGCTTCACTGCTGAACAAATCGAACAAAACGCAACTGCACTTCTAAACGACCTTAAGCGTGCTAAGCCTGCGACTTCTAAAGGTATCTATATCAAGAAGATCACGCTATCTAGCACTATGGGTCCTGGCATTGCAATCGATCCAGTTCCACATCGCGTTAATAAGTAATTTGATTAAAAATCAAGTAGATACAATATTTAACTTGATTTTAAAATAAATTCACTTATAATAGTGCGACTTTTCATCATCAAGCTACCCGCTGTCTTTGACAAATGGCTTGATGATGAATCAAGAATTTATTAGTTCAGCACAACGGGTTGTGCTGTCTAAGACCGTAGGTGCTCTTATGAGTCTAATTGGGAAACCTGCCTACGCAGACGGTGAGACACATGTCGCCGTAATGGTGCAAAACATCGTTTTGATGCTTTGTGAAATTAGCTTATTGCTTATGCCATATAAGCAATAAAATTGGAGACAACCCATGGCACTAAATCTTCAAGACAAACAAGCAATTGTTGCTGAAGTAAATGAAGCTGCCAAAGGTGCGCTCTCTGCTGTAGTTGCCGACTCGCGCGGTGTTACAGTAGCAAAGATGACCGAACTTCGTAAAGCTGCTCGTGAAGCAGGTGTTGATATGCGTATCGTGCGTAACACTTTGTTGCGTCGTGCCCTAGCTGACACTTCATTCGAGTGCATGAACGATGTATTCGTTGGTCCTACTTTGATTGCATTCTCTAACGAACATCCAGGTGCAGCAGCACGCTTGTTCAAAGAATTTGCAAAGGCCAATGACAAGTTCGAAATCAAAGGCGCAGCTTTTGAAGGTGAATTTATCGACGCAAAATCTATCGATCGCCTAGCAACTCTACCTACTTACGACGAAGCTATCGCTCGCCTAATGGGTACAATGAAAGAAGCAGCAGCTGGCAAACTAGCTCGCACCCTTGCTGCTTTACGCGACAAGATGGAATCAGAAGCGGCTTAATTTACCGTTTTATTTTAAATTTATTTACTCTCATACCTTTATTTAGGAATAATTGCTATGTCACTAACTAACGAACAAATCCTAGACGCAATCGCGGCAAAATCAGTAATGGAAATCGTTGAGCTTATCTCTGCGATGGAAGAAAAATTCGGCGTATCTGCAGCAGCTCTAGCAGCAGCTCCAGCAGCTGGCGGCGACGCTGGCGCAGCAGCTGAAGAAAAAGACGACTTCAACGTTGTTCTAACTAACGGCGGCGACAAGAAAGTAGCTGTAATTAAAGTTGTACGTGAAGTAACTGGCCTAGGCTTGAAAGAAGCTAAAGACCTAGTTGAAGGTGCTCCACAAACTGTTAAAGAAGGTGCATCAAAAGCTGAAGCTGAAGAGCTTAAGAAGAAGCTTGAAGAAGCTGGCGCGACCGTTGAACTTAAATAATTTGACTGATCTGACTTTGGCAGCTTAGTCAAACAAAGATCAGAAATTATTTAGCGAAAAAACCAATAATGTTATTGCATTATTGGTTTTTTTTTATTATAATTTAGTATTTGACCTTTTGTGTTATACATCTTTCAGCAGATGCCATGACACACCTCAAAAGGACAAACGCACCCATGCAAGCTGAACGACATTTCCACGTATAAACATTGAGCTAAATGCCTTTGGTATTTGGCGTTTTGTTGTGTCTACCGTCTTTTTGTTGGTGCAAAAGTCCAAAAAAAGTTCAAAAATGGGTGCATAAATCGCGAATTGCAATGATTCGCAACGAATTTTTGGGGCTAATTCAAGCTTTTGGATCAGTTCTGGGCTGTGTTTGCCGCTGGGCGACACGATTTTAAGTTTAACCTAAGGAATCTTAATGGCATATTCTTATACCGAAAAGAAACGCATTCGTAAAAGTTTTTCACGGCTTCCAGATGTCATGGATGTGCCGTATCTACTTGCCATCCAAGTAGATTCTTATGAGCAGTTTTTGCAAGAGCATAAGAAACCTCAAGCTCGTGCAAATGTTGGCTTGCAAGCAGCGTTTTCATCGATTTTCCCAATTGAAAGCCATTCTGGCAACGCACAGCTTCAATTTGTCGAGTACTATTTGGGTGAGCCTGAGTTTGATGAGCGTGAATGTATCATGCGTGGCTCGACTTTTGCAGCGCCATTGCGTGTCAAAATCCGCCTAGTCATCAAAGACAAAGAAAACAAAACCGCCATCAAAGACATCCGTGAACAAAGCGTCTATATGGGCGAGATTCCTTTGATGACTGATAACGGTACATTCATCATCAACGGTACTGAGCGTGTCATCGTATCGCAGCTGCACCGTTCACCGGGCGTGTTCTTTGATCATGACAAGGGTAAATCACATTCAAGCGGTAAAGTGCTATATAACGCTCGTATCATTCCTTATCGTGGCTCATGGCTTGATTTTGAATTTGATGTCAAAGATTTAGTGTATGCGCGTATTGACCGTCGCCGTAAACTGCTTGCAACCATTATCCTGCGTGCTATTGGTATGGATACACAGCAGATTTTGGATGCGTTCTTTGAAAAAGTGGAAGTATTCAAAGGTCAAGAGTCGTTCGAAACTGAATTGGTTGCTGATCGCCTAAAAGGTGAGATGGCGCAGTTTGACATCGTCAGCCCAGACGGTAAAGTGATCGTTGAGCAAGGTCAGCGTATCAATGCTCGCCGTGTGAAGCAAATCATCGAATCTGGCATGACTAAGCTTGCCGTGCCTGATGAGTACCTATATGAGCGTATCATCGGCGAAGATGTGATTGTTAATGATGAAGTCATCGTCCGTGCCAACAGCCTAATTGACCACGAAACATTGGTTAAACTGGCTGAAAAAAATGTTCAGTCATTCAAGATTTTGTTCACCAATGACATCGATCATGGCTCGTTTATCGCTGATACACTGCGCGCAGATACAGTGCTGACTCGTGAAGAAGCATTGATCGAAATCTACAAAGTGATGCGTCCAGGTGAGCCGCCAACGCTAGAAACTGCCGAAAAGCTGTTCGAATCAATGTTCTTTAGCCAAGAGCGTTATGATCTATCAAATGTCGGTCGTATGAAGTTCAACCGTCGTTTGGGTCGTGAGTTCGTTGATACTGATGACATCGAAGTACAGCGTGAACAAGGCGTGCTATCAAACGCTGACATCGTTGATGTGCTAAAAGAGCTGATTGAGATTCGTAACGGTCGTGGTGAAGTCGATGATATCGACCACTTGGGTAACCGTCGTATCCGTTCAGTGGGTGAGATGACCGAGAACCAATTCCGTATTGGTCTTGCTCGTGTTGAGCGTGCGGTCAAAGAGCGTCTGACCACTGCTGAATCTGACAGCCTATCACCACAAGATTTGATCAACTCAAAACCAGTTGCGGCTGCCATCAAGGAATTCTTTGGCTCAAGCCAGCTGTCTCAGTTCATGGACCAAAACAACCCACTGTCTGAGATTACCCATAAGCGCCGTGTATCAGCGCTTGGCCCAGGCGGTTTGACTCGTGAGCGCGCAGGCTTTGAAGTGCGTGACGTACATACCACGCATTATGGTCGTGTATGTCCGATCGAAACACCTGAAGGTCCAAACATTGGTCTGATCAACTCATTGGCGGTATTTGCTAAGACCAATAACTTTGGTTTCCTTGAGACACCTTATCGTCGTGTCATCGATGGTCGTGTGACTGATGAGATTGACTATGTTTCAGCCATCGAAGAAGTTGGCATGGTGATTGCACAGGCTGATTCTCCAATGAACGAAAACGGCGAGCTGACCGAAGAGATGGTCATGGTGCGCTATCAAGGTGAATCGGTGCGTATGAGTGCGGATAAAGTGACGCATATGGATGTTTCGCCACGCCAAGTTGTCTCAGTGGCAGCAAGCTTGATTCCATTCCTAGAGCATGACGACGCGAACCGTGCATTGATGGGTTCGAACATGCAGCGTCAGGCTGTACCAACTTTGCGTTCAGACAAACCATTGGTTGGTACTGGTATGGAACGCCATGTTGCTCGTGACTCAGGCGTGTGTGTGGTTGCTAAGCGTGGCGGTGTGATTGAAGAAGTTGATGCCAGCCGTATCATCGTGCGTGTTAATGAAAGCGAGATGACCGCCGGTGAAGCAGGTATTGATATCTATAACCTGATCAAATACACCCGTTCAAACCAAAACACCTGTATCAACCAGCGTGTTATCGTCAATGAAGGCGATCAAATCGCTCGTGGCGACATCCTTGCTGATGGCCCATCGACTGACCTTGGTGAACTGGCTTTGGGTCAGAATATGCGTGTGGCGTTTATGCCATGGAACGGTTATAACTTCGAAGACTCCATCTTGCTATCTGAGCGTGTGGTTCAAGAAGACCGCTTTACCACCATCCACATCCAAGAGCTGACCTGTGTGGCTCGTGATACCAAGCTTGGCCCTGAAGAAATCACTGGTGATATTCCAAACGTCGGTGAAGCAGCACTTGCCAACCTTGACGAAGCGGGTATCGTGTATATCGGTGCTGAAGTGGATGCAGGCGATATCTTGGTGGGTAAAGTTACACCAAAAGGTGAAAGCCAATTGACACCAGAAGAAAAGCTGCTTCGTGCAATCTTCGGTGAAAAAGCGGCTGATGTCAAAGATACATCACTGCGTGTACCATCATCAACCAAGGGTACCGTCATCGATGTACAAGTCTTCACCCGTGATGGTCTAGAAAAAGACAGCCGTGCTAAGTCTATCGAAAAAGCGATGCTGGATAATTACCGCAAAGACTTAAAAGAAGAGTTGGTGATTTTTGAAGCGGCGGCAAAAGGTCGTATCCTAAGCCTACTTGACGGCAAAAAAGTCTCAGGTGGTGCAGGCTTTAAGGCAGGTACTGTATTGTCACTTGCTGATATCGAGAACCTACCACTAGAAACTTTGCTTGACATTCAGCCTGCAGAAGAAGAAGTATCAGAGCGTCTAGGTCAAATCGCTGAATTCCTAAGCGATAAGCAAAAAGACATCGACAACAAATTTGCTGAGAAAAAACGCAAATTAACCCAAGGCGATGATTTGGCACACGGTGTCCAAAAAATCGTTAAGGTATATTTGGCGGTGAAACGTCGCATTCAGCCTGGTGATAAGATGGCTGGTCGTCATGGTAACAAGGGTGTTGTCTCGCGCATCATGCCTGTAGAGGATATGCCTTATGACGAAAACGGCAAGCCGGTTGATATCGTACTAAACCCACTGGGCGTACCATCGCGTATGAATATCGGTCAGGTACTTGAGACGCATCTAGGTATGGCGGCAAAAGGCTTGGGCGATAAGATTGATGGTATGCTACGTGCCCAAGCAAGCATCGCTGAGCTGCGTGATTTCTTGGATAAGATCTATAACAAAGTTGGCGGTGAGCAAGTTGATCTAGACAGCTTGTCTGATGAAGATTTGCTGGCATTGGCTCAAAACTTGCGTGCAGGCGTACCAATGGGTACTGCGGTCTTTGATGGTGCTAAAGAAACGCAAATCAAGGAGCTACTAAGCCTAGCAGGTCTATCGACCACAGGTCAGCAAACCTTGTACGATGGCCGTACTGGTAAGAAATTTGACCGTCCTGTGACTGTTGGCTATATGTATATGCTTAAGCTGAACCACTTGGTTGATGACAAGATGCACGCGCGTTCAACTGGCTCGTACTCGCTAGTCACCCAGCAGCCACTTGGTGGTAAAGCGCAGTTCGGTGGTCAGCGTTTCGGTGAGATGGAAGTCTGGGCACTAGAAGCGTATGGCGCAACTTATACACTTCAAGAGATGCTGACAGTCAAGTCGGACGATGTCGAAGGCCGTACCCGTATGTATAAGAACATCGTTGATGGTGAACAATACATGAACCCAGGTATGCCAGAGTCGTTCAATGTCTTGACCAAAGAGATTCGCTCGCTGGGTATTAACATTGACTTAAAAGAAAAGAAATAAGTCAGCCAAGACCAAAATTTGCCTAGCCATCGCACATGGTGGCTAGGTGTCAGAATTACGACGAATACAACGGAGAAACCTTTTGAAAGATTTATTAGATATCATGAAAGGCCCTGCTGATAGTGGTGCAAGAGAATTTGACAGCATTCAAATCTCACTTGCGTCACCTGAAGCGATCAAATCTTGGTCACACGGTGAAGTTAAAAAGCCAGAAACGATCAACTATCGTACCTTTAAGCCTGAGCGTGATGGCTTGTTCTGTGCCAAAATCTTTGGCCCTGTCAAGGATTTTGAGTGCTTGTGTGGTAAATATAAGCGCCGTAAATTCCAAGGCATCATCTGCGAAAAATGTGGTGTTGAAGTTACCGCTGCCAAAGTTCGCCGTGAGCGCATGGGTCATATCGAATTGGCAAGCCCTGTTGCGCATATTTGGTTCTTAAAATCACTGCCAAGCCGTATCGGTCTATTGCTTGACATCACGCTGCGTGATATCGAGCGTGTGCTGTATTTCGAAAGCTACATCGTTACCGATCCAGGCATGACTAGCCTTGAAAAATATCAACTGCTTGATGATGAAGAATACTTCAATGCGCTTGAGCAGTATGGTGATGAATTTGTTGCCAAAATGGGTGCTGAAGCGGTTCAAGACTTGCTCAAAGACATCGATGTCGATGGCGAGATTGACGAGCTACGCCAAGCCATTCCGCAAACAGGTTCTGAAACCAAGCTGAAAAAAATGGCAAAACGCCTACAGCTACTTGAGTCATTCCGCGATTCAGGCAACAAGCCTGAGTGGATGGTGATGACGGTATTGCCTGTATTGCCACCAGATTTGCGCCCGCTAGTACCGCTTGAAGGTGGTCGTTTTGCGACTTCTGACTTGAACGATCTATATCGTCGTGTCATCAACCGTAACAACCGCTTGAAGCGTCTATTGGAGCTAAATGCCCCTGACATCATCGTGCGTAACGAAAAGCGTATGCTACAAGAAGCGGTGGATGCGCTACTAGACAACGGTCGTCGTGGTCGTGCCATCACAGGTAGCAACAAGCGTCCATTGAAATCTTTGGCTGATATGATCAAAGGTAAGCAAGGTCGTTTCCGTCAAAACCTACTAGGTAAGCGTGTGGACTATTCAGGTCGTTCGGTCATCGTTGTTGGCCCGACACTGCGCCTACATCAATGTGGTCTGCCAAAGAAAATGGCACTTGAGCTATTCAAGCCATTTACTTATGCAAAATTGCTACAAAACAACATCGCAAGCACCATCAAAGCTGCTAAGAAGATGGTAGAGCGTGAAGAGCCTGCCGTTTGGGATATGCTGGCGATGGTGATTCGTGAACATCCAGTACTGCTAAACCGTGCGCCGACACTGCACCGTCTGGGTCTGCAAGCGTTCGAGCCTGTACTGATTGAAGGTAAAGCCATTCAGCTACACCCACTGGTCTGTGCGGCATTCAACGCCGACTTTGACGGTGACCAAATGGCGGTACACGTACCATTGACACTAGAAGCACAGCTAGAAGCTCGTGCATTGATGATGTCAACCAACAACATCCTATCGCCTGCAAACGGTGAGCCGATTATCGTACCTTCTCAAGACGTTGTTTTGGGTCTGTACTACATCAGTCGTGCGTGTGTCAATGCCAAAGGCGAAGGCATGGTATTTAGTACCGTGAACGAAGCGTTGCGTGCGATTGGTTCTGATGATTTGTCAGTCAATGCCAAAATCAAAGTGCGTGTGGCAGAAACTATTTTGGACGAAAAAACTGGCGAAAAAACCAGCCGTACTGAAATCAAAGAAACTGTCGCTGGTCGTCTATTGATTTGGAACATCATGCCTGAAGGTATGGCGTTTAGCGAATGTAATACCGAGATGACCAAGAAAAACATCTCAAAACTACTAAACTCATGCTATCGCAAACTGGGCGTCAAAGAATCAGTACTATTTGCTGACCACTTGATGTATCTAGGTTTTGCACAAGCGACGCTATCGGGTATCTCGATTGGTATGGAAGATATGGTCATTCCACCAACCAAAAAAGAAATCGTCGATGCGGCAGATGCTGAAGTGCGTGATATCGAGCATCAATTTGAGCAAGGCTTCGTGACTGCGGGTGAGCGATACAACAAAGTTGTTGATATTTGGGCTCGTACATCGGACAAAATCGCCAATGCGATGATGGAAAACCTATCAACTGATGAAGTTGTGAACCGTGATGGCGAGACCGAACGCCAAAAATCGTTCAACTCAATCTACATGATGGCAGACTCTGGTGCTCGTGGTAGTGCGACACAGATTCGTCAGCTTGCCGGTATGCGTGGTCTGATGGCAAAACCAGACGGCTCGATCATTGAGACGCCAATTAAGGCGAACTTCCGTGAAGGCTTGACCGTTTTGCAGTACTTTATTTCAACGCACGGTGCGCGCAAAGGTCTTGCTGATACCGCATTGAAAACGGCAAACTCAGGTTACTTGACCCGTCGTCTGGTCGATGTGGCACAAGACCTTGTGATTACCCAAGATGACTGTGGTACAGAAGCAGGTCAACGCATGACACCAGTGATTGACGGTGGTGAAATCGTTGAACGCCTAGGCGATCGTGTACTTGGTCGTGTCGCCGCCAAAGATGTCGTGAATGCTGATGGTGAAGTCGTTGTTGCAGCGGGCACGCTGATTGATGAGCGTTTGGTTGAGCAGCTTGATGCCAATGCGATTGACGAAGTTTATGTACGCTCGGTCATTACCTGTGAAGCCGGCCAAGGCGTGTGTGCTAAGTGTTATGGCCGTGACCTAGCTCGTGGTCACTTGGTGAATATCGGTGAATCTGTGGGCGTTATGGCAGCACAATCAATCGGTGAACCGGGTACTCAGCTGACCATGCGTACCTTCCACGTGGGTGGTGCGGCATCGGCAGCATCTGTGGACAACAGCGTCTCGGTTGGTAATACCGGTACAGTTCGTTTCCACAACATGAAGACTGTAGAGCACGTCGATGGTCATCTAGTTATCGTCTCTCGTTCAGCTGAAATCGGTGTGGCAGATGCCCAAGGCCGTGAGCGTGAGCGTTATAAAGTGCCTTATGGCTCAAGCGTACTAGTGCGTGATGGCGATGCAGTAGAAGCAGGTCAAGTGATTGCCAAGTGGGATCCACATACCCATCCGATTATCACAGAATTTGCGGGTACAGCACGCTTTAGCGACATCACCGATGGTATGACTGCGACTGTCAAGGTTGATGAAATGACGGGTGTCAGCTCGTTTGAAATCTTGGCAAGCAAAGACCGCCCGAGCATCGCCAAAGACTTGCGTCCTGCGATTATCCTTGATACTGATGATGGCAAAGAAGTTGTGTACTTCCTACCAAACGACACCATCATCCGTGTTGCCGAAGGTGAGCACGTGACCGCAGGTTCGGTGCTAGGCCGTGTTCCACAAGCTACATCAGGTACTAAAGATATTACCGGTGGTCTGCCACGAGTTGCTGACCTATTCGAAGCACGCCGTCCAAAAGACCATGCAATCATGGCTGAGATGAGTGGTGTGGTGAGCTTTGGTAAAGAAACCAAAGGCAAAAACCGCTTTATCATCACCAATGAAGATGGCGATGTGCATGAAGAGTTGATTCCAAAATGGCGTCAAATCAACGTGTTTGAAGGCGAAACGGTGGAGCGTGGTGAAATCATCTCTGACGGTCCGCAAAACCCACACGACATCCTGCGTCTCAAAGGCGAAACTGCATTGGCAAACTACATTGTCAATGAAGTCCAAGAAGTTTATCGCTTACAAGGTGTTAAGATCAACGATAAGCACATCGAAGTCATCGTACGTCAGATGTTGCGTAAAGTTGAGATCATCGACGGTGGCGATTCAAGCTACTTCAAAGGCGACCAAGCGGAATACTCGAAGATTCGCGCACTCAATGCTGAACTGATTGCGAACAACAAATTCCCAGTACAGTACGAGCGTCAGCTACTTGGTATCACTAAGGCAAGCCTTGCAACTGAAAGCTTCATCTCGGCAGCATCGTTCCAAGAGACTACCCGTGTCTTGACAGCGGCTGCGGTGATGGGTAAAGTCGATGACCTAAGCGGTCTAAAAGAGAACGTCGTGGTTGGTCGCCTAATCCCAGCTGGTACTGGTTTGGCTTATCACCAAAACCGCCAACGCAAAGCTGAAAAAGCAATCAAAGAAGCGTTGCCAGTTGAAGAGTTGTTGGCTGATTTGACTGCAAGCAGTGAGCCTGCCGCTGACCTAAGTGTCGAAGATAGCTTTGCCAAAGCCTTCGCCGACGAATTGGGTAGCCAAGAATAATGGCCCAGTAATACCAAAAGCCTGTCAGTAGTGATGGGCTTTTGTGTTTTTTATCCTGTGAATTTTGTGAGTTGGGTGCGTTATTCCAAGATTTTATAAACTAATTACTTGTCCAATCTTGCAAATATTTATTAATAAGTGTATAACAGTACATTGAATTTCACCCGCCAAAGGAATCCGACATGACCTTATCTCTACACAAAGACAAGATTCGTTTTCTGCTATTAGAAGGCGTACATGACAACGCCCTAAAAGTGCTGAATGATGCCGGCTATACCAATATCGAATACATCAAATCAGCACTGGATGAAGCTGAATTGATTGAAAAGATCAAAGATGCACACTTTATCGGTATTCGCTCACGCACACAGCTGACTCGCAAAGTGCTTGAAAGTGCCGAAAAGCTAATTGCCATCGGCTGTTTCTGCATTGGCACGAACCAAGTGGATCTAGAAGCAGCGCTTGAGCTGGGCATCCCTGTCTTTAATGCGCCATATTCAAACACTCGCTCTGTGGCTGAATTGGTGCTGGCTGAGACCATCATGCTGATGCGTGGCGTCCCTGAAAAAAATGCCGTCGTACATCGTGGCGGCTGGAACAAATCAGCCAAAGACAGCTATGAAGTGCGTGGCAAAGTGATGGGTATCGTCGGCTATGGCTCAATCGGCTCACAGCTGTCTGTGCTTGCCGAAAGTCTTGGCATGAAAGTCATCTATCATGATGCGGTGACCAAATTGCCACTGGGTAATGCCGTGCAAGTCGGTAGCCTAGAAGAGCTACTTGCCAAGGCAGATGTCGTGACACTACACGTACCTGACTTGCCAAGCACTCGCAATATGATGACCGCCAAAGAATTTGCCCAGATGAAAGATGGTGCATTCTTTATCAATGCCGCTCGTGGTGGCTGTGTGGATATTGATGCGTTGGCTGCGGCACTAGAAAGCAAAAAAATCCTAGGCGCTGCCATTGATGTGTTCCCAAAAGAGCCAAAATCAGCGGATGAAGAGTTCGAATCACCACTGCGTGCCTTTGACAATGTCATCTTGACCCCGCATGTCGGTGGCTCAACCCAAGAAGCGCAGGCGAACATTGGTCTTGAAGTGGGTGAGAAATTCGTCCGCTATTCTGACCAAGGCGACACCACCAGCGCGGTCAATTTCCCGAATGTCTCTATCCCATTCACCGATGGCACGCACCGTCTATTGCACATCCACCGCAATGTCCCGGGCGTACTATCACAAATCAACGCATCCTTTGCTGATGCGGGCATCAACATTGCTGCACAGTCATTGATGACCAAAGGCGATGTCGGTTATCTAGTGATGGATGTTGATGACAATGATTCAGCCAAAGCGATGGAGCGTCTGCGTGTCGTTCCTGAGACCATCCGTGTGCGTGTGTTATTCTAATTCATCATGCGAACAAGACCGTCAGCTTGGGCTGGCGGTTTTTTGTTTTGGATGTACTTGGGCGTGTGCATGGATTTTGATTTCAATAAAATACAACAATAGCGGCGGGCTTTTATGCTACAATGAAAAAATTGGTCTATAACATTTATCATCAATAGGCGTACTTTGACACTGCAGCACTTGTCATCCATCGGTAGCAGTGCAAGCGTGTATCAGTGCGTGCATTTGGTCATGTAAGACAAAACACTGAATCATTTGAGTATCAATCATGGCAAAACAAACAAAATCCAAATCATCGACAGCCAAAACCACAAAAAACAAGCCAACTGCTGAGCCACAAGTGGCAACGCCTACGCCTGAATTTCACTTTACCAAAGATTGGTTTAGCTATATCCAAAGCAATTTGGATTATGTGTTTAACGATATTAAGCCCAAAAAAGTGCTTGAGATTGGCGCATTTGAAGGGCGTTCGACGTGCTATTTTATTGAAAAATGCGCAAGCTTTCACCAAGAAGGGGTGGAGATTGTCAGCGTTGACACTTGGCAAGGTGGTCAAGAGCACAGCCAAATTGACATGAGTGCCGCTGAAGCTGCTTATATGCACAATGTACAGCTACAAGTGAGTCGTTTTCCAACGGTCAAAGTGACCAAAATCAAATCAGATTCGCATACTGCGATGATTAAATTGCTTGCCGAAGGTGGCGCTGGGCAATTTGATTTTATTTATGTCGATGGTTCGCACGAAGCGCCAGATGTGCTATTTGATGCATTGTTGGCGCATCGCTTGGTCAAAGTCGATGGCGTGATTGGCTTTGATGATTATCTGTGGTCGCCTGATTCAGCGCCAAACCACAACCACTATCTACTGGTCAAGCCAGCGGTGGACCATTATGTCAACACCTATCAACAAAAAGTGCACGTCGTTCAGCGACTACCGCATTTTTATCAATTATACGTACTTAAATTAGCAGATTAATAAGAGTAAACTATGACCAAGCATTATGACTATATCGCCATCGGTGGCGGTAGTGGCGGTATCGCATCCATCAACCGTGCAGCTAGCTATGGCAAAAAATGCGCCATTATCGAAGCCAAGCACATCGGCGGCACCTGCGTCAATGTCGGCTGTGTCCCAAAAAAAGTGATGTGGTATGGGGCGCATATTGCTGATGCGATTCATAAATACGCACCTGATTATGGCTTTGATGTGACGGTGAATCGCTTTGATTTTCAAACCTTGATTGCCAATCGCCAAGCGTATATCGGGCGTATTCATCAGTCTTATCAAAATGTCTTTGCCAAAAATTCGGTGGATGTCATCACAGGCTTTGCCAAGCTGATTGACAAACATACCATCGAAGTCGGCGGCGAGCGTATCACAGCTGAGCATATCTTGATTGCGACAGGTGGTCGCCCAAGCCGTCCTGACATCATAGGCGCTGAGCTTGGTATTGATTCGGATGGATTTTTTGAATTAACTGAACTGCCAGAGCGTATCGCCATCGTCGGTGCAGGCTATATCGCTGTAGAGATGGCAGGCGTGGTCAATAGTCTTGGGGCAAAGACGCATTTGGTGGTGCGTGGCGATAAGCCGCTGCGTAAATTTGATGCTGATATCGTCGATGTACTGGTCGATGTGATGACAAAAGACGGCATCGAGCTACATACTCAAGCCAATCCACAATCACTAACCAAAAACGATGACGGTAGCATCACCATCACGATGGTAGATGGGGCAAATCTTGTGGTGGACTGCGTGATTTGGGCGATTGGGCGTACGCCTGCCACCGATGGTATCGGGCTTGCAGAAGTTGGCGTGGCGATGAATGAGCGTGGGCAAATCATCGTCGATGAATACCAAAACACATCCGTCGATGGTATCTATGCGGTGGGCGATATTATTGCAGGCGGTATCGAGCTGACCCCTGTGGCGGTTGCGGCGGGTCGCCGTCTGTCTGAGCGACTGTTTAATAATAAACCGAACGAAAAACTGGATTATTCGCTCGTACCGACAGTGATGTTTAGCCATCCGCCGATTGGTACGATTGGTATGAGTGAAGCGGACGCTCGGGCAAAATATAGCGATGATGCCATCAAGGTCTATCGCTCAAACTTCACGCCGATGTATAGTGCCATCACAGCACATCGTGAGCCTTGCCGTATGAAGCTAGTTTGTCTTGGTGATGATGAGAAAATCATCGGATTACACGGCATTGGCTTTGGTGTCGATGAGATGATTCAGGGCTTTGGCGTGGCAATCAAGATGGGCGCAACCAAAGCGGATTTTGATAATACCGTTGCCATCCATCCAACTGGCGCAGAAGAGTTTGTAACCATGCGCTGATTGCCCGCTGTTAAAACTGCTGATATCAAATACGATAACAAGCACGACAATAAACAAATGCCACGATATGCATAAATATCGTGGCTTTGTTGTCTGCTATCGGTGCTGTGCTATTGTGCTTTTTTGGCATCAAACATCAAGCGAGCGGTTTCAAGCACATAGGCTTCGCTCTCAGGTAGCTTGGGGCGTTCATTTTCTTTCATTGCGCCACGCTCTTCACTGATAGCATCAAGATGGGCTTGATAAGTGGACCAATCAGTATAAGGCGCTTCGCCAGTGGCTTGACGACGAGCATTTTCGGCCGCCAAAGTTTCATTCTCAATCAGCTTTGCTTGGGTGCGACGCTTATCAAGATTGATGTCGGCAGGCTTTTTGTCATCATCTAGGGCGCGGATTTCGTTTAGCTTACCAAGATAGACAAACTGCGGGTCAGTAGCTTGGCGAGCCTTTGACTGCGCTTGAAGTGTGTCAATCAGCGACTGCGAATATTTGCCCGCCGCTGTGTAATTGGTTGAGTCGATGGTATCCCAAGGCAGTGGATTCTTATATTCACGTTCGCCAAATTCCATGCCTTGATAGATGTTGACAAGCTCGACATCAGGGACGACGCCTTTGTTCTGCGTACTGCCACCATTGACACGGTAGAATTTGTTTTGGGTGATGGTCATTGAGCCAAGCGCCACATCATCACGCTGTGCTTGGGCTGAGCCTTTGCCTGTGGTCGTGTTGCCAACGACCAGCCCAAGTCCATAATCTTGGATGGCAGCAGCAAAAATCTCACTGGCAGATGCTGAGCCAAGATTAATCAGCACCGACATATCGCCATTGTACAGCTGCTTACCGCCGTCGCTATCTCGATAGATGCGCACTTTGCCTTGATTGTCCTGAATTTGTACCACAGGGCCTTCTTTGATAAATAGGCCAAGCATTTTTGCCACTTCATCGAGCGAGCCACCCGGGTTGTTACGCAAGTCCACCACCAAGCCATCGATGCCTTGAGCGACCAAATCTTTTAGGGCTTTTTCGGTGTCTTTGCTGACACTGCGGTATTCTTCATCGCTAAGCCCCGCACGGCGAGCTTGGAAATTCAGATAAAAAGAGGGAATCTCAAGCACGCCCACACGCTTGGTGCTACCTTCATAGGGCATCTCAATCACTCGGTGCTGTACGCCGGATTCTTCTTGTTGGATGACATCACGAGTGAGCGTGACGGTGCGAGCTTGTGAATCTGGGGTGTTGGGCTGTTTGACCTTGATGGTGACGTTTGTGCCACGTTTACCACGAATCAGCGCCACGATTTCACGAGTGGTATAGCCGACTGTATCAACCATCGGCTCACCATCTTGGGCGACACCGATAATCAAATCATTGGCACGCACTTGTCCTGATTTGGCAGCAGGGCCGCCATCGACTAGGCTTGTAATGCGGATATAGTCAGGATTTTTGCGGTCGGGGCGGATGGATACACCAATGCCTTCAAGTTGCAAACTGCTTTGGATTTGCATATCTTGAGCCTGCACAGGAGCAAAGTAGTTACTGTGCGGGTCGTAGGTGGTCGTTGCTGCGTCTAGGATATATTCCATGATTTCATCATTTTTTAGACGAGCTAACTGTTCTTGTTGTCGGTTTAGGCGGTTGAGCAAGATTTCTGTTGGGGTGCGAGATTCTGCCTTGACCAAATCTTGACCACGAGACAATTCAGGATTGTTTAGATATGCTTGGTCTTTTGCTTTGTCATCTTCTTGGTTGAGCGTGATACCAATCAACGAATAAGCGGTTTGATTTTGCCAATACGCCACCTGTTCTTCTTTGCTACCAAAGCGTGGCGCATCTTCACGGTCGATGACAATGGTCTTATCGGTATATAAATTGACATCGCCTGCCAAATAGGTTTTGGCAACGTCATAATACTCGTTTGAGCGGGTGCGATAACGCTCAAAAATCTCAATGCCTGCGCTCAAATCGCCACGCAACAGACGCTGAGCGTAGTTATTGCCATATTTGGCGGTAAATTCGTCAATGTCGGACTGCAAAAATAGCGTACGATTTGGGTCAAGCTTATCAAAATACATTGCCAAAATCTTCTGGCTCATCTGCGCATCCATGCGAGCATCGACATAGTGCGCACGGTCGAGCAGTAGGGCAACTTGGCGCGCGGTGATACGCTGAGCCGGTGTCGGCTCAAAGGCGGCTTGGTCGGCAGCACTGGCAACCGTCACATAACTTTGGGCAAAAATAACGCCTGCAACCGCAGTGGCGATGCCTGAAAGCAAATATTGGCGTTTTGACATAAGATTATCCTAACTATTGTTATCAATGGGTCTGCCTATATTAGCACAATTTTCCCAAATATTTTTTGCATTCATGAGAGTTTTTGTAGATGGAATTGGGTGGTGGGTTACACTTGGGCAAGTTTTGGTGATTTTTGCAAGAATTAAGCAAAGCATGATGACAAGCCAAAGTGTCATCAGTCATCAGCTAAAGCTAGATGCAAGATAAGTATAAGTAGTGGCAAAATCGCCATCACGGATAGTTTGGCAACAAATCAGCACTAAAAAATCTTGGCAATTCATGGCATAATAAGCCATTTATCTAACAAAATCACTTGAATAAGGCGAAAACTATGGCGACAGGCATTATCATGGCGGATGTGGCAGGCAAGGTGCTCGATGACAGCGATGTGGCATTACTTGCCAATCCTGAAGTGGGCGGGATGATTTTATTTGCACGCAATGTCGAAAGCCCCGAGCAGGTGCGTGCCTTGACCGATGCGATGCGTGCCGCCAATCCTGATGTGCTGATTGCGGTGGACCAAGAAGGCGGCCGTGTGGCACGGTTTCGCACAGGCTTTTCGCCATTGCCTGCGATGGGGCGACTGGGCGAGCTATATGATGTCGATGCTGATAAGGCGTGTCAGCTTGCCTATGACTGTGGCTATCTGATGGCGGCAGAAGTGCTGGCGGTGGGTGTGGATTTTAGCTTTGCGCCTGTACTTGATATTAATGGTGTCAGCCTAGTGATTGGTGATCGTGCGTTTCATGCCAAGCCTGATGCGATCGTGGCACTGTCAGCACGCTTTATGGATGGGATGAAAGACGCTGGCATGGCGACGACGGGCAAGCATTTCCCGGGTCATGGCTCGATTGCGCCTGATTCTCATGTGGCGGATGCCATTGATGAGCGTAGCTTTGATGAGATTTTTAATTTTGATACCCAAACCTTTGTCAAAACATTGGATAAACTTGATGCTTTGATGCCGGCGCACGTGATTTTTAGTCAAGTGGATGATAAGCCTGCGGGGTTCTCAAGCGTGTGGATTCATGAGATTATCCGTGAGAAGCTTGGCTTTGATGGTGTGCTATTTTCGGATGATCTTAACATGAAAGCCGCGCATGTCGCAGGCGGGGTGGATGCTCGAGTGCGAGCAGCGATTGATGCTGGCTGTGATATGGCGCTCGTGTGCAATGATCGAGCGGGTGCGCTACTTGCCATCGAGACCGCCAAGCAGATGCAGACGCTACCGCATCAGCGTTTTGGGCGGATGAAAGGCAATATCCCTACATGGCTTGGCGATCTTGAGACGACTTGTCAGCAGTTTGCGTATTGGGCACACGCCAAAGCATCGGTGCAGGCGGCGTTTTTTGCCGAAGTTACCACCCCTTGTGACACCAAAGATCCAACCAATTATACCGCTTAATGCGTATATCACATGAAGTATGGCAATGTGATGCGATATCGACATACTTATCATGCAAATTTATGACAAACACTGAATAAGCCATTGGGATTTTTTGCAAATCGTGATGGCGTTCGGTGCTATACTAGCTTGTCTATTCAACTCACCCATCGAGCGGACAAATAGGGATACTTTGCATGACGATTGAGTTTATTGAAATTTATTCTGACATTGGCGCAGGCAAGCACGGCACGACGCATGGCGTGGCGATGTTATCCGAGCATTGCGAGACGCATTATCCGAGTGCGCCTGTACACAAGATTTATGCCAAGCATGATAAGCTTGCGCCTGCTCATCCATCGGCGAAATATATCGAAAATCTGTTGCCGTTTTTTAAAGAGACACTCGTGCCGCAAGTGGGCGAGTGCCTACAGCAGATGGATGGTCAATCTTTTCCCATCATCATCAGTGGTGATCATTCCAATGCCATTGGCAATTTGGCAGCGTTTATGAATCATCATCGTGATCAGCGTGTCGGTGTGGTGTGGATTGATGCGCACGCTGATTTACATTCGGCATTGACCACGCCATCGGGCAATATGCACGGGATGCCACTAGCGACAGCATTGAGACTTGATAACGCCGATTGCCAAATCAACACGCTTGATGAAACAGCGACAGATTATTGGCATAAGCTTAAATCACTCTCAAGCCATGGTGGTATCTTACCAAGCGATGTGTTCTTTTTGGGATTGCGTAGCTTTGAGCCGCCTGAAGTGCATTTAATTAAAACGCATCAGATGTTTGCTTATTCTGCCAAAGGCACACCGATTGCCGGCGGTGATCGTCAATCACTGGATACGATATTGGATGCGATGATTGACAAGCTTGCAGAATTGGATGCGGTTTATGTCAGCTTTGATGTTGATGCACTCGATGATACGCTGATTCCTGCCACAGGTACGCCTGAGCCTGATGGCTATCAAGCTGATGAAGTCAGACGGATTTTTGATCGTGTGTTGATGTTGGATAATGTCAAATTGTTTGAAATCACCGAGTTTAACCCAACGCTTGATGATGACAGCGATAAGCACCGCACCATCTTTGGGCTACTTGATCATGCGTTGGCGCTGATTCATCAGCGTAGCTAAGTGATTGATATGATTAATATGATTAATATCGCTCAAGTCAGCTTGGGCGATATTTTTTGTTCAAGGCTTGTAAAATTGCCCAAGTCTCAGCATCCATCACGCCTGTGGGCTGTTTTGGGCGAAAGTGTAGCTGAAAGGCATAGATGACATTTTGGCTCGGTCTATCCCATTCAGCGGTGTCATTGACGGTGTAGCCATAACGACGCAGTGCCGATTTGATTTGTGTAATCATCTCAGGCTGATTAAAATCCGTCTCGCCATCCATCATCGCCAAAAACGCCTGCTTATCCGTTTCATCATACCATGCGCCGATACCGTGATGGCGATATAGATATTCCCAAGGGAATTTGGCGCCAGGGTCGATTTTGCGGTTTGGGGCGATGTCAGAATGCCCAAGAATGCGTGTGGGGTCAATGGCGTATTTGGCGCTGAGTTCTTTGAGCAATTGGGCGGTTTGGGCGATTTGCTTGGGTGTATAATCGACATAGCCATCATAAGGGCGATAGCCTGTATATTTGCCCGTGATGCCATCGCTGACGATTTCGATACCTAGCGAGATGTCATTGAGTGATGATTTGCCACCAAAGCTACTGACACCTGCGTGCCATGCTCGCTTATCATCAGCCACCAGTTGATAAATCTTATCATCATCGCCATCAGGGATGAGATAGTGGCTACTGACCTGCCCTTGGGTTAGGACATTGACCGAGCCATCATAATCTTCGGCGGTATAGTGTAGGATAATGTATTCGATGCGTTCAGATTGTCCGATGGCATGATAAGTCGTGCGGTCAATGGGATAATACGGCGTGGTCGCACAGCCTGTCAGGGCAAGGATACTTAGTAGTAGGATGATGGATTTTGGCATAGCTAAAGATGGCTTGGAAAGTGGCTTAGAAGGCGCTTGAATTGTGGGTGATGATAGCAAATTGGGCGTGATGATATTGTCAAATTTTGTGGCAAATTTCTTAAGCATTCATTCAAACAAGACTAATGGCAGATGCTAATTTTTACAATGCTCTTAATAAGCTTATTTATAAAATAGCATCAATCCAGCCAAGCTTGCCCAAAATCTTGGCAATACCATCTTCATCATGGCGTAGGCAGACGATATCGGCATGGCGTTTGAGCTCATCATGGGCATTGCCCATCGCAATCGCCGTGCCGACCAGCTTGTGCATCTCAACATCATTGAGCCCATCACCAAATGCACAGGCATCTTTGGTATCGATACCAAGCTTATCAAGCACTTGCGCAATGGCACGAGCCTTTGAACCCTCACTATCAAGCACATCGACAGCAACCTGATGCCAGCGTACCGTCTTGGTCTGTGGTGGCAGTGCAGGCGTGTATTCGCCATCAGCATAAAACGCCAAAATCTGATACACCGCTTGGGTGTCATCAAAATCATCATGCGACACAAACTGATAAGGAATGTGTAGTGATGCCAATGCTGTGCGTAGATTTGGCGTATCACGCATCGCATAGATGGTGTCATGCGTCATGCAGGCGTGCCCGATACCGTCCGCATCGAGCGTCTGAATGATGGTACGCACCTTGTCCGTGGCTAAGGGGAAATCAAGAAAAGGCTTGCCTTGCCACAGATTATACCCGCCATTGATGGTCAGTAGTAGCTCAATGCCGACATCGGCAATCAGTGCTTGCACCACAGGCGGTATCACCCCTAGACTGCGACCTGATGCGATGGCGATGAGTGTGCCTGTGGCCTTGAGTGCTTTTAGGGCAGGGGCGACAGATGATGGCACATGGTTGGTGTCTTTGATGTATAAGGTGTCATCGATGTCAAAAAAGACAATCTTTGGGCGGGGTGTGTGGGGAAGTTGGGTGGCTTGGTTCATTTATTTTCTCAAAAAACTTTTTAATCGGATTAATACCACAAACAGCACAATCACACCTACCGTCCAGCCAACAGCGCTACTAATCGGTGCGATAAAATCAGCGACTTCTTGGTAATTGACACCAAGCACAAAGCCTGCATACGCCAAAATCGTCGTCCAAATCGCCGAGCCCAATGCGGTCAAAGTCAAAAATGGCAACATCGGCATCCGAGCCATCCCAGCAGGAATGGAAATCAGCGAGCGAATGGCAGGTATCATCCGCCCAAAGAATATCACCGATTTGCCATATTTGGCAAACCAAGCTTGGGCATTGATGATGTCATCAGGCTTTAGCAGTAGATATTTACCGTATTTTTCGGTCAATGTGTATAGTCGCTGTTCATCAAAGACCGTGCCCAGATAGTATAGTGGCAACGCCCCAAGCACCGAGCCTATCGTCCCTGCGATAATCACCAAAAACAGCTCCATGCGACCCATCGCCGCCGCAAACCCTGCTGCTGGCATAATCAGCTCAGACGGTATCGGCGGAAACACATTTTCCAAAAACATCATCAGCGCTACGCCAAATAAGCCAAGCTTATCCATTGTCAGTAGCACCCAGTCGCTTAATTGATTCATCATGGTGTCAAAAAGATAGGATTTTTCAAAGAATTTATTGTACCACAAGATAAGTTTGCGCGTCTGTTAGGGATTGTAGTGGGTGGGGGTGTGTCAAGTGGGTACTAACATGATGAATTATTATAAAAATCAGTTGGTTATTACAAGTATTAACGGATGTGATGTCGTTGATTGGGTGGTTAACTATTGAATGCTTACTTCCAAAAAAAATCTTTAATTCCATAAAAAAACGTATATTTTAATAAAAAAATAGTGGACAGTACTTTTTTATTAGTGTAGAATTATCAACATCAAATCATGGAGTGGAATCTAGCATTCCATTGTTCAATGTTCAACTTTTTTAATCTATTGGAGATTTTGATATGACAAACATGAGTATGAGCAAACAGCCAATCATCACGCTAAAGGCGCAATGGCGTGATCAGCTTAATGTACGGGATATACAGGAGATTGCTTTAAAGGCGCTCGCGTTGGTTGCTACTTATCCTATGCAGGTAGCAGAAAATCTTGATCAGGCTATCGACAAGGCTGAAACAAATCACCCGCAGGCATTTTGTGGTCATGGGCGTAATCTGCTTAGTGTAGAAAAAGATCGAGATGGCTTTAGGCAATTTATTGATCATTTAATTGGTTTTCAAACCAAAGGATTGCTCACCGCTGATAATAAATTTAGCTGGGTGTGCGAGCTATTGCCAGAGATTGGCGGTAGAGAGGACAATCCTGGTTCGGCATTGCATGATAGAGTTTATCAATTGATTGATGCATTATTGGTGGAGTCTAATTCAAAAACATTGTACATCCCATTTGAATCACGCCTTCGCCATACGATTATGCTGGGTCGTTCAAGAGAAGTATTTGTTGAGGGCGAGTTTTCAGAATCAGTACCACAGTTGCTTGATCTAATCTTGGGTGGCGTGCACTATCATCAATCGGATGCGCCATTGAATCCATCATTTGTTCAAGATGGTAAGTTGCAGAAATTTGATGCAGGTTTTATTGCAGACCCGTGGAGTTGTCGTGCGCCATCATCAACGCTAAAACACAATGACCGTTTCAAGATTCATAGCAATAACTATGATCATTACTTGATTCAGCACGCCATGCAACAAGTGGAGGGGTTGTTAGTGGTTGCGGCATCTGTAAGTGTCATTGCCTCTTCTGTGGCAAGCGAAGTTGAGATGCGTCAATGGCTTCTTAATCAAAAACATCTAAAGGCAGTGATTGCGCTACCTAATGGATTGGTTCAAGGGATGTCGATTAATAGTGTTTTAATGGTATTTGATATGAAACAAAGCTATGATCATGTTGAATTTATTACACTTAAAGGTAGTCAGTTCATCCAAAAACAAGGGCGAGAGATTAGCTTGGCTGAAACCGATCAATTGGTGCAATTGATCTTAACAAATACCCAATCCAAAAATAAAGCAACCATCGCTCATGCAGATATTGCAAAGCAAGGCTATGTATTTGATCCAGACCGGTATGTAATAAGCGATGATACAAAGCAGGCGCTAGATGCGCTTGCATGTCACGCCACGATGCGATTAGGTAATTTGGTGCAGATTATTCGTCCAATTGCTATTGCCAAGCTTAAGCAAGAGGGGCAGACGACAATATACGAAGTGCAAAGTGGCGATTTGCCCGAATATGGCTATATAGATACAGCCAGTAAGCCTGTATTAGTGAATGATAATGCGTTCAATGCGTGTATGCCTTTGTTTTTAAAAGCAAATGATATCATCATAACGGTACGCGGTAGTGTCGGCAAGGTGGGGATTGTTTCGCAGGATATGCTTGATCGTTATCAAGGTCGGGTGATTGCCGGTCAGACTAATATGGTTTTGCAAGTGATTGATGAAAAAATAATCAATGCAGAAACAGTATTAATGCAGCTGCGCTCAAGCTTTGGTCAGGCACGCTTGCAATTGCTGTCTGCTGGAGCGTTGATTGCTGGTGTGTCGCTTAAGGATTTGAAGGAATTTCAGATTGCTATGATGCCTGCCAAACAACAAGAGCAGGCAGCTAAAGATCTATTAATACAGCAAGCGATAAAACAAGAAATCATCCAAAAGCAAACCCAAGCACGACAGCTGGATAATAATATTTGGGTATGGCAACAATAGCCAAAAAAAACAAAGGGGCTGACGTAGATAGGGTTTAAATCCCACACCATTTTCTCAATTTTGCAGTATATTATATGTGCTAATCTACATTAGCCCCTAAATAATTTAGGCTAATTAAGCATTCAACCATAGGAGGAAAAGGCATGGCTCTGGCGAAATACTATGAAGATATTGCAGAAAGACTTACTGATGCTCTAGGCGAAATGAGCGAGAGCCTGTCTAATGATATCGAAAAAGTTTCATTGGAAGAAATGAAAAAATGGCAAGCGAGATTGAAAAAAGATTTGGAAGTTGCTGAAGAGCTATTGAATGAAGTTCTAAATGTTATGACCACGCCCCAAAAATTAAATTTGGAGCGAATAGAGGCAATGGAAAGACGATATCAAGAACGTCTTCAAGAAAGAGATAAATATCTTAGAGAAGAAATCAAAAGAATTCAGCGTGAAAAGGATGCCTTTATCCAACAAAAGAAAGATGATTTCAAATACCAAAAGCAGAAAAATCTAGAGTTAACAAGAGAAAATACCAGACTAAAAAAGGAAAATGCCAAATTGGTAGAAAAAAATAGTCAAATGGAAAGCCAAATACAGCAATTCAATCGACTAAGAAATAGCGAGATGGCTTTGCAAAAGCAAGCAAAAACTCAAAGCAAAAAATTGCATGACCAAGCGCAAAGGATGAAAAAAATTCAGCAAAAGAATGAATCTCTAGCGCAGGCATTGCAAGCGGAAAAAAATAAAAGAATGGTCAAAACCACAAAGTTGGATGGTAGTGTGACTTACACGGAGCTTTCTGAATGTAATGATAATAGGACATCCGAAAGACAGTATTTTGATTATCTAAAGCGTGTAAAAAAATGATAGCTATAGTATGTTGTGCTAGTAATCATCATTTATTTAATGTAGTGGTCAACTAA